>JAHDXW010000027.1 GCA_023383015.1 Paracoccaceae bacterium
AAAATCCGGCCGCAGCCGGATCGGGAGAACGCTTTCGCGAGGGCAAGTGGCGGAGAGACAGGGATTCGAACCCTGGGTGGGGTCGCCCCCACAACGGTTTTCGAGACCGCCCCGTTCGACCACTCCGGCACCTCTCCGCACTGGGTGGCGGCGTCCGTTTAGAGGCTCTTGCAGCCTTCCGCAAGGGCCGCCGGTGCCGGGCGGACTGGCGGAAGCGGGCGGGAGACACTATGGCGGTGCGATGACGGACGAATGGACGAGCCGGAGGGGATGACATGACCGATCTGTCGGGGAAGACGGCGCTGATCACGGGATCGGTGCAGGGAATCGGGCTGGGCATCGCCGAAGCGATGGCCGTGGCGGGGGCGCGGATCGCGGTGCACGGGCTGGCCGGCGACGCCGAGGCGCAGGAGGTCTGCACCCATCTGAGGGCCCGCGGGGCGGCGGACGCCGCCTTCTTTCCCGGGGATCTGCGCGACAGCGACCGGATCGATGAGTTGATGGCGGCGGTGGCAGCTTGGGGCGGGGCCGACATCCTGGTCAACAACGCCGGCATCCAGCACACCGCGCCGCTGGCCGAGATGCCGCGCGAGAAATGGGAAGCGATCCTGCAGGTCAACCTCACGGCCGCCTTCCTGACGATGCGGTCGGCGCTGCCGGTGATGGCGGCGCGCGGGTTCGGGCGGGTGATCAACATCGCCTCGGTTCACGGCCTCGTCGCCTCGAGGGACAAGGCGCCCTATGTCGCGGCCAAGTTCGGGCTCGTGGGCCTGAGCAGGGTGGCGGCCCTCGAGTACGCCGCGAAGGGCGATGCCGCGAAGGGCGGCGTGACGGTGAACTGCATCTGCCCCGGCTGGGTCGAGACGGCGCTGATCGAACCCCAGATCGCCGCGCGGGCCGCAGCCCATGGCGGCGATCGGGCGAAGGGCGTGGCCGACCTGCTGTCCGAGAAGCAGCCGTCGCTGCGGATGGCGCGCCCGGCCGAGATCGGCGCCCTCGCGCTGTGGCTGTGTGCCCCGGCGGCGCACAACCTCACCGGCGCGGCGATCCCGGTCGACGGCGGCTGGACGGCGCAGTAGCGCCGTCCTCGTTGCTGCCGCACGTCCGGCTCAGGGCCGGACGAAGCGGGCCAGGCTGATCTGGCGCAGGTTCATGCGCCCGCTCGCCCGCGGCTCGCCGGTCATCGCGACGAGATAGCGTCCTGGCGTCAGTTCGCGGTAGAGCGAGGCCGTCCGCGGCAGCCCGCCGCTCTCGCTTTCGCCCAGCCGCACCCCGCCGGCGTCATAGAGGCGCAGGGTGAAGCCGCCGACGAGGCTCGAGGCGACGATCTGGACCAGCCCGGGCTCGTTCACGTCGAAGGACACCCATTTCGTCCGCGTCTGGCTGAGCCGCTGGGACGTCAGTTCCGTGGCGAGCACGCCCAGCGATTCGACATCGACGCCGCTGTCGGCCTCGGGGATCATCTCGCCCGCCTCGATCGCCACCCGCCGCAGCGTCGCGGGGTCCTGCTCGGTCAGCGACAGCTCGTAGCCGCCCGAGCCGCCGTCGCCATAGCTGCGCAGCGTCAGGCAGTAGTCGCCGGGCTGGAGCGCCTCGGTCAGCCTGCTGTTGGTGCCGCCGGCGTCGGGGTGATCGTCGTTCTCGGCCAGGCGCGCGCCATCGGCGCCATGGAGGGCGAGAACGGTGTCGAATTCACCGCTGACAGCATCGAACTGCACGGTCACGCCGGCCTCGACCGTCATGGTCCAGTCCTGCCGCGCACCGGGAGCGAGGGCGCCGGGCACCCGCAGTACGCCGACGCCGGGCCCGACGATGCGGCCGAGCGGCTCGGTCATGCCGGGATCGGAGCAGGCCGCGACGCCGTCGGGCGGCGGCGGGGCATCAACGCTGTCTGTGACCGCGAGGCTGAAGGCCCCGCCACCGCCGGAATAGCCGGTGACGCGCAGGCAGTACTCGCCGGCGGCAAGTTCGGTCACGACGCGGCTGTCGGTGCCGTCCGGCCCGTCGTCGTTGCCGTCGACATAGCTGCCGGCGGCGTCCTGGAGCTCGATCATCGTGTCGAAGCCGCCGCTGCGGGCGTCGATCTGGTAGACTGCCTGCGACAGCACCACGAGGCGCCAGTCGCTGTGGCCACCGGTCGGAACCATTCCCTCGGCGGTGACAGCTCCCATCCCGGGGGCGATGTCGCCGGGAAAGGCGGAGGTCAGCGCCGGGTCGGCGCAGAAGCCGCCCGCCGGCTCGGGCCCGTCGGCCGCCTCGTCGCTGATCACGAGGTCGAAGGCGCCGCCGTTGCCGCCGTAGCTCTTGACCCGGAGACAGTAGCTGCCCGCCGCGAGGGTCTGCACGATGCGGCTGTCGGTGCCGCCGCCACCGTCGTCGTCGGAGGCAAGCGCCACGCCCTGGATGTCGAAGAGGTCGAGCAGCGTGTCGAAGGCGCCGCTGGTGACGCGGAACTCGAGCGTCATCCCGTCGGTCACCTGCAGCGCGAAGTCACGGTGGCCGCCCTCGGCCAGCGTCCCGCCGAGCGCGAGTTCGCCGATTCCGGGGCCAACGGGCCCGGCGTTCTCGGTCAGGCCCGGGTCGGCGCAGGCGGTGGCGTCCGGAGGCGGGACGTCCGTGGTGACCGCCAGTGCCTCGGCCTCTTCCCCGGTGGCGAGCGCGAGCGGCACCTCCGTCACGGGGACGATGCCGCTGCCGAACAGGCGGACCTGGGCGCAGTAGGTCCCGGCGGCCAGCGTCATGTCGATGAGCGCGTTGCCATTGCCGCCGCTGTCGTCGTCGTTGGTCAGGGCCCCGCCGGCATCGAACAGCAGCAGCACCGGATCGTCGCTTCCGGCATGCTGGGTGCGCAGCACGACGCGCCCTGGTCCGGCGAGGGTGAACTCGAGCCATGCCGGCTGATGGAACCGCAGCGCCGCGGCGAAGGGCTCGGCCGGCACGCGGTCGAGCGGCTGGCGCAGAACATGGGTGTCGGCCAGCGGCTGGCCGCAGGCCCCGGCCGCGGCCGGGGCGGCCGTCGCCGGCTCGGCGACCTGTCGCAGCTGGGCGGCGGCCGGCGGCACGAAGGCCACGAGTGCCGCGACTGCAGCGGATAGAAGACGCGGTAGGGCAGGCATGATTGGGCACTCCGAGGGCGCGGGCCACGAGAGCCGGCGATGTCAGAGTCGCCCATTCGCGCCTGTCGGGCAAGAGCCGCGGTTGCCCCGGACCGGCGGAGTGGCGGTTGCCAGCCGGCACGAATGGGCCTAGCTTCGCGAAAGGGCGATGCACACGGATCGGGAGGGCCGCCGATGGATATGCCGCGGCCGGATGATGGTCTCATCGCCCGGCGCGACCGGATCGTGGCGAGGCTGCGCGCCGTTCTTCCCGCAGATGCCGTCATCGACGCGCCGGTTGAGACGCGCGCCTACGAATGCGACGGCTTCACCGCCTACCGCTGCCCGCCCCTCGCGGTGGTGCTGCCGCGATCGACCGGCGAGGTCGCCGCGGCGCTGCGCGTCTGCCATGAGGAGGGCGTGCCGGTGGTCCCGCGGGGCGCGGGCACCTCGCTGTCGGGCGGCGCGCTGCCGACGGCGGATTCGGTCGTCCTCGGCGTGGCACGGATGAACGCTGTGCTCGAGATGGACACTGCCGACCGCTTCATCCGCGTCCAGACCGGGCGGACCAACCTGTCGGTCAGCACGGCGGTCGAGGATGCGGGGTTCTTCTACGCCCCCGACCCATCGAGTCAGCTTGCCTGCGCCATCGCCGGCAACATCGCGATGAACTCGGGCGGCGCCCACTGCCTGAAATACGGTGTGACGACGAACAACCTGCTCGGGTTGACGATGGTGCTGATGGACGGGACCGTGGTCGTGCTCGGCGGGGCGCATCTGGACGCGCCGGGGATCGACCTCTTGGGCGTGGTCTGCGGCTCGGAAGGCCAGCTCGGCGTGGTCACCGAGGCGGTGCTGCGCATCCTGCCCAGGCCGGAGGGCGCGCGGCCGGTCCTGATCGCCTTCGCCACTGCCCAGGCGGCCGGTGCCTGCGTGGCCGACATCATCCGCGCCGGCGTACTGCCGGTGGCGATCGAGTTCATGGACCGGCCCTGCATCCGCGCCTGCGAGGCTCATGCCAAGGCCGGCTATCCCGATTGCGAGGCGCTGCTGATCGTCGAGGTCGAGGGTGCCGAGGCCGAGATCGCCCACCAGCTCGGACTGATCGCGGCGATCGCCCGCCGCCACGCGCCGCTCGAGATCCGCGAAAGCCGCTCGGCCGAAGAGAGCGCGCGCATCTGGCTCGGGCGCAAGTCGGCCTTCGGGGCCATGGGGCGGATCAACGACTACATCTGCCTGGACGGCACAATCCCGGTGTCGGAACTGCCGGGCGTGCTGGCCGCCGTCGGCGAGCTTTCGGCGCGCTTCGGGCTTGAGGTGGCCAACGTCTTCCACGCTGGTGACGGCAACATGCACCCGCTCATCCTGTTCGACGCCAACGCCCCGGGCGAGCTTGCCCGGGCCGAGGCTCTGGGGGCGGAGATCCTGAAGCTCTGTGTCGCTGCGGGCGGCTGCCTGACGGGCGAGCACGGGGTGGGAGTGGAGAAGCGCGACCTGATGGGCGTGCAGTTCACGCCCGAGGATCTCGAGGCGCAGATGCGCGTCAAGGACGCGTTCGATCCCAATTGGCTGCTCAACCCCGCCAAGGTATTTCCCCTTCACCTCTCGGCTGGTCGGCGGGCGGCATGAGCCTCGGCACCGCATCGGGCCACGCACCCGCAGGCCGCATCGCATCCGGGAGCAGGCCGTGATCCGGCCCGCGAGCGAAGCCGAGGTGGCCGAGGCGGTGCGGGCGGCGCGCGGTCCTCTTGCCGTGCAGGGCGGGGGAACCCGTGGACCGGCCGGGGCGGGCACCCCGCTGAGCACCTCGGCGTTGTCCGGAGTGGTGCTGCATGAACCGGCGGCCCTGACGCTTGTCGTTCGCGCCGGGACGCCGGTAGCCGAGGTCGAGCGGCTGCTGGCCGCCGAAGGCCAGCGCCTGCCGTTCGAGCCGATGGACCACCGCCCGCTTCTCGGCACCGCAGGGACACCCACGATCGGCGGCGTGGCGGCTGCCAACGTCTCGGGCCCCCGCCGCATCCAGGCCGGGGCGGCCCGCGACGCCATGCTGGGGGTCCGCTTCGTCGACGGAAGCGGCACGGTCGTGGCGAACGGCGGGCGGGTGATGAAGAACGTCACCGGCTATGACCTCGTGAAGCTGCTGGCCGGCAGCCGCGGCGGCCTCGGCATCTTGACCGAGATCGCGCTGAAGGTGCTGCCCGTGCCCGAGGCGGCGGCGACGCTGTGCCTGCCGGGGCTCGAGCCAGCGCGCGCGGTCGCGGCGATGGCGGCGGCCCTCGGCACGCCCTGGGAGGTGACCGCGGCTGCCCACGACCCCGGGCCGTCTCCGCGGACGTGGCTGCGCATCGAGGGCTTTGCGCAATCGGTCGCCTACCGCGCCGGACGGCTTGCAGCGGCGCTTGCCCCATTCGGTGTAGCCGAGGTCGAGACGAACGCCGCCAGCGTCACCGCCCAATGGCAGGCAATCCGCGATGTCACTTGCCTCGCCGGCCGAGCAGGCGATGTCTGGAGGGTGTCGGTGCGCCCGTCGGAGGCCGCGGGCCTGCTGGCCCGCGCCAGGGCGCAGGCGGCCCTGATGGACTGGGGCGGCGGGCTTGTGTGGCTGCTTTCGCCCGCGGGCGAAGACATGCGCTCCCGCCTCGGCTGCTTCGACGGCCACGCCACGCTGGTGCGCGCCGCGCCCGCGACGCATGCCCGCCTCGGCACATTGCATCCTGCGCCGCCGCCGGTCGCGGCGCTGGCGGCCGCACTGCGGGCCCGCTTCGACCCGCGCGGCATCCTGGGCGGGGGGTGGGCGTGAGCGACGGCTTCCTGATCGCCGTGCTGATCGGCCTCGGTGCGCCGGCGGTCACCTTCGTGTCGCTCGCGGCGCTGCCGTCGGGCACGGCGACGCGCATCGGCCTGGCCGCCGCCGCGCTGGTGATCGGGGCGATCGGGTTGTTCGCCCTGCCCGAGCAGGAACAGGGGGCGCGCATCATCGCCCTCCTCTTCACCGGCGCGGTGGGCCTTGCCGCGTTGGTGCAGGCGCTGCGGGCGGTGCTGCCGGTCGACCGGCCGCGCTGGGTCTACCCCGCCATCGTCGGCCTTGCGCTCGCCGGCGGAATCCGCGTCATGACCAGGATGCTGATCGGCTGAGATGCAGACGAGTTTCACCCCAGACCAGCTTCGCGACGCCGCGACCGCGCGATCCAACGCCATACTGCGGGCGTGCGTGCACTGCGGCATGTGCACCGCAACCTGCCCGACCTACCAGATCCTCGGCGACGAGCTCGACAGCCCCCGTGGCCGCATCTACCTGATCAAGGAGATGCTCGAGCGCGGCGGGCCGCCCGATCCGGCGACGGTGCGGCACGTCGATCGCTGCCTCTCCTGTCTGGCCTGCATGACGACCTGCCCGTCGGGGGTGCACTACATGCATCTCGTCGACCACGCGCGGGAATACATCGAGCGCCACCATCGCCGCCCTCCCGTCGAACGCGCGCTGCGCTGGACGCTGGCGCGCATCCTTCCCTACCCAACGCGCTTTCGCCTTGCGCTGCTGGCGGCACGGCTCGGCCGGCCGTTCCGGGCACTTGTTCCCGATGCCCGGCTCAGGGCGATGCTCGACATGGCGCCGAGGACGATCCCCCCGGTCAGCCGCAACGACGACCCCCAGAGCTTTGCCGCCGCCGGCACGCGGAAGATGCGCGTGGCGCTGATGACCGGTTGCGCCCAGCGCGCGCTGAACACCGACATCAACGACGCCACGATCCGGCTGCTCACCCGGCTCGGGGCCGAGGTCGTGGTCGCCGAGGGGATCGGCTGCTGCGGTGCCCTTGCCCATCACATGGGCCGGACCGGCGACAGCCACGCCGCCGCCGCCGCCAACATCCGCGCCTTCGCCCGCGAGATGGCCGGGCCGGGACTGGACGCGGTGGTGATCAACACCTCGGGCTGCGGCACGACGGTGAAGGACTACGGCCACATGTTCGCGGGCCATCCCCTTGCCGCCGAGGCCGCCGCCGTTGCCGCCATCGCCCGGGACGTCACCGAGGTGGTCCAGTCGCTGGGCCTGCCGGAGGGGGCGGACAGGGGACTGACGGTGGCCTACCATGCCGCCTGCTCACTGCAGCACGGCCAGAAGATCAGGACGCTGCCCAAGGATCTGCTCCGCCGCGCCGGCTTCCGCGTCGTCGAGCCCGCCGATTCCCATCTGTGCTGCGGTTCGGCGGGCACATACAACCTGATGCAGCCAACCCTTTCAGCCGAACTGCGACGGCGGAAGGTCGCGACGATCGAGGCCCGCGGCCCCGACCTCGTCGCCGCGGGGAACCTCGGCTGCATGATCCAGATCGGCACCGGCACCGCGCTGCCGGTGGTGCACACGGTCGAGCTGCTCGACTGGGCCACCGGGGGGCCCAGACCGCCGGCGCTCGCCTGATTGTCTTCAAAGTTTCGCCCGACGAGGCGGGCAGCTTCGCGCCGGATGCCCTGGACGGAGGCCGCCGATGCGCCGCACCCTGATCGCCCTTGCCCTGACGCTCTCGGCCGCGGCGGCCGCCCAGGCGCAGGACAGCCCCCTGCGGGCCCTCGCGACCAGCAACGACGGGCGCGGCTGGATGGCCGTGGGACGGATCGACATCGGCGGGCGGGGCTTCTGCACCGGGACGCTGATCACCCCCGACCTGGTGCTGACCGCCGCCCACTGCCTCTATGACCGCGACAGCGGCGCCCGCCTGCCCGACCAGGCGATGACCTTCCTCGCCGGCCTGCGCAGCGGCCGGGCCGAGGCCTACCGCGCGGTGCGCCGTGCCGTCGTTCACCCCGACTATCTGCCCGCCGCCGGGCGCGACATGGACCGCGTCGGCAGCGACCTTGCCCTTCTGGAGCTTGACCAGCCCATCCGCCTGCCTTCGGTGCGCCCCTTCGGGCTTGGTAGCGAGCCGCGCCGCGGCGCCGCCGTCGGCGTCGTCTCCTACGGCAAGGACCGCGAGGAGACCCCTTCCCTGCAGGAGGAATGCCGCGTGCTCGGCCACCAGCAGGGGGTGCTGATCCTGTCCTGCGCGGTGGAGTTCGGCTCCTCGGGTGCGCCGGTCTTCGTCACCGAGGACGGCGAGGCGCGGATCGTCTCGGTGGTGTCGGCAAAGGCGGAGATGGGGGAGCGCCCGGTCGCGCTGGGCGTGGCGCTCGGCGACGAGGTTCTGCGCCTGCGCCGCCTGCTCGAGGCCGGGCCCGCCGGCCGCCGCAACCTGCCGCAGGTCGCGTCCGGGGCCCGCGACGGCACATCCGCCGGGGCCAAGTTCGTCCGTCCCTAGGGGATGCGGGGCGGCCTGCGGGCACCGCTCGCCCGGCCGATGCCCCGTCGGGCAGACGGCGCCAATGCCGACCCACAGGCCTGCCGGGGACCCGCGGCCTCCCCCTTGAACGGGCGCGGGCGGCTTCCTAGCTGACTTCCTGTCCGGGTGCCCGCGAAGGGGCCCGGCAGAGGAAACCGGGGCCGGTCCCTGCCGGGAGGGCCCCACTGACATCGCTCGCTGGAGGATGACATGCGCAGTTTCGACCTGACGCCGCTCTATCGTGCCACCGTCGGCTTCGACCGGCTGGCCGACCTGATGGACCGCGTGCTCGCGACCGAAGTGGCCGAGCCCGGCTATCCGCCCTACAACATCGAGAAGGTCGGCGAGAACGCCTACCGCATCACGATCGCCGTCGCCGGCTTCGCGGTGGACGAGTTGAACCTCGAAGTAAAGGAAAACGCTTTGATCGTCTCGGCCCGCAAGCAGGGCGACGAGAACGGCCGCACCTTCCTGCACCGCGGCATCGCCACGCGTGCCTTCGAGCGCCGCTTCCACCTTGCAGACCACGTCAAGGTGGCGGGGGCCGCCCATGCAGACGGGATGCTGCACATCGACCTCGTGCGCGAGATCCCCGAGGCGCTGAAGCCCCGGCGGATCGAGATCGCCCGCGCCGCAGTGCAGGCCCCGGTGATCGAGGGACGTGCCGCGGCCTGACGCCGTCTTCCGGCCGACGCTTCGACGGGGCGCGACGGGCAACCGCCGCGCCCCCTGTCATTTCCCGGACCGGTCGGCAGGGCGGCGCCCGGCGGTGTGCCCGGTGACTCAGAGGCCCTTGGCGCGGTAGCTTGCGGCGACCCGCTGGATCGACACGATGTAGGCGGACACCCTCAGGTCGGTGACCCCCTCGCGGCCGTGCCAGACCTCGCGCATCGACTGGTAGGCGGCCCGCATCGTGTCGTCGAGGCCCGATCGCACGAGTTCCAGTTCTCCGGCCCCGCGCAGATAGCGCTCCTTGAAGTCCGGCGCCAGTGTCCAGCCCAGCCCCTTGTCGGCCGACAGCCGCTCGAGTTCGCGCACGAGCAGTTCGTGGCGCGCCTCCTCCTGCCGGCGCTGGATGCGCCCGAAACGGATGTGCGAGAGGTTCTTGACCCACTCGAAGTAGGACACGGTGACGCCGCCGGCGTTGGCGTAAAGGTCGGGAATGATGACGGTGCCCTTCTGGCGCAGGATTTCGTCGGCGCCGGCGGTCACCGGCCCGTTTGCGGCCTCGATGATCAGGGGAGCGCGGATGCGCGCGGCGTTTCCGAGGTTGATCACCCCCTCGAGCGCCGCCGGGATCAGGATGTCGCACTCGGCCTCGAGCAGTCTCGCTCCCTCCGCATGCCACGCGACATGCGGGAAGTCCTTCAGCCCTCCCTTGCGGTGGAGCCACTGCTTGACCTCCTCGACGTTCAGCCCGGCCTCGTCGTGCAGGGCTCCGTCGCGCTCGATGATGCCGACGATCCTGGCCCCGTCCTCCTCGGCGAGGAACTTCGCCGCGTGGTAACCGACGTTGCCAAGGCCCTGGACGATGATCCGCTTGCCCTCGATCCCGCCGGACAGCCCCGCGCGCGCGACGTCCTCGGGGTGGCGGAAGAACTCGCGCAGCGCAAACTGCACGCCGCGGCCGGTGGCCTCCACTCGGCCCTGGATGCCGCCGGCGTTCAGCGGCTTGCCGGTGACGCAGGCACGGGAGTTGATGTCGGCGGTGTTCATCCGCGCGTACTGGTCGGCGATCCAGGCCATCTCGCGTTCGGAGGTGCCCATGTCGGGGGCCGGCACGTTCTGGGCGGGATTGATGAGGTCGCGCTTGATCAGCTCGAAGGCGAAGCGGCGGGTGATCTGCTCGAGCTCGTGCTCCTCCCACTGCCGCGGGTCCAGGCAAAGCCCGCCCTTGGCGCCGCCGTATGGCACCTCGACCAGCGCACACTTGTAGGTCATCAGGGCTGCCAGCGCCTCGACCTCGTCCTGGTCGACCGACAGGGCGTAGCGGATGCCGCCCTTCACCGGCTCCATGTGCTCGGAATGGACCGAACGGTAGCCGGTAAACGTCTCGATCCGGCCGCGCAGCCGCACGCCGAAGCGCACCGTGTAGGTGGAATTGCAGACGCGAATCTTCTCCTCGAGCCCCGGAGGCAGCTTCATCAGCGCCGCCGCGCGATTGAACATCAGATCGACGCTCTGGCGGAAGCCCGGCTCGTGACGATCGGTCATGCGTTCTCTCCCTGGCATGCCTTCCGGCCGTCTGGGGCGGCCGAGTCGGGATGGTAATGCGGCATGACGGCGCGTGCATCACCGCTGGTGGCCGAATCACGGATCGAATCGTGCGGGTCGCGAAGGACGCGCGAGACGCCGGACGTGGGCCACTCCGTCCCGCGTCATCCTCAGGTTGTGCCGGGACTTGAAACAATGCCCGCCGCCGTTGCGGAGTGTCGCCGCCGCCGGAGTGCAGGCGGCATTGGCCACAATCTTGCCCCAACTCGTGCGGTAAACGCATGGCAACGATCCCGCTTTCACGTGGCGTGCAGGCGGGGACACGGGCGGTGGGTGCAGGGTGGGCCCCGCCGGCTGGAACGTAACGAAGAGGTAGAGTCATGGTCGGGTCCACCCGCACCGCCAGGCCGGCGCGCGCGCATGCAAGCCGAAAGCCCAGCGTCATTCGCTTCATCCGCAACGAGGGGGGCTCGCTGGTCGTCTTTGGCCTGTTCATCTTCGTGCTGATGTTGATGGTCGGCGGGCTTTCGGTTGACCTGATGCGCTACGAGGCCGAACGATCCCGCATCCAGAACACCGCCGACCGCGCGTCGCTGGCCGCCGCAAGCATGCGCCAGGAACTCGAACCCGAGGCGGTGGTGGCCGACTACTTCGCGCGGGCGGGGCTGTCGGCATATCTTGACGACACGATCGTCGACGAGGGGCTGAACTACCGCAACGTCCGGGCCCTGACCACGACCAACGTGCACACCTTCTTCATGCCGCTGATGGGCATCGACGCGCTGACCTCGTCGGGGGCGGGCGCGGCCGAGGAGCGGATCACCAACGTCGAGATCGCGCTGGTCCTGGACATCTCCGGCTCGATGCAGAACACGCCGTCGCGGATCACGAACCTGAAGTCTGCCGCCGACGAGTTCGTGCGCAAGATCCTCGAGGACGACGATGACAACCGGATATCGATCAGCCTTGTCCCATACAACGGGCAGGTGAACATCGGCCCCGACCTGACGCAGGTCTTCAACATCACCCACCAGCACAGCACGCCCAACGTCTACTGCGTCGACCTGCCGCCGTCGGTCTATGACGCGCTGGTGATGAGCAGCTCGACCCCGATGGAGCAGACGGCCTGGGCCGACAGCTTTTCCTCGGTCTCGACCTCGAACTCCTACCAGTCGCCGCAGGCCCCCAACACGGCCAACGTCTGGTGCCCGGCGGTGGCCAACAACTACGTCCGGCCGTTGTCGAACAACATCTCCGCGCTCCGCAGTCAGATCGCGAGCCTGCAGGCGATCGGCGCGACCTCGATCGACGCCGGGCTGCGCTGGGGGCTGACGCTGATCGACCCGGCCTCGCGCGGGGCGGTCTCGCAGCTCGTCTCGCTTGGCGCGGTGCCGGCCCATTTCGCGGGGCGGCCCTTCGACTGGGACGACCCCGAGGTGCTGAAGGTGGTCGTGCTGATGACCGATGGCGAGCACTTCGCCGAGGAGCGCATCAACACCGACTACAAATCCGGCCTGTCGCCGATCTGGCGGTCGTCGGGCGACAACCGCTACTCGATCTACCACGCAAGCTGGTCGGGCAGTTCCAAGTACTGGGTGCCGCACCGCAACGACGGCTACGGCGAGTGGCGCTCGTCGGCCTGGAACAGCGGCTCGGGCGCCTACCAGATGACCTGGGTCGAGGTGTGGCAGCGCCTGAGGGTCAAGTACGTGGCCTGGCAGCTCTATGCCCGCGCGCTCGGCACCTCGTCGAGCACCCGGACCAGCGTCTACAACACCTGGGTCGGCAATTTCCGGTCGCTCGCCAACATCTCGGACATGAACGCGCGGCTGAACCAGCTGTGCACGCTGGCCAAGGCGCAGAACGTGGTGATCTTCGGCATCGCCTTCGAGGCGCCTCAGAACGGCGCCGACGTCATCCGCGCCTGCGCCTCGGCGAACCGCTTCTACGATGTGCAGGGTCTGCAGATCAACACGGCCTTCCGCCAGATCCGGGCCCAGATCAGTTCGCTCAGGTTGACCCAATGATTTCCCCCGTCGGCCTTCTCGCGCGGCGCCTGCGGCACTGGCTGCGTGCCGAGGACGGAACGATGTCGAGCGACTTCGTCATTGTCTTCCCGGCCTTCATGATGGTCTTCCTGGGGTCGTTCGAGGCGGGCATGCTGATGAGCCGGTCGGTGATGCTCGAGCGGGCCGTGGACATGTCGGTGCGCGACCTGCGCGTGGGCCTCTACGAGAACCCGACCCACGACCAGATCAAGGCCGACATCTGCGCGCGCATGGTCATCATGCCCGGTTGCATGGAGTCGCTGCTGCTCGAACTGCGGCCGGTCAGCACCTCGACCTGGAACGTCTTCGACGGCCCTGCGACCTGCGTCAACCGCGACGAGCCCGTGCAGCCGGTGACCACCTGGACCGGGGGGGAATCCAACGAGATGATGCTGGTGCGGGCCTGCGCGGTGTTCGACCCCTACTTCCCCACCTCCGCCTGGGGGCTGCAGCTGCCGCTCGACGCCTCGGGCGGTTACCAGCTAGTTGCCATGTCGGCCTTCGTGAACGAGCCGAGGTGAAGGTCATGTCCCGCGCCCTTCGCCGCATCCTCCGCATCCGCCGCTTCCGCCGAGACGAGCGCGGCGCGATGTCGGTGGAGGCGCTGCTGATCCTCCCGATGCTTCTGTGGGCCTACATGGCCATGTTCATCTACTGGGACGCCTTCCGCGCGATCAACACCCACACCAAGGCGACCTACACCGTCGCCGACATGCTCTCGCGCGAGATGAACCCGGTCAGCAGCGCCTACATCGACGGTCTCGCCTCCATCCACCGCTTCATCACGCAGGTGCCGTCGGGGGATTCCTACATCCGGGTCACGCACTTCCAGTACGACGAGGAGAACGACGCCTTCGTCGTGCTGTGGTCGCGGTCCACCGCCGGGGCCCCTCCTGGGCTGAACGCCGCCGGGCTTGGAGGAATGCGCGACCGCGTCCCGGTCATGGCCGATGCGGACACGGCCGTCCTCGTGGAGGCCTGGCGGGTCTTCCGGCCTCGGCTTGACGTGGGCATCGGCGACCGGGTCTTCAACGAGTTCACGGTGGTGCGTCCGCGCTTCCTCTCGCCCATTCCGTTCACCTCCTGAATCCGGACTGTGCGGCGGCGCACAGGGCGATCGCGGCGAGCACGCTTGCGGGGCGCGCGCTGCACCCCTAGGTCTCGGGACACGTGACACAGGAGGTGCCCGCATGTCCGTCCGCCCCGTGATCCACGCTGCCAGCGCCCGGCCGACGCTTGAGGGGGCGGGGGTGAAGCTGCATCGCGCCTTCGGCTTCGGCACGCCGGAGGAGACCGACCCATTCCTGCTGTTCGACGACTTCCGCAACAACCGGCCCGAGGACTACCGCGCCGGCTTTCCCTGGCATCCGCACCGCGGGATCGAGACGATCACCTATGTGCTCGCCGGTACAGTCGATCATGCCGACAGCCTCGGCAACCGCGGCAATCTCGGTGCAGGGGACGTGCAATGGATGACCGCGGGGGCGGGAATCCTGCATCAGGAGATGCCCCAGGGCGACCCGCGCGGCCGGATGCACGGCTTCCAGCTGTGGGCTAACCTGCCCTCTCGGCTGAAGATGACCCGCCCGCGCTATCAGGACGTCAAGTCTGCCGACATTCCCGAGGTGATCGACGACGACGGCACGCGCGTGCGCGTCATCGTCGGCGAGTTCTGGGGGCGCAGCGGCCCGGTCGACGGCATCGCCGCCGAGCCGCTGTACCTTGACATCTGGGTTCCGCCCCTGCGGCGACGCAGTTTTCCCGTCGACACCCGCCGACGAGCGTTCGCCTATGTGTTCGACGGGACGGGGCGCTTCGCCGACGCTGCGGCGCCGAAGGGCGTGCTGCTCGAGAAGGAAGTGATGGGCGAGGAACGGCTGATCCGCGACCTGTCCGGCGACCGCACGCTGATCCGATTCGGTTCGGGCGATGAGGTGACGGTGACGGCCGGTCCCGCAGGCATCCGCTTCCTGCTGATCGCCGGGGCCCCGATCGAGGAGCCCGTGGCCTGGCACGGCCCCATCGTGATGAACACGCGCGCCGAGCTGATGCAGGCAATGGCCGAACTGCGCAACGGCACCTTCATCCGCCCGGCGCATTGACGCTGCCGGCGGCCTGCGGGCTTTCCCGGGGCGGGAGGGCCGGATAGGGTTGTGCCTGCCCCTCATGCAGTCACGACCGCCGATGATCCGCGCCGCGCCCGCCCTGCTTCTTGCCGTCGCGTCTGCCTGCGCGGCGCCCGCGCCGCCCGCAGCCGGGATCGGCGGGCCCGAGGTGCTTCGCGGCGCGGCCGTTCCGGCCGACGCCGCGGAGGGCAGCTGCTGGGTGCGCGACCTGCGGCCGGCGGTCGTCGAGACAGTGTCCGAGCAGGTCGCGGTGCTGCCCGAGGATCCCGGGGGCGCACCGGCGTGGCGCACCGAGACCCGCCAGCGGATCATTCGCGAGCGCGAGGAGCTTCTCTTTGAGGCCGTCTGCCCCGAGTTGCTGGATGGCGTCCTCGTGGCCAGCCTGCAGCGGGCGTTGAGGGTGCGCGGCTTCCTGCGCGGGCCGGTGACCGGCACGCTTGATGCCGAGACGCGTGCAGCGATCCGCCGCTTCCAGGCGCTGCGCGGACTTGACAGCGCGACGCTGTCGGTCGACGCGGCGCGCGCGCTCGGCCTTGTCGCCGTCGAACGCATGCCCTCGTGATGGCCCGGCCCCGGAGGCACACATGACCGCCGCCCTGCCGCGCCTCGAATCGATCGACGGCCTGCCGCCAGGCGTTGCGCGGCCAGGCTATGACCCCGCTCGCCATGGCATCGGCCATGTCCACATCGGGCCCGGCGGGTTTCACCGGGCCCACCAGGCCGTCTATGCCGACGAAGCGCTTGCCCGATCCGGCGGCGACTGGCGCATCCTCGGCATCAGCCTGAGGGGGCGGGAAGCGGCGGCGGCCCTTAACCCCCAGCATGGCCTCTACACGCTGCTCGTGCAGGGGCCGGAGGGTACCCGCGCACGGGTGATCGGCGCCATCGCCGGGGTGGTCGCCGCCGCCGGCGACCCCGCGGCGGCGCTGGCGGCGCTGACCCGGCCGGCGACCCGGCTGGTGACGCTGACCGTCACCGAGAAGGCCTACGGGCTGGACCGTGCCTGCGGCGGGGTCGATCACGCCCACCCCGACATCGCCGGCGACCTGGCCCGCCCGGAGGCGCCGCGCACACCGGTGGGGCTCATCGCGGCGGCGCTGGGCGTCCGCCGGGCCCGCGGGCTCGCGCCCTTCACGGTGCTCTGCTGCGACAACCTGCCGGAGAACGGTACCCTCCTGCGCGGGGCGGTGGTGGATTTCGCGCGCCGCCGTGACCCCGCGCTCGCAGACTGGATCGCCGCCGCCGTTGCCTTCCCCGCCTCGATGGTCGACCGCATCACGCCCGCGCCGACCGCCGCCACGCGGGACGAGGCTGCGCGGCTGACCGGCCATGACGACCACGCCGCCATCGCCACCGAACCCTTCTGCCAGTGGGTGATCGAGGACCGATTTCCCCAGGGCCGCCCCGCCTGGGAGGACGGCGGCGCTGTCTTCACAGCCGACGTCGCCCCCTGGGAGCGGGCGAAGCTGCGCATGCTGAACGGCACCCATTCCATGCTGGCCTATGCGGGCTTCCTGGCCGGCCACTGCCATGTCCGGGACGCGATGGCCGACCCCGTGCTCGCTGCCCTTGCCCGCCGCCACCTCGCCGCAGCGGCGGCGACCCTGCCGCCTGTCCCGGGCCTTGACCACGTGGCCTACGCAGCCGCGCTTGCCGCACGCTTCGCCAACCCCATGCTTGCGCACGAGACTTTCCAGATCGCGATGGACGGCACCGAGAAGCTGCCGCAGCGGCTGGTCGCCCCCGCCCTTGACGCCCGCGCCGCCGGGCAGGACATCGCGCCTTTCGCCTTCGCGGTCGCGGCCTGGATGCGGCACTGCCTGGGCCGGCTTGAGGACGGCAGCCGCCATCCGCTGCGCGACCCGCGCGCCGGGGCCATCGCCACCCGCCTCGCCGGCCTCGGCGATGACCCCGGGGCGATTGCCGGGGCGCTTCTGGACCTGCGCGAGGTCTTTCCCGAGGCCTTCGCGGCGGACGGGGCCATCCGCGACGCCGTCACCGCCGCGCTCGGCCGCATCCTCGGCCGGGGTATCGCCACGGCGATGCGCGCCGAACTCGCCGCCGCGGGATAAGCCGCGGCGACGGCCGGCGGGCCCGGCTCAGTCCTCGTTGATGTCGCGGTCGAAGGTCTTGACCTGCCCCTTGCGCACGCCCAGCGCCGCCCGCAGCAGCAGCCAGAACGCCACCGACATCGCGGCGAACACCAGCAGGTGACGCGGCAGGTTGCCGTTCATCCAGCCAGCGGGCCAGAGGTCCGCCCACAACACGAGTCCGGTCGCGACGGCGCCCAGGGCAAAGCCCACGAACAGGAAGCCGGGCGCAAGGAGTTCGAGGATCGCGATGCCCATCCCGAACGCGATCCAGACCCACCAGACCTCCCACACCATGGCCTAACCCTTGCCCCTCAGCATCCGGAATGCCTCGCCGAAGGCGTCGAGGGCCGCGGCGGGAACGATGACCGTCTGCTTGCCCGCACCCTCGCCGACCTTCGTCAGGGCCTCGACCTGCTTCAGCGCCACCTGGTACTGCGCCGCCTCGAGCCCGTTGCGCGATATCGCCTCCGCGATCACGCCGGTCGCATAGGCTTCGGCGTCGGCGAGGACGCGGCGCGCTTCGGCCTCCTTCTGCGCGGCATAGAGATCGCCATCGGCAGCCAGTTCCACCGCCCGCCGCTTGCCTTCGGCCTCGGTCACCAGCGCACGCCGCGCACGCTCGGCGTTCAGCTGCTGCAGCATCGCCGCCCGCGTCGCCTCGTCGAGGTTGACGTCGAGCAGTTCGGCCCGGGTTACCTCGATTCCCCAGTCGTCGACGACATTGGCAAGGCTGCCACGGATGCGCTCGATCAGCCGGGCCCGGTTCGACTGGACTTCGTCCAGTTCCATCGTCCCGATCTCGGAGCGGACGATGCCCGCGACCGTGGTGGCGATGGCGGCGTCGACGTCGCGGATCCGGTAGACGGTCTTCTCGGGTTCCATGATCCGGTAGAAGACGCTCGTCTCCACCTGGACCAGCACGTTGTCGGCCGTGATCGCGTCCTGGCGGGCGTTCGGCAGTTGCCGCTCGAGGATCGAGATGCGGTGCCTGACCGTGTCGAGGAAGGGCACGATCAGGTTGATACCCGGCCCGAGCACCTTCTGCAGACGCCCGAAGCGCTCGACCACATGCTTCTCGGACTGCGGAACGATCCGCACGCCGAGCAGCACCGAGAGGATGAGGAAGACTGCGACCAGGATGATGACCGCATTCGCCCCGAAAAACTCCTGTATGTTCATGTCCCCTCTGCACGGTGCTGAAACCGGCGCCGACTATGACGCGCCTCGGTCGAGAATTGAAGCCCTGCGCAACCGCACGGACGGTCGCCGCGGTGCTGCCGACGTCGGGGACGATGACCGCGGAGGCGCTGCCACGCCCGCCGGTCCAATGGATCGTGGTGGTGGTGGTGAAGCGACGGGCGCGGAACGGGCCATTGCAGCCGCAGCACCCGGATTTGCGGACCGGCCCGAAATGGGACGCAAGTCTTCATTGGGCTTTTCGGCCCATGGCAGCCCGTAGGGGAGTCGAACCCCTCTTTTCAGGTTGAAAACCTGACGTCCTAACCGATAGACGAACGGGCCGTAGCCGGCGTGCGGCGCTCTTTAGGCAAAGCGGGGGCGGCGCGCAAGGGGTATTCGCGGCGCGCGGCGGCGCGTGTCTCAGGGGTCGGCGGCATCGTCGAGCTGCAGCTCGGCCCGCTCGCGCCCGCCCCAGCGGTTCGTCACGATGCGACCGGCGAGATGCACCTGCCGGCCGATGCGCGCGGCGAGTGCGCTGCCGAGCGGCCCCTCGAAGGCGCCGAACGCCACCGCCTCGCGCCGCTCTCCGCTGCCGAAGGTCAGCCGCAGGTGGGTCTCGCCCATCCGCCGCAGGCTGCGCAGCGGCTGGGCGGGAAAGGCGAAGCGCGGCGCAGGCGCCGCAGCACCGAACGGGCCGGCGGCATCTAGCGCCGCGACCAGTTCGGGCGTGGCGGCCTCGGGGGCGAGCACTCCGTCGAGCCTGAGGCGGCGGCGCCCCTCCCGCGCGGCCCCGGCGGCCTGCAGCAGCGCGGCCAGGCGCACCATCGCCGCCTCGATTCCCTCCCGGGCCACGGTCAGCCCGGCCGCCATGGCATGACCGCCGCCGCGGAGGATCAGCCCGTCGCGCTCCAGCCGCGCAACCGCGGCACCGAGGTCCACCCCTGCCACCGACCGTCCCGAACCTCTCCCCTCGCCTCCCGCGATGCCGATGACCACCGCCGGCCGGTCGGCGGCCTCTTTCAGGCGGGCGGCGACGATGCCCACAACGCCCGGGTGCCATCCCTCGCCCGCGGCCCAGACCAGGGGCCCATCGAGGCCCCGCGCCTCGGCCTGGGCGAGGGCTGCGACCCGCACCGCCTCCTCGATGACGCGGCGCTCTCGGTTCAGCGCATCCAGCCGGCGGGCAAGCTCCGCCGCTTCGGCGGGGTCTTCGGTGGCCAGCAGCCTGGCGCCGAGATCGGCCGCCCCGACCCTGCCGCCGGCATTGATGCGTGGCCCGAGCAGGTAACCCAGCGCATGCGCGCCCGGCGGGCCGTCCAGCCCGGCGACATCGGCCAGCGCCGCCAGCCCCGGACGCGCCCGCACCGCCATCACCCGCAGCCCCTGGCGGACCAGCGCCCGATTGACCCCGATCAGTGGGGCCACATCGGCCACCGTCGCAAGCGCCACGAGGTCGAGCGCCGTGCGCAGGTCGGGCACTGCCGCACCCGTGGTGCGCAACTGGCGGTTGGCCTCGACCAGGGTCAGGAACACCACCGCGGCGGCGCAGAGATGCGACAGCGCGCGATCCTCATCCTGACGGTTGGGGTTCACCACCGCCAGGGCCGGCGGCAATGTCTCGGAACCGAGGTGATGGTCCAGCACGATGACATCGGCACCCGTGGCGGCGGCGATCGCGGCATGCGCCGCCGTACCGCAGTCGACGCACACAATCAGCCGGTGGCCGCGCGCGAGCGCTGCCATCGCCGCCGGGTTCGGGCCGTATCCCTCGTCCATCCGGTCGGGAACGTAGAGCGTGGCACCGCACCCGAACGATCGCAGCCAGCCTGTGAGCAGCGCCGCCGAGGCCCCGCCATCGACATCGTAGTCGGCAAAGACCGCGATCGCCTCGCCGTGGCGCACGGCGGCCACAAGGCGTGCGGCCGCGCGCTCGACATCGAGAAGCGACCGCGGGTCGGGCAGCAGGTCGCGCAGACGAGGCTCCAGGAAGGCGGCTGCGGCACCCGGCACCACGCCCTGCCGCGCCAGGACCGCCGCCACCGGCGGCGCGATTCCGTCAGCCTGCACGAGGGCGGCGGCGCGCCGCTCCCCGCCCGGGTCGGGCCCCTCCCAGCGCCGGCCGCTCAACGACGAGGCAACGCCAAGATAGGCCCGTGCCGGAGGCGGCGAGGTCACCGACCGGCGGCCGGCCTGTCCACCGGCGTCCGGTAGATCATCCGCCGGACCGACCCGGTCTTTGAGCGCATGAGGATCGTCTCGGTGGTCAGCCAGCCCGGCTCGCGCTTGATGCCCGAGACGATCGAGCCATTGGTGACACCGGTGGCCGAAAAGATCACGTCGGCCGTCACCATCTCGTCGCGCGAATAGACGCGGTCGAGGTTGTCGATCCCCGCGCGGCGCGCGCGCGCCACCTCGTCGTCGTTGCGGAACAGCAGCTTGCCGACGATCTGCCCGCCCATGCACTTGAGCGCGGCGGCCGCGAGCACACCCTCGGGCGCCCCACCCGAGCCCATGTACATGTCGATCCCCGTGATCTCGCGCTCGGCGCAGTGGATGACGCCGGCCACGTCGCCGTCGGTGATGAGCCGGATCGAGGCACCGGTGTCGCGCACCGCGGCGACCAGCTTCTCGTGGCGCGGACGCTCCAGGATGCAGACGGTGATGTCGGCGGGCCTGCAGCCGCGGGCCTCCGCGAGCGAGCGCACCCGGTCGCCCGGCGCCATGTCGAGACTGACGACCCCCGCAGGGTAGCCCGGGCCCACTGCCAGCTTCTCCATGTAGACGTCGGGGGCGTGCAGCATCGAGCCGCGAGGGCCCATCGCGATGACGGTCAGCGCGTTCGGCATGTCCTTGGCGGTCAGCGTGGTGCCCTCGAGCGGGTCGAGCGCGATATCGACCGCAGGGCCAGCGCCGGTGCCCACCCTCTCGCCGACGAAGAGCATCGGGGCCTCGTCGCGCTCGCCCTCGCCGATCACGACAAGTCCGTCGATGTCGAGCATGTTGAGCTGCGTGCGCATCGCGTCCACCGCCGCCTGGTCGGCCGCCTTCTCGTTCCCGCGCCCGATCAGCCGTGCCGCGGCCAGCGCCGCCGCCTCGGACACCCGGGCAAGGCCGAGCGAGAGCATGCGGTCGTTGAAATCCACCTTGCGGGTCATCGGGCGCTCCTTGCAGGCCGTGGCGGGACAGGCGGCATCTAGCCCGGGCGGGGCGCGGGCGGCAAGCGGTCAGGGCGGGGCCGGGCAGAACTCGGCGGCATAGGCGCCCAGTGCCGCGGCAAAGGCCGCGGCGCGGTCGGGGGGCACGACGAAGAGCGAATGGCCGTTCGCGTCGCGCGGCTGGAGCCAGCTTTCGCCCGAACAGGCGACGCGGGTGTTGCCCATCCGCGCGAGCAGCGGCTGGTCGAGTTCGGCCGCGATCCGGTCGCGGAAGGCGGGGTTCTGCAAGGGTTTGACAAGGCCCGGGGGCCGACCCCCCAGCGCCTCGGTCCACAGTTCGTTGAAGCGGGCCGACTGCGCGTCGAGTTCCGCGGCGATGTCGCCCCGGACGGGGAAGATCACCGCCACCTTGTCGAAATGCCGGCTCGCCCCGCGCGAGGGTTCAAGCCGGGGCGGGCCGGAGAGGGCCCTCAGGTCGCGGTGCATCTCGATCCGCGCCGGGTTCCGGTCGTGCGGGCCGCGGCAGAGGCCGGCGGCGGCGCGGTCGTGGACCACGGTCAGCAGGCAACCCTCGAGCCGCGCGTATTCCTCGCGCACGGGGCGGCCGTCGGGCAGGGTATGGGTGCGGGTCAGCAGGGCGACGATGGGTCCGGCAAGGTCGTCGGCCGCGGCCGGCGCCGCAGCCGCCAGCGCGGCCGCAAGGGCCAGGGCCCTCAAACCGCCTCGATCCGCAGCGCCACCGGGGCGCCCACCACCACGCCGGTCGTGGCAAAGGCCGCCAGCGCGTGGTCCAGCGCGTCGCGCGTCGTCTTGTGGGTGACGATCAGTACCGGTGCCTCGGGGGCGGCGTGGCCATACTGGCGCATCCGGTCGATGGAGACGCCCGCATCGCCCAGCGCCGCGGCCACCTTGGCCAGGGCCCCGGGCTTGTCGACCAGGGTCATGCGCAGGTAGTAGGGCGCCGGCGCCGGCTGCACCGCCGGGGGTGCCTCGGAAAGCGCCCGTGCGGGCACGCCAAAGACCGGCACGCGGAAGCCTCGGGCAAGGTCGACGACGTCGGCCATGACCGCCGAGGCGGTCGGCCCCTCCCCCGCCCCGGGGCCGCGCAGAACGATCTGGCCGACCGAATCGCCCTCGATCACCACCATGTTGGTACCGCCCGGCAGCTGCCCCAGCGGGCTGTCGGCGGGCACCAGGCAGGGCGACATCCGCTGTTCGAGCCCACGGCCGGTCATCTGGGCGACGCCGAGCAGCTTCACGCGATAGCCCATGTCGGCGGCAAGGCGGATGTCCTCGATCGACACCCGCTCGATCCCCTCGATAGCCACCTGCTCAAAGTGCACCCGCGTACCGAATGCCACCGCGGCAAGCAGCGCAAGCTTGTGGCTGGCGTCAATGCCGCCGACATCGAGCCTGGGATCAGCCTCAAGGTATCCGAGGCTGCGGGCCTCCTCGAACACCGTCGCATAGGGAAGGCCGGCGGTCTCCATCCGGGTCAGGATGTAGTTGCACGTGCCGTTCATCACCCCGAGGACCCGGCGCAGGGCGTTGCCGGCCATGCCTTCCGTCAACGCCTTCATCACCGGGATGCCGCCGGCGACCGCGGCCTCGAAGCGGATGGTGCGGCCGGCCGCCTCTGCCGCCTCGGCCAGCGCCTGGCCGTGCAGGGCGAGAAGCGCCTTGTTGGCCGTCACCACATCCTTGCCGGCAGCGAGCGCGGCCTCGGTGGCGGCCTTCGCCGCTCCCTCCGATCCGCCCATCACCTCGACGAAGACGTCGATGTCCCCGCGCATCGCCAGCCGCACCGGGTCGTCCTCCCAGGCGTAGGCCGAGACGTCGGCACCGCGATTGCGTCGCGGGTCACGGGCAGAAATCGCGACGATCTCGACAGGCCGGCCAGCGCGCGCGGCGACCAGGGCGGCGTGGTTCTGGAGAATCTTCACAACCCCGATGCCGACGGTCCCGAGGCCGGCGAGGCCAAGGCGCAGGGGCTCGGGCATGGGTCTCTCCGTCAGGGGTTTGTTCAGCGCGGAGCGAGAGGTAGCCCGCCGCGGCGGCTGTTGCAATCCGCCACGGCCGCCCCCGGAAGCCCCCCGGGGCCGCCGTTCAGCCGCCGCCGAGGCGGCCCGCCGCGGCAGCCATCCGCACCCGGGTCGCGGGCTCGATCACCGGGCGGCGGAGGGCTGCCGCCCGGGCGCGCAGCCCCGCCGCGCGGGAGACGACCGCCGCCGCATGGCCTGCGTCGAGAACCATCCCGTCGGCCTGGGCAAGCAGTGCCTCGATCGGCAGGATTCGCGGATAGTCGCCCGCGGGCAGGGGGGGGCCGCCGGGCCCGCCCGCCACCCCGAAATCCGGCAGCGTCGCGCAGCCGGCCGCAAGCGTCAGGAGAAGGGCCGGCAGCAGGTCAGGAAGGCGGTTCATGGCGACGGGCCGCGACGATTAGGCCAGCCTACATTAGGCCAGCCCGCGGCGCGTGGGAATGTGAATCCCGCCGCACCATTTCCCGAGGGCGCCGGTCAGGCCGCGATCAGCCCCATGCTCTCGATCTTCAGCAGCACCTGCTGGGCGCAGAAGTCCACATCCTGCCCCTCGGTCACGACCCGCAGCTCGGGGTTCGCGGGCTCCTCGTAGGGGTCGGAAATGCCCGTGAACTCCTTGATCTTGCCCTCGCGGGCAAGTCTGTAGAGGCCCTTTCGGTCGCGCCGCTCGCATTCATCGAGGCTGGTGGCCACATGAACCTCGACAAAGGCGCCGAACGCCTCGACCATCTCGCGCACCGCCCGCCGCGTCGCCGTGTAGGGCGCAATCGGCGCGCAGATCGCGATGCCGCCGTTCTTGGTGATCTCCGAAGCGACATAGCCGATGCGGCGGATGTTGATGTCGCGGTGCTCTTTCGAGAAGCCAAGCTCGCTCGACAGGTGCTTGCGCACCACGTCGCCGTCGAGCAGCGTCACCGGGCGGTCGCCCATCTCCATCAGCTTGACCATCAGCGCATTGGCGATGGTCGACTTGCCCGAGCCGCTGAGCCCGGTGAAGAACACCGTGAAACCCTGGCGCGACCGGGGCGGGAAGCGCCGGCGCAGTTCGCCCACCACTTCGTCGAAGCTGAACCAGTTGGGGATGTCGAGCCCCTCGCGCAGCCGCCGGCGCAGTTCGGTTCCCGAGATGTCCAGCACGGTTGAACCCTCGGGCACCTCGTTGACGGGAAAGTACTGCGCCTTCTCCTGGACGAAGACCATCTGCTGGAAGGGGACGACCTCGATGCCGATCTCCGCCGCATGGGCCCTGACCAGTTCCTGCGCGTCGTAGGGGCCGTAGAAATCCCTGCCCTGGCTGTTCTTGCCCGGGCCGGCGTGGTCGCGGCCGACGATGAAGTGGGTGCAGCCGTGATTGCGCCGGATCAGCGCGTGCCACACAGCCTCGCGCGGGCCGCCCATCCGCATGGCAAGGTTGAGGAGCGACAGATGCGTGGTCGCCGCCGGGTACTTGCCGAGGACTGCCTCGTAGCAGCGCACACGGGTGAAATGGTCGACGTCGCCGGGTTTGGTCATGCCGACGACGGGATGGATGAGCAGGTTGGCCTGTGCCTCCTTAGCCGCACGGAAGGTCAGTTCCTGATGCGCCCGGTGCAGGGGGTTGCGGGTCTGGAAGGCGACGACGCGCCGCCAGCCCATCTTGCGGAAGAAGGCACGCAGTTCGTTCGGAGTCTCGCGACGGGCGCGGAAGTCGTAGTGGATCGGCGCCTGGATGCCGGTAACGGGTCCGCCGAGATAGACGGGGCCGGCGGCGTTGTGCAGGTAGTTGACGCCGGGATGCGCCAGGTCGTCGGCGCCGAACACCCGCTCGGCCTCGCGCGACTTGTTCGGGACCCATTTGTCGGTGACCGACAGGATGGCGAGGATCACCCCCTCCTGGTCGCGCAATGCGATGTCCTGCCCGGGCTCGACCGTCTCGGCAAACTTCTCGCTGACGTCGAGGGTGACCGGCATCGGCCACAGCCGGCCGTCGGCCAGCCGCATGCCTTCCACGACACCGTCATAGTCGGCCTCGCCCAGGAACCCCTTGAGGGGATGGAAACCGCCGTTCATCAGGAGTTCGAGGTCGCAGATCTGCCGGGGGGTCAGATCCCAGGACGGCAGGGCGCCCGCCTCCACCTTCAGCTTCTGCGCCGATTCCGGCGACACGAAGAGTTCGGGGATCGGAGCGGCGTGGGCGAACGACATGGGCGCGTGACCTTCCTGTGGGCTTCGGACGGGACCGGGGCGGAAATGCCCCGGCGGTCCGGGGCGGCGCGGCGCATTAGCCCGCGATTCGGAGCGGAATCAAGCCGTCGCGGCAGGATTCCGCCGGCCAGCACAGGCATCGGGGCCCAAACATGCTGCACTGCGGCATTGGGTCGCCGTCGCGCAGCCGCCTGCACCACCGGACATCCCGCGGCCCACTGCCTGTGGCCGCATCAGATGTTGATGTGCATCAATGCCGTAGGGTTCGGGAGCCTCCACCCGGGCTGCGCGCCACTGGTGCGTTTGCGAGCTGATCCCGACGCATGCGCACCGATCCCGCCTCGTTCCTGCCCGTCTCGTGACGGCAGTGACCGCAGGAGCCGCGAACGCCGTCTGCGCGCTGCGAGAGGAGGCGCCGGCTTGCTGCAGGCACCTCCCTGTCACCCTTCCGCCGCTTGCCGGCCAGGTCGTGGCGCCGGCCAAGACCGGCCTCGGCGTGGCAATGCTCTTCCATCCCGGATGTCGGCCTCAGGCGCATTCTCCTGCAAGCCCAGCCACTGCCAGGCGACGGGCGGCGGCGGCGACCTGCCGGCGCCGATCGACCACGTCTGGCAAAGGGGCCTTCGCAACCCGCCACCTGTGCTCAAGCCGGTGTCCGACGAGACGCGGTCCCGGGACGGCCGTGCGGCCGATCCGGCCGAACAGGCCGAGGGGCTGGTGCGGGCGGGCGCGGAATGGCGAACACCCCCGACATTGCCCCCGCCAACCTGAACTCGTTGCCGCAATGCGCCGAACGGTTTCGAGCGTCCTTCCCGCTGAGGCCGGCCCGGTCACGTTCAGCACCTTCGCCAAGCCGTTCGGGGCGACCCCGTCACGCCCGCGCCCATCGACGCATTCCTGAACGGCAGCGGTGCCTTCCTGACGGCGGATCAGACCGCGGGCCTGTCTCTGTTACTCTCGGCCGGATACGCGGCATGCCACAGCGGTGTGAACGTCTGCAGCCCGGGCTGCTACCCCTTCGGGCTGATCGAGGAGCCGGGGGCCGATGTCCTGCCGCCCGGTGCCAACGGCCGATTCGCGGTCACGGCAACGGCGGACGACGTGCATGCGCACCGGGCCTTGCCACTGCGCGACCTTGCGCCGACCGCTCCCCCTTCCACTCGGGCGTGGATGGGATGCGCACGGCGGTCGGACGTGGCGGCCTCGGAACCCGGCGCTGACCCCTGCGACGCGGAAGACGGCCGGTTCAAGGCATTCCTTTGCGTCACTGCTGGCACGATGCAGCACGCAGCGACCCGGGTGCTGCCGCCGGAAGCCGCCACCACGCCCCGGCCCGAGGGCAAGCTGCGCTGACCCACCTAGCCGGCCCCGTGCGTCCGATGCGCGGGGCCGGGCGGACTGCTCAACCCGCCGCCAGCCAGCGCTCGGCGTCCAGCGCGGCCATGCAGCCCATTCCCGCCGAGGTGACCGCCTGGCGATATACGTGGTCGGTGAGGTCGCCGGCCGCGAAGACGCCGGGAACAGAGGTCTCGGTGGTGCCGGGCTTTACCGCGACATAGCCGCCGTGATGCATCTCGATCTGGCCCTTCACCAGTTCGGAAGCAGGCGTATGGCCGATCGCAACGAAGAAGCCGGCACAGGGCACGACGCGCTCGGCCCCGGTGCCGACATCGCGGATGCGCACGCCGGTGACCCCCATCGGCTCATCTGCACCCAGAATTTCCTGGACGGTGTGGTTCCAGATCACCTCGATCTTCGGGTTGCGGAACAGCCGCTCCTGCATGATCTTCTCGGCGCGGAGGCTGTCGCGGCGGTGGATGAGCGTCACCTTCGTGGCGAAGTTGGTGAGGAACAGCGCCTCCTCCACCGCCGAGTTGCCGCCGCCGGTCACCACCACCTCGCGGCCGCGGTAGAAGAAGCCGTCGCAGGTGGCACAGGCGGAGACGCCGAAGCCCTTGAACCTCTCTTCCGAGGGCAGGCCGAGCCATCGCGCCTGAGCGCCGGTGGCGAGGATCAGCGCATCGGCAGTGTAGACGGTGCCCGAGTCGCCCTCCGCCCTGAACGGCCGATCGGAAAGGTCGAGCCGTGTGATGATGTCGGATATGATCTCGGTGCCCATCGCCCGGGCATGGCCCTCCATCCGCTGCATCAGTTCCGGGCCAATCACCTGGGTGTCGCCGGGCCAGTTCTCGACCTCGGTCGTGATCGTCAGTTGTCCGCCGGGCTGGATGCCCTGGATCAGCACCGGCGCGAGCATTGCCCGGGCAGCGTAGACGGCGGCGGTGTATCCCGCCGGCCCCGAGCCGATGATCAGCACGCGGCTGTGTCGCGTTTCGGCCATGAGTTGTCCTTTCAGGCTTTCGGCCGCTTTAGCGCCCGGCAGCGGGATTGCAAGCCGGCCGGACGCCGGCGGGTCATTGTCCGTGATATGCCCGCGCGAATTCCGGCATCCAGGGCTGTTCCATCGCGAGGATCGCCGGAAGCGCCGCGGCAAGCACCGCCGCAACCGCCGCCACAGCCACGAGATGGCCCGACGTCACCCGGGTGATCGGCGCCGGCCCGCCGAAGCTGCAGACGCCGCCGGGGCACATCTGCGCCTTCTCGCGGGCGATCAGCGCAAAGAGCTTGCAGCCGACGCAGATGCCGAAGGCGGTTTCCATGAACAGGAGCGCAAGGCAGGTCACGCACAGAAGCATCAGCGCGGGCCCGGCCATGTTCAGCCCGAACACCAGGACCATCGCTGCCGTTGCCATCGCAAGCCCCAGCGCCCAGGCGAAGCGCTTCTGGGGGGCGCCGACGTACTCGGGTTCCTGCCGGCCGACGATCAGCCGGCCGATCACGAGGCTGGGGGCGAAGCGGGGGTTGACGAGGACGCGGATCGCGAACTCCAGGAAGAAGCCGAGGATGACCACGCGCGTCAGCGTGAAATCGCCAAACCCCATCGCGCGCACGAACGCGATCGAGGCAACCAGGAACAGCAGCCCTGCCCCCGCCCGCGCCTCGCGCTCGTTCAGCACCCGCACGGGGTATTCGGCCATCTCCTCGCCGAACTGGAACAGCCGCGCTGTCGTCATCACGCATCCTCCATGCAGCATTTCATATGCACGCCTACGCATATGAGAAGCCGGCGAGGCCGTCAAGTGCCCCGCCCCCTGATGATGAAAATTGCGCGTTCGCGAAATAATGTTGCGCAACCTGCCCCGCCGGCGTAAGGTCCAGGCCGTACGCAGGAGGACCCGATGGCCGGATCACGGCTCGACCCCATCGATCGCAGGATTCTCGCCGAGCTTCAGGCCGAGGGGCGGATCACCAATGTCGAACTCGCGCGTCGCGTTGGGATATCCGCACCACCCTGCCTGCGCCGCGTCCGCACGCTCGAGGAGGCAGGCTACATCCGTGGCTACCATGCCGATGTCGACCCGCGCGAACTGGGGTTCGAGGTCCAGGTCTTCGCTATGGTCCGCCTTCTCAGTCAGGCCGAGGCGGACCTCACGGCGTTCGAGCGGCGCTGCCGGGCATGGCCGCTGGTCCGCGAATGCCACATGCTGAACGGCGAGATCGACTTCATCCTGAAGTGCATCGCGCCGGACCTCTCGACGTTCCAGACCTTCCTGACCGAGGAACTGACGGCGGCCCCGAACGTCGCCAGCGTCAAGACCTCGCTCGTGATCCGCTGTGCCAAGGATGCGCCGGCAGTGCCCTTCGACGTGCTCGAGGCGCGGCTGAGGCGCAATGCCTGAGGGGCGCGGGCGCGACTGCGCTGCACCGTGGCGGCGAGGCGGCCGGAGCTCGGCACGCTCTCGGTGCCGCCGGCGGGCCAGTGCGATCCGCGATCTGCCGCCCCCCTGCCCCGGCAATCCTACGGTCTTGAGGGGTTCGGGTCCGAACCTGCCTCGGCCGGCAAGACGCGGTCCTGCCCTGCCGCGTCAGATCGCGCCAGCCGACCGCAGGGCAGCGATGCGCTCCGGGCCATAGCCGAGTAGGTCGCGGAGCACCGCCTCGGTGTCCCGGCCGAGCGCCGGACCCATCCCCCGGATGCGCCCCGGCGTGGCCGACAGGCGCGGATGGGGGGCCAGCGTCCGGACCCGTCCGAGGTCCTCGTCCTCGACCTCGACGATGGTGCCGCGGGCGCGGTAATGGGGGTTGGCGAAGACCTGCGCGATGTCGGCCACCGGCGCTGCGGCGACCTCGAAACGGTCGAACACCTCCATCACCGTGCCCGTGGTGCGCTCGACGATCCATCCGCCGATGATCGCATCCAGCGCCGCCACATTGGCGACGCGGCCGGCGGCGGTGGCAAAGCGCGGATCGACGGTCAATTCGGGACGGCCGATCGCCTCGAACAGCCGCGCCACGGTGGATTGCGTGCCGCCGCTGATCGCAACATAGCCCCCGTCGAGGGTCGGGTAGGCATTGCGCGGCGCCAGCCCGGGCAGGCGGTTGCCCTGCCGGCCCGGCACCACGCCCAGCTGGTCGTGCTCGAGCACCATGTATTCGATCAGCCGCAGGTTCGCCTCGCAGATCGCGTTGTCGATGATCTGCCCCGGCCCGCCGGCGACGTCACGGTGATAGAGCGCCGCGAGCAGCGCCATCGCGCCGGCGAGCCCGCCGACCCCGTCGGCAAGCGGATAGGCGGCAAGCGTGGGCGGGCCGTCGGGTTCGCCGGTGAGATGCGCCAGCCCGCTCATCGCCTCGGCCAGGGTGCCGAAGCCGGGCCGACCGGCGTAGGGCCCGGTCTGGCCGAAGGCGGTGGTGCGCAGCACGATCACGTCCGGGCGCGCCGCCCGGAGGTCGTCAGGGCCAAGGCCCCAGCGCTCCATCACGCCGGGGCGGAAGTTCTCGACTACCGCATCGCAGTGGCGCACCAGGTCAAGCGCAACGGCCCGGCCCTCGGGGTGCGACAGTCTGAGGGTGATCGCGCGCTTGTTGCGCGACAGCGACTTCCAGAACAGCGGTACGCCGTCCTTCGCACGCCCCCAGCGGCGGACATGGTCACCCGTCTCGGGGTGCTCGACCTTGATCACCTCGGCGCCCCAGTCGGCAAGATAGCTCGCCGCCCAGGGGCCGGCCGCCATCGTCGCGAGATCGAGGATGCGCAGGCCCCCGAGCGCGCCGCCTGCGGCCTGGGACATTTCCGGTCTCCCGGCGGCCGGCTGCCGGCCAGGCCGCGGTGGAACCGCGGACCCCGTCATCGCTGACCTCCCAGCGCCGCCGTGGGCGGCGCCTCGGTCAGTCCCTCGGGCACCATGCGGCCCAGCACGAAATAACCCGTCGTCAGGATGGTCTGGCGGAACAGCGCCTCGGCAGCGGCCGGATCGCTGCCCAGAAGCGCCGCCGCAAGCCGGCGATGGGTCTCGATCACGCGGTCGCGCTGCCGGTCATAAAGGGGGTTCATCTGCATCATGTACAGCCGCAGAAGCGCCCCGATCGCCGTCCAGGACTTGCGCAGGAAGGCGTTGCCCGCCCCCTCCAGCACCGTCTCGTGGAACCGCCAGTCGATCTCCCGCCAGGCGCGGCTGCCGGCCACGGCCACCGCCTCCGCTTCCATCGCCACGATCAGTTCGGCCAGCCGCGCCCGATGCTCGTGGCCGGCGCGGAGAACGAACAGCCGGGCTGCCGTGCCTTCCAGCATCGCCCGCGCGACGATCATCTGCTCGACCTCGTCATCCGAGGGGCTGGGCACGAACACCCCGCGATCCTCGCGGATCTCGACGAGCCCCTCGGCCGCCAGGAGCTTGAAAGCCTCGCGCAGCGGGCCGCGGCTGATGCCCATCCTGCGCGCCATCTCGGCCTCGACGAGGTGCTGGCTCTGGCGGAACTCGCCGTCAAGGATGGCGCGCCGCAGCCGGTCGGCAGCGGCCCGGGCAAGCGACGGACGGCGCTCGAGGCGCAGCGGGGCAGAGGCAGGGCGGGTCATGTCGTCCTTCGGGCGGGTCTCACGCTTCGGACATCCTTAGCGCGGGCCGGCGCCGGTGGAAGCCTGTCACCGCCTGCACCGCATCGGCCACGGCAAGCAGGCGCGCCTCGTCGAAATGCCGGCCCACCAACTGCGCTCCGACCGGGAGGCCGGCCGACGTGAAGCCGCAGGGCAGGCTTACCACGGGAACCTGGGCGAACGACCAGGGAAAGGTCAGCCGCGTCAGCCCGCGGGTGGCCTCGATCATGCGCCCGCTGTCGGCTATCCGCGGCGCGGCAAATCCGACCGTGGGGGTCACGATCACGTCCAGGCTGTCGAACAGCAGCTCGATCCGCCGGCGCCAGTGGCGCTGCGCGGTCATCCCCGATGCGTGGTCGATTCCAGAGATGCGGTAGCCGATCATCATGCGTTCGCGCACGTCGGCGCCGAAGCGCTCGGGTGCGCCGGCCAGGCGCTCACGGTGGAAGGCGGCGGCATCGCAGAGGAGCACGTCGGTCATCTGCGCATGGACGGCTTCGACGCCCGGCAGGTCGAACCCGGTCACCGTGCAGCCGAGATCCGACATTGTCCCGAGCAGCGCCCGCACGGCGGCTTCCACCTCGGCGTCGACACCCTCAAAGAAGAAGTTGCGCGGAACACCCACCCGCATGCCCGACAAGCCGCGGCCGCGGGCAGCGATCCAGCTCTGCACGGGCACGTCCACGCTCATCTCGCAGGCCGGATCATGCCCGGCGATGGCCTCGAAGACAGTGGCAACCACGCCGGCCTCGAACGCCATCGGTCCGATGGTGTCGAACATCGCCGACACCGGGACCGAGCCGGCATTGGAGACCCGCCCCACCGTGGGCCGGAGCCCGACGATTCCGTTGAGCGCGGCCGGAATGCGCGTGGAGCCACCGGTGTCGGTGCCGAGTGCCACGTCACACATGCCGACCGCCACCGCCGCACCCGACCCGCCTGACGAGCCGCCGGGGATTGCCTCGGGGTCCCAGGGGTTGCGGCAGGCCCCGTAGTGGGGGTTCTGGGTGGTGCCGCCAAAGGCGAATTCGTGCAGGTTTGCCTTGCCCACCATGATCGCGCCCGCCTGCCTCAGGCGGGAGATGACGGTTGCGTCGGCATTGGCGACGCGATCGGCGAAGAAGGCCGAACCGGCCGTGGCGCGGATCCCGGCAACGTCGATGTTGTCCTTCACCGCCACAGTCAGGCCGGCCAGCGGGCCGGCGACGCCGGCGGCAAGATCCGACCGTGCCGACTCCGGCATGGGAGTGATCAGGGCGCGCAGCCCGGGGTTCAGGCGCTCCTGACGAGCGAGCTGGAGCGCGAGCTTCTCGGCCAGGGTCATCTTGGAGGCTCCTCGGCAACGGGGCCGGTGTCATCGGAACCGCCGCACCACCGCGTCACGATGCGCCCGGCGAGGGCGAGTTCGGCGATGCGCTGCGCGAAGGCCCCGGCGCCGGCCAGAAGGCCCTCGCGATCGAGCGCCGCGGGGGCGGGGGGTATCCACAGGGCGGCCGGCGGCGCTGCGGCGGCCCGCAGGCGCGCCCAAGCGGTGGCGAAGGCCGGGCCGGCCAGCACCGGCACCAGCGCCTGCGCGAGTGCCGGCACCAGTCCCGGCTGGACGACGAGATGGCGCCACAGGCTTGGGACCACCCCGCTTGTCGCCGCGGGGCCGGCCGCCTCCAGTCGTTCGGACGCGGCGCGATCGGCCGCGCACAGGGCGGCGGGATCGGGCAGCGGCGGGAGCCGCCCGGTATCAGGCGCCGGTGGCGCCGCAGTGGCGGGTTCCGCCCCGGCCGGGCCCTCCAGGGCAGCAAGGATCGCAGCCACACGTGCAAGGTTGGCGGTGTTGTTGCGGTTGTAGACGGTCAGGATCGCCTGGGCCTCGCGGCCAAGCCGCGGCAGCCCGGTCACGGGATGCGCAAGGGCGAGGGCCGCGGTGGCGCGGTCGGCCTCGGTGGACAGGGCCGCGACCGGCAGCCGGCCGGCGTTGGTCCGCGCAATCTCCCAGGCCCAGTCGGCGGTGCGGCCGGGCAGGGTCGCAAGGTGCCGCCAGACGAAGTTCACCAGCGGAGCACCGCTTTCGCGCCGGATTCGGGCATACAGAGCCGCCACCGCGCCCGTCGCGGTCGCCTCGGACACCTCGGGGAGAGCAGGCTCAGCCAACCTCGAGCTCCATCAGCGGGACATGCTGCTGGGCCCCGTAGACGTCGGTGTCCTGGGGCGCGCCCGAGGGGATCGGCCGGCGCAGCGAGAACTTCACAGCGCAGGCAAAGGGATGCCAGTCGAACTCGAGTATCTCGTTTGGCGAGACGTTATAGGCGGCAGCGACCGTCGCGCGCGTCAGCCGGCCGCCGGCGCGCATGCGCTCGAAGGTGGCGAGATCGGCGAAGAGCACGTCGAAGGTCAAGAGGAACGGCCCGGCATTCTTGCTGCGCACCACCCGCGCGATCTCTCCCAGGCGCATCACGCCACCTCCAGCATCTCGAAGGGGAAGGGAGCCACGGGATCGGCCAGTTCCAGAAGGTGATAGACGTTGAACGCATAGACCGGCCCCGCCGGGATGTCGGCCGGCGAGAACGGGAAGGCAACGTTGCCGGCGGTAGCGATGCGCCCGGCATAGCCCCAGTGCAGCAGGAGCGATCGCGCCATGGCGCAGACCGTCTCGGCAATTTCGGGGGTATCGGCAACGGCGTCGATCAGCAGCCCCAGCTCATGCGCCGGCGTCTTGACCGGCTCCAGCGCGCCCATCACGCCGTCAAGCCCGTAGCGGCGGATGGTCAGCAGCCAGGTTCCGGGCGCGATCCGGCCCTCGAGGTTCTGCGCCAGCCGGTCGCGCATGTCGGCCTCGATGCGGTCGATCTGGCCGATCATCCGCGGGTCGCGGATGCCGCCGATGGCGATGTGGCGGTGGCCGGCCAGTCGCGCGCCCTCGAGTTTTACCGTGTAGACCGGTGCGGGATGGTAGGCGCTGCCCTCGACGCGCACCCGCGCCGGGTCGATCTGCTCGAAGCGGGCGCGGGTCAGGTCGACGGTGCCGCCGGGGCCGGGCAGGTTCACCGGGTTCGTCTTCTCGTAGAGCGTGTGCGCCGCGATGGATTCCACCGTGCAGATCTTGCGCGCGTGCGGGCTCTCGACGACGAAGCCATCCGCTGACAGACGGCCCATCAACAGGTCGGAGCCCTCGACCGGCAGGGCCGCCTGCCCGCCGCATTCGAGGATCTTGCCGAGATGGAAGGCGAGACCTCGCGGAAAGCCCAGCGCCACCGGCAGCGCGGCGACGTTGGCCACGTCCCAGGCCCGGCCGCACAGCACGATGTCGGGCCTCTCGGCAAGGGCCGCGATGATCGGCTCGGGTCCGATCTGGGCGACGATCCGGCAGGCCGCGTCGATGTCGGCGTGGGTCAGAGCGGCCCCGGTCTCGAAGGTGCGGATATGCCCCGCATCGAGCGCCGCGTGCAGGAGCGAGCGGTCCATCTCGCTCCGGACCACCGCCACGCGCTTGCGCACCCCGAGGCGCCGAAGCACCTCGCGCAGCACCTCGAGCAACCAGTCGACCTGGGGATTGCCGCCGGCCCCCCCCGCCGAGCCGATCACGATCGGCGCCCCGGTTGCCTCCTGCGCCTCGACCAGCATCTGCAGGTCGCGCAAGACCATTGCCCGGGCGCCGAATGGCGCGCCGCTGCCGAGGTAGTAGGGTCCGGGGTCGGTGCTGCCGGCGTCGACCGCGATGAGGTCGATTCCCGCCTCCACTGCCCGGGCGAGTGAGGCGGCGGGAAAGCCGTATCCGAGCATCCCGTGCGACAGGATGCGGAACTCCCCGGGCGGCGCTTGGTCCTTCATTCCGTTCCTCGCAGTGTCACATGAGCCCCGGCAGCCAAAGCGTCATCGCCGGAATGGCCGCAATCGCCGTCAGGACGATCAGGATGGGAATGATCAGCGGCAATGCCGCGCGGATCACCCGGCGCACGGGTATCTCGGCAATCGCCGCAGTGACGAACAGGCAGAACCCCACCGGCGGCGTGATCAGCCCGATCAGCAGCGTCAGGATCACCAGGATTCCGAACTGCACCGGGGCGAGCCCCGCCTCCTGCGCCACCGGCGCGAACACAGGCACGAAGACCAGCATCGCTGCGGTGGTGTCCATGAACATGCCGATGACGAGAAGCGCCGCGACGATGACCAGCACGACGACGAGGTAGCTCGCGTCGCGGCCACCGAGAAGCGCGCTCACCTGCCGGGCGATGCCCTCCAGGGTGATGATCCAGCCCAGCACCGCGGCGATCGCGAGAAGCCCCATCACCGCCGCGGTCAGCAGCATCGCCCGTCCGGTCCCGGCGAAGAGATCGGCCAGCGTCACGCTCCGGTAGACGAAGAGCCCCAGCGCCGCCGAATAGCAGGCGGCGATAGCGCCGGCCTCGGTCGGCGTGACGTAGCCCCAGAAGATTCCCGACAGGATGATCGCCGGCGTCGCCAGCGGCAGCGCCGCCTCGCCGAGGGCGCGGAGGATCGCGGACGCCGAGACCCCGCCCCCCTGGTCGGAAAGCGGCATGCCGCGGGTGGCAAACCAGACCCAGATCATCAGGGCGATGGTGATCCCCAGCCCCGGCAGCACCCCGCCCAGGAACAGCGCCCCCACCGAGGTGCCGGTGATCGAGCCGAACACGATCATCGGGATCGAGGGCGGAAACACCGGCCCGATGATCGATGAGGCCGCGGTGACGCCCGCCGCGAAACCGGCATCGTAGCCGCGCGCCTTCATGGCCGGAATCATGATCTTGCCGATGCCGGCCGAATCCGCCAGCGCCGAGCCCGACATCCCGGCGAACACCAGCGACGACAGGATGTTGGTCTGCGCGAGACCGCCGCGCATCCAGGTCAGGCAGGCCTCGGCGGCACGCACCAGCCGGCTTGTCGCACCCGACTGGTTCATGAACTCGCCCGCCATCAGGTAGAGGGGGATGGCGATCAGCACGCTTGCGTCGATCGCAGCAGTCATCCGCACGCCGATGTTGGCCGGCGGCAGCCCCTCGGTGGCGAAGTACAGGCAGACGGCCGCGCCGATGGCGAAGATCACCGGCATCCGCAGGAGGATCAGCACCACCAGCGTCGCCAGCACCAGCGCGGTCGAGGGAACAGCCTCCATGGCTCAGCCGCCCCGTCCCGACGGGCCAAGCGCAAGCTCCGCGGCGCGCCACAGATGCGCCAGGCCCATCCCGGTCAGCGCCACCACCAGTGCGGCGCGCAGGTTGCCGTAGGTCAGCGGAATGGCGGACATCTGCTGTGTCGCGGCGCGGGCGATGGTCGGCGCGGCCGACAGCGCGATGTAGGCCATCACCGCCGCGGCGCCGAGCTGCAGGATGATCTCCCAGCGGCCCGCGGGCTCTGCCTCGCCGACCGGATCGTGGCCGAACAGGTCGACACGGAAGTGCTGTCCCGTCAGCGACACGGCGATCATGCCCACGGCAACGCCCCAGACGAACAGCACCCGCGAGGTTTCGCTCACCCAGACCAGGTTCATCCCTGCCGCCCGTGCCGCAACATTGACGGTCAGCAGCAGCAGGATGGCCGCGCCGAGGGCGCCCGCGACGCCCATGCAGAGCCCCGCCAGCCGGCGGCGCCCGCGGATCAGCGCGGCCGGGGACATCGCCGGTCGCTCAGTCCGCGAGGTCGACAATGACGCGATAGGTCTCGGCGCCGAGTTGCTCGGGCCCGATCCGGTCGAGGATCGGACGCGCCGCCGCACGGAAGGCCGCCACGTCGGATTCCACGATCTCGGTGCCGCCGGCGGCCGTAATGCTGGCGATCACCTCGGCCTCGACCCGAGCAGTCGCCTCTGCGGCGACCCCTTGGCCTTCTTTCAGCAGGTCGGTCATCAGAACGCGCAGCCCGTCGGGCAGCCCGTCCCACCAGTCCGTGTTGACGTAGATGTACTCGGGCGCCAGGACGTGGCCGGTCAGGCTGATGTATTCCTGAACCTCCTGGATGGAGAAGCCGGCAATCGTCGGCAGCGGATTCTCCTGCGCCTGGATCAGCCCGGCCTGGAGGCTGGAATAGACCTCGCCGAAGCCCATCGCCACCGCATCCGCACCGAGCTCGGCGAAGGTATTGAACAGGATCGGGATCTGCGGCACCCGGATGCGCAGGCCGGCAAGGTCGGCCGGGGTGCGCACGGGACGGCCGTTGCTGGTGATGTGGCGGGGCGCGCGCGGATAGGCCATCAGAACGGACACGCCACGTTCGGCGGTCAGCGCGGCATTCCATCCCTGCGCCATCTCGCTGTCGAGCACCCGCTGGACATGCGCGAAGCTCGTGAACAGCCACGGGGCATAGAACGAGTTGTAGTTGGCGTTGATGCCGAAGCCGGAGGCGTGCATGTGCACCGTCCCGTCCGAGAGCTGCTCGAAGACCTCGAGATCCTGGCCGAGCTGGCCCGAGGGGAAGAACTCGGCCGTCACCCGCCCGCCGGTTTCTGCGGCAAGCCGGTCGATGAAGTGCTGCACTCCCTGGCCGAGCGGCTCGCTGGGCGAGACCGTCATCGTCACGCGAAACGTCAGGCGGGGCCAGTCCTGCGCCTCGGCCATCGACGCCGGCAGCGCAAGTTGCGCGGCCGCGGCTAGCGTGGCGCCCAGCAGGACCCGACGCAGACGGTTCGGCATGGCACGGTTCGAGGTGAGGCGGTGGTCCATGTTCTTTCCTCGCTGCTGGAGGGATTCCGGTGGGTGTGAACGCTTGTTCCACACTCCGCCTCACAGGAGATACAAAATTTCGCTGATTGTCAACCATCCTACGGTCGACCAGACTTCACCGCGCAGTCCGCCAGCGTCGAGAAGGCTCAACGAGGTCCGTCGCGTTACCGCTTCCGCCCGGACCGATGCCCGGGCGACAGCAGCCACCCGCACCCCAGCCCGGTCGGCGCCTCTCGCCCCGACAGGTTTCTGACGTGTCGCGACACGTCCGCCGGCCGGCCGCCACGGACGCGTGCCGGCGGCCGCGGGTCAGTCCTGCAACGCCCCCCTCCCCTGGCTCAGGGCCCTGCCACACCCGCGGACGGGGCGGGCGCAACGCCTTCAACCCGGAGCGCGGCCAGCGACCGTGCCGCGGCACGGGGGTTGAACTGCCCGTCGTAGAGCCCGTTGCGCGGAAAGTAGCCGCGATCGAGGTCCTCGAGCGTGTCGAAGATGAGGACCGGGCGCGCGGGATGGGCCCGTGCGGCCTGCACCGCCTCAACGACGCGCCGGTCGGTCGCAGCATCGTCGGTGACCCGCGTGGCCGGGTCGGCATCGCCGAGCGCAAGATAGACCACCGCCGTACCGCGCGCCGGAAGGGCCGCGATCGCCGTCACCGGGGACTCGCCGGGCGCGACGCGGAAGACGGCGCCGGCTGCGCCCGCACCCAGCACCTCGGACAGCAGCGCCGCATCGGCGGCGGTGAAGCCGTGGCCGATGACATGGGTGAAGGACGACCCGCTGGCCCGGACATCGGCCGAGGTCCAGAGCCTGGAGGCCACGACCGCCACCCCCGCCGCCTCGGCCACACTGCGCCAGGCGGCAACCAGTCCGGGCAGCCGGTCGGCGCGGGCGATCACCTCGATCCGCGCCAGCGCCCCGGGAAGGCTCGCGATGGCCGAGCCCACCGCCTGGTCGGGTGGAGCAACAGCGAAGGGCTGGAAGCGCTGCCCCATCCGCGCCAGGTCGCCCATGCGCGCGCGCGTCGCGGGGTCCGTCAGGTCGTCGAGCGGCAGCCGAAGGTCGGTCAGTCCCGCCTCCTGCAGGGCCATCACAAGGTAGTCGTTCCGCGCGGACTTGCGGCGGAACTCGTCGACCACGCCGGTATAGGGAATGACCTGCGGTTCGGCCCAGCCCTGACGCAGGTCGACGCCGAGCGCCGGCGCACTGCGCCGGGCAGGGCGCGACAGCGGTGCCACCGCCGGCGCGGCCTCGCCCTCGCGCAGGCTGGCGCCGTGGCTGCGACGCATCCGCAGGCTGTAGCCGCCCGGATCGACGTCGACCAGGTAGTAGCCGAGCTTGGCCGCGTCGTTGCGCCCATGCTCCTGGCCCGCGGCCGGCGGCGTCCGGAACAGGTGGCTGTAGTCCAGCCGGATCGCCGAGAGCGCCGGGATCACGTGCTGCAGCGGCCCCTCCGGGGCCAGCGAGGTGTGGAAGATGTTGTGGACATGGGCGGCAAAGACCGCCTCGACCCGGTGCGCGACCAGCAGCGCCCGCAGCCGCTCGCGCGGGGCGGGGGCGAGGTTGTCGTAGTGCTCGGCCTCGTCGGCCCGGGTCAGGAACAGGGGATAGTGGGTGAGGAAGAAGACCCGCTTCCCCCGGCCGGCGGCGAGTTCGCCCTCCAGCCACCGCCACTGTGCCTCGTCCTCGGGCAGACCCGAGCCGAGGATCGGGTCGGCATGCAGGATGAACCGGCAGCCCGCGTGATCGAAGGCCTGCCAGAGCAGGCCGAAACCTTGCCTGTAGGCCGCCAGGAAGCGGGCACTGGCGGGGTGGGCGGGCATCCAGTCAACCGGCTTGTCCCCGATGTCGTGGTTGCCCGGCAGGCAGTAGAGGGGCGGCACAAGGCCCGCGAAGATCGCGCGGAAGCGGGCGGCGGCCGCATCGTGGCCGGGCTGGGTGGGGATCGGGTGGACCATGTCGCCCAGATGCACCACGAAGGCGGGCCGGTCCGCGTTGAGCGCGGCGACCGCCCAGCGGGCTCGCTCGTTCGCCAGCCGGTTGGCTGCCCAGGGCGACCCGCTCTCGCCGTCCACAGGGTTGACATGGGTGTCGGCGATGACGGCGAAGGTGAAGAGGGTGATGTCGGTCATGCGCTTGCGGTCGTGGTCTCGTGCCAGGAGGTGGTCGGTCGTTGACGGGCCTGGGGCCCCGCGCCCCGTCCCTGCATGCTACGCCCCGGAGCGGCAGGGCGGCCAGCGCCCGTGGTTTCGCAGGACGGAGGGACGAGGTCGCATCGCGCGCGGTCGCCGCCGGGGAACCGCGCGGGCTTGCCTGCCGGAAGCCGGCGCGGCCTCGGCCCGGCCGGGGCCAGCCCCAGGGAGGGGACCGGCCGCCGGGAAGGCCTCGGTCAGGTCGCGGCTTGAAGTGAGGTGAAGCGGCCGACCGAGAACGGAGCGAGGTCGACATCGGTCGACCCCGTCGCGATCAGTTCGGCCATGATCGACCCCATGCCGAGCCCCAGCTGGAAACCATGCCCCGAGAATCCGAAGGCATAGTAGAGCCCCTCGTGCAGCTGTGACCTGCCGACCACCGGAATGTCGTCCGGCATCCGCGCCTCGAGGCCCGCCCAGGTTCTGACGATGCTGGTCTCGGCCATGATCGGGAACAGCGAGATGCACGCCTGCGCCGACATCCGGAGCGGATGGAAGACGGTCTCGGCGCGGTTGGTCGCCGGATCCGGCAGCCCGGGGCGACCGCCGCCGATCACCACCGTCCCGTTGGGCATCTGCTTGAAGGACAGCGGCACCCCCGCCGCCCCAACCACCGCGTGACAGAACGGCCGCAGCCGCGAGGTGACCAGCATCATCGGCGCGAAGGGGATGATCGGCACCGGCTCGCCCAGTGCTGCAGCAAGCTGCCCCGACCAGACACCGCCGGTCAGCAGCAACCGCGGAGCCGCGAATGTGCCCTCGGGCGTCGTCACCTGCCAGTCGCCGCCGCGGTCGCGCGCCACCTGCTCGGCCAGCACCCCTTCATGGAAGCGCGCCCCCAGCGCCTTCGCCTTCCTCTGGATCGCGAAGGTCGTCTGGTAGGGTTGGGCAAACCCGTCGTCCAGGCAGGCGATGGCACCGATGACCTCGTCGGACAGGCTGTGGATGTGCTGACGGATCTCGTTGCTGCCGATGATCACCTCATGGCTGTAGCCGAGCGCCTGCATCTGCGCGACGCGGGCACGCATCAACGCGAGGTCGGCCTCGGTCCGGGCCAGCCGCATCTGGGGCGCCACCTGGAAGCCGCAGTCGTCGTCCAGAAAGTCGGCCACGCCGTGCCAGATGGCCATGGAGCGGAGCGAGATCGGTACCTCGGCCAGATGGCGCCCGAGGCGCCGGACACCGCCGGCATTCACGCCCGAGGCGTGGCGGCCTACGCTGTCCTTCTCGAGCACGATTACCGACATGCCGCGCTGCGCAAGATAGAGCGCTGCCGAACAGCCGTGGATGCCGCCGCCGATGATGACGATATCGGCCCGCCGGGTAGGACGCGATGGCGCGTTCATGGCTCTCTTGCCTCCACTTCGGGCCCGATCACGGGATATGCGGCCAGTTCGGTCAGCGGCACCGGTTTCAGCGGCGGCCGGATGCGATAGTAGTCGGCCCGGTCGGGAAGGGCGCCCTGCGCCGCGGCGATGATGGTCGACACCGCAACCCCGCACACCCTGCCCTGGCAGGGGCCCATTCCGGTCCGGATCAGCGACTTGACCTGGTTGGGGCCGGGCGCGCCAAGGCGGACCGCGGCCCTGACCGTGCCCGCCGTCACCTCCTCGCAGCGGCAGACGATCGTCGAGTCGGCGGGGTTCAGGATCGCCGGGTCGGGCGCGTAGAACGCCTCGAGGAAGGGGCGGACGGCAAGGTCGCGGTCGAGTTCGGCGCGCAGCGCACCGATCCTTCCGTCGTCGGGCCGGCCCGCACGGACCGCGAGATCCAGGCCGACGATGCGACCCTGCAGAGCGGCGGCCCTGGCACCGCCGATCCCGCCGGCGTCGCCGACGACATGCAGCCAGGGAACGCTCGTCCGGAAGTGGGCGTCCAGAACCGGGCGGAAGCAGTGCTGGGCGGCGTCCCAGACATGATCGCAACGCAGCAGGCGGCTGATCTGCTGGTTGGGGATGACGCCCTGGTGGAGGCCGACCGCGCTGCATGCGATGCGGTGCTCGCGGCCGCCGGCCCGGAAGCGCAGGCCCGTGACTGCGGCGCCACCTTCAACTTCAAGCGCTTCGGCATGCGCGTGAACCGCCACCCCGGCCCGTCGGACCGCGGCGATCAGGCCGAGGCCCTTGCGGAGGTAGCCCGCACTGCGCAGGGCACCCGGCAGCCGCGACAGTGCCGCCGACATCCTGCCCTTCGGCACCGTTTCGACCACCGCCCGCGGCGGCGCCCCCGCTGCGACAAGCTGGGAGGCCACCAGCCACAGTAGCGGACCCGCGCCGGCAAGGACGAGGTCGTCCTCGACCACCGCGGAGGTCTTGAGCAGGATCTGCAGCGCCCCGACGGTGGTCACGCCGGGCAGCGTCCAGCCCGGAATCGGGCAGGGGCGCTCGAGCGCGCCGGTGGCTGCGACGATGCTTGCCGCGCGCAGGCAGGCGATCGCGCCGCCGCGCGAGAAGTCGATCAGCCGGTCGGTGCCGATGTTCCACACCGAGGCACCCGGCAGATATTCGGCCGGCGACGCCCTGAACGCCGCAACCAGCGCGCGGCCTTCGGCATAGTCACGGCCGAGGATGTGCATGAGGCCCGCATCCGCCCCCTCGACGGCACGATAGATCTGGCCGCCCGGCGCCGGCTGCTCGTCCAGCAACACGACCGACAGCCCCGCACCGGCCGCCTCGGTCGCGGCGGCAAGGCCTGCCGGGCCGGCACCGATCACCGCCACATCAACTTCACGGATCATCTTCATCCCTCGCCGTCGTCCAGGATTGCCGCCATGCGGCGGACATCCATGCCCGGTGCGACCTCGGTCATGCAGGCCTGCCGACCTGCCACGCCGTCGATGCTCACCATGCAGTCGAAACACGCACCCATCAGGCAGTAGGGGCCGCGCGGCGCCCCCGACACCGCGCTCGCGCGGAGGTTGCGGTGGCCCGCGGCAAGAAGTGCTGCCGCCACCGTATCGCCCGCCGATGCCTCCACCGCCATCCCCTCGAAGGAGAAGCGCACCGCCGTGCCGGTGCCTGCCAGTCGTCTAGCCATTGCGCTGTCGCTCCAACCGGGCTCTCGGGCCGGCCCGCCCACGTGATTCTTTCCCGGTGAACGAGCCGGCGGCCCGCTTCCCGCCCCGCCATCGGCGATTCGCCCGACCGCCGCTCATGCCCGCAGCGTCCCGGTATTGGCCAGGAACTGCCCCTGCGCGAGATGGACCTGGTGGGTCTGGCGCAGGACGTGGCCCGCCGTGCGGCTGGCAACGTCGATGATGTCGCCCGACCCGCCGGCGAGGGGATGAATCCGGGCGATGACCTGCCCGGCGGCGACGATGTCGCCAAGCGCGCAGAGGTGCTCGACAAGGCCCGCCCGCGGCGCCACGACCTGGTTCTCGGGGCCGACCGTGACATGCACGCCCTGGAACGGGATCGCCGGCAGATGCGGGCTCAGCACGCCGGCGGCGGCCAGTCCGCGCAGGATGCCGTCACGCATGATGGCCAGCTCACGCGGGTCCAGCCGCCCGCCGCCCCCTCCCTCGATCTCGACCGAGGCGATGTCCGCACGGAGCGCGGCGCCGCAGGCGGTGCTGTCGATCCCCTGCAGATGCTCGATGTAGTGGTATCCCCACGCCTCCAGGATCCGGTCAAGCGCCGCCGGGCCGATCCTGCAGCGGGCGTTGCTGAAGCCGAAGACCATCGGCACGACCGTCGCATCCCGCCCCCCCGCGTGGACATCGACCAGGAGGTCCGCGAGCGGAAACAGATGCCCGGCGAGAAGAGCCGCGAGCTGATCGGTCGGCGAGCCTGCGCTCTGGCCGGGAAAGACCCGGTTCATGTTCTTGCCGTCATCGGCAGAGACGCGGCCGCCCTGCTGGCTGGCGGGGAAGTTGAGCGACGGAACGATGATCAGCCGCCCGCTCACCGCGTCGGTCCCGATCGTGTCGGCCAGCGCGCGCAGCACGATCTGTGCCTCGTACTCGTCGCCGTGGACGCCACCGGTCAGCACAACCGTCGGACCCTCGCCGTTGCTGATGCAGCAGAGGGTCTCGGGCACTACACCCGCCCTGACCCCCGCCGGCACCGCGATCGGGTACCGATGCTTTCCCCGGCGCCCGGGATCGAAATCGATCAGCATTGCTCTTCCTTTCCACCGTCTGGTCCGGCCGGATCCCGACCGCTACACGCATCTGCTGCGGGCCCGCGGCCGGTCTCCGGCCGCGCCCCGTGCCTCCCGGGCGTCTCCCCGGGCCTTACCGCCCCGCCCGCCGCGCCGGCCTCAACGCCTCAGCGTCCCGCCTCACTCGACCGGCGGGAGCGGGAAGTGGCACCGCACTGTCCGCCGCGCACCCTCGCCCAAGCGATGCTCCGGCGGGAGCTCGGCGGCGCAGGCCCGGGGCACGGCCCGCCCGTCGACTTGGGCCACGCACTTCGCATCGAGGGTTGCGGCAAGCCGCCTCGCATGCGGACAGCGGGTGTGGAACGCGCAGCCGCCAGGCGGTGACAGCGGGCTGGGGATGCTGCCCTCCAGAAGGGTCACCACCCTGGCCCGCTCCTCCTCGGGGTGTTCGCCGGGCACCACCGACAGAAGGCTCGCCGTATAGGGATGGGCGGGAGCGTGGATGACGTCTGCAGCCGGCCCCTGCTCGACCAGCCGGCCAAGGTACATCACCGCCACGTCGTCGGCGATGTGCCCGACCAGCGACAGGTCGTGCGTGATCAGCACGTAGGTCAGGCCGAGGCGATCCTGCAGTTCGACCAGCAGGTTGACGATCTGCGCCTGGATCGACACGTCGAGGGCGCTGACCGGCTCGTCGAGGATGAGCGCCTGCGGCTCGACGATGATCGCCCGGGCGATCGCCACCCGCTGCCGCTGGCCGCCCGACAGCTGGTTGGCGTACCGGTCCAGATGGACCGCCGAGAGGCCCACCTGCTGGATCACCGCCTCGATCCGGCGCTGCTGCTCGGCATGGTCGCGAGTGATGCCGTGCACCACCAGCGCCTCGCGCAGGATCTGGGCCACCCGCTGACGGGGATCCATTGCCGCCCGGGGGTCCTGCATCACCATCTGCACCCGGCGGCGCAACCGGCGCACGGCGCGACCGTCCAGCTCTCCGACCGAGACACCGTCGAAGACGATCTGCCCCGAGGTCGGCTTCACCAGCCCGACAAGCGTCCGCGCCAGCGTCGTCTTGCCAGACCCCGACTCCCCGACGACCGCAAAGCACGAGCCGCGTCGCACGTTGATCGAGACATCCTGCAGCGCACGGAGGACCTTCTTGCCGCCCGGTCCGAACAGGCCGGCCTGCAGTCGGAAGTCCACCGACAGGTCGCGGACGGCGAATACGTCCCCGCCCGGCGCCCGGGTTGCCTGGGCCACCGGGACGGTCACCGCGCCAGCTCCGCGACATGGCAGGCGACCGCGCGACCGTCGAGCGGCCGCAGTTCGGGCACGGTGCTGCGGCACTGTGGCCGCCCGGCACCAAGCGCGCAGCGCGGTGCAAAGGCGCAGCCGTCCGGCAGGGCCCCGATCAGCGGCGGCTCGCCGGCGATAGCCGGCAACATCCGGTCGGCCGTGCCTTTCCGCAGCCTCGGCGTCGACAGCCGAAGCGCGCGCGTGTAGGGATGCCGCGGATCGCCGAACACCCGCTCGACGGGCCCGGTCTCGACTATTCTGCCGGCATACATCACTCCGACATCGTCGGCAAAGCGGGCAACCAGCCCGAGGTCATGGGTGACCAGCAGCATCGCCATGCCTCGCTGGCGCTGGATGTCGCGCAGCAGCGTCAGGATCTGCTGCTGGATAGTGACGTCGAGGGCGCTCGTGGGCTCGTCGGCAAGCAGGATGCGCGGCGCCTGTGCGAGGGCGATCGCGATCACGATCCGCTGCTTCATCCCGCCCGAGAACTGGTGGGGATAGGTGTTCAGCCGGCGTTCGGGATCCGAGATCTGGACGTCCCGCAGCAGCGACACCGCCGCCCGCTGCGCCTCCCGGCGGGAAAGTGACCGGCCGGTAGTGATCGCCTCGACAATCTGGTCGCCGACCGTCATGACCGGGTTGAGCGCGCTTGCCGCATCCTGAAAGACGACGCCGATGGCGCGGCGGCGCAATTCCCGGATCGCGGCGGCCGACAGCCCTGCGACGTCGCTGCCCGCAATGACGAGCCGCCCGCCGGTGACCGCCGCCTGCCCCGCCGGCAGCAGAGTGGCGATCGCGCGCAGAAGCGTGCTCTTCCCCGACCCCGACTCGCCCACCACCGCAAGCGTGCGCCCGGCCACGAGATCGAGGTCGACTCCGCGCACTGCGGCAACATGGCCAGACTCGGTCAAGTATGACACTTCGAGATCGCGCGCGGAAACGACCGCTTCGGCGGGCGGCACGGCCCATGCCGCCTCCTGCGCCGTCCGGGCAGCCGAAGGCGTCCGGCCGCGCCGGCGGAAGCGGCGCGGCAGGCGCGTCGCGGTGGGGTCGTAGATGGTGCGCAGCGCCTCGCCGAGGAGATTGAAGCCAAGTGCCGAGACGGCAAGGAAAAGGCCCGGGAAGGTTGCGAGGTAGGGATGGCTGCGAATGTATGACCGGCTTTCCCCCAGCATCGTTCCCCACTCCGGCTGGGGCGGCTGCACGCCGAGCCCGAGAAACCCGAGCCCCGCGGCCGCAAGCAGGGTCGAGGCGAACAGCAGGCTGGCAAGCGTCACCAGGATGCCCGCCATGTTGGGCAGGACGTGCAGCGCCAGCACCCGCAGGGGCGCGCTTCCGAGGGCGACATTGCCCTCGACGAAGGGCTCGGCAATGACGCTCATCGCCACCGCCCGCGACGTGCGCACGAAGACCGGGATCGCGACGATGCCGACCGCGAGGATGACGTTCTGGGTGCTGGCGCCGAGGATCGCGACGATCGCAAGGGCGAAGACAATGTCGGGGAAGCTGAGCATGATGTCGACGCCGCGCATCACCAGCATGTCGAACCAGCCGCGCTGCCAGGCCGCCATCAACCCCAGCGGGACGCCGACCACGAAGGCAACCGCCACTCCGCCGATGCCGATGCCGAGCGAGGCCCTCGCGCCGGTCAGCACCCGGCTCAGCACGTCGCGGCCAAGCTGGTCGGTGCCGAACCAGTGCGACGCGGAGGGCGGCTGCAGCGTCGCCGCGAAGTTCTGGGCATAGGGGTCGAGCGGTACGACATAGGGGCCGATGGCCGCCAGCACCGCATAGAAGCCCACCAGGACCAGGCCGATCAGGCCCTTGGGCTGGCGGACGAGCCGCCCGAGATCCTCCAGCCGAGCCCGGCGCCGAGATCCCGCGTGGGCCCTCGCGGCTGCATCGGCCGGTCTGGTAGCGGTCTCTGCCATCCCCGCCGCCCCTCTAGCGCGTCGCGGGCTGGCGCGTTCGCGGGTCCAGCCACTGGGTCAGCAGGTCGGTCGCCAGATTGATGACGATGAAGAACACGGCGAACATGAGGATGCAGTACTGGATGATCGGGTAGTCGGAACTGCCGACAGCCTGCACCAGCAGCCGCCCGAGGCCCGGGACGCCGAACACCGTCTCGGTGATCACCGACCCGCCGAGCATGGCGCCGAACTGCACGCCCGCGACGCTGACGGCAGCGATCAGCGAATTGCGCAGGGCATGCACGAGGATGACGCGCAACTCGCTCACTCCCTTGGAGCGGGCGGTGTCGAGGTAGTCCTTGCCCATCACCTCGAGCAGGTTGGCGGTGACCAGCCGGCTGAAGGTGGCGGCCGGACGAGTTGCGACCACGAGGATCGGCAGCACGAAATGGGCCGGCGTGCTGGCCCCCGCGGCCGGCAGCCAGCCGAGGTTCACCGCGAACAGCCAGATGCACAGCAGCCCCAGCCAGTAGATCGGCATCGAGATGCCGGCCAGCGTCAGGACGGTGATGGCGGTGTCGGTCAGCGTGCCCTGGCGCAGAGCGCAGGCAACCCCCGACAGCGCACCGACGACAAGGCCCACGAGAAGGCCGCCCACGGCGATGGCAAGCGTCGTGGGCAGGCGCTCGGCGATCTCCAGCGCCACGGGCCGGCCCGTGCGGAACGAGGTCGCCAGCTCGGGCTCGAACAGGCCCCGCAGGAACAGGATGTAGCGGGTGCCGAGGGGTTCGTTCAGTCCCAGGAAATCGCGGATGGCCGCGATCTCCTGGTCGGTTGCCGTGGGGCCGGCCAGGATGACGGCCGGATCCCCGGGGATCATGTCGACGAACCAGAAGACGAGCACGGAGACTACCAGAAGCGCCGGCACGGCAGCGGCGAGCCTTCTGACGACGAACATCTCCCCGCTCCCTGTGCCCGCGCCGCCGCGTCAGCGTTCGACGGTGACGTTCTGGAACAGCATCGTCTCGTCGGGACGCACCTCGAAGCCCTTCACTGCATCGCCGACGCCCATCGCCTGCTTTTGGTACCACAGGAAGACGAAGGGCTGCTCGTCCCAGATGATCTGCTGCACCTCGCCGTAGATCTCCTTCTGCTGGCCAGGATCGGTCGTGGCACGGCCGAGGCGCAGGAGGTCGTCGACCCTTGCGTTGCTGAATCCGGTGCGGTTGGCGCCGACGCCGGTATAGAAGAGGCGGTAGAGCGTGTAGTCCATGCCGGCGGTCGCGCGGCCGACCATTCCCATGTTGTCCAGGCGGGCATCCGGCAAGGTGTTGATGACGCCGCTCCAGGTGCCGCGGTCGACGATGTTGGCCTGGACGTTGATGCCGATCGACTGCCACAGCCCCTGCAGCGCCTGACAGACCTGGACATCCTTGATGTAGCGGCCGGTCGGGCAGGTCATCGTCAGCGACAGCTGGCCCGGGCCATAGCCGGCCTCCGCCAGGAGCGCGCGGGCCCGCGCGGGATCATAGGGCAGCGGTTCGAACGTGCGGCGCAGGTCGTCCTGCGTGCCCGGACCGACCATGCCGACCGACGGGGTCCCGAGGTCGCCCAGAACACCCTTCGCGATGCCGTCCCGGTCGACCGAGATGTTCAGCGCCTGCCGAACCCGCGCGTCGGTCAGCGCCCCGCGCAGGACGAGTTCCATGTTGATGGAGAACATGCTGGGAAGGAGCCGCACGTCGGCGTGGTCAAGCGCCTGGATGGCAGGGATCGCCTCGGGCGGCACGCGCTCGGCGATGTCGACGTCGCCGGTCTCGAGCAGCGCCATGCGCGAGCCGTCCTCGGGCACGACGATGAAGGTGATCCTCGTCAGCGTCGCCGGCGTTGGCCCGTCATAGGACGGGTTGGGCACAAGGCTGATGCGTTCGCCGCCGATGTAATCCTCCACGATGTAGGGGCCGCTGCCGACCGGCCGGCGGCCGTATTCCGCCCCCATCGCCTGCGCGGCCCCGACATTGACGATCATCGCCGCCGAGTTCGCCAGCAGCATCAGCGCATGGCCGTTCGGCTCCGAAAGATGGAACTCCACCGTATCCTCGCCGACCGCGACCGCCTTGCCGAGCGAGGCATAGAGGCCCGCGAAGATCGAGCCGGTGGCGGGGTCGAGAAGCCGGTTGAATGACGCCGCCACCGCCTCGGCATTCAGCGGATCACCGTTCGAGAAATGCCGGCCGGTGACCAACTTGACGGTCAGGACCATTCCGTCGGCGGAATAGAAGTGCTCGGTGGCCAGATCCGGCACGATGTTGTTGGTCGGGCCGAGCCGGTAGAGTCCGTTCAGGACAAGGAGATCGATCGCATTGCCGATTGGCAGGGAATTGGTCAGCGGATCCAGCGTGTCGGGGTCGATCCCTACCGCAACGCGCAGCTCGCCGCTCGGCTGGGCCGCCACCGCCAGCGGCGTTGCAAGGCACATCAACACCAGGGTCACTCGGCGCAGGGTCTGGTTCGGCAACATCGACATGCGTATCCCCTTCGGACTGGCTGGGTGGTATTCCCGGCGGCCGGAGCATCCGGTCGCGTGGCACTTGAAGGCAGATCGCCGGCGTGCTTTGGGCATGCGCCCGCAGCCCGGCAGGACGCTACCTCGATAGCTGGCACCGGAAGATAACGCAAATTCCCGCACTTGTTATTTCCATAACTCCATGTTATGGGAAAAGGTCTTTCGGGCAGGTGCTTTCGGCTTCTTGGCCTGCCACCGGGGCCTCTGATTTCCCGGGGCGTTGTGGTTCTCTTGCCCCGGCCCAGATCGCACAGCCGCTCGGGACCGCGGCCGGCGCGCAATGCCTGCCCGAACGGATCAGGGGCAATGAACTACCGGCAGATCGAGATCTTCGCGGCGATCATGGAGTGCGCCTCGATCACCGAGGCCGCCGTCCGCCTGCACCTCTCGCAGCCGGCGGTGAGCAAGTCCCTGAAAATCCTTGAGGACGAGCTTGGCCTTCGGTTGTTCCTGCGGACCACGAGGGGACTGCGCGCCACCGACGAGGCGCGCGAGCTTTATGCAGAGGCCAGTCGCGTGATCATGGGCTTCGGCCATCTCCGCACCTTCGCCCACAACCTGCAGAATCTGCGCCATGCCCGGATCATCGTCAGCGCGATGCCGGCCCTGTCGCTGAAGTGGCTGCCTGAGGTGTCGGCCGAGTTCGTGCGCCTGTATCCCGATGTCGCGCTCGAATTCCACTCCCGGAGTTCGCCGGAAACTGTGCGGCTGGTCGCCCAGGGCGAGGTCGATGTCGGTATCTCGCAGGCCCGGTCGGACGATCTGTCCGTGCATCGCCAGAGGATATTCGACCTCGCCACCGTGTGTGCGCTGCCGGTCGGCCATACCCTCGCGCACAAGCCGGTCCTGCGCGCCCAGGACATGCAGGGGCAGGCGGTCATCTCGCTGTCGGCCGGCGACGAGTGCCGGCGGCTGTTCGAGGCGACACTCGTGTCGGGGGGCGTCAGGATTCGGTCGCGGATCGAGGTCGCCCTCGGGGCGATGGTCTGCGCGATGGTGGACGCGGGCTGCGGCATCGGCCTCGTCGATGTCGAGACCGCGCGGGCGAAGCCCTGGGGCAACATCGCCTTCCGGCCGTTCGAGCCGTCGATCAAGGTGCCAATCTACGCCATGCGCAATGTCGGCAAAGCCCCCAGCCTTGCCGTCCGTCGGTTCATCGAGCACGCCGCCCGGCGCGTGCCGAGGCCATGGAACGAGACCCCGTCTGCGGACGGTCTGCCGGCCTGACATGGCCCACCGGCCATCTTGCCCCAGGGCGGACGGAAGGGGCCGCGTCAGGAAGGGGCCGCCGCCTTCGCGGCACGCCGGTCAATGAGCGGTGCCCAGCCGAGCGATGTGGCGGTAGCCGGCCACGCCGTGGAAGAAGCCGTTGCTGAAGCTGACGCCGGCACAGATTCCGGCAAGCCGGGCCCGCGCCTCGGTGGCGTCGCACATTCCGCCGAGATGGTCCGCAAAGACCCGCGCCACTGCCACCATGTCGACGGCCTGCGGCAGCAGCCGGGCGTGGCTGACCCCTGCCGCGGCAAGTTCTGGCAGGGCTTCAACAAGCTCGACGTAGCTCTCCGACTGCGTCTGGATGCCGTTCACGCGCAGCAGCGGCTTGCCGTCCAGCGTCAGCAGCGGCATCCCGTCGGGGTCGTCCTCGCACACGAACTGGCAGTTGTCCTTGTGCCGGCCGTGGGCGCGCGCGTGGTAGCAGCGGGCCGAGACGGCCAGCGGCGCGCGGCCGAACACCTGCACCTCCACGCCAACCCCCAGCGCCCGCGCCGCCCGCGCCGCCACGGCGGCCGAGTGGCCGGGCAGCTCGGCCGGCAGGCAGACGTGCGTTGCCCCCTGCCCGGCCATCCAGGCGATCGTCGCCTCGTTGTAGGCGTTGAGGAACGGGCCGATGCGGTGTGGGCGCCGGCCGCGGTCCATCAGCCCGGCGGCGTTGTTGACCTCGACCTCGTGGTCCTCGGCCGCCATCAGCCCCGCAGTCGCCTCGCGCTCGCGCTTGAGCATGACCTCGGCGAGCGACGACAGCACGACGCGCTTGCCGCCGCGCTCGAGCCGCTCGATCGTCGCCGGCAGGTCGGGTTCGTGGAAGGGCGCGCGCTTGGAGCAGATCACCTCGCCGAGATAGACGGTGCCGACCGGCGCCTCGTCGGCGATGCGAGCGTAGAAGTCGCGCCTGATGTCGGCCGGCCAATGGTAGGCGAGCGGCCCGAGCGTCAGTTCCATCGCCTCATCTCCACTTCTTCGTCTGGAACGCGCCCTGCGTTTCCTTCTGCCCCTCGGTCAGTGCGACCAGATCGGCCAGGTCGGGGTCGTGGCCGGAGCGGATCGAATCGACGGCGCGACGGAAGGCGCCGACAACCTGACGGACGTAGCTCTTCGACCGCTGGCGCCCCTCGATCTTGAAGGCATGCACGCCCGCGGCCATCAGTTCGGGCAGCAGCCGCCCGAGGTTGAGGCTCACCGGCTCCTCGAACGCATAATAGCCCTCGGGCCGGTGCGGGGCAGCATAGCGGCCCTTGCAGATTGTCGGGTAGCCCGCGGTCTCCCCGGCTGCGAAACGGTCGATCGTGAAGCCCGACAGGCAGCTCCGCATCGTTCCGTCGTCGGCGCGCTCGAAGGTGACCTCGGCGGCCGGCGAGCAGACGCCGTCGAGGTTCGTCGACTGGCCGGTCAGCCAGTTTGTCAGGCTGCAGCGGCCCTCCACCATCAGCCCGTGGTTGCCGAAGACGAAGGTCTCGATCTCGCAGGGAATCTCGCGCCTTATCGCCCGGATCTCGGGGATCGTAAGGATCCGCGGCAGCACCACCCGCCGCACCCCGAAATGGGTGCAGTAGTAGCGGATCGCCTCGGGGCTCGAGGCGGCGGCCTGCACCGACAGGTGCAGCCGGGCGCGCGGCCAGGTCTCGGCGATGTGGCGCGCCACCCCCATGTCGGCGACGATAAAGGCATCCACGCCCGCCCGCATGCCGATTGCCGCCGCCTCGTGCCAGAGCGCGAGCTGCCCCGCCGGCGGATAGGTGTTGACCGCCAGAAGAACCTTCGCGCCGCGGGCATGGGCGAAGGCGACCGAGGCTTGAAGCTCTTCGGGAGTGAAGTTCAGCCCGGGGAAGTTCCGGGCGTTGGTCGCGTTGCGCAGCCCGCAATAGACGGTGTCGGCCCCCGCCTCGACGGCGGTGCGCAGGGCCGCGGGGGTGCCCGCCGGGCAGACCAGTTCGCCCGCGGCCGAGAAGTCCTCTGCGCCGGTCATTGGCGGCCACTCCGCCGACGCAGCGCAGCCAGGATCGCCCGCCCCGGCGGGCCGAAAAGGTCGGCCGCCTCCTGCGCCACCGAACCGTCCATGTCGTCGAGGGCGTTGCGGAGCGACACGACCGCCTCGGTGTTGCCCGATATCGTCAGGTCGCGCGAAAAGAACGCGGCATCGCCGTCGCTCTCCCCGTCGACCAGCGAGAGGAGCAACAGGAAGCGACCCTCGATGCGGGCCTCGTGCGGGGGCAGCCGGTTGCGCGGCACGGCGCGCAGCAGCGGCGCCTCGGGATCGGGGCGCAGGTGCAGCGCGAAGGGCAGCTCCTGGGGAACGATGACGAAGTCTGAACGCTCGTAAGGCGCGACACGGGCGAAGATCTCGGGGTGGCGCGCGGCGATGCGCCGCACGATGCGGTCAAGCACAGGGCGCAGGACGGTGCAGACCAGCCCCACCGGCAACAGCGGCGGGAACGGGATCGGCGCGAGGGTCTTGGTTGCGGTCATCGGTGCCTCCACAGGCCGGTCTGAACTGCCTTCGCGGCGCGCGCCCGCAGCAGGAGCGGCCCGTACAACACGGCGAAGCCGCCGTAGGCGGCCACCCATGCCGTACCCGCGACCACATGCAGCCAGCCCGCATGCCATGGCCAGACGCCCGCCGCGAGCCGCGCCGCGACGGTGGCCACCAGCGCGAGGTACACCACGACCGTGGCCGGCCCCGCCGTCAATGCCTGTCCGGTGTGGCCAAGCGTCGCCCGGGTCATCACCGCAAGCGTCATCAGCCCGACCGCACCGGCCATCCAGAGGTGCTGGGCGGCGGCCCCGAGGGCCGCACCGGGCCACAGGAGCGCCGCGGCCAGCCCCAGCGCACCGAGCGGCAGAAGCGCATAGCCCGCATGCAGGACCCAGACGAGCGGCTCGGACCGCGTCCGCTCGCCGGCCCAGCGCGCCAGCCGCACGAGATGGAGGCAGCCCGCGGCGGCGAGCAGGATGGCCGTTGCATGCGCCTGGGGCGCCGCCACCCACAGCAGCAGCGCGGCGAGCAGGACAAGCAGCGCCACCCGGTCGAAGGCCTGCATCGGCGCTGCCGGCAGCCGGCCCGGCCCGCGCCGGACCAGCCAGTTGCGGGTAAAGGACGGCACGATCCGCCCGCCGATCACCGCAATCATCATCATCGCCGCTCCGATACCGATGCGCAGCCCGTAGCCTTGGGCGGGCAGTCCGCCGGCCGCCTCCCAGTGGAAGACGGCGTTGCCGGCGGCAAAGGCGGCGAGCATCGCAAGCACGATCAGGTTGCGCCAGTTGCGCCCGGCGACGATCTCGCGGGCGATGACCGCGGCAAGCGTCACCGGCATGGCAAGATCGGCGACGGCGACCGCAAGCGCGGGCAGCCCGCCGCCCAGCGTCACCGCCAGCCGGCCGGCGATCCACAGCGCGAAGAGCGCGCCGAGCGGCCAGCCGACGATCGGCAGCCGGCCGGTCCAGTTCGGCACGGCCGTCAGCAGAAACCCCGCGACGACCGCCGCCAGATAGCCGTAGAGGAAGGCATGCGCGTGCCATCCCACGGGGTCGAAGTGGCTGGGCAGCGACAGCGTTCCGGCCAGCATCGCCACCCACAGCACCATCGCCAGCGCCGCCCAGACGGCCGCGCCGAGGAAGAACGGCCGGAAGCCGTAGGTGAGCAGCGCGGGGCCGCGCCAGGTACGGATCTGTTCGGCGGTGCTGGTCATGTGCCCTCTCGGAGGAAACGGACGCCCGCCTCGGTGACGATGGCATCAAGGCGGATGTCGTGGGGCTGTGGGAAGATGGTGGGGAGGCGTGCGGCCTCGAGCCCGACCCCGATGACATACGGCCGCGGCGTCAGTGCGGCAAGGGTGCGGTCGAAATAGCCGCCGCCATAGCCGAGCCGGTAGCCGTTGCCGTCCCAGCCGACGAGCGGCGCAAGGGTGATGGCGGGGATCACGGCCACGGACTCGGGCGGCGGTACGGGGATGTTCCAGTCGCCGCGGACCATGGGCGTCGCGGGCGTCCATCGGCGGAAGACCAGGGGCGCGCCCTTCCGCTCCACGACCGGCAGGGCGACCGCCACCCCCTGCGAGTCGAGCGCGGCCATCAGCGGCCTGAGGTCGGGTTCGCCCTTGATCGGCCAGTAGCCGGACAGGACGGTGCCCCGGGCGGCGTCGATTCGTCCTGCGAGCAGCGCCCGCAGATGGCCCGCCAGCGCGGCGCCGGACTGTTCGCGCTCGGCCACCGGCAGGGCACGGCGGGCGTCGATCAGTCGCGCGCGTTCGGCCCGGCGCCAGCGGGTGACGTCGCGTGCCTGCTCGGGGTCGACCGCGAGCGGATCGAAATAGTCGGGCGCGATCTCGGAGGCCATGCACGGCGGCGAGGCGCACCGTCCCGTGCCGGAAGGATCCCGGTCGTCAGCCGTCATCGCGCGGAACTCCGGTGGAAGGTGCGCCGGCCGGCAGGGCCAGCCGCTCGATGAGGTACTCGCGCAGCACCCGGGCGTGGTTCAGTTCGCGCTCGCGCGCGGCGTAGAGCAGCGTCACCGGCCCGCGCCGGCACCACTCCAGCGCCCTGGCGACGGCCTCGGGGCTGGCGTCAAGTTCGGCGCGGTAATGTTCGCGGAACGCTGCGCCGCGCGAGGGATCGGCATGGAACCAGCGGCGTAGCGCGTCGCTGGGCGCGATGTCACGCAGCCAGGCGTCATGGGCCAGCGCCGTGCGGGCGACGCCGCGCGGCCACAGCCGGTCGACCAGCAGGCGAATTCCGTCCCCCTGCCCCGGCGGGTCGTAGACCCGGGCCAGCGCGATCTCGGGCAGGCCGCTCACGGCGGCCCCTCTTCCTCGGGCGGCATCATTTCCAGCGCCTTGGCCGAATGGGCCCAGGCGGCACCGGCGCGCATCTCGGCCGCGACCCAGATAGCCTCCATCACCTGCTCGCGGCTCGCCCCGGCGCGGCGGGCGGCCCGCACGTGGCTCTCGATGCACCAGGGGCACTGGGTGACATGGGCAACCGCGACCGCGATCAGTTGCTTGGTGCGGGAATCGAGCGCACCGGGGGCGAAGACCGCCGCCGAGAAGGCGCGAAACGCGTCCTCGGCCGCCGGTGACAGCGCGCGGCGGCGTGCCGCCTCCTCGCGTGTCGGACGGGGCAGGCGCAGGTCAGCCATGGCCGGCCTCCGCGGCGGAATGCCGGTCGCGCAGGGGCCGCGCCCGTCGGCCTGCGGCGTACAGGATCGGGGTCGGCAGGGTTCTCATGCGCACCTCCCTGATGCCGGCGCGCCGCTGCCGCCCGCGGCGCGGTCCGGAGCGTGGCGGGCGGCCGCATCCCCAGCCATCATGCCACCCTACCTTTTTCTTGCGTTTCGACGTCTGCCTTTGCGGATCGCGGCCAAGGTGCGATCCTTTGCAGCGGCAGGGGACCGGGGATGGTTGTCATGCTGACTGCCCGT
>JAHDXW010000028.1 GCA_023383015.1 Paracoccaceae bacterium
CCAGCCCTTCACGGAAAACTTCAAAACTGCCGCTTGACTTCCGCATTAGGCTACGCCCCCAGCCGCCGGTTGACGAAGCGGTCCATGCCGATCGACGTCAGCATCAGACCCACGAAGATCAGCGACATCGCCGCGATCGGCGTGCCCCACCACCACCACATGCCGCGCACGATGGCGCTGTAGAATTGCGCCCAGTAGATCACCACGCCGAGGGTCAGCTCGTTCTGCGGGCCAAGCCCCAGCGCCTCGAGCCCGATCGTCGCCAGCATCGCGTGGCTCACCGTCATCACGAAGCTTGCGGCGATGAACGGCGCGAGGTTCGGCAACACCTCGACGAACACCAGTCGCAGCGCCGAGGCGCCGTTCAGCATCGCCACCTGGACATAGCCGCGCTCGCGCAGCGACAGCGTCTGCGCCCGGATGGTGCGCGTGGCGATCATCCACGACAGCCCCGCGACTATCACCGCCATCAGCGTCACCGTCATCTCGCGGACGTTGGCGGCGATCAGCACCAGGATGGCAATCCCCGGGATCGTCATCATCACATCCGCAGCGGTGCGGATCGCCGCGTCGATCCAGCCCCCGACGAACCCCGCCACCAGCCCCAGAACCACGCCGGCCAGCAGGCTGATGAAGCCGGCGAGCAGCCCGATCTCCAGCGTCTGCGGCAGCGCCACCAGCAGCACCGCGAGCATGTCGCGGCCCTGCCCGTCGGTTCCCAGCCAGTGGTCCGGTGACGGCGGCCGCCGCGGTCGCACCGCACCGACCCTGGCCAGCGCCTCATCGGTCAGGGACGGCCCGACCAGCGCGACCACGACGATCACGGCCAGGATCGCAAGTCCCCCCGCCAGCGCCCGGTTGGCCCCCAGCCCGCGCAGGAACGCCGGCGCCATCGCCTCAGCCCCGCCGCCGCAGGGTGATGCGCGGATCGATCAGCGGATAGATCAGGTCAAGCAGGAAGGTCGCCAGGGCGAGTGACACCGTCAGCATCAGCACGATGCCCTGGATCACGAAGTAGTCCTTGGCCTGCACCGCCTGGAAGAGGCGGAAGCCGATGCCGGGATAGGAGAAGATCACCTCGACCAGGATCGCGCCGGAGACGATGTGGCCGAGCGCCAGCGCCAGCCGCGTCAGCTGCGGCAGCATCGCCGTGCGCAGCCCGTAGCGCAGGAAGATGCGCCGCTCGCGCAGCCCCTTGGCCTCGGCCAGGGTGATGTGGTCCTCGCCCAGCACGCTGACCATCATGCCGCGCATTCCGATCGCCCACGCCCCGGTTTCGGCCAGCACGATCGAGGCGAGCGGAAGCACCGCATGCAGGGCGATGCCGCGCAGCGTGGCGGCGTCCCAGGCGGGGGTCATCCCGAACGGCAGCCCGCCGCCCGCCGGCAGCACCGGCCAGACGATGGCAAAGGCGTAGAGCAGCACCATCCCGATCAGGAAATAGGGGATGGACGACAGAAGGAGCATGCCCGAGCCCGCCGCCTGCCAGCCCCGCCCCGCCCGCGGCCACGCCATCAGCCCGCCCAGCAGCGTACCGGCGACAAAGCTCGCCAGCGTCGCCGCGCCCAGCAGCCCCAGCGTCCAGGGAAGCGCCCCGAGGATCGCGTCGACCACCCGCTCGGGATAGTTGGCCAGCGACACGCCGAGGTCGAGCGACAGAACCGAGCCCCAGTAGGCGAGGTACTGCGCCCAGATCGGCTGGTCGAGGCCGAAGCGTGCGCGGTGGCTCTCGACCATCGCCCGGATGTCGCCGACGGCGCCGCCGCCCTGCGACAGCAGCTGCATCAGCTGCGTCTCCACAGGGTCGCCGGGCATCAGCCGCGGGATCATGAAGTTGATCGTCACCGCCAGGAAGATGACGAGCAGCATCACCAGGGCCCGCCGGAAGATGTAGTCGAGATACATCGCCCGCCCTCAGCGTCGCATCGCCTCGATGCCCTCGCGGCTGAGCCCTAGGCCGAAGCCCGGTTCGTCCGAGGGGACGAGCACGCCCTGACGCGGCACCGCCATGCCAGGGAATACGCGCAGATCCTCCAGCGGGACGCCGGGGGCACCGCCGACGAAATACTCCGCCCAGCGGATCGACGGCGAGGTCAGGCTCAGATGCTGGCCGTAGGGGGTGTTCGCGCCGGCGTGCAGGATCACCTCGAGCCCCGCGGCCTCGGCGATCTGGGCGATCTTGCGGCAGCCCGTGAAGCCGCCGGCCCAGGCGATGTCGGGTTGCAGGATGTCGGCAAGCCGCCGGCTCGCCGCGGTGTGGAAGGCCCAGGGCGTGTACCAGTGCTCGCCGGTGGCAAGCGTCATCCACGGCACGCGCGCGCGCAACTCGGCATGCGCCTCGAGGTTCTCGGGCAGAAGGCAGTCCTCGATCCAGCGCAGCCGGTAGGGCCGCAGCCGTTCGGCCAGCCGCACCGCGAACTCCACGTCGAAGGCCATCCAGCAGTCCAGCATCAACTCGCGGTCGGGCCCGATGGCCTCGCGCGTGCGGGCCACCAGTTCCTCGTTGCGGGCCAGCGCATCAAGCCCGTCGTACATGCCGTAGGGACATGCGAGCTTGGTCGCCCGGAAGCCCAGCTCCATGTGCCAGTCGGTATCGTTGCCGGTGGCGTAGCATTCCAGCCGGTCGCGCACCGGCCCGCCGGCCAGCGCCCAGACCGGCTGCCCGAGCAGCCTGCCCTTGAGGTCCCAGAGCGCCAGGTCGACGGCCGAGATGGCATAGGTGGTCAGTCCCGAGACGCCGTAGGGCGTGGCCATCCGCACCATCATGTCCCAGGCGCGCTCGGTGGCCAGCGCCGGCTCGCCGGCAAGCAGCGGCGCGAAATGGTCGTTGATCAGGTGGATCACCGGCCGGTCGTAGCGGGTGACGCCGAAGCCCCAGCTGCCGTCCTCTGCCACCGCAAGGCAGCCCACCGCCCCGTCGTAGCGCCAGCTCGACCGCAGCCGCTTGAAGCGGGAGTAGCCCGACATCGGCCCCGCCACCTCGGCGTCCTTGGTCCATGGCGGGCGCCGCGGCTCGGCTGCCGCCGGCCCGCGATACAGCGCGCCCACCATGTCCGACCTGATGGGAAAGGCGCTGACCGAGGCGATCTTCATGGGTCCACCATCAGGAAGATGGCGGCGGGCGGCGCAGGACCGCCGCCCGCCGCGTTGTTCAGTTCCGCGGGGTCAGGTTGTGGATCACCCGTGCGAATCCCTCCCAGGGGATGTAGGGCGCGATGTAGGGGTTCTCGGCATCGGGCCAGCCGGTCCAGTGCGCGCTGTTGAAGACCAGCACGTGATACTCCTCGGCCACCACCACCTGGGGGACGTCCCGCAGGTAGATCTCCAGCGCCGCCGCGACGAGGTCCATGTATTCGGCGTCCGCGGGCGAGGGCTGGCGCGCCTCCATCTGATCAAGCAGCGCGTCGAGCTCAGGGTTGGCATAGCGGGTGATGGCCCGCAGGTTGGCCGACCGCGCGCCCGGCGCCGCAGCGTACTTGGAGTGGAAGTGCTCCAGCGTCTGCCAGGGGTCGTAAAGGCTGCCGCAGTGCGGGCCCACGTCCATCTGGAAGTTGCCCGAGACGAAGGCGTCGGTGCGGGCGTTGTTCTGCTGCACGCTCAGAATCACGTCGAAGCCTGCCGCACCCAGCTGCTCGGCCAGCACCGGGCCGCTCGGGTCGCCCGTCGCCGCGATCAGCTCCATCTGCAGGGAGGAGCCGTCGGGGTTGGCCCAGCGCCCGTCTGCCCCCTTCCGGAAGCCCGCCCCCTCCATGATCCCGGCCAGCTTGTCGTGGTCGCGCCGGTCCAGCCCGGACAGCCCCAGCCGGGTGTCAAGCTGGGTCACATACTCCAGCATCCCGGGGTAGGACGAGAACGGCACCACCGCCTTGGGCATCGCGTCCTCGTAGGCGATACCCACGATCTGGTCGCGGTCGAAGGCCCAGGCGACGGCGCGCCGCAGGTCGGCATTGTCGAAGGGCGGTGCCTGGGTGTTGAAGCGCACCGCATAGACGCAACCGTCCGGCGCCCCCCACACCGGCCCCTCGGCATTCCACGACACCAGGTTGGGGTTCTGCACCCGGATCGCCTCGAAGGCGCCGGCCTGGATCGAGCGGCCGAAGTCGATCTGCCCCGAGGCATAGAGCTGCGGCATCGCCTCGGCGGTGGCCGGCACGTAGACGATCCGCTCCACCGCCGGCATCGCCGGAACCAGCCCGGCATCCACCGCCCACCATCCGTCGCGGCGGTCGTAGGTCAGCGCCTGCGGGCTGGCCGCGACCAGCCGGTAGGGCCCGGTGCCGAGCGGCAGCCCGGCGGCAAGGTCGAGGTTGGGGAAGGTCGCGGCGTCCAGCCCTTCCCAGACATGCTTCGGCACCACTACGAAGCGCCCCGCCTGGCCGGTGGCCAGCACGTCGGCGGCAAAGCGCGGCCCGGGCTTGGTGAGCTTCAGCACCACTGTGTGCGCATCTGGCGCGGTCGCCGAGGCGACCCATTCCTTCATCACGCCCGAGAACAGCATGCCCGGGGCGTTGGCCTGCAGCATCTCGACCGAGAAGACCACGTCGGCCGCCGTGAAGGGCGTGCCGTCGGCCCAGCGCGCCTCGGGCCGCAGCGTGATCGTGACCTCCGTGAAGCCGTCGTTGTAGGCCATCCCCGAGGCGAGCCAGGGGATCAGCTCGTTGGTCATGTGGTTGGTGTAGAACAGCGCCTCGTTGACCGTGTAGTGCAGCGAGTTGCGCTGGTGCAGCAGCACCCCGGCATAGGGGTTGAAGTTGTCGACCGAGGGCACCTGGTTGTGGAAGTCCCAGCCCTGGGCGATCAGCGTCCGCGCCCGCGGCACCTCGGGCAGCGTCTGCGCGCCGGCCGCGGCCGCCGCCCCCGTCAGGAGAACCGCCGCGCCCAGCCGCGCCAGCAAGGGCAGCCGCGCTGCCCGTACCCGTGCTTGCATCCTCTCCTCCCTTGACCGTCGATGGGTCGTCGCGTCTTGCAACGATACGCGAACCTGATACGGTTCACACATGCGAACCTCGGTTCCGGCAAGCAGGGTAATCGACTCGCGCCCTGACGGTCAACGGCCGAGGGGGGCCGCGGCGCCGCTTGTGCCCGGCCGCGGCGAGCGGACGGTCAAATCGGCCGCCCGCGTGCTCGACATCCTCGAGCACCTTGCCCCGCGTGCCGGCGGCGCGGGCTTTCCCGAACTCGCCCGGGCCCTGGCGATCCCAAAGAGCAGCCTGCACGCCCTGCTCGAGCTGATGACCGGGCGCGGCTGGCTCCACCTCGACGCCGAGACGCGGCGCTATCGGCTCGGCATCCGCGTGTGGGAGGCCGGGCAGGCCTTTCCCCGTCACCACGACCTCCTGGACGCCGCCCGCGCCATGCTGCGCGACCTCGTCGCGGCGGTGAACGAGACCGCGCAGTTGGCCGTCCTGTCGGGCGCCGAGAACGTATATCTCGCCAAGGAGGAAAGCAGCCACCCCCTGCGCCTGCAGTCCGAGGCCGGGGCGCGGCTGCCCGCCCACGCGACCGGCGTCGGCAAGGCGCTGCTCGCGCACCTCACCGATGCAGAGGTGGCCGCGCGTCTGGGCGGACCGGCGCTGGCCGCCTTCACCGCCACCACCCACGCCAGCCTGCCTGCCCTCCTTGAGGAACTCGCCGCCACCCGCGCCCGCGGCTTCGCCATCGACAACGAGGAATGCACCCCCGGCGTCTTCTGCCTTGCGGTGCCGGTCTTCGACCATTCCGGCAAGGCGGCGATGGCCGCCTCGGTCGCGGTGCCGACTTCGCGGCTGGCGCCCGAGCGGCTGGCCGCGATCCTCGGCGCGCTTGCCCGCGGCAGCCTTGCAGTGGCCGCGCGCACCGGCACCCCCTGCCCGGACCCGGCGCTCGCCCGCCTTGCCGACCCCGCCGCAGCCGCCGCGACGATCGGCGAGCTGCTCGCGGCGGGCAGCCGCCGCCCGGCGATGCGGGGCTGAGGGGTCAGGTCATTAGGAACACCCGCTCGAGCGGCAGCGCGCGCGGACGGTCGCCTTCCATCTCCAGCACGTCGGCCATGTGGGCACGCCAGCGCAGGATCACCGCATCCTCCGCATCCGGCAGCGGCCGGCCGTCGGTCAGGCGGAATCCGAACACCTGGCGCGTCGCCTCGCACAGGTAGATCTCGTAGCGCAGCGTCCCTTGCGCCCGCAGCGCCGCCAGCATCTCGGGCCAGACCGCTTCGTGGCGCCGCCGGTATTCGGCGGTCATGCCGGGGCGCACGGTCAGGACGAAGGCGCTTGCCCGCATCTCGCCCGCCGTCATGCCCCCGCCTCCGGCCCCGCCACTGCCACCGGCGCCCCGCCCGCCCTTGCCGAGGCAAGAAGGGCCGCGATCGTCGCCACCGTTTGCGCCCCGATCGCTCCCGGCGACAGGTTGCGCCCCTGCCCGAGCGCGAGATCGACCAGCGCATGCACCGGCCCGGTCGAGACCACGTCCCAGTCGCCCGGCCGCAGGTCCACCCGCTCGGCCGGCCGGTCGTTCAGCCTGAACTCGCCGATCCCGCGGTCGAACTCGGCCAGCGCCACCCCGCCCGAACCGCACAGGAAGACGCGCATCAGCGCCCGCATGGTCTGCGGCATCGCCGCCGAGCCCGACACCGACGCCACCGCCCCGCCGGCAAGCCGGAGCGTCGCGGCATCGGCGATGTCGACGCCCTCCGCCTCAAGCGTCAGCGCGGCGATGCGTTCCGGCGCCGCCCCGGTCAGGAAGAACATCAGCGCCAGCGAATGCGACAGCTGCCCCCAGGCAAATCCGCCGCCGGCCTCCGGGTCCTGCCACGTCGACCGGTCGGGGCGGAAGAAGGCGGTCTGCCAGCGGTCAAGCCCGCGGCTGCCGACAAAGACATCGCGGGTGACCGAGATGAAGCTGACCATCGCATGCTCGAGCCGCCCGATCGCGCCGTCGGCAATGCGGTCGCGCAGCGCCGCCACCTGCGGCAGGTAGTGGTAGCTGTTGGCGATCAACAGCTGCCGGCCCTGCCGGCGCGCCAGCCCCACCAGCGCCCATGCCTCCTCGGGTGACAGCGTCATCGGCTTCTCGCACAGCACATGCGCTCCGGCCTCCAGCGCGTCGCGGGCGTGAACGAAGTGCAGCCGGTGCGGCGAGGAGACGACGACGATGTCGGGCCGCCGGTCCAGCACCGCGCGGTGATCCTCGCTGGCGAAGGCAAAGCCGAAATGGGCCCGCACCCGCTCGAGCTCTGCCGTCCCCAGCCGGCAGACGCCGTCCAGCACCACCTCGGGCCGGGCCTTCATCACCGGGATGTGGTTCTGCGCGGCAAACCAGCCCGCGCCGATCACGGCCGCCTTCAGTCGCGTCATGCAGGATTTCCTCCGCCATCAAGCCGCGGCGGCGCGAAGGCGCCCACCTCGGCCGCCGAATAGGCCGGAACGAAGGCCGGCTCGAGCGCGCCGGCCGCGCGGTCGAGAAGGATGCGCCGGAACGCCGCGACGCGGCCGGCCTCGGCCGGGCGGCAGGCAAGGTTCTTTCTCTCGTCGGGGTCGTCCAGGCTGTCGGCAAGGAAGGCATCCTCGTTCTCGGGCCGCACCGGCCCGCCGTCCTGGCGGATGTTCATGTCGAAGCGCCAGCGCCGCGTGCGCAGGCAGGCCCGCCGCGGCCAGCCCCGCCCGTCGGGCCAGAGCCCGACATTGGCCGCCGAGGAGGCGCGCGAGCCCTCTGCCCCGTTGCCGACGACTGAAAAGACCATCTCGGGCGGCGGGCCGTCCAGCAGCGAGCGGCCCTCGAAGCCGGCATCGGGCTCCACCCCGGCCAGGGCGCAGACGGTGCGGGCAAGGTCCACGGCCTCGCCGAGGCCGTCGTCCACCGCCCCCGCCGGCACCGCCCAGGGGGCGCGCAGGATCATCGGCACGCGCTGGCTTTGCGGGGCGAAGACGACCTTGCTCAGGAGCCCGTTCTCGCCCAGCGAGGCGCCGTGGTCGGAGGTCAGCACCACCGCCGTCGTCGCGGCCAGCCCGAGCGCGTCCACCGCCTCGACGAGCCGGCCGACCTCGCCGTCGAGCCATTCGACCAGCGCGTGATAGTCGGCCTGCGCCTGCGCCATTTCCTCCTGCGTCAGGTCGGGGCCGCCGACGATGGCGGCGAAGGTCCGCTCGTAGAGGCTGCCCCCGCCGCGGGGCAGGCGGTGACCGGGCCAGTCGGCGGCGCGCTGGCGGCAGCGGAAGCGCGCGGGCGGCAGCACCGGCGTGTGCGGCTGCAGATAGGAGACGCGCAGCAGGAAGGGCGCGCCCTCGGCCGCCGCGCGCGACAGCCAGTCGAGCGCGTTCCGCGTCACCGCCTCGGCCGGATAGGGAAGGTCGTCGGGAAAGACGCCGCCGACCGGCGAGGGGATGCCTGCCGGCACGATCGCCTGCAGCCGGTCGGCGGGCACCAGGGCGGCGAAGTCGCCCATGCCGCTGCCGGTCTCGTCGCACTCCTGCCAGGGGCGGTAGGCGGCGTGCAGATGGGCCTTGCCGAACGAGGCGGTCCGCCAGCCATGGGCGGCGAGGTGCTCGGGGAAGGTCAGGTGCCGCACCGGCAGCGGGAAGGACGGCCAGGCGCCCTCGTTGAAATAGACCCCGGTGCGCTCGGGCGCCCGCCCGGTCAGGAAGCTCGTCCGCGCCGGCACGCAGACCGGCGAATTGGCGTAGTGGCGGCCGAAGAGGGTTCCGCCGGCCGCCAGCCGGTCGATGTGCGGCGTGGACACGGGCCCCCAGGCACCGCCGTAGCACGACAGCGCCGAGGCGCGCAGCTCGTCGGCAAGGATCCACAGGATGTTCCGCCGGACCATGCGCGCCTCCGCGGTTCAGGGGGCGCGAATAGCAGCCCGGCGGGCCGGCATCAACCGCCGGGCGCGGCCAGCCTTGCCTCGCACTTCACCTGCGGCCGCAGGTAGCTCTCGCCCAGCGCGCCCACCATCAGGGCGAAACGGCCGGGCGCGAGGTCGTCGGCAAGCCGGTGCCGCCCCCCGGCGCGCGCGAAGCGCACCTCCCAGTCGACCTCGGTTCCCGCCGGCAGCGGCGCGTCGCCGCGGTTGAAGATCAGCACGTCATAGCCGGCCACCTGGCAGTCGACCGGTCCGCCGGCCGCCGCATCGCCGCTCCCCTGTGCCCCCCCGCCCGCGGGCAGGAGGGCGATGAGGGCCGAGAGAATGACGGCTGCGCGCATCTCTGGTCTCCTTCGGTCAGCGGCCGCGCCGCCGTTCAGGGCTTCGGCCCGATCATGATGTAGCCGAGTTCCCGGGCGCTCGTCGGAAGGGGCGTCGATCCCGCCGGTGCCCCGGTCAGCGACAGCGCATAGGCGACGATGGCCGCGTAGTCCTCGTCGGGCAGGAAGCCCGGGTTGGCCTGAGGCATCGTCCACTTCGAGTAGGTGAAGAACGAGCCCAGGGTTCTGCCGTCCCACACGCGCAGGAAATAGGCGCGCGCCAGCGGCGGGCCGGGGCGCATGTCGTTGTCGTCGGGCACGCCGTTCATCCGGCTGCCGTGACACAGCCCGCAGGCGGCGCGCGCCATCTGCTGGCCCCGCGCGGCCTGCTCGCGGGTGTAGACGCCGTCCCAGATGCTGCGCAGTTCGGGCGCATCGGGATCGGCAACCTCCTCCATCAGCGCAGCCACCTCCTCGGTGGTCACCGGCGACAGGCCGTTGCCCCAGGCGCCGCGAACGTAGCTCGCGATCGCGGCGATCTCCTCGGCGCCCAGCGTCGGGAACGGCGGCATGTAGGCCCCCCCGGCGTGGGTGTTGGCAACCAGCGTGAAGGGATCCTCCAGGCCCTGGCTGCCCGCAAGGGCAGGGATGTTGGGCGGAAACCCGGCGCCGTCGACGGTGTGGCACACCGCGCAGTGCTGGGCATACAGCGCCTCCCCATCCGCGGCGATCGCACACCCGGTCGCATAGAGCACCATGGTGGCTGCCAGGGCGGCGGTCAGCGGTCGTTTCATTCCGTTGGTCCTCCAGAAGGCGGTGGCGGGCGCCTCAGACGTACTGGTCCTCGACGCCGAATTCCCTGTCGACATGCATCCCGACCTCGAGATCGAGGTCCCCGGTCACCTCGGCCTCGGTGTTCATGGCGAAATAGGGCTTGCCCGAGACGAAGATCCGGTAGTGCCCCGACGGCAGGCGGACCTCCGCCACGCCCTGCGCATCGGTGACGGCGCGGTAGGGGTGGGCCACCACCTTGGCCCGCGCCACCGGCGCGCGGCTTGCGGCATCCAGCACCGTGATCCGCAGACGGTGCTCGGCCGGCGGGCCGACATGCAGCCTGAGCTGCGTCGCATGCTCGAGATGCGCGCAGGGCGCATCGCGTCCCAGCGCCACCACGGTCCAGACCGACAGCCCGTCGGTCTGCGGCGCGGCGAGCGAGATCTCGGCATGGTGCAGCCCCGCCGTGCCCGGCCAGGGGTCCGCACCCACCGCACCGGCGGCGACGTCGCGTCCCGCGGCGTCGCGCACCGCAAACGCCCAGCCCGCGGAATCGCAGCCGAGCGGGCACTTGATCCCGAGCCGGAAGCGGAACGGCCGGCCCCGCTCGACCACGCTCGGCACATCCCAGACCGTCACGCTCGGCCGGTGGGCGGCCACTGCCAGCTCGAGGTCGGTGCCGACCTCCAGCGGCTCCTCCCCCTCCTCGGGTTCGGGCAGGTCGAGGCGCGCGCGCCAGCGGTGCGTCCCGGGCGCATGCGGAGCCTCGATCTCGAGCGGCTCGATCGCCGGCAGGCGATCCTCGTTGCGGGCGATGGCAACGCGGCCGCGCTCCCCTCCGGTGTCGTCGAGCACGACGATGTCAAGCCCGACAAGGGGTTCGGCGCCTTCCGGGTCGGCAAGCGCAAAGGTGAGCGTCAGGGGGTCGCCCGGGCGGATGTCGGCGGGCGCCACCTCCACGCTGAACGGACAGATGATCTCGCTCGCCTCCTCCGGCGGGTTCTCGGGGGTCTTGTCCTTGCGCGTCATGGATCTGGCTTTTCTTGTTGTCTTGGAAGGTCGCAGAAGACGGCTCCGGCGGGGTTTTCCCCCGCCGGAGCGCAGTTTGTCCGGACCTCAGCCGATTTCGCGGGCGGCATGCGTCCCGGCGATGAAGCCGTGGACATGCCCCTTGCCGAGGCCGTGCTTGTTGAAGCCGCCCACCGCCTCGCCGCCGGCATAGAGACCGGGGATGACCTGGCCGTGCACGTCCACCACCTGGTTGCGGCCGTTGACGTGCAGGCCGCCGTAGCTGTCGTGCCAGATCACCATGATCGACAGCGCATAGAACGGCGGCCGGACGATCTTGTGCATCGGGCCGCTGTTGTGGCGCTCGAACTCGGGGTCGGCACCGGCGTCGACATAGCCGTTCCAGGTGTCGACCGTCTGGGCGAGGTGCGACAGCGGCACCCGGGCGAAGGGATGGCCGGCAAAGATCGACCGCGCCAGCTCCTCGACGGTATCCGCCCTGAACGCATAGCCGTTCGACCAGTTGACGAACGGGAAGCGCAGCTCCCAGCCCGTCCGCTCGACCGCATCCTCGTCGAAGATCGCCCAGAGCGAGCCGCAGTAGTAGTTCGGCGCCTTGGACCCCTCGTTCATCGCGATCGCGGCGTCGAGGCCGTGATCGTAGTTGTACATCTGCTTGATCCAGGCGGCCGAGCAGTTGCGCCAGTCAAGCGGCTTGTGCTCGAGCCCCTGCCCCGGCGCACCGCCGTCGCCCGGATAGCGGTTGCCACCCGGCCGCCGCGGCAGCTTCACCTCGTCGAAGAAGCGCTTGCCGACCTGGTTGACGGCGATGAACTCCTCGAAGCCCGCGTTGCCGACGGCGATGCCGGTGGAGCCGCGGAACACGAAGGTCGGGTGCCCCGGGTACATGTCGGTGTAGGCGTCGCGCGTCCCCAGCCGCGTGCCGATGTGGTAGCAGGTCGGGTAGCTCAGGTTCTGCTGCATCCCCGACAGGCCGGCACCCACCTTCAGGCCGGCGATCAGCGCGCTCGCGTCCTGGCCGCCAGGGCCCTGCAGCGCCATGCCCGAGGTCGGGAAGGCCGGCTCGCGCATCGCCGGGTAGAACATCCCGCGCATCTCCGGGTTGCCGGCATGGCCGCCCGAGGCCATGATCACCGCCTTGCGGGCGCGGATGCGGATCTCCGGGCGCCGGTCGTCGACGTTCCCGTTCTGCCACAGGCTCTCGAGCCGCTGGCCCGACTCGGGATGGATGCGCGGCGAGTAGACCGCTTTGATCCCGATCGCGCGGCCGCCGACCTGCTCTTCCCGGATCACGTCGGTGAAGCGGCGGTGCAGGATGAACTGCACGCCCTTCTTGCGCGCCGCATACTCCAGCGGACGTGAAAGCGCGACGCCGTTGCGCACCGCACCGGGGCCGACGAAGGCGGTCGCATCCTCCATCTGCACCGGCGCCATCGCCGAGGTGCGCTCGGGATCGGCCACGCCCGCGTCCTCGGGCGTGATGGTGCCGGCCTCGATGTCGGTCACGTCGCCAAGCATCAGGAAGCAGTAGGGCGCCCGGGCGCGCGAGAGGCCGCCGCCGCCGTGGGTGCCCGAAATGCGCGTCATGCGGACGTAGTTCGCAAGCAGGAAGTCGCGGGTGGGCGGGCAGTTCTCGGCCCAGGCGCGCATCATGTCGCGCTCGTTGTAGCGGTAGGGGCTCTGCCCCTTGCGGTCGACGATCGACCAGTCGGTGACGTCGGTGAACAGAAGGTCGATCGAGTCGTCCAGTTCCGCGGGCTCCTCGGCCGGCGGCACGGTGATGAAGCCCTCGGCATCGGCCTCGCCGGCCATGTCGCGCTTCTGGACCGAATCGCCACCGCCGAGCGAGAGATACGAGCCCGAGTGCAGCATCCGGCCGCCGAGGTCGTAGTTCTGGTCAACCACCAGCACCGAGGCGCCAAGGTCGCGGGCGCGGATGGCCGCGGTGATGCCGGCGCAGCCGCCGCCGGCGATGACCACATCCACCTCGTAGTCCCAGCCCTCGGCCGCCGCCGCCGGCGTGGGCGCAACCATCGCGGCCGGAGCGGCCAGCGCCGCGGCGCCAACCCCGGCGGCGGCGCCCGCCTTGAAGAACTCGCGCCGGTTCAGACCGGTCCCCCCTTCATCGCCACGCTTCCTGCGATCACTGTCACTTGTCCTGGCCATTGCGCTCCTCCTTCTTGGCCCTGGCGGCGGGGCCGCCGGTCTTGGCCGGGGCGCCCCTGCAATCGCCAGGGCGGCGCTCCCGTCGACATCGCGCCAGCACGGGCCGGATGACCCGCGCGTGCGCAAGGGCCGGTTCAGCGGCACCACGAGGGCGCCGCGGTCCCGACCAGAATCCACCGACCTCGATTCGGTCGCGCGATCACAGAACGCCCGCCGGCAGGCCAAGCGGCCACGCCATCCCGCGGCGCGGCCGTACATCGTCCTTGTCGGATGCGCGTCTGCGGCTTCCCGGATCCCCGTGCCGGCGTCTCCCGGCTTGCAGCTAGGCTGTTGCATCGAACCGGAAGGGTCCATTGCAGAATTCTGAGGGCTGCATTAAGGAAATTGCGGGATCACGGTGCCGAGCTCGCGGGCGGCCTCGCTCGCCTCCTGACCCGCGACCGTTCCCCGGGGAAAGCCCATGGCGCTCACCCTGCGTCAACTGCAGTACTTCGTGACCATCGTCGAGATGGGGAACATCACCCACGCCGCCGAACGGCTGCACGTCGCGCCGACGGCGGTGAGTCTCCAGGTCAAGGCGATGGAGGACCGTCTCGGGGTTGCCCTGCTCGAACGCCATTCGCGCGGCGTCTCGGCAACGGCGGCGGGGCGCGACCTGTTCGACCGGGCCCGCCGCATCCTCGAACTCGTCGACGAGGCCGAGCGCGCCGCGGCGGCCGCGGCCGGGGTGCAGCCGGTCCGTCAGTTGCGCGTCGGCGCCCCCCCCGCCGTGGCCCGGGTCATCGGGGTCGAGGCAATCCTTGCGGCCGCCGCCCGCAAGGACCGCGTCGCGCTGCAGGTCACGGAAGGCTGGACGACGGAACTGGTCGACAAGCTGCAGTCGCGCGAGGTCGACCTCGTCATCGGCTACGGGCTCGAATCGGCCGCCGGCCTGCGCGTGATCGGGCTCTTCGAGGAGCGCTTCGTCTTCGCCGCGGCACCCGGGGTGGGCCCGCTCGGAGGCACCATCCGCATCGATGAGGCGCTGGCGGGCAACCTCGTCTTCTACGGCGAGCGCAGCATTTCATGGCGGCAGGCGCAGACGGCGGCGCGGGAGCTCGGGCTGGCGATGCGTGCGGTGCGCGAGGTCGAATCGATCGACGTCTGGCGAAAGTTCCTGCTGCGCGGGCTCGGCACCGCGATCACTCCGTTCGGCGCGGTGGCCGAGGAGTTCCGCCGGGGCGAACTCGTGGTGCAGGAGATCGAGGGCCCGCCGATCCACGTCCGCCTCAGCCTGGCGACGCGCGACGATGCCGACCCCGCGGCGATCCCGCCGGGCTTTCTGGAGTTCCTCGCCGAACTGGTGGTGCGGGCCTACCAGCGCATGGGTCCCTACTACCGGCCGTTCGCCGGACGGCGGCCCTTCCCGGTCGCGCCCCCGGTCGCGCCTGGCACCGGCTGAGGGGCCGGCCGCGGCCGCGGGGGGGCTTCCGCCGCAGCCGGGCGCGTGCCAGAGGTGGCGCGGGAACGCGCCCCGGAACGGGCGCAGGCGGGGCGGCGGGGAGCAATGACGGCACCGGCAAGTCCGCAGGAGGGCGCGGCCGCGCTGCGGCGGCGGGCGTGGCTGCTGTGCCTGATGGCCGCGCTCAGCCAGGCGGGTTCGTACCTCTACCTTGCGGCGATGCCCGCCATCGCCGCCGAATTCGGCACCGGCGAGGCCGCGCTGCAGGGCACCGTCACGGCATTCCTTGCCGGCAGCTGCCTGTGCTTTGCCGTCTACGGACCCCTGGCCGACCGGCTGGGGCACCGCCAGGTGTTCGCGGCCGCGACACTGCTCTATGCTGCCGCCAGTGCGCTGGCGGCGGTCGCGCCCGATCTCGGGGCGCTGGTCGCCGCGCGCTTCGTCCAGGGTATCGGCGCCTCGGCGGGGCTTGTCACCGCGCGGGCGATGGTCCGGGTGCTCATGCCGCCCGACCGTGCCACCGAGGCGATGGCGCTCCTCTCGGCGGTGCTGACGCTTGCCCCCGCCATCGGCCCGCTCGCCGGGGCGGCGCTGCTCGCGGTCGCCGACTGGCGCGCCGCCTTCCTGGTCGCGGCGATCCCGGGCGGTGCAAGCCTGCTGGCGGGCCTCGCGGTCCTGCCACCGCGGATTGCCGGCAGCGTCGCGCCGGGCGCACGCGCCGCCGCCCGGGCGATGCTGGGCAGCCGCAACTTCCTTGCCACACTTGCGATCCTCATGGCGACGAACGCGGTGTTCTCGGTCCTCGTGGCGGCCAGCCCGTTCGTGTTCGTCGAATCGCTGGGGCTCTCGCCGGTCGCCTACGCGACGCTGTTCGGCATGGTCCTGGTGGGGTTCGCGGCCGCGGCGACGCTTTCGGGGCGGATCGCGGCGCGGATCGGGTCGGGCCGGGTGATCCGCGCCACCTTGGTCCCGGCCGCCGTCGCGGCGCTGGCCACGGCAGCGGCTGCGGTGCTGGCCCCGGCGCCATGGACGCTCGGGCCGGCGCTGCTGTGCCTGATGGTCAGCATGGGCTTCGTGGTGCCCAACACCCATGTCATTATGCTGATGCCCTTCGGCACGCTGGCTGGCACCGCCACCGGGCTTGCGCTGCTCATCACCACCGCGACCGGCGCGCTGGTGATCACCGCCTACGGCATCGCCGCGGCGGGCAGCATAGCCGGCTTCGGCCTTTCTCTGGCGGCACTGGCGCTGCTGGTGCCCGCGGCCTTCGCGCTCCTGCCGGCAGGGGCGGGGGATGGGCCGCACGGGCCCGCCGGGAGGCGTTGACGGGCGCCGCCGGCGGCCCATCTGGAACGGACGTGGAGGGTCGCATGCGCTTCGGTCTCGTGGTCAATCCGGTGGCGGGCCTCGGTGGCGCGGTCGGGCTGAAGGGCACCGACGGGCCCGACACGGTGGCCGAGGCCCTGCGCCGCGGGGCGACGCCGCAGGCCGGGCCGCGGGCGCGGCGGGCCTTCGCCATCCTCGCCCGCAGCCGGCCGGGGGCAGAGGTGACGGCGGCGCCCGGCGCGCTGGGGGCCGCATGGCTTGCAGGCCTCGGGCTCGACCTGCGCGTGCTCGACCTGCCGCCCCTCTCGGGCACCGCCCGCGACACCCGCCTCGCCGTCGCGGCGATGGCACCAGGAACGCTTGCCGTCTTCGCCGGGGGCGACGGCACCGCGCGCGACGTCGCGGCCGCGCTGCCTGCCGGCGGGGCGATGCTGGGCATCCCCTGCGGGGTCAAGATGCACTCGGGCGTCTTCGCGCTGTCGCCCGAGGCCGCCGGCCACCTGCTGGCCGACCTCGTCTCTGCCCCCGCGCGGGTGGCATGGACAGACGAGGCCGAGGTGATGGACATCGACGAGGCCCAGCTGCGCGCCGGCCGCATCGCGCCCCGCCTCTTCGGCCTCGTCCGGGCGCCGCGCGGCCGCGGCCTCGTCCAGGCCGCCAAGGGCATGCTGCGCCGCGACGAGGGCGCCGCACTCGCCGCGGCGGCAGCCGAGATCGCCGCCGCGATGGCGCCCGGTACGCTCTATGTCATCGGCCCCGGCACCTCGGCCGGGGCGGTGGTCCGGGCACTCGGCCAGCAGCCCACGATCCTCGGCGTCGATGCCGTCCGCGACGGCAGGCTGGTGGCCCGCGACGCCCGCGCCGCCGATCTCGACCGCCTTGCCGGCGACGGGCCGGTCCGCCTCGTGCTCGGCGTCACCGGGCAGCAGGGGTTCCTGCTCGGGCGCGGCAACCAGCAGATCGGCCCGGGGCTCATCGCCCGCGCCGGCCGCGAGGGGCTGGTCGTGCTCGCGACCGAGGACAAGCTGCGCGCCCTCGCCGAGCCCCGGCTGTGGGTGGACACCGGCGACCCGGCTCTCGACGCCCGGCTCGGCGGCTACGTCCGCGTGCACACCGGTGCCGGGCGGGAGATGATGATGCGCATAGCCTCTGGCGCCGAGGCCGCGGCATCGCGGCTGACGGAGGCGAGTTGATCCCGCTTGTGCGATATGCGAACTTTTGTGCACACTCGCGCGGCCAGACCGGCCAGAATCGCGACCGAAGACCGGATGACAGGGGGAAATCCGATGCCAGCACCGGCCCGCGCCCATCCATGGATGGCCATCTCAGCGCCCGGCGTGATCGAGGAGATGCTCGCCGAGGTCGGCGCCCGTCGCGTCTCCGACCTCTTCGAGCAGGTCCCGCCCGACCACTACCGCAAGGCGCCGCTTGACCTGCCGCCGGCGCTGTCCTCCGAGATCGAGCTGAAGCGCGAGCTTGCGGCCCGTCTGAAGCGCAACGAGGACTGCGAGCGCAATCTCTCCTTCCTCGGCGCCGGGGTCTGGCAGCACCATGTCCCCGCGGTCGTGGACGAGATCGTCGGCCGCACCGAGTTCCTGACCAACGTCTGGGGCAGCTACCAGTCCGACCACGGTCGCAACCAGGCCTGGTTCGAGTTCCAGAGCCAGCTCGGCGCGCTTCTGAACCTCGATGTCGTCCAGCTTCCGGTCTATTCCTGGGGGGCTGCGACGGGGCACGCGATCCGCATGGCCGCGCGGCTCACCGGCCGGCGCAAGGTGCTGCTGCCGGCGCTGTCGGATCCCGAGCGGATGGCGGTGATCCGCACCTACTGCGAGCCCCCGGAGATGGCGAGCCACATCGAGATCGTGGCCGTCGCCGCCGATCCCGCCACCGGCCGGATCGACCTTGGCGACCTCAGGGCCCGGCTCGGCCCCGAGGTGGCGGCAGTGTATTTCGAGAACCCCGCCTATCTCGGCACCATCGAGACCGGCGCGGCCGAGATCGCACGGCTGGCGCGTGCCGCCGGGGCCGAGACCATCGTCGGCGTCGACCCGGCCAGCCTCGGGGTGCTGATGGCGCCGGGCGACTACGGCGCCGACATCGTCACCGGCCCGATGCAGCCGCTCGGCGTCCACATGAACTGCGGCGGCGGCGTCGGCGGCTTCATCGCCTCGCGCGACGAGGAACGCTATGTGCGCCAGTTCAACGGCTTCCTCGTCTCCATCGCCGAGACGCGCGAGCCCGGGCAGTGGGGCTTCGGGCTCGCCACGCCGCACCAGAACTCCTACGGCTCGCGCGAGCACGGGCGCGACTGGACCGGCAACTCGACCTACCTTTGGGCGATCGCCGGGGCCGTCTACATGAGCCTGCTCGGCCCCGAGGGCTTTCGCGAGCTCGGCGCGCTCATCGCCGCCCGCGCCCGCTACGCCCAGTCGCTCCTTGCCGGGGTGCCGGGGGTGCGGATCGTCTGGCCCGCGACCGGCTTCAAGGAGTTCGTCGTCAACTTCGACGCAACCGGCCGCAGCGTGGCAGAGATCAACGACGCCCTGCGCGACCGCGGCATCTTTGGCGGCAAGGACGTCTCGGACGAGGGGCTCGGTCTTGGCCAGTCCGCCCTCTGGTGCGTGACCGAGGTGCATACCGCTGCCGACATCCGCCGCGCCGTCACCGCGCTCAGGGAGGTTCTGCAATGACCGAGCCGAAGGAATTCCACGCCGCCCGCTGGAACGAGCCCGTGGTGATGGAGATGGGCCGCCCCGGCGCCCGCGGCCAGCTGTTCCCCGCCCCCGAGCCCGAGGTAGCCGCAGCCGCCGGCCCCGACCCGATCCCCGCCGCGATGCGGCGCCGGGACCGCCCCGTGCTGCCCGAGATCACCGAGTTCGAGGCCCAGCGCCACTACCTGCACCTCAGCCAGATGACGCTCGGCATGATGGGGGTCAGCCTCTTCGGCACCTGCACCATGAAGTACAATTCCAAGACCGCCGAGTTCGCCGCGAACCGGCCGGAGCTGGCCGAGGTCCACCCCTACCAGCATCCCGACACGCTTCAGGGCGTGCTCTCGATCATCCACGAGTTCGACCTGATCCTGCGCGCGCTCTCGGGGATGGACCGGTTCGTCTTCCAGGCCGGCGGCGGGGCCGATGCCGCCTACACCATGGCCGCTGTCGCCCGCGCCTACTGGGCCGACCGCGGGATGCTGCACCAGCGCACCGAGATGGTCACCTCGGTCCAGGCCCATCCCTGCAACCCGGCCACCGCCGCGGCGGCGGGCTTCAGGGTCGTCAACCTGCCGCTCGAGGAGAACGGCTACCCCTCGCTCGAGGCGCTGAAGGCCGCGGTCAGCGAGCGCACCGCGCTGGTCATGATCAACAACCCCGACGACATGGGCATCTACAACCCCGAGATCCGCGAATGGGTCCGGGTCGCTAGGGCGGCCGGGGCGCTGGCCTTCTACGATCACGCCAACTTCAACGGGGTGATGGGCAGGCTGTCGGCGCGCGAGCTGGGCTTCGACGCCTGCATGTTCATGCTGCACAAGACCTTCGGGGCACCCAAGGCGGGCGGCGGCCCGGCCGTCGGCGCCTACGGCTGCACCGAGGCGCTGGCCCCCTACCTGCCCGCGCCGCTGGTGGTCGAGGACGGCCGGCGCTTCCGGCTTGACCACGACCGGCCGAAGTCCTGCGGCAAGGTCCGCGAATTCTGGGGCAACGTGCCGCAGGTGGTGAAGGCCTGGGCCTGGGCCCGGGCGATGGGGGCCGAGGGCATCCGCCTGGCCTCCGACATCTCGGTGGTCGCCAACAACTACATGGACAAGAAGCTGGGCGAGATCCCCGGCCTCCAGCGCAGCCACGACAACATCGCCGTGCGGCGGATGGAGATGACGCGCTGGTCGCTCGGACCTCTGAAGGAGGAGACGGGGATCGGGACTGTGGACTTCGCCAACCGCATGGCCGATTACGGGATCGATCCGTGGTGGATGAGCCACGAGCCCTGGATCGTGCCCGAACCCTTCACCCCCGAGGCCGGAGAGCTGTGGTCGAAGGAAGACATCGACAGCTGGATCGACGTCGTCGCCCGCATCGCACGGGAGGCACGGGAATGCCCCGAGGTCGTCCGGACCGCGCCGCACAACCAGCCGGTGGCCCAGGTCAGGGGCGAGGTGTTCGACGACCCCGCACGCTGGGCAATGACCTGGCGGGCGCATCTGCGCAAGCGCGGCGGCGGCGCATCCGCGCGGGGGGCGGCCTGAGCACGGCCCCCTCGGCCCGCCGCACGCCGGCGTGCCCCGCTCTCGGCCGCCGGGCGGGCGCGGCCGGGCCGCCGGTGCCCTGTCAGGGCATGCCGCCGGGCGCCTCAGCCGGCAAGCACCGAGATGCCGCGCAGGTCCATCGCGGGCGGCCGGTCGAGCGCAAGGTCGGCGGCCAGCCTTCCCGTCATCGGCCCGGCCGAGAAGCCCATCCAGGGAAAGAGCGCGAGGATGAAGCCGGGCACGCCCGGCGCCGTGCCGATGACCGGCCGCCAGTCGGCGGTGCCGTTGACGGTCGCGGTCCAGCTGCGCACCACCTGCGCTCCCGCCACCGCCGGCACCACCCCGGCGGCGGTGGCCATGTTGCCGGTCAGACTGGCGGGGTCGGTCACCAGCCCGCCCTCCGGCCGCTGCCGGGCGGGCCAGCCCCCGCCGATGATCAGCCCGCCGTTCGGCGCCTGCTTCAGCGAGAGCTTGCCGGCGGCGGAATAGACCAGATGCGGGACCAGCGGTGCCACCGGCTCGGTGACGGTCACCTGCAGCGGGAAGCCCTGGAGCTCCACCCGCACCCCCAGCATCGCGGCCACCGCCGCGGCCCGCGCGCCCGCGGCATTGACGACGCGCCCCGCGGCGATGTCGCCACGCGGCGTCCGGGCGAGGAAGCCCGCCGCGTCGCGCTGAAGGCCGGTGACCGGCGCATGGGTCAGGATCGTGGCACCCGCCGCGACCGCGGCGGCGGCGAAGGCCGGCGTGGCCCGCAGCGGGTTGGCCTTGCCCTCGGCCCGGCACAGCCCGCCGCCGATCGCCCGCGCAGTCAGGTAGGGCGCCTCGGCCAGCAGCGCGGCGCGGTCCAGAAGCTCGGTTTCCACCCCCTCGGCGGCCTCGACGGCGGCCTTGGCGGCAATCGCGCGCATCTCGGCATCGGTCGTCGCGACCACGATCCCGCCGGTGCGGCGCACGTCGAGCGGCTGGCCGAGCTCGGTCTCGATGCCCGACCACATCTCGAGGGACGCCTGCAGCAGCCGCAGCGTCGGGGCGAAGCCGCGGGCCCAGCCCCCGCCCAGGCCGACGAACTCGGGATGCGGGATCTGCAGGTGCAGCGATCCCGCGTTGGTGCCCGAGGCCTGGGCATTCAGCTCCCCGGCCTCCGCCAGGATCACCCCCGCACCCGCCCGCGCCAGATGCCAGGCGGCGACGGTGCCGGCGATGCCGCCGCCGATCACCAGCACGTCCGTCTTCACCACACCCAGCCTCCGACCGAAAGGACACGGCCATGACCCGGAAATTCTCGGGCAGCTACACCGTCACCATCACGCCATTCACCGCCGACGGCAGCGCCATCGACTACCCCGCCTGGCGCCGCTTCCTCGACTGGCAGCTTGCCGAGGGCGTGCCGGGCATCATCATCCTCGGGACGACGGGCGAGTTCCTGACGATCTCGGACCGCGAGCGCGCCGAGTTCGTCGAGGCCACCGTCAAGCACATCGCCGGACGCATCCCGGTGCTGGTGGGCAGCATGAACGCCTATACCCCGAACGCGGTGCGCTACTCGCGGCAGGCGCAGGACCTCGGCGCGGACGGCCTGATGATCATCCCGCCCTACTACTACACCCCGACCGAAGACGAGATCTTCAACTACTACAGGGCGATCTGCGAGGGCTGCGACCTTCCCATCATGCTCTACAACAACCCGTTCACCTCGAACGTGGACATGAGCGCAAAGCTCGTGGGCCGGCTGGCGAAGGCCTTCCCGCAGATCCGCTACATCAAGGAAGCGAGCCAGCGGATCGAGCGCATCCACGCGATCATCGTCGAGAGCGAGGGGCTGATGAACGTCTGGGCCGGCCAGCAGGTGCTGGAAAGCTACAAGATGGGCGCGGTCGGCTACGTCAACCCCTACGGCAACTACATCCCCCGCGCCTCGGTGAAGTTCGTCGAATGGGCCGAGCAGGGCCGCTGGGACGATGTCTGGGCGGTGCAGCGCATCATCCAGAAGTTCGACGCGATCATCACCGAGGGCCACCCGCTCTACGGCCACCAGTGCTATTCCAAGGCGCTCGCCGCCGCCGAGGGCTATCCCGTCGGCGACGTCCGCCCGCCGATCACCACGTTCGCCAGCCTCGGCGAGGAGGGGCGCACGCGGGTGGCGAAGATGGTGCCGCTGATGCGCGAGCTTGACCGCGTGGTGGCGGCGATCGAGGGCCGGCGCGCCGCGGCCGAGTAGGCTCATCGGATGTAGGCCGCCCCGTTGATGTCGAGCGTCGCGCCCGTCAGGTGACGGGCGCGGCCCTCGGCCAGGAACACGGCAAGCGCCGCCACCTCTTCGGGCGGCACCCACTCGCCCATGGGCAACTGGGCCGTCACCGCCGCGACCCCGCCGGTGCGGGCCGCGCTCTCGACCGACAGCCGCGTGTTCACCACCCCGGGCGAGATCAGATAGGCCAGTATGCCCTCCGCGGCATGCGCGCGCGCGACCGTCTTGGTGGCGGCGGCGATCGCCGCCTTGGAGGCGGCATAGGCGATCGCCGCAGGGTTCGATGTGCCGCGGGAGGTCACCCACGAGCCGATGCCGATGATTGCCCCGCCCCGCCCCTCCGCGCGCCAGTCGCGCACCGCGTGGCGCATCAGCCGCGCCGGGGCCAGCGTGTTGACGGCAAGCGATTCCGCCCACACCCTGTCCCATTCGTCCACCGGGTCGAGAATGCCGCCGGTCTGGCGCATCACCGCGGCGTTGTTGACCAGTACGTCGATCCGCCCGGCCTCCGCCCGCGCCGCCTGCCAGAAGGCATCGACCGCCCCGGCTTCGGCAAGGTCGGCGCCGAGCAGAACCGCCCGTCCGGGCGCCCCGGCCACGGCCGCCTCGGCTCCCTCCCGGTCGGTGGCGTACTGGGCGACGACGCGGGCACCCGCGGCCAGCATCGCCGCCGCGATCGCCGCCCCGATGCCCTTCGACGCCCCGGTGACGACCACGGTTTTTCCTGCCAGCGCATCCATGGCCTACGTCCTGGTGATGAAGGGCTTGCTGCGACCGGCCGGGTTGGCGCGGGCGTACTGGGCGGGCATGGAGGGCTCGTCGCCCAGGGCAGCCGCGGCATGCCACGCCCACCGCGGGTTCCACAGCATGCCGCGGGCCAGTGCCACCATGTCGGCCTGTCCGGCCCGCAGGATCGTCTCGGCCTGGAAGGGCTCGGTGATCTGGCCGACCGCGATCGTCGGCAGCCGGGCGCCCGCCCGCACCGCCGCCGACAGCGCCACCTGATAGCCCGGCCCCGGGGCAAGCTTCTGGCGTTGGTCCAGCCCGCCCGACGAGACGTCGATCACCGCACAGCCGAGCGCCTTGAGTTCCCGCCCGAAGGCGATCGACTCATCGGGCGTCCAGCCGCCGTCGATCCAGTCGGTGGCCGAGATCCGGACCAGGACTGGCCGCTCGGCGGGGAAGGACGCGCGCACCGCCTCGAACACCTCCAGCGGAAAGCGCATCCGGTTGGCGAGGCTGCCGCCGTGGCTGTCGCCGCGGCGGTTGGTCAGGGGCGACAGGAACGAGTGCAGCAGGTAGCCGTGGGCGGCGTGCAGTTCGACCACGTCGAAGCCGGCGCGCGCGGCCCGGCGGGCCGCCGCGGCAAAGGCATCGCGGATCCGCGCAAGCCCGGCCCGGTCAAGCTCCTCCGGCACCGGCCAGCCCGGCAGGTAGGGCACCGCCGAGGGCGCCGGCACCCTCCAGCCCCCGGCCTCGGCCGGAACAACGCCGCCGCCCTCCCAGGGCGCGGCGGTCGAGCCCTTGCGGCCGGCGTGGCCGAGCTGGATGCCGATCCTCGCCCCGCCGACCTGCCGGCAGAAGGCCACGATGCGGGCAAAGGCGGCCTCCTGCGCGTCCGACCACAGCCCCGTGCAACCCGGAGTGATCCGCCCTTCGGGCTCGACCCCCGTCGCCTCCACCAGGATCAGCCCCGGTCCCGACTGCGCGAACTGGCCCAGATGCACCAGGTGCCAGTCGCCGGGAACGCCGTCGGTCGCGGTATACTGGCACATCGGTGCCACCACGATCCGGTTGGGGACGGTCATGCCCCCGGCATCGAGGGGAGTGAACAGCAGGCTCGGCATCGGCAGGTCCTCGAACCGGGTTGAACGGCGGCTGGCGTGCGGTATACTAACATTTGTGCGCAATGGGAACAGCCCGCGCACCGTCCGGCCAGCCCTCGAGGAGCCCCATGACCCAGTTGTCCGTTGCCGCGAGCACATTTCCCTTCCTCTACTCGCATTCCGGTCTCGACGCGCTCAAGCATCTCCGCAGGCTGGGCTACGACGCCATCGAGATGATGATCTTCCCGCCGCACTGCTGGCCGCGCGAACTGACCGTCCGCCAGCGCAAGGAGTACCGCGACTGGCTCTCGGGCGAGGGCTGCCGGCTCACCTCCTTCTGCTATCCGCTGCTCGACAACAACCCCAACGGCGTCGACCGGCTGATGCGCAGCTACACGCTCGACCGCTGCCGCGAGGCCATCGACCTCGCCGCCGAATGGGAGTGCCCCTATGTCGTCGCCATCCCGGGGCCGGTGAACAGCCTGATCAACCCGCCGCGGCAGTGGATGCTCGACTGGTTCGTGGCGGGCGTGCGCGAGCTTGTCGACCATGCCCGCGGCACCGGCGTCGGCATCCTGCTCGAGAACGTCCCCTTCACCTTCCTGCCCTCGGCGCAGGACATGGCCGAGACCGCCGCGCTCATCGGCCCCGGGGTCGGGATCAACTTCGACATCTGCAACTCGGCCTACATCAGGGAGGATCCGGCCGCGGCCATCCGCATGCTGGGCGGGCTGGTGAAGAACGTCCACATCTCGGATTCGGGCTACGGCGAGTTCAAGCACGAGCGCCTCGGCACCGGGATCGTCCAGCCCGGCCCCGCGGCCGCAGCGCTGCGCGAGATCGGCTACAGCGGCGCGACCGTGCTCGAGATGATCTCCGACGCGCTGACCCCCGGCAACGACCCCGACGCCGACTACCGCGCCAGCCACGCGATCCTCGCCCGCCACGGCTGGCAGCCGCTCGGCTGACGCCCCCGGACCTGCCCCTCAGCCGGCGCGGGCGAGAAGCGCGTCGATCTCGCCCCGCGCCGGCATCGACGGCGCAGTGCCCGCCCGGGTGACCGAGATCGCCGCCGTGGCGCAGCCGAACCGTACCGCCTCGACCGCGTCGCGGCCCTCGGCCAGTGCCACGGCAAGCCCGCCGGCGAAGCCATCGCCCGCCCCCGTCGTCTCGACCACCGGACCGGCGCGGAAGGCCGGCACATGCACCGTGCGCGCCGCGTCGTGGTAAAGCGCGCCGTTCTCGCCCAGCGTGACCACCGCCGCCCCCGCTCCCGCCGCCACCAGCGCCGCCGCCGCCCGGCCGGCGGCCTCGATGCCCGTCACGGCGATGCCGGTCAGCCCCTCGGCCTCGCTCTCGTTGGGGGTGACGAGGTCGCAGAGGCCCAGCATGCCCGCGGGCAGCGGCGCCGCCGGGGCGGGGTTCAGGATCGTGCGCACGCCGGCGGCGCGGGCGATGGCCAGCGCCCGGACCGCCGCCGGCATCGGCTGCTCGAGCTGGGTCACGAACACTCTCGCCGAGGCGATGAGGCCCGCGCGCGCCTCGACATCGGCCTCCGATATCCGCCCCGCGGCGCCCGGGGCGATGATGATGGCGTTGTTGCCGGTGGCGTCCTCGACGAAGATGTAGGCGGCGCCGGTGTAGCTGTCGGCATCCTCGGTCACCGCCGGGATGACCCCGGCCGCAGCCCAGGTGGCACGCGCCATCTCGGCGAAGGGGTCGCGGCCAAGGCGGGTGATGAAATGCACCTCGCCGCCCGCCCGCGCCGCCGCCACCGCCTGGTTGGAGCCCTTGCCGCCGGGGCCGAGCGCGAAGCTGCGGCCCAGGATCGTCTCGCCCATGCGCGGCTGACGGTCGGCGCGATAGGCGGTGTCGGCGACGAAGACGCCGAGGATGACGATGCGCATCGGCTCAGCCCTCCGGCGGAATGACGCCCTTGCGCAGCAGGAAGCAGCCGTAGAAGCGGCGTTCGCCGGTCTGCACCACGACATAGGCCTCGCGCGCACGCTTGTAGAAATCGAACCTTTCGATCCCCACCATCGCCCGGTGCCGGCCCTCGGCCTTGTCGATTTCCTGCTGAACCTCCGCCTGTACCGGCGGCACATCATCGGCCGCGCCGACCACCTCCATGCGGGCGGCGAAGTCGTGCACGAAGGTGTCGAGCGGCATCACCGACAGGATCGCCGCCACCGCCTCGGCGGCGGTGAGGTTGTCCATCCGCACAAGCTCGCCCAGCACCGTGTCGCGGGCGACCGAGTCGGAGGGGAAGTTGGTGTCCGCCACCACCAGCACATCGCCGTGCCCCATGGCGCGCAGCGCGTACAGAACGTCGGCGTTCAGCCGCGTATCGATCCCCTTCAGCATCGCTCCTCCCTCAGGGCCAGTGACCGGCGATCACCCCGGCGACCGCGGCGCCAAGCGCCGCATGCGCCGGCGCGTTCCAGTGGATTCCGTCCGCGGGGTCGGACGCGATCACCGCGCCGGCGTCGAGGAACGGCACTCCCAGCCGGGCAGCCAGCGCTGCCAGACGCGGCCCCAGCGCCGCCGATTTCGCTGCCCCGCCGGCGAACATCTCTGCCGGCCAGCCCGCCTCCGTGATCGGCGGCGGGGCGATCAGCAGCACCCCCGGCGGTGCGTCAGCCCGGCCTGCGGCCGAGGCGCGCACGACCTGGACCAGCCGCTCGACCGACTGCGCGATCTCCATCGTCGAGACTGCAAATCGCGCCTTGAGATCATTGGTGCCGAGCAGGATCGCCACCACGTCCAGCGGCCGGTGGCTCTCCAGAGCGACGGGCAGCGCCCTCAGCCCGTTGCGGCTGGCCCCCTCCAGCGGGTCGTCATGGACGGTGGTGCGCCCCGGCAGGCCCTCGTCCACCACCCGCCAGCCGGCCCCCAGCGCCGTTGCCAGCACCCCCGGCCAGCGCACCGCCTCGGGGTGGCGGCGGCGGTCGCCCTCGCGGCGCATCGGCACCGCGCCCCAGGTGTTGGAGTCGCCGAACAGAAGCACGGTCCGCCGCTCGGTCATCCCATGCGTGCCCCGCTCGCCGCGTCGAACAGGTGCAGCGCCTGCGGGTCGGCCGCAAGCCGCAGCGCCTGCCCGGGCCGGAAGGCGTGGCGCTCGCGGAACAGCCCCACGAGGTCGGCCCCCGCGGCGCGCAGCGCGACATGGGTCTCGAGGCCCGTGGGCTCGACCACCGCGACCGTCGCAGCGATGGGTCCGCCATCGGCAAGCGCAAGATGCTCCGGGCGGACGCCCCAGACCACCGCCTGTCCCTCGGCCGGCCGCGCACCCGGCGGAAGCGGCAGGCGGGCGCCAAGCGCCGCAACCTCCCCGCCCTCGACCCGGCCGCGGACCAGGTTCATCGCCGGCGAGCCGATGAAGCCCGCGACGAAGACATTGGCCGGCCGGTCGTAAAGGTCGAGCGGCGCCCCGATCTGCTCGATCCGCCCGCCGTTCAGCACGACGATCTTGTCGGCCATCGTCATCGCCTCGATCTGGTCGTGGGTGACGTAGACGGTGGTCGTCTTCAGCCGCTGGTGCAGCTCGCGGATCTCGGTGCGCATCTGGACGCGCAGCTTGGCGTCGAGGTTGGAGAGCGGCTCGTCGAACAGGAACACCTGCGGATCGCGGACGATCGCGCGGCCCATCGCCACGCGCTGGCGCTGGCCGCCCGACAGCGCGCGGGGATAGCGGTCGAGATAGGGCACGAGCCCCAGCACCTCGGCCGCCTTCTCCACCTTGGCCCGGATCTGGGCCCGCGGCACGCCGCGCAGCTTCAGCGCGAAGCCCATGTTTGCGGCGACGGTCTTGTGGGGGTAGAGGGCGTAGTTCTGGAACACCATCGCGATGTCGCGCTCGGCAGGGGGCAGGTTGTTGACCACCCGCTCGCCGATCTGGATCGTGCCCGAACCGATGCCCTCGAGCCCTGCGATCATCCGCAGGAGCGTGGACTTGCCGCAGCCCGACGGGCCGACGAGCACGACGAAGGCGCCGTCGGGGATGTCGATGTCGAGGCCGTGCAGCACCTCCACCGCCCCGTAGGCCTTGCGCAGACTGCGGATCGTGACCCCGGCCATCGGCCTCCGTCCCCTCCCCCACCGGCGCCCTAGCGTTAGCTTAGCCGGCCGGACCTGTCCACGCTCCTGTCATGCTAACATGTTAGATGCTTGACAGCCGGGGGCCTTCGGGGGGATCGTGCAGGGCAAGAACCGGCGTGGCCCGCGCGAGCCGCGCCAGGGCTTCGGCCCGGCGCCCCCGCCGGACGGGCCCGCGAACCAGGGAGGAGCCAGCGTGAAACCCGAACTCTACCACTATGCCGTGCGTCGCGGGCTGACGCGGCGGCGGCTTCTGCAGGGCGCGGCCAGCGCCGGTGCCGCGGCGGCACTGGGCGGCGTGTTCACCGGTGCCGCGGGGCGCCCGGCCTGGGCGCAGGGCAACCTGCGCGCCGAGATCCTGAAGATTCCGGGCGTCGGCATGGGCTCTCCCACCGATGCCGACTGGCAGAAGGTCGGCGAACTCTGCCTCGGCCCGACCCGGGAGCGCGTGGCACAGGGCGAGTTCGCCGGCGTCGAGCTCACCTTCATGGGCCTGAACAACCAGAACCTGCACAACTTCCTGTTCCGCGGCTTCCTGAAGCCGTGGGAAGCCTACACGGGCGCCAGGATCAACTGGATCGACCTCGCCCAGGCCGATTACAACGCCCGCCTGCAGCAGTCGATCGCCACCGGCACGGTGGACTTCGACGTGCTCGAGATGGGCGCGCCATTCGAGGGCGACACCGCCGGCCGCGGGCTCCTGGACGAGATGCCCGACTGGGTGAAGCAGCAGATCGAGGCCGACGACCTCGTGGGTTACCTCCAGCCCCCGGTCGGCACCTGGGCCGGCAAGTCCTACCGTGTGACGATCGACGGCGACTGCCACACCTTCGCCTACCGCACCGACTATTTCGGCGACGGCGCGATTGGCGGGCCGTCGGTGCCGAAGACCTGGCAGGAGGTCAACGCCGTCTCCAAGGCGCTGGTCGGCAAGACCGATCCGCTGACCGGCCTGCCTGCGCACGGCTATCTCGACCCGCTCAAGGGCTGGGGCGGCTTCGGCTTCTACTTCCTGGAGAACCGCGCCGCGGCCTATGTGAAGCACCCCGACGACCCGGCCTGGCTGTTCGACCCCGACACGATGAAGCCGCGCGTCAACAACCCCGGCTGGGTGCAGGCGATCCAGGACGTGATGGACCTTATCGCCACCACCGGCGCCTATCCGGCCGACCAGATCAACGCCGACCCCGGCACCACCGCCTTCAGCCAGTTCCTCGCCGGCACCGGCTCGATGCTGATGTGGTGGGGCGACGTCGGCTCGATGGCCCGCACCTCCGACACCTCGGTGGTGGGCGACGTCGTCGGCTTCGGCATCAATCCCGGCTCCGACCGGCGCTACAACAGCCGCTCGGGCCAGTGGGAGGACGTCGCCAACGAGGCGCCGAACATGGCCTACATCGGCTGGGGCGTCTACGTCACCGCCCGCGTCTCGGGCGACGAGAAGAAGCGCAAGGCGGCCTGGTCGGCGGCGGCGCATCTGGGCGGCAAGGACATCTCGCTGTGGATGGCGGCCTATCCGTCGGGCTTCCAGCCCTACCGCAACAGCCACTTCATCTACGAGGAGTGGGAGGCGGCAGGCTACGACCGGGCCTTCGTCGAGGACTACCTCGGCTCGAACGCCGACAGCTACAATCACCCCAACGCCGCGATCGAGCCGCGCATCCCGGGGATCTTCCAATACTATTCGATCGCCGAGGACGAGCTCGCGAAGGGCTTTGCCGGACAGTACAAGTCGGCCCAGGAGACCGCGGACGCGATCGCCGCGGCCTGGGAACGCATCACTGACCAGATCGGCCGCGAGAGCCAGATCGCGCTCTACAAGGCCAGCCTGGGCATGTAGGGCGCGTCACCACGGCGGGCCCCGCCGGGTCCGTCCCCGCGCCCTGATACGCGGGAGGGGCGGCTCCTCCCCGCTTCTCCCGCTGCTCCGCGCCGGGGCCCCACGGGGCGCCGGCGCGGGACGGCATCTCCGCCGCCGCACACGCCGCGGCCGCCACCCGAGCCAACCCGGAGCCCCGCGCCGGCCATGACCCCCGAGGGCGACCTCCTCCACGTCGTGACGCGCGATGCCATCTCGGCCCCCCGCCGGGCGATGGGGCGGCTGCTCATCTGGGGTTCCTTCGGGCTGCTCGTGCTCGTGGCGGCCCTGCAGGCGCTCGATGTCGCCGGGCAGATCGGCCTCGGCCTGCCCAACTGGCGGCCCACCCTCTATGCCTACGGTTTCTGGGCCACCTGCCTGTGCATCGGCCAGGTGGTGCTGAAGGGCGAGCAGGGCAAGCGGCTGGTGTTCGTGCTGCCGGCGGCGCTGTTCACCGTCGCCATGGTGGTCTTTCCGCTCGTCTTCGGGCTGACGATCGCCTTCACCGACTGGAACCTCGCCTCGCTCACCGGCCGCCGCTTCAACGGCATCGACAACATGGCCCAGATGTGGGCCGATCCCTTCTACTGGAATGCCATGGGCAACATGGTGCTCTATGTGGCGGCGATCCTCGTCGAATACGCCATCGCCTTCGGGCTTGCGCTGCTTCTGGCCGCCGAGATCCGGGCCCGGCGCTTCTTCCGCGTCGCCTTCCTGCTGCCGCTGATGCTGTCGCCGGTGGCGGTGTCGTGGATGATCGGCAAGTCGATGCTCGAGGCCCGCTTCGGGCCGCTCGCGCGGCTCGCCCGATGGATGGGCTGGGACAGCCCCTCGTTCTTCGGCTCGCCCGAGATCGCGCGCATCACCATCATGGTGATGGACGCCTGGACCTTCATCCCGCTGATGATGATCATGCTGCTGGCCGGGCTGCAGGCGATCCCGCGCGAGCTGACCGAGGCCGCCCGGGTCGACGGCGCCGGCCCCTGGAAGACCTTCTGGGAGGTCACCTTCCCGCTGATGCTGCCGGTCAGCGTGACGGCTATCCTGATCCGCATCATCTTCAAGCTGAAGCTTGCCGACATCGTTATCAACGTCACCGCCGGCGGGCCGGGGGGGGCGACCGACACGGTGACAAGCTTCATCTTCCGCGAATACCGCGACCGCTCGAACGTCGGCTACGGCACGCTGCTGGCGATCGTCTACCTCGTGCTGATCGTCATCGCGATGACGGTTCTGATGAAGCTTGCCGACCGGCTGACCCGACCGCGGACCTGACATGACCGACGCCGCCCCGATCTTCCGCGACAGCCCCGCCGACCGGGCCTTCCGCCCGCGGTGGTGGCTGGGCCGGACGGCCGTCTACGTGGTTCTGGCGGGCTGGGCCCTCGTCTGCCTGTTTCCGATCTACTGGACGGCGACGACCTCGTTCAAGATGGCCCCGAACGTCATGCAGGGGCATCTGGTGCCGTTCGTCGACTACCACCCGGCGTGGCTGGGCTGGCGGTCGCTGGGGCTGTCGCCCGACACGATCGGGGCGGAATCGACGGTGCGGGCAGAGTTCCTCAAGCGCTTCCGGAACTCGGCGGTGATCTCACTCGCGGCCTCGGCGCTCGCCGTGGTGCTGGGCTCGCTGGCCGCCTACGGGCTCAGCCGCTTCTCCTACCGCTTCGGGCCGATGCGCAACGCCGACATCTCGTTTTTCTTCCTCTCCCAGCTGATCCTGCCGCCGGTGGTGCTCGCCCTGCCGTTCCTCGTGCTCTACAAGGAGCTTGCGCTGCTTGACAGCCGGGTGGGGCTGATCCTGCTCTACACGCTGACGGTGCTGCCGATCGTCATCTGGATCATGCGCGACCAGTTCGCCTCGATCCCCACCGAGCTCGAGGAGGCGGCGCTGGTCGACGGGCTGTCGGTGTGGGGGGCGTTCCTGACGATCATCCTGCCGATCGCGGCGCCGGGGATGGTGGCGGCCTTCATCCTCAGCCTCGTGCTGACCTGGAACGAGTACTTCTTCGCCGCGCTCCTAACCTCGACCAACGCCGTCACCCTGCCGGTGATGGTGGCCAGCCAGACCGGCAGCCAGGGCATCTCGTGGTGGTCGATGGCCGCGCTCTCCTTCGCCGCCATCCTGCCCCTGATCCTCGTCGGCATCCTGCTCGAGCGCTACATCGTCAAGGGCATGGCCGCCGGCGCGGTGAAGTGAGGTGTCCCGTGCGTGGGACAGGGACAGCCCCGCGCGAAATCAAGGGGTTGGCAGGCGACGTCAGGATTCGCTTAACCGTTGTGGCGGCGGCGGCGGGGTGTAGCCGGACGGGTCCGCGCGCCAGCGGCGCCATTCGTCGACGAAATCGGGGCTGCCGGGGCGGCGGAAAAGCGGCAGTATCCAGACCGGCCAGTGCGCCGGCCAGCCGGGGTGGCCGGGCCGGACGCCGCCCGGAAGGGTCACGCTGGCATCGCCGAAGGTGCTCGCGATCTGCGCCCGTGTGATCCACGCGGTACCGAAACGAACGTACTGGAAGGCAGCGCCGCGGAGCACTGCGTCCTTCAGGTTCGTCTCGGCATCAATCCTCACGCGGATAAGGAGTGCTCTCTCCATCCGCGCCTCGCAGAGGAGTGTCCCCTCCATCCGCGCCTCCTGGAACCGCGCCCCCTCCAACTGCGCACTTTCCAGCCTCGCGAATTGCACTCGCGCCCCGTCGACGGCCGCTCCCTCCATCCGGGCCGACGAGAGATGCGCTCCCTCCAGATGTGCCGCCGAGAGACCCGCTCGCTCCATTCGGGCCTCCTTGAGGTCGGCCCCCTCCAGCCGCGTCCACATCAGGTCTGCCCCATCCAGTCGCGCCGGCTGCAGAAGCGCCCCCTCCAGCCGCGCCGGCGTCAGGTGCGCCTCCTCCAGCCGCGCCTGCCGCAGGAGTGCTCCCTCCAGCCTTGTCCCGTCGAGGCGGGCGCCGGAATAGACGGCGTCCGATCCGTCGGGCTGCACCGCCGACAGGTCGGCCCGCTGCAGGTTGGCTCAGCGCAAGTCCAACCGGTAGCCGCGATAGGCCCCGATCAAGCCCCTCCACCTGCCGAGCCCGGCCAAGACGCCGTCGATCTCTGCGTCGTCCAACGGTTCATTGATGGGCCTGTCGGGCAGGCGGGGGAAGTCGGGATCGAAGGGCCAGAGCGTGTCCGGGCCGGGCGGGTCGGGCCATGCGGCCTCAACCCGGCGCTGCTCGGCGCTGCGCCGGCCGATCACCCGCAGTGCCAATTGCACGTCGGCGCGGGGCCGTGGCAGGCCTTCGGCCCACTGCCGGGCGAGCGGACCGCCGTCCCCGGCGAACCGCGCCGCGCGCCATGCCTCGTGCACGGCGCGCTCTTCGTCGCTCGCGTCGTCGCTCAGCGGCTGCCACTCCGGCAGGGGGAAGTCGCGCGGTCGGCGGGCGTTGGAGTTCTCCCGCACATAGGCGCACAGGATCTCTATCACCCGCACATGGTCACGGCCGCGGTCGAGGCGGGTGGAATCCTGGGCGATGCGTTCAAGGGCGAGGATGGCGCCGATGCGGACCTCGATGTTGGGCCGGCTTTCCTCCTGTCCGGCCGTCTTCACCGTCTTTTCAGCCCCGAGCTGCTCCACCGCCTTGGCGATGCGGTCGGTGATGTGGCCTTCCTTCTGGTAGCGCAGGGTCTCGTGCCGGATGACGGTCGTCCAGATCATGAACGGCGCGCCAAGGAGGGCGACGAGGAGCGCGCCGACCCCGGGGCCGCCGCCTTCGCCGTCCACCAGCGCATCGCGAAGGACGGCGACGGTGGCGACCAGGGCCAGTACGAAGAGGAGCGCGAGCGCAACCGACAGCGCCACGCCAAGCGGGCGAGCGACACCCCAGCGGGGCGCGTCGGCCAGCCCCAGCCAGTCCGTCAGGCTGCGCGGCGTTCGGTCGCCCTCGCGCGGCATCGTTCCCTCCCGCGGTGACCGGATGCGCAGCTTGCCCTCACCGCGCCCCCCTGCCAAGCCCGCCGCGCGCCGCGCGCTTGCCGGGCCCGTGCCTTCCGGCTAGGAAGCCGCGGCGACCCGGAGGATTTCATGCGCCTGACCCGCTACTTCCTGCCCGTCCTGAAGGAGAACCCGGCCGAGGCGCAGATCGTCTCGCACCGCTACATGCTGCGGGCCGGGATGATCCGCCAGCAGGCGGCCGGCATCTATTCCTGGCTGCCGCTCGGCTACCGGGTGCTCAGGCGGATCGAGGCGATCGTGCACGAGGAGCAGGGCCGCGCCGGCCACATCCCGGTGCTGATGCCGACCCTGCAGCCCGCCGACCTGTGGCGCGAGTCCGGCCGCTACGACGCCTACGGGCCCGAGATGCTGCGGCTGAAGGACCGCCACGAGCGCGAGCTGCTCTACGGGCCGACCAACGAGGAGATGATCACCGACATCTTCCGCGCCCATGTCTCAAGCTACCGCGACCTGCCGCTGACGCTCTACCACATCCAGTGGAAGTTCCGCGACGAGATGCGCCCGCGCTTCGGCGTCATGCGCGGCCGCGAGTTCCTGATGAAGGACGGCTACAACTTCGACATCGACCGCGAGGCGGCACTGCACGCCTACAACCGCCACATGGTCAGCTACCTGCGCAGCTACGAGCGGATGGGGCTGACGGCGATCCCGATGCGCGCCGCCTCGGGCCCGATCGGCGGCGACGACACGCACGAGTTTCTCGTGCTCGCCCAGACCGGCGAGTCGGAGGTGTTCTACGACGACCGGGTGACGGCCCTGAAGCTTGGCGCGCGGGCGATCGACTATGACGACCGGGCGCAGGTGGCCGCCGTCTGCGCCGAGTTCACCGCGCTCTATGCCCGCACCGACGAAACCCACGACCCGGCGGCGTTCGCGGCCATCCCCGAGGCCCGCCGCAAGGTCGGCCGCGGCATCGAGGTGGGCCAGATCTTCTATTTCGCCACCAAGTATTCCGAGCCGATGGGGGCGGTGGTGGTGAACGAGAAGGGCGAGCGCGTGCCGGTGCACATGGGCAGCCACGGCATCGGCGTCAGCCGCCTCGTCGGCGCGATCATCGAGGCGAGCCACGACGAGCGCGGCATCGTCTGGCCGCTCGAGGTGGCGCCATTTCCGGTGGGGATCGTCAACCTCAAGCAGGGCGACGGCGCGGCGGACGCCGCCTGCGCCGGGCTCTATGCGGCGCTGGCGGCGCGCGGCATCGAGGCGCTCTACGACGACCGCGACGAGCGCGCCGGGGCGAAGTTCGCCACCATGGACCTGATCGGCCTGCCCTGGCGCATCACCGTCGGCCCGCGCGGGCTGGCGGCCGGCAAGGTGGAGTTGACCAGCCGGCGGACCGGCGAGAGCGAGGAGATGTCGCCCGAGGCGGCGGTGACGCGGGTCGCGGCGCTGTGCGGCGGGCGCGCCGGCTGACGGCGGCGTGAGCGCGGCGGGCTTGCGGCGGCGGCCCGGGGCGGCGACAGTCGCGCCGTCCGAGGAGCGCAGCATGGCCGGCCCCACCGCCCCCTTCGCCGCCGTCGAGTGGCTGATCGCCTGGCGCTACCTGCGCGCCCGCCGCGCCGAGGGCGGGGTCAGCGTGATGACATGGATCAGCCTGGTGGGCATCACGCTCGCCGTCTTCGCGCTGATCGCCACGCTGGCCGTGCGCTCGGGCTTCCGGGCCGAGTTCGTCGACACCATCCTCGGCGCCAATGCCCATGTCACGCTCTATTCGTCCGTCTGGGTCACCCCCGAGGGGCGGACGACGCGGGCGATCACCGATTACGCCGAGGTCGCCGGGCGGATCCGCGCCCTCCCGGGGGTGACGCGGGCCGCGCCGCTGGTGCGCGGGCAGGTGATGGCCAGCCACGCCGGACGGCACGCCGGCGTCGAGGTCTACGGCATCGCGCCTGCCGATCTGGCCACCATCCCCCGTGTCGGCGCCGGCGCCGAGGCGCGGGGCGATCTCGCCGCCTTCGGCCGCGGCATCGCCATCGGCTCGGGCGTCGCGCGCGAGCTTGGCGTCGGCGTCGGCGACAGCCTGCGGCTGATCTCGCCGGACGGGGTGCGCACCGCCTTCGGCACCTCGCCGCGGGTGAACGCCTACGAGGTCGCCTACATCTTCACCGCCGGCCGCTGGGACATCGACCGAACCCGCATCTACATGCCGCTCGCCGAGGCGCAGGCCTTCTTCAACCGCGAGGGGGCGGCCGACGAGATCGAGGTGATGGTGACCGACCCCGAGACGGTGGAGCGCCACGCCCCGGCGCTGGTCGCGGCGATGGGCGAAGGGCGGGCCCTGATCTGGACCTGGCGCGACGCCAGCGGCTCGTTCCTGCGCGCGCTCGAGGTCGAGGACAACGTGATGTTCGTCATCCTCTCGATCCTGGTGCTGATCGCGGCGATGAACATCGTCTCGGGGCTGATCATGCTGGTCAAGAACAAGGGCCGCGACATCGGCATCCTGCGCACCATGGGGCTGACCGAGGGGGCGGTGCTGCGGATCTTCTTTCTCTGCGGGGCGGCGACGGGGCTGGCCGGCACGGCCGCGGGGGTGACCCTGGGCTGCGCCTTCGCGATCTGGATCGACCCGATCTTCGCCTTCGTCGACCGGGTGGCCGGCGGCGGGGTGTGGGACCCGCGGGTGCGCGGCATCTATGCCCTGCCGGCCGACCTGCGGCTGGCCGACGTCGCCTCGGCGGTGGGGCTGTCGCTCGGCCTGTCCTTTCTTGTCACGCTGTTTCCCGCCCGCCGGGCGGCACGGATGAACCCCGTCGAGGCGCTGCGCTATGAGTGAGCCGGCGCTGACGATGGAGGCCGTGGAGAAGGCCTACGGCCGCGGCCGCCCGGGCGAGGTGGCCGTGCTGCGGGGGGCAAGCCTTGCCCTTGCGGCGGGCGAGGTAGCGGCGCTGGTGGCCCCCTCGGGGGCGGGCAAGTCGACACTGCTGCACATCGCGGGGCTGCTGGATACCGCCGACGCGGGCGAGGTGCGCATCGGCGGGCGGGCACTGGGCCGGGCGCCGGATGCGCTGCGCACCGCCGCGCGGCGGGCCGAGATCGGCTTTGTCTACCAGTTCCACCACCTCCTGCCCGAGTTCACGGCGCGCGAGAACGTCATGCTGCCGCAGCGGGCCAACGGCGCAGCGGCGTCCGCAGCCGGCGCGCGGGCCGATGCGCTGCTCGACCGGCTGGGGCTGGCGGCGCGGGCCGGCCACCGGCCGGCGGCGCTGTCGGGGGGCGAGCAGCAGCGGGTGGCCATCGCCCGGGCGCTGGCCAACGCGCCGCGCCTCCTGCTGGCCGACGAGCCGACCGGAAACCTCGACCCCCTGACCTCCGAGCGGGTCTTCGCGCTGCTGCTCGAGATGGTGCGCGAGACCGGGCTGGCGGCGCTGATCGCCACCCACAACCTTGCGCTTGCCGCCCGGATGGACCGGGTGCTGCGCCTTCACGCCGGACGGCTGGAGCCCTCCAGATAGGCCGCGAGGGCAGTTCTGATGCCGGCCGCGCGCGGCGTGCCCGGGCGCAGGCGAACGAGGCGCTCGGCCAGTTCCACCCCGACGAGGAATGGCAGGAGGCCGGCGGCCTCCTCGGCCGGTGGCATGCCGGGCACGGCCAGCAGCGCGGCGGCATCGGCAGCCGCCGGGCCCGGCGGCGCGCCGGGGCGCGGTGCCAGAACGGCCGCGGTGACGAGAAAGCGCGCCACCTCCTTCAGAACCGGGCCGGGGGCGACGGCGCCGAGGTCGAGGCCCCAGAGCGTGTCGCCGTCGCGGATCAGGTTCTGGGGGCCGAAATCGCCGTGCCCCCGCGCCCGGCTGACCCGCATGCCGTGGACCGCGGGGGCGGCGGCGGCGAGATGCGCGGCCAGCGCCCGGGCAAGCGGGGCGTCCGGGCCCTCGTGGGCGGCCAGCCCCTCCCCGCGGACCCGCGCCCAGTGGCGCGCCTGGAAGGCCCCGGCCGATGGCTCCTCGGCCGCCGCGAGCAGCCATGCCGCGGCGGCGGCAAGCTGGCGGTCGCGTCCCGGGCCGTCGGCGGCGGACATCAGATGGTCAAGCCGGTCACCGGGAACCAGCGCCGTCACCAGCACCCCCGCAGCCGGCGCGGCGAAGAGCAGCGGGGGCACCCGCCATGGCCCCGTGCCGAGGCGCCGCCCGCGGGCCGAAAGCGCATCGGCCTGGCGGGCGGCAAGCTGGGGGGCGTCGGCGCCGGTGAAGAGCTTCAAGACCACCTCCTGCCCGTCGAGGCGACCTGCGAACACCTGCGCGGCGTCGCCCGTCTTGAGGCGGCGGCGCGGCGCGAAGCCGGCCAGCGCCGGCACCGCGGCACGGGCCCGGGCGATGGCGGGATGGCGCGACCGGAGCCAGATCGATGACACGAAACCCTGCATGGGAACCGCCTTTGGCGCGCGGGGCGTGGCGCTGTCAACCCGCTGCGTCCGCGGGCGCCCGCGGCCGGCCGCCGGCCCTGTGCGGCGGACGGCCCCAGACGGTTCCATGCCGGCGAGAAAGGCCCTAGCCTGTCGTGGACGGACCGAGGAGCAGCCGATGTCGCGAATCTTCCCACCGATTGCCGCCGCCCTTCTTGCCCTGGCGCCCGCCGGCGCCGCGGCGGCCAGCGACCAGCCCGACGGGGCCGAGGCCTACCGCGGTGCCTGCGCCGGCTGCCACGGTGCCGAGGCGCGCGGCGACGGGCCCCTGGCGATCCTGATCGCCGTGCCCACGCCCGACCTGACGCGCCTTGCCGCCGCCGCCGGCGGCCGCTTTCCCCGCTGGGAGGTGATCCATGCCATCGACGGGCAGACCGGGCTGCGCGGCCACGGCGGGCCGATGCCGATCTTCGGGGCGCTGATGTCGGGCGACATGGTCCTGATCGAGGACCCCGGCCAGGGCCTGACCGCGGTCAGCGCCCGGATCGTGGCGATCGCCGACTGGCTGGAATCGATCCAGCGGAGCGACTAGCGCCGGCCGTGCCTCAGACGTCCACGTCCTCGACGAAGCGGGCGTTCTCCTGGATGTACTGGAAGCGCAGCTCGGGCCGCTTGCCCATCAGCCGCTCGACCAGATCGCCCGTCTCCTCCTCGGCGTCGGCGTCGATGGCGACGCGGATCAGCCGCCGGGTGCGGGGGTCCATCGTGGTCTCGCGAAGATCCTTGGCGTCCATCTCTCCGAGGCCCTTGAAGCGAGAGACCTCGATCCTGCCCTTGCTTCCGAGACCGGCGGCGACCAGCCGGTCCTTCTCGGCATCGTCGAGGGCATAGACCCGCCGCGCGCCCTGCGTCAGCCGGTAGAGCGGCGGGCAGGCGAGGAACAGGTGCCCGCGGCGGATCAGTTCGGGCATCTGGGTGTAGAAGAAGGTCATCAGCAGCGCGGCGATGTGGGCGCCGTCGACATCGGCGTCGGTCATGATGATGACCTTGTCGTAGCGCAGGTCGTCGATCCTGAAGCGCGCGCCCATGCCCACCCCCAGCGCCTGGCAGAGGTCGGCGATCTCGGCGTTCTGGCCCATGCGGCCGCTCGCGGCGCCGAGGACGTTGAGGATCTTTCCGCGGAGCGGCAGCAGCGCCTGGCTCTCGCGCAGCCGCGCCATCTTGGCCGAGCCGCCGGCCGAGTCGCCCTCGACGATGAAGATCTCGGTGCCCTCGCGCGCCGCGGCGGTGCAGTCGACAAGCTTGCCCGGCAGGCGCAGCTTCTTCGTGGCGCTCTTGCGGCCGGTCTCCTTCTCGGCCCGCCGGCGCAGGCGCTCCTCGGCGCGGGAGACGAGATGGTCGAGGATGGCGCCGGCGGCGCGCGGGTCGGCGGCCAGCCAGTTGTCGAAGTGGTCGCGCACCGCCGCCTCGACCAGGCGGGCGGCCTCGGCCGTGGCCAGCCGGTCCTTGGTCTGGCCGACGAACTCGGGTTCGCGGATGAACAGCGACACCAGCGCGCAGCCGCCTGCCTGCAGGTCCTCGCGGGTGATCGTCTCGGCGCGGCGGTTCTTCACCAGCTCGCCATGCGCGCGCAGGCCGCGCAGCAGCGCCGCCCAGAAGCCCGCCTCATGCGTGCCGCCCTCGGGCGTGGGGATGGTGTTGCAGTAGGACTGCAGGAAGCCGTCGCGCGCCGGCGTCCAGTTGATGGCCCATTCGACCGACCCCGGCAGCCCGAACTTCTCGTCGAAGGCGACCCGGCCGGCGAAGGGGCGATCGGCATAGACCGGAGCGTCGGCAAGCTGTTCGGCCAGGTAGTCGGCAAGACCGCCGGGAAAGCGGAACGTCGCCTCGGCCGGGGTCTCGCCGTCCTCGACCTCCGACCGCCAGCGGATCTCGACGCCCGAGTAGAGGTAGGCCTTGGAGCGGGCCATGCGGAAGGCCCGCGCCGGCCGCAGCCGGTGGTGGCCGAAGATCTCGGGGTCGGGGTGGAAGGTGACGGCGGTGCCGCGGCGGTTGGGTGCGGAGCCGACGCGCTGCAGCGGGCCGAGCGGCAGGCCGCGGGCGAACTCCTGGGCATGAAGCTCGCGGCCGCGGGCGACCTCGACGCGCATGCGGTCCGAGAGCGCGTTGACCACCGACGCCCCGACCCCGTGAAGCCCGCCCGAGGTGGCATAGGCCTTGCCCGAGAACTTCGCCCCTGCGTGGAGTGTGCAGAAGATGACCTCGAGCGCGGACTTGCCGGGAAACCGCGGGTGGGGGTCGACGGGGATGCCGCGGCCATTGTCGCGCACGCTGGCCCCGCCGTCGGCGTGCAGCTCCACCTCGATGCGGCTGGCGTGGCCGGCCACCGCCTCGTCCATGGCGTTGTCGAGGACCTCGGCGAGCAGGTGGTGCAGCGCGCGCTCGTCGGTGCCGCCGATATACATGCCCGGACGCTTGCGCACCGGCTCCAGCCCCTCGAGCACCTCGATCGCGGAGGCGTCATAGGCGTCGGCGCCGGAAAGAAGGTCGTCGGCGGGCATCGGCGGATCATCGGTCATGGAGCTGCGGACATCTAGACCATCCGCGCGCCCCGGACGCAAGGGCTGGTGCACAGGGCGCGCTCAGCCGCCGCGCCGGATGAGGTAGGCAGTGGCCCCTCCCGCCGCCTCGGCGGTCGCGACAAGGGCGTGGCCGGCCTCGGCGCAGAAATGAGGCACGTCGATGCGCGCCATCGGGTCTGTTGCCAGCAGCCGGAGCACCGCCCCCGCCGGCAGCCCCGACAGCACCCTGCGGGCGCGGAGCACGGGCAGCGGGCAGATCAGCCCGGCCGCATCGCACTCCGCGTCCCAGGCGGCGCTCACGCCTCGGCGGCCTCCTCGGCGGCGGCACGGGCGCGGTCGGCCGCACCCTTGGCATCCGGGTCGCGGTCGACGAACTCGATGACCGCCATCGGCGCCATGTCGCCGTAGCGGAAGCCCGCCTTCAGGACCCGCGTGTAGCCGCCGGCGCGCTCCTTGTAGCGGGGGCCGAGCACGTCGAAGAGCTTCTTAACCTGGGCGTCGACCTTGAGCTGCGCGGCAGCCATCCGCCGGGCATGCAGGTCGCCGCGCTTGGCCAGGGTGATGAGCTTCTCGACCACCGGGCGCAGTTCCTTGGCCTTGGGCAGGGTGGTCCGGATCTGCTCGTGCTCGATCAGGCTGCCGGAGAGGTTGGCAAACAGCGCCTTGCGATGCTCGTGGGTGCGGTTGAGGCGGCGGTAGCCGCGGGCGTGACGCATGGGAGGACTCCTTGGTGTTTGTGTTGCCGGGTGCGTGCGTCCGGCGTCGTTGGGGCAGGATTGCCCGGGTCTGAACGGGGGCGCGCGCCACGGCCGGCGCACGCCCCCCGTGGTGTCAGAACTGGTCCTCGAAGCGCTTGGCGAGGTCCTCGATGTTCTCCGGCGGCCAGTTCTCGACCTCCATGCCGAGGTGAAGGCCCATGGAGGAGAGAACTTCCTTGATCTCGTTCAGCGACTTGCGCCCGAAGTTCGGGGTCCGCAGCATCTCGGCCTCGGTCTTCTGGATGAGGTCGCCGATGTAGACGATGTTATCGTTCTTCAGGCAGTTGGCCGAGCGCACCGACAACTCGAGCTCGTCCACCTTCTTCAGCAGCAGCGGGTTGAACTCCAGCCCGGATTCGGCGGCCGACGCGGTCGCGGTCTCGGGCTCCTCGAAGTTCACGAACACCTGCAGCTGATCCTGCAGAATGCGCGCGGCATAGGCGACGGCGTCCTCGGGCGACAGCGACCCGTCGGTCTCGACCTTCATCGTCAGCTTGTCGAGCTCGAGGTTCTGGCCCTCGCGCGTCGGCGTGACCTCGTAGCTGACCCGCTTGACCGGCGAATAGATCGCGTCGATCGGGATGAGGCCGATGGGGCTGTCCTCGGGCCGGTTCTTGTCGGCCGCGACATAGCCCTTGCCGGTGTTCACCGTCAACTCCATGAACACCTCGGCGCCCTCGTCAAGGTGGCAGACGACGTGGTCCTTGTTCAGGATCTCGATCCCGGCCGAGGTCGCGATGTCGCCGGCGGTGACGACGCCCGGCCCGCGAGCCGAGATCGACAGACGCTTGGGCCCGTCGACATCCATGCGGATCGCGACGCCCTTGAGGTTGAGCACGACGTCGGTCACGTCCTCCCGGACCCCGGCGATCGTCGAGAACTCGTGCAGGACGTTGTCGATCTGGACGCTGGTGATCGCCGCGCCCTGGAGCGAGGAGAGAAGCACGCGGCGCAGCGCATTGCCAAGCGTCAGCCCGAAGCCGCGCTCGAGCGGTTCGGCCACCACGGTCGCCTGGCGCGAGGGGTCGGCGCCGGGGCGCACCTCGAGCTGCTGCGGCTTGATGAGGTCCTGCCAGTTCCTTTGGATCATGCCTGTCGCCTCCATTCCTGTCGCACCGCCATGACCGTGCGGAACGACGCCCGAGGTTCCGGAATGCCGCGGCGGGCCCTGCCGGAACGGCACGGCCCGCACGCAGACGTGTGGTTCGTCAGACGCGGCGGCGCTTCGGCGGCCGACAGCCGTTGTGCGGAATGGGCGTCACGTCGCGGATCGAGGTGATGGTGAAGCCCACCGTCGCCAGCGCCCGCAGTGCACTTTCGCGGCCCGAGCCGGGGCCTTGCACCTCGACCTCGAGCGTCCGCACGCCGTGCTCCTGCGCCTTGCGGCCGGCGTCCTCGGCAGCCATCTGGGCGGCGTAGGGCGTCGACTTGCGCGAGCCCTTGAAACCCATCGTGCCGGCCGACGACCATGCGATGGCGTTGCCCTGGACGTCCGAGATCAGGATCTTGGTGTTGTTGAACGACGAGTTCACATGCGCCACGCCGGTGGCGATGTTCTTGCGTTCCTTGCGCTTGACGCGCGCGGCGGTCTTGGTCTCGCGTGCCATGTCGCGGCCCCCTATTTCTTCTTGCCGGCGATCGGCTTGGCCGGGCCCTTGCGGGTGCGCGCGTTGGTGTGCGTGCGCTGGCCGCGGACCGGCAGGCTCTTGCGGTGGCGCAGGCCACGGTAGCAGCCGAGGTCCATCAGCCGCTTGATGTTCATCTGCACCTCGCGGCGCAGGTCACCCTCGACGGTCAGGTTGGCGTCGATATGCTCGCGGATCGCCAGCACCTCGGCGTCGGACAGCTGGTTGACGCGTCGCGACTCCTCGATGCCCACGGCCTTGCAGATCTCGCCCGCCGCATGCGGGCCGATACCGTGGATGTAGGTCAGGGCAACGGGAACCCGCTTGCCCGTGGGGATGTTGACGCCGGCTATGCGTGCCAAAGACCTTGTCCTTCCGTTGCGGTTCCGTAACGCCAGAACCTTTTTTCACAACCCGGGTGCCGGCGGCGCATGCCGTCCGCCCCGTCCGCGCAGCAGGGCGGTGCGAGTCGCACCGAGTCCGGCGGGAGGCCGTGCCCTACGGGCTTTTCCGCGGCCCGTCAAGGGCCCTGTCGCCGCGCTCACGGGGTGGCGAGGGCAGCGTCGACGGCCGCACCTACCGCCTCGACGCTGGCCAGCCCGTCGACCGGGCGCAGGAGCCCCAGGGCATGGTAGTAGCCGATCAGCGGCGCGGTCTTCTTGTAGTATTCCATCAGCCGCTGGCGCAGGCTGTCGGCGTTGTCGTCGGCACGGCGGCGCAGGTCGGTCGAACCGCAGGCGTCGCAGACGCCGGGCACCGCGGTCGGACGGGTCCGGTCGTGCCAGACCTCGCCGCAGGCGCCGCAGGTGAACCGGCCGGAGATGCGGTCCACCAGCGCCGCATCGTCCACCTGCATCGCGACCACTGCATCAAGCCGCTGGCCGAGCCGGCCGAGCAGTGCGCCGAGCGCGTCGGCCTGCGCCAGCGTGCGGGGAAAGCCGTCGAAGATCGCCCCTGCCCCCGTGCCCAGGCGCAGCCGCTCCTCGATCAGCCCGATCACGATCGCATCCGAGACGAGCTCGCCCCGCGCCATCACCTCGGCCGCACGCCGGCCCATCTCAGAGCCCGAGGCCTGGGCCGCGCGCAGCATGTCGCCGGTGGACAACTGCACCATCCCGCGCCCCTCGACGAGGCGGCGCGCCTGGGTTCCCTTGCCCGCCCCCGGCGGTCCCAGCAGGATCAGGTTCATCGACGCGCCGGCGGCCGGGGCGCCGTCGGCCGGCGCTTGCCGCCGAGCCGCGATTTCTCCAGCAACCCCTCGTACTGGTGGGCGAGAAGGTGCGACTGCACCTGGCTGACGGTGTCCATCGTCACCGACACGACGATCAGCACCGAGGTGCCCCCGAAGTAGAACGGGACCGCAAGCTCCGAGCGCAGGATCTCGGGCAGCAGGCAGACAGCCGCGAGATAGGCCGATCCGGCCACGAGGATGCGGTTGACGACGTAGTCGAGGAACTCCTCGGTTCGCTTGCCGGGCCGGATGCCGGGTATGAAGCCGTTCTGGTTCTTGAGGTTCTCGGCGACGTCCTCGGTCTTGAAGGCGACGTTGGCGGTGTAGAAGTAGGTGAAGAAGACGATCATCGCGGTGAAGAACAGCAGATACAGCGGCTGCCCGGGCCCGAAGTAGGCCAGGATGGTCGACATCACCGGCCCGGTCTGGTTGCCCGAGAAGGTCGACACCGTCACCGGCAGCAGCAGCAGCGAGGAGGCGAAGATCGCCGGGATCACCCCCGAGGGGTTGACCTTGATCGGCAGATGCGACGAGCCGCCGTCATACACCTTCATCCCCACCTGCCGGCGGGGATACTGGATGTGGATCTTGCGCAGCGCCCGCTCCATGAAGACCACGAAGGCGATCACGACGATCACCATCAGGATCACCCCGATGATCACCGCCGGCGACAGCGTGCCGGTGCGCCCCTGCTCGAGGAACTGCGCCAGGGCTGCGGGAATCTCGGCGATGATGCCGACGAAGATGATCAGCGAGATGCCGTTGCCGACGCCGCGGGCGGTGATCTGCTCGCCAAGCCACATCAGGAACATCGTGCCGCCGACCAGCGTGATGACGCAGGCGACGCGGAAGAACATCCCCGGATCGGTGACGAGGTCGCCCGCCTCGAGGCTGACCGCCAGACCCCAGGACTGGAACACCGCCAGGAACACCGTCCCGTAGCGGGTGTACTGGTTGATCTTCTTGCGGCCGGCCTCACCTTCCTTCTTCAGCTGCTGGAGCGAAGGCACCATTGCGGCGAGCAGCTGGACGATGATCGAGGCCGAGATGTAGGGCATGATCCCGAGCGCGAAGACGCCCATCCGGCTGATCGCGCCGCCGGTGAACATGTTCAGCATGCCGCCGATCCCGGTGGCGGCCTCGTCCATGAACTCGCGCAGCGCCAGGCCGTCGATGCCCGGCACGGGGATGTAGGTGCCGATCCGGTAGACCACCAGGAGGCCGAGCGTGAAGAAGATTCGCCGGCGCAGCTCGGTGGCCTTGCCGAGCGCCGCCCAGCTCGTGTTCGCGGCCATCTGTTCCGCAGCAGAAACCATCGTGCCGACCTTTTCATGTCGGCGCCGCCGGCCGGGGGTTCCGGGCGGCGGCGCGGGAGAACCTCACGGCGCAGATGTAGGCCGCCGGGCGGCGGCCCACAACCGCCTATTCGGCCGCTGTCGCCGGTGCCGCCAGAAGCGTGATCGTCCCGCCCGCGGCCTCGACCGCCGCGACCGCCGGCCGCGAGGCTCCGGTGACCGTGATCTCGACCCGGGCGCTGAACGCGCCCTTGGCGAGGATCCGGATGCCGTCGCGCTTGTGCGAGGTCAGGCCCGCGGCGACCAGCGCATCCTCGTCGATCGGCCGGCCGGAATCCAGCTTGCCGGCATCGATGAACTTCTGCACCAGCCCGAGGTTGACCACCGCGAACTCGGCCCGGTTGGGCTTGTTGAAGCCGCGCTTGGGCAGCCGCCGATAAAGCGGCATCTGGCCGCCTTCGTAGGCGCGGACCGCCACCCCGGCGCGCGCGTTCTGGCCCTTGATGCCGCGGCCGCCGGTCTTGCCCTTGCCCGAGCCCGGGCCACGGCCGATGCGCTTCTTCTTCCGGGTGGCGCCGGGGTTGTCGTGCAGGTCGTTCAGTCTCATGTCGCTCTCTCCTCGCCGGACGCACCCCCGAGCGTCGGGGCGGCCACGGCCTGCATGCGGGCGGGCGGGCGGCTGCCCGCGCGCGCCCCGGGATGCGCCGGTCGCGGCAGGGGCGCGCCCCCGCCGCCGGCGCTCAGCCCCGCTCCTCGATGATCTTCACCAGATGCGGGATCTTCGCCACCATGCCGCGGACCGAAGGCGTGTCCTGAAGTTCGCGGGTACGGTGCATCTTGTTTAGCCCCAGCCCGATCAGGGTCTGGCGCTGCACGGCGGGGCGCCGGATCGGCGAGCCGATCTGCTTGACGACGATGGTCCTGGCCACGGTCACTCTCCTCAGGCTTCGGCCGCCACAGCCTCGGGCTCGCTGCGGCGAAGGATGTCGGCCACCTTCTTGCCCCGGCGCTGGGCGATCATCCGCGGGCTCGCCTCGTGCTTCAGCGCGTCGACGGTGGCGCGCACCATGTTGTAGGGGTTCTGGCTGCCGAGTGACTTGGCCACCACGTCCTGCAGCCCGAGCATCTCGAACACCGCGCGCATCGGGCCGCCGGCGATGATGCCGGTTCCCGGGACGGCGGCGCGCATCACCACACGGCCGGCGCCCCAACGCCCCTCCATGTCGTGGTGCAGCGTCCGCCCCTCGCGCAGGGGCACGCGCACCATCGAGCGCTTGGCCTGCTCGGTGGCCTTGCGGATCGCCTCGGGCACCTCCTTGGCCTTGCCCTTGCCGAAGCCGACCCGGCCGCGCTGGTCGCCCACGACCACCAGTGCCGCAAAGCCGAAGCGCTTGCCGCCCTTCACGGTCTTGGAGACGCGGTTGATCGCCACCAGACGATCGGCGAATTCGGGGGTCTCCTCGCGGTCGCGCCGATCGTCGCGGCGTTCCCGGCGGGGTTCACGTTCTGCCATGATCGTCTCCTCAGAACTTCAGGCCGCCCTCGCGGGCCGCGTCCGCGAGAGCCTTGATCTTGCCGTGGTAGAGGAAGCCGCCGCGATCGAAGTAGCACTCCTCGATCCCCTTGGCGCGGGCCCGCTCGGCGATCGCCGCGCCGATCCTGGCGGCGGCCTCGACGTTGTTGCGCCCGTAGAAGCCCAGATCCTTCTCGAGCGTGGAGGCCGCGGCAAGCGTGACCCCCTGCGCATCGTCAATGATCTGCGCCGAGATGTTCTTGTTGGAGCGGTGCACCGACAGGCGCACGCGCCCGTCGCTGACCGCGCGCAGCTTGTTCCTCACCCGCAGGCGGCGCTTCTGGAACAGCTCGCGTTTCGTGTTCGCCATCGCGCGCCCCCTACTTCTTCTTGCCTTCCTTGCGGAAGATGAACTCGCCCTTGTAGCGGATGCCCTTGCCCTTGTAAGGCTCCGGCCCCCGCCAGGCGCGGATCTCGGCCGCGACCTGCCCGACCTGCTGGGCGTCGATGCCCTCGACGACGATCTCGGTCTGCTTGGGCGTCGTGACGGTGATGCCCTGCGGCACGCCGTAGTTGACCTCGTGGCTGTAGCCGAGTGCGAGCTTGAGCGTGCTACCCGCCGCCTGCGCGCGATAGCCGACGCCGGAAATCTCCATTTCCTTGCGGAAGCCCTGGGTGACCCCGGTGACGAGATTGGCCACCATCGACCGGCTGAGGCCCCACTGCTGGCGGGCGCGCTTGGACTCGCCGCGCGGCGTCACCTTCAGCGCGTCGCCGTCGAGCGTGATGGTCACGTCGTCGGTCGCCGTGAAGCTCAGCGTGCCCTTCGGCCCCCTGACTTCGACCGTCTGTCCCGAGACCCGGGCGCTGACGCCCTTTGGCAGCGGAACTGGTTTCTTCCCGATGCGAGACATCGCGCCCTCCTCAGAACACGGTGCAGAGCACTTCGCCGCCCACGTTGGCGCTGCGCGCCGCCGCGTCCGACATCACGCCCTTCGGGGTGGAGACGATCGACACGCCGAGGCCGTTGCGGACCTGCGGCAGTTCCTTGGCACCCATGTACACGCGCCGGCCGGGCTTGGAGACCCGGCGCAGCTCGCGGATCACCGGGGTGCCGTCGAAATACTTCAGACCGATCACCAGCTCCTGGTGGCCGTTGGCGTCGGCGCCCTTCTCGTAGCCGCGGATGTAGCCTTCCTCCACGAGCACGTCGAGCACCCAAGCACGCAGCCTGGAGGCGGGGCAGTGCACCGTGCCCTGGCCCCGCATCTGCGCGTTGCGGATGCGGGTCAGCATGTCGCCGAGCGGATCGTTCATCGCCATCCTGCGACCCTCCTCACCAGCTCGACTTGACCATGCCGGGGATCTGGCCGAACGAGGCCAGCTCGCGCAGCATGATCCGGCTGAGCTTCAGCTTGCGGTAGTAGGCATGCGGCCGGCCGGTCAGCTGGCAGCGGTTGTGAAGCCTCGTGGCCGAGGAATTGCGCGGCAGTTCGGCCAGTCGCAGCCGGGCCTTGAAGCGCTCTTCCATCGGGCGGGCCTGGTCGGAGGCGACTGCCTTCAGCGCCGCCCGCCGCGCGGCAAACTGCTTGACCATCCGCTGGCGCTTGAGTTCGCGTTCGACCATCGATTTCTTGGCCATGTCTATGTCCTCGCGCGTCAGCCGGTGAAGGGCATGTTGAAATGCTTGAGCAGCGCCTTCGCCTCGGCGTCGGTGCGGGCGGTCGTGCAGACGATGATGTCCATCCCCCAGACCTCGTCGACCTTGTCGTACTCGATCTCGGGGAACACGATGTGCTCCTTCAGCCCCATGGCGAAGTTGCCGCGGCCGTCGAACGACGTCGGCCGCACCCCGCGGAAGTCGCGCACCCGCGGCAGCGCCACCGTGATCAGCCGGTCGAGAAACTCGTACATCCGGTTGCCCCGCAGCGTCACCTTGCAGCCGAGCGGCATGTTCTCGCGCACCCGGAAGCCGGCGATCGACTTGCGGGCGCGGGTAATGACCGGCTTCTGCCCGGCGATCAGCGCCAGGTCGTCGGCGGCGGACTTCACCTTCTTGGTGTCCTTGGTCGCCTCGCCGATGCCCATGTTCAGCACGATCTTGTCGAGCCGCGGGATCATCATGTCGTTCTTGTATCCGAACTCGGCCTTCATCGCCGGCCGGATCGTCGAGCGGTAGAGCGCCTTGAAGCGCGGCAGGTAGGCGGTCGCGTCAAGCATCGATCGTGGCCCCCGATTTCTTGGCGAAGCGGACCTTCTTGCCCTCCTCGACGCGGAAGCCGACGCGGGTCGGCCCGCCCTCCTTGGGATCGACGATGGCGAGGTTCGACAGGTCGATGGGCATCGCCTGCGGCAGGCGGCCACCCTGGCTCTTGGCGCTCTGCTTGGTGTGGCGGATGGCGATGTTGATGCCCTCCACCACGGCCTTGTTGTCCTTCGGCATGACCTGGGTGATGACCCCGGACTTGCCCTTGTCCTTTCCGGTCAGGACGACGACCTTGTCGCCCTTCTTCAGCTTCGCCGCCATCACAGCACCTCCGGCGCGAGACTGATGATCTTCATGAAGTTCTTCGCGCGCAGCTCGCGTACCACGGGCCCGAAGATGCGGGTGCCCACGGGCTCGCCCTGGTTGTTCAGGATCACGGCGGCGTTGCGGTCGAAGCGGATCGAGGTGCCGTCCTCGCGGCGCACCTCCTTGGCGGTGCGCACGACGACGGCCTTGCGCACGTCGCCCTTCTTCACCCGCCCCTTGGGGATCGCCTCCTTGACGGACACCACGATGATGTCGCCGACCGAGGCATAGCGGCGGTGCGAGCCGCCGAGCACCTTGATGCACTGGACGCGACGGGCGCCGGAATTGTCGGCGACGTCCAGATTGGTCTGCATCTGGATCATTCAGGTTCTCCCGACCTTCGGGGACATGCCTGCCCCGGGGTTTCGACGGAACCGGGCGCGGTGCCTCAGCCCTGGGCTTCGGTCACCACCTCCCAGCGCTTGGTCTTCGAGATCGGCGCGCATTCGCGGATGCGAACGGTGTCGCCGACCTTGTACTGGTTGTCCGGGTCATGGGCGCGGTACTTCTTGGACTTGCGGACGGTCTTCTGAAGCAGCGGGTGCTTGAAGCGCCGCTCGACCAGAACGGTGACCGTCTGGGCGTTCTTGTCGCTCGTGACCGTGCCTTGCAGGATGCGGCGGGGCATGGTGTCAGCCTTCCTTCCGGGCCGCGGCGCGGGCCTTCTCGTTCAGCACCGTGCGCACGCGCGCCGCATCGCGCCGCACCTGGCGGATGCGCGCGGGATTGTCGAGCTGGTTGGTCGCCTGGCGGAAGCGGAGGTTGAATGCCTCCTTCTTCAGCGCCACCAGCTGGTCGCGCAGCTGGTCGGGCGTGTTGCCTCGCAGTTCCTTGGCGTCCATCGCCATGTCCTTCCCTCAATCACCAGAAGGCCCCGGAGACACGGTCAGGGTTACCTTGAGTCTGGTGGACCATGATGGTTCGACGGCGCCGGGTCACCCCGACTCCGCAGATGGGCTGCTATACGGGAGGGGCCGCGGAAGAGCAAGGGGGGAATCGCCCGGGCGGCTGCGAGGCCGGATGCAACGGATGCCGGCTGCCCTGCCGCGGCCCGTTGGGGGCACCGTTCATGCGAAGGGGCCCCCGCCGCTCCCGGCAGGGGCCCCTTCGGCAGGACGGGCGTCGTTCCTACCAGTCCTCGCGGACGACGACGCGCGTCTTGATCGGCAGCTTCATCGCGGCCAGTCGCAGCGCCTCGCGCGCCACGTCCTCGGTCACCCCGTCGACCTCGAACATGATCCGGCCGGGATGGACGCGGCAGACCCAGATGTCGACCGAGCCCTTGCCCTTGCCCATCCGCACTTCGGTGGGCTTGGAGGTCACCGGCACGTCGGGGAAGACGCGAATCCACACCCTGCCCTGACGCTTCATGTGGCGTGTCAGCGCCCGGCGTGCGGCCTCGATCTGGCGCGCGGTCACGCGCTCGGGCTCGGTCGCCTTCAGCCCGAAGCCGCCGAAGTTCAGCTCATGTCCGCCCTTGGCCTCGCCATGGATGCGGCCCTTGAACTGCTTGCGGAACTTGGTCCGTTTCGGTTGCAGCATGGTTCGGCCTCCTCAGCGCCGGGCGCCCCGGGCGCCGCCCTCGGCCGCTTCCGCCAGGCGCCGGTCATGCGCCTGCGGGTCGTGCTCGAGGATGTCGCCCTTGTAGATCCACACCTTGACCCCGATCACCCCGTAAGGCGTCTTGGCCTCGCCGAGCGCGAAGTCGATGTCCGCCCGCAGCGTGTGCAGCGGCACCCGTCCCTCGCGGTACCACTCGGTCCGCGCGATCTCGGCCCCGCCGAGGCGGCCCGAGACGTTGACCCGGATTCCGAGCGCACCCATGCGGATGGAGTTCTGCACCGACCGCTTCATGGCGCGGCGGAAGCTCACCCGCCGCTCGAGCTGCTGGGCGATCGATTCGGCCACCAGCACGGCGTCGATCTCGGGCTTGCGCACCTCGACGATGTTGAGGTGCAGCTCGCTCTTGGTCATGTTGGCAAGCTTCTTGCGCAGCGTCTCGATGTCGGCGCCCTTCTTGCCGATGATGACGCCCGGCCGCGCGGTGTGGATCGTCACGCGGCACTTCTTGTGCGGCCGCTCGATGATCACCCGGCTGACGCCTGCCTGGCGGCACTCCTCGTGGATGAAGTCCCGCATCTTCAGGTCTTCCAGGAGGAGGTTGCCGTAGTCCTTGCTGTCGGCGAACCACCGGCTGTCCCAGGTCCGGTTGACCTGCAGGCGCATGCCGATCGGATTGACCTTCTGACCCATTACGCGCTCTCCCCGACGGCGCGCTCGACCTGGCGCAGCTTGATGGTGATCTCCGAGAACGGCTTCATGATCTTGCCGTAGCGGCCGCGGGCGCGGGGGCGGCCGCGCTTCAGGACCAGGTTCTTGCCGACCCAGGCCTCGGCAACCACAAGCTCGTCGACGTCCAGCCCGTGGTTGTTCTCGGCGTTCGCGATCGCCGACTGGAGGCACTTGCGGACGTCCCCGGCGATGCGGCGCTTCGAGAAGGTCAGGTCGGCCAGCGCCCGCTCGACCTTCTTGCCCCGGATCATCGCGGCGACGAGGTTGAGCTTCTGCGGCGAGGTGCGCAGCATCCCGAGCTTGGCCATCGCCTCGTTCTCGGCCACGCGGCGCGGGTTCTTCTCCTTGCCCATCGGCCTATTTCCTCTTCGCTTTCTTGTCGGCGGCGTGGCCGTAGTAGGTGCGGGTCGGCGAGTACTCGCCGAACTTCTGGCCGATCATCTCCTCGGACACCTGCACCGGTATGTGCTTGTGGCCGTTGTAGACCCCGAAGGTCAGCCCGACGAACTGCGGCAGGATCGTCGACCGGCGCGACCAGATGCGGATGACCTCGTTGCGGCCAGATTCGCGCACCTTCTCGGCCTTGCGCAGCACATGGGCGTCGACGAAGGGCCCCTTCCAGACAGAACGTGCCATCGCTCAGCGCCCCTTCTTCCGCTCGTGGCGCGACCGCAGGATGTATTTCTGCGTCGCCTTGTTGCGCCGGGTCTTCGTGCCCTTGGTGCCCTTGCCCCAGGGGGTCACGGGATGCCGGCCGCCCGAGGTCCGGCCCTCGCCGCCGCCATGGGGATGGTCGATGGGGTTCATCGCCACGCCGCGCACCGAGGGGCGGATGCCGAGGTGCCGGTTGCGGCCCGCCTTGCCGATGTTCTGGTTGGAGTTGTCGGGGTTCGACACCGCCCCGACCGTGGCCATGCACTCCTGGCGGACCAGCCGCAACTCGCCCGACGACAGGCGCAACTGCGCGTAGCCGCCGTCGCGGCCGACGAACTGCACATAGGTGCCCGCGGCGCGGGCCAGCTGGCCGCCCTTTCCGGGCTTCAGCTCGACGTTGTGCACGATCGTGCCGACCGGCATGCCCGAGAAGGGCATCGCGTTTCCCGGCTTGACGTCGGTGCGCGCGCCGGACACGACCTTGTCGCCCACCGCAAGACGCTGCGGGGCGAGGATGTAGGCGCGCTCGCCGTCCTCGTAACGGACCAGCGCGATGAAGGCGGTTCGGTTGGGATCGTATTCGATCCGCTCCACCGTCGCCGGGACGTCGAACTTGCGCCGCCGGAAATCGACGATGCGATAGAGCCGCTTCGCCCCGCCGCCCATGCGGCGCGAGGTCATCCGTCCGAGGTTGTTGCGACCGCCGGTCTTGTTCAGCCCGTGCACCAGGCTCTTGACCGGGCGGCCCTTCCAAAGCTCGGTACGGTCGATCAGCACCAGCCCGCGCTGGCCCGGCGTCGTCGGCTTGTACGACTTGAGTGCCATGCTTCCTGTCTTCCGTATGCCCTGGACGCGAGGTCCGTTTCGCTTCGCGGGCCGCGGCCCGCCGTCCTGACGCCCGCGGCCCCGGGGATGGCCCGAGGCCGCGAGTCGGGGGCTCTTATCAGAGCCCGGTGGTCACGTCGATGGTATTGCCCGGCTCGAGCGTCACATAGGCCTTGCGGACGTCGCTGCGCTGGCCGAGGCGGCCGCGAAAGCGCTTGACCTTGCCGCGCGTGTTGACCGTGTTGACGGCCTTGACCTTGACCCCGAAGATCGCCTCGACCGCTGCCCTGATCTGGGGCTTGGTGGCATCGGGGGCGACCTCGAAGACCACCGCCCCGGCCTCGGAGGCCATCGTCGCCTTCTCGGTGATCACCGGCCGGCGGATGATGTCGTACTGCTCCGGTCTCACGCTCATTTCAGCCGCGCCTCCAGCGCCTCGACGCCCGCCCTCGTGATCACGAGCTGGTCGCGCCGCAGGATGTCGTAGACGTTCGCGCCGATCGAGGGGAGCACATGGATGCCCTCGAGGTTGCGCGCGGCGCGGGCGAAGTTCTCGTCCACCTCCGACCCGTCGATGATCAGGACCTGCGTCCAGCCCAGCGCCTTGGCCGCCCGCGCCAGCGCGGCGGTCTTGCCCTCGGCCATCGCCGCGGCGTCCAGAACCGCCAGTTCGCCGGCCCGCGCCTTGGCCGACAGCGCGTGCATCAGCCCAAGCCGGCGCACCTTCTTGGGCAGGTCGTGGGCGTGGCTGCGCGGCACCGGCACCTTGTAGCCGCCGCCCTTGCGGAAGATGCCCGCCTTGCGGCTGCCGTGGCGGGCGCCGCCGGTGCCCTTCTGGCGGTAGATCTTCTTGGTCGAGTACGACACCTCGGTGCGGTTGGTGGCCTTGTGGGTGCCGGCCTGCGCCCTGGCGCGCTGCCAGCGCACCACCCGGTGCAGGATGTCGACCCGCGGCTCGAGCCCGAAGATCGCGTCGTCAAGCTCGACCTCGCCGGCCCTGGTGCCGTCGAGGGTGATCACCTCAGCCTTCATTGCTGCCTCCCTCGGCGGGCGCGTCCGCCCCGTTGCCGCGGCGCACGGCCGCCGGCCGGACCGCGCCTTCGGGCAGCGGCTTCTTCACCGCGTCCTTGATGGTCACCCAGCCGCCCCGCGAGCCGGGAACCGCGCCGCGCACCATGATCAGCCCGCGGCCGGCGTCGGTGCGCACGACCTCGAGGTTCTGCGTGGTCACGCGCACGGCCCCCATGTGACCGGCCATCTTCTTGCCCTTGAACACCTTGCCGGGGTCCTGGCGCTGGCCGGTCGAGCCGTGGCTGCGGTGGCTGATCGACACCCCGTGGCTGGCGCGCAGGCCGCCGAAGTTGTGCCGCTTCATGCCGCCCTGGAAGCCCTTGCCGATGGTCGTGCCGGCGATGTCCACCAACTGCCCGGGCAGGTAGTGGTCGGCGGTGATCTCGCTGCCGACCTCGATCAGGTTGTCGGGGCTGACGCGGAACTCCGCCACCTTGCGCTTGGGCGCGACCTCGGCCCGGGCGAAGTGCCCGCGCATCGGTGCGGTGACGTTGCGCGGCTTGGCGGTACCGGCGCCCAGCTGGACGGCGGTGTAGCCGTCGCGCTCGACCGTCCGCTGCGCCACCACCTGGCAGTTGTCGATCTGCAGGACGGTGACTGGCACCTGCCTGCCGTCCTCGAGGAACAGCCGGGTCATGCCCAGCTTCCTCGCGATCACTCCGGAGCGTAGCATCGAGCCCCCCTCAGACCTTGATCTCGACGTCCACGCCGGCCGCGAGATCGAGCTTCATCAGCGCGTCCACGGTCTGCGGGGTCGGGTCGACGATGTCGAGCAGCCGCGCGTGGGTACGGATCTCCCACTGGTCGCGCGACTTCTTGTCGATGTGCGGCCCGCGCAGAACCGTGAACTTCTCGATGCGGTTCGGCAGCGGGATGGGCCCGCGCACGGTGGCGCCGGTCCGCTTGGCCGTGTTCACGATCTCGGCCGTGCTGGCATCCAGCACGCGGTAGTCGAACGCCTTCAGGCGGATGCGGATGTTGGTTCCCTGCATGGTGCTGCCCTCCGGGCCGGCGGCGCGGGGAGGTCCCCGGCCACGCGGCCCCATGCGTTCAGGCGAGGATCTTGGAGACGACGCCGGCGCCGACGGTGCGGCCGCCCTCG
>JAHDXW010000029.1 GCA_023383015.1 Paracoccaceae bacterium
AGGAGGCGTAGAAGTCGAGGTCGCCGCCGAAGACCAGCCCGCCCTTGTCGGACTGGCTGATGTAGAAATGCCCCATGCCGAAGCTGATGACGTGGTCGATGGCGGGCTTCAGCCCCTCGGTGACGAAGGCCTGCAGGACGTGGCTCTCGATCGGCAGGCGCAGCCCGGCCATCGCGGCGACCTGGCTCGACCGGCCGGCGACGACGATCGCCACGCGGCGGGCGCGGATCGGCCCGCGGCTCGTCTGCACGCCGGTCACCCGGCCGCCGTCGGTGTCGATGCCGGTGACCTCGCAGTTCTGGACCAGGTCGACGCCGCGGGCGTCGGCGCCGCGGGCGTAGCCCCAGGCGACCGCATCGTGGCGCGCCGTGCCGCCGCGCGGGTGCAGAAGCCCGCCGTGGATCGGGAAGCGGGTCTGCCCGAAGTCGAGGAAGGGCAGCAGACGTCGCACCCCCTCGCGGTCGAGCAGCACGGCGTCGTCGCCCTGGTTGATCATGGCGTTGCCGCGGCGGGCGAAGGCGTCGCGCTGGCCGTCGGAGTGAAAGAGGTTGATCAGCCCGCGCTGCGAATGCATGACGTTGAAGTTCAGCTCGCGCTCCAGCCCCTCCCAGAGCTTCAGCGAGTGCGAGTAGAACTCCGAGTTGCCGGGCAGGAAGTAGTTGGCGCGCACGATCGTCGTGTTGCGACCGACGTTGCCGAGGCCGAGCCCGCCCTTCTCGAGCACCGCGACGTCGGTGAGCCCGTGGTTCCTGGCCAGATAGTAGGCGGTGGACAGCCCGTGGCCGCCGCCGCCGATGATGACGGTGTCGTAGGCGGCCTTCGGCGCAGGCTCGCGCCAGGCCGGGCGCCAGCCGCGGTTGCCCGTCAGCCCCTCCCAGGCGATCCGCCAGCCGGAATAGCGCATGGCCGTCCCCCCGTCCTGCGGCAAGGAGAAGATCAGCCCGCCGACGCGGCCGCAAGCGCGACCGCGACACCGCGACAACCGGGCGCGACAGCGCTCAGCAGCGCCCGGTGCAGAGCGAGGAGCCGATGAACACCGGGTTCGAGCTTTCGAGGCGGGGATTGATCTGGACGATGTTGCGGGCCGTGCGCCCCGACAGGCCCCAGGGCTCGATGTCCATCGGCTCGACGCCGCAGCGCGGCATCGGGTCGACCGGGGGGCGGCCGGTGGCGGGGAACAGGAGGCCGCGGCCGAAGGGCATCAGGCTGCCGTAGCTGCCGCCCGAGAAGACCCCGTCGTCGACATGGAGGTTGCTGAACTTGCAGGCGAAGCCGGTGGTCCGCGCCTCCTGCCGCACGCGGCCTGAGGCGGGATCGTAGCGGTAGAGCGCGCTGTCGTAGCGGCAGGTGACGGGAACGCCGCGCGGGCAGTCGCCGCTGCGCTTCGTGCCCATGAAGTAGAGGAGCCCGCCGGTGGCGGCGAGTGCCTGCGGGCCGTCGAAGTCGAGCGACAGATCCTTGCCGGCATGGCGCAGGCGGATGCGCCGCGTGCCGTCGGGCGTGCCGTCGGTGACCCACAGGCCGCGCGTCAGCGGGTCGGTCGTTGCCGCGGGGAAGTAGACCCGCCCGTCAAGCTCCACCATCTGGTCGAAGCGGACCCCGGAGGAGGAGGAGGCGCCGGGGAGGGTATCGGCGAGCATGACGGTGCCCTCGGGGGTGCCGTCGGTGATCCAGGGCTCGTCGCCGTGGCGGTCGGTCAGGCCGATGAACAGTGCCTTGTCGCCGAAGGGCAGGAAGCGCGGGTCGAAGGTGCCGTCCCGGTTCAGAGGGCCGATGTTGGACAGCAACCGCGTGCCGGCGAGCGTGCCGTCCGACACCCAGGGCTCCATCCCGGTGCGGCTGGTTTGGCGCCAGAAGACGACGCGGTCAGTGGCGGGGCCCACCACCGCGACCGGCGCCGTGTGTTCGCGCGTCGGCGGATCGTAGCCGCGGATGCTGCCGCCGTCACTGGCGAAATCGAACAGCTTGGTCAGCCGCCCCGCGGCAAGGTCGACGCTGTAGAGCCGGCCCTCGGTGCCGCGCCGATCCTGGATGTATTCGTTCGACAGCAGGAACATCCGGCCCGCCATCTCGAACAGCGCGGTTGTGGCCAGAGTGGCGAGGTCCGGGCGCGCGAGGGTTCCCGCCTCGGTCCCGTCGGTCTCGTAGAGCAAGTTGCCCCGGTAGGGGACGGCAACCTCGACAACGAGCCGGCCGCCGAAGACGCCGAGCAGCCGGACAGTGTAGGCGGACTGCAGGGTGCGGTCGCCCAGCCGGCGCGGAGCGTCTTCCTGACCGAGCAGGTAGAGCCCGGGCCGGGTGCGCGATCTGACGTCGGTCGACTTGACGACCGCGACCGTGCGCGGGCCGAGGCCAACGATCTCGATGTCTGCACCGGGCCCGTCGTAAGGCACCGTGTCGAAGACCAGCCGCGTGCCTTCGGCGGTGCCGTCGGACTGGTAGACATCGGTCCGCCGCAGCGGATGGGTGGCCCAGAAGAGGAAGAAGCCCGGCCGCGTGGCCTCGTCTTCGGCCGCGACGGCCGGAGACGGGGCGAGCGCCGCCGCCAGCGCGATCCCCACCGCGCCCGCCAGCCCGACGATCCCTGCACGCAGCTTCCGCCTGGCAGCCATTTCCCCTTCCCTCCCATCACCCTCGGGCAGGGTATGCCGTTCGGCGTTGATCGTGCAAGTAGTGACCAGCCAAGCGGCGCGGGCGGGGTGCGCGCCCTGCACGGCCGCGACGGCTTGCGCGCGCGGGGCCGGCAGGCTAGGCGGTGCGGGCAGCAGCGAGGGAGGAAACCCATGCCGAACCCGAGCCTTCTGATCCTGGCCGGAGACGGGATCGGACCGGAGGTCATGGCCGAGACACGCCGGGTGATCGACTGGTTCGGGGCGCGGCGCGGCCTCGCCTTCGACGTCACCGAGGGTCTGGTCGGCGGCGCGGCCATCGACGCCCATGGCACGCCCCTTGCCGATGCCACGATGGCCGCGGCGCAGGCGGCCGATGCCGTCCTGCTGGGCGCGGTCGGCGGGCCGAAATGGGACAACCTGCCGTTCGACCAGAAGCCCGAGCGCGGCCTCCTGCGGCTGCGCAAGGAGATGGACCTATTCGCCAATCTTCGCCCGGCGGTGTGCTTTGCCGCGCTTGCCGGGGCCTCGACCCTGAAGCCCGAGGTGATCGGCGGGCTCGACATCGTCATCGTGCGCGAGCTGACCTCGGGCATCTACTTCGGCAGCCCGCGCGGCATCGTCACCGAGGGCGGCCAGCGCGTCGGGATCAACACCCAGCGCTACACCGAGGGCGAGATCGCCCGGGTGGCACGCGCGGCCTTCGCGCTGGCGCGCCAGCGGTCAGGCCGGGTCTGCTCGATGGAGAAGGCCAACGTCATGGAATCGGGCGTGCTGTGGCGCGAGGTGGTGCAGGCGGTGCATGACGCCGAATTCGCGGATGTCGCGCTGTCGCACATGTATGCCGACGCCGGGGCGATGCAGCTTGTCCGGGCGCCCAAGCAGTTCGACGTGATCGTCACCGACAACCTCTTCGGCGACCTGCTGTCGGACCTCGCGGCGATGCTGACCGGCTCGATCGGGATGCTGCCCTCGGCCTCGCTGGGTGCGCCGGCGGCCGGCGGCCGGCCGAAGGCGCTTTACGAGCCGGTCCACGGCTCGGCCCCCGACATCGCCGGCAAGGGCATTGCCAACCCGCTGGCGGCGATCCTGTCGTTCGGGATGGCGCTGCGCTATTCCTTCGGCCAGGGGGCGGAGGCCGACCGGCTGGACCGGGCCGTGGAGCGGGTGCTGGCCGGCGGCATCCGCACCGGCGACCTGCTGCAGCTTCCCGGCCGCAAGCCGGTCGGGACCAAGGCCATGGGCGATGCCGTGCTGGCCGGGCTCGAGGCGGACCTGGCTGCGGGCTGAGCCCCGCGCTCAGGCGCCGCGGGCGAGCAGGTTCAGCGCCACCAGCGCGACCAGCGCGCCGGCGGCGAGTTCGAGGACCGGCACCAGGCGGCGCGCCCCGCCGAGGCGCGCCGCCGACAGCAGCGCGCCGTCGCGCGACAGCACGGCCAGCGCCGCCACGGCGACGGTGACCGTCGCCACGCCGAGGCCCATGGCGTAGGCGCCGGCGATGCCGGCGGCATCGATGCCCATCCGCCAGGTCAGGATCAGCAGGAACAGCGCCCCGGTGCAGGGACGGATGGCGATGCCGGCGACCAGCGCGGCGGCATCGCGCCAGCCGGCAAGCGCCTCCACCTCTGCGGCGGTCGGGCCGTGGCGGTGGCCGCAGTCGGCACAGCCGACATGGCCTGCGTGGAGGTGGTGATCGCGGTGGACGCGGTGGTCGCCGGGGTGGTGGTGGTGCGCGCCGCCGGCCGGCACGGGCACGGGCAGGGACACCGCCGGCGCCGGCCGCGCGGCCAGGCCGCGCAGCCCGCGCAGCACCAGCCACAGGCCGATGAGCCCGATCGCCACCGTCGAGGCGGTCTGCAGCGCGCCCTCGGCCAGGCCGGTCATGTGCTCGCGGGTCCAGCCGAAGGCAAGGACGCCGGCGTAGACCAGCACCACCGCTGCAGTCGCCTGGGCGAGCGACGCGGCCAGCGCAATCGCGGCCAGCCGCGTCAGCCGCACCCGGCTGCCGACGCCATAGCCGCCGATCAGCACCTTGCCGTGCCCCGGACCGGCGGCATGGGCGACGCCATATGCAAAGCAGATGCCCAGCAGCAACGCGAGCGCCCCGGGCTCGCCTGCCCGCAGGCGCCGCAGCGCCCCGGCCATCGCCGTCTGCGCCTCGCGCTGGAGCGCCGCGGCCCAGGCGGCGAGGCCGTCGAGCCAGCCCGCCGCGGCCGCGATGGCCAAGGCGAGCGCGAGGGCGAGCGCCAGCGTCAGGACGAGGGGGCGCATGTCAGCACGATCTCCTCGGCGAAGGCGGCGCCGACGGCGGGAAAGTCCATCTCGAGCGCGTCGGGGTCGGCCGCCGTCATCTCGGCCAGCGCCGCCTCGAGCCGGGCGGTCGCGGCGCCGAGGTCGGGAACCAGCACCTCGGTCGTGCAGCCGCCGCGGCCGGTCAGGAGCGGCGCGCCGGCGATGCGGTAGGCCGAGTAGTAGGTCGGGTCGTAGACCTGCACGCTCAGCGGCGCCGCCGCGGGGGCGAGCCGTTCGACCAGTGCCCGGACGTGGCTCGTGACGATACGCCCGTCGCGATACTCCGCCCCCCAATCCAGCGGCCCCGACAGCGCCACCGGCCGGCCGTCCTGGAACAGGTAGAGGTCGCCCTCGTAGCCCTCGATCCACTCCATGTCGAAGCCCGACAGGCTTGCCACCTCTCCGGCTGTGAGCTGGCCGTCGAAGTCGGGGTCGAGGCCCATGTCCTCGATCACCAGGAGCGAGAAGAACTCGTCATAGGCCCAAACGATGCGCACCGCCGCGAGAGCGCCGGCGTCGTCGAACAGGAACTCGACGCCGGCGTCGATGAAGACATGGGGATGGGCGCGGGCGCCTTCCGCCCCCGGGCCGAGGGCCAGCGCGCCCGCCACCACCGCAACCGCAACCGTTCGCGCACCCCGCATGGTCGCGACCCTAGCCGACCGGCCGCAGCGATTCCAGACACGACCGCGCCAGCGGCGGCAGCGGGGCGGGCGGAGGGCGCGTCACCCCGGCAGCGGGGCAAGCCCTGCAGCGGCGCGCAGGGCCGGGTCGCGGATGTCGGCCTGGGCGCCGAGATGGGCATCGGCCCCCGGCCCGCAGAGCCAGACCAGGGCGCGCGCGGGATCGTCGGCGGGGGCGAGCGCGGTGCGCGGCAGACGGCTGACGGGGTTGAGCCCCGAGGCGCGGATCTCGCCCTGCATGCCGGTGTCCACGATGCCGGGCGCGAAGGCGAGCGAGCGGATGCCGTGGTCGCGGTATTCATGGTCGAGCGAGCGGGCGAGCATGAGCAGCCCGGCCTTCGAGGCGCAGTAGGCCGACCACCCCTCCATCGGCCGCAGTGCGGCGCCCGAGCCGATCGCGACGATGGTGCCGCCGCCGCCGGCCAGCATCGCCGGCAGGACCTCCCGTGCCATGCGGAAGGCGCCGACGAGATTGACGGCGACCGTCCGCGCCCAGGCCTCGGGGTCGGCCTCGGCGATGCGGGCGATGGGGTCGATGACGCCGGCGTTGTTGATCAGGATGTCGATCCGCCCCCAGCGGTCGCGCACGGCGGCGACGGCGGTCCCGGCCGCCTGCGGGTCGGCCACGTCGCAGCCGAGCCCCATCGCCTCGCCGCCGGCGGCGACGATGCGTTCGGCCTGTGCCGTCCCGGCTGCGGGGTCGCGGGCCGCCACTGCCACCCGCGCGCCCGCCGCCGCCAGCGCCGCGGCTGCCGCCGCGCCGATGCCGCGTCCCGCGCCGGTGACGATCGCCACCCGTCCTGCAAGCAAGCTCATCGTCCGTTCCTTCCGTTGCTGCCCTGCCGCGCCGCCTCGGTCGGCCCCGGGGCCAGCGCCTGCATGGCGGCCCGGGTCGAGCGGTCGACGTTCTCAACATGCCGCTCCATCGCGCGGCCGGCGCGTTCGGGGTCGCGGGCGGCCAGCGCGGCCACGATCTCGGCGTGGTCGGCGACGCTCTGGGCGATGACCCCGGGGGCCCCGGAGGCGACGCGGCGGTATTCCATCCCCATCTCGTAGAGCGACGTGCCGATCTGGTCGAGAAAGGGGTTCTGGCAGGCGTCGAGCAGCGTCTGGTGGAACTCGAGGTCCGAGACGCGGAAGCCGATGGGATCGGCGGCGAGATTGGCCTGCACCTCCACCAGCCGGCGCAGCCGGTCGATGGCCGCAGGGGCGATGAGGGTGGCGGCCATCCGGCCGATCCCGCCCTCAACGAACAGCCGCGCCCGGAAGTAGGTCTCGACGTTGCCCGGGTTGAGTGGCACCAGATGGCGCAGCGGCGTCAGGAAGGCGGCGAGGTCGGGGGCGGCCACCACCGACCGGCCGCCGCGGGCGCGGTCGAGCACGCCGAGGATGGCGAGCGCCTGCAGCGCCTCGCGCACGGCGGGGTGGCCCACGCCCAGCATGGCGGCGAGGTCGCGGTCGAGGGGCAGACGGTCGCCGGGACGCAGGTTGCCCGAGCGGATCAGGTCGAGGATGCGGCGCGCCACCTGCTCGGCCAGCGGCGGGCGGCGGTCGGGTTCGGGCTCGACGGCGGCGAAGGCCTCGGGCGGGGGGGAACGCCGGCGCATGCGTTCAGCCGACGGCGAGGCGCCGGACCACCGTCTCGTCGACGCGGATGCCGAGGCCCGGCGCGTCGTGCGGCGCCACGACACCGTCGCGCATGACGACGGGCCGGTCCACGAGATCGTCCTGCACCACCACCGGATGCGGCTTGAGTTCGAACAGCCGCGCCGCCGGCGAGGCGACCGACAGATGCAGGCTGGCCGCGGTGGTCACCGCCGTCGACCAGGCATGCGCGTTGATTGTCAGCCCGCGCGCCTGCACCAGCCGGTCGACGGCACGGAAGCCGGTGATGCCCTCGGCACGGGCGGGATCGACGCCGACGACATCGACGGTGCCGGTCGCGATCAGCCGGTCGTAGCCGGTGACGGTGTACTCGCGCTCGCCGGTCGCCACGGCGATCGGCACCGCCGCCTTTAGTGCCCGGTAGTCGTCGGTCCGGGTGGGGTAGAAGGGCTCCTCGATCCAGCCGACCCCGAGGTCGGCCAGCCGGCGGGCGACGGTGATGCCGGTGTCGCGGTCCCAGCGGATGCCGTTGCCGACGTCGACGAGGATTTCTGCCGCGGGACCGAGCGCCGCACGCAGCATCGCGACGAACCGCACCGCCATCTCCGGATCCTGACCGATCGGCGAGGGGCCGCGCTTGCCGAGGCCGAGCTTCACGCTGCGGAAGCCGCGGGCAAAGAAGCCCTCCACCTCGGCCACGTTCGCGGCCAGAGTCGGCTTGTTGACGTGGCAAGATGCGCAGGCGGGAAGGGCATCATGGGCGCGGCGGCCGAACAGCCGCCAGAGCGGCTGGCCTGCCTGCTGTCCGGCGATGTCCCACAGCGCCATGTCGACGGCGGCGATCGCCATGCTGGCGATGCCGCCCTCGCCATACCACCAGGCATGGGCGCGCATCGCCTCCCAGGCAGCGGCGACGTCGGTCGGCCCGGCCGCGCGCAGCACCGGCTGAAGGCCTCCGGCGACGATCGCCGCCACCGCAGAGCAGGCCTCGGGCCACATCGCGATGGCCTCGCCCCAGCCCGACAGACCCTCGGCCGTGCGCACGCGCACGAGCACGGTCATGCGCTGGCTGCCGTGGTCGTTGGCGTCGGGGTAGCGAAGCACGAAGGACTCGATCCCGTCGACCTGCACGCGATCCTCCCCCGTTGCGCCCGCATTGACTAGGCGGGGAGGGGAGGGTATGTCAAGCACAGGTCAGACCAATCGCATGGCCATGCAGGAAATCGCACCCGAACGCGGCGACCAGACCGGCGACCTCGCGCTTGCCCCGATCCAGCGCGAGGGCGCGTCGGAGCGGCTGGCGCACCGGCTGCTCGGCATGGTCACCGCCGGCACGCTGCGGCCGGGGGACCGGCTGCCGGGCGAGCGCGAGCTGGCAGAGCTGTTCAACGTCAGCCGGCCGACCGTGCGCGAGGCGATCAAGGCGCTGATCGTGCTGGGCGTGCTGCGCTCGCGCCATGGCGATGGCATGACCGTCTCGCCGTTGCAGGCGGCCGACCTGCTTGGCCCGCTGACCTTCTTCCTGACCCTGCGCGAGGTCGAGGTCGAGCGGCTTTACGAGGCGCGCGGGCTGATCGAGGGCGAGATCGCGGCGCTGGCCTGCGCCGCCGCCGGCCCCGCCGCGGTTGCCGAGCTCGAGGCGCTGATCGTCCGCCAGGAGGCGCTGATCGCGGTGCCCGAGGGCTACCGCGCGCTCGACACCGCCTTTCACGGCCGGCTGGCCGAACTTGCCGGCAACCCCTTCCTTGCCCGTGCGGCGGAGAGCATGAACATCCTCGGGCTCGAGGCCCGCAAGACCGCGTCGGAGACGCCTGCGGTCATCCGCCGGTCGATCGCCGACCACCGCGCGATCGTCGCGGCTCTGGCGCAGCGCGACCCGGGGGCGGCGCGCGCGGCGATGCGGACGCACATGGCCAACGTGCTGGCGACCTCGCGCCGGGCGCCGGAGGCGGGGCGGTGAGCGGCGGCTGGCCGCGCCGCCCGACGGCGGAGGAGATTCTTGCCGGGGGCTTTTCCACCCCCTGGGACGCGCCGACCGTCCCGCCCTTTCCCTTTTCCTTCCGCAACGCCGAAGTGCTGACGCTGTTCTACCGCACCGACCCCGCGGCGCTGGCCCGGCTGCTGCCGCCGCCGCTGGAGCCGCGCGGCGAGGTGGTGGCGATCCACATCTACCGGATGAACGACACCGACTGGATCGGTCCCTACGGCGAGGCCAACGTGATGTTCGGCGCTGCGATGCCTGGGGGGGCGGAGGGGGCCTATTCGCCCTACTTCTTCCTGTCCTCCGAGATCGGCGTCGCGCACGGGCGCGAGATCCACGGCCAGCCCAAGAAGCTGGCCGAGGTCCGGCTGGAGGCACGGGGGGACCTGTGGGTCGGCCGCGTCGGCCGCAACGGCATCGACATCGTGACCGGCACGCTCGCCTACAAGCAGCGCCGTGCCGACCCGGCCGCGCTTGCCAGCCACTTCGACTTCGCGCTGAACCTCAACCTCAAGGCGGTCGACCACATCGACGGCAGCCCGGCGATCCGCCAGATCACCGCGCGCCGGCTGGCCGAGGTGCGGGTGCACGAATGCTGGTCGGGGCCCTGCTCGGTCGAGTTGCGCCCCAACGTGCAGGCGCCGGTGTTCCGCCTGCCGGTGGCCGAGCCGCTCGAGGGGTTCTACTGGCGGGCCGATTTCACGCTGGTGGCCGGCCGCGTCGTCCACGACTATCTGGCGCCCCCGGGCGCCCGGGAGGAAACATGAGCGGCCGCCGCGTCGTCGTCACCGACTACACCTTTCCCGCGCTTGCGCGCGAGCAGGCAGCCGCCGAGGCCGCGGGGGCACGGTTCGAGGCCCATCGCTGCCGCAGCGCCGCCGAGGTGGCGGCGGCGATCCGAGGCGCCGATGTCGCGGTGGTGCAGTTCGCGCCGTGCCCGGCCGAGGCGGTGGCGGGACTGGCACCGGGGGCGACGCTGCTGCGCTACGGCATCGGCTACGACAACATCGACGTTGCCGCGGCGCGGGCGCGCGGGGTCCACGTCGGCTATGTGCCGGATTACTGCATCGCCGAGGTGGCCGACCACAGCGTGGCGATGCTGCTGACGCTGCTGCGCCGGATCGTGCCCATGGACCGCTCGGTGCGGCAGGGGCGATGGGATGCGGTGGGCGTGGCGCGGCCGCTGCGGCCGCTGGCCGACACGGTGGTGGGCTTCCTCGGCCTCGGCCGGATCGGGCGCGAGGTGCTGGCGCGGCTACGGCCCTTCGGCTGCCGCTTCCTCGTGGCCGACCCCGCGCTCGATGCCCCTGCGGCGGCGGCGCTGGACGTGGAGGCATGCGGTGCCGGCGCGCTGTTCGCCGGCGCCGACGCCCTTCTGCTGCATGCGCCGGCGGTGGCCGGCACGGTCGGCATCGTCAACCGCGCGACGCTTGCGACGATGCGTCCGCATGCGGTGATCGTGAACACCGCGCGCGGCCGGCTTGTCGACGAGGCCGCGCTGGCGGCGGCGCTCGCCGAGGGCCGCATCGGCGGGGCGGCGCTCGACGTCTTCGAGAGCGAGCCGCTGCCGGTCGATTCGCCCCTCCGGGACGCGCCCAACCTGATCCTGACGCCGCATGCCGCCTGGTATTCGGATGCCGCGATCGACCGGCTGCAGGGCCTTGTCGCAGCCGACATCGCGCGGGCGCTGGAGGGCGGGGCGCCGCGCTGCCCGGTGCCGGCGAATTGACCGGGGGCGCGCGGGGTGATAATTGGCCTAGCCAGTAAGTGTGACAGGCCAATCTGAGGCCATCAGCCACGGGGGAACGTGCGTGGGACGCCCTGCCGACCGCTTCCGGATCGTCGACGTCCGCGCCCATGTCGTGGGCGGGGGCGACATCGGCGGCGACTACCACCGCCGCCAGGGTGGCCACTGGATCACCGACACCCTGATAGCCAACCCGATGTCGGGCTATCCGGCCTACCGGGACAGCCGCACCACCTGGGGCATCGGCGTGCTCGGCAGCGTGGTGGTGGAGGTCGAGGCGGCGGACGGCACCGTCGGCATCGCCACCGGCATGGGGGGCGAGCCCGCGTGCTTCCTGATCGAGCGCCATTTCCGCCGGTTCCTGCTCGGTGCCGATCCGCGCGACACCGCCCGCCTGTGGGACCAGATGTTCCGCGCCTCGATGTTCTACGGCCGCAAGGGCCTGCCGCTGACCGCCATCTCGGCCGTCGATCTGGCGCTGTGGGACCTGCTCGGCCGGCTGCGCGATGAGCCGGTGTGCAAGCTGATCGGCGGGGCGGTGCGCGAGGAGCTTGCGCTCTACTGCACCGGACCCGATCCCGCCAATGCCCGCGCCCAGGGCTTCGCTGGCGGCAAGATCCCGCTGCCCGAGGGGCCGGCGGACGGTCCGGCGGGGTTGCGCCGCAACGTCGAGCGGGTGGCCGCGGTGCGCGCCGAGGTCGGCCCCGGCTTTCCGATCATGATCGACTGCTACATGGCGCTGGACGTGCCCTATGCGATCGACCTTGCCAATGCGGTGCGCCCCTTCGAGATCTACTGGATCGAGGAGGTGCTGCACCCCGACGACTTCGACGGGCACCGGGCACTGAAGGCCGCCTGCCCGTGGGTGCGCTGGACCACCGGCGAGCACGAGTACACCCGCTACGGTTTCCGCAACCTCATCCAGCACCGCGCCGTCGACATCGTGCAGCCGGACGTGATGTGGTGCGGAGGCATGACCGAGCTGATCCGCATCGCCGCGCTTGCCAACGCCTGGGACGTGCCCGTCATTCCGCACGGTTCGGGCGCCTACAGCTACCACTTCTGCATCACCCAGCCGCAGGCTCCCTTCGCCGAGTACATCAACATCAGCCCCGACGGCCGCGCCCTGGTGCCGGTGTTCGGCGCGATGTTCACCGACGAGCGCCTGCCGGAGGGCGGGCGGATCCGCCTGCCCGACGCGCCCGGCTTCGGCCTCACGCTCAACCGCGGGGCGCTTTCGCTGCACCGTCCCTACCCTGCCGACTGACCGACCGATCATCGCAACCATGGAGGAGAACATGCGATCCACCCCGACCCGACGGACCGTGCTGGCCGGCGTCGCGCTCGTCGCGCTCGCGGCCGGATTCGCCGCCCCGGCGGAGGCGCAGAACCGGACGCTCCGCCTGTCGCACCACCTGGCCCCGGGACATCTCGTCGACGTCGCATCGCGGCGCTTCGCCGATCTCGTGGCCGAGAAGACCGGCGGTGCGATCACCGTCGAGGTCTTCCCCTCGGGCCAGATCGCGGGCCTCAGGCAGGGTGCGGAGGCGGTGCAGCTCGGCACCGTCGACTTCGTCTGGTCCGACTTCGGGACGCTGGCCAACTGGCGGCCCGAGTACGGCTTTGTCAGCCTGCCGTTCCTGTGGAAGGGCGACGACCACTTCGATGCCGTCATCAACGGCCCGGTGGGTGCCGAGCTGGCCGAGAGCGTGAAGGCCAACCTCGGGATCGAGGCGCTGGGCTACGGCAATGCGGGCTTCCGGGTGATCATGACCCGCAACGCCCCCGTCCGCGTCCCGGGCGACCTTTCCGGCGTGCGCATCCGCGTGCCGGAGGTGCCGGTCTACGTCAACGCCTTCCGTGCGGTCGGCGCCAACCCCACGCCGATGGCCTGGGGCGAGGTCTACACCGCGCTGCAGACCGGCGTCATCGACGCGGTCGAGAACCCGCCCGAGGGGCTTGCGGTCGGCGGCATGCAGGAGGTGACGAACTACCTGTCGCGGACCCTGCACATCATGACCGACGTCAGCATGTTCGCCAACGGCGGGGTGATGGCCGGGCTGTCGCCCGAGCAGCAGGCGGCGGTGCGCGAGGCCGGCGCGACGGCGGTGGGCGAGTTCAACGCCGCGACCCGGGTCGCGGCCGAGCGCTACTGGGGCGAGCTGTCGGCCAAGCTCGAGACCGTGCCGGACCCCGACATCCCGGCCTTCCAGGCGGCGATGGCGCCGGTGTGGGACGAGTTCGTCCGGGTTGCGGGCCCCGCCGGCCAGGCGTGGATCGACAAGGTCTCGGCCGCCGCGCCGAACTGAGGGCAAACGGGGCCCGCCCGGCCGACCGGGCGGGCCCTGCCTGAAGCGGGGCCGCATGGGCATGGACAATCTGGGGCTTGCCGGGCGCGGCGTGCTGGTCACCGGTGCCGCCGGCGGCATCGGCCGCGCCGTGGCGCGCCGTTTCGCCGCCGCCGGGGCGGGCGTGATGCTGGCCGACATCGACGCGGCAGGCCTAGCCGCGGCGGTGGCCGAGGCGGGGCAGGGCGCGGCCTCGGTCGCGCTCGACCTTGCCGACGCGGCCTCCTGCGAGGCGGCGGTGGCGGCGACCGAGGCACGGTTCGGTGCCGTCGACGTGCTCGTCAACGCCGGGGCGCGCATCCTGCGCCAACCGCTCGACGCGGTCACCCCGCAGGACCTGCAGGCGCTCGTCGCCGTCAACATGGGCGGCGCGCTGTTCCTGGCCCGCGCCGCGGCCGGGCGGATGGCGGCGCGCGGCCGCGGCCGCATCATCCTGTTCTCCAGCCAGGGTGCGCACACCGGCGGCTATGTCGGCTCGACCGCCTACGCCATGACCAAGGCCGCGGTCATCGCCCTGGCCAAGTCGATGGCGCGCGAATACGCCGCCCGCGGTGTGACGGTGAACGTGATCGCCCCCGGCCTTGTCGATACCGCGATGGCCCGCGACGGGGTGAGCCCGGCGGCGCTGGAGCGCTTCCTTGCGATGATCCCGATGGGCCGGATCGGCACGCCCGACGAGGTCGCGACCTGCTGCCTGTTTCTCGCCAGCGACTGGGCCGGCTATGTCACCGGCCACACGCTGGACGTGAACGGCGGCCAGCTGATGCGGTAGGCCCATGGTACCACTCGCCCACCACCCCGACCTCGGTCGCATCGTCCGCGCCGACGACTGGGACGGCCTGGCCCGCGGCACCCACGGGCTGCTGGCCCGGGCCATCGCCGAAGGCGACGTGACGACGACGGCCGGGCTTGCCGGCTTCTTCCTGACCGAGGCACGGATCATCCACGACATCTATGCGCAGTGGCGGCGCGATACCCGCCGTTACCTGGCCGACAAGGGGATGGAGGCGTCGGCGATCGCGGCCGAGGACGCTCGCGTGCATGCCCTTGCGGTGGCCGGACGTCCCGCCGCGGCGGCCGATTTCGATTCCGCGTGGCAGGCGGTGGCGGCGCTGGGTGCCGCGGCGGGGGCGGGCGACGGGGCGGCAGCCGAGGCGATGCGCAACCTATGGCGGCACCTGCATGACGGCCAGGTGGACCATCTCTCGGGCCTCTTCGATATCGTCATCCGCCGCTTCGGCGAGCCGGCGCTGGGCGAGATGTACGAGGGCTGGGTGATCGGCGACTGGTTCGACAGCCGCTACCGGCGCTTCGACACCAGCCGGGTGGACTGGACGGACGCCTTCCCGCTGATCGTGTACCTGACCTTCGAATCGATGCACGGCCATCTGTCCGGCCCCGGCCGGCGCGGCGACGTCGCCTTCGAGGCCTTCGACGACCGGGTGGAGTTCACCTTCGCGCCCTGCGGTTCGGGCGGGCGGACGGTGGCCGGCGAGCCGCTGGACGGCACCGGACCGCGGATGGAGCCGCCGTTCCGCTGGGCGGTGCTGGCGGGCGCCCACCCCTTCGCCTGGAACATGCCGGGGGTGTGCACCTACTGTGCCCATTGCTGCGTCCTGACCGAGAAGCTGCCCATGGAGCGATTCGGCTATCCCGTGCGGGTGGTGGACCCCCCGGTCCATCCCGGCGACGGCAGCGGCACCTGCCGCTGGACGGTCTACCGCGATCCCGCGCTGGTGCCCGAGCGGGTCTATGCGCGGCTGGGCATGCGCAAGCCCGCGCCGGATGCGCTGGGCAGCGCCGCGGCGGGGCGGCGATGAGCGCGCCCGGCGCGACCGGCACGGCGGGATGGCGGCGGGGGCTGCCCCACAGCCTGCCGGTGCGGCTGGTGCGCCACGCCGTCGAGGCGACGGTGGCGGCGGTGGTGCTGGGGTATGCGGCGCTGATCTGCGCGCAAGTCTTCTTTCGCTACGTCCTGAACGATTCGCTCGTCTGGTCGGAGGAGCTGGTCCGCTACGGCCTCCTGTGGGGCGTGATGCTGGGCGCCGCCGTGGCCAGCGACCGGCACGCCCACATCGCCCTCGAGCCGCTCAAGGACGTGCTGGCGCCGGCCCGCTACCGGCAGGTTCGGGTGGTCGCGGCGCTGCTGGTGCTTGTCTTCTGCGCGATCGTGGGCTGGTATGCCTGGGACTACCTCTACCGGCTGCGCTTCATGGCATCGCCGGCGATGCAGCTGCCGATGAAGTACGTCTTTGCGGCGATTCCGACCGGCTGCACGCTGATGGCCTTCTTCACCCTCGTGCATCTGGTCGCCGGGACGGCTCCGCCGGCCGCCGGCGCGGACGGAGAGCATCCGCGATGACCGTCGCCACGCTCTTCGTGCTGTTCGCGCTGTTCCTGGTTGTCGGGCTGCCGCTCGCCTTCGCGATGGGGCTCTCGGCGATCGCGGCGATCTGGCTGTCGGGCCAGTCGATGCTGATCCTGCCCCAGCGGATCACGGCCTCGCTGGACAGCTTCGCGCTCCTGGCGGTGCCGCTGTTCATCCTTGCCGGCGAGCTGATGAACTCGGGCGGCATCACCGAGCGGATCGTGCGCTTCTCGCGCTCGGCGATGGGGCATTTCAAGGGCGGGCTCGCGCAGGCCAACGTGCTGTCGAACATGTTCATGGCAGCGCTGTCGGGATCGTCGCTTGCCGACCTGTCGGCGATCGGCTCGATGATGATCCCGGCGATGGTGCGCGAGGGCTACAACAAGGCCTATTCGGTGGCGATCACCGCCTGCGCCGCGCTGATGGCGCCGATCATCCCGCCCTCGATCATCGCCGTCATCTACGGCTCGATGACCGGAATCTCGATCGGCTCGCTGTTCCTGGCCGGCGCCATCCCCGGCGTGCTCGCCGGGCTTGGCATCATGGTGATCGCGCGGCTCCTGGCGGAGCGGGGCGGGGCGACGGCGCTGCCGCGCGAAAGCTGGCCCGAGTTCGGCCGTGCGGCGCAGGCGGCGATGCCGGCGATGGCGGTGCCGCTGATCATCGTCGGCGGCATCCTGTCGGGCGTCTTCACGCCGACCGAGGCCGGCGCGGTGGCGGTGGCCTACGCGCTGCTCTACGGCATCCTGACCCGACGGCACCGCCCGGGCAGCGTCTATGCCCAGCTCGTCAACGCCGGCGTGACAACGTCGAGTGCGCTGATCACCCTCGCGGGGGCCTCGCTGTTCAGCTATGTGCTCGTCGCCTCGGGCTTTGCCCAGGCGGCGCTGGGCGTGCTGGTGGCGATTACCGACAACCCGCAGCTGGCGCTGCTGCTGATCTTCGGGCTGCTGGTGGTGCTCGGCATGTTCGTCGAGACCGTCTCGGCGCTGATCCTCGTGGTGCCGATCCTGATCCCGGTGGTGGGGTTCTACGGCTACGACGGGGTGCAGTTCGGCATCTTCACGCTGATGTCGCTCGTCCTCGGCGGGCTGACACCGCCCGTGGGCATCCTGGCCATGGTGGCCTGCCGGATCGCGGGCATCGATTATTCGCGCACCTTCGGCATGCTGATGCCGTTCATCCTGTGGTGGGCGGCGGCGACGCTGCTGGTGGCCTATGTGCCGCCGCTGACGACATGGCTGCCCTCGCTCGTGTTCCGCTGAGCCGCCGCAGCGGGCCGGCCGCGGCCCCTGCGCCCCGAAAGGCCGTGCCGATGCCCCAGTCCGCCCCCCCACCCGCCCTGCCGCCCGGCATCCACCCCATGCTCTACGCCCTGTTCGGGGCCGACGGGGCGCTCGACCGCGCGGCGATGCGGGCGCAGGTGGAGGGGGCGCTGGCCGCCGGCGTGCAGGGGGTGGCGGTGCTGGGCCTCGGCACCGAGGTCGGCAAGCTGTCGGCGCGCGAGCGGCGCATGGTCCTCGAATGGGCGGCGGAGGATCTCGCCGGGCGGCTGCCGCTGACCGTGACGCTGGCCGAACCCGACCTGGCCGCTGCCCGGGCGGCGTTGAAGGCGGCCGAGGCGGCCGGCGCGGCCTGCGTGATCGTCCAGCCCCCCTCGGAGGGCGCGCGCAGCGAGAGCGCGCTCGCGGCCTTCTTCGGCGCGCTCGCAGATGCCGCCGCAGTTCCACTGGGCATCCAGAACGCGCCCGACTACCTTGGCGTCGGCCTCGGGCTGGAGACGATCGCGCGGCTGGTCGAGGACCATCCCAACCTCAGGCTGCTGAAGGCCGAGGGACCGGCGCTCTATGCCGCCGAGCTGGTGGCGGCCACCGGCGGCCGGGTGCAGGTGTTCAACGGCCGCTGCGGGCTGGAACTGACCGACAACCTGCGGGCAGGCTGCGCAGGGCTGATCCCGGCGCTCGACTGCGCCGACGTCCAGGCCCGTGCCGCCGCGCTGATGCGCACCGGCCTCGCGGAGGATGCCGACGAGGCCGACCGGCTCTATGCCGCGGTGCTGCCGATGACCGTGTTCGTGATCCAGTCGCTGCCGGGCTTCCTGACCTATGGCAAGCGGATCACCGCCCGCCGGCTGGGCCTGCCGCCGGTGGTCGACCGGCCGCCTTTCCTGGCGCCCACGGCGCACGGCCTTGCCTGGGCCGAGCGCTACGCCGCCGCCCTGCCGCCCCTGCTGCCGCGCTGAAAGGATCCCCCATGCGCATCACCGACATCCGTGCCCGCGTGCTGGAATGGACCGGGCCGGTCGCACCGCTGCCGCCGCATTTCTGCACCACGGCCGGCGACCAGGTCGCCCGCGACAGCGTCGGCATCCGCGCCTTCGGCTTTCTCGGCTGGCTGGTGGTCGAGGTCGAGACCGACGCCGGCATCACCGGGCTGGGCAACGCCGCGCTTTCCCCCCATGTCGCCAAGGCGGTGATCGACCGCCACCTGCGGCCGATCCTGCTGGGGCAGTCGGCCTGGGACATCGGCTGGCTGTGGGAGAGGATGTATCGCCAGACCCATCCCTTCGGCCGCAAGGGCGTGGTGATGGCGGCGATCTCGGCGGTGGACCTGGCGCTGTGGGACGCCGTCGGCCGGGCGCTCGGCCAGCCGGTGTTCAGGCTGCTCGGCGGGCGGATGAAGGACCGCATCCCGGTCTATGCGAGCCGCCTCTACGCCCAGCCGACCGACGCGCTTGCGGCCGAGGCCGAGGGCTACCTCGCGGCGGGGTTCCGGGCGATGAAGCTGCGCTTCGGCTGGGGGCCGCGCGACGGCGCCGCGGGGATGGCGCGCAACGTCGCGCTCGTGGCGGCGCTGCGCGAGGCGGTGGGCGACGAGGTCGAGATCATGGCCGACGCCTACATGGGCTGGACGCTCGACTACGCCCGCCGGATGCTGCCGCGGCTGGCGCGCTTCAACCTGCGCTGGCTGGAGGAACCGCTGCTGGCCGACGATGTGGCGGGCTATGCCGACCTGCGGGCGATGGGCATCGTCCCGATCGCCGGCGGCGAGCACGAGTTCACCCTGCGCGGCTTCCGCGAGATCGCCGAGCGGCGGGCGATGGACGTCCTGCAGTTCGACACCAACCGTGTCGGCGGCATCACCCAGGCGGTACGGATCGCGGCGCTGGGCGAGGCGTTCGGCCTGGACGTCGTGCCGCATGCGGGGCAGATGCACAACTACCACGTGGTCATGGCCAGCCCGGCGGCGCCGATGGCGGAGTACTTCCCCAGGGTTCCGGTCGAGGTCGGCAACGAGCTGTTCTGGTACGTCTTCGAGGGCGAGCCCGAGGCGGCCGACGGGCATGTGGCGCTGTCGGACGACGCCCCGGGCCTCGGGCTGCGTCTGCGGCCCGACCTGGACGCCAGCTTCCGGATCACCTGCTAGGGCGGGGCCGGGCCGCCGCCGGCCGCCGGCCGGCGCGGCGATGCCGGCCGTTGACCGCGGGGGGGCGGGCGGGGCAACCTTGGCGCCGCGGGGAGGTGCATGATGAACGGGCGTCCGCTGGGGGCCGCGCTGGTCGGCCTCGGAATGGTCAGCGCCACCTATGCCGAGGCGCTGGCCGGCCTTGCCGGGCAGGTGCGGCTGACCGGCGTGCATGCCCGCCGCGCCGAGGCACGCGCGGCCTTCGCGGCCCGCCACCCCGGGCTTCAGGGGGCCGGGCGCGGCTATGCCGGCGTGGCCGAGATCGCCGCCGACCCGGAGGTCGATTTTGTCATCCTCGCCACCCCCCCGAACGCCCGTGCGGAGATCGTCGCGGCGCTGGTCGCGGCCGGCAAGCCGGTGCTGATGGAAAAGCCGGTCGCCCGCGGCCTGGCCGAGGCGACGCGGCTCTGCCGGCTGGCGGAGACAGCGGGGGTGCCGCTTGGCATCGTGCTGCAGCACCGCGCGCGGCCGGCGGCGCGGCGGCTTGCGGGGATGGCGGCTGCCGGTGTGCTGGGCCCGCTGCGTGCGGTCGAGGTGGTGGTGCCGTGGTGGCGTCCGCAGGCCTATTACGACGTGCCGGGAAGGGGCAGCTATGCCCGCGACGGCGGCGGGGTGCTGATCAGCCAGGCCATCCATACGCTCGACCTGATGCTGGCGCTGGCCGGCGAGGTCGAGGAGGTGGTCGCGCTGACCGCCACCACCGGTTTTCACCGCATGGAGGGCGAGGATTTCGTGGCCGCGGGCCTCCGCCTTGCCGGCGGCGTGCCGGGCAGCCTGTTTGCCAGCACCGCAAGCTTCCCCGGCCGGCCCGAGAGCATCCTGCTGCACCACCGCGACGCCTCGGCCGAACTGGTCGGAAACAGCCTGCGGCTGGCCTGGCAGGACGGCCGGGTGGAGATCGCGGGCGGGGCAGCAGGCACCGGCGCGGGGGCCGACCCGATGGCCTTCACCGCCGACTGGCACCGCGAGGTGATCGCCGATTTCGCCGCCGCGGTTGCTGCCGGTCGCCCGCCGATGGTGCCCTGCCGCGCGGCGCTGGGCGTGCACCGGCTGATCGCCGGGCTCGAGCGGTCCGGGCGCGAGGGCAGGAGCGTGCGCCTGGCCGAACTGGACGACGGGGGAGGCTGAGATGGCGCGGCCGACGGTGACGCTGGCCGTGGTCGGGATCGACCACGACCACATTTTCGGGATGCTGACCAACATGCTCGCGGCCGGGGCCACGGTGGCGCGCTGGTGGTCGGCCGACAGCGCCGTGGCCCGCCGCTTCGCCGCCGCCTTCCCCGCGCTCGAGCGCGTGGACGACCGCCGCCGCATCCTCGAGGACCCCGGGGTGCAGATGATCCTGACCTCGGCGGTGGCCTCCGAGCGCGCCGCCATCGCGCTCGAGGCGATGGCGCACGGCAAGGATGTGATGGCCGACAAGCCCGGCTGCACGACCTTGGCCCAGCTGGCGGAGCTGCGGGCGGCGGTGGCGCGGACCGGGCGGATCTGGACGGTCGACTTCTCGGAGCGCTTCGAGGTGCCGGCGGTCGTCAAGGCCGAGGAGCTGGTCGCCGCCGGTGCCATCGGGCGGGTGATCCAGACGCTGGGTCTGGGGCCGCACCGCCAGCGCCTGGCCTCGCGGCCGGAGTGGTTCTTCCGACGCGAGAGCTATGGCGGCATCCTGACCGACATCGGCAGCCACCAGATCGACCAGTTCCTGCACTTCACCGGCTCGACCGAGGTCGAGATCGTCCACGCCCATGTCGAGAACACCACCCGCCCCGAGCACCCCGGCTTTCAGGACTTCGGCGAAATGACGCTGCGGGGCGACCGCGGCCATGGCTACATCCGGGTCGACTGGTTCACCCCGGACGCACTGCCGGTGTGGGGCGACGGGCGGCTGTTCCTGCTGGGCGAGGCCGGCACGATCGAACTGCGCAAGTACACCGACATCGGCCGGGGCGGGAGCGGCAGCCACCTGTTCCTGGTCAACGCCGCCCGCAACGAGCACATCGACTGCACCGACGTGCCCCTGACCTACTTCCGCCGGCTGGTTGCCGATGTCGTCGAGCGCAGCGAGACGGCGGTGGCCCAGGCCCACACCTTCCGGACGATGGAGATCGCGCTCCGTGCCCAGATGCTGGCCGAGGGCGACAGCGGGGCGGGGCAGGGGCGCGGGTGTCCGCCCGCCCCGCACGGCGTGCCGTTCGGGGGGCGCTGATGCCGCTGCTCGATCCCGACCGGCTGTTTCCGGCCGAGCCGCGGGCCCGCGGGCTGGCGCGCGCGCTGCATGCCGAGGTCGCTTCGCTGCCGCTTGTCTGCCCGCACGGCCATGTCGATCCGCAGTGGTTCGCCGCCGACGAGCCCTTCGCCGACCCGGTGGCGCTGTTCCTGCTGCCCGACCATTACCTTCTGCGGATGCTGGTGTCGCAGGGGGTCGGGCTTGATGCGCTGGGCGTGCCGCGGCGCGGGGCGGCGCCGGGGCAGGGTGCGGGGGCCGGGCCGGAGCCGCGCGCGGTGTGGCGGCTGCTGGCCGCACACTGGCACCTGTTCCTCGCCACCCCCAGCCGGCTGTGGCTGGAACATGTGTTCGAGACACTGTTCGGCATCGAGGCGCCCTTGTCGCCGACCACCGCCGACGAACAGTTCGACCGCATCGCCGCGGCGATTGCCACCCCTGCCTTCCGCCCCCGGGCCCTCTACGAGCGTTTCGGCATCGAGGTGCTGGCCACCACCGACGCCGCTCTTGACGGGCTTGCCGCCCATCGCGCCATCGCTGCCTCGGGCTGGGGCGGGCGTGTCATCCCGACCTACCGGCCCGATGCGGTGACCGACCCCGAGGCGCCGGGCTTTGCCGCGGCGCTCGACAGGCTGGGCGCGCTGACCGGCGAGGACACCGGACGCTGGGCGGGCTATCTGGCCGCCCACCGTGCCCGCCGCGCCCATTTCCGCGCCCACGGTGCGACCGCCACCGACCATGGCGCGCCTTCGGCCATGACGCTCGACCTGCCGGCGGCCGAGGCGGCGGCGCTGTTCGATCGCATCCGCAGGGGAGCGGCGGGGCCGGGCGAGGCGGCGGCGTTCCGGGCCCAGATGCTGACCGAGTTCGCGCGCATGTCCTGCGAGGACGGGATGGTGATGCAGCTGCATCCGGGCAGCCTGCGCAACCATTCGGCCGCGGTGTTCGCGGGCTGGGGGCCCGACCGGGGCTTCGACATCCCGGTGGCGGCCGAGTACACGGTGGCGCTGAAGCCGCTGCTCGATGCCGTCGGCCACCACCCGCGGCTGACGCTGATCGTCTTCACGCTCGACGAGGCGTCGCTATCGCGCGAACTGGCGCCGCTGGCCGGGGCCTACCCCTGCCTGCGGCTCGGCCCGGCCTGGTGGTTCCACGACAGCCCCGCCGGGATGCGCCGCTTCCGCGAGCTGACGACCGAGACGGCGGGCTTCTTCAACACCGTCGGCTTCAACGACGACACCCGCGCGCTGCCCTCGATCCCGGCCCGCCACGACATGGCGCGGCGGGTCGACTGCGCCTTCCTGGCCGAGCTTGTGGTCGCCGGCCGGCTGCCCGAGGCCGAGGCCCCGCGCCTTGCCCGGGCGCTGGCGGTCGATCTGGCGCGAGCCGCCTACCGGCTGTGAGGAGACCGCGATGATCGAGAGCTGGCGCTGGTTCGGCCCGCTGGACGACATCACCCTGGCCGAGGTTGCCCAGACCGGGGCAACCGGCATCGTCAACGCCCTGCACGAGATACCCTATGGCGAGGTCTGGCCGCGCGCCGCCATCGCCGCGCGGCGGGCGATGATCCGCTCGCCGGGGCTGGGGCTGGACTGGCTGGTGGTGGAGAGCCTGCCGGTGGCCGAGGCGATCAAGACCGGCGAGGGCGATCTTTCGCGGCTGTTCGCCAACTACCGGCAGTCGCTGGCCAATCTTGCCGCCGAGGGTATCCGCATCGTCTGCTACAACTTCATGCCGCTGCTCGACTGGACGCGCACCGACCTCGACGTGCCGGTGCGCGGCGGGGCCACGGCGCTGCGCTTCGATGCCGTCCGTATGGCGGCGTTCGAGCTGCACCGGCTTGGCCGCGCGGAGGCGGCGGCCGACTACCCTGCCGGCACCGTCGCCGCCGCCGGTGCCTGGGCGCAGGCCGCCGGCGAGGCCGCCTGGGAGGCGCTCCTGGCCAGCATCATGGCCGGACTGCCCGGTGCCTACAGCCGCTATTCGGTGGCCGAGCTGCGGGCGCTGCTCGCCCGCTACCGCGGCTTCGACCGCGCCGCGCTGCGGGCCAACCTGGCCCGCTTCCTGGCCGAGGTCGTGCCGGCGGCAGAGGACCTCGGCATCCGGCTCTGCATCCACCCCGACGACCCGCCGCGCGACATCCTGGGGCTGCCGCGCATCGTCGCCTCGGGCGACGACATCGCCCGGGTGCTGGCGGCCGCCGACAGCCCGGCCAACGGGCTGACGCTGTGCACGGGTAGTCTCGGGGCCGGGAGCCCGGCCGAGGTGCCCGCGCTGGCCGCCCGCTTCGCCCCGCGCATCCATTTCGCCCATCTGCGCAACGTCCGCGGCGAGCCCGACGGCTCGTTCCAGGAAAGCGCGCATCTGGAGGGCGACGTCGACATGGCCGCGGTGGTCCGCGCCCTGATCGCCGAGGAGCGCCGGCGCGCTGCCGCCGGCCGGGAGGACGCGGCGATCCCCTTCCGCCCCGACCACGGCCACCGCATCGGCGCCGACCTCGGCCGTGCCAGCCACCCGGGCTACTCGCTGAACGGGCGGATGCGTGGGCTGGCCGAACTGCGCGGCCTTGCCCTCGGCCTTGCCGCCGGCTGAGCGGGGGCGCCGCGGCGTCGGCCGCACTCAGATCATGCGGATCGCGCCCTTGTCGATGGCCAGCACATAGCCGCGGCGGGCGATGTTCTTGACCAGGAGTTCGCTGACCATCTGGTTGCCCAGCGCGTCGCGCAGCCGCTTGATGCGGGTGGCGCCTGCCGCCTCGTCGCAGTCGGCGGCATTGCGCCCCGAGATGACACCCTCGATCTGTGCGCCCGAGAGCACGTCGTCGTCCATCCGCGCCTCGGCGAGGACGGCGATGGTCTCGATCGCGGCCGGCGTCAGCTTGAATTCCATGTCGTTCAGCCAGACGGCGTTCTCCTCGCGGCTGATGACCAGCGAATTGACCTGGATGCCGGCGCGGGCGATCTCGCCCATGCGCCGGTTGAGCGCCAGGATGATGACGAGGAAGACCAGTGCCGCGACCAGAAGGGCCGCGGCGAACACCATCAGGATGAAGATGATGACGCGGTAGGAGGCGAGCACCTCCGAGAACGCGGTGCCCGACTGGGCGAGGATCTCCAGGAGCCGGATCTCGGCCGGCGAGGTCAGCCCGTCGGATTCGACGAACAGCCGCTCGACGCGGGCATTGAAGGCGTTGGCGTCGGGCAGGGCGTAGAAGAGGAACACCGCCGCCGCCCCGAGGATCGCGACCACCGCACCGATGCCGATCAGCACCGTGCGGTTGCCCGGGGCCAGGCGCCGGGCCGCGGGGCGGTCGGGCAGGGTCTCGGTCACGGCGGTGGGCGGCCCCTGGTTCCTTCGTCAGCCCTCTGTGGCCCGGTCCGGCGGCGCACGTCAAGCGCCGCGCCGCCCCCGGGGCTTGCGGGGGGCGCACCGGCGACACATATTCGCCCCAGGGGCCGCCGATGATCGGGACCCCGGGTGCAATGTCGCTTCCGACGAGGGCATGCCGCATGACGAAACTCAGCTTCGGCGGGCATCCGTTCCTGCTTGGCTTCGACCAGCTCGAGCGGCTGGTGGAACGGACCGCGAAATCCGGCCAGGACGGCTATCCGCCCTACAACATCGAGCAGCTGGCCGAGGGCGCCTTCCGCATCACCCTGGCGCTCGCCGGGTTCCGCGAGGCCGATCTGTCGATCACCCTGGAGGACCGCCAGCTGGTGATCCGCGGCCGGCAGGCCGAGGACGGCGAGGGGCATATCTATCTGCACCGCGGCATCGCCGCGCGGCAGTTCCAGCGCACCTTCGTGCTGGCCGAGGGGGTGGAGGTGGCGGGAGCCACGCTGGAGAACGGGCTCCTGCATGTCGACCTGCACCGGCACCAGCCCGAACCCACGGTGCGGACCATTCCCATCCTGCGCGCCGGGCGCCGCCAGGACTGAAGGAGGCAGGAGCATGGATACCCCTTACGATTTCGGCCCCTCGGAGAAGGCCCGCATCGTCTATGTCCGCCCCGTCGCGGTGGCCGGGCTGCCCGAGGAACTGCGCCGCCAGGCCGAGGGCCTGGAGACGCTCTATGCCGTGCACAGCGCCGAGGGCGAGCGGCTGGCCCTGGTGAAGGACCGCAACCTGGCCTTCATCCTGGCCCGGCAGAACGACATGTCGCCGGTCAACGCCCACTGAGCCGCTCCGGGCCGGGGCCGGCGGGTGGCCGGGCTGCCGATCGACTGGGTCGATGCCTTCGCCGAGGGGCCCTTCGGCGGCAACGGCTGCGCGGTCGTGATCGACGGAGGCAGCCTGCCCGAGGCGACCTGCACGGCGATCGTGCGCGAGACCGGGCTGGTGGAGTGCACCTTCGTCGGCCCCGCGGCGGCAGCCGACTTCCGGGTGCGCTATTTCCTCGCGGACCGCGAGGTTCCTTTCGCCGGCCACCCGACCCTGGCCACCGCGGCCGCGCTTGCCGGCCGCGGGATGCTGGCCGGGCCTGCCGTCCGCTTCCAGACCGGCGCGGGCGTGGTGAGTGTGGAGCGGGAGCCGGACGGCGCCTTCGTGATGACCCAGCCGGCGCCGCGTTTCGGCCCGATGCTCGATCCTGCCGTCGTCGCGGCGGTGGGCGGGCTTGCGGCGGGCGACCTCGCCGCCCCGCCGCAGGTGGTCTCGACCGGCCTTGCGTTCTGCATCGCGCTGGTGCGCAGCCCCGCGGCGCTGCGCCGGCTGCGGCTTGACCACGAGGCCCTTGCCCGGTTCCGCGATGCCGCCGGCGGGGCAACGGGGATGGAGCCGTTCTGGGCCGTGCTGGGCGGGGCGACCGCGGCGGGGGCGACCTTCGCGCGGCTCCTGCTGGCGCCGCCCTCGCCGCCCGAGGATCCCTTCACCGGCTCGGCCACCGGCGCGCTCGGCGCCCTGCTCTGGGCGCGCGGGCTGGTCGCCGCGCCGCGCTTCATGGCCGAGCAGGGCCACTGGATGGGCCGGCCCGGCCGCGCCACGGTCGAGCTGGTGGGACCGCCGCAGGCGATCACGGCCGTCCGCGTCGGCGGCCGGGCACATGTGCTGGTCAGCGGCGAACTGCGGCTCTGACCCGGCGGCGGCGCCCGGACGTCGGTTGCCCTAGGCCCAGTCGCCCTCGAAATCCGCCGGAACATAGAGGTTGTGGCGGCCGAGGGCGGCGACGTCGCGCTCGCCGCAGAGCGCCATGGTGATGTCGAGCTCCCTGGCGATGATCTCCAGCGCCCGGGTCACGCCCTGCCGGCCCATCGCCCCCAGCCCGTAGATGTAGGCGCGGCCGATGAAGGTGCCCTTCGCCCCCAGCGCGAGCGCCTTCAGCACGTCCTGGCCCGAGCGGATGCCGGAATCGAGGTGAACCTCGATCCGGTCGCCCACCGCCCGCACGATCGGGCCCAGCCTGCGGACCGAGGACAGCGCTCCGTCGAGTTGCCGGCCGCCGTGGTTGGAGACCACGATCGCGTCGGCCCCGAAGTCGGCGGCACGTCGGGCGTCGTCTTCGTCGAGGATGCCCTTGAGGATCAGCTTGCCGCCCCACATGTCGCGGATGGCGGCGATCTTGTCCCAGTCGAGGCGGGGGTCGAACTGCTCGGCCGTCCAGGCCATCAGCGAGGCGGGGTTGCCTACCCCCTTGGCATGGCCGACGATGTTGCCGAAGAAGCGCCGCCTGGTTCCCAGCATCTCCAGCCCCCAGGCCCATTTCGTGGCGAGGTTGAGCAGCGTCGGCAGCGTCAGCCTCGGCGGCGCCGACAGCCCGTTCTTCAGGTCCTTGTGGCGCTGGCCGAGGATCTGCAGGTCGAGCGTCAGGACCAGCGCCGAGCAGCCCGCGCGCCGGGCCCGCTCGATGATCGCGGCCAGGAACTCCTGGTCGCGCATGACGTAGAGCTGGAACCAGAACGGCGAGGGGCTGTGGCGGGCGACATCCTCGATCGAGCAGATCGACATCGTCGACAGCGTGAACGGCACCCCGAATGCCGCCGCCGCCTGCGCCGCCTTGATCTCGCCGTCAGCGCTTTGCATTCCCGTCAGCCCGACGGGGGCTAGCGCCACCGGCATCGCCACATCCTGGCCGATCATCCGGCCCTTCAGCGACCGGCCGTCCATGTCCACCGCCACCTTCTGGCGCAGCCGGATGGCGGCAAAGTCGGAGGAGTTGTCGCGGAAGGTCTGCTCGGTCCACGACCCCGACTCGGCATAGTCGTAGAACATCCGCGGCACGCGCCGGCGGTGCATCCGCCGCAGATCCTCGATGCAGGTAACCACCGCCATCGCCGCTCTCCCCCTCGCGCTCGCCCCTCCGTCTGGTTAGCAACTCGGCAGGGGGGCGGCAATCGGGAGCGAACGGTGGAGATCATCCTGTGGGGGGCGCTGGCCAGCCTTGCGGCCGGGCTGATGACCGGTGTCGGCGCCCTGCCGGCGCTGGCCGGGCGCAGCCTGTCGCGGCGTGCCAACGACGCGCTCCTGGGCTTTGCGGCCGGCGTGATGCTCTCGGCCTCGTATTTCTCGCTGCTGCTGCCCGGGATCGAGGCAGCCGAGGCGCTGGCCGGGGGCCGCCTGGCCGCGGCCCTGGTGGCGGCGGCGGGGCTTGTGCTGGGCGTCGCGGCGGTGGCGGCCATCAACGCCGTCCTGCCCCACGAGCATTTCGCGCAGGGCCTCGAGGGCACCGACCCCGGGCGCATGGGCCGCATCTGGCTGTTCGTGCTCGCGATCGCCATCCACAACTTTCCCGAGGGGATGGCCGTGGGCATTGGCTTCGCCGGCGGCGACATCGCGCGCGGCACGGCGCTGGCCATCGGCATCGGGCTGCAGAACGCGCCCGAGGGCCTTGCTGTGGCAGTGGCGCTGCGCGGGGTCGGCTATCCGGTCGGGCGCGCGGTGCTGGTGGCGACCCTGACTGGGCTGATCGAACCCGCCGGCGGACTGGCGGGGGTGGTACTGGTCACCGCCTCGGCGGCGCTGCTGCCGTGGGGGCTCGCCTTCGCCGCGGGGGCGATGCTTTATGTCATCAGCCACGAGATCATCCCCGACATCCACAGCCATGGCCACGCCGGGGCGGCGACGGCGGGGCTGACAGCGGGGCTTGTGGTGATGATGGTGCTGGACGTGGCGCTGGGCTGACCGGTATCTGGTGCGATTTCGCACCATCTTGCATGAAGTCCGACATCGGACCATATAGTGCGATATCGCACCGAATGGAGAGTCGCCCATGCCCATGTCCCGCCGCCGTACGCTTGCCCTGCTCGGGGGCGGCGTGATCGCCGCCGCCGCCGGCGGCGGCACGGCCCTTGCGCTGACCCGCACGCCCGCCCGCGCCCTTGCCCCCTGGGCCGACACCAGCCGGTACACGGAGCCGCGGATGGCGGCGCTCTCATGGGCGATCCTCGCCCCCAACCCGCACAACCGCCAGCCCTGGGTGGCCGAGCTGGTCGGCGCCGATGGCCTGCGCATCTGGCGCGACCCGGCCCGCAACCTGCCGGTCACCGACCCCCTGGACCGCCAGCTGACGATCGGCATGGGCTGCTTTCTCGAACTCCTCATCGTCGCCGCCTCGGCCACCGGCCACGGTGTTGACCTGACGCCTTTCCCCGATGGCGAGGCCGGGCCGGTGGCCGACGCGGTCTTTCGCCCCGGCGCGGCCGCGGCCGACCCGCTTTCTGCCCATGTGCCCGCCCGGCGCTCCTGCAAGGAGCCCTACGCCGAGCGGCCGCTGCCGACCGGCACCGCCAAGGCGCTTGCGCCCCTTGCCCGCGTGTTCGCCGCGCCCCGACCGTCGCGGCGCTGCGGACACTGACGTGGGAGGCATGGCAGATCGAGGCGCGGACCCCCGCCGCCTGGCAGGAAAGCGTCGACCTGATGCGCTTCGGCCGGCGCGAGATCGAGGCCAGTCCCGACGGCATCGACCCTGGCGGGCCGTTTCTCGAGGCGCTGATGCTTGCCGGGGTGATCACCCGCGCCCGCCAGGCCGACCCCGCCTCGGCCGCCTTCCGGCAGGGTGTGGAGATCTTCCGCGGAATGCTTCCCGCCACCCCGGCCTATGCCGCGGTCACAACCGCCGGCAACGGCCGCGCCGAGCAGGTCGCGGCCGGCCGGCGCTGGCTGCGGCTGAACCTCGAGACCACCGCCCGCGGCCTTGCCCTTCACCCGGTCAGCCAGGCGCTGCAGGAATACCCCGCGATGGCCGACGCCCGGGCCCGCGCCCACGACCTGCTTGCCGGCCCCGGCGAGACGGTGCAGATGCTGGGACGCCTCGGCTTCGGGCCCGAGGTCGCGGCGACGCCGCGCTGGCCGCTGGAGACGCGGATGCGCAATGGACCGGCCTGATGACGGCAAGGCAGCGCCGGGCACCCCCGCCGCGCTGTTCGATTTCTTCAACGAGATCGGGATTCTCGCCCAGATGTCGCGGGCGCTGCTCGAGGCGCGGCTGCCGAAGGGCTTCCAGCAGACGCACTTCGCCGTCCTCGGCCACCTTGTCCGCGTTGCCGACGGGCGCACGCCGCTCGAACTGGCCCGCGCCTTTCAGATCCCGAAGACCTCGATGACCCATACGCTCGCGGGGCTCGAGGGCGCCGGGCTGGTCGCGACGCGGCCGAACCCGCGCGACGGGCGCAGCAAGTGCGTGTTCCTCACCGCTGCCGGCCGCAGCTTCCGCGACGCCGCGATCGCCGCCCTCGGGCCCGATCTCGCCCGCCTTGCCGACGAGGTCGACCCCGCCCGCCTTGCCGCGCTCGTCCCCGAGCTGGCCGCCATCCGCAGGGCGATGGACCGCCAGCGCGACCGCCGGCCGGGCGGGGGCCCGTGACAAGCCCCGCCGGGGCCGCTACAAGGCCCGCGATTTCACATTCCGCCAGCAACGGACGCCCCATGATCAAGGTCTTCGGCCACAAGTCCCCCGACACCGATTCCACCGGCTCGCCCATCATCTGGGCCTGGTACCTGACCCAGGTGAAGCACACCCCCGCGGTGCCGGTGCTGCTGGGCGAGCCGAACACCGAGGCGGCCTTCGTCCTGCGCCGCTGGGGCCTGCCGAAACCCGACATCATCGCCGACGTGGCGAAGGGCGACCGCTGCGTGGTCGTCGATACCAACAATCCCGCCGAGTTGCCGGCCTCGATCAACGAGGCCGAGGTGGTCCAGATCATCGACCATCACCTGCTGGCTGGAGGGCTCAAGACCCGGACGCCGATCGACATCACCATCCGCCCGCTGGCCTGCACCGCGACCGTGATGCACGACCTGATGGGGCCGGAGGCGGCGCGCCTGCCCGAGGCGCTGAAGTGCGTCATGCTGTCCTGCATCCTGTCGGACACGCTCGCGTTCCGCTCGCCGATCACGACGCCGCACGACCGTGCGGTGGCCGAGAGGCTGGCCCACGAGCTTGGCATCGGCATCGCCGACTATGCCGACGAGCTCTTTGCCGCCAAGTCCGACGTCTCGGCCTTCTCGGAGGCCGCGCTCCTGCGCATGGACAGCAAGGAATACGCCATCGGCGGCAAGCAGTTCCGCGTCTCGGTGCTGGAGACGACGGCGCCGCGGGTGATCCTTGAGCGCAAGGCGGCGCTGATGCGTGCGATGCCGCAGGTGGCGGCCGAGGACGGCGCCGACGAGGTGCTGCTGTTCGTCGTCGACATCCTGCGCGAGGAGGCGACGCTGCTCGTGCCGAACGCGGTTGTGAAGCAGGTGGCCGAGAAGAGCTTCGGCGCCAGCGTCACCGGCGACACCGTGGTGCTGCCGGGGATCATGAGCCGCAAGAAGCAGATCCTGCCGGCCCTGACGCTCTGACCCCCCGCGGCCGGCAGGGGCGAAAATTCTTCGGCGAAGAATTTTCCGCTCGCCGGCTGCGGCGCGACAAGGAGGCCCGATGACCCCCGTGATCGACAGCCTGGCGGCGATCGCCGACCGCTACGAGGCGGTGTTCTGCGACCTCTGGGGCTGCCTGCACAACGGCATCACCCCCTGGCCGGCAGCGGTCGCCGCGCTCGAGGCGTTCCGCGCCCGGGGCGGGGTGGTGGTGCTGCTGACCAACGCGCCGCGGCCGGCCACGGTGATCGCGGGGCATCTGGACCGGATGGGGGTTCCGCGCAGTGCGTGGGACCTGCTTGTCACCTCCGGTGATGCCGCCCAGGCGGCGATGGTGGCCGGCGCGGTCGGCCGGCGCGTCTACCACATCGGCGCGGCCAAGGATCTGCCGTTCTTCACCGACCTCGCGCCTTGGGTGGAGGGCACCGTGCCGGCGCGGGTGTCGCTGGCAGAGGCCGAGGGGATCGTCTGCACCGGGCTTTTCGACGATCTGACCGAGACGCCCGGGGACTATCGCGGCACGCTTCTCCTGGCGCGCGAGCGGGGGCTGAAGCTTCTCTGCGCCAACCCCGACATCGTCGTCGACTGGGGCGACCGGCGGCTCTACTGCGCCGGCGCGCTGGCCCGGGCCTACAAGGAGATGGGCGGCGAGAGCCTCTATTTCGGCAAGCCGCACCCGCCGATCTACGACCTGGCGCGCCGCCGGCTGGCCGCGCTCGGCCGGCTTCCGGCCGACGAGCGCATCCTCGCGGTGGGCGACGGCATCGCCACCGACATCGCGGGCGGGATGGCCGAGGGGCTGGACACGCTGTTCGTCACCGGCGGGCTGGCGGCCGAGGCGTTCGGGGCCGACCCCGAGCGTCCCGACCCGGCCCGGCTTGCCGCCTGGCTGGAGGCGCGGCAGATGACGCCGACCGCCGCCATCGGCCGGCTGCGCTGAGGCAGGGCAACAACTTTCTTGCAAGCATTCGTGCATAGTACGCAATAAAGTTGCGCTGCCATCTTGACCGGTGGTCGCGCCGGCCTACGCTGCATCGCAACATGCCCCCGAGTCGGACACACGCGCCCATGCTTGACACGCACGCCGGCGACAACCTGCACCGCGGCACGATCTGCATCGAGGATCTCGAGATCGGGATGACGCGGCACCTGCTCAAGCAGGTCACCGACCGCGACATCGCGCTTTTCGCCGAGGTCTCGACCGACCGCAACCCGGTTCATCTGGACGATGCCTATGCCCGCGACACGATCTTCGAGGGGCGAATCGTGCATGGCATGCTGACCGCCGGCCTTATCTCGGCAGTGATCGGCGAGCAGTTGCCCGGCCATGGCACCGTCTACCTCGGCCAGTCGCTGAGGTTCCTGGCCCCGGTCCGTCCGGGCGACACGGTGCGCGCCGAGGTAACGGTGACGGCAATCGACCACGGGCGCCGCCGCGTGACGCTGGACACCCGCTGTTCGGTGGGCGCGACGGTGGTGCTGAAGGGCGAGGCGCTGGTGCTTGCCCCGTCGCGCAAGTTCGACTGAGCGCCGGGCCGGTTCCGGGCCATTGCCGGGGCTCCGGCCTGCCCGCGGCAGACCTTGCGTCCGCCGGGTGCCCCCGCTAGGTCAGCGCCATGCGGACCCTGCGCGCCCTTGCCACTGAAGACCCCGCCCTGCGCGGCGCTGCGGTCGCGCTCGGCAATTTCGACGGCGTGCATCTGGGACACCGGGCGCTGGTCGAGCGGGCCCGCGAGGTCGCGCGGCGCGAGGGCCGCCCCCTGGGCGTGGTCACCTTCGAGCCCCATCCCCGTCAGGTGTTCGCACCGGAGGCGCCGCCCTTCCGCCTGATGAACGCCGAGGCGCGGGCGAACCGGATGGCACGGCTCGGCGTCGACATCCTCTACGAGGTGCCGTTCGACGCCGGCCTTGCCGCGCTCTCACCCGAGGACTTCGCCCGCGAGGGGCTGGTGCGCGGCCTCGGTGTGGGGCACGTCGCGGTCGGGGCCGATTTCCGCTTCGGCAGGGGGCGGGCGGGAACGGCGCAGGGGCTGTCGGAGCTTGGCCGCGACCTCGGATTCGGCGTGACGGTCATCGACCTGGTGGCCGCGGGCGGCGGGGCCGTGTCGTCCACCGCGATCCGCACGGCGCTGAGCGACGGCCGCCCGGAGGATGCCGCGCGGATGCTCGGCCACTGGCACCGGATCGAGGGCCCGGTGCTGCACGGCGACAAGCGCGGCCGCCTGCTGGGATTTCCGACCGCCAACATGTCGCTCGAGGGGCTGCATCTGCCGCGGTTCGGCGTCTATGCGGTCAAGGTCGACATGCTGGGCGGTCCGCACCGCGGCAGCCATGCCGGGGCCGCCTCGATCGGCGTGCGCCCGATGTTCGGCGGCACTGTCCCCAACCTCGAGACCCATGTGCTGGATTTCGACGGCGACCTCTATGGCGCCCATCTCTCGGTGGCGCTGGTGCAGTACCTGCGCCCGGAGATGCGCTTCGACGGCGTCGCGGCGCTGGTGACGCAGATGCACGAGGATTGCGCCCGCGCCCGTGGGGCGCTGGCCGGGCTGCAGGCCGCGGTGGATGCGCCCTAGACGCCGCCGCCCCAGCCCCGACACGCTGCGGCCGCGCTTCTGGGAGCGGGTGCCGCTGTCCCGGATGACGCCGGCCGAGTGGGAGGCTCTGTGCGACGGCTGCGGCCGCTGCTGCCTGAACAAGCTCGAGGATCCCGACACCCAAGAGATCGCCTTCACCCGCATCGCCTGCCGGCTTCTGGACGACCGGAGCTGCCGTTGCACCCAGTACGCAAGCCGCCGGACCTTCGTGCCCGACTGCGTCGTGCTGACCCCGGCGACGATCGGCAAGGTGGCCTACTGGATGCCGCCGACCTGCGCCTACCGCCTCTTGCACGAGGGCACGCCGCTGGCACCATGGCATCCCCTGGTCTCGGGCGATCCCGACAGCGTGCACGAGGCCGGGATCTCGGTGCGCGGCTGGACGGTGCCGGAGTTCGAGGTACCGGCAGAGGAGTGGGAAGACCACATCATCGACTTCGACGGCAGCAGCGACGGGGAGGGTCCCTGATGTTCTTCGCCTCCGACAACGGATCGGGCGTGCCCGAGGCAGTGCTGGCCTCGCTGGCACGGGCCAATGCCGGCCCGACCCGGGGTTACGGCAACGACCCGCTGACGGTGCGGGTACACGACCGCGTGCGGGCGGTGTTCGAGGCGCCACAGGCGGCAGTGCATCTGGTGGCCACCGGCACGGCCGCCAATGCGCTTGCGCTTGCCTGTCTCTGCCCGCCCTGGGCGGCGGTGTTCGCCCATGCCGATGCCCATGCCATCGTCGACGAATGCGGGGCGCCGGAGTTCTATACCGCCGGCGCCAAGCTCGTGCCGGTGGCAGGAGAGCACGGCCGGATGACGCCGGAGGGCCTTGCCGGTGCCATCGCGACAACCGGCCGCGTTGGTGTCCACAGCGTGCAGCCGGGCGCCGTGTCGCTGACCAACGCCACCGAGGCTGGCACCGTCTACCGCCCCGCCGATGTTGCGGCGCTGGCGGCGGTGGCCCGAGCGGCCGGGCTGCCGCTGCACATGGACGGCGCGCGCTTCGCCAATGCGCTGGCCGCGATCGGATGCTCGCCGGCCGAGCTGACCTGGAAGGCCGGCGTCGACGTGCTGTCGCTCGGCGGCACCAAGAACGGGCTGATGGGGGTGGAGGCGGTGGTGCTGTTCGATCCCGCCAGGTCGTGGGAGTTCGAGCTGCGGCGCAAGCGCGGCGGGCACCTGTTCTCCAAGCACCGCTTCCTGGCCGCGCAGATGGAGGCCTGGCTCGACGGCGACCTCTGGCTTGACCTGGCGCGGCGGTCCAATGCCATGGCGGCGCGGCTGGAGGCCGGGCTGGCCGGGGTTCCCGGGGCGCGGCTGGTCCATCCGCGGCAGGCCAATGCGGTCTTCGCCGCCTGGCCGCGCGCCGCCCACCGCCGCGCGCAGGCGGCGGGGGCGGCCTATTACCTCTGGCCTGCCGACCAGACGCTGGAGGGACCCGACGACGAGGCGGTGTCGGCAAGGCTGGTCGCCTCCTGGTGCACGACCGCCGAGGAGGTCGACGGCTTCGTCGACATCCTGCGCGGCTGACCTGCTCATGCGCCTGCGCCAGCACATGCCCTGGCGCGGGCACGGGCACGTGCATGGGCGCGGTCAGGCGGCATCGGAGGCGAGGAACCGGGCCCAGAGCCTGGGCGCCAGTTCCGCCCCGTCGAGGGTGAACTCCCCGGCCAGCACGCGGGCGAGGTCGGCCTCGCCGGCGATGGTCCGCCTGCCTTCCGGCGTCGTCAGCTTCAGGTCGAGGAGGCTCGACCGCCCGCTGGCAGTGACCCGGTTGAGCATCAGGTGGTTGGGGAAGGGCGAGGCGGGAAAGCGCGCGCAGAAAAAGTTCGCCGCGATCCGGTCGGCTTCCGTGGCCTCGACCCCGTCGAAGCCGTAGAGCGCGAACCAGCCCTCGGGGGTATCGCGCTCGAGAACCGTCTCCCCGGTCTCTCCGTCGCCGCGCAGCCGGAAGCGTCCCAGCCGGTCGGGCTGCGCGAAGGCGGCACCGATCTCGAGCGGTGCCTCGGGGGCCGGACCGCCGAAGCCGACATCGGCGAGATAGCGGGTCGCGCCGAACCGGACGACATGGGCCAGATGCGCGCGCATGCTCCCCCGCGGCGCGCCCATGCGGACGCGGCCGAGCACGGGCACTGCATCGTAGCCGAGTGCGCGAAGTGCGGTGCCGAACAGCGCGTTGAGCTCGAGGCAGTAGCCGCCGCGCCTGCGGATGACGAGCTTGCGCCAGATCGCCCGGTCGTCGAGGTCGGGCAGGATGCCGAGGAAGGGGTCGATGTTCTCGAAGGGGATCGCGGCAAGCTGGGCCGCCTGCAGGGCGCGCAGCGCGCCCGGCGAGGGTGCGGCGGGGGTTTGACCGATCCGTGCGAGGTAGTCGGAGATCCGGAAGTCCATGTCTGCTGCTCCGTGGAATGCGGCGACGTCCTGCACCGGTTGACCGTCATCCCTCAATCCACGATAATGAAGGTCTCCATCCGTTTCCGCATGCCTGCCATGGCCCGCCAGAAGCCGCCCGAGTGGAACGATCTCCACGACGTGCTGCGGGTTCATGAGGCCGGCAGCCTGTCGGGCGCTGCCCGGGTTGCGGGGGTGAGCCAGTCGACGATGTCGCGCCGCATCGCCGCGATCGAATCCGGCGGGCGGCGTGTCTTCCTGCGCGACGCCGACGGCGGGATGTGCCTGACCGAGCGCGGTGCGGCAATGGTTGCGGCAGCGCGGCGGATGCGCGCGGGGTTTGCCTCGGGCGCCGCCGCATTCGGTGCCCCGCCCCAGCCGTTGCGCATCGCCGCCTGCGAGGTGACGGCACGGCTCTTCATCGCCCATGCCCTGCCCGACTGGTCGCGACGCAGCGAGATTCCCGCCGATCTTGTCGTGCTGGACGACCTCTTCGCGCTGTCGCCCTCGGAATACGACGTGCTGGTGATGCCAGCCGAAGGGCCGCTGCCCGGCACCATCGGAAGCGAGATCGGCCGGATCGAGTGGGGCCTGTTCGCGGCGCCCTCCTATCTCGCGGCCCGCCCCGTCGTTGCCGGCGGCGGCACGCTGGACGGCCACCAGGTCATCCGCGCCTCGGGCTCGCTGGCCATGATCGCGGGCTACCGCTGGCTGGACGGGGCGGGCGGAAGGACGGCGCTGCTGTCCTCGAGCCCGCTTGCCCAGCGCGAGGCCTGCATCCGGGGACAGGGGATTGCGCTCCTGCCGCTGGCAATGGGCGAGGGCGATGCCCTGCTCGAGCGGATCGACATGCCCGTGCCCGGTTGCGTTCAGGTCTGGCTGATGGCCGATGCCGATGGGGCAAGCCACGCGCGCACATCCGGCTTCCTGCGATGGGCGCGGCGACGCTTCGGCGGCCCTGCGCCGGAGGCGTCCGCCCCGGCCGCACCCCGGCGCTGAGCGGGTGGCCGCCCCCGCCGGGCCTCAGCCGGCGTCGAGGAAGGCCGCGATCGCCAGGGCGACGGCGTCGGGGTGGGTGATCGGCAGCATGTGGCCGGCACCCGGCACGACCACCCGGCGCAGCCTGCCGATTCGGCGGGCAAGATGGTCGCCGATCGCCGCGATGACCGGCGGCGATTGCCCTCCCTCGAGCAGCAGCACCGGCATCCCGAGCCGCTCGGGCACGCCCGGCGCGAGCAGCCCGTGGACATCGTCATGCAGCGCCGGCGTCGCAGCGGGGATGAGCCCGATCCGCGCCTCCATGTAGCGGCGCTGATGGGCTGGCAGTTCGGCCACGGGCACGGTCGCCCCCCAGCGGTCGAGGAAGCGCCGCAGCGCCTCGGCCGGGTCGGTCCGCACCAGCGCGTCGACGGCGGCCATGTGCGCCGCCTGGTCGGCATAGACCGGCGCCCGGTCAAGCCGCGCGGCGGCGAAGAGCACCGGCTCGATCAGGACAAGACGGCGCACCCGCGCGGGCTGTTCGAGCGCCAGCCGCAGCGCCACCGAGCCGCCGAAGGAATGGCCGACGACATCGGCGGGTACCTCGCCGAGGAACGGCCGGGCCATCCGCGTCGCACATTCGTTGAGGTCGGCCGACCCGTCCCAGTCGGGGCTTTTCCCGTGGCCGGGGTGGTCGATCGCCGTAGCCGTCCAGCGGTCGCCGAGGCGGGCCATCAGCGGCACCCACGCCCCCGAATGGGCCAGCGAGCAGTGCAGCAGCAGCGCCGGCCGGGGGCCCGCGCCCAGCCGGACGGCGTGGGGCCGCGGGGCCGCGCCGGCGGCGTCCTTCACGCAGGGCCCGCCGCGAGGTGCCGGTCGAGGAAGTCGAGGCGGTCCTGGCCCCAGAAGCACTCATCGCCGACGATGCAGAAGGGCACGCCGAAGACGCCGCGCGCCACCGCCTCCTCGAGGTTGGACGCATAGGTCTCGGCCCCGACCAGCAGGCCGCGGTCGGCGAGGCCAGGGTCGTGGCCATGGGCAGCGAGAATGTCGCGCACCACCGCATCGTCGGCGATGTCGCGCTCCTCGGCCCAGACCGCACGAGAGAAACCGTGGATCAGTCCGACAAGATCGCCCCCGCCGGCGCGGTCGGCCGCGATCACCGCATAGGCCGAGGGCGCGGGGTTGACCGGAAAATGCCGCGGCCTGAGATTCAGGGGTGTTCCCAGATGCGCCGACCAGCGCCGCAGTTCCTGCAGCCGGTAGGCCTGCCGCGACGGGTGGCGTTCGTTCACCGGCAGCCCGCCGGTGCGCGCGAACAGGGCCCCCGGATCGACCGGGCGGAATGCCACCGTCGCCCCGTGGCTTGCGGCGATGCCCTCCAGGCGCCGGCCGGAGAGGTAGACCCAGGGGGACACCGTGGAGAAGAAGTAGTCGATGCGCGCCATCGCTCCTCGGTCGGCTGGGGGACGCTTGCACCGCCTACGGCGGGTGGGTAGCGGTGTCAACGCCGCGAATCCCCGGGGGAACCGACGCCATGGCCGCCATGACCGAACCGAAGCTCATCTCGGGCAATGCGAACCGCCCTCTCGCCCAGGCCATCGCCCGGCGGATGTCGGTGCACCGCGGGGTGCCGGTGGGGCTGGTCAACGCCCGCGTCGAGCGCTTCAACGACCAGGAGATCTTCGTCGAGGTGTACGAGAACGTCCGCGGCGAGGACATGTTCATCATCCAGCCGACCTCCAACCCGGCCAACGACAACCTGATGGAGCTCCTGATCATCGCCGATGCACTGCGGCGGTCGTCGGCGGCGCGGATCACGGCCGTGATCCCCTATTTCGGCTATGCCAGACAGGACCGCCGCACCAAGGCGCGCACCCCGATCTCGGCCAAGCTGGTGGCCAACCTCATCGTCGAATCGGGCATCGAGCGGGTGCTGACGCTGGACCTGCACGCCGCCCAGATCCAGGGGTTCTTCGACATCCCGGTCGACAACCTGTATTCCGCGCCGATCTTCGCGCTGGATGTCGAGCATCATTTCCGCGGCCGGCTCGACAGCCTGACCGTCGTCTCGCCCGACGTCGGCGGGGTGACGCGGGCGCGCGAGCTCGCGACCCGGGTCGGGGCGGGGCTCGCGGTTGTCGACAAGCGCCGCTCGGCCCCCGGCGAGATCGCCGAGATGACGGTGATCGGCGAGGTCGCGGGGCGGACCTGCATCATCGTCGACGACATCTGCGACACCGCCGGCACGCTGGTGAAGGCGGCCGAGACGCTAGTGCAGGCCGGCGCGGGCGAGGTGCACGCCTACATCACCCATGGCGTCCTGTCGGGCCCTGCGGTGGAGCGGGTGGGCGCCTCGGTGATGAGAAGCCTGGTCGTGACCGATTCGATCGAGGCGACTCCGGCGGTGCGGGCGGCACGCAACATCCGCATCGTGCCCACGGCGCCGATGTTCGCGCAGGCGATCCTGAACATCTGGAACGGCACCAGCGTGTCGTCGCTGTTCGAGACCGAGACGCTGATGCCGATCTACGAGGGCATGTACGCCCGCGGCTAGGCCCGCCGGGGCCGGCGTTCAGCCCCTCAGGTCGGCTGCCGTGGTGATGATCCGACCGAGCAGGCCGTAGGCGATCGCCTCGTCGGGACCCATCCAGTAGTCGCGGTCGGTATCCTTGTCGATCTTCTCGATCGGCTGGCCGGTGGCGGCGGCGAAGATGGCGTTCAGGCGGGCGCGCATCTTGAGGATCTCGCGCGCCTGGATGCCGATGTCGGTGGCCGGGCCGCCCATGCCGCCCGAGGGCTGGTGCAGCAGGAAGCGGGTGTTGGGGGTGCAGAAGCGCCGCTCGCGCGGGACCGAGACGAAGATCAGCGCCCCGGCCGAGGCAACCCAGCCGGTGCCCACCATGTTCACCGGCGCGTCCACGAAGCGGATCATGTCGTGGATCATGTCGCCGGATTCGACATGCCCGCCGGGCGAGGAGACGATCACCGTGATCGGGTCGGCCGACACCTGGCCGAGCGCCAGCAGCCTTGCCGCGGTGGAGCGGGCGAGATCCTGGTTGATGGGGCCGGTGATCAGCACCGTGCGGGCGTCGAACAGGTGCTTCTCGACCACGTGGGACGGCGCCTTCTCGGCGGCCTCCGGCTTCTTCTCCTCCTCCTCGTCGTCAAGGCGGGGCGGGAACGGCGTGAACTGCATGGGAGCCCTTCTTCGCTTCTGGCCGACACCTAAGCCCTGCGGCGGGCGGGGGCAAGGCCGCGACCGATCAGTACAGCACCCAGTCGTCGGGGTCCGGCAGGGGGCCGAGGGCGGCCCAGTCGGCGCGGATGCGCGCAACGCTGGTGTCGCCCCAGGTGCGGAACACCAGTTCGAAACCCTCCTCGGTCACGGCTTCGGCCGCCAGATCGGCGCGCTGGTTGCTGCGGTGGTCGATGTCCCACATCGCGATGCCGACGATCACGGCCGGCGATGCGGCGAAGGGGCGGGCGAAAGGCACCTGCCGGCGCACCTCACGCGGGCCCGAGCCCGTCCACATCGGACCGCCATCCTGGAAATCGGTGAACATCACGACCGATCCCTGATCGATCCCGAGCCGGCCGACCCCGATCTCCCGCATGTGTCGTCTCCGCCCTCCGCACGACTGCAACGGTATCGGAAAAGACTGTCAGAATTGGGATGAAAATGCGAACGGCGGGCGCCGGTTTCCGGCGCCCGCCGCGATCCTACCCCGCAGCCGTCAGGCCGCCGTGGCGCGCAGCGCCTCGAGATCGGCCAGCAGCCGGTCGGCCGCGTCGCGGGCCGCGCCGGTCGCGCCCTGCGCGGTCTCGCGCGCACCCGCGATCATGCTGTCGACGAAGGCCGCAGTCAGCTCGGCCCGCGGCACCGCCTGTTCGGCCAGGACGGTGGCAGAGCTTGCGGTGACCTCCGCGAAGCCGCCGGTCAGGGCATATTCGGCGGTGCCCTCCGGGCCGGACACCCGCAGGATGCCCGGGCGCAGCGACAGGATCACCGGCGCATGGCCTTCCATCGCCGTCATGTCGCCGTCCGCGCCCGGGATCATCACCTCGGTCGCCTCGGCCGAGGCGAGGCGCCGCTCGGGGCTGACGAGGTCGAACTTCATCGTGCCGGCCATCGCGCCCTCCTCAGGCCGCGGCTGCGAGCCGCTCGGCCTTCGCGACAACCTGCTCGATGTCGCCGACCATGTAGAAGGCAGCCTCGGGCAGATGGTCGTATTCGCCGTTCACCACCGCCTTGAAGCTGGCGATGGTCTTCTCGAGAGGTACCTGCACGCCGGGCGAGCCGGTGAACACTTGTGCCACGTCGAAGGGCTGCGAGAGGAAGCGCTGGATCTTCCGCGCCCGCGCCACGGTCAGCTTGTCCTCCTCGGAAAGCTCGTCCATCCCGAGGATTGCGATGATGTCCTGCAGCGCCTTGTAGCGCTGGAGAATCTGCTGCACTGACCGGGCGACCTGGTAGTGCTCCTCGCCCACGACCTGCGGGTCAAGGATGCGCGAGGTCGAATCGAGCGGGTCCACGGCGGGGTAGATGCCGAGCTCCGAGATCGCGCGCGAGAGCACCGTGGTCGCGTCGAGGTGCGCGAAGGAGGTCGCCGGCGCGGGGTCGGTCAGGTCGTCGGCCGGCACGTAGATCGCCTGCACCGAGGTGATCGAGCCGTTCTTCGTCGAGGTGATGCGCTCCTGCAGGGCGCCCATGTCGGTGGCGAGCGTCGGCTGGTAGCCCACCGCCGAGGGGATGCGGCCAAGGAGCGCCGACACTTCCGAGCCCGCCTGGGTGAAGCGGAAGATGTTGTCGACGAAGAACAGAACGTCCGTGCCCGACTGGTCGCGGAACTGCTCGGCCAGCGTCAGGCCGGTCAGCGCCACCCGGGCGCGGGCGCCCGGCGGCTCGTTCATCTGGCCGTAGACGAGCGCGACCTTCGATTCCTCGAGCTTGTCGATGTTGATGACGCCCGATTCGATGAACTCGTGGTAGAGGTCGTTGCCCTCGCGGGTGCGCTCGCCCACGCCGGCGAACACCGAATAGCCGGAGTGCACCTTGGCGATGTTGTTGATCAGTTCCTGGATGAGCACGGTCTTGCCCACCCCGGCACCGCCAAAGAGGCCGATCTTGCCACCCTTGGCGTAGGGCGCGAGCAGGTCGATCACCTTGATGCCGGTCACGAGCACCTGGCTTTCGGTCGACTGCGCCGCGAACTCGGGCGCGGGCTGGTGGATGGTGCGCTTCTCGGTGGCCGGTACCGGGCCCTTCTCGTCGATCGGTTCGCCGACGACGTTCAGGATGCGCCCCAGCGTGGCATCGCCCACCGGCACCGCGATGGGCCCGCCCGTGTCGCTGACCGGCTGGCCGCGGACAAGGCCTTCCGTGGCGTCCATGGCGATGCAGCGCACCGTGTTCTCGCCGAGGTGCTGGGCGACCTCGAGCACCAGCCGCTTGCCGTTGTTGTCGGTCTCGAGCGCGTTCAGGATCGCCGGCAGCGCGCCGTCGAACTGCACGTCGACGACGGCGCCGATCACCTGGGTGACTTTGCCTCTTGCTTTGGCCATGTGGTGTCTCCGGTTATCAGCGGCGCGTAGCCGTGCAGAAATCTTCGTACTTCGCCAGCGCCGACATTCGGTTTCGCTGGGTATTCCTGTTGAGCGCCCCATCCTGATCGAGCCGGGACCGGACAACGGTCAGTCGCGTGGAACTCCAGTCTCGATCGAGGTCGATCCCATATGATTGCTCGACGGACGCGAGATAGCTGACGTAGGAACGCGCCGACGCGGCGTTGAGACCACCGGCGCCGGATGCCCACTTCTCGAACTCGGCGCTGCGCATCAGAGCGCCTCCGCGCCCGAGATGATCTCGATCAGTTCCTTGGTGATCGCCGCCTGGCGCGAGCGGTTGTACTGGATCGTCAGCCGATCGATCATGTCGCCCGCGTTGCGGGTGGCGTTGTCCATCGCCGTCATCCGCGCGCCCTGTTCGGAGGCCGCGTTCTCCAGCAGCGCCGTGAACAGCCGGGTGGCGATGCCGCGCGGCAGAAGGTCGGCAAGGATCGCCTCCTCAGAGGGCTCGTAGTCGTAAAGCCCGCGATCGCCCGCGGCCTCCCAGGCGGCAGGGATCACCTGCTGGGCCGTCGGCTCCTGGCTGATGACCGACCTGAAGCGGTTGAAGAAGATCGTCGCGACGTCGAACTCGCCCGCCTCGAAGCGGGCGAGCACGTCCTCGGCCACGGCCCTGGCGTTGGCGTAGCCGACGCGGCGGACGTCGCTGAGGTCTATGTGGCCGACGAAGCGGTCGGCATGGTCGCGCTTCAGCTGCTCGCGTCCCTTCTTGCCGACGGTGAGGAACTTCACCGTCTTGCCCTGCATCAGCAGCTCGGCCGCCCGGGCGCGGGCCAGCCGCACGATCGAGGAGTTGAAGCCGCCGCAGAGCCCGCGCTCGGAGGTCATGACCACGAGCAGGTGGACGCGGTCCTGCCCGGTGCCGCGCAGCAGCCGCGGCGCCGCGTCCGATCCTGCCGCCGCCGCCGCAAGCCCGCCGATGACGGCGTTCATTCGCTCGGCATAGGGCCGGGCGGCCACCGCCGCTTCCTGGGCGCGGCGCAGCTTTGCCGCGGCGACCATCTGCATCGCCTTGGTGATCTTCCGCGTGTTCCTGACGCTGACGATACGGTTCTTCAGTGCCTTGAGGCTTGGCATCTACCTGTCCCCGCGCTGTGGCCGGTGAGGGGGACCGCCCTCAGGCGAAGTCCTTGGCGTATTCGTCGATGGCCGCGCGGATCTTCTGCTCGAGTTCGCCCGCCACCTTGCGGTCGTTCCCGGTGATGTCGTCCAAGAGCGCCCTGTGCTTGGTGCGCAGGTGGCGCAGCAGCCCGGCCTCGAACCGGCCGACGTCCCGCACCGCCAGCTTGTCGAGATAGCCCTTGGTGCCGGAGAAGATGACGCAGACGATCTCGGCGTTGGTCAGCGGCGAGTACTGCGGCTGCTTCATCAGCTCGGTGAGCCGCGCGCCGCGGTTCAGCAGGCGCTGGGTCGCGGCGTCGAGGTCGGAGCCGAACTGGGCGAAGGCCGCCATCTCGCGATACTGCGCCAGTTCCAGCTTCACCGCGCCCGCGACCGACTTCATCGCCGCGGTCTGCGCCGCCGAGCCCACGCGCGACACGCTGAGGCCGGTGTTCACGGCCGGTCGGATGCCCTGGTAGAACAGCTCGCTCTCGAGGAAGATCTGGCCGTCGGTGATCGAGATGACGTTGGTTGGGATGTAGGCCGAAATGTCACCGGCCTGGGTCTCGACCACCGGCAGCGCGGTCAGCGAGCCGGCGCCGTGATCCTTGTTGAGCTTCGCCGCCCGCTCCAGCAGTCGCGAATGCAGGTAGAAGACGTCGCCCGGATAGGCCTCGCGCCCGGGCGGGCGGCGCAGCAGCAGCGACATCTGCCGGTAGGCGACCGCCTGCTTGGACAGGTCGTCGTAGATGATCAGCGCATGGCGGCCGTTGTCGCGGAAGTACTCGGCCATCGCGGTCGCGGCATAGGGCGCGAGGAACTGCATCGGCGCGGGGTCCGAAGCCGTGGCGGCAACGACGATGGTGTATCCCATCGCCCCGGCTTCCTCGAGCTTCTTGACCAATTGCGCGACCGTCGAGCGCTTCTGCCCCACGGCGACGTAGACGCAGTAGAGCTTCTTCGATTCGTCGTCGCCGGCGGCCTCGTTGTAGACCTTCTGGTTTAGGATGGTGTCGAGCGCGAGCGCCGTCTTGCCGGTCTGGCGGTCGCCGATGATCAGTTCACGCTGGCCCCTTCCGATGGGGATCATGGCATCGACCGACTTCAGCCCGGTGGCCATCGGCTCGTGCACCGACCGGCGCGGGATGATCCCCGGCGCCTTGACGTCAGCCACGCGGCGCTCGGCGGCGCGGATGTCGCCCTTGCCGTCGATGGGGTTGCCGAGCCCGTCCACGACCCGGCCGAGCAGCCCGTCGCCCACCGGCACGTCGACGATCGCCTGGGTGCGCTTGACGGTGTCGCCTTCCTTGATGTCGCGGTCGTCGCCGAAGATCACGATGCCGACGTTGTCCACCTCGAGGTTCAGCGCCATGCCGCGGATGCCGCCGGGGAACTCGACCATCTCGCCGGCCTGGACGTTGTCGAGCCCGTGCACGCGGGCGATGCCGTCGCCCACCGACAGCACCCGGCCCACCTCGGCAACCTCGGCCTCGCGTCCGAAGTTCTTGATCTGCTCCTTGAGGATCGCCGAGATCTCGGCCGCCTGGATACCCATCATCCGACCCCTTTCATGGCATTCTGCAGTGCGGCAAGGCGCGAGCGGATCGAGGTGTCGACCATCTTCGAGCCCACCTTGACGACAAGACCGCCGATGAGCCCCTCATCGACGGTCGCCTTCAGCTTCACGGTCTTGCCGACGCGTGCCGACAGCGCGGCCGCAAGGCGCTCGGCCTGCGCGGCCGTCAGCGCGCGGGCCGCGGTGACCTCGGCGGTCACCTCGCCCTTGGCTTCGGCAATGCGCGCGCGAAGCGCCGCCACCAGTTGCGGCAGCACGAACAGGCGCCGGTTGGCGGCCATCAGCCCCAGGGTGTTGGCAAGCAGCGGCGACAGCTTCATCCGAGCCGCCAGCGCCGCCATTGCGCGGCCCTGCTCGTCGCGGCTGATCACGGGCGATGCGATCATCGCCCGCAGGTCGGCCGATGCGTCGAGCGCGGCGTCGAGCGCGTCGCTGTCGGCCTCAAGGGCGGCAATCGCCCCGGACTCGGCGGCGAGGTCGAAGACGGCCGCGGCGTAGCGCGCGGCAATGCCCGCTGAGATCGAAGCCGGTTCGGTCACGTCCACCCTTCCGATGTCTGAGGCCGCGGACGATCGGCGCCACGGATGGACCACATGCCACCCGAGGCGCCCGGAAGCCCCCGGCACCTGAAACCCGGCGCCGCTCTAGCAGAGCCTCCCGCACCCCGCAACCGCCAAGCCGCGCGCGGGGGAGGCGCCGCTGCGCCGCGGCATCAGCCTGCGACGGTGTGAAGCGCCGGGGCAGCCGTGACGCCGGCGGGCGGAGCGTGGCCGCGGGCGCTGCCGCGCGGTGCCGGCGAGGGCAGGCCGTCGAGCACCTCCAGCGGGTTGCGCACCCTTGCCCGCGACGTCGCACGGGCCGGGCGGTAGACCTGCTTGGATGCCTCCATGATCAGCACGCCGCCGGCGTAGTAGGACGACAGGCGCCGGCCCAGCCGTTCCCAGAACGCCCCGGTGCGCAGCCAGAACCGGCGCTGCGACGGCGGTGCGAACAGCGCCGCGCGGTGGCGTTCGGGGGTGAAGGCGTGGCGGCGCAGCTGCGTCTCGAGCTGCGACAGCGAATAGGGCCGGCCAAAGCCGAAGGGCGTGGCCTCGCGCCGCGACCACAGGCCCGAGCGGTTGGGCACGATGAAGACCGCCCGCCCGCCGGGGCCGAGTGCACGCCAGGCCTCCTCCAGCAGGGCCGAGGGGTGCTCGGAGGTCTCGAGCCCGTGCATCACCATCAGCTTGTCGATCAGCCCGGTCTCGATCGGCCACTGCGTCTCCTCGCAGAGGACGCTGACATTGGGCTTGTCGGCCGGCCAGGCCATCACCCCCTGCGGCCCGGGCATCAGCCCGATCACGCGCCGCGCTTCGCCAAGGTAGGGCCGCAGCAGCGGTACGGCGAAGCCGAAGCCGGCCACCGTCTGGCCCCGCGCCTCGGGCCAGAGCTCGAGCAGCGGCTCGCGCACCGACCGCTGCACCGCGCGCCCCAGCCCGGTGCGGTAGTAGAAGTTGCGCAGGTCGAGCACGTCGAGATGCATTGTGCCGGCATCCGGCTTCGCCCAGTCTTGCCCGACATTACCGCGAACGGAGCCGAATGCCATGGCCGCGATCCTGCTCGTCGTCCCCTGCCTGAAGGACAACTTCGCCTTCCTGCTGCACGATCCGCAGACCGGCGCGACCGCGGCGGTGGACGTGCCCGAGGCGGCGCCGGTGGCCGCGGCGCTTGCCGCCCGCGGCTGGCGGCTGACCGACGTGCTCGTGACGCACCACCACGGCGACCACGTCCAGGGACTGGAGGGCCTCGTCGCCGGGGCGAGCCCGCGGCCGCGGGTGGTCGGGGCGGCCGCCGACGCCCACCGGCTGCCGCCCCTCGACCTTGCCGTGGCGCCCGGCGACCGCCTTGCAGTCGGAAGCCTCGGGGTCGATGTGCTCGACGCCTCGGGCCACACCGTCGGCCATCTGGCCTACCACGTCCCCGCGGCCGCCGCCGCCTTCACCGGCGACTGCCTGATGGCGATGGGCTGCGGACGGGTGTTCGAGGGCACGATGGCAATGATGTGGGCCAGCCTCGGCCGGCTGGCCGCGTTGCCGGGCAGCACCCGCATCCTTTCGGGCCACGACTACCTGGATGCCAACGCCGCCTTCGCCCGCAGTGTCGAGCCGGCCAACGCGGCGGCGGTCGACGCGCGGCTGGCCGCGGCGCGGGCGGCCGGGCCGGAGGGCGTACATGTCACCCTCGACGTCGAGCGCGCGACCAACCCCTTCCTGCGTGCCGCCCTGCCGGCGGCCGCTGCGGCGATCGGCATGGCGGGCGCGCCGGCCGCCGAGGTGTTCGCCGAACTCCGCCGCCGCAAGGACCGCTTCTGACCGCAGTCCCCGGCGGGGCTGGACAGGGGCGGCGCCCGTCCCCACATTGGCGCCATGAGTCTGCCGCCGGGGTTCCTCGAGGAGGTGCGCGCGCGAGTGCCCCTGTCCCGCGTCGTCGGGCGTCGGGTGACCTGGGACATGCGCCGGTCCAACCAGGCCAAGGGCGACTTCTGGGCGCCCTGTCCGTTCCATCAGGAGCGGACAGCCTCGTTCCACGTCGACGACCGCAAGGGCTTCTACTACTGCTTCGGCTGCCAGGCGAAGGGCGACGCGGTCAGCTTCCTGCGCGAGACCGAGGGCATGGAGTTTCACGAGGCGGTCGAGGCGCTGGCCCGCGAGGCCGGGCTGCCGGTCCCGTCCCGCGATCCCGGGGCCGCTGCCCGCGCCGCCCGCCGCACGACCCTGGCCGAGGTGGTGGAGGAAGCGGTGCGCCTCTTCCGGCTGCGGCTGGCGGCCGGCGAGGGCGGGCCGGCGCGCGATTACCTCGACCGGCGCGGCATGGCGCCCGCGCTGCGCGAGCGCTTCGAGCTGGGTTATGCGCCCGATTCCGGCCGCGCGCTCGTCGAGGCCATGGCCGGCCGCGGCATCGCCGTCGACCTGCTGGTCGAGGCCGGGCTTGCCCGCCGGCCCGATGACGGGCGTTCGCCCTACGACTATTTCCGCGGCCGGCTGGTGTTTCCCATCCGCGACGGGCGCGGCCGCGCGGTCGGCTTCGGGGCTCGGGCGCTGCGCCCGGGGCAGGAGCCGAAATACCTGAACTCGCCCGACACCCCGCTGTTCCAGAAGGGCCAGACGCTCTACGGCCTCGCCCCAGCCCGGGCAGCGGCGGCGAGGGGCGCGCCGGTGATCCTTGCCGAGGGCTACATGGACGTCATCGCGCTGGCCGGCGCGGGGTTCGAGGGCGCGGTGGCGCCGCTCGGCACCGCCGTGACGGCCGAGCAACTGGCGCTCGCCTGGGCGCTGTCGCCCGAGCCGGTGGTCGCGCTCGACGGCGACGCGGCCGGGCTGCGCGCCGCCCTGCGGCTGGTCGATCTCGCCCTGCCGCTGATCGGGCCCGGGCAGGGGCTGCGCTTTGCCCTGCTGCCCGGCGGCATGGACCCCGACGACCTGATCCGCTCCGGCGGGGCCGAGGCCTTCCGGCCCGTGCTGGAGGCCGCCGAGCCGATGGTGGCGCTGCTGTGGCGGCGCGAGACCGAGGGGCAGGCGTTTGACAGCCCCGAGCGCCGCGCGGCGCTCGACCGCCGGCTTGCCGCCCTGCTGCGCGCGATCGGCGATCCGGATCTGCGCCGCCACTACGCCGCGGCGCTGCACGAGCGTCGCGACGCGCTGTTTCGGCCCGCCCGCGCCGCCGCCGCCCGCGGCCGACCGCCGCGCGGCGGCGCAAATCCCTTCGCCGGGCCCGGCCAGCCGCCGCTGCCGCCGGCGCCGGCCACCCGCCGGTCCTACCTTGCCGCGGCGCCCGAGGGCGCCGGGGCGCGGCTGCGCGAGTGCCTGATCCTTGCCACGCTGGCGCTGCATCCCGAGCTCGTGCCGCGCTTCGCCGCCGAACTCGAGGCGCTTGTGCCCGAGGAACCCGACCATCGCCTCCTGCACGGGGCTCTTCTTGGCATCGCTGCGGGGCAGGGGCCGCTGCCGCCGGCTGCGGCCGCGGCACTGGCCCGGCTGGCCGGCCGCGCCGATCTTCGCATCGCCCCGACGGTGCGGTCCCCCGGCGACCCCGAACATGCCGCCGCCTGCCTGAGGGAGGAATTCGCCCGGCTCGCTGCCGAACGCGCCCATGCCGCCGAGCTAGCCCACGCCACGGCCGACCTTGCCGGTCTTGCCGACGAGGGCGTGACATGGCGGCTGTCGGAGGCGGCCCGTGCCATCGACCGCGCGCGCCGCGCGCCGCTGCCGCCGCTGGCGCCCGAGGACGCCGACCCGGCGGCGATCGCCGCGCGGTTTGCCGCGCTCCTGGGCGGGGGGGCGTTAGCGAAGAAATAGCCGGCCGTGCTTTCCGTATCTGTGATTCGCACGAAGGAATCGCTACATCCGCCGCCACAGAATCGGTCCCCCCGGACCCGGTCCCCGAGGAGATGCCATGGCCGCCAAGGACACCGACGAGCCCAAGACCGAGGAACAGGACGCCGACATCACCCTCGACCTGAGCCAGACCGCTATCAAGCGGCTGTTCGCGGAGGCGCGGGAGCGCGGGTACATCACCTACGCGCAGATCAACGCGGTGCTACCCTCGGATCAGGTCTCGTCGGAGCAGATCGAGGACATCATGGCCATGCTGTCGGAGATGGGAATCAACGTCATCGACGAGGAGGAGACCGAGGAGGCCGCGCCCGAATCGGCGGGCGAACTGGTCGAGGCGTCGGGCTCGCGCGAGGTCGCGATCGCCGCCGCGCCGGCCGAGGCACTCGACCGGACCGACGACCCGGTGCGCATGTACCTGCGCGAGATGGGCTCGGTCGAGCTCCTGTCGCGCGAGGGCGAGATCGCCATCGCCAAGCGCATCGAGGCCGGCCGCAACACGATGATCTCGGGCCTCTGCGAAAGCCCGCTGACCTTCCATGCGATCACCATCTGGCGCGACGAGCTGCTGTCCGAGGACATCCTCCTGCGCGATGTGATCGACCTCGAGGCGACGTTCGGCCGCTCGCTCGACGCCGACGAGGCCGAACCGGCGAGCGTGGTCGACGGGATCGACATCTCGACTTCCTCGCCGCCGCGCCGCGCCACCTCGGCCGAGCCCGAACTGGATGCCGACGGCAACCCGATCATGCGTTCGGAGGAGGACGAGGAGGACGAGGAGGCCTCGGCGATGTCGCTCGCCGCGATGGAGGCGCAGCTCAAGCCCAAGGTGCTCGAGACGCTCGACCGGATCGCTGCCGACTACACCCGACTGGCCGCACTCCAGGACCGGCGGATGCAGGCGACGCTGCGGGAGGACGGCCGCTTCCCCGCCGCCGACGAGGCGGTCTACCAGACCCTGCGGTCCGAGATCGTCGAGCTGGTGAACGAGCTGCACCTGCACAACAACCGCATCGAGGCGCTGGTCGACCAGATCTACGGCATCAACCGCAAGATCATGTCGATCAACTCGGCGATGGTGAAGCTCGCCGACCAGGCGCGGATCAACCGGCGCGAGTTCATCGACGAATACCAGGGCAACGAGCTGGACCCCGGCTGGCTCGACCGGGTGGCCAGGAAGCCCGGCCGGGGCTGGCAGACGCTGATCGAGCGCCACCGCGACAAGGTCGAGGAGCTGCGCGCCGAGATGGCCGCGGTGGGCCAGTACGTCGGCGTCGACATCTTCGAGTTCCGCCGCATCGTCAACCAGGTGCAGAAGGGCGAGAAGGAAAGCCGTCAGGCCAAGAAGGAGATGGTCGAGGCCAACCTCCGCCTCGTCATCTCGATCGCCAAGAAGTACACCAACCGCGGGCTGCAGTTCCTCGACCTGATCCAGGAGGGCAACA
>JAHDXW010000030.1:0-21453 GCA_023383015.1 Paracoccaceae bacterium
GGCCGCGGCCACTGCCGCGGCCAGCGCCGCCCGCATGGCATGGCCGATCGCGTTGACCGGGGGATGGTCGAGCTCGAGCACGCGGACACCGTCCTCTTCGGTGACCCGAACGGTGCGCGCCTCATCCTCGGCCATGGCATGCCCCCTGCGCCGGCCGCCCGGCATGAACCCTCAGGGCCATTAGACCGGCCCCGCGGAGGTTTGGCAAGTAGCTGACTTTCCAAGGTTCGCGGCGTTGCCACGCGGGCGCTTCGGGGCCCCGGGCGGGGCGGCCGCTGCCGGCCTTGCCGCCGCGACCGCCGCTAGACCGCGCAGCGCTGGCAGAACGGGGTGTGCGGCAGCAGGTCAAGCCGACCCTCGGCGATCGCCTCGCCGCAGCGCACGCAATGGCCGTACTCGCCCGCGGCGATGCGCTCGAGCGCCGCCTCGACCATCCGCAGTTCGCGCTGCCCGGCGATGCCGATGCCTTCCAGCACCTCGTCGTCCTCGCGCTCGATGGCGAGATCCTCCCAGTCGCGGCTGTCATGGGCGTCCAGCTCGCCCTCGATCCGCGTCAGCCGCGCCGTCAGGGCCTTGCGCCGCGCCTCGAGCTGGCGCTTCCTGTCCTGTATCGAGGCCATCCCGTCCTCCCTCGCCGTCGCGCAAGCCTATGGCCCCGCCCGCCGGGCAACCTTGATGCAGGTCAATCCCGTGCCACAGCGGAAAACATACATTCAATGTTTGAAATTTGATCCGTTGCTGCTATATCGACCCCGCAACAACCCCTGGAGGGCTGCCATGTCACCCGAAGTCAAGGCCTTCTTCGACGAGGCCACCAACACCGTCACCTATGTCGTGCGCGACCCCACCAGCCGCAAATGCGCCGTCGTCGACAGCGTCCTCGACTTCGACTATGCCTCGGGGCGTACCGACACGCGCTCGGCGGATGCGGTCATCGCGCATGTACGCGCCGAGGGCCTCGAGGTCGAGTGGCTGCTCGAGACCCATGTCCACGCCGACCACCTCTCGGCGGCGCCCTACATCCAGGCGCAGGTCGGCGGCAAGATCGGCATCGGCGAGCGGATCACCGTGGTCCAGGACGTGTTCGGCAAGATCTTCAACGCCGGCACCGAGTTCCAGCGCGACGGCAGCCAGTTCGACCGGCTGTTCCTCGAGGGCGACAGCTTCATGATCGGCCAGATGCGCGGCGACGTGCTGCACACTCCGGGCCACACCCCGGCCTGCCTGACCTATGTCATCGGCGACGCGGCCTTCGTCGGCGACACGCTGTTCCAGCCCGACTACGGCACCGCGCGCTGCGACTTCCCCGGCGGCTCGGCGGCAACGCTGTGGGAGTCGATGCAGAAGATTCTCGCCCTGCCGGATGCGACGCGCATCTTCACCTGCCACGACTACAAGGCTCCGGGGCGGGACAGCTATGCTTGGGAATCGACCGTGGGCGAGCAGAAGCGCCGCAACGTCCATGTCGCCGGCCGCTCCAAGGAAGAGTTCGTCGCCATGCGCGAGGCGCGCGACGCGAGGCTCGGCATGCCGCGGCTGATCGTGCCCTCGCTGCAGGTCAACATGCGCGCCGGCCAGATGCCGCCGGCCGAGGACAACGGCACCGTCTACCTCAAGGTTCCGGTGAACCGGTTGTGAGGTGCCCGGCATGATCGCGACGGAATGGCTCTGGGGCTTCGCCGGCGGGCTGATGATCGGGCTCGCGGCGGCGCTCTTTCTGCTCATCAACGGGCGGATCATGGGGGCGTCGGGGATCCTCGGCGGGCTGATCGACCGCACCGGCTGGGCGACGGCGGCCGAGCGGGGGGCGTTCGTGGCCGGCCTGGCGCTGCTGCCCTTCCTCCTCGTGCAGACGGCCCTGCCGGGCGCCGACACCCGCCTCACCGACAATCCCGCCGTGATCGTCGCGGCGGGGCTTCTCGTCGGCGTCGGCACCAGGCTGGCCAACGGCTGCACGTCGGGCCATGGCGTCTGCGGCATCTCGCGGCTGTCGCTGCGCGGCATCGTGGCCACCGTGTTCTACCTGCTGGCGGGCGGCATGGCCGTGCTGGCCTTCCGCCACCTGCTGGGGGTGATCTGAGATGGCCCGGCTTGTCTTCGCCTTCCTCTCCGGCGGACTCTTCGGCGCGGGACTGCTGGTCTCGGGCATGACCGACACCACCCGCGTGCAGGGCTGGCTCGACGTCTTTGGCGACTGGGATCCGACGCTCGCCTTCGTGCTGGGCGGCGCGATCCTGCCGATGGCGGTGGCCTGGCAGGTGGCGGCGCGCCGGCGGACGGCGCTGCTCGGCTCGGCCCTGCCCGAGCGGCCCGATCCCCGCCTCGGCCACAACCTCGTGCTCGGCTCGGTGCTGTTCGGCATGGGCTGGGGGCTTGCCGGCCTGTGCCCGGGGCCGGCGATGGCCTCGCTCGGCTGGGGCGGATGGGGCGGCGTGCTCTTCCTCGCCGCGATGGCCGCAGGTATGTTCCTCGCGCCGGGTGTCCGCGCCCGCGTCGACCGGCTTGCCGCCGCCTGAGGAGAGGACAATGGACATCCGCCACCTGACCCCCGTCTATGCGGTCTCGCCGCAGATCGCCCCTTCCGACGCGGCCGAACTGAAGGCGCGCGGCTTTGTCACCGTCATCTGCAACCGCCCCGACGCCGAGGTGCCGCCGGGCCAGCGGGCGGCCGACATCCGTGCCGCGGTCGAGGCGCAGGGCATGACCTTCGTCGACGTGCCCGTCGTCCACAGCGCGCTCACGATGGAGGTCGTGCACACCCATGGCGCCGCGATCGACGCGGCGGCGGGCCCGGTGCTGGCCTACTGCGCCTCGGGCAACCGCTCCTCGATCGTCTGGGCGTTGCACATGGCCGGCAGGCAGGATGCCGAGGCGCTGATCGGCGCCGCAGCGAGGGCAGGCTACAACCTCGCCGGCCTGCGTCCGCGGCTCGAGGCGCTGGCCCGCCCGGGGGCCTGAGGCGCCCCCGGGCGGCAGCGGCGTTCCGGCGCGGAAGGGATCAGGCGGGCGGGGCCGTCGCGGCGGCCTCGGGCGGAACCACGCGGATCGCCCTGAGGCCGCGCGCCTGCCCCAGCCGACCCTCCGCCAGCCGCCGCCCCCCCGGCCCCTCGAGTGCCAGCCGCTCGATGCTGGCCGAGGGCAGCGGCAGCACCGAGCCCGGGCGCAGGCCCAGTACGGCGGCGATCGGCAGGCTGATGCGGTCGAGCACGGCATCAAGCACCGCCGGCGCCCCCAGCACCACCGATTCCAGCGACCGCGCCCAGGCAGCCGCGGCGGCAGCGGCCGCATCCTCGGCCGCCCGGTCGCGGGGCGCCGCCGTCTCGGCCGGCACGCCCTCGGCGGCCGGGGCGGGCGCATCCCGCCGGCGCGGCGTGGTGGGGGCGCGCGGCACCGCCGGCATGGCGATCAGCACCTCGCCGCGCTTCAGCGCCGGCGATCCCAGCGCCACCTCGGCCAGGAACAGCCGGTAGCCCGCGTCCTCGAGCAGCAGGCCGAGGGGCCGGGGATCGTCGAGGAACGAGGCGTAGCGGTAGCCCGATGCCCAGGCCGCATCGGGCGACGGCCCGAGCCCGGCCGCGAACTCGGCCAGGAACCGGTCGACCAGCGGAGCCGTCATCGCCGCATCGGTGCGCGTCGGCCGCCGCGTTGCCGGCGCGGCGGCGGTGACCCGCCCGATTGCCTGCCGCTCGATCACCGCGGCCAGCACCTCGGGGGCCAACGCCACCAGACCGAGGCTCTCGCCCGGCCCCTCGACGATGGCCAGCAGTGCCCCAGCCGGCGGCAGTTCGAGCAGTTCGGTCAGCGAGGCGCGCCGCGCCTCCAGCCGCTCCACCGTCAGCGCCAGGCCGATGCCGTCCTGCGCGGCGCGGGCAAGCGCCAGCGGCAGGGCCCTTTCGGCCTCATGCGCCGCCCGCGGCAGCCCCTGCACCGCTCCTGCCTTGCGCCGCAGCACCGCATGCGCCGCCATCGCCGCCTCCGCCCGCCTGCCCGGTCCGCCCCCATCCCTGACTCGGCGCGGTTAGCAAAGCGTTCACGCCACCCCGGCCACCTGCCGCGGCAGCTGGCGGGGAAAGCGCAGCCTGAAGGCCGCGCCGCCCTGCCCCGGCACGTAGATGATGGTGCCCCCCAGCTTGCCCATGATCTCGCGGCAGATTGCCAGGCCCAGACCGGCCCCGCCGGCCCGCGTCGTGTCGGTCAGCCGGGCGAACTTCTCGAAGATCAGCGCCTGCGATTCGCGCGGGATGCCCGAACCGTTGTCGACCACGTCGACCTCGACGGCCTCTCCCTGTGCGCGCACGGCGATGCGCAGCCGGGGGTGGGCGGCGTCGCAGTACTTGCGGGCGTTGGAGACCAGGTTGATCAGCACCTGCGTCAGCCGCCCGGTGTCGGTCATCACCGTCACCGCCTCGGCAGGCGGGTCGCGCTCGATCGCGAACTCTCGCTCGGGGGCGATGGAGTTCGAGGCCAGGATCGCCCGGTCGATCAGCTCGCGCAGCGTCGCGGCGGATTCCTGCAGCTGCACCGCCCCGTGCTCGAGGACCGACAGGTCGAGCAGATCGTCAAGCAGCCGCGTCAGCCGGATGGCCTCGTCGTGGATGATGCGCGCATAGCGCGTGCGCAGCTCGTCGGGAAGCCCGTCGGGCTCCATCAGGATTTCCGAGAAAGCCCGGATCGAGGTCATGGGCGTGCGCAGCTCGTGGCTGATCTGGCTCAGGAAGGCGTCCTTCTGGATCGAGATCTGGGTCAGCTTCTCGTTGGCCTCCGCCAGCGCCCGGGCGGTGCGCGACAGCTCTTCCGACTTCTCCTGAAGCTGGCTGGAATACTCCATGATCTGCGCGGTCTCGTTGGCGACCGCCATCAGGTCCTCGACTGACACCGCGGCGCCGCCGATGATCTGGCCGATCATCGCATGTGCCGTGGCCGCCCCGACCGACCCCGCCAGCCGCCGCTCCAGCCGGTCGATGAACTCCGGCGTGGTGTCGGGCAGGAAGCCCTCCTTGCCCTGCCGGTCGGCCTCGGCGCGGAAGAACTCCTGCGCCGATCCGGGGCCGAGGATGCGCTGGGCCATGACCAGAAGCTCCTCGGCCTCGGCGCCGCCGCGGGCCCAGCCGCGTGTGCGGCGGGAGAGGTCGAAGACATCGACGAACTGGGCAGCCTGCACCCGCTCGACCGGGGGCGGAAAGCTCAGGGCCGAGACCAGGCAGAAGACGCCCGCGTTCAGTGCGAGGCTCCAGAAGAGCGCGTGCAGGAGCGGGTCCATCCCCTCGGCCCCGAACAGCGACCGCGGGCGCAGCCAGCCGACGCCGAGGGGCCCCTCGGCGAACACCGCCTCGGGCAGGACCACGCCGACGCCGAAGCTGGGCAGGAACAGGGTGTAGAGCCACACTGCAAAGCCCGCCGACACGCCGGCCAGCGCGCCGAGCCGCGTCGCCCCCCGCCAGTAGAGCCCGCCGATCAGCGCCGGCAGCACCTGCGCCACCCCGACGAAGGCGATCAGCCCCATCGCCGCCAGCGCCGCGCCGCCGCCGGCGATGCGGTAGTAGGCATAGCCGAGCCCCAGGACCGCCAGGATCGACAGCCGTCTGGCGTTCAGCACCAGCCCGCGGACATCGCCCGTCACCCGCGCCGCGCGCAGCCACAATGGCATCACGATGTGGTTGGAGACCATTGTGGCCAGCGCGATCGCCTCGATGATGACCATCGACGTCGCCGAGGAGAAGCCGCCGAGGAAGGCGAGCATCGCCAGGTCCTCGCGCCCCAGCGACAGGGGCAGCGTCAGGACGTAGAGATCGGGGTTCAGCCCCGCCGGCAGGAGCTCCAGCCCGACGACGGCGATCGGCACCACGAACAGGCTCATCAGGAAGAGATAGAGCGGGAATGCCCAGGAGGCGGTGACGAGGTGGCGCTCGTCGGCGTTCTCGACCACCAGCACCTGGAACATCCGCGGCAGGCAGAAGATCGCCGCCGCGGCGGCGAAGGTCAGCCCCGCCCAGCGGCCCGGCTGGATCTCCCAGGCCGCGATCTCCGAGGCGCGGATGCGCGCGAAGACGTCGGCCGGCCCGTCGGCCACCACCCAGACGACGAACACCCCCACCGTCAGCAGCGCCACGAGCTTGACCACCGCCTCCACGGCGATGGCGGTCACCACCCCGTGGTGCTGCTCGTTGGCATCAAGGTTGCGGGTCCCGAACAGGATGGTGAACAGCGCCAGCCCCCCCGCCACCCACAGCCCGGTGGCGTTGCGGTCCGGCAGCGCCCAGCCTTCCGAGCTGTCGGCCGCGAAGACCGCGAAGGACAGCGACATCGACTGCAGCTGCAGCGCGATGTAGGGCGTCGCCGCGACGACGCAAAGGAGCGTCACCAGCGCCCCGAGCCCGCTCGACTTCCCGAAGCGCGACGAGATCAGGTCGGCGATCGAGGTCACCCGCTGCGCCTTGCCGACCCGCACCAGCTTGCGCAGCAGCAGCCACCAGCCCACGAACACCAGCGTCGGCCCGAGGTAGATGGTCAGGAACTCCAGCCCCGAGCGCACCGCGTAGCCGACCGCGCCGTAGAAGGTCCAGGCGGTGCAGTAGATCGACAGCGACAGCGTGTAGATGACCGGCGAGCGCAGCCAGCCCAGCGGCCGGGCGCGGGCGCGCCGCTCGACCAGGAAGGCGACGGCGAACAGGAAGGCGACATAGGCAAGGCAGACGAGAACGAGGACGTCGAAGGGAACCATCAGCGTCCCGGCCCCTCGCCGTCCTCGTCGAGGCCGGCGCCGACGGTCCGCGCGAGAAACGCCGCCACCGCGATCAGCCCCCCCCAGACCCCGAAGAGGTAGAGCCCGGTCGCCGCAAGGTCGCGGGCGTGGTCCTCGGGCGGGGCCCACAGCATCGGCAGGCCGCACAGGAACAGCCCCGCGAACGGCAGGAGCCGCCCGAGATCCACCAGCCGGCGGCGGCGGTAGCTGCGCCGGGCAAGGAACGTCGGGTGGCGCGGCGGCGCGGCCACCGGCGCCTCAGCCGCCGGCCAGCGCCCGCACCGAGGCCAGCACCTCGGTGTTGGCAAAGGGCTTGGCCATGAAGCGGCTGGCACCGCAACGCTCGGCCTGCTCGCGGTCGCGGGGCTGGCCCTTTGCGGTCAGAAGCAGCACCGGCAGCGCCGCGGTCGCCGGGTCGGCGCGCAGGTCGTGCAGGATGTCATAGCCCGACCGGCCGGGCAGCATGACGTCGAGAATCAGCACGTCGGGCGCGACACGCCTGATGACCTCGAGCGCGTCCTGCCCGTCGGCATGCGATTCCACCGACCAGCCGTCGCGGCTCAGGATGAAGCTGATCGCGGCGACGATGTTCGGTTCGTCCTCGATGACGAGCACCCGCCTGCCCATCGTCCCGGGTTCCCCCCCTAGATCCGGCATTCGCCGCGACCGGCCTCGCCCCGACTATCGCGGCAATCGGGAACCCTGTCAAAACCCCTCTGCAAGCAGCGACGGCTCGCGCCGGGCCGGGCAGCCCTCGCGCGGGCAGATGCGGCAGCCGGGCCCCGCCGGCACCGCCGGGGCATCGGCCGCATCGGCCGCCGCCTCGGCCGGCAGCAGGAGCATCATCGCCTCGTGCACCTGCGGCATGTCGAATCCCGCGGGCTCGACCGGCTGGCAGTAGGCGAAGACGAGGAAGCGCTGGGCCACGCGCCCGGCCATCTCCACCACCGCCCGGATCGGCGTCACCGGCCGGGCCAGCGCCTGGTAGAGCGGCCAGACCGGGCAGGCCGCCCCGAAGCGCGGCAGCGGGAAGCCGGCGATGGGCTTGCGGAAGGTCAGCGCCCCGGCCCCGTCGCAGACCACCAGCCCCACCTGGGCGCCGCGGCGCTGGCCGGGCTTGCCCGGCCCGGGAAGGCCCGCGAGCCGGCGGAACACCGCCGGCAGCCCGGCGCCGAACTGCCGCGCCAGCCGCCCGGGGTCGGGGCCGAGGCGCTCGACCGCGGCTAGAAAGGGCGCCAGCGGCAACGCGCGGGCGTCGCGCAGGTAGCGCCGCAGGTGCTGCAGCGCCAGCGCCCGCGACGCCGTGCTGGCGAGTTCGGGCGCCGCCCGCACCATCGCCTCGGGCGCCGGAGCCGTCTCGGCCTCCAGGGCGGCGAGGTGATACCCCTGCCGGGCGAGCCACGCCTCGAACTCCTCCTGCGGCGTGGCAAACCCCGTCGCCTCGGCCGCAGCGGCATCAAGATAGGCCACCAGCGCCTGCGCGCCCTCGGCCAGCCGCACCGAGTCGGCATGCAGGTTGCGGTGGAAGCGGCCGCGCCATTCGGGCTCGATGTCGTCGGTCTCGGCCAGGATGGCGGCGGTCGAGCGCACCGCCGCTGCCGCCGACAGAAGCTCGTGCAGCGCCCCCGATATCTGGGGATCATGCGCCATGCTGTCGGCCAGCCGCTCGACCGTCTGCTCGAGCGCGGCCACCCGCGCCTGGGTCACTGCCAGCAGCCCGGCCCAGCCGGGGAAGCGGCCGAGGAACTCCTCGATCCGGTCAAGCTCGGGCGGCGGTGCGACCTCCTCGCCGGCCCGCGCCGCGGCCTCGCGCAGTCCAGCGATGACGGCCGTCTCGGCGCCCTCGGCCAGGGTCGAGGGCTGCACCCCGAGGGCGCGGGCGAAGCGGTTCAGAAGCTCGTCACCGACCCGGCGGCGGTTGTGCTCGATCAGGTTCAGGTACGAGGCCGAGACGCCGACGCTGCGCGCAAGCTCGGCCTGCCGCAGCCCGCGCGCGAGCCGCCGCTCGCGAATTCGCGTGCCGGTCAGGGCGCTGCGCGGCATCCTGCCCTCCCTGGCCCTCCGCGGCCGCAGCCCGGCGCCGGCCCGCGCCGCGGGAGGGGCCGGAAGCTCCGGCCGGCACCGCCCACGGGCGCCGGCCGGACAGGCTCAGCGACCGCCGTTCACTGGGCGAGCGCCTTGTCGGTGATCATGTGCGTCCAGGCCATGCCCTCGGGGGCTTTGGTGATGGCCGGGTTCTCGGGCGACACCGCCGCCAGCAGCGCCGCGACCGTGGCGTCGAAATCGGCCGGGTCCAGCGCGCCGTTGCCGCCCGCCGTCAGCTTGGCCACCTCGCCCATCATGTAGGTCTGGTGCTCGATCGTCTGCAGGCCGGTCTGGTCGGCATCCACCACGATCTGCGCGGCCTCGGCGGGGTTCGCCTCGGCGTACTTCCAGCCCCGCATGGTGGCGCGCACGAAGCGGACCATCTTGTCCTGGAAGGCCGGGTCGGCAAGGTTCGCCTCGAGCACGTAGAGGCCGTCCTCCATCACCTTCACGCCCTGGTCGGCATAGCTGAAGAAGGCCAGGTCCTCGGGCTTCAGGCCGGCGTCCAGCACCTGCCCGTACTCGTTGTAGGTCATCACCGAGATGCAGGCCGCCTGGCCGTTCAGCAGCGCCTCGACGTCGAAGGCCTGCTTCAGCACCGTCACCCCGCCGGCCGAGCCGTCCGTCGCCAGGCCGAGCTTGGCCATCCAGGCGTAGAACGGATACTCGTTGCCGAAGAACCACACACCCAGCGTCTTGCCGGGGAAGTCGGCGGTCGCGGCCACGCCCATGTCCTTGCGGCAGACGAAGGACAGTCCCTGGTTCTTGAACGGCTGGGCGATGTTGACCAGCGCCACCCCGCGCTCGCGCGCGGCCAGCGCCGCCGGCATCCAGGTGGTGATGACATCGGCGCCGCCGCCGGCGATCACCTGCTCGGGGGCGATGTCGGGCCCGCCCGGCAGGATCGTGACGTCAAGGTTCTCCTCGTCGTAGAAGCCCTTGGCCTCGGCCACGTAATAGCCGGCGAACTGGGCCTGGGTGACCCATTTCAGCTGCATCGTGACCGGGTCGGCGGCCCAGGCCGCCCCGGCCGAGACGACCGCAAGGGCGCCCGCCATCAGGAAACGCATCGTCATACCTCCGTGTTGTCAGCCCCGCCCCCTCTGGGACGGGTGCCAGAATGTGACCTGCCGCTCGATCAGCGCGACGATCCCGTAGAAGGCCGTACCCGCCGCCGCCGCCACCGCAATCTGCGCCCAGACCATCGGCAAGGCAAGCGAACCCACGGCGGTGGAGATGCGAAAGCCCATGCCGCGCGTCGGCGAGCCGAAGAACTCGGCCACGATCGCCCCGATCAGCGCCAGCGTGGTGGCGATCTTCAGCCCGTTGAAGACGAAGGGCATCGCCGCCGGCAGCCGCAGCCTCAGCAGCGTCTGCAGGTAGCCCGCGCTCCAGGTGCGCATCAGGTCGCGCTGCATCGGCTCGGCCGCCGCCAGCCCGGCGACGGTGTTGACGAGGACCGGGAAGAAGACCATCGCGCAGACCACCGCCGCCTTGCTCTGCCAGCCGAAGCCGAACCACGTCACCATGATCGGCGCGATGCCCACGATCGGCAGCGCGGCGACGAAATTGCCGAAGGGCAGAAGGCCGCGGGTCAGGAACGGCGAGCGGTCGATCAGGACCGCCGTGACCAGCGCCGCCGAGCAGCCGATGGCATAGCCCGACAGCCCGCCCTTGACGATGGTCTGCACGAAGTCGCCCCAGAGCAGCGGCAGGCTGCCCCGGATCGTCGCCGCGATCACCGAGGGCGCGGGCAGGATCACCTCCGGGATCTGCCAGCCGCGCACCGCGCCCTCCCACAGCACCAGCACCGCCACCCCGAAGGCGGCCGAGATCGCCGCCCGGCCGGGCCGCGTCGCCCCCGCGCCGGCGCGCACGAGCCCGACGTTCAGCCCCCACAGCGCCACCCAGGCGGCGGCGGCGCCCCACGCCCAGGCGCCATCGACCGGCGCCGGGATCACGGGCGCACCCCCATGCGGCGGCCCGCCACCCGCTCGACCGCCGCCACCGCCAGGATCAGGACGCCCGCCACCGCCGCGGCCGCAAACAGCGCCGCCCACATCAGGAGCGGCTGGCCGAACTGGCTGGCCACCAGCATCCGCGCGCCCAGCCCGTCGACCGCGCCGGTCGGCAGCTCTCCGACGATGGCGCCCACCAGCGCCGCCGCCACCGCCACCTTGAGCGAGGCGAAGAAGTAGGGCGCCGAGGCCGGCAGCCGCAGTTTCCAGAAGCCCTGCCAGCCGGTGGCATTGTAGGTCGCCAGCAGGTCGACCTGCATCGCGTCCGGCGACCTCAGCCCCTTGACCATGCTGACCAGCACCGGGAAGAAGCTTAGGTAGGCGGCGATGATCGTCTTCGACACCAGCCGGTTCTCCACCCCCAGCCAGTCGCCGATCCCGATCCGGTTCGAGACCACCACGATCATCGGCGCCAGCGCCACGATCGGGATCGTCTGGCTGATGATCGCCCACGGCATCACCGTCAGGTCGAGGACGCGCGAATAGACGATGCCGACCGCCAGCAGGATGCCGATGGCGGTGCCGAGCAGGAAGCCCGCGAAGGTCGCCTCCACCGTCACCACCGCGTGGTAGACGAGGCTGCGCTTGGAGGTCACGGGCTGGCCGGCAATCCCCTCCCACAGCGCCGCGCCCACCTGGTGGGGCGGCGGCAGCAGCGGCCGGCGCTGGCCCATGGCATCGGCGACGATCTCCCAGAACGTCACCGTCCGTCCGGCCCGCGCGGCCTGGTCGATCGTCCACTGGGCGTTCAGCCAGACCGCGCCGAGGTACCAAAGCACGACCACCGCCGCGAGCACCGCCAGCACCGGCAGCGCCGCCCTCATGGCGCCGCCCCGCCGGACCGGTGGGCGCCGGCCTCAGACCGCATCGCCGTGCCCCGCCCGGAGCCCCTCGCGCACGCGGTGGGCGATCTCGATGAAGGCGCGGCTGTCGCGGATCTCCAGCGGCCGGTCGCGCGGCAGCGGGCTGTCGATGACATCGGTGATCCGCCCCGGCCGCGGCGACATCACGACGATGCGGGTCGACAGATAGACCGCCTCGGGGATCGAATGGGTCACGAACAGCGTCGTCTTGCCGGTCCGCGCCCAGAGCCGCAGAAGCTCCTCGTTCAGCCGGTCGCGGACGATCTCGTCCAGCGCGCCGAAGGGCTCGTCCATCAGGAGGATGTCGGCATCGAAGGCGAGCGCCCGGGCGATCGAGGCGCGCTGCTGCATCCCCCCGGACAGCTGCCATGGGAACTTGCGCTCGAAGCCCGCAAGCTCGACCAGCTCCAGCACCCGGGCGACACGCGCCGCCTGCTCGGCGCGGGGATAGCCCATGATCTCCAGCGGCAGGCGGACGTTGCCCGCGATCGTCCGCCAGGGGTAAAGCCCCGCGGCCTGGAAGACATAGCCGTAGGCGCGCGCCCGCCGGGCGGCGTCGGGGCTCATCCCGTTCACCGTCAGCGTGCCGCCGGTCGGCCGCTCGAGCGCGGCGACGCAGCGCAGGAAGGTCGTCTTGCCGCAGCCCGAGGGGCCGATGAAGCTGACGAACTCGCCCTTCCTGATCGTCAGGTCGACCGCCTTCAGCGCCTGCACCGGCCCGTCGGCGGTCATGAAGGTCAGGTCGACGCCCTGCGCCTCGACAACCGGCGCAGCTGCCGCCGGCCCACCCTGCCCCGCCGCCGCCTGCCCGGCCGCTCGCTGTCCCTCGGCACTCATAGCGACCTCGTCAGCCCGCCGTCGACGCGCAGGTTCTGCCCGGTGATGTAGCCCGCCCCCTCCGACAGGAGGAAGGCGACGGTCGCGGCCACCTCCTCCGCCCGGCCGTAGCGGCGCATCGGCACCTGGGCGGCGCGCGCCGCGGTCGCGGGCAGGCTGTCGATCCAGCCCGGCAGGACGTTGTTCATGCGGATGCCGGCTGCGGCATGGCCGTCGGCGAACAGCTTGGTGAAGGCCGCAAGCCCCGCCCGCGCCACCGCCGAGGTCGGGAACATCTCCGAAGGCTCGAAGGCCCAGGCGGTGGAGATGTTGACGATCGCCCCGCCGCCCTGCGCGGCCATCACCGGGACGACCCGGCGCACCGCCCGCACGACGTTCAGGAAATAGACCTCGAGCCCGCTGTGCCAGTCGGCATCGGTCAGCCCGAGGAGCGGGCCGCGCGGCCCGTGCCCGGCGCTGTTGACCAGCCCGTCGATGCGACCCCACCGCGCCATCGCCGCATCGACCAGCCGGCCGATGTCGTCCTCCGAGCGGTTGGAGCCGGTGACGCCGACGCCGCCGAGCTCGGCCGCCAGCGCCTCGCCCCTGCCCGAGGACGACAGCACCCCGACCGACCATCCCTCGGCGGCCAGCCGCCTGGCGCAGGCCGCGCCCATGCCGCTGCCGCCGGCGGTGACGAGCGCGACAGGCGCCATCACACGCCCGACGCCGGGATCCCCGCCCGCGCCACCGGCCGCGGCGCCGTCAGTTCCTTCCAGGTCGACAGCGCCCGGTTCACCGCCCCCCGCGGCTCGCGGGCGACGAACTGGCCGTGGCCCTCCTGGGTGCGCACCGCGCCCTCCTCGATCGCCACCTGGCCGCGGGTCAGCGTGAAGCGCGGTAGGCCCTTGACCGCCATTCCCTCGAAGACGTTGTAGTCGATCGCCGACTGCTGCGCGGCGGCGGCGATCGTCTTGCCCCGGGCCGGGTCCCAGACCACGAGGTCGGCGTCCGACCCCACAAGCACCGCGCCCTTCCGCGGGTAGAGGTTGAGGATCTTGGCGATGTTGGTCGAGGTCGCGGCGACGAACTCGTTCATCGTCAGCCGGCCGGTGGCGACGCCATGCGTCCACAGCATCGGCATCCGGTCCTCCAGCCCGCCGGTGCCGTTGGGGATCTTCGTGAAGTCGCCCAACCCATAGCGCTTCTGCTCGGTGGTGAAGGCGCAGTGGTCGGTCGCGACCACCGACAGCGAGCCCGCCGCCAGCCCCGCCCACAGGCCCTGCTGGTGGGCCTTGCTGCGGAACGGCGGCGACATCACGCGCCGCGCCGCATGGTCCCAGTCGGGGTTGAGGTACTCCGTCTCGTCCAACACCAGGTGCTGGATCAGGGGCTCGCCCCACACCCGCTTGCCGGCCTGGCGGGCGCGGCGGATCGCCTCGTGGCTTTCCTCGCAGGAGACATGGACGACATAGAGCGGCACGCCGGCCATGTCGGCGATCATGATGGCGCGGTTGGTGGCCTCGCCCTCGACCTGCGGGGGGCGCGAGTAGGCATGCGCCTCTGGCCCGCGGTTGCCCTCCTCCAGCAGCTTGCGCTGCAGCTCGGCCACCAGGTCGCCGTTCTCGGCATGCACCAGCGCCACCGCGCCCAGCTCGGCGCAGCGGCGGAACGAGGCGAACAGCTCCTCGTCGTTGACCATCAGCGCGCCCTTGTAGGCCATGAAGTGCTTGAACGAGGGGATGCCGCGGGCGACCACCTCGCGCATCTCGTCAAAGACCTTCTCGCCCCACCAGGTCACCGCCATGTGGAAGGCGAAGTCGCAGTTGGCCCGCCCCGACTTGTTGTGCCACATCGCAAGCGCGTCCATCAGCCCCTGCCCCGGGGCGGGCAGGGCGAAGTCGACGACCATCGTCGTGCCCCCGGCGAGCGCCGCGCGCGTGCCGCTCTCGAAGTCGTCGGCCGAGTAGGTGCCCATGAACGGCATCTCGAGATGCGTGTGCGGGTCGATGCCGCCCGGCATGACGTAGCAGCCGGTGGCGTCGAGCACCCGCTCGCCCGTCAGCCCCGTCCCGATGGCGGCGATCCTGCCGCCGTCGACCAGCACGTCGGCCTTGTAGGTCAGGTCGTGGGTGACGACGGTGCCGTTTCTGATGACGGTGGTCATGTCCTGGGGATCCTCGTCTCGGTGGCGTCAGCCGACGCAATGGGGTTGATCGGGCGGAAAGCCGGCGGCGCGCAGCTCGTCGGTCGACAGGGGCAGGATGCGACCGCCCTGCCGGTAGTAGAAGCAGAAGCTCTCCTCCCCCGGCCTCACGCCGATCAGCAGATCCTGGCGCGCCAGTCCGGGCGGCAGGGAGCGGACCACCGCGTCGGGCAGCGGGTCGTGGGCGACCTGGAACCGCAGGTCGCCCCCGGGGCCCGCGGCGGGCGGCGGGGCCTGGACGCAGGCCCCTGCCCCAAGCCCGGCGGCGAGCGCCAGCACGATGCGGCCCGGCCGCGCGACATACCTCATTCCATCCGCCCTCCCATCGCGTCGCACCGCCCGCCCGCCTGTCATCCCCCGATCGGCCCGAGGCGCCGCTCCACCCGTTCGAGACGCCGGTCGGTCCGGTCCGCACGGCCCGAGAGGCTGGCATGCCGTATCCCGAGGATGCCCGGCCGCTCCCTGATCTCGCGCAGGTCATCGGCGCGTTCGGCAGCGCGGGCAAGTTCGTCGGGACAGGCGGCGGCCGCCGCCCCGGTGATAGCCTCGCCGCAGGGCTGGTGCCGGCAATGCTCGCCGAAGACGCGCCGGCGGCGCGGTTCCTCGGGGTCGGTGGCGCGGAAGCTGCGGGCGAGGGCCTCGCCTTCGGCGCCCAGGGACCGGGGGAGGCCACAACCACCGCCGTCACCTCCACCATCGCCGAATGCGCGGGCGCGGCCGGAAAGACAGGTGATCAAGGACACGTACAGCAGTGCCGTGCCCCGCGCACTTGGGCTAACCCTCCACCAGCTCCAGCCGCCGCTCGATCCGTTCGATGCGCGCTTCGAGGCGGTCGATGCGCACCGAGAGGCTGGCGCACTGCCCGGCCAGCCCCCCGACCCGCAACTCGAGATTGCCGAGACGCTCCTTGATGTCGCACACGTCGTCACTGTGGCGCGCCGGGGTTCCCTGGATCGCCTTGAGCGCCTCATAGAGAAGCGCCTTCGTGACCCCAGCGCGCCGCTCGGCCATGGTCCCTCTGCCGCCTGCGGGGCATGGTCATGCCACGCGCCCGGCAAAAACAACCTCGACGCCGTCATCCGACAACCTCGGCAGTCTCAAGCACCGCCTGCATCAGCACGTTGACGCCCGCCTCGGCCCAGGCGGGCGTGATCTCCTCGGCCTCGTTGTGGCTCAGCCCGTCCCGGCACGGCACCATCACCATCGCCGTCGGGCAGACGCGGTTGATCCAGCAGGCATCGTGGCCCGCCCCCGAGATGATGTCCATGTGGCTCAGCCCCAGGCGGTCGGCGGCGGCGCGGATGCGTTCCAGCAGCACCGGGTCGAAGGCCGGCGGGTCGAACTGCCCGACCAGCCGGGCGGCGAACTTCACGCCGACATCGGCGCAAACCCCCGGCGCCCGCGTCATCAGCTCGGCGACCATCTCCTCCAGGATCTCCAGCCGGTGGCTGCGGAAGTCGACGGTGAACACCACCCGCTCGGGAATGATGTTGCGGCTGTTGGGAAAGACGTCGACATGGCCGATCGCCCCGGCGGCTGCGGGCTGGCGGGCGATGGCGATCTCGTGGACCAGCTCGGTCACCCGCGCCAGCCCGCGGCCGGCGTTGCGGCGCATGTACATCGGCGTCGAGCCGGTGTGCTGGCCCTTGCCGGTGACGGTGCACTCGATCCAGCGCAGCCCCTGGCCGTGGGTGACCACGCCGATGTCGCGCCCTTCGGCCTCCAAGATCGGCCCCTGCTCGATGTGCAGTTCCAGGAAGGCGTGCAGCCGGCGCCGGCCGACCTCCTCCTCGCCCATCCAGCCGATCCGCCCCAGCTCGTCGCCGAAGCGAAGCCCCCTCCCGTCGGTGCGGGCATACGCCCAGTCGAGCTCGTGCACGCCGGCGAACACGCCCGAGGCCAGCATCGGCGGGGCAAAACGCGTGCCCTCCTCGTTGGTCCAGTTGACGACGACGATCGGCCGCCGGGTCCTCAGCCCGAGGTCGCGGAGCGTGCGCACGATCTCGAGCCCGCCGAGCACGCCCAGCACGCCGTCGTACTTGCCGCCGGTGGGCTGGGTGTCGAGGTGGCTGCCGACGCCCACGGGGTCGAGCGCGGGGTCTGACCCGGGGAAGGCGGCGAACATCGTTCCCATGCGGTCGACGCCGACGCTGCCGCCCGCCGCCTCGCACCAGCGGCGGAACAGCGCCCGGCCCTCGGCATCGGCATCGGTCAGCGTCTGGCGGTTGTTGCCGCCGGCGACGCCGGGGCCGACCCTGGCCATCTCCATCAGGCTGTCCCACAGCCTCGCGGCGTCGATGCGCAGGTTGGCGGCTGGCTGGCTCATCGCGGGCGTTCCTCCTGGCAAGGGCCGCGGTGACGCGCACCGGGGCGCGCCATCGCGGCTGGTCGCGCGGGCGACGGTCAGGCCGCGGCCTTCAGAACGTCCGCGAGCGTGCCGATCAGCGTGTCGATCTGGGCCTTCTCGATGATCAGCGGCGGCGACATGGCGATGATGTCGCCGGTGGTGCGGATCAGGATGTTGCGGTCGTAGGCGGCAAGGAAGGCCGAGAACGCTCGTTTGGTCGGCTCGCCGGCGATGGGGTCGAGTTCCACCGCCCCGATCAGCCCGAGGTTGCGGATGTCGACGACATGCGGCAGCCCCTTCAGCGCGTGCAGCGCCTCCTGCCAGTAGGGGGCGATGGCGGCGGCGCGCTCGAACAGCCCCTCCTCGCGGTAGGTCTCGAGCGTGGCGATCCCGGCGGCCGAGGCGATCGGGCTGCCCGAGTAGGTGTAGCCATGGAACAGCTCGATCATGTGCTCGGGGCCCGACATGAAGGCGTCGTGCACCGCCGCCGTGGTGATCACCCCGCCCATCGGGATGACGCCGTTGGTCAGCCCCTTGGCGCAGGTGATCATGTCCGGGACGACCCCGAAGAACTGCGCCGCGAACGGCGCCCCCAGCCGCCCGAAGCCGGTGATGACCTCGTCGAAGATCAGCAGGATGCCGTGCTTGCGGGTGATCGCGCGCAGCCGCTCCAGATAGCCTTTGGGCGGCATGATGACGCCGGTCGAGCCCGCCACCGGCTCGACGATGACCGCCGCGATCGTCTCGGCGCCGTGCAGCGCCACCAGCCGCTCGAGCTCGTCGGCAAGCTCGGCACCGTGCTCGGGCTGGCCGCGGGTCCAGCGGTTGCGGTCGGGAAGATGGGTGTGGGGAAGATGGTCGACCCCCGCAAGCAGGGCACCGAAATGGCGGCGGTTGTTGACGATCCCGCCGACCGAGATGCCGCCGAACCCGACCCCGTGGTAGCCCCGCTCGCGCCCGATCAGCCGCGTCCGGCTGCCCTCGCCGCGCGCCCGGTGGTAGGCCAGCGCGATCTTCAGCGCCGTGTCCACCGCCTCCGAGCCGGAGTTGCAGAAGAACACATGCGCCATGCCCTCCGGGGCGATGTCGAGCACGCGGTTGGCCAGCTCGAACGCCTTGGGATGGCCCATCTGGAAGGCCGGCGCATAGTCGAGCTCGGCCGCCTGGCGCTGGATCGCCTCGGTGATCCGCGGCCGGCAGTGGCCGGCGTTGCAGCACCACAGCCCCGCCGTCCCGTCGAGGATCTGCCGCCCCTCGGCCGAGGTGAAGTGCATGTCCCGCGCCGCCACCAGCATCCGCGGCGCGCGCTTGAACTGCCGGTTGGCGGTGAACGGCATCCAGAATGCGTTCAGGTCGTTGGGCGCGACGTTGCGATCCAGGGCCATGGCGTCAGCTCCTTGCCCCGCGCGGGGGGTCATGCGATGTTTGACCGGATGGTCAGGATCACGCTATCAGACGGCCCCTTGCAGTCAAGGCGGGCACCGGCGGGGGCGGCGTGCGGGCGCGGGGGGCGCGGCCGGTGAACGAGGCGCGCACGCGCACGCGCATCCAGCGCCGCAACACCGGCGCGATCCTCGAGGCCGCGCTCGAGGTGTTCTCGGCACACGGCTTCCGCGGCGCCACGCTCGACCAGATCGCCGAGGTGGCCGGCCTCTCCAAGCCCAACCTGCTCTACTACTTCCCCTCGAAGGAGGCGATCCACCTCGAGCTCTTGACCGGGCTTCTCGACCTCTGGCTCGACCCGCTGCGCGCGCTCGACCCTGCGGGCGAGCCGGTCGCCGAGATCCTCGCCTACGTCCGCCGCAAGCTCGAGCTCAGCCGCGACTTCCCGCGCGAGAGCCGGCTTTTCGCCAACGAGGTGCTGCAGGGGGCGCCACGGCTCTCGGGGGTGATCGCGGGCGACCTCAGGGCGCTCGTCGACGAGAAGGCGGGGGTGATCTCGGCCTGGGCGGCGGCGGGGCGGATCCGCCCCGTCCACCCGCGCCACCTGATCTTCTCGATCTGGGCGCTGACCCAGCACTACGCCGATTTCGACGTCCAGGTGCGCCTCGTGCTCGGCCCCGCCGAGCCCGATCCCTTCCCCGAGGCCGGGCGCCACCTGACCGCGCTCTTCACCCGCCTGCTCGCCCCCTGAGGGCGCCGCCGCGGCCGGCCGCGGCCCTTGCGCACGCCCGCCCCTCCGCGCTTCCGCCCGTCGCGTTGTCGTTGCATCCCGCCAAAGCCGCGGCTAGCCTTCCCCCGGAGGGGCCGCGCTCTCCGGCACGCAGCCGGCCCGGACGGTCCGCCGCCCGCCTCACGGCGGGGCCGGCCGCCGTCGGGGCCGCCGCGCACCAGACGCCCGCACCGGGGCGGCGCTGCCCGTCGTGCACTGCGGGAGGAAAGCGACATGCGCTGCTTCACGGTCCTCGGCCCGTCCCAGTCCGGCAAGACGACGCTCGTCCGCCAGCTTGCCGCCCTGGACGGCGGCACGGCGCGCAGCGAGGCGGCCGGACACGTCACGGCCAGCACCTTCGACTTCATGGGCGAGCGCTGGTGCGCGCTCGACCACGCCGGCGGGCCCGACTTCGTGCCGATGGCCGCCGGGCCGCTGATGGCCGCCGACGCGGCGGTCCTGTGCGTGCCCGCCGACCCCGCGGCGGCGATGCTCTCGGCACCCTACCTGCGCCTGCTCGAGGCCTCGGGAACCCCGACCCTCGTCTTCATCAACCGCATCGACGCCCCCGCCGGGCGGGTGCGCGACATCGTCGCCGCGCTGCAGGCCTACACCGGTACCGCGCTGGTGCTGCGCCAGATCCCGATCCGCGAGGGCAGCACCGTCGTCGGCGCCGTCGACCTGATCTCCGAACGTGCCTGGCGCTACCGCGAGGGCCAGCCCTCCACCCTCGTGGCCATGCCCGACACCGAGCGCGACCGCGAGACCGAGGCGCGTTCCGAACTGCTCGAGCACATGTCGGATTTCGACGACGGGCTGCTCGAGCAGCTGATCGAGGACCGCATCCCCGCCGCCGGCACGCTTTATGCCATCGCCGCCCGCGAACTCGCCCAGAGCGTCGTCACCCCGGTGTTCCTCGGCTCGGCGCTGCACATGAACGGGGTCCACCGCCTGATGAAGGCGCTGCGCCACGAGGCGCCGCGTCCGGGGATCCTGCGCGAGCGGCTTGCCGGCCCGGGCGGCGAGGCCCCGGCGGCGGTGGCCTTCCACGCCCAGATGCGCCGCCATCTCGGCAAGGCGGTGTTCCTGCGGGCGCTGGACGACGGGCTGGCCGGCGGCGGCCGGCTGGCCGCAGGCGGGGTCGGCGGGCTGGCCGCGGTCGGCGGCGGCAGCGCCGGCCCGCTGGCCGCCGGCGAGGTCGCCGTCGCGGTCAAGTCCGACCAGCTTGTCGCCGGCCGGGCCCTGACCGCTGAGGCGATGCTGCCGGCGCCGGCCTGGGCGGTCGGGCGCCCGCCGATGTTGATCCGCCTGCTCGCCCCCGAAAGCGACCGCGACGACGCCCGCCTTGCCGCCGCGCTGGCCCGCCTGCAGGAGATCGAGCCGTCGATGACCGTCACGGCCGACGAGGAGACCGGGACACCCGCGCTTGCCGTGCAGGGGCCCATGCACCTGCGCCAGGTGCTCGCCTCGCTGGCCGACGACTTCGGCCTGACCGTCACCGCCCGGCCGCGCTCGGGGGTCTGGCGCGAGACCATCGCCAATCAGGTCGAGGTGCGCTACCGCCACAAGAAGCAGACCGGCGGCGCCGGCCAGTTCGCCGAGGTGGCGCTGACAGTGGCGCCGCAGGCCCGCGGCGCCGGCTTCGCCTTCGGCGAAACGGTCAAGGGCGGGACGGTGCCGCGCAACTATTTCCCCTCGGTGGAGGCCGGCGCCCAGGATGCGCTCGCCCGCGGACCGCTCGGCTTTCCGGTGGTCGACCTCTCGGTCACGCTGTCCGACGGCAAGTTCCATGCCGTCGACAGCTCCGACCACGCTTTTCGCACCGCCGGGCGGATGGGCGTGCGCGAGGCGCTCGAGAAGGCCGGCCCGGTGCTGCTGCAGGGCATCGAGCGGGTCTCGATCCATGTGCCCTCGGCGACCTCGGGGGCGCTGGTGTCGCTGATCTCGACGCTGAAGGGCCAGGTGCTCGGCTTCGACCGCGATCCCGGCTGCCGGGGCTGGGATCTGTTCCGCGCCCTGCTGCCGGGAGCGGCCACCGACGAGCTGCTGCAGGCGCTGGCCGGCGCGACCCAGGGCACCGCCTGGGTCGAGACCGAGTTCGACCATTTCGAGGAGGTCTACGGCCGCGAGGCCGAGACCGTCAGCCGCGCCAGGCTGGAGGCGCTGGCCGGCGGGTAGCTGCGCCCCCGCCGGCCCCGCGGCCGGCGCCGGCCGCGGGCATCCC
>JAHDXW010000030.1:21463-49224 GCA_023383015.1 Paracoccaceae bacterium
GCCGGTCCGCCCCCGGCGCCCCTGCGGTACCGACGGCGCCGGTCCATCCTCCGGCGTCGTCAGTTCCCTGCAACCCTCCGCCACGGCCCGCCCCCGCATCGCGCCGGCGCCGCCGGTGCGCCGGCCGGCCACGAACCTTGCCGGAAGGTTTCTTCCGACATCCATGACATTGATTTGAAACGAGATGCCGCTGTCCCATGCATGGGACAGCAACCCTCCCGCGCGGCCCCTGTGCCCCGGCTGCAGTCAGGCCGCCGCGGCGACGCCGCCGTGCCCCCGTCAGGCCGGGGTCATCAGCCCCACCGACGCCCCGGCGGGATCGGCCACGATCGCGATCCGCCCCACGCCCGGCACGTCCCAGGGCTCGCGGTGGACAGAACCGCCCAGCGCCCGCGTCCGGGCCACCGCCGCGTCGACGTCGTCGACCGCGAGATAGGTGAACCAGTGCGGCGGGACGCCCTCCATCCCCGGCATCGCGGTGATGTCCATCATCCCGGCGATCATCCGCCCGCCGCGACTGGCGACGTGATAGTCGCCGTCGCTCATCGGCATCGTCGCCCACTCCCAGCCGCAGACCGCGGCATAGTAATCGCGTGCCGCGACCACGTCGCGCGTCATCAGTTCCGACCACCAGACCGTCCCGTGCCGTTCCGTCATGCGGCCCTCCCATCGCCGTCGAACGGCCTCAGCCTAGCACATCCCGCGCCCGGCGGCACCGGGGGCCGCAGGGACCGGCCGCCGCCGGGCCCTTCCGCTGCGCCGGCGGCTGTGCCATCGTCGGCCGCGAAAGGACCGCCGATGCCGCCCGTCGCCTGCCTCTTCGATGCCTACGGCACGCTCTTCGACGTCGCCGGCGCCGCGCGTGCCGCCGCGGCCCTGCCCGGCGCCGGCCGGCTGGCCGAGGTCTGGCCGCGGCTGGCCGAGGACTGGCGCGGCCGCCAGCTGGACTACAGCTGGCTGCGCGCCGCCATGGGCCGGCATGCCGATTTCGCCACCGTCACCGCCGATGCGCTCGACTGGGCGCTCGCGGCCCACGGCATCGCCGACACCGCCCTGCGGGCGCGGCTGCTTGCCCTCTACGACTGCCTGCCCGCCTACCCCGAGGCCGCCGCCACGCTCGCCGCGCTCGCTGCCCGCGGCCTGCCCTGCGCCATCCTGTCGAACGGCACGCCGGCGATGCTGCGCGCCGCGACCCGCGCCTCCGGGCTTGCGGGCCATCTCGCCGACATCCTCTCGGTCGAGACCGCGGGCGTCTTCAAGCCCGCCCCGGCGGTCTACGCCATGGGAGCGGCGCGCTTCGGCGGCGATCCCGCCCGCATCCTCTTCGTCTCGGCCAACGGCTGGGACGCCGCCGCCGCCGCCGCCTTCGGCTTCCGGGCGGTCTGGGTGAACCGCGCCGGCGCCCCGCCCGAGCGGCTGCCCGGGACACCGGCGGCCACCATCCCCGACCTCGCCGCCCTTCCCGGCCTGCTGGACCGCCTCTGATGCCCCATTTCACCGCCCCCGACGGCGCCCGGCTGTTCTACCGTGACAGCGGCGCCGGCCTTCCCGTCCTCTGCCTTGCCGGGCTGACGCGCAACTCGCTCGACTTCGACTACCTCGCCCCGAATCTTGCCGGGGTGCGGCTGATCCGGCCCGACTACCGCGGCCGCGGCTGGTCGCAGCATACCGGAGCCGACAGCTACACCGTCGCCCGCGAGGCCGCCGACGCGCTGGCCCTGCTCGACCACCTCGGGATTGCCGGCGCCGCGGTACTTGGCACCTCGCGAGGGGGCATCATCGGCATGTTCCTGGCCGCCACCGCCAAGGAGCGGCTTCTGGGGCTGTGCCTGAACGACATCGGCCCGGTGATCGAGCGTGCGGGGCTGGACAAGATCTCGGGCTATGTCGGACGCTTTCCCGCCGCCGCCACCCCGGCGGAGGCGGCGGTGCTGCTGCGCGAGTTCGCGGCCGGGTTCGAGGGCGTGGCGCCCCTGCGCTGGATGGAGGAGGCGGTACGCCATTTCCACGCCGGTCCCGACGGTCTGCGGCTGACCTACGACCCCGCCCTGCGCGACCGCTTCCTGGCCGACATGGCGGCCTCCCCGGCCGATCTCTGGCCGCTGTTCGATGCCGCCGCGGGCCTGCCGCTGGCGCTCGTCTGGGGGGTCAACAGCGACCTCCTGGCCGCGCCGACGGTGGCGGAGATGCGCCGGCGGCGACCCGACATGATCCTCGCCGAGGTGCCGGGACGGGCCCACATCCCCTTTCTCGACGAGCCCGAGAGCCTCGCGGCGATCGGCTCCTGGCTGGAGCGCATCCGATGACCTCGCTTCCACTGATCGAGGCGGCGGCCGGGCGGCTGCAGGGCCACGCCCGGGTCACGCCGCTGCTCGAGGCGCCGCTCCTGAACGAGGCCGCCGGCCGGCGGGTGCTGGTCAAGGCCGAATGCCTGCAGCTGACCGGCTCGTTCAAGTTCCGCGGCGCCTGGTCGGCGCTCACCGCGCTCGACCCCGCAGCGCGGGCCCGCGGGGTGATCGCCTTCTCCTCGGGCAATCACGCCCAGGGGGTGGCCCTGGCGGCGCAGCGCCTCGGCGTGCCGGCGGTGATCGTCATGCCCAGGGACGCCCCGGCGCCGAAGATCGACGCGACGCGTGCCTACGGCGCCGAGGTGATCCTTTATGACCGCGCCGGCGGCGAGAGCCGCGAGGCGATCGGCGCCCGGATCGTGTCCGAGCGCGGCATGGCGCTGGTGCGCCCCTACGACGACGCGCAGGTGATCGCCGGCCAGGGCACGACGGGGCTGGAGATTGCCGCCCAGGCGGCCGCGGCAGGGGTCGAGGCGGCCGACGTGCTGGTGTGCTGCGGCGGCGGCGGGCTGTCGGCGGGCATCGCGCTGGCACTCGCGGGGCGGGCGCCGGGGATGCGCCTGCGCACCGCCGAACCGCTGGGATTCGACGACACCGCACGCTCGCTGGCCGCCGGCACCCGGTTGACGAACGCGGCACTGACCGGTTCGGTCTGCGATGCGATCGTCACCCCCCAGCCCGGCGAGATCACCTTCCCGATCCTGTCGCGCCTGGCCGGCCCCGGACTTGCCGTCAGCGACGAGGAGGCCCTCCGCGCCATGGCGCTGGCCTTCCGCCACCTCAAGGTCGTGCTCGAGCCCGGCGGCGCGGTGGCGCTGGCGGCGGCGCTGTACCGCGGCACCGAGCTGCGCGCGGGGCCGGTCATCGCCGTCGCCTCGGGCGGCAACGTCGAGGCCGCGCTGTTCGCCGACTGCCTGCGCCGCCACGCCTGAACGCTGCCGGCGCGACGGCGGCACGAGCTGTCGCCCCCTTCCGCAGAGGGGTGAATGGAAGGGGGCGGCGGCGCGAACCTGCCGCCGGCGGCTTCCGCCGCCCGCGACGCCCGGCTATAGCAGTCGGCGGCGGTGCCCGCGCCGGCAGACGGGCGCCGCGCCGCATCGACACGCCGCGCGACCCTCCAGCCGAAGGCCCGGACATGACCAAACCCTGCATCATCTGCGTCGCCATCACCGGCTCGCTGCCGACCAAGGCCAACAACCCGGCGGTGCCCATCACCGTTGCCGAACAGGTGGAAAGCACACATGAGGCGTTCGAGGCCGGCGCCAGCATCGCCCACTGCCATGTGCGCAACGATGACGCCACGCCGACCTCCGACCCCGAGCGCTTCGCCCGCCTGCTCGAGGGGCTGCGCCGGCACTGCCCGGGAATGATCGTGCAGTTCTCGACCGGCGGGCGGTCAGGCTCGGGCCGGGCCCGCGGCGGCATGCTGCCGCTGCGCCCCGACATGGCCTCGCTCAGCGTGGGGTCGAACAACTTCCCCACCCGGGTCTACGAGAACCCCCCCGACCTGGTCGACTGGCTGGCCGCCGAGATGCTCCGGCACGACATCAAGCCCGAGATCGAGGCCTTTGATCTGTCACATATGCTTCAGGCAGCCGCGATGGCACGCGACGGCCGGCTGAAGGCGCCGCTCTATGTCCAGTTCGTGATGGGCGTCAAGAACGCCATGCCCGCCGACCGCGAGGTGTTCGACTTCTACATCCGCACCCTGAAGCGTGTCGCCCCGGATGCCGAGTGGTGCGGCGCCGGGATCGGGCCGGACCAGATCCGCCTCAACGAATGGTCGATCGCTGCCGGCGGCCATACCCGCACGGGGATGGAGGACAACGTCCGCCTCGACCGCGACACGCTGGCGCCCTCGAACGCCGCGCTGGTCCGGCGGGCTGCGGAGCTGTGCGAGAAGTTCGGCCGGCCGGTGGCGGGCTGGCGCGAGGCGCGGGCGATCCTGGGGCTGCCGCCGGCGGCCTGACGCCGGCCACCGGCGCGCCGGGCCCGGCCGCTGCGTCCGGCAAGACGGGGGAGGGTCGCGCCCTGCCCGCCCGGAACGGGACCGCGGGGGCGGAGGTACCGGGCGGCGCCTTCGCCGCCGGCGCAGCAGCCGCGGCCGCCGGCGGAGGGCCGCCTGCCGCGGATGGCGGCCCGCCGGCGGCGGGTTGACCGCGCCGCTCCGGGCGCGCACACCGACGGCGCCACCCTCCCGCACCCGTGCCCCATGCGCGCAGCCACGCCCCCCGCCCCCGCCGCGCCCGGCTGCCCGGCGCTGGCCTTCATCCTGATCACCCTCGCCGTCGACGCGATGGGCATCGGCCTCATCGTGCCGGTGATGCCGGCGCTGATCGGCGACGTCACCGGCGGCTCGCTGGCCGACGCCGCACTCTGGGGAGGCATCCTGACCACGGCCTTCGCGGCGATGCAGTTCCTCTTCGGTCCGGTCGTCGGCAGCCTGTCGGACGCCTGGGGCAGGCGGCCGGTGCTGCTCGTCTCGCTTGCCGTGATGGCGCTCGACTACCTCGTGATGGCGCTGGCGGGGTCCGTCTGGCTGCTGCTGGCCGGCCGGGTGGTCGGCGGGATCACCGCCGCCACCCAGACCACGGCGACCGCCTTCATCGCCGACATCTCGCCGCCCGAGCGCAAGGCGGCGAACTTCGGCCTGGTTGGAGCGGCCTTCGGCGCGGGCTTCATCCTCGGCCCGCTCGCCGGCGGGCTGATCGGAGAGCTCGGACCGCGGGCGCCCTTCCTCGCCGCCGCGGCCCTTGCGGCAGCCAACCTCGCGCTCGGCTGGGCGGTGCTGCCCGAGACCGTCACCGACGCCATCCGCCGCCCCTTCAGCCGTGCCCGCGCCAATCCCTTCGGCGCCTTTCGCGCCATCGGCCGGCTGCCGGGTGCGGCGCGGCTCGTCGTTGTCTTCTTCCTCTACGAGTTCGCCTTCGTCGTCTATCCGGCCACCTGGTCGTTCTTCACGATCGCCCGCTTCGGCTGGACGCCGGCCACCGTCGGGCTGTCGCTGGCGGTCTTCGGGGTGACATTCGCCGCCGTGCAGGGCGGGCTGATCAGGCCGGTGCTGCGCCTGCTGGGCGAACGCGGGGCGATCGGCTACGGGCTGGTCGTCAACTGCGCGGTGTTCGTCTGGCTGGCGGTGGTCCGCGACGGCACCCTCGCGCTGCTGCTCACCCCGCTCTGCGCCCTCGGAGCGGTGGTCACGCCGGCGGTCCTGGGCCTCCTGTCGCGCGGCGCCCCGCCCCACCCGCCGGGCGCGGGGCAGGGGGGCGTGGCCGCGGCGCGGGGGGGGGGCCGGGTCGCGGCGCCGCCGGGGATGTCGCGGGGCATACACGCCCTCGCCGGCCCCGACGCGCCGCTGCCGCTGCCGGGGGCGGCGTTCCTGCTGTCGGCGGCGCTGATGGTCGCTTGCGGGCTGGTCCTTGTCGCACGCCCGCGCGCGCCCGCGCGTTCCTAGGCCGAGAGTGGCGCCCGACATGAGGGAGACGACCATGACCATCATCCGCGCCGCCGTCTGCCGCGGCTTCGGCGCCCCGCTTGCCGTAGAGGAACTCCGCCTCGCTCCGCCCGGCGCCGGCGAGGTCGACGTCGAGGTCGCGGCGGTGGCGATCTGCCATTCCGACATCTCCTATGCCGACGGCGCCTGGGGCGGCGGGCTGCCGGCAGTCTACGGCCACGAGGCGGCCGGCCGGGTGGTCGCCCTCGGCCCGGGGGTTACCACCCTCGCCGCCGGCCAGCCGGTGATCGTAACGCTGATCCGCTCCTGCGGCAGCTGCCCGGCCTGCGCGGGCGGCGCCCCGGTCCACTGCGCTGCCCCCTACGACCGCATGCGCGGCCCGCTTGCCACGCTCGCCGGCGAGCCCGTCGGCCACGGGCTGAACTGCGGCGCCTTCGCCACCCGCTGCGTCGTGCAGGCCAGCCAGTGCGCGCCGATTCCCGGGGACATGCCGATGGCGGCGGCCTGCCTGCTGGCCTGCGGCGTCATCACCGGGCTTGGCGCGGCGGTGAACACCGCCCGCATCCGCCCCGGCGAGACCGTGGTGGTGGTGGGCGCCGGCGGCGTCGGGCTGAACGCCATTCAGGGTGCGCGGCTGGCCGGCGCGGCCCGGATCGTCGCCGTCGACCCCAACCCCGACCGGCGGGCCGACGCGATCGCGTTCGGTGCGACCGATGCGCTGGACGCCGCCGCCGCCCGCCCCTGGGAGGCGGTGCAGGCGCTGACCGGCGGGCGCGGAGCCGATGCGGTCATGGTCGCGACCGGCGCCATCGCTGCCTACGACGGCGCCCAGCGGTTCCTTGCGAGGCAGGGCCGGCTGGTCGCGGTCGGCATGCCGAAGTCGGGGGCCGAGTCGCGCTGGGAGCCGGTGGTCACCGCCTACATGGGCCAGCAGGTGATCGGTTCGCCGATGGGCGACGTGGTGCTGGCCCGCGACATCCCCTGGATGATCGACCTCTGGCGCCAGGGCCGCCTGAAGCTGGAGGAGCTGGTGACGCGGACCTGGCCGCTCGAGGCGATCAACGCGGCGATCGCCGACACCCGCGCCGGGCGGGCACGGCGCAACGTCATCCTGCCTGCCGGCTGAGGGGGAACCCCGCCATGCGCCTCGCCGGGCTGGAAATCCTGCGCGTCGCGCCGCCGCCGCCGGGCTGGGGCGGGCGCTACTGGACGCTGGTGAAGCTGACCACCGCCTGCGGCATCACCGGCTGGGGCGAGGTCTATGCCGCGACGGTGGGCCCCAGGGCGATGGACGGGGTGATCGCCGATGTCTTCGCCCGCCACATGGAGGGCGAAGATCCGGAGAACCTCGAGCTGATGTTCCGGCGCGCCTATTCGGCCGGCTTCAGCCAGCGGCCAGACCCCACCGTCACGGGCGCCTTCTCGGGCCTCGAGATCGCCTGCTGGGACATCCTCGGCAAGGCCCGGGGCCGGCCGGTGTGGGCATTCCTGGGCGGGCGCACCAACGCCCGGCTGCGTGCCTATTCCTACCTCTACCCCGGGCCCGGCAGCGACGTCGCGGGCTTCTGGGTCGACCCCGACCGCAATGCCGAGGCGGCGGCGCGGCTGGTGGCGGCGGGCTTCACCGCGGTGAAGTTCGACCCCGCCGGCCCCTACACCATCCGCGGCGGCCACGAGCCCGCGGCCTCCGACATCAGCCGCTCGGTCGCCTTCTGCCGCGCGATCCGGGACGCGGTGGGAGACCGGGCCGACCTTCTCTTCGGCACCCACGGGCAGTTCAGCGTCGCCGGCGCGATCCGCATGGGCCATGCGATCGCGCCCATGGGGCCGCTGTGGTACGAGGAGCCGGTGCCGCCCGACGACCCCCTGGCGCTGGCCGAGGTCGCGCGCGCGGTGGCCGTGCCGGTCGCGGCCGGCGAGCGGCTCGCCAGCCGGGCCGAGTTCGCCACCCTGCTGCGCTGCGGGGGGGCGCGCATCCTGCAGCCCGCGCTCGGCCGCATGGGCGGCATCTGGGAGGCGCGCAAGCTGGCCGCGCTGGCCGAGGCCTTCACCGTCCAGATCGCCCCCCACCACTATGCCGGGCCGATCGCCTGGGTGGCCAACCTCCACCTCGCCGCGGCGATCCCTAACCTCCTGATGGTCGAGACGGTCGGGCTGCCCGGCTCGTTCCACCTGCGGCTCCTGCGCGACGGCGTCGCCTTCGAGGGCGGCCACATCCTGCCGCCCGAGGGGCCGGGGCTCGGGGTGGAGATCGACGAGGCGCTCGCCCGCGCCCACCCTTGCACCGGCGAGAGGTTGCACCTCGACATGCAGGAGGCCCCCTGCGACTACGCCGCCGGCAACCGCTTCGCCGGCGGCGCCCCGCCGGACGGCTAAGGGACGGCGCGCCGGGCCTGCCGCTGGCCCGGTGCATGCGGCTCGGGCCGGGCGAGGGAGGCGGCGGGGGAGGCGCGAGCAGGGCGGGGGATGGCAGCCCGCGAGGATTTTCCCCTCGACGCTGGCGGCCGCTGGCCGAGGCGTTCGGCCCAGGGGATGGCCCCCTGCCCTGTGGCTTGCGCCTGCGGGCAGCGGCCCAAACGCCCTGCCACCGGCAGGCCGCCTGATCGGGCCGGGGGGGGGCAGATGACACTTCGGTGGAACCGGTGTAAGGCCCTGCCATGCCAACGGTCTTCCGGTTCGACGGGTTCAGGGTCTTCTTCTGCTCCAACGAGGGCGATCCGCGCGAGCCGGTGCATGTGCATGCGATGGGCGACGGGGGCGAGGCGGAGTTCTGGATGCGGACCGAGGTGACGGTGGCCCGCAGCGCGGGGCTGGATGCCCGGACCCTGCGGCGGCCGGCACAGGTGGTCGAGGCGCGGCGCGACGAGATCGAGAGGCCTGGGATGAGCATTTCGGCTGAAGGCGTCCGGTTCGAGGAGGATACGATGTGGGTGACGCTTTCGGACGGGCGGGTGCTGGGGGTGCCGCTCGCATGGTTCCCGCGCCTGCTGCACGCCGCGCCCGAGGCGCGGACGGGCATGGTGCTGTCGCCCTTCGGCATCCATTGGGAGGCGCTGGACGAGGACATCTCGGTCGCCGGCTAGCCGCGTCCACGGACGCCGTGCCTGAGAACCTCGAGCAGCAGTTCGGCCTTCCAGACGATGCCGAGACGCGCCTTCGCGAGCTCATCTTCGTCCGATTGACCGGCCTTCGCCTTGTCCGTGCCTTGCTCTTCCTTACCGGAGGTGTGCTTGCCGCAACCATTCTCAAGAGCCCTGCCGGAGTAGACGCCGACGAGGGAATACCAGAACGGTGTTCCATCGCGGTCATTCCACAGGGGCCTGATCAAGCCTTTCTCGGTCAGAATTGCCGGGAACGCCGACTTTCGGATCGCCAGCGATCCCGACAGGCCCTCCATGAAGGCGCCGTCCACGAGCACCGCACGGAGGGGCCGGTCGGGCTTCCTGGCGAGCGTCAGGCTCTGGGTCGGCTCGGAGGCAAGGCTGGCCCGCTTCCAGACGGGCCATGCTCCATTGCCTATGGCCCGGGGAAACCCCACCACGAAGACGTCCTCGCCGACCGAGACCGGGAGCGGGTCACCCGTCCGGTCAATCGCGAAACCCGGCTTGAATAGCGCGGGCGTGTCGGCCGGAAGGCCGGCAAGGGGAAGGGCGACGAGGTCGGCGATTTCCGTGTCGCGTTTGGGGTGCTGTCGCCAGAGGGGATTGCAGGCCTCATCGTAGAGGGGCCTTGGCTCGCGGTCGTGAATCCCCAGGTGCGTCAGGTCGATGACGACATGTGATGGAAGTGCACCCTTCGTGCTGAGGATAGTCTTCTGCTCGAAGGCATGCCGTCCCGCAAGGCAGTGCCAGTTCGTGGCGAGGAAAAAGCCGCCGTCGTGCCAGACGAGAAAGCCTGAGGCGGGGGAGTTATAGCCCTCGATCAGGCCTCCGGCAGCACTGCTGAGGTCAGGGAACCTCAGGCTGATCCGGCAAGCGATAAGCGAGATCGGATCGATGCCCCCCGTGTAGCCGTATGGTCCGAAGGAAAACGACTCCCACCCGTTCCCGCCTGTCCCGGTCATCTCTTCCCCCTCCGCTTCACCCCGCCCCGCTGCCCCGGCCGCCCGGCCGTCGACCGGCCCTTGCCGGCGACCGCCGTCTCGGCCGCCTCCTCCACCGCCGACTGCCGGGCGAGCGGGTCGTCGGCCACCGCCATCTCCACCGCCTCCAGCCGGCGGACCTCGTCCCGGAGCCGCGCGGCCTCCTCGAACTCGAGGTTCTCGGCGGCCTTGCGCATCGCCGTGCGCAGCGCCTCCAGATGGGCGGCGAGGTTCTGGCCGACCATCGGCCGGTCCACCGTCGCGGTCACGCGCGCGAGGTCGGTGTCGCCCTGCCAGAGGCCGGCCAGCACGTCGGCGACGTTCTTCCGGACCGTCTGCGGCGTGATGCCGTGGGCCTCGTTCCAGGCGGTCTGCTTGGCGCGGCGGCGGCTGGTCTCGGCGATGGCACGCTCCATCGAGCCGGTGACGCGGTCGGCATACATGATGACCCGTCCTTCCGCGTTGCGCGCCGCGCGGCCCACGGTCTGGATCAGCGAGGTTTCCGAGCGCAGGAACCCCTCCTTGTCGGCATCGAGGATCGCGACCAGCCCGCATTCGGGGATGTCCAGCCCCTCGCGCAGAAGGTTGATGCCGACCAGCACGTCGAAGGCCCCGAGGCGGAGGTCGCGCAGGATCTCGATGCGCTCGAGCGTGTCGATGTCGGAGTGCATGTAGCGCACCCTCACCCCCTGCTCGTGCAGATAGTCGGTCAGGTCCTCGGCCATCCGCTTGGTCAGCGTCGTCACCAGCGTGCGCAGGCCCCGGGCGGCTACCCTGCGCACCTCGTCGAGCAGGTCGTCGACCTGCATCGCCACGGGCCTGATCTCGATCGCGGGGTCGACAAGGCCGGTCGGGCGGATCACCTGCTCGACGAAGACGCCGCCGGCCTGCTCGAGCTCCCACCCCGCAGGGGTGGCCGAGACGAACACCGACTGCGGGCGCATCGCGTCCCATTCCTCGAACTTCAGCGGCCGGTTGTCCATGCAGGACGGCAGCCGGAAGCCGTGCTCGGCCAGCGTGAACTTGCGCCGGTAGTCGCCGCGGTACATGCCGCCGATCTGCGGCACGGTGACGTGGCTCTCGTCGGCGAAGACGATGGCGCGGTCGGGGATGAACTCGAACAGCGTCGGCGGCGGCTCGCCGGGCGCGCGCCCGGTCAGGTAGCGCGAGTAGTTCTCGATGCCGGCGCAGGAGCCGGTGGCCTCGAGCATCTCGAGGTCGAAGTTCGTGCGCTGCTCGAGCCGCTGGGCCTCGAGCAGCCGGCCTGCGGCCAGAAGCTGGTCGAGCCGCTGGCGCAGTTCGACCCGGATGCCGCGGATCGCCTGCTGCAGGGTCGGCCGCGGCGTGACGTAATGCGAATTGGCGTAGACGCGGATCTTGCGGAACGAATCGGTCTTCGCCCCGGTCAGCGGGTCAAATTCGGTGATCGATTCGAGCTCCTCGCCGAAGAAGGAGAAGCGCCAGGCGCGGTCCTCGAGGTGCGCGGGCCACAACTCCAGCACGTCGCCGCGAAGCCTGAAGCTGCCGCGCTGGAAGAAGGTGTCCGACCGGCGGTACTGCTGGGCGACCAGTTCGGCCAGCACGCGGCGCTGGTCGTAGAGGCGGCCGGTCTCGAAATCCTGCGTCATCGCCGAATAGGTCTCGACCGAGCCGATGCCGTAGATGCAGGAGACCGAGGCGACGATGATCACGTCGTCGCGTTCCAGAAGCGCGCGCGTGGCCGAATGGCGCATCCGGTCGATGGCGTCGTTGATCTGGCTTTCCTTCTCGATGTAGGTGTCGGTGCGCGGCACATAGGCCTCGGGCTGGTAGTAGTCGTAGTAGCTGACGAAGTACTCGACCGCGTTCTCCGGGAAGAAGCCCCTGAACTCGCCGTAGAGCTGGGCTGCAAGCGTCTTGTTGGGGGCCAGGATGATGGCCGGGCGCTGGGTCTCCTCGATCACCTTGGCCATGGTGAAGGTCTTGCCGGTGCCGGTGGCCCCGAGCAGAACCTGGTTGCGCTCGCCGCGCTCGACGCCCACGGCCAGCTCGGCGATCGCCTGGGGCTGGTCGCCGGCGGGGCGGAACTCGCTGTGCATGACGAAGCGGCGGCCGCCCTCGAGCTTGTCGCGGCGGGCGGGGGCGGTATCGGGCATGGGCGTGCTCCGGTGCGGCGGGACGGGGCCTTGCGGCGGCGGCAGGTGTTGCCGCCGGGTTAACCACAAGCATCGGGTTTTAGGCAGATCGCGGTGCGCGGGGGCGGGAATCCCTTTGTCGTCGATCCTGCCATGTTCTATGTTTGTTTTGCAAGCGGCAGGCAGGACGGACGGTCCGTCGCGACACCCACCCCACCCACGCTCCCTCGCACGAGGTCGGCTGCGGCCTGTCGCTTGCAACCCCGCAGCCCGAGCGCGGCGCTTTCGCTTCTTGCCTGCCGGGGCTGGTTGGGGAATAGAGGTCGGCGCGCGGTCATGGTCGAGGGGATGGGCGCCGATGCAGGAACGGGCAAGACGGGCGCGGATCTACCAGCCGGCACGGTCGGCAACGCAGTCGGGGCAAGGGCGCACGCACGAGTGGATCCTCGAGTTCGCCCCCGCCGCCCCGTGCGAGATCGACCCGCTGATGGGCTGGACGGGCTCGGGCGACACCCAGCGCCAGGTGCGCCTGCGCTTTGCCGACCGCGCCGCGGCCGAGGCCTATGCCCGGGCCCACGGGCTTGATGCTGCCGTGATCGCGCCGCAGCCGCGGCGGCCCAACATCCGCCCGGGCGGCTACGGGGAGAATTTCGCCACCGGCCGCCGCGGCAGCTGGACCCACTGAGCGCCGGGCCCCTGCGCGGATGGGCGGACCCGGGCGCGGCAACGGGTGCGGCAGGGCAGGCATCTTCGCGGCGATCACCGGGGGCGGGGCGGGCACCACGGGGCGGACGGCCGCTGCCGCCCGGGCAGCGCCATCAGAAGCGGTAGTCCAGCATCACCAGCCCGGCCGGCAACCTGCGCACATCGGCCAGCCGGGGCTGGCGGGGCACCGAGCCGAGGCCCGCAAGCACCGGCAGGCCGCCGCCCAGCAGCCGCGGCACGATGCACAGCTCCATCCGGTCGAGCGCCCCGGCCTGCAGGAAGGCCGCCTGCAGCCGCGGGCCGCCGACGACCCAGGCATCGCCGTCGTCGAGCCCGCGCAGCCATGCCGCCAGCGCCGCGAGCCCCTCGCCCCAGACCGTGGCCCCGCCGCGCGGCCGCCCCAGCGGCCGGCCGGAGACGACGACCGGCCGCTTGCCGGGGTAGGGCCAGTCCGGGCCGAGGCCCTCGATGTCGTCGTAGGTGCGCCGGCCCATGACAACCGTGCCGATCCCGGCAAGGAAGGCAGCAAGGCCCCAGTCGACCGCCTCCCAGGGGGCAAGCCAGCCGACGCCGCCCGCGGCATCGGCCGCGAATCCGTCCGGTGAGGCCGCCATCATGCCGCGGATCACCGCCACCGACGCACCCTTCACATTTCACGAACGCTCGTTTACTTTCGCCTCATGCCGAGGGCAAGGACCGTCTCTGACGTGCAGGTGTTCGGCGCCGTGCGGGCGCTGCTGGCCGCCGATGGTCCGCGCGGGGTGACCTTCGCCGCGGTGGCGCGCGCCTCCGGCCTGTCGGGCCCCTCGCTGGTGCAGCGCCACGGCAGCCGCGAGGGGCTGCTGCGGGCCGCCCTCGCCGCCGGCTGGGAGGCGCTCGAGGCCGGCACGCTGGCGGCGGTGGCGGCAGCGCCTCCCGGACCGCGCGGCGCCGCGCAGCTGCTCAAGACGCTCGGCGCCGAGGCGGGAGAGCTGTCGGTGCTGGCGTCGGGCCTTGTCGACAAGGCGCTGCGCCGGCGCGCGGCCGGCTGGCGGGCCGGGGTCGAGGCGGCGCTGGCCGAACGGCTGGGCGGCAACCGCCAGGAGGCCGCCGAGGCGGCGGCACTCCTGTTCCTGGCCTGGCAGGGCCGGCTGCACTGGCAGGAGGCCGGCGGGGGCGGCTTCCGCCTCAAGTCGGCGGCGCAGCGGCTGGCCGGCCCGCCGCCCGAGCCAGCCGCTCAGGACCGCCCGACATAGACCTTGTAGAGCCAGGAGAGCAGGATCGCCCCGGCCAGCGCGGCGGCGATGACGCCGATGTAGGTGACGGCGACGAACAGGAAGCGGATGGCGAACACCCCGGCGATGGTGCCGAGCACGCCGATGGCGGCGGTGGTCAGCAGGTCGGTGTCAAGCCGCAGCAGGCGGGTGGCGACGAAGCCCGCCGCGATCCCGCCGATGATCAGGAAGATGACCTGCACCACGATGTCCGCGCCTCCGCTCCCGGTCCGCAACATAGGGGCTGGACGGCCCGGGCGCCATAGCCGCGCGCCGCGCTACGGCGCGCCCAGCCGGTCGCCGGGCGCCAGCGGCAGGCCGCGCAGCAGTTCGGCCACGGCCATCGCCCGCCGCCCCTCGCGCTGGGCCTCGGTGATGGCGACCGCACCGTCGCCGCAGGCCACCACCAGCCCGCCGGGGCCAGCCTGCAGGACCTCGCCCGGCACCCCATGTCCGTCCGCGGGGCGCGAGCGCAAGAGCCGCAGCCGGCCGCCTGCGGCCTCGGTCCAGGCGCCCGGCGCCGGTGCCAGGCCGCGGACCAGCCGGTCGACCTCGGCGGCCGGGCGATGCCAGTCGACGCGCGCCTCGGCGTTGGTGATCTTGCCGGCATAGGTGACGCCGGCCTCGCCCTGCGGCCGGGCTACAAGCGAATCGAGTTGCGCGAGCGCCGACAGGATCAGCCGTGCGCCGATCACGGCAAGGCGGTCGTGCAGCTCGCCCGCCGTCTCCACGGCGCCGACCGGGGTCGCCTCGGCCAGCAGCACCGGGCCGGTGTCGAGCCCCGCCTCCATCCGCATGATCGAGATGCCGGTGACGGCATCGCCGGCGATCACCGCACGGTGGATCGGCGCCGCCCCGCGCCAGCGCGGCAGCAGCGAGGCGTGGATGTTCAGGCAGCCGCGCGGCGGTGCGGCCAGCACCGCCGGTGGCAGGATCAGCCCGTAGGCCGCTACCACCGCCGCCTCGGCGCCATGGCCAGCGAAGGCCGCCTGGACGGCGGGCTCGCGCAGGCTGGCCGGGGCGTGCACCGCCAGCCCCAGCGCCGCCGCGCGCGCGGCCACCGGACAGGGCCGCGGCTGCTGGCCGCGTCCGGCCGGGCGCGGCGGCTGGGTGTAGACCGCCGCGATCTCGTGCCGCGCGGCCAGCGCCTCGAGCGCGGGCAGCGCAAACCCCGGCGAGCCCATGAAGACGAGCCGCATCCTGCCCCGCCTCTCCCCGGCCCCGCCCGCCCCCTGCCCCGCTCAGGCGCGCGCGCGGTCGCGCTTGAGCTTCTCCATCCGCCGGGTGATCAGCTGGCGGCGGAGGGCCGAGAGGTAGTCGATGAACAGCCGGCCGTCGAGATGGTCGATCTCGTGCTGCACGCAGGTCGCCCAGAGGCCGTCGAACTCCTCCTCGGCCGGCCTGCCGTCAAGCCCCGTCCAGCGCACCCGCACCCGTGCCGGCCGCTCGATCTCGGCGTACTGGTCGGGCAGCGACAGGCAGCCCTCCTCGTAGGTCCGCCGCTCGTCGGAGGCCCAGGCGATCTCGGGGTTGACAAGAACCATCGGCCGGCGCGGCGCCTCGGGGTTCTTGACGCAGTCCATGACCAGCAGCCGCCGGCCGACACCCACCTGCGGCGCGGCCAGCCCGACGCCGGGGGCGTCGTACATGGTCGCCAGCATGTCCTCGGCCAGCCGCCCGATCTCGGGCGTGACCGCCGCCACCGGCTCGGCGCGCCGGCGCAACCGCGGGTCGGGATGCAGCAGGATCGGTCTGAGCGCCATGGGCGGCGATGTAGGCCAGCCCGGGCCGGCGTGCAACGGGGCGCGCGCGTCCGCCCGGCCCCGCACGCCCCGCCGGCGCCGCCTGCCGCCCCCGCCCGCCGCACCCCCCGCCCCTTGCACCCCCCCGGGGGCACCACTAAGACTCCGGCCGGGAAACAGATGTCGAACGCCAGGGGCAGGACGATGCGCGATCCGGTCGAGACCTACATGAACACGCTCGTGCCGATGGTGGTAGAGCAGACGGCGCGCGGCGAGCGCGCCTATGACATCTACTCGCGGCTCCTCAAGGAGCGGATCATCTTCGTCTCCGGGCCGGTGCACGACCTGATGGCCTCGCTGGTGGTCGCCCAGCTCCTCCACCTGGAGGCCGAGAACCCCTCCAAGGACATCGCGATGTACATCAACTCGCCGGGGGGCATCGTCACCTCGGGGCTGTCGATCTACGACACGATGCAGTACATCCGGCCGCGGATCTCGACCCTTGTCGTGGGCCAGGCGGCGTCGATGGGCTCGCTGCTGCTGGCCGCCGGCCAGAAGGGGATGCGCTTTGCGCTGCCCAACAGCCGCATCATGGTCCACCAGCCCTCGGGGGGCTTCCAGGGCCAGGCGACCGACATCTCGATCCATGCCCGCGAGATCCTCGACCTCAAGGAGCGGCTGAACCGCATCTACGTCAGGCATACCGGTCAGGGCTACGAGACGGTGGAGACCGCCCTCGAGCGCGACACCTTCATGACGCCCGAGGCCGCCCGCGACTGGGGGCTGATCGACGAGGTGCTGGCAAGCCGCGGCAAGGCCGAGGAAACCAAGGGCTGATCACGGCCCCGTGGCGGCTGCGCCACGGGGCGGAAAATGGCGTTGTGAAGGCCGGGGCCCTGCCCTAGTCTTGCCCACCGATAGAGCACCGCCACGCCGGCCGGCCCGACGACGGCGGACGCAAGGAGTGACATATGGCGAACAACTCCGGCGGCGACAGCAAGAACACCCTCTACTGCTCGTTCTGCGGCAAGAGCCAGCATGAGGTGCGCAAGCTGATCGCGGGGCCGACGGTGTTCATCTGCGACGAATGCGTCGAGCTCTGCATGGACATCATCCGCGAGGAGGCCAAGACCACGGGCCTGAAATCCTCCGATGGGGTGCCGACGCCACGCGACATCTGCAAGGTCCTGGACGACTACGTGATCGGCCAGTCGCGGGCCAAGCGGGTGCTGTCGGTGGCCGTGCACAACCACTACAAGCGCCTCTCGCACGCCCAGAAGGCCAACGACATCGAGCTGTCGAAGTCCAACATCCTGCTGATCGGCCCGACCGGCTGCGGCAAGACGCTGCTGGCGCAGACGCTGGCGCGCATCCTCGATGTGCCCTTCACGATGGCCGATGCCACCACGCTGACCGAGGCCGGCTATGTCGGCGAGGATGTCGAGAACATCATCCTCAAGCTGCTGCAGGCGTCCGAATACAATGTCGAGCGCGCCCAGCGCGGGATCGTCTACATCGACGAGGTCGACAAGATCACGCGCAAGTCCGACAATCCCTCCATCACCCGCGACGTCTCGGGCGAGGGCGTGCAGCAGGCGCTCTTGAAGATCATGGAGGGCACCATCGCCTCGGTGCCGCCGCAGGGCGGGCGCAAGCATCCCCAGCAGGAGTTCCTGCAGGTCGACACCACCAACATCCTGTTCATCTGCGGCGGCGCCTTCTCGGGGCTGGAGAAGATCATCGGGATGCGCAACAAGGGCTCGGCGATGGGCTTCGGCGCCGATGTCAAGGAGAACGACAGCCGCGGGGTGGGAGAGCTGTTCAAGGAGGTCGAGCCCGAGGATCTTCTGAAGTTCGGCCTGATCCCCGAGTTCGTCGGCCGCCTGCCGGTGATTGCCACGCTGACCGACCTCGACGAGGAGGCGCTGGTCTCGATCCTGACCGAGCCCAAGAACGCGCTCGTCAAGCAGTACCAGCGGCTGTTCGAGATCGAGGGCGTGGACCTCAGCTTCACCGAGGACGCGCTGCGCGCCATCGCGAGGCGGGCGATCAAGCGCAAGACCGGCGCCCGCGGCCTGCGCTCGATCATGGAGGACATCCTGCTCGACACCATGTTCGAGCTGCCCGGGATGACCTCGGTCGAGGAGGTGGTGGTGAACGAGGAGGCGGTCAACAGCGGCACCCGGCCGCTGCTGATCCATTCCGACCGTGTCCAGCACGAGCCCAAGGCCGTGCGCTGAGCCCTGCGGCCCTCTGGCCGCTGGACGCCGCCGGCGGCCCGGGCCATGAGAGGGCGCGACCTGAACCCGGAGCCCGACCCATGCAGTTCCTGCTGCGCCTTCTGACTTGGTGGAATAGCCAGACTCTCGGCACCCAGCTCTTCACCTGGCGCCATGGCGTGAGGGTGGGCGAGGACGGGCAGGGCAACGTCTTCTACCGGACCCGCGACGGCAGCCGCCGCTGGGTGATCTTCAACGGCGAGGCCGAGGCCAGCCGGATCAGCCCCGAATGGCACGGCTGGCTGCACCACACCTGGGACAGGCCGCCGACCGAGGCACCGCTGCCGCGCCGGCCGTGGGAACAGCCGCATGTCGAGAACCTGACCGGCACGGCCGCCGCCTACGCCCCTCCCGGCTCGATCCGCCGCGCCACTCCCGCGCCGCGGAGCGACTACGAGGCCTGGCGGCCGGAATAGGGGCGCGGGGAGATGGCCTACAACCCCGCCGAGGTGGCCGTGGGCGGCATCGTTCTGGCTGCGGCGGCGGGCTTTCTGCTCTACGCGGGCGAGATTGCCGGCTTCGGCGGAACCCGCGGCGGCTATGAGCTGACGGCCAGCTTCCGCTCGGCCGAAGGGCTTGCGGTCGGGACCGACGTCCGCCTGGCCGGGGTGCGCATCGGGTCGGTGACGGCGATGCAGCTCGATCCCGCCACCTTCCGCGCCGAGACCCGCTTCACCGTCCGCGGCGGGCTCGACCTGCCCGAGGACAGCGTCGCCGTCGTTGCCTCCGAGGGGCTGCTGGGCGGCACCTTCCTCGAGATCGTGCCCGGCGGATCGCCGATGAACCTCGCCCCCGGCGAGGAGATCCTCGACACCCAGAGCGCGGTCAGCCTGATCACGCTGCTCCTGCGCTTCGTCACCGGCGGAGAGGAGGCCGGCACCGGCGAAGGGAGCGCTGCCGAGTGAGGCGCGCGGCCGTCCTTGCGGCGGCGGCTGCGGCCGTGCTGGCCGCCGGGACGGCGGCCGCCGAGGATGTCCGCAGCGGCCTCGGCGCGGTGGTGCGCGGGCTCGACAAGGTCTCGGGCGAAACGCACGACCTCGAGCTTTTCCCCAACGCGCCGCAGACGCTGTGGCGGCTGACGGTGACGCTCGGCGAATGCCGCTATCCCGCCGACGACCCCTCGTCGGACGCCTATGCGCATCTGACGGTGCGCGACCGGCTGATGGCCGCCCCTGCCTTCGAGGGCTGGATGATCGCCTCGAGCCCCGCGCTCTCGGCGATGGACCATGCCCGCTACGACCTCTGGCTCATCCGCTGCATCATCGACTGAGGGTCGGGCAGCGGCCCGGCGGCGGTGAAGTCGGCTGCCCGCGCCAGCGCCTCGTCCAGCCGCCGGCGGTAGCCGGCGCGGTCGATCTCGATGCCGCCGAGGCGCGCCAGATGCGGCGTCAGGAACTGGGTGTCGAACAGGGCGAACCCGGCCAGGCGCAGCCGGTCGACCAGATAAGCGAGCGCCACCTTGGAGGCATCGGCGCGGCGCGAGAACATGCTCTCGCCGAAGAAGGCGGCGCCGAGGGTGACGCCGTAGACGCCGCCGACCAGCGCGCCTGCCTCCCACACCTCGACCGAATGGGCATGGCCGGCCCGGTGCAGCGCCAGATAGGCGGCGTGGATCGGGGCGTTGATCCAGGTCTCCGGCCGGTCGGCACAGCCGGTGACGACGCCGGCGAAGTCGCAGTCGATGCGGATCTCGAGGGGCGCGTGAAGGATCGTGCGCCGCAGCGAGCGCGAGATGCGGAAGCCGTCGAGCGGCATGATGCCGCGCCGGCGCGGATGGACCCAGAACACCTCCGGGTCGTCCCTGCCCTCAGCCATCGGGAAGACCCCGGCAGCATAGGCCCCGAGCAGGCGCTCGGGCCACAGGTCGGGGGCAAGCACGGGGACGGCGGCAGGGGTCATCGCGGGCCGGGCCGGAGCTGATCGGCCATGGCATACGGCATGTAGGCGGCCGATGGAAACACCCCCGCGCCGGCGGCCCGCCCGATCATTCAGGCCCCGCGCGCGGCCCCCGCCGCGGCGCTCCACAGCAGGGCCGCCGCCCCGACCGCGGCCGCCAGCGCCGCCGCGGTGAGCGCGGCCGGCCCCGCCGAGCCGAGAACCAGCGCCCCGAGCGCCGGCGCGGCCGCCGAGGCGAGGAGCGGCGGGATCGCCAGCGCCCCGGCCACCGCGCCGAAGCCGTCACGGCCCAGCGTTGCGGCCTGCAGCGTCGGGCGCAGGATCGTCATCACACCCATCGCCGCGCCCTGGGTCACCGCGAAGGCGAAGACCAGTGGCGGGGCAAGCCCGGCAAGCGCCAGCCACAGCGCCCCGGCCACCAGCGCCCCTGCCGTCAGCGCCGTCACCCGGGCGGTGCCGAGCCGCGCCTCGTAGCGCAGAAGCAGGATGCGCCCGGCGACCTGCGCGGGCCCCACGCAGGCGGCGGCCGCCACCGCCTGCCCGGCCGTGGCGCCGGTGGCCGTCATCACCGGCAGGGCCAGCTGGATCAGCATCCAGTGGTTGAGGTTGGCCAGCATGAAGCCTCCGCCCAGCCGCCAGAAGGCGGCCTGGCCAAGCGCCCGGGCGACCCCGCCGCGGTCGGCGGGGGCCAGCCGGCCGGCACGGGGCGCGCCGGCGCGCATCCGCCACGCCGCCAGCCCGTGGACCGGCGCGGCAACGGCCGCCATCACCACCGCCGCCACCAGCACCGCAGCGCGCCAGCCCGCCCACTCCGCCAGCGCGGTGCCGGCAGGAAAGGCCAGCGTCGAGGCGAAGCCCGCAACCAGCGTCACCCGGATGATGGCCGCCCGCGCCGCCGCTCCGCGGCGCCGCACCAGCCAGGCAAAGGCCACCTCGTAGAGGCAGGCTGCCTGCGCGACGCCCAGCGCCGCCCAGGCGGCAAGGTACTGCGCCGGGGTAACCACCGCCGACAGCCCCGCCAGCGCCGCCGCCCCGAACAGCGCCCCCCCGACCAGCAGCCGCGGGCCGTAGCCGCCGTCGACCAGCCGCCCCGCCAGCGGCGCCAGCGCGGCCGCGACCAGGATCGCCAGCGTCGGCCCCAGCGCCAGGAGCGGCTTGCCCCATCCGGTGTCGGCCGCGATCGCCACCACCAGCGCCGCGAAGAGGTAGAAGATGCAGGCATAGCCGAGGGTCTGGCCGGCCGCGAGCAGCCAGACCGCCGACGCCTCCTGCGCGGGCGCGTCGCCCTCGCCCTCCTGCCCCGCCATCGCCCGTCCCGCCCGCCCGCCCGTCCGTGCCGCGCGTCCCTGCCGTCCGGCCGCACGCTGGCCTGCCGGCGCTGCAGTGTCAAACCGCTCGCTGCCTCGCTGCCTCGCTGCCCCGCCGCCGGCCCCGGCCACAGCAGCGGCCCGCCGCCTCAGGCCGGCGCTCAGAGACGGTAGAGCGCGCCGAACTTGGCCTCGAGATAGGCCAGCAGCGGCTCGGCCGCGGGCGCGAAGCCGCAGGCGCGCGCGATCGTCTCGCGCGGCGGGGCGAGGCCGCCGTGGCGCTGCAGACGCTCGCGCAGCCAGCCGGTGACCGGGCCCAGACGACCGGCCGCCACCATGGCCTCGGCCTCGGGCAGGTCGGCCGCGAGCGCCTGCCACAGGCAGGCGGCATAGAGGTTGCCGAGCGTGTAGGTGGGGAAATAGCCGAACACACCCGCCGACCAGTGCACGTCCTGGAGCAGCCCGTGCGCGGGCCGGTCCACCGCGACCCCGAAGTCGGCCGCGAAGCGGTCGTTCCAGGCCGCCTCGAGGTCGCCCGTCTCCAGCCGCCCGGCGACAAGGTCGCGCTCGAGGTCGAAGCGCATCAGGATGTGCAGGTTGTAGTGGACCTCGTCGGCCTCGGTGCGGACGAAGCCCGGGACGACGCGGTTGGCGGCGGCGTAAAGCGCCTCGGGCCCGGCCGCGCCGGCATCACCGAAGCTGCGTGCCATCGCCCCGTGCAGCCAGGAGGCGAAGGCGCGCGACCGGCCGATCTGGTTCTCGTAGAGCCGGCTCTGGCTTTCGTGCACGCCCATCGACACGCCGCGGCCCAGCGGGGTCAGCGCATGGGCGGTGTCGATCGCCTGCTCGTAGGCGGCATGCCCGGTCTCGTGGATGGTCGAGTAGAGACAGCCGAGGGGGTCGGCCTCGTCGATCCGGGTGGTGATGCGCACGTCCGACCCCGACCCCGAGGAGAAGGGATGCACCGCAAGGTCGATGCGGCCGCGCCCGAAGTCGTAGCCGAAGACGCCGGCCACCTCGCGCGCCAGCCGCAGCTGCGCCTCGGCCGGAAAGCGGCCGGCAAGCGCCGGGGGCGTCCGCCCGACGCCCAGGATGCGGGCCCGCAGCGCCACCAGCCGCGGCCGCAGTTCCGCGAACATCGCCGCCAGCCCGGCGGCGGTCGCCCCGGGCTCGTATTCGTCAAGCAGCGCGTCATACCGCGCATCCTGCCCCTCCGCCCCGTCGGCAAGCGCGGCCGCGGCCTCGCGCTTCAGCGCGACGACCTCGGCCAGCACCGGCAGGAAGCGGCCGACATCGTCGCCGGCCCGCGCCTCGGCCCAGACCCCCTGGGCAAGCGAGGTCACGCGGGCGGTCTCGGCGGCAAGGCGGAGGGGGATGCGCGTGGCACGGGCGTGCTCGCGGCCGATCAGCGCCAGGGCCCGGGCGCCCGCGGCGTCGGGCGGCGCGGCCCCGGCGATCCAGTCGGCCAGCCGCGGATCGCTGCGCCGGGCATGCAGCACCGATTCCAGCGCGGCCATCTCCTCGGCCCGCTGGCGGGCGGCGCCGGGCGGCATTACCGTCTGCTGGTCCCACTCCAGCCGGCCCATCACCTGCGCGAGCGCCTCGGTCTCGCGCTGGAACGCCATCAGTACGGTGAAGGCGGTCATGCGCCGGCCCGTATCCCGGCGATGCGGGGATAGATGGCAAGGTGGCGGGCGTGCAGGATGCCGACCCAGAGCGCGATCGCCGTTGCCTGGTGCAGGATGCCGAGCGGCCAGGGCGCCCCGGCCATCACCGTCAGGATTCCGACCACCGCCTGCGCGAGGGTCAGAGCCAGCACCGCGCCGAAGGCCCCGCGCGTGGCGGCATGGGGCGAGGCGCGGCCGCGGGCGAAGGCGACGAGCGCGAGGACGACCATCAGATACCCCCCCATCCGGTGCAGGAACTGCACCAGGGCGGGGTTCTCGAAGAGGTTGCGCCACCAGGGCGCGAGATCGAAGCTCTCGGGAGGGAAGAAGACGCCGTGCATCAGCGGCCAGTCGACATAGCTGCGGCCGGCGTCGATGCCGGCCACCAGCGCGCCGAGCAGGATCTGCAGGAAGCCGAGATGCATCAGCGCGGTGGCAGGCCCGGCCACGCGCGGCTCGCGGGCCCTGCGGGCCTGCAGGAGATCGGCCTCGCGCCGCGACAGCAGGAACGCATACCAGGCGATCAGCCCGAGGATGACGAAGGCCAGCCCCAGATGCGTGGCCAGCCGGTATGAGGCGACCGCGGTCATCTCGCCGGTCAGCCCCGAGGCCACCATCCACCAGCCGATCGCCCCCTGCAGCCCGCCCAGGGCACCCAGCAGCAGCAGCCGGCCCGTCCAGCCCGGCGGGATGCGCCGGAGGGCCATGAAGCCCAGGAACCCCACCGCCCACACCAGGCCGATCACCCGGCCGAACTGGCGGTGGCCCCATTCCCACCAGAAGATCACCTTGAATTCCTCGAGGCTCATGCCGCGGTTCATGATCCTGTACTGGGGCGTGTCGCGGTACTTGTCGAACTCCGCCTGCCAGTCGGCCGCCGACATCGGCGGCAGCGCGCCGGTGACCGGGCGCCACTCGGTGATCGACAGCCCCGAGTCGGTCAGCCGGGTCATGCCGCCGACCGCCACCATCGCCGCGACCAGCACGAACAGCAGCAGAAGCCAGGCCCGGATCGCCCGCCGCGTGCCGCCGCCGGCGCGGTCGATCAGCCCGCCGCCGGCCGCCCCGCCGCCGGCTGCCCGGCCGGCCGGCGGCGGCACCTGAACCTCCTCGAAGATCGCCCGCTTGGCCATGTCTGTCCTCCTCGGCGGGCGGACAGTAGGGGCCGGCGGCGGGCCCATCAACCCCCGCCCGCGCCGCCGCGCCGGCCGGGCCCGCGGGCCAGTTGCCGCAGGATGCCGTGGATCGTCTGCACCTCGGTCCGCGTCAGCCCGAGCCGGGCCAGGCTGTTGCGCAGCATCAGTCGCATCGAGGGCGCCTTGTCGGCGGGAAAGAAGAACCCCGCCGCATCGAGCTGCCGCTCCAGATGCTCGCCCAGGCGCTCGATCTCGACGGTGCTGGCCCGGTCGGCCCGGCCGGAGGCGTGGGCCGCCGGCACCGCCCCTCCGGCGCAGGCCCATTCGTAGGCAACGATGCCCACGCACTGGGCGAGGTTGAGCGAGGGGAAGGCGGGGTTGACCGGCACCGACAGGATCGCCCCGGCGCGCGCGACCTCGCCGGTCTCGAGCCCCGCCCGCTCGGGGCCGAAGACGAACCCCACACGCTCGCCCGCCGCGATCCGCCCCCGCGCCTCGGCCACCGCCTCGCGCGGGGTCAGAACCGGCTTGGTCAGCTCGCGCGGCCGGGCGGTGGCGGCATAGAGGAAGGTCAGGTCGGCCGCCGCCGCGGCGAGGTCGGGGGCGACGGCCGCGCCGTCAAGCAACCGCCCCGCACCCGAGGCCATTGCCAGCGCGGCCGGGTTCGGCCAGCCGTCGCGCGGCGCCACCAGGCGCAGCCGGTCCAGCCCGAAGTTCCACATCGCGCGCGCCGCCGCGCCAATGTTCTCGCCCAACTGCGGACGGACGAGCAGGATCGCGGGCGTGGTGGGGGCGGTCACTCGGCAGGACTTCTCGCAGGCGGCTGGAAGGGTGCTGATAGCCCCGCCCCGCCGCCCAGGCAAGCCGCCACCCGGGCAAGCCGCCGCCCGCCCCCGCCGGCCGGCAGGGTTACGGGCCGACCCGCGTCACCACCATGGCGCCGGCACCGTTGTTGTAGACATGGGCGAAGAAGGTGCCGCCCGAGATCAGCCCGTCGACGAGGTAGCGCACGCCGCCGGGGTTGCCGGCAAGCTGCAGCACCAGCGGCTCGCCGGCCCGGAAGCCGCGGTCGAGCCAGGTGCACTGCCCCGGCGCCGGCGGCGTGCTTGCCCCCGCGGCGGTGCCGGCGGCGAAGAACAGCCGGATCATCCCGTCGGCCCGCACCGCGGCGTGCATCTCGCCGCCGGCGCGGCAGATCAGCGGATAGCTTGTCTGCGCCGCGGCGGGCGTGGCCGACACGGCCGCCGCGGGCGCGGCAAGCAGCGCCGCGAGCGCGGCGGCGCGCGGCATGGGCAAGGGCGTCATGGGCATGCTCTCCCCGGGGGGCCGCGGCCCCGGGGCGCGCCCGGGTGGCGGCGTGTGGCATCCGAGCGCGGCCCGCCGCCGGTAACCCGGCCGGCCGGCCCCGCGACGGCCACCATAGCACGGGCACCGTCCCGGCCGAAGCGCGCGCCGGTCGCAGCCCCGCGCGTCCGCCGCCGGCGGCAAGGGGGTCAGCGGGCATTGGCCCGGCGGGCATGAGGCCGGCGGGCATGGAGACGGCGGGCCGGGGCTCGTCAGCGGCCCGGCGGGCTGGTACGCTCGCGCTCCGCCCGACGGGAAGGATGACGCCCGGTGACCGACCTGCCCGCCGACCCGCTTGCGCTTTCGGCCACCGCCCTGTCGCAGGCGCTGTCACGCCGGGACATCTCGGCGCGCGAGTTGATGGCCGCGACGCTGGCGCGGATCGGCCGGTTCAACCCCGACCTGAACGCCATCGTCGCCCTGCGCGATCCCGATGCGCTGCTGGCCGAGGCCGATGCCGCCGACGCCGCGCCGCGTCGCGGCTGGCTGCACGGGATACCGCTGGCCGTGAAGGACCTCGTCGCCACCGCCGGCATCGTCACGACCTGGGGTTCGTCCCTGCACGCCGGCCACCTGCCCGGCCGCGACGACCTGCTGGCCGCCCGCCTGCGGGCGGCCGGCGCGATCCTCATCGGCAAGACCAACGTCCCCGAGTTCGGGCTTGGCAGCCACAGCTTCAACCCCGTCTACGGGGTCACCCGCAACCCCTACGACCGTTCGCGAAGCGCCGGCGGATCGTCCGGCGGGGCGGCGGCGGCGCTGGCGGCGCGGCTGGTGGCGGTGGCCGACGGCTCCGACGCCATGGGCTCGCTGCGCAACCCTGCCGCCTTCTGCAACGTCTACGGCTTCCGGCCGAGCTGGGGGCTGGTCCCGGCGGAGCCCCAGGGCGAGGCGTTCCTGTCGACGCTGGCCACCGACGGGCCGATGGCGCGCTGCCCCGAGGATCTCGCGGCCCTGCTGGCCACGCTCGCCGGGCCCGACCCGCGGGTGCCGCTGGCCCATGGCAGCGCGGCCGCGGCTGCCGGGGGGGCCGCCGCCGGCGGCACGAAGATCGGCTGGCTGGGCGACTGGGGCGGGGCGTTCGCGGTCGAGCCCGAGGTGATGGACGGCTGCACCGCGTCGCTCGCCGCCACCGCCGCCGCCCTCGGCTGGACGGTGGAGCCGCTCGCCCCGCCCTTCCCGGCCGAGCGGCTGTGGCAGGCCTGGACGACGCTGCGCTCGGCCCTGATCGCCGGCGCCCGCGGGCCGCTGGCCCGCGACCCCGCCACCCGTGCCCAGGTGAAGCCCGAACTCCTGTGGGAGATCGCGTGTGGAGAGGCCCACTCGGCGGGCGGGCTCTACTCCGCAAGCCTGGTGCGGTCCGAGTGGTTCCGCACCCTTGCCGCGCTCCTTGCCCGCTTCGACGCCCTCGCCCTGCCGGCCGCGCAGGTCCTTCCCTTCGATGCCGCCCTGCGCTGGCCGGCCAGCGTGGCGGGGCGGACGATGGACAGCTACCACCGCTGGATGGAGGTGACGGTGCCGGTCTCGCTGGCCGGGGTGCCCTGCGTGGCCCTGCCGGCCGGCTTCGTGCGGGGCCTGCCGGTCGGGCTGCAGCTTCTTGCCGCAAGGGGGCGCGACACGGCGCTCCTGGGGCTTGCCGGGGCCTGGCATGCGGCCACCGACTGGCCCGGCCGCCACCCTCCGCCGCCGGGCTGACGCTCACAGCCGGATGAGGTCGAGCCCCGCCCCTGCCGCCCGCTGCGCCTGGGCGACGATCGCCTCGTGGTGGGTGAACAGGATCACCTGGAAGGCCCGGCCAACCTCGGCCAGCACCGCCAGCCCGGCCTCGGCGCGAGAGTCGTCGAAGCTCTGGAAGAGGTCGTCACCGACAAAGGGCAGGGCGGCGGCGCGGCCGGCGTGCTCCTCCAGCGCGGCAAGCCGAAGGGCCAGGAACAGCTGGTCACGCGTGCCCTCCGACAGCGCATCGACGCCGGGCGAGCTTCCGCCGGGCCGGCGCGCGACAAGCTGGGGCTGCCCGTCGGCGTCGAAGTCGGTGGCGAGCCCGGCGAAGGCGCCGCCGGTCAGCCGCGCGAACAGCGCCCCGGCGCGGGCCAGCATCGCCCCCGCACCGGCGGCGCGATGACGCTCGATCACCCCGCCGAGCATCTTCGCCGCAAGGCTGCGCACCAGCCAGTCGCGCGCTGCCGCGGCCGCCGCGGCCTCGGCGGTGGCGCGGGCATAGGCATGTACCTCCGCGCCCGCGGCGCCGGCGGCAGCCTCGCGCGCCCGCTCGGCATCGCGCAGTGCCGCGACCGCCTCGCGCTCCTCGCCGGCCAGCACCCCGTCCTCGACCGCGATCGCCTCGAGCCGCAGCGCCGCCCCGGCCGGGCCGCTGGCCGCCACCCGCGCCGCCAGCGCCGCCGCATCGCCCCCGGGCGCGACCTGCGCGATCCGCC
>JAHDXW010000031.1 GCA_023383015.1 Paracoccaceae bacterium
GAGAGCCACGGCTGGTCCGGACCGATCAGCAGCGACAGGTCCTTGGTCATGTAGCCCGACTCCACGGTCTGGATGCAGACCTTCTCCAGCGTCTCGGCGAATTTCGCCAGCGCCGCGTTGTCGTCCAGCTTGGCGCGGTGCGAGAGACCGCGCGTCCATGCGAAGATCGAGGCGATGGAGTTGGTGGAGGTCTCCTGGCCCTTCTGGTGCTGGCGATAATGGCGCGTCACGGTGCCGTGAGCGGCCTCGGCCTCGACGGTCCTGCCGTCCGGCGTCATCAGCACCGACGTCATCAGGCCGAGCGAGCCGAAACCCTGCGCCACGGTGTCGGACTGCACGTCGCCGTCGTAGTTCTTGCAGGCCCAGACATAGCCGCCGGACCATTTCAACGCCGAAGCGACCATGTCGTCGATGAGGCGGTGCTCGTACCAGATCTTGTTCGCCTTGAAGGCCTCCTCGAACTCGGCTTCGTAGACTTCCTGGAAGATATCCTTGAAGCGGCCGTCATACGCCTTGAGGATGGTGTTCTTGGTCGAGAGATAGACCGGATAGCCGCGCAGCAGGCCGTAGTTCATCGAGGCGCGCGCGAATTCGCGGATCGACTCGTCGAGGTTGTACATGGCCATGGCGACGCCGGCGCCCGGCGCGTCGAACACGTCGTGCTCGATCACCTTGCCGTCCTCGCCGACGAATTTTATCGTCAGCTTGCCCTTGCCGGGGAAGGTGAAGTCGGTCGCCTTGTACTGGTCGCCGAAGGCGTGGCGGCCGACGACGATCGGCTGCGTCCAGCCCGGCACCAGGCGGGGGACGTTGCGGCAGATGATTGGCTCGCGGAAGATCACCCCGCCGAGAATGTTGCGGATGGTGCCGTTCGGCGACTTCCACATCTTCTTCAGGCCGAACTCGGAGACGCGCGCCTCGTCGGGGGTGATGGTGGCGCATTTCACGCCGACGCCGTGGCGGGCGATGGCGTGGGCGGCGTCGACCGTGACGCGGTCGTCGGTGGCGTCCCGGTTCTGGATCGACAGGTCGTAATACGCCAGGTCGATGTCGAGATAGGGCAGGATCAGCTTCTTCTTGATGTCGTCCCAGATGATCCGGGTCATCTCGTCGCCGTCGAGCTCGACGACGGGGTTGGCTACCTTGATCTTCGACATCGGGGCCCCTTCGGTTGCGGTGTGCGTCGGCGGCCTCATAGCCGAAAGCGGGAGGCGCGGAAAGGTGGTATGCGACTGCATACCGATTTGTCGCGTCCGGCGCCCGCCCTCAGTGCCCGCCGGCGTCCGGCACCCGCGGTGCCTCTGGCGGGCGCGCCCCGCTGCGGCGTGCGGCGATCGCCTCGTCGAGGAAGCGGCGGCCGCGCCGTTCGGCCAGGCGGATGCGGACCGAGGTCATGAACGCCTCCTGCAGGGTCGGCGAGGAGGTGCCGACTACGCGCGAGACCTTTTCGTAGAAGCGGTCGTCGCCAAGCTCGTCCTGTGCGGCCAGAACGTCGCGGGCCAGCGCGTCGCCGAGTTCCTGGATGAAGTCCGCCATCGGCCTAGCGCGTGGCCTCGCCAAGGCGGCGGCGGACGTAGTCGGTGACGGTCGAAATCATCGGCTTCATGTGCGCGTCCTCGTCCTTGAAGAAGTGGTCGGCGCCCTCGACCAGCACATGGGTGATGCGGATGCCCTTCTGTTCGTGCAGCTTGGAGACCAGCCCCGCGGTGTCCTTGGGCGGGGCCACCCGGTCGGCCGAGCCGTTGATGATCAGTCCCGAGGACGGGCAGGGGGCGAGAAAGGAGAAATCGTACAGGTTCGCGGGCGGTGCCACCGAAACGAAGCCGGTGATCTCGGGCCGCCGCATCAGGAGTTGCATGCCGATCCAGGCGCCGAAGGAGAAGCCCGCCACCCAGCAGTGCTTGGTGTTCTGGTTCATCGACTGCAGGTAGTCGAGCGCCGAGGCCGCATCGGAGAGCTCGCCGATGCCCTCGTCGTATTCCCCCTGGCTGCGCCCGACCCCGCGGAAGTTGAAGCGCAGGACGTTGAAGCCGAGGTTGTAGAAGGCGTAGTGCAGGTTGTAGACGACACGGTTGTTCATCGTGCCCCCGAACTGCGGGTGCGGGTGCAGGATGATGGCGATGGGCGGATCCTTGGACTTCTGGGCGTGGTAGCGGCCTTCGAGCCGACCCTCCGGGCCGGGAAAGATCACCTCGGGCATGGCGCGCCTTTGCTCTGCCTTTCTGCCGGCGACGTCAAACTTGACGAAATCGCTCGGACAATCTAGAATCATTCCAACTTGGATGCAGCCCTCGGCGTCACACCCCCGGAGACGGGGAGTTAAGCCGCGTTGGGCCCGGCGTCAATGACTTCGCAGCCGCCCGCCGGCGCGCGGCAGGTGCCGCGTCGCTGGTCGGGCGCCTTTCTGGGGGCGGTCCATGAAGCTGTCGACCCGCGGACGCTATGCCATGGTGGCGCTGACCGACCTTGCCGGCGCCCCCGGGGCCCAGCCGGTATCGCTGGCAGAGATCTCGCGGCGGCAGGACATCTCGCTGCCCTATCTCGAACAGCTGTTCGTCAAGCTGCGGCGCGCCGGGCTGGTGGAATCGGTCCGCGGCCCCGGCGGCGGCTACAGGCTTGCCCGGTCGGCCGATTCGATCCGCGTCTCGGAGGTGCTGGCGGCGGTCGAGGAGACGGTGAGCGCCACCCACACCGGAGCGGGCGCCTCCGGCGGGCTGTCGGGTTCGAGGGCGCAGTCGCTCACCAACCGGCTGTGGCAGAGCCTGTCGGCGCATGTCTATGTCTTCCTGCACCAGACCCGCCTGTCGGATGTGGCCGGCAACGCGCTGACGCCCTGCCCGGCGGTGCCGCAGCTGTTCCAGGTCGTCGATGACGGCGAGATCGTACACGAGGCCGCGCCGTGAAGCCGCGCGTCTATCTCGACTGGAACGCCTCGGCGCCGCTGCGCCCGGAGGCGCGCGCGGCCATGGTCGCGGCGATGGACGTCACCGGCAATCCGTCCTCGATCCATGCCGAGGGCCGGGCGGCGCGGGCCGTGGTGGAGCGGTCCCGCGAGCGGCTTGCCGAGGCGCTGGGCGCGGGCGCGGCCGAGATCGTCTTCACTTCCGGCGCCACCGAGGCCGCGGCGTTGGCGCTGGCCGGCCGCGGGCTGTCGGGCGCGGCGATCGAGCATGAAGCGGTGCGCGCCTGGACGGACGACGCGCTGGCCGTGGACGCCCGCGGCCAGGTTGCGGTGGCAGACCCCGCGCGCGCGACGCTGCAGCTTGCCAACGGCGAGACCGGCGTTCTGCAGGTGCTGCCGCGTGGGCTTGCCGTATCCGACCTCACCCAGGCCTTCGGGAAGATCCCGCTCGCCTTCGACTGGCTGGGGGTCGACATGGCGATCCTGTCGGCCCACAAGCTCGGCGGTCCGCGCGGAGTGGGCGCGCTGGTCCTGCGCAGGGGCGTCGAGGTCGAGGCGCTCCTGCGTGGCGGCGGGCAGGAGCGCGGCCGGCGCGCGGGCACCGAGAACGTCGCCGCCATAGCAGGCTTTGCCGCCGCCGCTGCTGCGGCCGCGCGCGAACTGGCCGAGGGAGTCTGGGAGCAGGTCGCTGGAATTAGAGAAATTCTCGAAACGGCTCTGGCCTCCGCGGAATCGGAGACTATTTTGGTCGGGAAAGATGCGCCGCGGCTCCCGAACACGCTTTGTGTGTCCTCGCCCGGCTGGAAGGGCGAGACGCAGGTGATGGCGATGGACCTTGCAGGCTTTGCCGTCTCGGCCGGGGCGGCCTGCTCGTCGGGCAAGGCGCGTCCCAGCCGGGTGCTGGCGGCGATGGGCCTGCCCGAGGTCGCGGCGGCCGGCGCCATCCGCATCTCGGTGGGCCCGGCGACGCGGCGTGAGGAGGTGGAGCGGTTTGCCGCTGCCTGGCATGCGGCCCGCCAGCGGGCGCGCCGGCAGGCCGCGTGAGGCAGGGGTCGTGGGAAAGGACGGAGACGATGGCGGCGCTTGACGCGACGAGGGTTCGGGACGGTCTCGATGCCGAGACGGTGAAGACCGTGCAGGCGATGGCCGGCAAGTACAAGCACGGCTGGCAGACCGACATCGAGACCGAGTTCGCGCCGAAAGGGCTGAACGAGGACATCGTGCGGCTGATCTCGGCCAAGAACGGCGAGCCCGAGTGGATGACCGAATGGCGCCTTGCCGCGTTCCGACGCTGGCAGGGCATGGAGGAGCCGACCTGGGCGATGGTCGACTATCCGGCCATCGACTACCAGGACCAGTACTACTACGCCCGGCCCAAGGCGTTGGCGACCAAGCCGAAAAGCCTTGACGAGGTCGACCCCAAGCTGCTTGCCACCTATGCCCGGCTCGGCATCCCGCTGAAGGAGCAGATGATCCTGGCGGGGGTGGAGGGGGCCGATGGTGCGCCGGCGGCGGCGCGCAAGGTCGCCGTCGACGCGGTGTTCGATTCCGTCAGTGTCGGGACCACCTTCAAGGAGGAACTGCGCAAGGCCGGCGTCATCTTCTGCGCCATCTCCGAGGCGGTGCGCGAACACCCCGAACTGGTGCGCAAGTACCTCGGCTCGGTCGTGCCCCCGACCGACAACTTCTTCGCGACCCTCAACTCCGCCGTCTTCTCCGACGGCAGCTTCGTCTACGTCCCCGAGGGCGTGCGCTGCCCGATGGAGCTGTCGACCTATTTCCGCATCAACGCCGAGAACACCGGCCAGTTCGAGCGCACCCTCATCATTGCCGACCGCGGTAGCTATGTTAGCTACCTCGAGGGCTGCACCGCGCCCAAGCGCGACACCCACCAGCTGCACGCCGCGGTGGTCGAGATCGTGGCGCTCGACGATGCCGAGGTGAAGTACTCCACGGTGCAGAACTGGTATCCGGGTGACGAGGAGGGCCGCGGCGGCATCTACAACTTCGTCACCAAGCGCGCAGACTGCCGCGGCGCCCGCTCGAAGGTCATGTGGACGCAGGTCGAGACCGGCAGCGCCATCACCTGGAAGTACCCCTCCTGCATCCTGCGCGGCGAGGAGTCGCAGGGCGAGTTCTATTCCATCGCCATCGCCAACAATGCCCAGCAGGCCGACACCGGCACCAAGATGGTGCATCTGGGGCGCAACACCCGCTCGCGCATCGTCTCCAAGGGAATCAGCGCGGGGCGCGCGCAGAACACCTACCGCGGGCTGGTATCGGTGCATCCCCGCGCGACGGGAAGCCGCAACCACACCCAGTGCGACAGCCTGCTGATCGGCAACCGCTGCGGCGCCCACACGGTTCCCTACATCGAGGTCAAGAACAACACTTCGAGGGTCGAGCACGAGGCGACCACCTCGCGGATCGCCGAGGACCAGCTTTTCTACTGCCGCGCCCGCGGGATGAGCGAGGAGGAGGCGGTGGCTCTGGTGGTCAACGGCTTCTGCCGCGAGGTGCTGCAGGCGCTGCCGATGGAGTTCGCGATGGAGGCCCAGAGCCTCGTGGCGATCTCGCTCGAGGGGTCGGTGGGATGAACTGGTTCATGCCCAAGACGCACGGCTACGGCGCCTATCCCGCCAACTGGAAGGGCTGGGCCGTGATCGCCGTCTTCGCCCTGGCCGAGCTGGCGGTGCTGGGGGTTCTCGTCGTCTGGCCGATCCTGGCCGGCGGAGAGCCCTCGGTGGCGCGCTTCGTGCTGGCCATGCTGCTGTGCCTGGCGCTGACCCTCGGCCTCCTGTGGTTCACGCGGCGCAAGACCGCCGGCGAGTGGCGCTGGCGCTGGGGGGACCGACGGCCATGATCGTCACCACCACCCCTTCGGTCGAAGGCCGGCGCATCTCCCAATACCACGGGATCGTCACGGGCGAGGCGATCCTCGGCGCCAACATCTTCAAGGATCTCTTCGCCGGCATCCGCGACATCGTCGGCGGCCGCTCCTCTGCCTACGAGCAGGAGCTGGCGCGCGCCCGCGTCACCGCGCTGGCCGAGATGGAGGAGCGGGCCGCGGCCCTGGGCGCCACTGCCGTGGTCGGGGTCGATCTCGACTACGAGGTCATCAACAACATGCTGATGGTGTCGGCCTCGGGCACCGCCGTCACGCTCGGTTGAGGAAATATTATGCTTGAAATCAATGATCTGCGCGTCGAACTTGAAGACGGCGGCAAGGCCATCCTGAAGGGCGTCGACCTGACGGTGAAGGCCGGCGAGGTGCATGCGATCATGGGCCCGAACGGCTCGGGCAAGTCGACGCTGTCCTATGTCCTGGCCGGCCGCGAGGGCTATGTCGTGACTGGCGGCGGCGCCACGCTCGACGGCGACGACCTCCTGGCGATGGAACCCGAGGCGCGGGCGGCGGCAGGCCTCTTCCTCGCCTTCCAGTACCCGGTGGAGATTCCCGGGGTCGGCAACATGACCTTCCTGCGCACCGCGCTGAACGCCCAGCGCAAGGCCCGCGGCGAGCCCGAGGTCAGTGCGGCGGAGTTTCTCAGGATCGTCCGCGACAAGGCGCGGGCGCTTGCGATCGATGCCGAGATGCTGAAGCGGCCGGTCAACGTCGGCTTCTCGGGTGGCGAGAAGAAGCGCAACGAGATCCTCCAGATGGCTGTGCTGGAGCCGCGGATGTGCATCCTCGACGAGACCGATTCGGGGCTTGACGTCGACGCGATGCGGCTGGTTGCGGAAGGCGTGAACCGGCTGCGCGATGCCGGACGCGGCTTCCTCGTCATCACGCATTACCAGCGCCTGCTCGACCACATCCGTCCGGACATCGTCCACATCATGGCCGACGGGCGCATCGTCAAGACGGGCGGGCCGGGGCTTGCGCTGGAGGTCGAGCAGAACGGCTACGCCGACATCCTGGCGGAGGTCGCGTGATGGGCCGGCCCGAACCGAAGCCGGCGGCCGACGCGCGGCTGTCGGCCCTGCCCGACGGCACCGCCGGATGGCTGGCCGAGGCGCGCGAGGCTGCCCGGGCGCGTGCCCGGGCGCTGGGGCTGCCGGGCCGGCGCGACGAGTACTGGCGGTTCACGAACCCCGGTCCGCTGGTCGCGGCCGGCGCGCCCGGCATTGCCGATGCGGCGGTCGCCGGGGACGCGGAGGCCTTTGCCGGGATCGACGCGCTGCGCCTCGTCTTCCGCGACGGCGTCTTCGACGCCGCTGCCTCCGACGCGGCGGCGCTGGCGGGGGTGGAGGTCGTGCGGCTGGCCGATGCTCCCCGCGCCGGGTGGGCGCGCGACCTCTACGGCCGGCTCGAGGCGGCCGGCCACCTGCCCGTGCCCCGGCCGCTCGCGGCGGCCAATACCGCGCTTGCCGCGGACGGGCTGCTGATCCGGGCGCGGACCGGAGCCGCCCGCCCGGTGATGATCGTTTATCGCCGCTCGTCAGGCAGTTCGGATGGGATGCTTCACCATTGCGTGAGGCTTGATGCGGGGGCGCGGCTTACCCTTGTTGAGGCCGGGACCGGGGCGGCGCGGCTGACCACGGTCACCGAGGTCGAGGTCGGCGAGGGTGCCGTCTTCCACCACATCCGCGCCCAGGGCCCCGAGGAGGCGCCGGTCGCCGCCACCCATCTCTTCGCCCGGCTGGCGGCGCGGTCGGAGTTCCGCTCGTTCACCCTCACCGCCAACGGCCGGCTGACCCGAAACGAGGCCTTCGTCGAGATCGCCGGCCCGGGCGCGCTGGCCCATCTTGCCGGCGCCGCGCTCGGCGACGGCGCCTTCCACCAGGACGACACCGTCTTCGTGCGCCACGCCGCGGAGGGCTGCGAAAGCCGGCAGGTGTTCAAGAAGGTGCTGCGGCACGGGGCGACGGGCGTCTTCCAGGGCAAGATCCATGTCCTGCCGCACGCCCAGAAGACGGACGGCTACCAGATCAGCCAGGCGCTGCTGCTTGACGAGGACGCCCAGTTCCTCGCCAAGCCCGAACTCGAGATCTACGCCGACGACGTCAAGTGCTCGCACGGCTCGACCGCGGGGGCGATCGACGCCACCTCGCTCTTCTACCTCCGCGCCCGCGGGCTGCCGCGGGCCGAGGCCGAGGCGCTGCTGGTTCTCGCCTTCCTCGCCGAGGCGGTGGCGGAGATCGCCGAGCCCGACCTCGCCGCGGCCGTCGAGGCGCTGCTCGATGACTGGATCGGCCGGCACCGCGGCTGAGCGCCGGGGGGCGGCGGCCATGTCGATGAGCGGCGACATCATGCGCAGCTGGCGGGCGCCGGGGCGGGTGGTGGCGGAGATGCTTGCCGCCGGCGCCCGCGAGGACCGCGCGCTCGCCCATCTGCTGATTGCCTGCGGGCTGCTGTTCGTGGCCCAGTGGCCCCGGCTTGCCCGTGCCGCCGCCGAGGACCCCTCCGTGCCCTTCGAGGCACGACTGGGCGGGGCGCTGATGGCGACGCTGTTCATGCTGCCGCTGATCCTCTACGGCATCGCCGCCGCCAGCCACCTCGTCCTGCGGGCGATCGGCCGGCCGCCGGGCTGGGCGGGGGCGCGGGTGGCGCTGTTCTGGGCCCTGCTCGCGGCAAGCCCCGCGATCCTTGTCCACGGTCTGGTCGCCGGCCTCGCGCCGGGGCCGACGGCGACCGCGGCAGGCTGGGCGGTGCTGGCGGCCTTCCTGTGGATCTGGGGGGCGGGGCTTGCTGCCGCGGGCGCCATTGCGTCCGCCCGGCCCAGCGCCTAGGGAGACGCGATGGACAGGGCCTTGCGCGCATTCTCGGAGCTCTTGAGGGCGACGCTCGCCGATCCGCGCGACGGCGCGCGGCGGGTGCTGGCGCTGCGCCTTCCTGTGTCGACGCGCTGGCAGGCCCTGGCAGTCGTCGTTGCCCTGTCGGTGCTGTTCTCGCAGCTCACCGTGCGCCTGTTCGGGGCCGAGGACGCCCTCGCCGGGCTGGGCGCAAGCCCGCTGGCCGCCGCGGCGATCCTCGGCGGGCTCACCGTCGCGATGGCCGGGGCGATCCACGCCGTCGGCCGGGCCTTCGGCGGGCGAGGCCGCTTCGAGGATGCGCTCATCCTCGTCGTCTGGCTGCACGCGGTGGGCTTCGTGCTGCAGCTCGCCCAGCTTGCCATCCTGCTGATCCTGCCGCCGCTCGCCCAGCTTGTGGTGCTGGCGGGCATCGCGCTGCTGTTCTGGCTGCTCACCGGTTTCGTTGCCGAGCTGCACGGCTTTGTCTCGCGCGTCCAGGTGTTCGTGATGATCCTGGTGACGCTGCTGGCGCTGTCCTTTGCCCTCGCCCTGGTTCTGGGGATGCTCGGCATCGCCCCGCCGGAGGTCTGAGCCCATGCCCGCCCCCGCTCTGGACGTCGGTACCGTCCGCCGCGATTTTCCCATCCTTGCCCGCGAGGTGAACGGCCGGCCGCTGGTCTACCTCGACAACGGCGCCTCGGCGCAGAAGCCGCAGGTCGTGATCGACGCGGTCGCGCAGGCCTATGCGCAGGACTATGCCAACGTCCACCGCGGGCTGCACACCCTGTCGACGATCGCCACCGAGCGCTACGAGGGGGTGCGCGGCATCCTGCGCCGCTTCCTCAACGCCGCGCACGAGGACGAGATCGTCTTCACCTCCGGCACCACCGAGGGGATCAACCTTGTCGCCTACGGCTGGGCGATGCCGCGGATGGGGCCGGGCGACGAGATCGTGCTCTCGGTCATGGAGCACCACGCCAACATCGTCCCCTGGCATTTCCTGCGCGAGCGCCAGGGCGTGGTTCTGCGCTGGGTCGAACCCGCGGCCGACGGCAGCCTCGACCCGCAGGCGGTCCTGGACGCCATCGGCCCGCGGACCCGGCTTGTCGCCGTCACCCACATGTCGAACGTCCTCGGCACCGTCGTCGATGTCGCCGCGATCTCGGCCGGGGCGCGGGCCCGTGGCGTGCCGGTGCTGGTCGACGGCAGCCAGGCGGCGGTGCACATGCCCGTCGACGTGCAGGCGATCGGCTGCGACTTCTACCCGGTCACCGGGCACAAGCTCTACGGGCCCTCGGGGTCGGGTGCGATCTGGATCCGGGCCGAGCGGCAGGCCGAGATGCGCCCCTTCATGGGCGGCGGCGACATGATCCGCGAGGTCACCCGCGACACCGTGACCTGGAACGACCCGCCGATGAAGTTCGAGGCCGGCACGCCCGGCATCGTCAACCAGATCGGCCTCGGGGTGGCGCTTGACTACCTCATGTCTCTCGGGATGGACCGGATCGCCGCACATGAGGCCGGCCTGCGCGACTATGCCCGCGCCCGGCTGGCCGGGCTCAACTGGCTGGAGGTGCAGGGGGATGCGCCCGGCAAGGGGGCGATCTTCTCGTTCACCATGCGCGGCCCCGCCCACGCCCATGACATCTCCACCGTGCTCGACCGGCGCGGCGTGGCGGTGCGGGCGGGAACCCATTGCGCGATGCCGCTGATGGCCCACCTGGGCGTCAGCGCCACCTGTCGCGCCTCGTTCGGGCTCTACAACACGCGGGCCGAGGTCGACGCCCTGGTCGAGGCGCTGGAGACCTGCTGGCGGTTGTTCGGCTAGCTGCCCGCGGCGGCGCCCGGCTCCTGGGCGGTCCGGCAGGGGGAGCCCGCCGCCGGTGCCGCCTCAGCAGCCGTAGAGGTCGCAGGGCGGCAGGGTCGCGGGGTAGCGGGCGCGCAGGAAGGCGATGGCCGGCAGTCCGGCCGCGACCGAGACCGCGAACATCGCCGCCCAGAGAAGCAGCGCCCTCAGCGGCAGCGGCAGGTGGCGCCGCCCCGCCTCCCGTGGCGTCATTGTAAGCGGGACGGTGGCCGGGATCGCGGCATAGACCGCCGCCATCGGCAGGAGCAGGATCAGAAGGCCAAGCGGTTCGGCGGCCGCGCGTCCGAGCACGCCCTCCGAAAACAGCCCCCCTGCCGCCACCGATGACCGGCAGGTCCCAGCGCCCGAGCCGCAGATGTCGGGCCGCCAGCGCCAGCACCAGGATCGGGCCGAGGAATGCAAGCAGGGTGAGCATGACCAGCTGTCCTGCGCGCGCCGCCCAGAGCCCCGGCGAGAACCCCTCGGCCAACGCGGCGGTGAGGCCGACGAGACATTCCTCGGCGATGACGACCGCATAGCCCCAGACGATCGCGCGCGGGACCGGCGGCAGGGGAAGACGGCCCAGCCAGGCGGCCGTGCGCTCCTGCCGCGCGGCCGACCAGACCAGCGCGCCGAGGGCGATCACGACCAGGAAATAGGCCCAGCTGTGGCGGCGGACGCCGCCTTCGAGGATGACCGCAAGGGCAACGATCCAAGGCATTGCGCCGACCAGAAGCCAGGGCGGCACGACAACGAAGCGGGGCCTGCACGGCAAACCCGTGCGCGCTGGCAAAGGCGCCGTCTTCTCTGCCCCCCGTGGGCCGTCCCCCGGGCCCGCCGGCCAACCCTGGCACCCCGCGCCGGGCGCCGCAAGCCGGGGGGCAGCCCCCCTTTGCCGTTGCAGCCAGCCCGGGCGCCCGCTATAGAGCGCACCGGGCACCCGTAGCTCAGCTGGATAGAGTGCTGCCCTCCGAAGGCAGAGGTCACAGGTTCGAATCCTGTCGGGTGCGCCACTTGCCCACAAACGCGCAAGAACCAGCTACCGGGGGCCGTGACCGGCGCAGCGGGTGTTGCGCCGCATGTCTCGACTGCCGCCGCTCCGGGCGGGGCGGGGCGCCGCCGGTGCGCGGGCCGGGCGGCAGCACGGGAGCTTCCGCTCCGGCCGCAGCGATGGCATGGTCAACGGATGCGTCCGCTCCGCTGTTCCATCAACGTCACGCTGGATGGATGCTGCGATCATCGCGTCATGATCGCCGATGCGGAGCTGCATGGCCACGCCGCCGCCAACCTCGCGCAGGCCGATGCCCTCATCTTCGGCCGGGTCACCTACGAAATGATGGAGGCCGCGTGGCGGCCGGTGGCAGGGTCGCAGGCATGGCCGGACTGGACGGCCGGCTGGATGGTGCCCTTCGCCCGCACGATCGACGCGGCACGGAAGTATGTCGTGTCGGACAGCTTGCCGCAGGTGGACTGGAACGCCGAGCTGCTGCGGGGAGATGGTCTTGAGGGGGCCGTCCGGCACCTGAAGCAGCAGCCGGGCAGGGGGCTGCTCGCCGGGGGTGTGACGCTTCCGCTGGCCCTGGCGGAGCACGGGCTGATCGACGAGTACGAGTTCATCGTGCACCCGCGGGTCGCGGGCCGCGGTCCGACCCTGCTTGCAGGGCTGTCGACATGCGTCGACCTGACGCTCCTGGGCCGCAGGGAGTTCGCCTCCGGGGCCGTGGCGTTGCGCTTCGCCCCCCGCAGGTGACGCGGGGCCGTCCCCGATGGCAGGCCAGGGCTCCCGGCCCGACGGCTGCGGAGTTCCGGACTTGCCGGGGAGGGCGCAGTCGCGACGGTGCCCGGCGCGGCCGGCACCCCGTCACGACGCCGGCAAGCCGGAGCAGTGCGGCCCATGTCGTCGGGCGGACGGAGGCAGGTGTCGCGGTTCGGCGGCGTCGATATGGTGACGGACACATATCATGCGAGCTCCGCGGCTGGCCGGCCCGGAGCGCGGCGTTTGGCGATCCGGCTTGCGCGGACGATCCGGTCGCTGGCATAACCGGGCCATGTCAGGGCAGCCCTCCACGACCCAGCCCGCCCCGCGGCTGAGCTTCCGGATCGTCTTCGGGGCGGGCGCGATGCTGGGCCCGGGCAAGGCCGAACTGCTGGAGGGCATCAGGCAGACCGGGTCCATCGCCGCCGCCGGCCGCCGGATGACCATGAGCTACAAGCGCGCATGGATGCTCGTGGAGGAGATGAACCGGGCCTTCCGCGACCCCCTCGTCGCGTCGACGCGCGGCGGCGCGAAGGGCGGCGGGGCACAGCTGACCGAGGCGGGGGAGGCGGTGCTTGCGAACTACCGCAAGCTGGAAGACATCCTGGCCGAGGCCGGTGCGGCGCGCATCGGGGCCCTGCGGTCGATGCTGCGCGATGGGTCCGGGGGAAGTTGACGATTGATCGGGAACCCCTGCTCTGCGATATGTCCCGTTGAACATATCATTTCGGGAATCCCGACCATGGGGGCTGCCCTCCGCCGGATCACCGCCGCCGCGGCGCTCTCCCTTGCCGCCGCCGCGACCGCCGCCGCCGGAGAGGTGGTGGTGTTCGCCGCCGCCTCGATGAAGACCGCGCTCGATCAGGTGGCAAGCGCCTGGACAGCAGAGACCGGGCATGGCATCGCCATCTCCTACGCCGGCTCCGGCCAGCTTGCCCGGCAGATCATCCAGGGCGCGCCGGCCGACATCTTCATCTCCGCCGCGGCCGACTGGATGGACGAGATCGGGACGGCGGGGCTGGTGGTGGCAGGAACGCGCGCCGACCTCTTCGGCAACACGCTGGTGCTGATCGCCCACGGCACCGGCGCGGCGCCGGTGGCGATCGGGCCGGGCTTCGACCTGCCCGGCCTTCTCGGCGAGGGGAAGCTCGCCATGGCGCTCGTGGATGCCGTGCCCGCGGGCCAGTACGGCAAGGCGGCGCTGACCGCGCTCGGCATCTGGGAGGCGGTGGCGCCGGCAGTGGCGCAGGTGGACAACGTGCGTGCGGCACTCGCGCTGGTATCGGCCGGCGAGGCGCCCTTCGGTATCGTCTACGCGACCGATGCCGTCGCGGATGGCAACGTGACCGTCGTCGGCACCTTTCCTGCTGACAGCCACCCGCCGATCGTGTATCCCGCCGCGCTGCTGACCGGTGCTGCCGACCCCGCCGACCGGGCCTTCCTCCAAGCGCTGACCTCCGAGGCTGCCCGCGCCGCCTTCGCGGGCCAGGGCTTCGCGGTGCTGAACTGAGGCCGTGGCCGACTGGCTTTCCCCCCAGGAGTGGCAGGCGCTGGCGCTGAGCCTGCGTGTCTCGTTCTGGGCGACGTTGGCGAGCCTTCCGCTCGGCATCCTCGTTGCCCATGCGCTGGCGCGCTGGTCGTTCCCGGGCCGGCAGATCCTCAACGGCCTCGTCCACCTGCCGCTGATCCTGCCGCCGGTGGTGACGGGATACCTCCTCCTTGTCACCTTCGGGCGGCGGGGGGCGGTGGGCCAGCTCCTCCACGACTGGTTCGGCATCGTGCTGGCCTTCCGCTGGACGGGCGCGGCGCTGGCCGCGGCGGTCATGGCCTTCCCGCTGATGGTGCGCGCCATCCGGCTGGCGATCGAGGCGGTGGACCCGCGGCTCGAGGCGGCGGCCGGAACGCTCGGCGCCTCGCGCCCCTGGGTCTTCCTCACCGTCACCCTGCCGCTGATCCTGCCGGGCATCGTGGCCGGCGCGATCCTCGCCTTCGCCAAGGCGATGGGCGAGTTCGGCGCGACGATCACCTTCGTCGCCAACATCCCCGGCCAGACCCAGACGCTGCCGACCGCGATCTACACATTCCTCCAGGTTCCCGGCGGCGAGGACGACGCGGCGCGGCTGGTGCTCGTGGCCATCGCGGTGGCGATGACGGCGCTCCTCCTTTCGGAATGGGTGGGCCGCGCGGTTGCGCGCCGGATCGCGGGCCGATGACCCTCGCGGTCGCGCTGCGTCATGCCTTCGCGGGCTTCACGCTCGATGCCGCCTTCGAGGCGCCGCGGGGCATCACCGTACTTTTCGGCCGGTCGGGCTCGGGCAAGACGACCGTGGTCAATGCCGTCGCGGGCCTCTTGCGCCCCGACGCGGGGCGGGTCGCGCTCGACGGCCATGTGCTGACCGACACGGCCGCCCGTGTCTTCCTGCCGCCGCATCGCCGGCGTATCGGCTATGTCTTCCAGGAGGGGCGGCTCTTTCCACATCTGAGCGTGCGCCAGAACCTCCGCTACGGCGCCTGGTTCGCGCCTAAGGGGGCGGCGCGCGAGGACTTCGGGCGGGTGGTCGACCTGCTCGGCATCGGCCATCTGCTCGGCAGGCGCCCCGGCACGCTGTCGGGGGGCGAGAAGAGCCGCGTGGCGCTCGGCCGCGCGCTCCTCTCCGGCCCGCGGCTGATCCTTGCCGACGAGCCGCTCGCGGCGCTCGACGAGGCGCGCAAGGCCGAGATACTGCCCTATTTCGAGCGGCTGCGCGACGAGGTCGCGGTTCCGATCCTCTATGTCAGCCATTCGGCATCCGAGGTGGCGCGGCTGGCCACCACCGTTGTCGCGCTCGAGGCGGGCCGGGTGATCGCCCAGGGCCCGGCGGCGGAGGTGCTGGGCGACCCGGACGTGCTGCCCGCCGGGGCGCGCGAGGCCGGGGCGCTGATCCACGCCCGGGTCGCGGCCCACCATGCCGACGGGCTGACGGAACTCGACGCCGGCGGGCTGCGGCTGTTCCTGCCGCGCCTCGCCCGGGCCCCGGGCACGCCCGTCCGTGTCCGGATCGCGGCCCATGACGTGATCCTGTCGCGGACGCCGCCGCAGGGGCTGTCGGCGCTGAACATCCTGCCCGGCACCGTGGCCGAGGTGCGGGCGGGTGAGGGGCCGGGCGCGCTCGTCGCCATCGACACGCCCGCAGGCCGGCTTCTTGCCCGCATCACCCGCCGTTCGGCCGAGGCGCTCGGCATCGCGCCCGGTGCGGCGGTCCATGCCGTCCTCAAGACGGTGTCGGTGGCGCCCGCGGACGTGGGCGGTGGCCCTGCCGGCGGGTGAGGGGCGGTGCCGCCCCTCCGCGGGAGTGCCGGCGCGCGCGCCTATCCGGCGTGCAGGAACGGCAGGAGCGCCGACAGCGTGGCCTGCGGGTTCTCCTCGGGCAGGAAATGCCCCGCGTCGATCGCCTGGCCGGCTGCATGGGGGGCGAAGGTGGCGCGCCAGACCTCGAGCGGCCCGCTGCTCGCCGCCGGGACCCCGGCGCCGCCCCACAGGACCAGCGTCGGGCAGGCGATCGTCCGGCCCGCGGCAAGGTCGGCGCGGTCGTGGTCGAGGTCGGCCCCGGCCCCGGCGCGGTAGTCCTCGCAGGCGGCATGGATGCGGGCCGGTTCGGCAAAGACGGCGCGGTAATGCGCAAGCGCACGCGGATCGAAGGCTGCAAGCGTGCGGGCGGCCGTCCATTTCGCGAGCACATGGTCGAGATAGGCCCGCGTCGCCCCCGCCAGCAGCGTCTCGGGCAGCGGGTGGGGTTGGGCGAGGAAGGTCCAGTGATAGACCTGCATGGCGCGCGCGGCGTTCATGCCCTCCCACATCGACACCGTCGGCAGGATGTCCATCAGCACGAGCCGCTCGATCCGCCCGGGATGGTCAAGGGCCATGCGGTAGGCGACGCGGGCGCCGCGGTCATGGCCGACGGCGGCAAAGCGCGGGTGACCGAGCGCTGCCATGACGCCGAGGATGTCGCCGGCCATGGCGCGCTTGCTGTAGCCCTCGCCCCCCGTGCTCGGCGGGGTCGCCGAGCGGCCGTAGCCGCGCAGATCCATCGCGACGACGCTGAAGGCGCCGGCCAGCGCGGGGGCGATTCCGTGCCATTCCACATGCGTCTGCGGAAAGCCGTGAATCAGCGCCACCGGCGGCCCGCTGCCGGCCGCGCGCGCGAAGATGCGCCCGGCATCGGTGTCGATCCAGTGGCTGGAGAAACCGGGGAAGAGGTCGTCCGGGTCGGACATGCCCGGGATGCTATACCTCCGGCCGCCGTCTGTCGACGGCCGGCCCGCCCGCATCTCCCGCCGGTCCGGCGGCGGGCGCGACTGCCGCGGCGGGTCGGCGCCCGCGGCCCGCCGGTGGGCGTCCGGCCCGACCCCGGGGTCAGAGGCCCAGCATCCTGCGGATGTCGGCCGGGGTCGCGCCCTCGGCCCGGTAGCGGGCCAGGGCACGGGCGTCGTCGCGCTTGGCCAGCCGGCGTCCGGCAGCGTCGCGGATCAGGCGGTGGTGGTGCCAGACCGGCTCGGGCAGACCCAGCAGCACCTGCAGCAGCCTGTGCAGCGGCGTCGCCGCGGCAAGATCCTCGCCGCGCACGACCTCGGTGATCCCCTCGGCAGCGTCGTCCACGACCACGGCGAGATGGTAGGACGTGCCGAGGTCGCGCCTGGCCAGGACGACGTCACCGGTCGCGGCAAGGAAGCCGGCAGGATCGGGACGGATGCGGCCGGCGTGTCCCGGCGCGGTCTCGTCGAAGGCCAGCGCGTCCGCGCCGGCCAGTGCCAGTGCACGGCCGGCGTCAAGGCGCAGCGCGTCCTGCGGCCCGGTGGCTGCCATCGGCCGGCCGCGGCAGGTGCCGGGGTAGGCCGGCCCGTCCGGCCCCGCCGCCTGTGCGCCCTCCTGCGGGGCCGACAGTGCGGCCCTGATGTCGGCGCGGCGGCAGCGGCAGGGGTAGAGCAGCCCCATCGCCTCCAGCCGCCCCAGCGCCGCGGCGTAGGCCGGCAGCCGCGCCGACTGCCTGACCGCCGGCTCGGGCCAGGACAGGCCCAGCCAGGCCAGATCCTCGCGCAGGGCGGCCTCCCACTCGGGCCGGCAGCGGATGGTGTCGATGTCCTCGATCCGCAGCCGGAAGCTGCCGCGCGCGGCCTGCGCCCGGTCCCATCCGGTCAGCGCCGAGAAGGCGTGGCCAAGGTGCAGCGGCCCGGTGGGCGAGGGTGCGAAGCGGGTGACATAGCGCACGCCCTTTCCCCGCACCGTCGTCAGGCGGCATCCCGCGCGCCGGCGCGGAGCCAGGCCGTGAAGGCGGCCTTGGCGCGGTCGGTGTAGGCGAGGTAGCGGTCGTGCCGGCCGCGGCGGCCGCCCTTGGCCTCCACCGGCGGGAAGAGCCCGAAGTTCACGTTCATCGGCTGGAAGCTGCGCGCGTCGGCCCCGCCGGTGATGTGGGCAAGAAGCGCCCCCATCGCTGTCTCGGCCGGCGGCGGGTCGAGCGGCCGGCCCAGCATCTCGGCCGCCGCCATCCGCCCGGCCAGCAGCCCCATCGCGGCCGATTCGACGTAGCCCTCCACCCCCGTCACCTGGCCGGCAAAGCGGATGTTCGGCCGCGACCTGAGCCGCATCCGCCCGTCCAGCAGCGTCGGGGAGTTGATGAAGGTGTTGCGGTGGATGCCGCCGAGGCGCGCGAAGCGCGCCGCCCCGAGGCCCGGGATCATCCGCAGCACCTCGACCTGCGCGCCGTGGCGCATCTTGGTCTGGAAGCCGACAATGTTGTAGAGCGTCCCGAGCGCGTTGTCCTGGCGCAGCTGGACCACCGCATGGGCCTTCTCGCCGGGCCGGTGGGGGTTGGTCAGCCCCACCGGCTTCATCGGCCCGAAGCGCAGCGTCTCGCGCCCGCGTGCGGCCATCACCTCGATCGGCAGGCAGCCGTCGAAATAGGGCGCCTCCTCGCCGGCGTGGGGTTCGGCCTTGGGAGCCGCCAGGAGGGCGTCGAGGAACGTCTCGTACTGCTCGCGGGTCAGCGGGCAGTTGATGTAGGCGGTCCGCTCGCTCTCGGTCTCGCCCTTGTCGTAGCGCGACTGCCGCCAGGCCACGTCCATGTCGATCGAGTCGGCATGGACGATGGGTGCGAGCGCATCGAAGAAGGCCAGCGACTCTTGCCCGGTCTCGGCGCGGATCGCGGCGGCGAGGGCGGGCGATGTCAGCGGGCCGGTGGCGAAGATCCACCGGCCCTCGCGCGGCAGTCCGGCGATCTCTTCCTCGACCAGGCGCACCCGGGGATGGGCGCGCAGCCGTGCGGTGACGGCGCGGGCGAAGGGCTCACGGTCCACCGCCAGCGCCCCGCCCGCCGGCAGGCGGTGGGCATCGGCCGTGGCGATGATCAGCCCGCCGGCCGCCCGCATCTCCCAGTGCAGCAGGCCCACGGCATTGCGCGCATGGTCGTCCGAGCGGAACGAGTTCGAGCACACCATCTCGGCCAGATCGCCGGTGCGGTGGGCAAAGGTCGCGACCCGGGGGCGCATCTCGTGCAGCGCCACGTCCACGCCCGCCTCGGCGGCCTGGAACGCGGCCTCGGCGCCGGCCATGCCGCCGCCGACGATGTGGAGGGTTTCGCTCATGGCTTCGGTCTAGGGCGTTTCGCGGCCCGCGGAAAGCCCGCCGCGCCCGCCATGTCCCCGCGCAAGCGAGGCGGCCGGCCCGGCCGCCGCAGGTTCAGAGAACCCCGCGCCAGCCCTTGCGGTAGGCGCTCCAGCGGCCGCCGCCGAACACCACCAGCGGGCTGGCCAGCACCAGCGCGCCCAGCGCGCCGCGAAGCGGGTCGGCGCCGGCCAGCATGCTTTCTGGGGCGGCCACGGCCAGCCCCACCGCAAGCGCCGCGCCGAGGCTCGCCACCACCCGCGTTCGGATGCCGAACAGCAGCCACAGGCCCACGGTCGCGAGCAGCGCACAGGCGGCAAGCTTCAGCGAGGCGTCGATCGCCGTCAGCTCGCCGACCGGGATCGTCCGCCCCACGGCCCGCAGGCCGAGCGGCACCAGCGTGTTGCCCAGCGCCACCACCAGCAGCAGGGCACCGAGCAGGGTACGGTACGTGCACAGCACGGCCGCCAGGACGGGGGCGTTGGGGTTCGGCATCGGCGGGTCTTCCGGCGTGGACGATCCGGCCTCCCGCTGCCGGACCGTTTCCTACTCACGCCCGGACTGTGGCGGAATCGCGGCGCCGGCATGGCCGCGCCATGGCACCGGGCCACGGCTGCGTGCCCTGCGTCATTTCGCCCGCAGCGCCGCCCGCTCGGCGGCAACGAAGGCCGTCGCCGCCGGCCCCTCCGGAGGCCCGGCGTAGCGGCCGAGCGCCGCCGCGGCGGCAAAGAAGCCGGGCGCCGGCAGCCCCGGGCCCAGCCGCGCCGCCGCGACGGCGGCAAGGAACGGCCGGCCCGCCGCGGCGTCGGCAGCCATCTGCGCCTCGAGCAGTGCGGCAACGCGCCGGATCCGCCCCGGCCCCTCCAGCCCCGCTGCAGCCGCGAGTGCGCCGTAGCCGATCGTTCCGCCGGCGGTGGCGACGGCCGTGAGCGCCGCACGGAGACGCGCCGCCTCAGCGCCCGCCATCGCCCTCCTCGCCGCCCTGGTCGGCGATCCGGGCGACCGAGACCACCTCCTCGCCGTTGGTGGGGGCGATCACCTTGACCCCGCCAGCCGAGCGCGACCGGAAGGAGATGCCGGCCACCGGCACGCGGATCGACTGGCCCGAACTCGTCGCGAGCATGATCTGGTCGGACCGCTCGACCGGGAAGCAGGCCACCAGCGGCCCGCCCCGCAGGGCACGGTCGATCGCCCACACCCCCTGGCCGCCCCGGCCCTTCACCGGGTAGTCGTGGCTGGACGACAGCTTGCCCATGCCGCGCTCGGTCACCGTCAGGATCGTCTCCTCGGCGGCCGACATCGCCGCGTAGCGGTCGGGTGCCAGCTGGCCGGCCTCCACCGCCTCCTCCTCGTCGTCGGCCTCGGCCGCTTCCTCGGCCATCCCCTCGACCGCACGGCGCGTCTTCAGGAAGGCCGCGCGCTCCTCGGGGCCGGCCTCGAAATGGCGGATGATGGCCATGCTCACCACCCGGTCGCCCTCGGCCAGCCGGATGCCGCGCACGCCCGTCGAATCGCGGCCCTTGAAGACGCGCACGTCGGTGGTGGGGAAGCGGATCGCCCGGCCCAGCGCGGTCACCAGCATCACGTCGTCGCCTTCGTCGCAGATGCGCGCGTTGACGAGGCTCACGCCTTCGGGCAGCCGCATCGCGATCTTGCCGTTGCGCAGGACGCTGGTGAAGTCCGACAGCGCGTTGCGCCGCACGTCGCCGTCGGATGTGGCGAAGACGATCTGCAGCCCCTCCCATTCGGTCTCGGGCACGTCGACCGGCATCAGCGCCGCCACCGACACGCCGGTGGCGATCGGCAGGACGTTGACGATCGCCTTGCCGCGGGCGGCGCGGCCCGCGAGCGGCAGCCGCCAGCACTTGAGCTTGTAGGCCATGCCGTCGGTGGTGAAGACCAGAAGCGGCGCGTGGGTGTTGGCGACGAACAGCGTCGTCACCACGTCGTCCTCCTTGGTCGCCATCGAGGCCAGGCCCTTGCCGCCGCGCCGCTGGGCACGGAACTCGGCGAGCGGCGTGCGCTTGACGTAGCCGCCGGCGGTGACGGTCACCACCATGTCCTCGCGCTCGATCAGATCCTCGTCCTCGAGGTCGCCCTCCCAGTCGACGATCTCGGTCCGCCGCGGCACGGCGAATGCGGCCCGCACATCGGCCAGTTCCCCGGCGATGATGCCGAGGATGCGCGCGCGCGAGCGCAGGATGTCGAGGTAGTCGGTGATCCGCGCCGCCAGCGCCTGAAGCTCGTCGGTCACCTCCTGCACGCCCAGCGCCGTCAGCCGCTGCAGGCGCAGATCGAGGATGGCCCGTGCCTGCGCCTCCGACAGGTGGTAGGTGCCGTCGGGGTTGACCGTGTGCGAGGGGTCGTCGATCAGCCGGATGTAGCCGGCGATGGCGGCGGCGGGCCAGGGGCGCGTCATCAGCCGCTCGCGCGCCTCGGCCGGGTCGGCAGAGGTGCGGATCGTCGCCACCACCTCGTCGACATTGGTCACCGCCACCGCCAGCCCGCACAGGATGTGCGCCCGCTCGCGCGCGCGCCGCAGCTCGAAGGCCGTGCGCCGGGTCACGACCTCCTCGCGGAAGGCGAGGAAATGGACGAGGAAGTCGCGCAGGGTCAGCTGCTCGGGCCGGCCGCCGTTCAGCGCCAGCATGTTGCAGCCGAAGGTCGTCTGCATCGGCGTGAAGCGGAACAGCTGGTTCAGCACCACGTCGGGCGTGGCATCGCGCTTGAGCTCGATCACCACCCTGACGCCGGTGCGGTCGCTCTCGTCGGCGACATGGGCGATGCCCTCGATGCGCTTGTCGCGCGCCGCCTCGGCGATCCGCTCGATCATCGTCGCCTTGTTCACCTGGTAGGGGATCTCGTCGACGATGATCGCGAAGCGGTCGCGGCGCAGTTCCTCGACATGGGTTCGGGCGCGGATGAGGATGCTGCCGCGACCCTCGAGGTAGGCCCGCCGCGCCCCGCCGCGGCCGAGGATCAGCCCGCCGGTCGGGAAGTCCGGCGCCGGCACGATCTCCATCAGCTGCTCGGAGGTCAGGTCGGGGCTGGCGATCAGCGCCAGGCAGGCATCCGCCACCTCGCCGAGGTTGTGCGGCGGGATCTTCGTCGCCATGCCGACGGCGATGCCCTCGGCACCGTTGACCAGCATGTTGGGAAAGCGCGCCGGCAGCACCAGGGGCTCGCGGTCCTTGCCGTCGTAGTTGGGCTGGAAGTCGACCGTGTCCTTGTCGATGTCGGAAAGGAGAAACGAGGCGGCGCGGGCCATCCGCACCTCGGTGTAGCGGAAGGCCGCCGGCGGGTCGCCGTCCATCGAGCCGAAGTTGCCCTGCCCGTCGAGCAGCAGCAAGGACATCGAGAAGGGCTGCGCCATCCGCACCAGCGCATCGTAGATCGCCGCGTCGCCGTGCGGGTGGTACTTACCCATGGTATCGGAAACCGGGCGCGACGACTTGCGGTAGGGCCGGTCGTGGACGTTTCCGACCTCGTGCATGGCGTAGAGGATGCGTCGGTGCACCGGCTTCAGCCCGTCGCGCAGGTCGGGAATCGCGCGCGCCACGATCACGCTCATCGCGTAGTCGAGGTAGGCCGTGCGCATCTCCTCGGCAATCGACACGGGCAGGTGCCCGCCGCCCGCCGGGCCTGCGGCGGTCTGGTCCGCCATTTCCGGGGATTGCGGTCTGTCGCTCACCTGCCGCGCCTCCAAACCGCCCAACATCTGGTTGCTACGGCTTCTAGCGCATCCTGCATCTGGGGTGCAACCGGCCCCTCGGACGGGCTGTTGCCGCGGGGACTGGCAGCCACCGGTCTTGTCTGCCAACACACTGTTTTCATTGAAAATCAATGTGGTTTTGGCAGGATGGGCGACACAGAAACGTCATGAGGTGGCGCCATGCAACGCAGCGATACCGAACTCATGCTCAGGGGCTACGGGCTGACCACGGCGGAGTTCTTCTACCGGCTGCCCGACTACAGGCATGTGCTGAACAGCTTCGTCTGGCAGGACTACGACCTTGCCCCCGACTATCCCCGGCTGTTCCGCTTCATCGAGTTCTGGCAGGAGAAGATCGACGGCCCGCTCCACTCGGTGCGCTTCACGCACCGCAAGATGATCGGGCCCGGGGCATGGTCGAACGTCACCGCCGAGTTCCGCCTGCACTGACCCGGGGGCTTGGTCGGCGGCCGATTCGGGCGCAGGATCGGGGGCACCGACAAGGAGGTGCCCGATGCGATCGATCCTGCTTGCGGCCGCGCTGGCGGCCGGCCCGGCCACGGCCGACGTCTTGGTCGTCGACCCGGAGGCCCATTTCCCCGAGGGGCCGGTGGTCGTCGACGGCGTGCTGCACTACGTCGAGTATGCCGGAGGCACGCTGATGCGCTGGGACGGCACCGGCGCCCCGGCCGAGTTCTGGCGGCGCGACGGCTGCGGGCCGTCGGGCACGCTGCCCTTCGCCGGCGGCTTCCTCGTCACCTGCTACGATTCGGGCGAGCTTGCCCATGTCTCGGCGGCCGGCGAGACGGTTGCGGTCGTCGCCGCCGACGCCGCCGGCGCGCCGCTCGTCGGGCCGAACGACCTTGCCCCGGACGGCGCCGGCGGCGCCTGGATGACGGCCTCGGGGCCCTGGGACAGCGCGCCGATCGCCGGCAAGGTCTATCACGTCGCCGCCGACCTCACCCTCACCGAGGCCGCTGACGACCTGCACTACGCCAACGGCATCGTCCAGCTGGGCAGCACGCTCTACGTCGCCGAATCGGAGGCCGCGCGCATCATCGCCTTCGACATCGGCGCGGGCGGGGCGCTGTCGGGCCGCCGGCTGTTCGTGCGCATCGGCCAGGCCGACGCGGCGTCCGGCCCCTGGGCCTACCCCGACGGGCTGCGCCTCGGCCCTGACGGCAACATCTGGGCGGGTTCCTACGCCATGGGCCGGCTCGTCGCCATCGCCCCCGACGGCAGCCTCGCCCGCGCCATCGATGTCCCCGGCGCGACCGCGCCCAACCTCGCCTTCGGGCCTGCGGGCGAAATCTACGTCGTGACGGTGGACCAGACCGACGCCGCCCCCTACGCCGGGCGCGTGCTGCGGGTGGAGTGAGCCGGGGCCGGGGCGTGCGGCCCCGCCGGCGGTCAGGCGCTGCCCGGATGCGGCCGGCGTGCCGCGAGCAGCCACAGGAGCGCGAGCGCGAAAGAGGCGACCGCGTTCCACGACGCCATCGACAGCCCCATGAACTCCCAGGCCACGTCCTCGCAGCGCACCACTGGCGCGGCAAGTATGGCGTCCAGCAGCTGGGTGGTGGTCAGCCCGCCGATGTCGGGGGCCGCGCAGGTGTCGGGCCCCGGCCACCAGCCCCGCTCGATCCCGCTGTGGTAGACCCCGACGCCGCCCGAGGTCGCCGCCGCGGCGGCCCCGGGCACCGCCAGACCCCGCGGCATCCCCCGCCCGGCGCCCCACAGCGCCGCGACCGCCAGCCCGACCGCCACCGCGGCCAGATGCGGCCAGCGCTGCCAGATGCACAGCGGGCAGGGCGGCAGCCCGCCGAGATACTGGAACCCCAGCGCCGCCAGCAACAGCCCCGCCGAGCCTGCGGCCGCGGCAAGCGCGGGCAGCGGTCCGCGCGCCAGCTGCATCACAGTGCCCCCAGCACGGCGAAGCCGCCGATCAGCAGAACCACGAATGCCGTGAACATGAGCCCCAGCCGTCGCTCGATGAACGCCCGCATGGACGCGCCGTAGCGCCACAGCAGCACCGCCACAAGGTAGAAGCGCAGGCCGCGGGCGATCAGGCTCGCGATCGTGAATGTCGCAAGGTCGAGCCCCGTCCAGCCCGACATGATCGTGATCACCTTGTAGGGGAACGGCGTCACCCCCGCGACCAGCACCGCCCAGGCACCCCATTCGTTGAAGCGGGCGTTGAACGCCTCGGCCGCGTCGGCCTTGCCGTAGAACTCAAGCACCGGCCGGCCGGCGGACTCGAACAGGCCCCAGCCGATGCCATAGCCTGCCAGCCCGCCGGCCACTGAGGCGAGCGTTGCCACCGCCGCGATTCGGAAGGCGAGGTCGGGACGGGCGAGGATCATGGGGATCAACAGCGCGTCCGGCGGGATCGGGAACACCGAGCTCTCGACGAAGGCGACGCCGGCCAGCGCCCAGAGCGCGTGGCGCGTCCCGGCCAGAGCGATCGTCCGGTCGTAGAGGGCGCGCAGCATCGGACCTCGGGCGAAGCGTCGGCGCAGGCGCGCCGCGCGCATCCATCACGCCGGCCCGGGGCGGGTCAAGGCCTGCCGCCCGGTTGACCGGCCCCCGGGCCGCGGGCTAGGCAGGCAGCGGGCCCGAGTGGCGGAACGGTAGACGCAGGGGACTCAAAATCCTCCGCCGCAAGGCGTGTCGGTTCGAATCCGACCTCGGGCACCAGCGCCTCAGTGCATCAGCACCGCCAGCGGGAAATCCGCCACCTCGTCGCGCTTGCGCAGGACCGGCGTCTGGCGGTTGGCGGTCAGCTCCTTGACGCGGTCCGAGAGGTAGAGGTTCATCTCGTTGACGCTGACCGCCCCGTCGCCGTTCACGTCGGCCCGCCCGTCCAGCCCCTCGCGCAGCGCCAGCGTGAAGGCACCGTTGCCCCATTCGGGGCTTTCCAGCGAATACTGGCTGCCGGTCGCCGAGGAGAAGACCACCGCGCCGGTGGCGGCATAGAGGTCCTGGAGGTGGCCGTTGACGTCCAGCGGCACGGCCGCGCGACGGGTGAACTCGAGGTTGCCAGAGTGGCAGCTGTCCATGAAGTAGACGGTGCGTCCGGGCAGGTACTCGATCGTCCGGACGATCTCGGAGGCGGCGACGGCCGTCCGCCGCAGGTTGCCCACCTCGGCCTCGTGCGGCAGGAAGAACAGCTCGCCGCGGTTGTCGTTCACGCCGTGGCCGGCGAGGAAGATGTAGGCGGTATCGTTGGCCGTCACCTCCTCCTCCAGCCAGAACAGGCCGTCGCGGATGTTGTCGTAGGTGGCGTCGGTGTCGGTGACCAGCCGCACCTCGACGGCGCTGTAGAGCGCCCCCTCCTGGCCGACCACCAGCGAGGCGAAGTCGGCCGCGTCCTTGGCGGCATACTGCAGGGTGAGGCTGGCATCACGGTATTGCGAGGTGCCGATCGCCAGCACGTAGAGCTTGGGCTTCACTTCCACCGGCCGGAAGTCGACAGAGGGGCGGCGCAGCATGACGTCGGCCGGCGGGCCGAAGCCGTGGCGGTTGGCGCCCATCACGGTCACCCATAACTCCTCCTCGGTCAGCCCGGCGATGTCCAGCATCAGCCGCGCCCGGTCGCCCGCCAGTTCGACCGGCGGGTCGCGCTGCGGCCGGCCGTTGATGAAGACGCGCACCTCGGTCAGCGGCGCGTCGGGGGCGACGGTGACCCCAAGCTCCACCGCCAGCGTCTCGCCCCTGGCCAGGTCGCCCCGGGCCGGGCTGTCGATGCGCACCACCGGCGGCAGGCTGTTCTGAAGCGGCACGCCTTGCGGCGGCTGGCCGACCGGCGGGGCCACCTCGTTGCGGCGCGCGTCGGCCAGCGCCACCGCCTCGGCCTCGTCGCGGGTGGCGAGGATCGCCTGGACCACGTCCGGCCTGTAGTAGCGGTCGCGGAACAGGGCCGCACCGAAGAACACCGGCTCGGTCTCCAGCCCGCGGTTGACGTGCCAGCCGATCAGGTCCTCGCCGCCCGGTGCCGCATCGTAATAGCCCGAAGGCGTCCACAGCACCCAGCGCTGGCCGTCGGCATGCACGTAGAGCGCCAGCAGTTCGGTGCCGTCCCCGGCGTCGTACCAGCGGATGGTTCCGTCGGCATAGGCCGCCCCCACCAGCCGCCCGTCGCCCGAGACGTTCACCGTCCAGGCGGCGCCGGGGGTGCGCGCCTTCCAGCGCTGGCTGCCGTCGGGATTGACCGAATAGAGGTTCCAGTCGCCGCCGATCACCGCAAAGCTGCCGTCCTGGGCGACTGCAACCGACCGGCTCCACTCGTACGCCTCGAGAAAATCGAGCGTTCGCCCGTTCAGCCGTGGCGCCGAGGTGTTGATCCACTCGGTCAGCGTCAGGCCGCGGGCGCTGTCGCGGTAGGCGGGGTGCTGGGAGGCCTCGCCGCGCAGCGATCGCCCGGCGACGTCGAACACGAACGGCTCGCCGCCGTAGGGGGTGGCGCCGATCTCGCGCCCGTCGCCGCTCATCCGGAAGTGGCTCCGGTCGACGGCACTGTAGTCGAAGTTGGGCGAATCCTTCTGCCAGGCGATCTTCAGCTCGGGGTTGAGGAAGATGATGTCGGGCTGGCCGCTGACGACGGCCAGGCTGCCGTCCGGCAGGGTCTCGAGGTCGAGGATGGTGTTGCCCGAGATGCCGAGGTCCTGATAGGCGCCGGCTCCGCGGTCCTCCCAGACGCGGATGTAGCGCGGCCACCAGGTGCCGGCCTCGAAGCTGTCCGAGCCGCCGGCGACCAGCCGGCTGCCGTCGGCCGACCACTCGACCTTGCCCATGTCGGCCTGCTCCGAGACGTCGGTCACGTCGGGCTCGGTCACGGTGGCAAGCGTGCGGCCGTCGAGCACAAGCAGCTGGCGCATGCTCTCGTAGCCCACGGCCAGCAGCCCGCCGTCGGGCGAGAAGGCGATGTCGAACGGCCGCTCGCCGGCATAGGGCCGTCGCGCCCGCACCTGCCTGAAGCTCTGGTCGTAGAGGCGGATCACGCCGTCGTAGGTGACGGTGGCCAGCCGGCCGTCGGGTGACCAGGCGAGGTTGTAGCTCGCCCCGTCGTTCATCCCGAGTTCGGCCACCACCGTCCATGTCGCCGTCTCCAGCACCAGCGAGCGCGCCCCGCCGCCCACCGCCACCGCAAGGTGCCGCCCGTCCGGCGAATAGGCGAGGTCGTTGGCGACGTTGCCGAGACCCGGGATGCGCCGCAGCATGCGGCCCGACCCGAGGTCGTAGACGAACAGCGAATGGGTCTCGTAGTCCTGCGGCTCGTCGGGCTCGGCGCCGGGGGCGCGCGCCAGCCCGCCCAGCGCCGAGGCACCGTAGCTCATCCAGCCCCCCAGCACCACCGACTGGCCGTCCGGTGCGATCGCGGCCGAATAGACCCAGCCGTCGTTGTCGCCGCCGATCGGCACCCGCAGCACCTGGATCAGCTGGCCGGTCGCGGTGTCCCATACCCGTGCCGTGCGGTCCTCGGAGGCGGTGACGAGGATGCGGCCGGCCGGGTCCGAATCCACCCGCACGATTCGCGTCGTGTGCATCCCGGCCTCGATGCGCAGGTGCGGCCGGTCGCTGACCGACTGCGCCGCCGCCGGCCACGCGACCGCAAGCGCAAGCGCCGCGCAGACCGCGCGGCCCGCCACCCCGGCGGCAATGCCGAGGACGTTGCGAACTGGCGCCATCACCCGTCTCCCATGGAACGAACCCGCGGCGATGAAAGCAAATGTGCCGGCTCCGGACAACACACATTGGCTTGCGCCGGCGGCGGGCCGGGGCCGCGCGGGGCTGGGCCGGCACCCTGCGTTCCGGGAATCATCCGTCGTGGGGAAAGATTTGCCGCTTGCCCGGCGGGGATGCCGCGCGTAGCCTGCTGCGGTGGCCGCGCGATCGCGGTTTATCGAGTTTGGGCAGGGGCCTGGGAGGAAGAGGGAAAGTATGCAAACATTCGGTTTGTTCGGGTGGCGGGGTGCGGCCGGCATCGTCGGTGCGGCGCTCCTGGCCGCGGCAGCCGCGCCGATGGCGTCGGCACAGGTCCTTCACGAGGTGCCGGCCGCCGCCGCAATGTCGGAGGCCGCGTGGGAGCAGATGAAGGCCCGCGCCGTGCCGATGGAACGCACGGCCGATCCCGCCGTGGCCCGCGCCCTCGCCGCGCCGGTGTTCGCCACCGAGGCGGCGGTGATCATGCCCGGCAATCCGGGGACCGCGCCCAACGTCTTCGCCGCCGAGGGCGGTGTCGATGCCGCGCCGGCGGGCGCGGCGCCCGAGAACTACGGGCAGGGCAACGCAGGGACGATGTACCACTACAACGACTACCTTCAGCAGCCGAACCCGGTGAAGTACTACCCCTGGCGCGCGGCCGGCAAGATCTGGTTCCGCACCTGGAACGGGATCGACACCTGGTGCTCGGGCGCGCTGATCGCTCCGTCGATCATCGTGACCGCCGGCCACTGCGTCCACGCCGGCGGCAACGGCAGCGCCGGCTGGAACCAGCGCACGGTGTTCGTGCCGGCCGCCAACGGCAGCGCCGAGCCCTACGGCCGCTGCGAGGCGAGCTACCTCGGCACCACCACGCGGTGGTTCAACGAGGGCAACATCCTTGAAGGCTACGACGTCGGTATCATCGTGTGCGGCAAGCGCCTGGGTACCCGCCGCGAGATCGGCCGCAACACCGGCTGGTTCGGCCACTGCGTCGCCAACTGCCTGCAGTCCTACTGGTTCCTGACCCAGCTCGGCTACCCGCAGAACTACTACAACGGCGACCGGATGACCACGAGCCAGCATCTGTCCGAGGGGACGAGCTATCCCGACTACTTCTACGGCACCGGCATGCGCGGCGGTTCGTCGGGCGGGCCGCATGTCTCCAACATCGGCGAGATGCAGGACAATTCGACCAACCCCGGCCAGTTCACTCTCCGCAACATCCTCTTTGCCGTCACCTCTTGGGGCTGGGTCGCCCATGAGTGGAAGCAGCAGGGCGCCTCGACCCTCTCGGGCGCGGGCAACGCCAACGACTGGGTGACGATCTACAACCAGGCCTGCCGGGAATCCCGGCGCCTGCATGGCGCGCGCTCCTGCTCGCTCCTGTAGGCCCGGGTAAGGACGCGGGCGGCAGCCCGGAAGGTTCGGGGCGGCGGTCCATCCGCCGCCCCTTTCCGCTTTCCGGCCGCGACGCCGCCGCATCCCGGGGTTGTCTGAAGCAGTATTCGCCGACGAGTCTTCTTGGTGCGCCGCATTGGACGACAAGGCATTTTTCACAGGTGACCCGGGGAGGTGCCGACAGATGCATCCGGCCTCAACGGGATTTTGCAGACGCAGGCACATATTCGGCGCGGCGGCGCTCGCCGCCGCCATGGCCCTCGGGACGACGGCCGCCTGCGCCCGGGTGCAGCACGCCGTGCCACGGACCACCGCCCCGGTGTCCGAGGCCGAATGGGGGGCGATGAAGGCGCGCGCGGTGCCGGCCTGGCGCCACCCCGACCGCCTTCCGGCGCGCCTCGCCGAACCCGCCTTCGCCGCCGTGGCGCCGTCGATCCTTCCCCGCGACCACGGCAGCGCCGAAGGCGACGCACCGGCCGCCGGCGAACTGCCGGCTGCCTTCCCAGGTCCGGACGGGGCGGCGGATGCGGCCCCCGAGAACCACGGCGACGGCAACGCCGGCACGATCTATCACTGCAACGACTACCTGCAGCAGCCTGATCCGGTGCGCCATTACCCCTTTCGGGCGGCGGGCAAGATCTGGTTCCGTGGCGCCGACGGAATCGACGGCCGGTGCTCGGGCGTGCCGATCGCGCCCTCGATCATCGTCACCGCCGGCCACTGCGTCCACCAGGGCGGCAACCGCGATGCGGGGTGGAACCGGCGCACGCTGTTCGTGCCGGCCGCGAACGGCAGCACCGAGCCCTGCGGCCGCCGCGAGGCAAGCTACCTCGGGATGACCCGGCGGTGGTTCAACCGCGGCCAGATCGCCGACGACTACGACGTCGGCATCATCGTCTGCGGCAACCGCCTGGGCACCCGCCGCGAGATCGGCCGCGCCGCCGGCTGGTTCGGCCACTGCTACGCCAACTGCCTGCAGCCATACTGGTTCCTCACCCAGCCCAGCTATCCGCAGAACGTCTGCAACGGCGACCGCATGACCGCGAGCCAGCACCTGTCGGAGGGTCTCACCTTCCGCGACTACTTCCACGGCACCGGCATGCGCGGCGGCTCCTCGGGCGGACCGCATGTCTCCAACATCGGCGAGTTCCAGGACAGTTCGACCAGCCCCGGCCAGTTCACGCCCCGCAATATCCTCTTCGCCGTCACCTCCCGGGGATGGGTGGCGCACGGGTTCACGCAGCAGGGCGCCTCGACGCTTGCCGGCGCGGCCGACGCCAACAACTGGGTCCGGATGCACAGCCAGGTCTGCCGGGCGGCGCGGCGGGCGCACGGCCGGCGGTCCTGCAGCCTGCTCGATGGCTGAGCGCCCTCATCCGCCCGGGGGCGGCAGGCCGGCCAGAAACCCGCCCTCCCGCAGCATCCAGACGGCCGCCGCGGCCATGGCCAGGAAGGCTCCGAAGGGCAGCCGCCCGGAGGCCCGCGGCCGCCGCCCCCTGCGCAGCCCGCGCAGCCCTGCCAGGGCAAGCCCCGCGGCCGCGCCCAGAAGCGCGACCCAGGGCAGCGCCAGGGGTCCGAGCCCGGCGCCGATCCCGCCCATCAGCCAGACGTCGCCGCCGCCAAGCCCCGCCCGGCCGCGCAGCCGCAGATAGGCCGCGCCGAGCAGCCAGAACGACCCCGCGCCCGCGGCCGCGCCGGCGGCGCCATCGGCCAGCGCGGCCACCGCCGCGCCCGGGCCCGCGCCGGCCAGCGCAAGGGCCAGCCCGGCTGCCGCGGTGGCCGCGGTCAGCGGGTGCGGCAGGCGCAGGAAGCGCAGGTCGGCCAGGGCAAGCGCAAGCAGGCAGGTCAGGAACAGCGCGGCCGCTACCGCCGCCACCCCGTCCGGGGCCAGGAAGGCCGCCGCCGCCCCGAGCGCCAGCCCCGCGACCTCGGCCTCCGGCAGATGCCGCGGCAGCGCCGCCCCGCAGTGCCGGCAGCGCCCGCCGAGCGCCAGGTACGACAGGATCGGCACGAGGTCGCGCAGCCCCAGCCGGGCGCCGCACTCCCGGCAGCGCGAGCGCGCGGCCAGCACCGCCTCGCCGCGCGGCAGCCGGTCGGCCAGCAGCCCCGCGCAGGAACCCGCGGCCGGGCCGGCCAGCAGGACCAGCAGGCGCAGCGGCTCGCCGGCCAGCATCGCGAGGGCGGAGGTCACGGACAGTTGGGCGGCATGGCTTCCTCGGCCGCGGCTGGGCATGTTGTTGGCCCCGATGCTTTCCTCTATTGTCCGGCCCGGAACAAGCGGGAGGATGTGCGGCATGGGCAGGCGCGGCGACGATCGCGGCTTCTCGCTGATCGAGCTGATGGTGGTGGTGGCGATCCTGTCGATCCTCGCCCTTGTCGTCGTTCCCCGCGTGATGGACCGGCCCGACCAGGCGCGCATCGCCCGCGCCAAGACCGATCTGTCCGCGCTTGCCGCCGCGCTCAACCTCTACCGGCTGGACAACTTCACCTACCCGACCACCGAGCAGGGGCTGCAGGCGCTGGTGCAGAAGCCCGGCCTGCCGCCCGTGCCGCCCGCCTGGGCCGCCAACGGGTACATCGACCGCGTCCCGCGCGATCCCTGGGGGCGCGACTACCAGTATCTCGCGCCCGGGGTGCACGGGCCCTTCGACATCTTCTCCTTCGGCGCCGACGGTGCGACCGGCGGAACCGGGGTGAACGCCGACATCGGGACATGGATGCTGAACTGAGGCGGCAGGCAGGGCAGGGCGACCGCGGCTTCACGCTCGTCGAGCTCGTGGTCGTGGTTGCCGTGCTGGCCGTCCTGGCCGTGTCGGTGACGCTCACGGGCGGCTTCGCCCGCGCCGGCAGCAGCGCCGACCGGGCGGCCGGCGACTTCGCCCGCGCCGTCGCCGCCGCCCGCGACCGCGCCCTTGCCCTGCGCGGCCTGCAGGGCCTCGCGCCGCTTGCCGACGGCTGGCAGATGATGGCGCCCGACGGCGACGGCGGCTGGCTTGCCCGCGGCGTGCCGGGGCAGGCGCCCGGAGCCGTCTGGACGGTCGCCGGCGCACCCTTCCTGCCCGCCCCCGGCCAGCAGCCGGCGATCCCGGCGATCCTCTTTCTGCCCGACGGCCGCGGAACGGCCTTCTCCCTGGTCCTGCCCGACCGCGCCGGACCCCTGGCCTGCCGCACCGACGGCTGGGAGGCACCGCGATGCGCGCGCGACTAGGGCTGCACCGGCGGGCCGGCGGGGCGCGGGGCTTCTCGCTCGTCGAGCTCGTGGTCGCGATCCTGGTGCTGTCGATCGGCACAGTCGGTGCCTTGCGCGCCTTCCAGCAGGCCGGGCGCGACACCGCCGGCCTGACCGCGCGCCAGCTGGCCCTGCAGGTGGCGCAGTCGCGTGCCGACGAGATCCGCCTGCTCGGGATCGCCGAGGCCGGGGCACTGCCCGAGGAGGTGGAGATGGGCCGGCTGCGCTTCCGCGTGACGCTGACCCGCACGCCGACCCGCGGCGGCCTTGTCGAGGCCCTGATCGCCGTCGCCCAGCCCGACGGGCCCGGGGCACGCCTCGTGGCCTATTTCGCGGCACCCGGGCCATGACCGGCGGGCGGAACGGCTTCACCCTGATCGAGCTCGTGGCCGCGATCGGCATCTTCGCGCTGGTCGCGGTGATGGGACTGCAGGCACTGACCATGGGCATCCGGGCCGAGACCGGTCTCGACGCCGCCGCCGCCGAGGACGCGGCGCTCTTCCGCACCCTTGCACTGCTGCGTCGCGACCTCGCCGCCGCCGTGCCGGTGCCCTTCCAGCCGCCGCTGGGCGCGGCCGAGGCGCCGTGGACCGCCCCCGCCGGCGGCAACCGGCTGGCCGTTTCCGTTGCCGGCCAGCCGCGGCTGCCGGGGTCGGCAGAGGCCGGGCTCGGCCGCGTCGAGTGGCGGCTGGATGCAGCGACGGGCGTGCTCTATCGCCGTTTCTGGCCAATGCTCGCGCCGCGCGAGGCGGCCGGGGCGGGGCCCGAGCTGGCGATGCTCGCCGGGGTCGAATCGCTCGCGCTCGACGAGTTCCCGCCGGGTGCCGAGCCGCGCGAGAACCCCTTCGACGCCGGCGAGGCGCCGCCGGCGCAGTTGCCGCAGGGCTTCGAGGTCAGGCTGCGCACCACCCGCCACGGGACGCTCCGCCTGGTGGTCGCACCATGAGGCGGCGCGGTTTCGCCCTCGTCAATGCCGTCATCATCGTCGGCGCGCTGGCCGCCGTGGCGGTGGCGGCGTTGGCGGCAGGCGAGGCGGCGCGCGGCCGGCAGGTCGCCCAGACCACGGCCGACCAGGCGGCGCAGTACGCCGAGGCGGCCGGGCTGGTGCTTGCCGCCGTCCTCGAGGCCGACGCCGCCGCCGGCGAGACCGACCACGCCGGCGAGGGCTGGGCCGAGCCGCGGGAGGGCGAGCCGATCGACCGCGGCAGCGTCGACTGGCGCATGAGCGACCTGCAGGGCCGCTTCAACGTCAACTGGCTGGCCGACGAGGGCGAGTTCGCCGCCCTCGCCCGCGCCGCCTTCATCCGGCTGGCCGACACCCGCGGCCTGCCGCCGCTGCTTGCCGCGCGCGCCGCCGACGCGCTCGACCCCGCTGCCGAGGGGCGCGATGGGGCGCTGCGGGGCGGCCCGCGCGGCAGCCGGCCGCGGGTCGGGGCGCTCGTCAGCCTCGGCGAGCTCCTGCTCGTGGACGGCATGACCGCCGACGAACTGGCCCGCATCGCTCCGGTGCTGGCGGCGCTGCCGGCCGATGCGGCGCTCAACGTTAACACCGCCGAGCCCGAGGTGCTTGCCGCCTTCCTGCCTGGCCAGAGCCGCGCCTCCGTCCTCGCGGCGCTGCGCCGGGTCCGCCGCCCGGTCGGGTCGGTCGAGGAGTTCCAGATCGAGGTGCTCGACCCCCTGGCCGGCGGCGACAGCGAAAGCCTGCTGCCGGGGGCACGGCTTGCGGTCGGCTCGGAGTGGTTCGAGGCCGAAGTCGCCGCACGCCTTGACGGCACCGTGCTTCGCCAGCGAATGCTGTTCTGGCGCCCCGCCGACGGAGGCGGCGTGGAGCGGCTGCGTACGGAGCCGGACTGGGAGCCATGATGGAAGGCAGGGCCACGACCCCGACCGCGGCCGGGGTGCCGCCGCCGGCCGGCCCGGCGGGTGCGGTCCTGCCGGCCGCCGCGGGCGAGGGGCACGGCTGGCACCCCCTCGGCGCCGGGCTGCCGCTGCCGCGCGGGCCCTTCGTCGCCCTCGTGCCGGGGGCCGAGGCGCCGCTCCTGCCGGTGGACCTGCCCGCCGGGCTGCGCGGACCGGCGCGCGAGGCGGTTGCCCGGCGGGCGCTCTGCGACCGGCTCGACCGCGACGCCGCCTCGCTCGACCTGCGCCCGGCCCGGCTTGGCGGGGCGACGGACGAGTGGTCGGCGCTCCTCGTCACCGACCGTGCCGCCGCCGGCCGCTGGCGGGCCGAGGTGGCGCCGGCCGGCCGGCGCTGCCAGGCCATCCTGCCCGACTACCTTGCCCTGCCGGCCGCGCCAGGAGTCTGGACGGTGGCGGCCTCGGCAGGGGCGGTCGCGGTCCGGCTGGGCCCCTCCGACGGCTTTGCCGCCGAGCCGGCGCTGGTGGCCGCGGCGCTGGCCGAGGCCTTCGCCCGCGGCCCCGCGCCGGCTGCCGTGCTGCGGCTCGGCCCGGCCGAGCCGGCCGTGGACGCGGTGCTGACGCTGCAGCCGGGACTGGTGGTGGCTGGGTCGGCGGCGGCGCTGCCGGCCGGGGTCGCACCGCCGCGGATGCTGGTCCACGGCGAGCGGGCGCTCGATCTTGCCCGCGACCCGCTTGCCGAGGCCGGCCGGCTGGCGGCGCGCCTGCGCCGCTACGCTGCCGCGCTGGTGATGGCGGCGGCAGGGCTTGGCGCCTGGGCGGCGGCCGAGGAGATCGCCGCCCGCCGCGACCTTGCCGCCGCGGCGGCCCGCCAGGCGGCGCTGGCCGACCTCGTGCGGCGCGACTTCGTGCCCGCGGGCCCGATCCTCGACGTCACGCTCCAGGTCACGCGCGAGCTTGAGCGCCGGCGGAGGGCGGCGGCGGCGGCGCCCGCGCTTGCGCCGCTCGCGCTCCTGCGGGCGGCGGGCGGGGTGCTGGAGGCCTCCGGCGTGGTGCTGACGTCGGCGACGCTGCGGGGCGATGGCAGCATCGCGCTCGACGTCGAGGCGGCGGCGTTCGCCGAGCTCGAGGCGTTCGCCGGCGCCCTGCTGGCGGCGGGGCTTGCGGCCGATGTCGAGCGGCTGAGCGCCGAGGCGGGCGGGCAGGTGAACGGCACGGTCGCCGTTGCGGCCGGGGGGGCGGGGCGGTGAGCGTGTGGCTGGCAGCCTGGCTGATCGCCCGCAGTCTGCGCGAGCGGCTGCTGCTGGCGGCGCTGACGGTCGCGCTGCTGGGGCTGGTCGTGCTCGGGGGGGTGGTCCGCCCGGTCGAGGCGCGACGGCAGGCGGCGCGTGCCGCGCTGGACGATGTGGCGGTGCTGGAAGTGTGGCTGGCCGCCCGCCGGCTGGAGCTTGCCGCGCTGCCGCCGGCGGCGGGCGAGGGCACGCCGGCCGGACCGCCGGCCGGGCTTGGCGGCCTCGAGGAGCGGCTGGTCGCCGACGGGCTGCGCACGGCGGTGGGCTTCATCGCCAACACCGCCGGCGGCGGGGTGGCCCTGCGCTTCCAGGCGGTGGAGTTCGCCCTGCTGATGGCCTGGCTGGAGGCGGTGGAGGCCGCCGACGGCTACCGCGTCGCCGGGCTGCGGCTGCGCCGCGCCGAGGAGGGCGGCATGGTCGAGGCCGAGATCGAGCTTGCCCCGTCCGGCGGCTGACCGGCAGGGCCGGGCGTCCCATGCATGGGACGGGGCGGCATGACGCAGGATCAATGGCTTGCGCTGCGGCATTCACCGATCGTTCACGATTCTGCCGGGGCCGGCGCGGGGCCCCCGGGGCAGGGCCGCGCGGGCCGGCCGCGGCCGCCCCGCGGCCCCGCCGCGTCCGTCCCGCCGCGCCCCCAAGCGCCCGGCCGCGACCCGAGGGAAGCCGCTTCCCACCGCACGGCGCTTGTTCTAAGGGGCGGTCGGGAGGTGCCGCCGATGCCTGCGTTCCTGTCCACGTCCGAGCCCGGCTTCGAGCGCGCATTCGCCGCGCTTCTCGGCCAGAAGCGCGAAGCGGCGGCCGATGTCGAGGCCGAGGTTGCCGGCATCATCGCCGATGTCCGCGCCCGCGGCGACGCGGCGGTGATCGCCTGCACCGAGCGCTTCGACCGGCTGCGGCTGACACCCGCGACGCTGGCCGTGGCCGAGGCCGAGATCGACGCCGCGGTGGCGGCGGTCGACCGCGCCGACCGCGCCGCGCTGGAACTCGCCGCCGAACGCATCCGCGCCTTCCACGTCCGCCAGATGCCCGCCGATGCCTTCTGGACCGACCCGGAGGGTGCCAGTCTTGGCTGGCGCTTCACGCCGGTCGCCGCGGCAGGCCTTTACGTGCCCGGCGGGCTGGCCGCCTATCCGTCCTCGGTGCTGATGAACGCCATCCCCGCCCGCGTCGCCGGGGTGGAGCGGCTGGAGATGGCCGTGCCCGCGCCGGAGGGGCGGATCAACCCGCTGGTGCTGCTTGCCGCGCGGCTGGCCGGGGTGTCGCGGGTGTGGCGGATCGGCGGGGCGCAGGCGGTGGCCGCGCTGGCGTGGGGAACCGCGACGATTCCGCCGGTCGACAAGATCGTCGGCCCCGGCAACGCCTGGGTGGCGGCGGCCAAGCGGCAGGTGTTCGGCCGCGTCGGCATCGACATGATCGCCGGCCCCTCCGAGATCCTCGTCATTGCCGATCCCGGCAACGATCCCGACTGGGTGGCGCTGGACCTGCTGGCCCAGGCCGAGCACGACGCCAGCGCGCAGGCGATGCTGATCACCGCCGATGCCGCCTTCGGCCGGGCGGTGGCGGCGGCGGTGGCGGCGCGGCTGGTCACGCTCGACCGGCGAGCGATCGCGGCGGCAAGCTGGCAGGCGCATGGCGCGGTGATCGTGGTGCGCGACTTTGCCGAGGCGGCCGCGCTTGCCGACCGGATCGCGCCGGAGCATCTGGAGCTGCTCGTCGCCGACCCCGAGGCGCTGGCCGCCCGCGTCCGCCATGCCGGGGCGATCTTCCTCGGCCCCTGGACCCCCGAGGCGATCGGCGACTATGTCGGCGGCCCGAACCATGTGCTGCCGACGGCGCGCTCGGCCCGCTTTTCCTCGGGGCTGTCGGTGTCGGACTTCCTCAAGCGCACGACGATCGCCCGGATGACGCCGGCGGCGATGGCCGCGATCGGCCCGGCGGCTGCCCGGCTGGCCGCCGCGGAGGGACTGCAGGCGCACGGGCTGAGCGTGCAGGCCCGGCTTGACCGGCTGGAGGGCGGCGGCTGATGACGCATGTCCTTGCACCGGTGCCGGCGCTGCACCTGCCCGCGGCGGCGGCGGCCTTCGCGCGGGCGGGGCGGGTAGCCTTCGGCTCGAACGCCTGGGAGTTCTGGCGCCGGCAGCCGGCGGAGCGGACGGCGGTCTGGGTGGTCGCCTCGTCGGCCGGCTTTCCCGCCGCCGGACTGCCGGGGATCGACCCCGGCAAGGTGATCTTCCGCGGCCGGCTGGCCGGCGTCGTCGCGGCGGTGCGCGGCCGCCACCCCGACCCCGCGCTGCGCCCCGACAGCACCGGCAGCGACGAACCCTGGGCGATGTTCTTCGAACTCGATGCGCTGGAGCGGCTGGCGCGGCCGCGGCCGGTGATCGGCCTCGTGACCGTGCAGGGCGTGCGCCTTTCGCGCGTGCCACAGGGGCCCATCGCCATCCGCGACCCCGCGGAGGCGCCGGCATGACCCGCATCTCGGCCATCGCCATCGACGACGCCGGTCTGCCCGCGCCCTCGCCCGAGATGGAGCAGGAGCGGCGGGTGGCCGTCTACGACCTGCTCGAGGACAACCGCTTCGCCCTGCCGCCGCGGGAGGGGCGGGCGGTGCCAGGCGGACCCTACCGGCTGGGCCTTGCCGTCCGCGAGGGCCGGCTGGTCTTCGAGCTTGCCAGCGAGGGGGGCGAGATGGTGGCCGCCTTCCACCTCTCGCTCGGGCCGTTCCGCCAGGCTGTGAAGGACTACCACCAGATCTGCGCCAGCTACTTCGATGCCGTCAGGCGGCTGCCGCCGTCGCAGATCGAGGCCATCGACATGGCCCGGCGCGGCATCCACAACGAGGGCGCGCGGGTGCTGATCGAGCGGCTGGACGGCAAGGCCGAGATCGACATCGACACCGCCCGCCGCCTGTTCACGCTGATCTGCGTGCTCCAGAGCGGGGGATGATGTGGAGCGCCCCTTCCCCCGCTCGGTGCTGTTCTGCTGCGATCACAACTCGGTCCGCTCGCCGATGGCCGAGGGGATGATGAAGCGCTTCTACGGCCAGCGCGCCTATGTCCAGTCGGCCGGCGTGCGCAACGACCACGAGATCGACGGCTTTGCGGTCGCGGTCTGCCGCGAGCTCGGCGTCGAGCTGGAGCGCCACCGCGCCCGCACCTTCGAGGAGATGCAGGAATGGGGCGACGACCTCGGCCAGTTCGACCTGATCGTGGCCCTGACGCCGGCGAGCCAGCGGGTGGCGCTGGAGCTGACGCGCTACTACCATCTCGAGGTCGAGTACTGGCCGATCCTCGATCCGACGGGCCTTGGCGAGGGGCGGGAGGCCAAGCTGGCCGCCTATCGCCAGGCCCGCGACCAGATCCGCGACCGGCTGCTGGCGCGCTTCGGCCCGCCGACCGACAAGGCAGAGGGGGAAGGCACATGAGCCGCGACGTCATCGAACGCTACTTCGACGCCTTCAACCGGGGCGACATCCCCGGTATGCTGGCCGAGGTGGCGGCCGACGTGGAGCACCACGTCAACCAGGGGCCGGTGCGCCACGGCCGCATCGCCTTCGCCGAGTTCCTCGCCCACATGGCGCACTGCTACCGCGAGCGGCTGGGCGACCTCGTGATCCTGGCCGCCGCCGACGGCAGCCGCGCGGCCGCCGAATACGTCGTGCACGGCGAGTACATGGCCGCCGACCCCGGCCATCCGCCGGCGCGCGGCCAGCGCTACGTGCTGCCCGCCGGCAGCTTCTTTGCGCTGCGCCACGGGCGGATCACGCGCGTGACCACCTACTACAACGTCGCCGACTGGCGGCGGCAGGTGGCATGACGCTCGCGGTCGAGGTGCTGTCGGGCGCCCGGCTGGAGGCGCATCTGGACGACGTCGCGGCGCTGCGCATCGCCGTCTTTCGTGCCTTTCCCTACCTCTACGACGGCGACATGGACTACGAGCGGCGCTATCTGTCGGTCTACCGCGACAGCCCCGGGGCGATCCTTGTCGGCGCCTTCGAGGGGGCGCGGCTGGTCGGCGCGGCGACCGGAACGCCGATGGAGGACCACGCCGCCGAGTTCGCCGCCGCCTTCGCGCCCACCGGCCTCGACCTCAACGACATCTTCTACTGTGCGGAGTCGGTGCTGCTGGCGGGCTACCGCGGCCGCGGCATCGGCCACCGCTTCTTCGACCTGCGCGAGGCCCATGCCCGCGCCCTCGGCCGCCAGCATGTCGCCTTCTGCGCCGTGATCCGCCCGCCCGACCACCCCGCCCGGCCGGCGGGCTACCGTGCGCTCGACGGCTTCTGGCGCGGGCGGGGCTACGCGCCGCTGCCGGGTGTGCTGGCCCGCTTCTCCTGGCGGGACGTGGGTGCGGCGGCCGAGACCGAGAAGGCGCTGCAGTTCTGGATCCGGAGGCTCTGATGCGCGTCGCCGCCGCCGCCTATCCGCTCGACTGGCACGACGGCCTTGCTTCCTACGCCGCCAAGCTCGACCGCTGGGTGGCGGATGCGGCGGGGCAGGGGGCGCAGCTTCTGGTCTTTCCCGAATACGGAATGATGGAGCTGGCAAGCCTTGGCGGGGCGGCGGTGGCCGCCGACCTCGAGGCCGGGCTGGCGGAGGCCGCCCGCCACCGGCCGGCGGCCGACGCGCTGATGGGCGCGCTTGCGGTGCGCCACGGGGTGACGATCCTCGGCCCCTCCGGGCCGGTGTGGGAGGGGGGCGCGCGGCGGCCGGTCAACCGCGCCACGCTGCACGGTCCGGCCGGCACCCTCGGCCATCAGGACAAGCAGATCATGACCCGCTTCGAGCGCGAGGCCTGGGACGTGGTTCCCGGCGGGCCGCTGGGCGTCTTCGCCGCCGGACCCCTGCGGCTGGGCGTGACGATCTGCTATGACGCCGAATTCCCGCTGCTTTCCCGCGCTCTGGTCGAGGCGGGTGCGGAGCTGCTGCTGGTGCCCTCCTGCACCGAGACACAGGCGGGATACACGCGGGTGCGCGTCGGTGCGATGGCGCGGGCGCTGGAGAACCAGTGCGTGGCCGTGCATTCCCCGCTGGTCGGAACCAGCCCCTGGTGCCCGCCGGTCGATGTCGGCCGCGGCGCGGCGGCACTGTACGGCCCGCCCGACAGGGGCTTTCCCGAGACCGGAATCCTGGCCGCGACCCCGCCCGACACTCCCGGCTGGGCGGTGGCCGAGGTCGACCCCGAGGCGATTCGCAGGGTCCGCGCGGACGGCACGGTGCTGAACCACCGCCACTGGCCCGAGCAGGCCGAACGGCTGCGAATCGCCCCCGCGGCGCCCCTCGGGAGAGATTCGCCTTGAAAATCCGGCCGGCCGGGCGCATTTGTCGGGCGCCCGCGCAACGGCGGGCGCAGCGAGGACCGATCGACCATGGCCAAGGAAGAAGTGCTCGAATTCCCCGGCGTCGTGAAGGAACTCCTGCCGAACGCGACGTTCAGGGTCGAGCTCGACAACGGCCATTCGATCATCGCGCACACGGCGGGAAAGATGCGCAAGAACCGCATCCGCGTTCTGGCCGGCGACCGCGTGCAGGTTGAGATGACGCCCTACGACCTGTCGAAGGGGCGGATCAACTACCGCTACAAGTGACCGGCTCTGCCGGCGGACGGCCGCCCCTGATCCTGGCCTCGGCCAGCCCGCGCCGGCTGACGCTGCTGGCGCAGATCGGCATCATCCCAGACGCCGTGCGGCCCGCCGAGGTCGACGAGGCGCCCCGCGGCGACGAGCCGCCGCGCGCCTATGCGCTGCGCGTGGCCCGCGCCAAGGCTGCGGCCGCGGCCGACCCCGGTGCGGTGGTGCTGGCCGCCGACACCGCGGTGGCGGTCGGCCGGCGCATCCTGGGCAAGCCGGCCGATGCGGCCGAGGCCGCCGCGTTCCTGCGGCTGATGTCGGGCCGGCGGCACCGCGTGGTGACCGCGGTGGCGGTGCTGGCCGGCGGCCGGCTGCGGTCGCGCGCGGTTGACAGCACGGTGCGGATGAAGCGGCTGTCGGAGGACGACGTGGCCGGCTACGTCGCCTCGGGCGAGTGGCGGGGCAAGGCCGGGGGCTATGCCATCCAGGGTCTGGCGGGCGCGTTCATCCCCTGGACGCAGGGGTCGTTCCCGGCCATCGTCGGGCTTCCGCTTGCCGAGACGCTGGCCCTGCTGGAGGCGGCGGGCTGGCGGCGCGCCACGGGCCCGCGGGAGGGCGGTGCATGAAGGGCACGGTCGTCGCGCTCGACCATCTGCTCGGCCGGCCGGCGGCGGCGCTGGTGCACGACGGCCGGCTGGAGGATTTCTTCATCGACCCGCCGGCCGACGCCGCACCGCAGGCCGGCGCCATCTTCCGTGCCCGGCCGGGCCGGCCGGTGAAGGGGCTGGGCGGGGCGTTCGTGGACCTCCCCGGGGGGGCGCGCGGATTTCTGCGCCAGACCGACGGGTTGGCCCCGGGCCGGCCGGTGCTGGTGCAGGTCTCCGGCCAGGCCGAGCCCGGCAAGGCCGTGCCGGTGACGACACGGCTGCTGTTCAAGAGCCGCTTCGCGATCCTGACGCCGGGGGCGCCGGGGCTGAACCTGTCGCGCGCGATCCGCGAGCCGGAGCTGCGCGCCCGCCTCGCCGCGCTGGCCGGAGAGGCGATGGCGGGGGCCGGTCCCGACCTCGGGCTGGTGCTGCGCACCGCCGCCGGGGCGGTCGACGCGGGGGTGCTGGCCGATGACATCGCGGCGCTGCGGGCGGCTGCGGCGGCGGTGCTGGCCGACTGCGAGGGCGGGCCGGAGCTGCTGCTCGACGCGCCCGGCGCCCATGAGTTCGCATGGCGCGAGTGGGCCCATCCCGCGCCCGACGCGGTGGAGGACCGCCCCGGTGCCTTCGCCGATCTCGGCGTGGAGGAGTTGCTGGATGCGGCGCTCGACCCTGCCATGGGGCTGGGCGAAGGGGCGTCGATGGTGCTGGAGCCGACGCGGGCGCTGGTGGCCGTCGACGTCAACACCGGCGCCGACACCACCCCGGCCGCCGGGATGAAGGCCAACACCGCCGCCGCCCGTGCCCTGCCGCGGGCGCTGCGCGTCCGCGGGTTGGGCGGGCAGGTGACGGTGGATTTCGCGCCGATGCCGCGGCGCGACCGCGGCGTGCTCGAGCAGGTCATGAAGGCCGCCTTCCGCGACATGGGCGAGGAGGTGACGCTGGCCGGCTGGACACCGCTCGGCCACTACGAGCTGACCCGCCGCCGCGACCGGCTGCCGCTGGCCGAGGCGCTGCGGGGGTGGCCGGGATGAGCCGGCCCTGCCCGGTCTGCGGCCGGCCGGCCGAGGCGCGCTTCCGCCCGTTCTGCTCGCGCCGCTGCGCCGATGTCGACCTCGGCCGCTGGCTGACCGGCCGCTACGCCATCCCCGCCGCGCTGGAGGAGGAGGGCGCGGTGCCGTCGGCACCCCCCGGCCCGGCCGCTGCCGGTGGGCCCGGCGGCCGGGAGGAAGGATGAGCGGGAAGGCGGCCGGCACGCGGCCGCGGGGCGGGGGGCGCGGCGCCCGCCTGCCCGCGCGGGCGGGGCCGCCGCGATGAGCCGCAGCTTCCGCTTCGTGCATGCCGCCGACCTGCACCTCGGCAGCCAGATGGCCGCGCTTGCCCTGCCCGAGCCTGCCGCCGCCCGCCGCTTCGCCGAGGCGCCGCGGGCCGCGCTGGCGGCGCTGGTGGACGCCATCGGCGCCCATGACGCGGCCTTCCTGGTGATCGCCGGCGACCTTTACGACGGCCCCTGGCGCGACGCCCGCACGGGGCTGTTCTTCAACCGCGAGATCGCCCGCCTCGGCCCCGGCTTCCCGGTCTTCCTGCTGGCAGGGAACCACGACGCCGAGAGCCGGGTGCCGGCGGCGATCCCCGCGCCGGCAAACCTCCGCCGCTTTCCCGTCGCCCGGCCGGCGAGCTTCCGGCTGGAGGAGCTCGGGGTGGCGCTGCACGGCCAGGGGTTCGCCGCCCGCGAGGAGCTGCGCAACCTCGCAGCGGGCTACCCCCCGCCCATGCCCGGCCAGTTCAACATCGGGGTGCTGCACACCGCCCTCGCCGGGCGGCCGGGGCACGAGCCCTATGCGCCCTGCACCGCGGCCGAACTGGCCGCGCGCGGCTACGACTACTGGGCGCTCGGCCATGTCCACGCCTTCGAGGTGGTGGCCGAGAAGCCGCATGTCGTCTTTCCGGGGGTGTTGCAGGGCCGGCATCCGCGCGAGACCGGGGCCAAGGGCGCCGTTCTCGTCACCGTCGAGGACGGGCAGGTGGCGGCGCTCGAGCGGCTGGTCGTCGACGACGTGCGCTGGGAGGCGGCGGCGGTCGACCTCGCCGGGGCAGAGGACGAGGCCGAGGTCGAGGCGCGCATCGCCCGTGCGCTGCCGGCCGTCGCCGCGGCGGCCGGCGGCCGGCCGGTGGCGCTGCGGCTGCGGCTGGAGGGGATGACGCCGCTTGCCCCGCGGCTGGCGGCGCGGCGCGGCGATGTCGCCGCGACCGCCCAGGCGCTGGCCCAGCAGGCCCATCCCGACCTCTGGATCGAGTCGCTCGAGATCGCGGCCGCGGCGCCGTCGGCGCCGACGCCGGCCGACCCCGCGCTCGACCTTGCCGCGCTTGTGGCCGAAGCCGCGGCCGACCCCGTGCTGGCGGCGGAGGCCGCGGTGCTGGCGGCCGAGGTTGCCGCCCGCCTTCCCGGGGGGCTGGGCGCGGGGCAGGAGCCGCTCGGCGCCCCGCTGGCGGCGATGATCGCCGAGGCCGCGGCGCTGGCCCGCGACCGGGCCGGGCAGGGGGGCTAGCCGATGCGGCTCCGCCGGCTCGACCTGATCCGCTACGGCCCCTTCACCGACCGCCGGCTGGTCTTCCGCGAGGGCGCGGCGCTGCACCTCGTCCACGGGCCGAACGAGGCGGGCAAGAGCGTGGCGCTGGCCGCCCTCTCGGACCTGCTGTTCGGCTTTCCCCATGGCATCGGCCATCACTGGCTGCATCCCGCAGCCGACCTGCGGCTGGGCGCGGAGATCCTGGGCGCCAGCGGCCGGACGCTGGCGTTCCGCCGCCGGCGTGGCCGGGCAGCGACCTTGCGGGCCGATGATGCGGCCGAGGCGCCCCTGGCCGAGGACGCGCTCGAGCCGTTCCTGCAGGGCGTGACGCGGACGGTCTTCGAGCGTGCCTTCGGGCTGGACGCCGGACGGCTGGCCGAGGGAGCGCGGCTGATGCTCGACCCCGCCGGCGGCGAGGGGGCGCTGTTTGCCGCCGCGGCGGGGCTGACGGGGGTGCTGGCAGCGCAGCGCGCGCTGGCCGCCGAGGCCGACGGCATATACGCCCGCCGCCGCGCGAAGGACCGCCGCTTCTACCTGGCCATCGATGCCTGGGAGGCGGCGCGTGCGGCCGAGCGGGCGGCGACGCTGGGCGAGGCGGAGTGGCGGCGGCTCAATGCTGCGGTCGAGGAGGGGCGGGCGCGGCTGGCGGCGCTGGCCGGCCGGCGGCGGACGCTGGCCGAGGAGCGCGGCGGGCTCGAACTGGTCGAGCGGCTTCGCCCGCTTCTGGCCGAGGCGGCGGCGGCCGAGGCGGCGGCGGCGGAGTTCGCCGATCTTGCCGGCCAGCCCGAGGGCGTGGGCGCGGCGCTGGCGCAGGCGCTCGAAGCGGCCGAGCACACCGCCAGGGCGGCGTCGGAGGCCGCCGCGGCACTGGCCGAGGCCGAGGCCGGGGTCGCCGCGGTGGAGGTGGACGAGGAGCTGTGCGCGGCAGGCGAGGCGGTGACGGCGCTCTTCGCACGGGTCGGCGGCTGGCAGGACCATGCCCGCGACCTGCCGCGGGTAGCCGGCGAGGAGGCGGCCTGCGGGGCGGCACTGGCGGCGCTGGCCCGCCGGGTGGGAGCGGCCGACCCCGGGGCGCTGGCCGCCGCCCAGCCGAGCGATGCCGCGCTGGCCGCTCTGGACGCCGCGCTCGACACGGGCGTGCGGCTGCGGGCGGCGCTGGACAACCATCGGGCGGCGGTCGCGCGGGCCGGCGCGGGGACCGCCGAAGCCGAGGCAGCGGCGCCGCCCGACGCCCTCCCCTGGGCACGGGCGCTCGAGGCCCTTGCCCCCGACCTCGAGCGGCTTGCCGCGGCCGAGCGGATCGACCGCGAATCCGCCCAGGCCGCGGCCGAGATTGCCGCCCGCCGCGCCGTGCTTGTCCCGCCGCTGCCGGCCGGGGCCGAGCTGGCGGCGCTGTCGCTGCCCGAGGAGGTGGTGCGGGCCGCCGCCGCCGCATCCGTCGCCGCGGCGGCCGAGGCGGCCCGGGC
>JAHDXW010000032.1 GCA_023383015.1 Paracoccaceae bacterium
GCAGACCGGGCGCTAGACAGTGTGCCGGGGTTGATCGTGGCGAATTGGGTGGAGGCGAAGATTTGATCCGCGCCATGACAAGAGCGGCTTCATGTCAAGCCCACAGACGCCAGCGCGACACCGGCCAGCGCGCAGCCCGCAAGGACCGTCACGGCGCCCAGCCTGAAGCGGAACACCGCCACAAGCGCGGCAAGCACCAGTGCCGCAGCCGCGAGGTTCACCGTCGACCAGACGGGCACATCCAGATCGAGGCCGTACGCTGTAACGGTCCGCACCTCGTCGAAGACGACATGCAGACCGAACCAGACGGCAAGGTTCAGGATGACGCCCACCACGGCCGCGGTGATGGCGGTCAGGGCGGCGGTCAGCACCGCGTTGTCGCGCAGACGCTCGATGAAGGGCGCGCCGAGGAAGATCCACAGGAAGCAGGGAACGAAGGTCACCCACGTCGTCAGCAGCCCGCCGAGCGTTGCCGCCATCAGGGGCGACAGGCCGCTCGCCTCGCGGAAGGCACCCATGAAGCCCACGAACTGCGTCACCATGATGAGCGGGCCGGGCGTGGTCTCCGCCATGCCGAGCCCGTCCAGCATCTCGCCGGGAGCAAGCCAGCCGTAGTTCTGCACCGCCTCCTGCGCGACATAAGCCAGCACCGCATAGGCGCCGCCGAAGGTCACCACGGCCATGACGCTGAAGAAGCCCGCGATCTGCGAAAACACGTTCTCCGGCCCGAGGGCCGCGAACAACAGCGCCACAGGGGCAAGCCAGAGGACGAGGAAGACGCCGGAAATCCGAAAGGCCCACCCCCGGTTGACCTGCGTGTGAACCGGCGATTCCTCACCCAGCAGGGTGTCGGCGTCGTCGACCTGGACCGTGCCGACCTTGCCGTGTCCGTCGCCGCCATGGAATGCGGGCAGGCCCGCACGCGCGCCGAAGAACCCGATCAGGCCAGCAACGAGGATGATGAGCGGAAACGGAATGGCGAAGCCGAAGATCGCCACGAAGGAGGCGGCGGCGATGGCGACCATCGCCCCGTTCTTGAGCGCACGCGAGCCGATGCGAATGACCGCCTGCACCACGATGGCCAGCACCGCGGCCTTGAGCCCGAAGAACAGCGCCTCGACCGGGCCGACATTGCCGTAGAGCGCGTAGATCCAGCTCAGCGCCATGATCGCCACGACGCCGGGCAGCACGAAGAGGACGCCCGCGATGATGCCGCCCAGCGTGCGGTGCATCAGCCAGCCGATATAGACGGCGAGCTGCATTGCCTCCGGCCCCGGCAGGAGCATGCAGTAGTTGAGCGCATGGAGGAACCGTTTCTCGCCCAGCCACCGCTGCTCCTCGACGAGGATCCGGTGCATGAGCGCGATCTGCCCGGCCGGACCGCCGAAGCTCAGGAGGCCGATGCGGGCCCAGATGCGGGTGGCTGCCGCCAGCGTGGGGTATGCGCGGTCCTGCATCAGTCTGCCTTCGGCTTGTTGGTGGGCCAGTTGTGGGTCTCGTCGGTGGCGTCCCGCGCCCAACGAAAGAAGGCGTCGTAAAGCAGCATCCCGGCCTCCAGCTGCTCCAGATCGTCGGAATACATCCGCGACAGGCCGAGCGACGCGGCAAGCAGACCGGCCGCCTCGGGCGCGAGGTCGAGCCGGGCGGTATCGGCGCCGCGCACGATTGTGGCGAGCCGGTCGAGGGCGGGAATGCTCAGGCCGAACTCGGCCAGCATCACGTCGAAGGTGCAGAGGTCGTCCCGGTGGCTCCAGAACACGCCTTCGATGTCGAAGGGCGATGCGTTGTAGCGTTCGGCGACGCCGATCACCTCGGCGGGCGCCACGAACAGGATGATCGCCCGGGGATCGAGAAAGCGCCGGATCAGCCAGGGACACGCGATGCGGTCGATCTTGGGGCGCGAGCGGGTGACCCAGATGGTGCGGCCCTGCGCGTCGCGCGCGGGCAGCTTCACCGGATCGATCAGCGGCAGGCCGGCGGAGCGCCATGCCTCGAACCCGCCCTCGAGATACTCGGACGGGCAACCTTCGGCGCGAAGCAAGGCGGCAGTGCCCTGACTGCGCCGGTGACCGGCCTGACAAACGGCGATCGAAGGCTGGCCGCCGAGCTGTGGCGCGAGGGCGGCGAGCGCCTGGTCGTCGATCCGGACAGAACCTGGGAGCAATCGTGGATCGGCGGCGAAATCTTCCTCGGACCGCACGTCGAGCAAAAGCGGTGCGCGGGGGGTTCCGATGATGCGGGTGAGCTTGTCGAACGAAATGGCATTGGGCGCAGGCATGTGCGTTCCTCCGTCGCCGGGGTTGAACAGGAACGCGATCTTCAGCTGGCGCCTCGTGGGGAGCTCGCAATCCCCATGGGTCCAGTTACCGGAAGTGCTCTGAAACTGTCAAGAATTGCAAAGGTCAAGCTGCCCATGTTCGGGCGCTTCGGACATCGAAGAGACCCTCCATGCCCACCCCTCGTGAAACCATCCTCGCCGCGCTGCATGCGCGGCTCTCGGCGTTGCCCGCTACCGCCCTTCGCGGCGAGGTTCTGCCCGAGCGCGTCCCGGCCGAGGGCCTGCTGATCCTGCGCGACGGCGAGCCGGGTGAGCCGGAGGTGACGCTGTCGCCGCTGCGCTACCACTACCAGCACCGGGCAGAGATCGAGGCCGTCGTGCAGGGCGCCGACCGTGACGCCGCCTTCGACACGCTGACCGCGAGCATCGGCGCAGCACTTGCCGACGACCGCACTTTGGGCGGGCTCTGCGACTGGGTCGAGGCGGAAGCGCCACGGCCCGTCGATCTGCCGGTCGAGGGCGCGGCCAGCCTCAAGGCGGCGGTCATTCCGGTCGTCTTGCATTATTCAGCTGACGACCCGCTTGGGTGAACCTGCGGCCAGCCTGAAGGCCGCGTTCGGCGGGACGACAGTCCACTGGACTGTCGTCTGATCCGCCTCACTCCCGGTGGTGCTGCACTATTCCACGGCCGATCCGCTCGGCTGACCCCGACAACCCAAGGAGAACACCATGGCACGAGCCCAGGGGGCGCGGGCGCTGATGGCGCTTGCGTTCGAGACGACCTATGGAACGCCGCCCGCCAGCGGCTTCACCCGCATGCCCTTCGCCAGCACCTCGCTGGGGGCTGAACAGCCGCTGCTGAACTCGGAGCTTCTCGGCTACGGCCGCGATCCGCTGGCGCCGATCAAGGACGCGGTGACGGCCGATGGCGATGTCGTCGTGCCGCTCGACGCCGAGGCGCTTGGCTTCTGGTTGAAGGCGGCCTTCGGGACACCCACGACCACGGGCGCGGAGGCCCCGTACACCCACGAATTCCAGTCGGGGTCGTGGGCGCTGCCGAGCATGTCGATCGAGACGGGCATGCCGGAGGTGCCGCGGTACGCGATGTATTCCGGCTGCGTGCTCGACCAGATCACCTGGCAGATGCAGCGCTCAGGGCTGCTGACCGCGACGGCCCGGCTGGTGGCGCAGGGAGAAACGGTCGGGACCACGACCAGCGCCGGAACGCCCGCCGCGCTGGAGCTGAAGCGCTTCGGCCATTTCAACGGGTCGATCACGCGGAACGGCTCGGCCCTCGGCAACGTGGTCTCCGCCGACATCGCCTATGCCAACAACCTCGACCGCATCGAGACGATCCGCTCGGACGGGCGCATCGATGGCGCAGACCCGTCCATCGCGGCGCTCACCGGCTCCATCGAGGTGCGTTTCGCCGACGGCACACTGGTGACGCAGGCGATCAATGGCGATCCGTGCGAGCTCGAGTTCGCCTACGTTCTGCCCTCGGGCGAGAGCTTCACCTTCACCGTGCATGCCGTCTACCTGCCGCGCCCCCGGATCGAGATCTCCGGGCCGCAGGGCGTGCAGGCGACCTTCGACTGGCAGGCCGCGCGCGACAGCGTGGTCGGCCGGATGTGTACCGCCACCCTAGTGAACGACGTGGAGAGTTACTGATGCTGACGCTCGACCTGACCAATGCGCCGCGCTGGCATGACCTCGCCCCCGGCGTGCGGGTGCAGCTGCGCCCGCTGACAACCGCGCTGATGGTGGCGACGCGCAGCGACCCCGCCGTTGAGGCCGTGCCCGAGGAGGCCTCGGACGAGGAACGCGCAGTGGCCTTCGCCAAGGCGCTGGCGCGGCGGGCGGTGCTCGCCTGGGAGGGCATCGGCGACGCCGACGGCAACCCCATCGACCCGAGCCCCGAGGCTATCGACGCGCTGCTCGATCTCTGGCCGATCTTCGAGGCCTTCCAACTGACCTACGTCTCGAAGGGCCTGCTGCTGGAGCAGGAAAAAAACGCCTCCGCGCTCTCGCCGAATGGTCCTTCGGCGGGGGCGACCGATACTGCGACGCCTGCGCGAAAGCCTGCCCGGACTGCCCGGCGCGGCTAAACCGGCCGCTGACCCAAGAGGGTTGGCAGGTCTGGGACCTGGTCGGTCGTCTCGGCGGCCAGCTGCGGGTGACCCCCGGCGCGGTGATCGGCTGGGACCTGACTGCCGCGCTCTGTCTTGGCGACGCCCTCGGCGTGCCGCCCGCCGTCGCTGCCGAACTGCTGCCAGTCATCGAAGCGGTGATGGTGGCCAAACTTAACGAACAGATGGAACGCCCCCATGGCTGAAAAACGCGTCAGCGTCCGCCTTGCGGCGGTCGGCGGTCGGCAGGTGCGTGCCGAACTGGAAGGCGTCGGCGAAGCCGGTGCCCGAGGCTTCGGACGGCTCAGCCGGGAGATGGATGCGGCGAACGCCCGGCTCGCAGCTTTCTCGCGACGGGTCCGTGTGGCCGCCGCAGCCGCCGTGGCTGCAGCCGCCGCCGCTGGCGTGGCGATGATCCGGTCGGGCCTCCAGACCGTCGATGCGCAGGCGAAACTCGCGCAGTCGCTCGGCACCACCGTCGCCTCGATTCAGACCCTGGAACGCGCGGGCGAGCTGGCGGGCGTGTCCATGTCCGGGATCGAGCAGGCCACCAAGGACCTGACCCGCCGTCTCAGCCAGGCGGCCGCCGGGAGCGGTCCCGCGGCCGACGCGCTCGACCGGCTGGGTCTTTCGGCCAACGACCTGATCGCGCTGCCGCTGGACCAGCGCGTCGGCGCGATCAACGCCGCCATCGAGAATTTCGTGCCTGCCGCCGAGCGTGCGGCCGTCGCGGGACAGCTTTTTGGCGAGGAAGGCTCCATCGCCATGTCGCGCATCGACACCGCGACACTGCGCCAGGCGACCGAGGACGTGCTTGCCTTCGGCGTCGTCGTTTCCGAACAGGACGCCGACCAGATCGAGCGCACGAACGATGCCATCTCCCGGCTTGGGCTGATCTGGCGGGGGCTGTCGAACCAGCTTGCCGTCGCCGCGGCACCCGCGCTCGAGGCGGTCGCAAACGCCATGGCCGCCATTGCCAGCCGTACCGGTCCGCTCGGCATCGCAATCCGAGGGCTTTTCGACAATATCGGCCGCCTGACCACCTATGCCGTGACCTTCGCGACCTTCCTCGCGGGCCGCTGGGTCGCCGGGTTGGCCGCCGCCGCGCTGTCGGTCCGCGGGTTCGCCACCGCGCTTGTCGTCCTGCGCGGGGCTCTGATCCGCACCGGCATCGGCGCCCTGATCGTCGGTGTCGGCGAACTGATCTATCAACTTTCCCAATTTGTCGCCCGCGTGGGTGGGGTCGGTGAAGCCTTCCGGCTGCTGGCCGATCTGGCCTCCGAGGTCTGGTCGCGCATTGAGCTCGCGCTCGACGCCGCGCTTGCCCGCATGGCGGGTGGGTGGGAGGGGCTGAAGGCCGCCGCTCTCTCGGCGCTCGACGGCACCATTGCGGGTGTCGTCAGCTTCGGGGACCGCACGGTCGCGATCTTCCAGGGGGCCTATGACGGCGCGGTGGCGATTTGGGGCAGCCTGCCGGGGGCCATCGGCGATTTCGCCTATCAGGCCGCGAACGGGCTGATCGGCGGGGTGGAGGCGATGCTGAACGGCGTCGTCACCCGCATCAACAGCTTCATCGAGACCCTGAACGCCGCGCTGGCCCTGCTGCCCGAATGGGCGACCGGCGAAGGTGGCGTGCGGATCGGCACGCTCGACGCGGTGGACCTGAGCCGGATCGACAACCCATTCGAAGGCGCCGCGACGGCGGCAGGTACCGCAGCAGGCGATGCGTTTTCGGCCGCGCTTGCCCGAACCTACATCGCACCACCCGATCTCGGTCTCGGCGCCATGGCGGAAGATGCGCGTGCCCGGGCCGATGCCTATCGCGAGGCGGCCGGCATGCTGACCGATGCCGCGACCCGGCCGCTTGCCGCCTGGCAGGCGCTGAAGGATGCCGTCACCGTTTCTGGCACGGAGTCTGAGGCCGCGCTGACGAATGCCGCGACCTCCGCCGATGCACTCGCGGCCGGGCTCGACGACACCGTCGCCGCGGCAAACGGCGCCGGTGGTGCTGCCCGCGATGCCGGAACCGCCGCTGGCGAAGGGGCGGAGCGTGCGCTGACCGGATGGCAGGCGGTGACGGCGGCGCTCTCGGACTATGCCAGCCGGGCCCGGGAGATCGGCGCCGATATCGGTCAGAGCCTCGTCAGCGCGTTTCAGTCGGCCGAGGACGCGGTCGGAGAGTTTGTCAAAACCGGCAAGCTGAACTTCCGCGATCTGGTGACTTCCCTCATCGCCGATCTGGCGAAGCTGGCTGCGCGGCGGTTCATCCTCGGCCCCATCGCCAACGCGCTCTCGGGCGCGCTCGGCGGCGCGGGCGGGATCTTCGCCAATATCTTGCACGCAGGCGGCATGGTCGGATCGTCCGGCCCCTCGCGCATGGTCCCGGCCATGGCCTTCGCCGCCGCGCCCCGGATGCATTCGGGTGGCGCGGTGGGGCTTCGGCACGACGAGGTTCCGGCAATCCTGCAGCGCGGCGAACGGGTGCTCTCGCGCCGCGAAGCGCAGAGCTACGGCGCTGGCGGCGGGATCAACGTCACCATCATGACCCGCGACGCCGAGAGTTTCCGGCAATCCCGCACGCAGGTCGCGGCGGACATCGCCCGGGCGGTCTCGCTCGGGCGGAGGGGGATGTAAGCCATGGCGTTCCATGAGGTCCGGTTCCCGGACAACATCAGCCGCGGGGCGCGCGGCGGACCTGAGCGGCGCACCCAGATCGTCGAGCTGGCATCGGGTGACGAAGAACGCAATGCCAGCTGGGCGAACTCGCGCCGCCGCTACGATGTGGCCTACGGCATCCGCCGCGCCGACGATCTGGCGGCGGTCGTCGCGTTCTTCGAGGCCCGCAACGGGCGGCTCCACGGCTTCCGCTTCAAGGACTGGGGCGACCACAAATCCTGCCTGCCTTCGGGCACGCCAGCACCGACCGATCAGGTGATTTCCACCGGCGATGGCGCGACGACGACATTCCAACTGGTGAAGCGCTACGTCTCGGGCAGCGAGACATGGGTGCGGACGATCACCAAGCCGGTCGCGGGCTCGGTCACCATCGCCTTGAATGGCGCGCCCCAGGCTTCCGGCTGGTCCGTCGATACCACGACCGGCGTCATCACCTTCACCACCGCACCGGGTTCCGGCGTCGCGATCACCGCCGGGTTCGAGTTCGATGTGCCGGTCCGCTTCGACACCGACGTGCTCGACGTGACGCTCGACCTCGAGCGGCTGGGCTCGATCACCTCCATCCCGCTCCTGGAGATCCGACGATGAACGACGAAACCGGATTTCTGGCGGCGGCGCTGAAGGAACTGCTCGCCTCCACGGCGGTGATCCTTGCCGCCTGGGGCGCGCTGGGGGGCGCGACCAATGCGCTGACCACGAAAATGCGCCTGCGCGATGCGCTGCGCCACATCCTGCTCGGCGGTCTGATCGCGGCCGGGATGGGCAGCCTGTCGATGGCGATCATCACCCGTTGGCTCGACCTGCCGCCCGAGGCGATCCCGGCCGGGGGCGCGGCGGGCTCGGCCGCCTATCTTGTCGGCGTCTTCGGTCCCGCCTTCATCGAGGTGCTGCTCGCCCGACTGCGCCATGCCGGGAAAGGCGATGGCGATGCATGACCTGCTCCGACTTGCGCGCTCCCTGCGCTGCGACCCGGCCGATCCCGGCCAGGCCTTCCGCCACCGGCTGGGCGTCGGCATCGCCGTCGCCGCGCTGATCCTGATGCTTTCGCTTCTGGGGTGATTTCCATGCAGATGACTGACCGGGGCCTTCTGGCCCTCGTCCGGCACGAAGGCATCGTGCCCGGACCCTACCGTGATGTGAAACAGGTCTGGACCTTCGGCATCGGCCACACGACTGCGGCCGGTCTGCCCGATCCCGCCACGATGCCGCGCGGTATGCCCGCCGATCTCGATGCCGGGATCCGCGAGGCTTTCCGGGTCTTCCGATTCGACCTCGCGCGCTACGAGGCCGCCGTCCTGCGCGCCGTGAAGGTACCGCTCGAGCCGCACGAATTCGATGCGCTGGTCAGCTTCCACTACAACACCGGTGGGATCGCCAAGGCCGCGCTGACCCGGCACCTGAACGCGGGCGACCGGGCTGCAGCTGCAGCGGCTTTCATGGGGTGGCTCAAACCCGCCGCGATCCGCCCGCGCCGTGAGGCCGAACGCGACCTCTTCGCCACAGGCCGCTATCCGACCGGAACCATCCCGGTCTGGTCGGTCGACCACAACGGCTGGGTCGATTTCTCGCGTCCGATCCGGCGCCTGACCGAGGACGAGGCGCTGGCGCTGCTGCGCCCCGCAAGCGTGCCGATACCGAGACCATCCATTGTCGCCCCGTCTTGGTGGCGGAGGCTGTTGGACCATTTCAAAGGAAAGGCAACATCATGAACTGGAACCTCGCGCGTGGGCTGATCTACCTTGCCTGTCTGGCAGCCTCTGGTCTGGCGATGGCCGGGTTGGCTGATTTCGATCTGGCGACCGGCACCTTCGACCTGAGGCCCTTCAACCTCTACGCCCTGACCGGCGCTGGCGGCGGTGTCGTCTCGTCCGCACTGGCCTCTCTGGCGTTGCTTCGCGGCTGGGGGCGGAAGTGAAATCCCTCTCGCCCGCTCTGCAGGCCCATCTCGACGAGGGCACGACGACGCTCGGCTGGTGCTGGCGGATCACGCGGGCCGATGGGGTCACCTTCGGCTTCACTGACCACGACCGCACGCTGAACTTCGACGGCACCGATTTCGAGCCGGAAAGCGGGTTGACGGCGTCCGAGGTTCGCTCGGGCTCGGACCTGTCGGTCGATGCGCAGGACGCGGAAGGCGTGCTGACCTCGGACCGCATCACCGAGACCGATATCCTCGATGGCCGCTGGGACAACGCGGCGGTCGAGGTCTGGCGGGTGAACTGGGCCGACACCGGACAGCGCGTGTTGATGCGCCGCGGGGCCATTGGCCAGATCCGGCGCGGGCGGCTGGCCTTCGTCGCCGAGGTGCGCTCGCTCGCGCATGTGCTGGGCCAGACGGTCGGGCGGACCTTTCAGGCGAGTTGCGACGCGGCGCTCGGCGATGCCCGCTGCGGTGTCGATCTGGAGGACCCGGCCTTCAAGGGAACCGGAACCGTGGTCGATCTGCTGCGCGACCGCGCGTTCACTGCTTCCGGCCTAGGCGGCTTCGACTCTGGCTGGTTCACCTTCGGCACCGTCGAATGGACTGGCGGCGCGAATGCGGGCCGGCGCACCGAAGTGCTGGGCCATGACGTCACGGACGGCATCGCTGTGCTGACCTTGCTCGAAGCGCCGGTGCGGGCCATCGCCGAGGGCGACGGCTTCACGATCCGCGCGGGCTGCGACAAGCGGATCGAGAGCTGCGGCGCGAAGTTCGCCAACACCGCCAATTTCCGGGGCTTCCCCCATATCCCCGGCCAGGACGCCGTTCTGCGCTACGCCACCAAGGATGGCGGGCACGACGGAGGCGTGCTGTGAAAGCCGCCGATCCCGACAAGGTAATCGAAGCAGCGCGGTCGTGGCTCGGCACGCCGTATCACGATCAGGCCAGCCTTCAGGGCGTTGGCTGCGACTGCCTCGGGCTCGCGCGTGGCGTCTGGCGCGAGGTCGTCGGCCCCGAGCCTTTTCCGATCCCACCCTACAGCAGGGACTGGGGCGAGACGGGCCCGTGCGAAGTGCTGGCCGAAGGCGCGCGCCGCATGATGCCCGAGATCGCTCCGGCCGATGCCACTCCTGGTGCGCTGGTTCTCTTTCGAATGACACCTCGCGCCATCGCCAAGCATGTCGGGATCCTGACCGGCGCCGACACGTTCCTTCACGCCTATGAACGGCTCGGCGTAATCGAGGAGCCGCTCACGGCAGCTTGGAGGCGGCGCATCGCTTTCGCCTTCCTGTTTCCACAACGCTGAGACCCCGAAATGGCCACCCTCATTCTCGGCGCAGCCGGTGCCGCCATTGGCGGTTCGATCGGCGGCGCGATCCTCGGCATCAGCGCCGCGACCATCGGCGGCTTCATCGGCTCCACCATCGGCTCGGTCGTCGACAGCTGGATCGTGTCCTCGCTCGCACCGACACAGCGGATCGAAGGCGCGCGGCTCGACAGCTTGCGCATCACGTCTTCGACCGAGGGCGCGGTGATCCCGCAGCTCTACGGCCGCATGCGGATCGGTGGCAACATCATCTGGGCGACCGATTTCCGCGAGGAGACCAAGACCACCACGCAGGGGGGCGGCAAGGGCGGTGGAGGCGGCAAGGTCAAGACGACCGAGTATCTCTACTATGCGAGCTTCGCCGTGGCGCTTTGCGAGGGGCCGATCACCGGCATCGGGCGCATCTGGGCGGACGGCAAGCCGATGGACCTCTCCGGCGTCACCTGGCGCTGGTATCCGGGCGACGAGGCGCAGTCGGCCGATCCGTTCATTGCCGCCAAGATGGGCTCGGCCAATACGCCCGCCTATCGCGGCACGGCCTATGTCGTTTTCGAGGAACTGCCGCTGTCGAGCTACGGCAACCGCCTGCCGCAGCTGTCCTTCGAGGTGTTCCGGCCGCTCGCCGACCCCGACACCGCCGAAGGGCTGACCCGCGCCGTCACCATGATCCCGGCTTCGGGCGAGTTCACCTATGCCACTCAAGCCATCCGCAAATCCTCGGGCGGCGCGACGGTTTCTGAGAACCTGAACGCGCTGCCCGACACCGCCGACATGGTCGTCGCGCTCGACCGGCTACAGGCTATGGCGCCGGCCGTCGAGAGCGTCAGCCTCGTCGTAGCCTGGTTCGGCGACGACCTGCGCGCGGGAACCTGCAAGCTGCGTCCCGGCGTCGAGGTCACGGCGAAATCCACGACGCCGGTCGGCTGGTCGGTCAATGGCGTGAGCCGCGCCAATGCTTTCCTCGTCAGCCGCGACGCCGACGACCGGCCAGTCTATGGCGGCACACCCGCCGATTTCGCGGTGGTACAGGCCATCCGGGAGATGAAGGCGCGCGGGCTGCGCGTGACCTTCTATCCCTTCCTCCTGATGGACGTCCCGCCCGGCAACACGCTGCCGAACCCATATTCCGACAACGCCGCCGAGACGGGCCAGCCCACATTCCCCTGGCGCGGCCGGATCACCTGTTCGCCCGCGGCGGGCTATGCCGGGAGCGTGGACAAGACGGCCACGGTGTCGAGCCAGGTCGCGGCCTTCTTCGGCAGCGCCAGCCCCTCCGACTTCGCGATCTCAGGCGAGACCGTCTCCTGGACGGGCCCGTCCGGCGACTGGGGTCTGCGCCGCATGATGCTGCACTACGCCCATCTCTGCGCCGTGGCGGGCGGGGTCGACGCCTTCCTGATCGGCTCGGAAATGCGCGGCCTGACCACCATCCGCTCGGGCGCCAGCAGCTATCCCGCTGTCACCGCGTTCAAGGCGCTCGCCGCCGATGTTCGTGCCATTCTCGGCGCGGGCACGGAGATCGGCTATGCGGCCGACTGGTCGGAATACTTCGGCCATCATCCGGGCGACGGCTCGGGCGATGTGTTCTTCCACCTCGATCCGCTCTGGGCCGATCCGGAGATCGATTTCATCGGGATCGACAACTACATGCCGCTGTCGGACTGGCGCGACGGGTTCGAGCATGCGGACGCGCAGGATGGCTGGCCCGCGATCTATGACCGCGCCTACCTGCAGGGGAACATCGCGGGCGGCGAAGGCTTCGACTGGTTCTATTCCTCCGCCGCCGACCGATCCGCGCAGGTCCGCACGCCGATCACGGATGGCGGCGCAGGCAAGCCGTGGGTCTTCCGCTACAAGGATCTGCGCGCCTGGTGGTCGAACCCGCATCACGACCGCCGGGGCGGGGTGGAGAGCGGGACGCCGACGGCATGGGTGCCGCAATCCAAGCCGGTCTGGTTCACCGAACTCGGCTGCCCCGCGATCGACCGGGGCACGAACCAGCCGAACGTCTTCTTCGACCCGAAGTCGTCGGAGAGCTTCGCGCCGCATTTCTCGCGGGGCTGGCGCGACGACGCCATCCAGCGCGCCTATCTCGAGGCGACGTATCTCTGGTGGGGCGAGGCCGCGAACAACCCGCTGTCGTCGGTCTACGGCGGCCGAATGGTGCATGTGCCGGAATGCGCCGCATGGACCTGGGACGCGCGGCCCTATCCGTTCTTTCCGGCGCTGACCGATGTCTGGACGGACGGGGCGAACTGGCGGCTCGGCCACTGGCTGACCGGGCGGCTCGGCGCGGTGTCGCTCGCGGCGCTCGTCCGGCACCTCTGTCTGCGCGCCGGGCTGCCCGAGTCCCGGATCGACGTCACCGGGCTCTGGGGCGCGGTCGAAGGCTACGCCATCACGGCGCTGGAAAGCCCGCGCGCCTCGATCACCACGCTGTCGCGCCACTTCGGCTTCGACGCCGTCGAGACCGAGGGGGTGATCCGCTTCATCATGCGCGGGCGAGCCTCCGTCGCCACCCTTGCGCCCGACGATCTGGTGGCCGCCCGCGAGGGCGACGTGCTGGAACTGACCCGCGGCCAGGAGACCGAACTGCCGCAGGCGCTGAAATGGCAGATCGCCCGCGCCGACGAGGATTACGACGCCGCCCTCGTCGAGGCGCGGCGCATCACCGTGGACACGACGCGGATCGCGTCCGAGAGCTTTCCGATGGCGGTGCCGCCCGAGGAGGCCGAGCGCCGCTGCCGCCGCGCGTTGATGGAGGCATGGGTGGGGCGCGAGACGGCGGCGTTCCGACTGCCGCCGTCGCGCCTAGCGCTCGACCCCGCCGACGCGATCCGGCTCGCGCATGACGGGCGGCTGGTCGATCTGCGGCTCGTCTCCATCGCCGACGCGGAAGCGCGCGGCATCGAGGCGGTGCGCCAGGACCGAGCGACCTACGATCTTCCGCCCGGCGATCCGCGCGCGGCATCGCTGACGCGGGCGGTGGTGTTCGGCGCGCCGGATGCGGTGCTGATGGACCTGCCGCAGCTGACCGAGGACCAGCCTGCGCATCGGCCGCTGGTCGCCGCGCACGCGGTTCCCTGGCCGGGCGAGATGGCGGTGTTCCGCAGCCCCGCGACCGATGGCTTCGATCTGCTGACGACGTTTGGCAGCCGCGCCCGGATCGGGATGCTGGTCTCGGACTTCTTCGCGGGGCCCACCTCGCGTTTCGATCTCGGCAATGCGCTGGTGGTCGATCTACTCACCGGCATGCTGGAAAGCGTCACGGACCTGACGCTGTTCGGCGGGGCAAACGCGCTTGCCATCGAGAGCGCGCCCGGCGTCTGGGAGATCGTCCAGGCGGGCGCGGCCGAGCTGCTGGCACCCGGCCGCTATAGACTGACGCGGCTTCTGCGCGGCCAACGCGGCACGGAAGGCGCGATGGGTAACCCTGCGCCGGTTGGCGCCCGCGTCGTGGTGCTCGACGAGAGCCTCGCCACGCTATCAATCGCCGAGGCCGATCTCGGCATCCCGTGGAACTGGCGCATCGGCCCCGCCAGCCGCCCGGTCAGCGACGAGACCTATGTCGCTCAGGCCTTCACGCCCACAGGCGCCGGCCTGCGGCCGTTCTCCGTCGCCCATGTCGAGCAGCCTTGGCGCAGGGCCCGCACACCGGGCGATCTCACGATCCGCTGGACACGGCGATCCCGCGCGATGGTGGCCGATGCCTGGGAACAGGTCGAGGTGCCGCTGGCTGAAGACGTTGAGTCCTACGACGTACAGATCCTTGATGGCGCGGCCGTCAAGCGCACGCTGACCGGCACCACAACCTCCGTCCTCTATACGGCCGCCCAGCAGACCGCCGATTGGGGCGCTCCGCTCGGTCCCGGCCAGACGCTGGCGATCCGCATCTACCAGCTTTCGAACCGCCTCGGCCGCGGCACGCCTGCGTCCGTCGCGCTGCAATTCTGATCCGAAGCTACGGGAACCCCAATGTCCGACGCCACGACCCATCTAGGCCTGCCATACCTTCTGGCGGCGCAGGCCCAGAAGCATGTCACCCACAATGAGGCGCTGCGCCTCCTTGACGCCATGGTGCAACTGTCGGTTCTCGACCGCATGCGCACCGCGCCACCGGCAAGTCCCGCAGACGGGAACCGGCACCTCGTGGCCTCCGGCGCGACTGGTCTCTGGGCAGGATGGGACTTGAACATCGCCTTCTGGGTCGACGGCGCGTGGATCCGCCTCGTACCAAGAACCGGCTGGCTGGTCTGGGTCGCGGCCGAAGGGCTGTTTCTCGTCTGGACAGGCAGCGCCTGGGCGGTGGTGGGCGAACCCCGCGACGTCTCGGACGCGGTCTTCAGCCTGGTGAACGATGCCGATCTGACGAAGAAGGCCACCTTCTCGCTGGCGGGGATCGCAACGGGCACGACCCGCAGCTTCACGCTGCCCAATACCTCGTCAGAACTGGCGATCCTCGCGGGGACGCAGACCTTCACCGGCAACAAGACCTTCAGCGGCATGCTGACCGCCTCGGGCACGGTGACGACATCCGGGGCCACTGCGACCATCGGCACGGCCACCGGTACCGCAACCTACGGCATGGGCACCGGGGCCACGACGACGGGCGTAACCAAGACCGTGAACCTCGGGACTGGCGGCGCCTCCGGATCGACCACCGTCGTGAACATCGGCTCGGCCACCGCCGGAGCGGGTGGGACGACGGTCATCAATACGCCGACCGTCACCTTCGCCAATGCCGTGACGCAGGTCGGCATGCCCCAGGCCAATCTGACAGCGCAGTTGCTGGGCCTCGGCGGGGCGACGGCGGACAGCTACAACCGGCTGTCGATCAACACGCCTGCAGTCCTTCTGAACAACACAGGCGCGGGGATCGAGGCCACCGTCAATAAGGCTGCCTTGGCGAACGACGCCGCCTTCGCCTTCAAAACCGGCTTCTCGGCGCGTGCCCTGATCGGCCTTCTCGGCAACGACGATTTCAGCTTCAAGGTCAGCCCGGATGGGGCGGCCTTCTTCGATGCGATCCGCATCGACCGGACCAGCGGCCAGGTGGAACTGCCGCAGCCGACCGTTCTGCCGGGGCTGACCGCGGCGCCATCCCCGCCGCCCGCAGGCAAGACCTCGGTCTATGCGCGCAACCGCGCCGGGGCTCCGTGGATCGACGTGATGCGCCCCTCCGGCCGGGACTTCCCGCTCCAGCCGCATTTCGGGGTCAACCGCATCGCCAACTGGTCGCCCTCGGTTAACACGACGATCACCAGCGAAGGCCTGCCGATCACCTCGGTCGGCACCGTGTCACACCCAACCCTCGCCACGACGAACCTTGCCGCCAGCATGCGCCGCTGGCGATTGACCTCGGCAGCGGTCGTAGACTCGGTCGCCGACCAACGTTCCGCAGGCTGGGCCTGCTGGCGCGGCAACGCCGCGGGACTGGGCGGCTGGACCTTCGTCACGCGGATTTCGCTGACGACGCTGCAGGCGACCGGCATGGGGTTCTTCGGGCTTTACGGGTCGACCGCCGCGCTGGCCACCACTCTGACGCTGGCCGCAGCCATCAACTGCATCGGGATCGGCTTCCAGCGCGGCACCCACACCCGCTGGCAGCTGGTCGCAAACGACGGCACCGGCGCGCCGACGCTGACCGACATGGGGGCGAGTTTCGCCGTCGCAACGGGGGGCGTGCTGACGCTGTTCATCGCGGCACCGCCCAATGGCAGCTCGGTCTGGGCGCGGGTGGTCGACGAGGTTTCCGGCGCGGTGTTCGAGCAGGAGGTCACCGCCGACCTGCCAGCGGCCACGCAGTTCCTGTCACCGCGCCTCTTCCTCAACACCGGCGCGACCGCCGCCGCCGTCGCCTACGACTGCGCGGGGGTCTATGTCGAGACGGATTTCTGATCTGTAGATATGGACTGCCGTGTGCATGCCGGGCCGGGCAACACCATCGAGGCAACCGCCGAATGCCTCGACCGGAGCAATACGCCCGGCCCGGTTCACCTATTCACGTTTCAGAAAGCGGAAGGGGATTCGCTGCAGGTTGGAGATAACACAGTGGCCCGGCATGTCGCGTCAGGCAATGGGAACAATTCTGCCCCCCTGTCAGGGCTGTTTTCGGCGCTTTGGAATTGTGATGCCGGACGGTTTTCTACTTGAAATCTACGCTTTCCCGACACCGGTCGCCCGGGTCGCAGACCGCTGTGCCGACCGCGCAGTCGCTGGTATCGCCGCCGCAGCAGTTCTCTGTGAGATAGGCCATCAGCCCGTTCATCGCCGCACAGTTGGCGGTGTAGATCAAAGGATCGCCCCTCGCGGCGGAACGTCACCAGGCCGGCATGCTTCAGTTGGCTCAGATGAAACGAGAGGGTGGTCGAGTGCAGGCCGAGCCTCTCGCCGATATGCCCGACAGCGCGCCCTTCGCTCCCGGCCTGCACCAGCATCCGAAAGATATCGAGACGGGTCTCCTGCGCGAGCGCGGCCAAGGCCGCTATGGTGCCCATTTTTTCCATATCTCCAGAATCGTGTAAATGTTTCTGTGCCACGAATAAGAGCGGCGCCGGAACTGCCTCCGGCGCCATTCACTACCTACCGGCTCGATCCGCCGTAGACGATGCCGTTCGGGCGATCACCAACCGGTAGGGTCTTGACGACGTGCTGGCTCCCCACTTCGATGATCGACACGGTATCGTCGGCTATGTTGGTCACGAACACGAATGCCCCGTCGGTCGATACCGAGACCCCATGGGCGCCGCCGCCGGTGGCGAGGGTCTTCACGACCTGACCGGTCGCGGTGTCGATCACGGACACGGTGTTGTTAGGCTCCGCGTCGGTGCCCTGGTTTGCCACATAGACGTAGGCCCCATCCGGTGTCGCGACCATCTGGATCGGGTTCGGCCCGACGTCGATCCTGTTCGTCACCTCGCGGGAGGCGGTGTCGATGACGGCCACACGGTTCTCGTCCCGGAGAGAGACGTAGACCTGATCGCCAGACGGCGTGAACCCGACCTGAACGGGCGCTGCGCCCACCGGAATGCGCGCAACTTCCGTCAGATCCTGCGTGTCGATGACGGAAACCGAGCCATCCTCGACATTAGCCACATAGAGTTGGCTCTCATCGGGACTGAGGCGAAGGCCGTGCGGATAATCCCCCGTCGCGATGCGCCCGATGACCTCGGCCTTTGCGAGGTCGACCACAGCGATCTCGTTGCCGCCGGCCAGCGAGACAAAAGCGCGCCCCTGCCGGTCAGCGACCACATGGGCCGGGTGCGAGCCTACCGTCACGGTCGCCGTGGGCGCCGAGAGGTCCCGCGGATCGAGAATGACCAGCAGACCCTCGGCCGCGCCCTCCGCGCCGTGCCCATGGCCGTCCGAGCCGTGATCCCCCTCGGCGGCAGGATCTCCGACCGCCAGTAGCAGCTTGCCATCCGGCGTCAGATCGACGTTGTGAGGCGCGACCGGGATCGTAACCGTGACGAACGCCCCCGTGCCGAGATCGAAGGCGCTGATGGAATTGCCGCCCTCGTTGGCGGAGTAGACCGTTCCGCCGGTCTGAGCAAAGGGCGACGGCGCGTCGCCGGCCTTCGCCTCCAGCCATGCCTGCATCTCGGCGATCTCGGCTTCCTGCGCCGCGATGATCTGGTCCGCCCATGCCCTGGTCTGCGGGTCGTTTCCGTATTGCTGGACGATCCGGGCCATGTCGATCGCGCCCTGATGATGGGGGATCATGCCCCGGACGAAGGCGACATCCGGATCATCCGCCATGACGCCGTCCATCATCGGCCCGTGCATTTCATTCATCGCTTCGACGTAGGCCCGGGTGAACTCCGGAAGGCTTTCGTTGGCCGGGGCGGCACCCTCGTTCGGCGCGCCCATCATCCCCTGCATCATTCCGCCCTGCATCATCTGGTGCATCGCGCTCATGCATTCCGGGGCCATCGCCTGCATCATGGCTTGGCACTGCTCTGGCATCATCCCTTGCATGCCAGCCATCTGGCCTGAGGGAGGCGTCGGCACGGGAGCCTGCTGCACTTGCGCGGGCGGGGTTCCCGGGTGGTGGGCGTCATGCCCGGCCTGAGCGAGGGCAGCGCCAGGCAGGCCTGCCAGGACGCCGAGGGAAAGGGCGATTGCGGTTCGGTTCATTGATTTCATCCTTTGGATCCAGAGCGCTGACCCGGGGTTTCGGGTCGCGGTTCTCCGTTCTGTTCGCTGGTCTTTCGGGTTTGCACAGGAGCGGCCGGAGACAACATTCGTTCTCGCGGCGATCCCCTGCGCATCACGCAGCGATAGGACGTGGTGGTCTCAGGATGCCTTCGGGGAATCGGTCGTGCGGGTCAGGGCGCACAACCGTGAAAGCCTCACCGCTCGTCGGCGGGCCGAACTCCGGCGGCGCGACGGGAACTGCGGCGGTCAGACAGGTCTGACAGCAATCCGCAAGGTTTGGGCTACTGTCCGTGTTCACGCAGCCTGCCGATTGATTGGCGCCATGGTCGTCCGACACGTGATGCTGGGTGCAGTGGCTTGCCTGGGCAGCGGCCTGTTGCTGGTGGATGGCGTGTCCGGTCGGGCTCGCATGGACTGGGACCTGCAGAACCAGTGCGCCGATGGCAAGCAGCAGGATGCAGATCGCAAACCGGCGCAGTCGGCCGCAACTCGCCCGAAATTTGACCCCCGCCCGTTCGGTCATGCGCCACCTTCCTTGCCGGCGGCACGCCGGCCCTGCGCGATGTCGCGTTCACGTCGCGCGCCACCCGACGTGGGGCGCCAGCCCCGCGGACGGAGGCAGGCCGCCACAGCGAGGTGCTGTTTGAGATCATCCGCGAGCCTGGCGTTCATGTCGGCGGCGCCTTTCAGATTTCCCGCGAACCGAGGAAGCGCCCGAAGCTCCGGGTGGTCGGGCCGAACAGGAACGCTTCATACGGCTCGGGATCGACGCCCGGGAAATCCATGCCGGGCGAGCCGGCAGGCATGCCGGGAACGGCCAGCCCCGTCGCGTCAGGCCGCTCGACCAGCAGGCGGCGGATCGCCGCGGCAGGCACATGACCCTCGATCACATAGCCGTCCACCTCGGCGGTGTGGCACGATGCCAGTTCGGCCGGCACGCCGAGGCGCTGCTTGAAGCTGTCCATGTCGGTGGATTCCACAACCCGCACCGGGAACCCCGCGGCCTCGATATGCGCGACCCAGCCATCGCAGCAGCCGCAGGACGGATCCTTGGTAACGCTCACCAGCGGCAGCGTTTCGGCATGTCCCCAGCCGGCCGTGGACATCAGCAGGGGCAGCGCGCCGGCAGCGGCCAGAATGGCGCGCCGGCTGATGTTGCTGTCGTTTCTCATAGTCACACCTTTTTCCATGGATTCATTGTCTCGCCGTCACGGTCCGCATCCGGCTCACAAGGGAGTGATGGGCAAACCGAGGGCCTTGGCACCGGCATCGTCATAGCTTCACCCTCCGCAGCCGAGCGGCATTGGTGATGACGCTGACCGATGAGAGCGCCATGGCGGCGGCCGCAATGATCGGCGACAGCAGGATGCCGAAGAACGGATAGAGGACTCCGGCTGCGACCGGCACGCCGAGCGCGTTGTAGATGAAAGCGAAGAACAGGTTCTGGCGGATGTTGCCCATCACCGCCTGCGACAGCCGGCGGGCGCGGACGATGCCGTTCAGATCGCCCTTCAGCAGCGTGACACCGGCGCTTTCCATCGCCACATCGGTGCCTGTGCCCATGGCGATGCCGACATCGGCGGCCGCCAGCGCCGGCGCGTCGTTCACCCCATCGCCCGCCATCGCCACAACTTCGCCCGCCGCCTTGTGCCGCTGCACCACCGCGCTTTTCTGATCGGGCAGAACCTCGGCCTCGACCTCGTCGATGCCGAGATGGCGCGCGACGGCCTTCGCTGTGGTCCAGTTGTCGCCGGTGAGCATGACCACGCGGATGCCTTGTTCCTTGAGCGCGGCCAGCGCCTCCGGCGTCGATGGCTTGACCGGATCGGCAATGGCGAAGATCGCGGCGACGCGGCCATCCACCCCCATGAAGATCGCGGTCGCCCCGTCCTCGCGCAGCCGGTCGGCCTCATCGGCGAGCGGAGCGACATCGACGCCTTGCTCGGCGAGGAACTTCGCATTGCCAAGCGGAATGCGCTTGCCTTCGACCACCCCGAGCGCGCCCTTCCCGGTCGGCGAGTCGAAATCCGCAACCGGCGCCGTCGCGATCCCGCGCTCCTCGGCGGCGCGGACGATGGCCAGCGCCAGCGGATGCTCGCTGGCCCGCTCCACACTGGCGGCAAGCCGCAGCGCCTCGTCCTCGCTGAAGCCAGCAGCCGGAACGATGGCGGTCACAGCGGGCCGGCCCTCGGTCAGAGTGCCGGTCTTGTCGACGATGATGGTGTTGACCTTCTCCATATTCTCCAGCGCCTCGGCGTTCTTGATCAGCACGCCCGCCTGCGCGCCACGGCCGACGCCGACCATGATCGACATCGGCGTCGCCAACCCCAACGCGCAGGGACAGGCGATGATCAGCACCGACACGGCAGCGATCAGACCGAAGGAGAAACGCGGCTCCGGGCCCCAGATCGACCAGGCGATGAAGGCAAGGATCGCGATCACGATCACCGCCGGCACGAACCAGCCCGACACTTGGTCGGCGAGGCGCTGGATCGGCGCGCGGCTCCGCTGCGCCTCGGCGACAAGCTGGACGATCTGCGACAACATGGTGTCGCGGCCAACTTTCCGCGCCTCGATCACCAGCGCGCCGGACTGGTTCATGGTGCCGCCGATGGCCGATGCACCGGCCTCCTTGGTCACAGGCATCGATTCACCCGTCACCATCGATTCATCGACGGCGCTGCGGCCTTCCAGCACTTCGCCATCGACCGGCACCTTCTCGCCGGGACGCACACGCAGTCGGTCGCCGACATGCACGCTGTCGAGCGGAACCTCCTCCTCCATGCCATCGTCGCGAATGATCCGGGCGGTCTTGGGGGCGAGGTCGAGCAGCGCGCGGATGGCGCCGCTGGTGCTCTCTCGCGCCCGCAGTTCCAACACCTGCCCGAGCAGCACCAGCACGGTGATGACCGCCGCCGCCTCGAAATAGACCGCGACGGAACCGTCATGCTGGCGAAACGCATCGGGAAAGATACCGGGCGCAACTGTGGCGACGACGCTGTAGATCCAGGCGGTCCCGGTGCCCATGGCGATCAGGGTGAACATGTTGAGGCTGCGGTTGACCAGCGACTGCCAGCCGCGCTGAAAGAATGGCCAGCCGGCCCAGAGAACGACCGGCGTTGCGAGGATCAGTTGCAGCCAGTTCGAGGTCAGCTGGCCGACATAGTGGCTCAAGCCAAGAAAATGGCCGCCCATTTCGAGGACGACCACTGGTATCGTCAGCGCCAGTCCGATCCAGAACCGACGTGTCATGTCGATCAGTTCCTCGTTGGGTCCGGCCTCGAGACTGACCAGCACCGGCTCCAGCGCCATGCCGCAGATCGGGCAGGAACCGGGGCCGACCTGCCGGATCTCCGGGTGCATCGGGCAGGTATAGATCGTCCCCTCGGGCACCGGCTCTGCCGTGGCCGCCGCGGTCGCCGGATCGAGGTAACGTTCCGGCTCTGCCAGGAACTTGGCCCGGCAGCCGGCGGAGCAGAAGTAATACGGCCGGCCGGCATGCTCGGCCTTGTGCTCGGTCGTGTGCGGGTCGACCATCATGCCGCAGACAGGGTCCTTGACCTTGTGCGTGTCGTCCCGCGCGACGGCGGCGTGGTCATGCGCGTGATCGTGCACATGGCCGTGGTTGTGGTGATGGTGATCTGTCTTGCTGGCCATTTCTCACGCCTCCTTGGAGTTTGCCCGATCATGCGCTGACTGCGAATTCGGTCATCATGCCGGTCTCGAGATGCGGCATGTGGTGGCAATGCAGCATCCAGCGCGCGACCTCGCCGGCGTCGAGCGCGATATCGACCATCGACATCGGCGGCACGTATACCGTGTCGCGCAGCGCGCCTCGGACCGCACGTCCGTTCAACCCGACGACTTGGAACACATGTCCGTGCAGATGCATCGGGTGGCCCATCATCGACATGTTGTGGAAGGACAGCACGACCCGCTCGCCGCTCTGTGCGGTAAGCGGGCGATGCTGGCCCCAGACGGCCCCGTTGATCGTCCACACATAGGGCTGCATCGAGCCGCCCAGCATCACCCTATGGCGGCGGTCCACCGGGCGATCCGGCAGGGCATCGGCGGAGATCAGGCGCGATTCCTGGGCAAGGTCGGTTTCGAAGGCAGGCGCTTCGGCCTCCGCCATGGTGTCGATGCGTCGGACGTCGGCGCCCTGCGTGGCAAGGATCAGCCCGGTGCGCTCGCGCGCGCCTTCCCGCAGCGCGAGGATCGGCCAGGCGCCGCCCGCGTTCGGCAGGTCGATTTCGAGATCGAGCCGCTGGCCCATGGCCAAGCCGAAGCGCGTGCCGGAAATCGGCTGAACGGCATGGCCGTCCACCGCGACGAGCCGGGCCTGCGCTTCGCCAGTCTCGATCCAGAACACCGTCGCCGCGGCGGCGTTGATCACCCGCAGGCGGATGCGCCCGCCGCGCTCGACCTGCACCACCTCGGGGTCCGACAGCGTGCGGTCGTTGGCCAGATAGGCGTCCCAGTCGTAGTCGTTAAGGTCCATCGCCATGCCGTCCATGGCGCCGTGATCCATGCCGCCCATCGGCGTGTTCCCCATCGCGCCTTGACCCATGGCCGCCATGCCGCCCACGCCCGCGCCGTGGCCGCCCCCGTGACCGTCGGCGGTCCCATGGCCGCCGAGGATCTCGGCCATCACCTCCTCGGCCGCCTTGAACGAGAAATCGTGAAGGAACAGCACCACCTCCTGGCGGTCGGCGGCGACATCCTCGGCGCTGCGCACGATCAGCGGCGCTGCCAGAAGGCGCATCTCGTGGATCGGCACATGCGCGTGCATCCAGTAGGTGCCGGGAAGCGGCGCGAAGTCGTAAGCGCGTGTCTCGCCAGGGGCGAGCATCGGCAAAGGCATTTCGGGCACGCCATCCTGCGCGTTGGGCGGGATCTGGCCATGCCAGTGGATCAGCGTGCCAACATCGAGATCGTTGCGCAGATTCACCCGGAACCGCGCGCCGGGATCAAGTGTCAGACCCTGTCCGGCCGGCCCGGCAAGACCCCAGACGGTGGCGGCGCGACCGTCGATGTCGAGCGTCCGGGTGGCGGCACGCAGCGACAGCGGGGCGGCGCCCTGCGCCGCCGCGATGCGCGGTAGGTGCGCATAGACCAGCATGGCGGCGCCAGCGGCAAGGAAGCCGCGTCGTGAAAGGGTATTCATGGTCGTCTCCTCGGGACAGCCTGTCCCGTTCATCAAAACCGACAGGACGCCGCGGGCCTCGTGGCCCGGACGCGATCAGAGGAGACGGAGCTTGGGAGGTCGTTCGTTCAGTCCAGGTGCCCGACTGGCGACGGTTTCAGCAGTTGGCAGGGCATGGCTGGCAGGCGCGTAAACGCTGGGCGAGTCTTCCCTCGGAAATGTCAGAAAGACCGAAAGACCTGAACAAAGCAACTCACAGCTTCCAGCATCCATCGATCCGCAGTGCTGTTCGCCGTCACAGGAACGGTCGCTGCCGGTCGCAGCCTGCGTCATCTCGCTGACATGCGCCGCGTGATCCGGCCCTGCGCTCAGGCGCGCCGCATGCGCAGACGTCGCCGTCGTCATGAAGGCGATCACGAGCACGGCCAGCATGGTGACGAGGCGCGAGAACATCCCGGAAAGATAGGCGCTGGTCACGGGAATGTCCATTGCCCCAAGCGTCGCGCCTCTGGCAGAACTTCATCCTCGGCATATAGCCAATAGAAATTCCTCGCCACCAATCATGCAACTCATGAGTAAAGAACTCCGTAACATCTTGTGGCTCGGATTGCTCCTCGGCGGCCTGATCCTGGCGATCCTCGCTGGATGGCATCAGGCCCGGACAACCTCCACCGCCGCGGCATCTGCAGAAGTCGAGCAGGGGCGGCAGGTCTATGCGGACCAATGCGCCTCCTGCCACGGTGCGGACCTGGAGGGGCAGCCGGACTGGAAGACACCCCTTCCGTCCGGGCGTCTCCCGGCGCCACCGCACGATGCCGGCGGCCACACGTGGCACCATCCCGATGACATCCTGTTCCGCATCGTCAGGGAAGGCACGGCCGCCATCGTCGGGGGCGGCTATGAGAGCGACATGCCGGGGTTTGCCGATCTTCTCAGCGACGCCGAGATCCGGGTTGTCCTCGCCTATATCAAGAGCACCTGGCCAGAGCGCGAGCGGACCTACCAGGAGAATGTGTCGCAACCACACTGATGGCACCTTCGGGATGGAGCTGCCCGTGCGACCGGCAGTGCAACTTCCCGAGGCCCACCGGTCACAGTTGAGGCCGCCGAACAGAAGCGGCATATTTGGATCGACCTGATGGCGAAACCTTTGGGAGGGATGTTCGTGGGATTATTCATGGCTTACTTGGCATTTGAAGCGCGCTCGATCTTGGCGCCGCCTCGGGTTTTCCCTCGATGAACAATCCCGGCTCCAGTTCATCGAAGCGGGTTGAGGACCGCACGGACCGGCTCAACAAGAACTGCTTCTGCGTTACACTGGACCTTCCATCGCTGCGCGAAGCGATGGAGCGCGAGGCCGGTGAGCCGGCATTCTTCGAGACGTTCATCCGCCCCAAAGCCCATCTGTTCTCGCACGTACCGGTGTTCCTTTCGGCCACCACCGTGGATGAGATGCGCGCGATCGCAGCGGCTGTGGAGACCACCGCCCAACTCGCGGCATACAAAGCCGCGGTCCTTTCCTGGGCGCCGGAAATCGCGCGGGCGGATCACGGTCCGATCGGGGCATTGATGGGCTACGACTTTCATCTTGGCGAAGACGGCCCCCGGCTGATCGAGATCAATACCAACGCCGGCGGGGCATTTCTCAATGCCTTTCTTGCAAGGGCGCAGCGCGCGTGTTGTGCCGAAATGGACATCCCCCCGACGCTGCTATCCTTTGAGGACGCGGCGTTCCGCATGTTCCAGAACGAATGGATTCGGCAGCGTGGAACGGGCGCGCCAGAACGCATCGCCATCGTCGACGACAATCCGCCGGAACAGTATCTTTATCCCGAATTCGTGCTCGCGCGGCGGGTTTTCGCGGCACGAGGGGTAGACGCGGTCATCGCCGATGCCAGCCAACTTCGCTACGACGATGGTCGGCTCAGCGTCGATGGAAAGAGAATCGACCTCGTTTACAACCGGGTCACCGATTTCGCCTTCGATCAGCCCGAGCACAAGGCATTGCAGGAAGCCTACCGGGACGGCGCGGTGGTTGTGACGCCGAATCCGCACAACCACGCGCTCCTTGCCGACAAGCGCAACCTTTCGCTTCTTTCAAAACCCGCGACGCTGGAGGCCTGGGGCGTGGAGCCGAGACTTCGCGCCCTGCTTGCTGCCGTGCCACGCACCGTCGTGGTCAATCCCGATAACGCCGATGCACTTTGGAAATCCCGCAAGGACCTGTTCTTCAAGCCGACCGGAGGACATGGCGGCAAGGCGGTATATCGCGGCGACAAGCTGACGAAGGGCGTCAGGGCGGAGATCGCGGAGGGCGGATACGTTGCTCAGACGCTGGTCCGCCCCAGCGAGCGCATGATCAAGATCGACGAGACACCCCAGACGCGCAAAATGGACGTGCGACTGTATACCTATGACGGGCAGGTGCTCCTGGTGGCCGCGCGACTCTATCAAGGTCAGACCACGAACTTCAGGACGCCCGGAGGCGGGTTCGCGCCGGTGTTCGTAATCTGAAGCGAGAACCGGCGAGGTGAACTCGGCGTTTCGGGATGGACAAGGGCAGCGAGCGCCGATTACCCGAACGGAGACAGCATTTCAGGCCGTCTCCGGATTGAAGGTCAGAAGCCGCAACTCGCACTGCGAGTCGAGGCACACCCAGAGCCATAGTCAGCCGAACTCCAGGGTCGCTGCTGCCAGAATAAGGTAGCGGCCGATCTTCGCGATGCTGACGAGGAGCAGGAATACCAGGAAGGTCTCGCGCAGCACGCCCGCTACGACAGTAAGCGGGTCGCCGATAATCGGCGCCCAGGCCAGCAGCAGCGACCATCTGCCGTAGCGGCGATACCAGCCTTCCGCCCGCGCCAGCGCGGCGGGGCTCACCGGAAACCACCGCCGGCCGCGGAACCGTTCGATCCCTCGCCCGAGAAACCAGTTGACCACAGAACCCAGGACGTTCCCGACGCTCGCCACAGCCAGCACCAGCCATGGCGCGTAGTCGGTCAGCAAAAGGCCCACGACCAGTGCCTCGGACTGGGCAGGGAGCAGAGTCGCAGCGGTGAAGGCAGCCAGAAACAGGCCGCCATAAACGGCAAGATCGCCCATGATAATCGGTCAGGCCCGCCGGGACGGCCATTGCCGATGCAGCGCGTCGATCACCACGGCGTGGCTGTGGCCGCTCTCTCCATGTTCCCACAGATGCGGATGTCCTTCGGGCAGATCGGGGTGTTCATGCGGCAGAACCTCCGGCTCTGCCGCAGGCCAGAGCTTCAGCGCGCTCGCTACCCCGAGGGCGGCGAGGCCAGCCATGATGAGAAAGGTCGCATCCAGACCGAATGCGGCCCCGAACCGCCCGGCCAGCGGATAGGTGAGAAGCCAGCAGGCATGGCTGAGCGCGAACTGGGCGGCAAAGATCGCCGGCCGGTCCTCCGGCTGGGCGGACCGGCGCAGCAGTCGACCCGTCGGCGTTTGTATCAGGCTGTAGCCAAAGCCGATCACGAGCCACAGCGCCATCAGCGTAGGCAGCGATCCGACCAGCGGGCCGAAGGCCGTTCCGCAAACGAGGATCAGGGCACCTGCAATCATCGGCGGTCGGTCCGGCATTCGGTCGAGCAGCCGCGGCAGGAGCAGCGCCGCGACCATCGAGCCGCCGCCAAACGCCGCGAGCGCCAGCGCCACCTGCTCTTCGCCGAGGCCAAGCCGCGCCTGAACCAGCACGACCGTGTTGACGATCACCATGGCCCCTGCCGCGGCCACCGCAAGGTTCAGCGCAAGCAGCCCCCGCAGGCGCGGCGTGGCGAGATAGATGCGGATGCCGCGGGTGGTCCGGTCCCAGATGCCGCGCGGCTGCGTCGGCCGGGGTGACGGCAGAGTGACGGTCATCACGAGTGCGGCCGATGCCAGAAAGCCGATGACGGTGCCGCCGAACAAGACCGGAAAGCTCACCACCGTCAGCAGCGCGGCCGCGAGCATCGGCGAGAGCAGGTTCTCCAGATCATAGGCCAGCCGCGAGAGCGACAGTGCCCGCGTGTACTCGGCCTCGTCGGGCAGAACGTCCGGGATCGTCGCCTGGAAGGTCGGGGTGAAGCCGGCCGATGCCGCCTGCAGCAGGAAGATCAGCACATAGATGTGCCAGACCTCGGACACGAAAGGCAGCGCCAGCGCGACCGTCGCCCGGATCAGGTCGAGCGCCACCAGCATCGCCCGTCGCGGCACCCGGTCGGCAAAGGCCGAGGCAATCGGCGCAAGCGTCACATAGGCGACCATCTTGATCGCAAGCGCGGTGCCGAGCACCACCCCCGCATCGGCCCCCGCGAGATCCCAGGCCAGAAGCCCGAGAGCGACCGTGGCCAAGCCGGTGCCTATCAGCGCAATGACCTGCGCGGCGAACAGATGACGGTACGTGCGGTTGGCAAGGACGGCGAGCATGGTGCCTCTCAGAGAAGTTTGGCCAGCGCGCGCAATTCGACGAGATCGCTCTCGCCGCCGTGCCCCAGGCAATGGTCGATGTGGTCGTGAATCAGCATCCGCTTGGCGGCTGTGACAGCGCTTTCGACCGCCTTGATCTGGCCCGCGATCTCGGCGCAGGGCTTCTCCGCCTCCAGCATGGCGATGATGGATCTGAGGTGTCCCTCCACCCGTTTGAGGCGGTTGATGATATGGGGGTGCGAACTGTGCTGGGCTGACTCGGACATCGTGCGCTCTTATCCCCCCAGGGGGGATATGCGCAAGGTCTGCGCTAATCGCGTCATGTGGAAGCGCAAGCTGAAGATTGCCGAGATTTAAACATAATGAATTTCAATGACTTAAGGTAGAGAAGGTTAGACGTCAGGCCCATCCCCTCCGCCACTTGCCCTCGCGAACGCGTTCTCCCGATCCGGCAGGGGCCGGATTCCCTTTCATCTTGAGGGTTGTGCGGGAGGGGCTCAGCACTGCCTTGCGCGACCTTTGGGCCGATCGAGGTCTCGATTCTGTCCCTTGGAGTGGTGCAGTTCGCGCTGATCGTCACCGTGATGTTCGGCGCGGGTCTGCCTGATCGGGATGCCGCGGCGGGCAGGCCGATGACCGCATCATCGCCCATGGGCGCGATGGTTTCAGCGTCATGAAGCGGGCGCGCTGGACGGCCCACTCATCGTTCTGTTCCGGCAGCAGGCGCCGACAAGGCGGGTGATGGCCTCGTCGTTGGGGAAGATGCCGGCGACGTCGGTGCGGCGCTTGATCTCGCCGGTGAGGCGCTCGATCGGGTTCGTGGAATGCAGCTTGGCACGGCGCTCCTTGGGGAAGGACATGCAGGCCAGCGCGTCATGCTCGGCCTCGTCCATCAGCGTGGCGGGTTTCGGCACCTTCGGCCGGATCTTTTTGGCCACGGCGCGCCACCGGGTGGTGGCGGCCCCGGCCGTGTCGTGGGCGAAGGCGGTGGCGATGAAGGCCGGGACAACGCGCCGTCCGCAATTCCCGGCGGAGGCCCGGGCGTTGCGCTGGACGCGGCCACGGCACCGCTGCCAGGTCGCGCTGAGCACCTTCGGGACGGCGGCCCTGATGCCCTCGTGGGCGTCGCTGATCACCAGCTTGACCCCGCGCAGGCCGTGCCGTGTCAGCCTGCGCAGGAACTCCGTCAGGATCGGCTGGGCCTCGGATGTACCGATTTCCAGACCGATAACATCACGACGACTGTCGGTGCTGACGCCGATGGCGATGATGACGGCGACCGACACGATCCGCCCGCCGCCCCGGACCTTGAGGCAGGTGGCGTCGATCCAGAGGTTGGGCCATGCGCCCTCCGGCGGCCGGGAGAGGAAGGCCTTCACCTTGCCGTCGATGTCCTGGCACAGGCGGCTGACCTGGCACCTGGAGAGGCCCGTCATGCCCATGGCCTTGCCCAGATCGTCGACGGAGCGGGTGGAGATGCCCTGTACATGGGCCTCCGGGATAACCGCTGTCAGCGCCTTCCCGGCCATGCGTCGCGGTTCGAGGAAGCCGGGGAAGCAGCTTCCCTTCCCGAGCTCGGGGATGCGCGGCTCGAGTGTCCGGGCGCGTGTCTCCCGGTCCCGGTCACGGCGGCCGCTGCGCTGCGCCCGCCGCGGTGCGTCCTTCTCGCCACTGGCCGCGCCGGTAACGGCACCGACCTCCAGTTCCATCAGCCGCTCGGCGGCAAGGCCGGTCATCTCGTGCAGCAGATCGGCGCCGGGGGCCTTTTCCACGAGGGCGCGGAAGTCCACCATGTCGGTGGTCATCGGTGGTTCACCCGGTCCGGGGTTGGCGCAACCAACCAGACCCCAACCGAACATCGCCGGTGACCACCTCACCCAGAACCTACACAATGCTCGGGGGTAGCATCGGGAAACGGGCCTATCGGTCGAGTTCTTCACGCGCGGCAAACGGTCCAGCCCCTGAGAAGCGACGGCCCCCTCGTTTCAGAAGTACCCGGGCCGGCTCGTCGGGGTGTTCAGGCCTGGCGGTGCCGTCTCCCGATGGCCTGCTGGACGGCTTCCCCGACTTCGATGCCTGCGGGTAGGTCAGGTGGATCACGCCGATTCGCTCGTGCCGGATTTCGTTCCCGAAAGTCGGCGCGCCGGATCGGAACGCCGCGATTTCGTCCTCAATTCTGGGTCGCAGGAGCGGGTCCACCATCGCCATTGCGCCAGTTCCCGCTCTGTCCGTGCGTCAGAAGTCGTCACGTCGCGCATTCGATTGCGCTTCGCGCGACAAGAGCGCTGCGTTGCGGTTGGGCCGGTTCCGGATCCTGCAGGCCAGGGCTGCGGGTCTGCTCGTGCCAGCCAGCTCCCATGTGGGATCCACGAAGTGAATCTCTCTCAGGATTTGCGCGGCAGGCCACGCGCGCGGTCGAAGACGTCGCGGCGGCCGGCGACGGTTCCCGCGTTTGCCCCGGGGCCGCCGGGCAGTCTGCCCGAGCGGCTCTGCATGCCGGCCCTGGCCGGGCGGAAGGACAACGGCGCCGGCGCACGCGCGAGCAGGGAGGTCGGGGCGTCGACACGGGAGGCGTCGCCCCGGCTCAGCCGCCTGCACCGCGTCGGGCTGCCCGGCCCCTATCCGGCCGCGCGGGAGAGGAGCCTCGCCCGGGCCGTCGCGGCGGCCAGAAGGAAATTCTGATCGGTGCCCGCGAGCGCCATCCGGATCCCGCGCCTGATGTAGTCCGGGGCGAGGACGTCGTCGTAGATGCCGCCCATCCCGGGCCACCTGCCGTGCCGGGCGCAGGCGGTGAAGAGCGCGTCGTAGGCGGCCTTGATCCGTGGGTCGCCATACTGGGCGGGAATGCCGTATTCGGCGCAGAGGTCGTTGGTCCCGATCATCACGACATCGACACCCTCGACGGCGGCGATCGCATCGGCCTGTGCGATGGCCTCCGGCGTCTCGAGCATCACGACCGTCATGCAGGCGCGGTTCAGCAGGCGGATCGTCTCGGGCAGGGGGACCGGCCGGAACTGGAGCTGCGGGGCGGGGCCGACCGAGCGATGGCCGAGCGGGGGAAGCTTCAGTCGCATCACCGCCTCTCGCGCCTCGGCCGGGCTGTCGACATGCGGCAGGATGATGCCGAGTGCGCCGTTGTCGAGGGCGCGCGTCGCGAGCGAATACTCGCCCTTGGGCACGCGCACGAAAGGGGCGATCCCGCAGGCGAGCGCGGCGGTCGAGATCTGGGCCACCGTGTCGAGGCTCATCGAACCGTGTTCGAGGTCGATGAAGAGCCAGTCGTAGCCCGCAGCCTTCATCGCCGGTGCGATATCGACGGTCCGGGCAAGCCGCAGCGCGACCCCGAGCGCGACGCCGCCCGCCTCGAGCCGCCGGAGGGCAGGGTTGTCGATGCCGTCACCGGATGCGTCCATGACCGCCTCCTCAGATCCGGATATCGTCGGGGCGCAGGGCGCGGCCGCCCTGCACGACCATGTCGACGCGCTCCAGCGCATAGGGGTCGCGCAGCGGATCGCCGTCGAGGATGACGAGGTCAGCAACCTTCCCGGGCTCGACCGTCCCCACGAGATGCGAGACCGCCAGCGCCTCTGCGGCGTTGCGCGTGCAGGCGAGCAGGGTCTCGCCGGCGTCGAGGCCGAGTTCGCGCATCATCTCAACATCCTCGGCATAGCGGCCGGCGGAATCGGTCCCCGTCACGATCCGGACGCCGGCCTTCACCGCATTGCGGAAGGCCTGCTCCATCGGCGCGATCAGCGGCATGTGCAGGTCGATCCAGGCCTGGCCGCGGTCCAGCGCGGGATTGATCGTCTGGCGGCCGTAGGACGACAGGGTGGGGTCGAGGAAGACGCCCGTCTCGGCCATGCGCTGTGCCTGCTCGAGGCCGAGATAGAACCCGTGCGACACCACGTCGACACCGGCATCGAGCACCCGGTCGATGGCGACCGTGCCCATGACGTGGCAGGCCGTATTCTTGCCGTGCGCCTTGGCCTGATCGAAGGCGGCGCGGATTTCGTCGAGCTCCATCTCGGGGCGCGTCTTCTGCGGGCCGTCGATGACAACGGGATCGTGGCTCGCCATCACCTTGACGAGGTCGGCCCCGCCCTCGAGCTGGCGACGTGCCGCCTTGCGCATGGCGTCCACGCCGTCGGCCTCCACTGAAATCACGGCCGCATGGCCCCCGGTGACGCAAAGTGGCGCGCCGCAGACGACCATGCGCGGGCCGGGGAGGAAGTCCCGCGCGATGAACTCCCTGAAACGGAACGAGAGATCGTAGGACGCGCCCATGTCGCGGATCGTGGTCCAGCCCGCGCGCAGTGCCGTGACGGCGGCGCGGGCGCAGTTCAGGGCAAGCTTGTCGCGGCCGGCGGCAAGTTCGGGATAGACCGGCCCGCGGGTGCCGCGGAAGACGAGATGGTCGTGGACATTGATCAGCCCCGGCATCACGAAGCGGCTCTTGGCGTCGACGACCTCTGCGCCCGCGAGGTCGGGCCGTCGCGGCAGGTCAGCAGTCGCAATCACCTCCCTGATCCGGTCGCCCTCGATGACGACCGTGCGCGACGCCTTCGCGTCGCGGCCGGTGGCATCGAACAGCTGGCCGCATGTGATCAGAAGCGTGCCCATCGCTCATCCTCCGCGGGCTTCAGCGGCAGCGGGCCGTCGGGCCCGCCCCTCCCTGAAGCGCAGTGCCCCTTTGCCGGTTGACAGCACCATAGTCGTATCCATAGCGTATACAAGACGGGAGGAGCCGATGGACCCGACGTTTCTCCGCCTGATCGGCCTGCGGCTTCTGGCAATTCCGCTGTCCCTGCTCGTGGTCGCGACCTTCGCCTTCGCGCTGGTTGCGCTCATCCCGGGCGACCCCGCGGTGCAGATTCTCGGCCAGTTCGCGACGCCGGAGGAACTCGACCGGCTGCGCGCCGAACTCGGGCTCGACCGGACCGCGGCTGAACGCTATGTGATCTTCATCGGGCATCTCCTCGAGGGCGACCTCGGAACGTCATTCCAGTCGCGCCGTCCGGTGCTGGAGGAAATCGGACGCCATCTTCCGGCGACGGTCGAACTGGTCGTTCTGGCAACCTTCGGCGCTGTCGCGATAGGCCTCGTGATGGGTGGGATCGGGGCCTGGTATCGCGGGCGCTGGCCCGACCGGGTCGCCTCGGGCGGGATCACGTTGTTCCAGTCGATTCCCGATTTCCTGCTCGCGCTCCTGCTCATCTTTGCGCTGTTCTTCGTCCTGCGGCTGGTGCCGCCGCCCGTGGGTCGGCTGGGTTTCGGCGCGTCGGCGCCGCCGGCGGTGACGGGGATGCTGCTCGTCGATTCGCTGCTGGCGGGCCAGTACGCCACCTTTCGGAGGGTGGCCGCCGCCTCGCTCCTTCCGGTTCTGGCGCTGTCGGTCGTCTATTCGGCCTACATCGCCAAGATCAGCCGCACGACGATCTCGGCGGCACTCAATTCCGACCAGGCGCTCTACGCCCGGGCCTGCGGGCTGAGCGAATGGAAGGTCTTCGGTTACGCCCTCAAGCAGGCACGCACGCCGATCCTGACCTACGGGGCGATCCTGTTCGGGTCGCTGATCGGGGGGGCAGCGATCATCGAGACGATCTTTGCCTGGCGCGGGGTCGGCGAATGGGCCCTCAAGTCCATGCTGACCCTTGATGTTCCGGCGATCCAGGGCTTCGTCATCGTCGCCGGGGCGATCACGCTCGTGCTCTATCTCGTGCTCGACATCCTCGTCTTGCTGCTCGATCCACGGATTCGCCTCCAATGAGTGCGGGCGGAAGGATGGGGGGTGCGGCGAACCCTGGGACAGGGAGCGGGGCCGTGCGACTTGCCCGCGGCGCCCTGCAGGCGCCGCTGGTGCTGCTGGCCTGCCTGACCGTCCTTGTCCTTGCGACGGCGCAGTGGACGCTTCCGCTGCCCTACAACCCGATCATGCCCGGGGCGGGCCCGCCGCTGCGGCCGCCTTCGGCCGCCCACTGGTTCGGAACCGACCGGTTCGGTTTCGACCTCTTCTCGCGCACGCTCGCCGCGGGATCGCGCGACATCCCGCTCGCGATCTCCGGCACGCTGGTCTCGGCGCTCGCCGGGGTTCCCCTCGGCCTGCTTGCGGTCACCCGCGGCCGGGCGGGCGAACTGCTGATGCGCGGCCTGGATGCGTTCCAGGCCTTCCCCCTAGTCGTCCTCGCGGTTGCCGTCGTCGCGCTGACGGGCAATCGGCTCGAGAACGTCGTGCTCGCGATCGCGATCATCAACGTCCCCCGCTTCATGCGGCTCGTCCGGGCCCAGGGGCTGAGCATCCGCGAAGCGCGGTTCATCGAGGCGGCGCAGACCTACGGGGCGAGCTGGCTGCGGATCCTACTGCGCCATGTGCTGCCGAACGTCTACGGGGTGGTCATAGCGCAGTGCAGCCTGACGGCAGCCCATTCGATCGTCGTCATCGCCGCCCTCAGCTTCCTCGGCATCGGCATCTCGCCCCCTGCCGCGTCATGGGGCTCGATGATCCAGGCGGGCGCGCAGAACATGGCGACCGGGCAGTGGTGGGTGGTGCTGTTTCCGGGGCTCGCCGTGCTCGTCACGGTGGCAAGCCTCAACGCGATCGCCGAGGCCTTCGACCGGAGGCTCGCGCAATGAACGCCGCGCCGTCGCCGGCCCTGCTCGATGTGGCCGGGCTCTCCACGAGCTTTGCCGGCCCGGCGGGCCGCACCCGTGTCGTCGACGACATCTCATTCCGGGTCGCGCCTGGGACGATCACGGGCATCGTGGGGGAAAGCGGCAGCGGCAAGTCGGTCAGCGTGAAATCCGTGCTGGGCCTCGTCGCTCCGCCAGGGAGGGTCGAGGCGGGGACGGCGCGCTTCGCCGGAACGCAGGGTGAGATCGACCTTCTCGCCTGCCCGCGTGCGGAACTCCGGGGCGTGCTCGGCACCGACATCGGCTTCGTCATCCAGAACCCCTTCGGGGCGCTGAGCCCGGTCACCCGCATCCGCAAGCAGTTCGTCACCGTGCTGCGCGCCTCGCGGCGGCATGCCCGGACGGCGCGGGGCGAACTCGACGAGCTTGCCGAGGCGACGCTCGCGGCAGTGGGCATCAACGATCCGCGCCGCGTGCTGGAGGGGTATCCGCACCAGCTGAGCGGCGGAATGGCACAGCGCGTCGTCATCGCCTTCGCCCTCGCGCGACGGCCCCGCCTGATCGTCGCCGACGAGCCGACGACGGCGCTCGACCTTACCGTGCAGCGCCAGATCCTCGACCTGATGGCCGAGCGTGCAGCCGAACTCGGTGCCTCGGTGCTGCTCATCACCCACGATCTCGGCGTGGTCGCCCATTATTGTCGCGAGGCCTACGTCTTCCATCGCGGCCGGATCGTCGAGCAGGGGGCGGTCGCCGATATCTTCCACCGGACCCGGCACGACTACACCCGCCGGCTGATCGCGGCATCGGGCGGAAGGAGAGACACAGCGGGCGCGGAGGCGGTGCCGTGACGGCGGCACCGCTCCTTGCGGCGCATGACCTGCGCAAGACCTTCGCCGTCGCCCGGGGAGCGCGCGTCCATGCCCTCAACGGCGTCTCGATCGCCGTCGAGCGGGGCGAATGCGTCGCCGTCATCGGCGAGAGCGGTTCGGGCAAGAGCACGCTCGGGCGCATCCTGCTCGGGCTGGTGCAGCCCGATTCCGGGTCGGTGCGCTACGCGGCGCCGGGGCGCATCCAGGCCGTCTTCCAGGAGCCCTACGAATCCCTCAACCCCCGCCACCGCGTCCATGCGATCGTGCGCGAACCGCTGGACATCAACCGACGCGAGCTTTCGCGGGCCGAGCGGGAGTCGCGGGCGCGGGAGGGCCTGCGCCGTGTCGGTCTTGCCGACGAGTTCCACCACCGGTTGCCGCGCGAGCTTTCGGGGGGGCAGCAGCAGCGGGTCGGCATCGCCCGCGCGCTGATCCTCGAGCCGGCGATGCTGATCCTCGACGAGCCCACGTCGTCCCTCGACGTGTCGGTGCGCGCGCAGATCCTCGATCTGCTCGCCGGGATGAAGCGCGAGCGGGGCATCTCGATGCTCTACATCTCCCACGACATCGGCAGCGTCGAGCGCATCGCGGACAGGATCTGCGTGATGTATCGCGGCCAGATCATGGAGACCGGGCGGACGGCTGACGTGCTGGCCGCACCGCGCCACCCCTATTCCCGCGCGCTCCTGTCGGCGCGCCTGGTGCCGGACCCGAACGTTCGCACACAGCCCATGCGGCTTGCGGGCGAGATTCCGAGCCAGACAAGCATTCCCCCCTTCTGCCTGTTCGCGGGGCGCTGCCCCGACGAGATGCCGGATTGTCGGGCCGGCCCGATCCCGATGATCCGGACCGAGGGCGACCGCGAGAGCCGGTGCATCCGGGCTCGCGGCGATGCCGCGGACATGGCCGCCTCACCGCGGCCCGACCACCTGAACCGGGATGAGGAAACGCAGAGGAGTTGGCAATGAACATCGCGTATACGACGGGGCGCGGCTGGCGCCTCGCCATCATGGGGTTCGGCGTCCTTGCCGCATCGCAGATCGGCGCGGCCCCGGAAGCTGCCGCGCAGGACAAGGTGACCTTCGTCTACGCCGTCCCGGCAGTCGCGCAGAACCTCGATCCGGCCATGTGGGAGGGCGATCCGGGCCGCTGGACGAAGTGGGAACAGCGCTCCAACCTTGCCGACTACGATTACGCGAAGGTGGAGGGGAACGGCTGCAACGACCTCGCCTCGATCGGCGACATCAAGCTCGACCTCGCCGAATCGTTCGAGCTGAGCGCTGACGGCTTGCACTACACGATCCGCCTGCGCGAGGCGAAAAGCCCCTACGGCAACGTGCTTTCCGCCGAGGACGTGAAGTGGAGCTTCGACCGCCACCGCGAACTGAGCGGCGTCAGTCGCAACATGTACTTCACCCAGGCGAAGTATCGCCAGCAGGACACGATCGAGATCGTCGACGAGCGGACCGTGCGGCTTCATCTCGAGCGGCCGACATCCATGGACGTGCCAATTCACACCATTTCGGCCTTCGCCCTCAAGATCTACGATTCGACCGAGGCGAGGAAGCACGCGACCGCCGAGGATCCGTGGGCGAAGAATTGGATGGCCGGCAACACCGCAGACTACGGGCCGTGGATGGTCGAGCGGTTCGATCCCGGAAACGAGGTCGTCTATGTACCGAACCCCAACTACACAGGCGAGCGCGGCAACATCGAGCGCCTGGTCATCCGCGGCATTCCCGAATCCTCGACACGGATGCAGCTGCTCCAGGCTGGCGAGATCGACTTCACCACGCGGTTGACCTTCGACGAGTTCCAGAGCCTTCAGGGCGCGCCGGACGTCGTGGTCGAGACCTGCCTCTCGCCCAACCGCGACACGCTGATGATGCAGCTTGGCGATCCGCGCTTCGCCGATGTGCGCGTCCGTCAGGCCGTCTCTCACGCCATTGACCGCGAGGCCCTCGTCAACGCGATCTACCGCGGCTTCGCGACGCCATCGAAAACCTCGCTTCCCGTCGGCTACGGCGCGCCCTCGTCGGGCACGACCTTCACCCATGATCCCGCCGCGGCGCGGCGGCTGCTGGCGGAGGCGGGTCATCCGAACGGATTCGAGGCATCGATGCTGATGCACTCGTCGCGACCTGGTCCGCATGCCGAGCAACTTGCAGTCACCCTTCAGGCGCAGCTCCAGCAGGTCGGTCTCAACTGGACGATCGAGGTCGCCCCGAGCGCGGCCGACTTCAACACCCGATTCCAGCAAGGACGTTACGAGGCGATCGTCTACCTCGACCCGCCCGCGGTCGCCGACCCGCTCTACACGCTCGTCAACTACAATGCCTCGACGGCGGCGCAGAACACCCACAAGTACAAGAGCGATGAGTATGACGCCCTCGTGACCGAACTGGCGACGGTCCTCGAGACCGGCGCTGCCCGCGACGCGATCGTCGGGAAGATCGATGCCGTCATCATGGGAACGATGCCGATGATCTATCTCGTGGACCGCAACTACATCCATGCCTTCCGGTCGAACGTCTCGGGCTTCGTCAACGCCCCGAACGGAGAGTTGCCGGGCCACCTCCTCTCGAAGGAATGACGGTGCGGGGCGGGCTGCCGGTGGACTCGGGCAGCCCGCCCCGGATTGCGTGACGGTGTTCGGCAGAGGGAAGCAGTCCATGGGCAGTGCTGGCAGGGTGCTGGAGGCAAGTTTCCGTGCAGTCTGGACGGCAGCCCTCGGGCTTGCGCCCGGTGGCGGGGGAACGGCTCTCGTCGTCCGCGACCCCTCTGCCGACCCGGCCGTCGTCCAGGCGGCGCTGAACGCCGCGCGGGCCATCGGGCATGGCGCTGTCGCCCTCGACCACGATCCACGCACAGTCACCCCCATGGCGACCTTCGGCACCTTTCCCGCGAGCGGCTTCGATGCGGCAGCAACGGCCCCCTATCCTGTGCTCGATGCAGCCGTGGCAGCCGCGGATGCCGTCGTGGTCCTGTCCGACGAACTCGCGCTCCTGTTCAACCCGAGCTTCCGCGACGCCCTGCGGCGATCCCGCGTTGCCTTCATCCCCTACATGGACCGCGCAACGGCGATGCGCCTCCTGCCCGCCGATGAGCCCGAGGTGGCGCTGCTCGCCCGCGTGACCAAGGCCGGGACGGCGCGGCTCGCCCGGCCCTGCACCGTCCGCCTGACCTCGCCCGCCGGCACCGACCTTTCCCTGCGGCTTGGCCAGTATGCGACGAACTGCAGCGCCGGCTCCCTTGTCGAGGCCGGCGGCTTCGGCGGGCTCGAAGTGCTGCCGGCGGGGCAGATCGCCACGGTGCCTGACGACGGTTCGGTCGAGGGCCGCCTTGTCGTCGAGGGCAGCCTGAACTTCCCGCGGTTCGAGAAACTCTCGCGGCCGATCGCGCTGACGATCCGCGCGTCGCGCGTGGTCGACATTGCCGGCGGCGCCGAAGCAGCCCAGCTTGGCCGCGCGCTCGACGCAATCGCCGGCCTCGGCCTATCGCGGCATGTGACCGAACTCGGGATCGGCACCAACCGCCGCTGCACCTTCCTCGGCCGCTATGGCCCCACCGAGGACACCCACCGCTATGCCACCGTGTCCATGGCTCTCGGTGCCGACACCCATCTCGGAGGCCGCAATCGTGCCGGATGCCACGTCGACATGGCGCTCGAGGAGACGACCGTCACCGTCGACGGCACCCTCTTTCTTGCGCCGGATGGATTCGCCTTTCCCCTCGACGCCCCACATCCGACGGCGCCAGGTCCATGACGAGACCGCTCATGCCCCCTAAGCCCGAGGAGGAGGCGGGCTCCGCCCGGGACAAGGCCTATCGAACCGCCTTCGAGGCGATCTCGGCAATGGGGATCGTCGAGGACGGCTTCCTGCGTGAGGAGTATCTCGTCGAGATGGCGGGGGTCAGCCGAACGCCGGTACGCGAGGCGCTCCAGCGGCTTCAGGCCGAGGGGCTCGTGCGGCTGGTTCCGCGCAAAGGGGCCTATGTCGCCGCGGTCACGCCCTACGAGATCCAAGACCTGCTGGAGTGCCGCAGCCTGTTCGAATGCGCCGCCACCGAATCGATCGTCCGCCACGGGCTGACCGAGATCGTCGACAGCCTCGCCGACCTGCTCGAGGAGCAACGGCGGCTCTGGCGCGAAGGCGCCCCGCAATTGACCCTCATCCAGGTGGACCAGCGATGGCACGCCACTCTGACCGCGGGAGCGCGCAATGCCCTCATTTCCAGCATCTATCAATCGCTCAAGAACCGCGAGATGCGCCTGATGCTGACCGTGATCTCGGGTGTTGGTCCCTCGCGCTGGAAGCGGGCGCTTGAGGAGCACGACGAGATACTGGCTGCGTTGCGACGCAGCGACCTGGAAGCGGCAAAGGCGGCGATCCGCGCCCATTGCGAGGCGACCGGGAGGGCAGCGATCGGCACGAGGCGGCTGCCCGCTTCGGGCTGACGGCGGTTTTTGGGGAACAGGCGACCATGGACACGAAAGTACGAACCTGGATCAGTGGTGCGACGGTGCATGCCGCATCGACGGGCTGGGAGGGGAAGCCGCTGACGGTCGTCATCGAAGGCAGCCGGATATCAGCGCTTCTCCCGTCCGAAGCGCAGACGCCAGGCGATGCCCGCGTTGTCGATGCGTCCGGACTCCACCTCATACCCGGCCTGATCGACCTGCACTGCCACCTCACGTTTCGCCGCACCATTGGCCCCATCTGGCAGATGATGGCGCAGAGCCAGACGATGAACGCCGTCCGCGCGGTGCGCAATGCGCTCACCGTGCTGCGCCAGGGCATCACGACGATCCGCGAGACCGGCGCACCGAACGACATCAACACCGAGATCGCGCGCGCGGTCGCGACAGGCATGATGCCCGGGCCGCGCATCCTGAGCGCGGGCATCCCCCTTTCGGTCACGGGCGGCCACGCCCGGAACATCGTGCTCTATGCCGACGGCGCCGAGGAATTCCGCAAGACGGCCCGGCATGTGCTGTCGACCGGCGCGAGCTGGATCAAGATCATCGGCTCGAACGACCCGACCTACCGCCCGCACGAGGACGGGCAGTGGAGCTTCGGCGAGGTCGATGCCGATGAGGTCTCGGCTGTTGTCGCCGTGGCCCGGAAATGGGGCGGGCGGGTGGCCGTGCACTGCATGGGCTCCCGGCAGATCAAACTCGTCGCCCGCTGCGGTGTCGACACGATCGAGCACGGCGTCTACATCGCGCCGGACGGTGCCCTGGCGATGGCCGAGAACGGGGTGTCCCTGGTTCCGACGATCAGCGGCTATCTCGAGACCACCTGGCCACGCTGGCGCCGTGGAGACGACTGGCGGGCGCGCCACCAGCATCTCGCCGACGTCCACATGGAGGCGGTGCCGATCGCTCGCGCGGCCGGGGTTCGCATCGGCGTCGGCACCGACAGCGTCGGAGAGATCGTTCACGAGCTGAAACTCCTGCACCGCTGCGGAATGAGCATCGCCGAATGCCTCGAGGCGGTGACGAAGACGAATGCGGCGATCCTGGGCCTCGACGGGCTGATCGGGGACGTCGCACCGGGGCTCGAAGCCGATCTGGTGCTGCTGCGCCAGAACCCGGCCGGCGGGCTGGACGCCCTCCGCAGCGTCGAGCGGATCATCCAGGCCGGGCGGGTGTCCCGGCCGCTCGACATCCAGCTCCCGAGCGGCGACGAGGCGGGCGAATCCGAGCCCTGGCTCGGCAAGGGGACGCTGCAGTGAAGGCCCGGCACGCGCTCGTCACCGGCGGCAGCGCCGGAATGGGCCATGCCGCCGCGCTCGCCCTTGCCGCGGCGGGCTGCGACGTCACCATCTGTGCTCGGAATCCCGAGCGGCTCGAGGCCGCGGCCGGGCGCCTGTCGGAGGCTGCGGCACCGGGCCGGCGGATCCGCACGCGCCTTTGGGACCTCGAGGACCGGGAGGCAAGCGCCCGCGTCATCGAGGCGGTCATGAGAGGGGAGGGAGGTGCGCCCGACATCTTCGTGCATGTCGCCGGCGGGCCGCCCCTCTACCACCCCGGCGACGAGGACGAGGAGATTTTCCGGCGATACCTTGAATCTCACTCCTTCGCGCTCTGGGCAGCGATGCGCGCCTTCGCCCCCGCCATGCAGTCGCGCGGCTTCGGCCGGGTGATCGCGGTGACCTCGCGTGCCATGGGCGAGCCGCGCGCCGACAACCCGCTGTCCGCGGCGGTCCGGCTGCCTGCCTGGGCAATGATGAAAAGCTACGCACGCTCCGGTCGCTTTCCGGCGGTGACGTTCAACGCGGTCCTGCCCGGACTCTTCGACACCGATCGCTTCGCGCAGGTCTGCAACGACCTCGCGAAATCAGAAGCGAAGACAAGGGATGCCATTGCTGCCCGCTTCCTTGGCGCGGTCCCGGCGGGTCGGCTCGGCAGGCCGGAGGAACTCGGCTCCCTCTGCGCCTGGCTCGCGTCCGATCTCGGCGGCTACGTCAACGGGCAGCGGCTGGTCATCGACGGAGGCTCAAGCAGCGCGCTGTAGGGGCGGGACGCCGCGTGCCACGGCGGGCAGGCCGGTTCGGCGAGGATGACGGTGGCATCCCGTCGGACTGCCGGTCCCGGCAGATGGCGCAATAGGACGCTGCAAAGGGCGGGGACCGAGGCCGATCTCGTTGAGGCTGGGCCATCCTGCAGCAGGCGCATGCGGCCCTGTTCGGAATCCCCCGGGGCGGCGACGACCATACGGATGCCGGTCGGGACTGTCTTGAGCCTTGCGAACCACAGGTCGGCCGCTGGCACTGCAAGGGGAAGGCCCGCTGCCGCGATCCTGGCCCTGGCGGGGAGCCGACGCACAATCCCTAGGTCGCGACCGCCCGCGTGATCGGTGGCCCGACCCTGCCGACGGTCCCGGTCCGATCCGCCCGGTGTGGCAGCACCCGCCCGAGGCGGCAAGGGGCAGCGACGACGCGATGCGGTCGTTCCGGACGACCGTCCTCGGAGAGACCTGGACGGACCCCGGCGAGTCACCGGACTGTCAACGCCTCTGCGACCGCCGCGTGACCTGGGCGCCCTGCATACTCTCCGCGGGCGGGCTGTTCCCGACCGCCAAGGCAGCCCGGCAGCGGACCGGATCGAGATCGATGTCTGAGCCTTGGGCCGCAAGCTCGAAAGCTGGCGCGTCGACCAGCTTCTGCTCGCGGGCGGGCCCGGCGATCCGGTCTGCTGGCAGCACCCGACCGAGTAACTCTGGCGGGTTTGCCGGCGTGCCGGCGGCCAGCACATGGCCATAGCCCGCCTCGCCACCGACACCGGCTTCGGGGCCAGCGCAGTCTATGCCTGGTCGCGCAAGGCGGGCTTCGCACAGGTGGCCCCCGCGAAGGGGCTCGAGGGGTTCAACGTAAGCGTCCGGCCTGACTGCTACCCGTTCCAACGCCAGGGCAGTTGGT
>JAHDXW010000033.1 GCA_023383015.1 Paracoccaceae bacterium
CCGCTGTCGGTGCCGGGGGCGCCGGGCCTGGCGCGGGCGGTGGCCGCGGCGGCGCGGCCGCGGGCGGGCTGGCCGCCGCCCGCCGGGGCCGACCTGCGCACGCCCGGGGGGCTGGCGATCCGCGTCGCGCCCTGGTGCGGCGCGGCCGCAAGCGTGCTGGCCGGGCCGCCGCTGGCGCTCGTCATCGTCGAGGCAGGGCCGCGCGGCGCGGCCGCCGATGCCGCCGCGCGCTACCGCCTGACCCCGCGCGAGGCCGAGATCGCCGCCGCTCTGGCCGCCGGGGCGACTCTGCGCGCCGCCGCCGATGCCGGAGGGATCTCGCTGACCACGGCACGCACGCACCTCCAGCGCATCTTCGACAAGACCGGCGCGCGCAGCCAGAACGCGCTGATCGCGCTGCTGTTGCCGCGCTCCTGGCCCGACCCGCCGCACTGACCGCGCCCGCGCCGCCGGCGGCATGACGGCGCCGCCTGCGGCATGTCGTGCATTGCAGGCTCCGGCGCGACCGCCTAAGGAATATGCAGGGACACCCGCGACCCGAGGCGCTCTGCCCGGCGGGCGGGAAAAGCAAGGGGCGAAAGCGCCCAGGGGAACGGGAGCGGAGCATGGCAGACGCGGCCAGCCACGGGCATCACGACCAGCGGAGCTTCTTCGTCCGCTGGTTCATGTCGACGAACCACAAGGACATCGGCATCCTCTACATCTTCACGGCCGGCCTTGTCGGCTTCATCTCGGTGGCCTTCACCGTCTACATGCGGATGGAGCTGATGGAGCCCGGGGTGCAGTACATGTGCCTCGAGGGCGCCCGGCTGGTGGCCGACGGCACCTGCGAGATGCCGAACGGACATCTGTGGAACGTGCTCGTCACCGCCCACGGCGTGCTGATGATGTTCTTCGTGGTCATCCCGGCGCTCTTCGGCGGCTTCGGCAACTACTTCATGCCGCTGATGATCGGCGCCCCGGACATGGCCTTCCCGCGGCTGAACAACCTTTCCTACTGGCTGTTCGTGGCGGGCACCGCGCTGGCGGTGGTCTCGGTCGTCTCGCCGGGCGGCAACGGCCAGTCCGGCGCCGGGGTGGGCTGGGTGCTCTATCCGCCCCTGTCGACGCGCGAGGACGGCTGGGCGATGGACCTCGCGATCTTTGCCGTCCACGTCTCCGGCGCCTCCTCGATCCTCGGCGCGATCAACATGATCACCACCTTCCTGAACATGCGCGCCCCCGGCATGACGCTGCACAAGGTGCCGCTGTTCGCCTGGTCGATCTTCATCACCGCCTGGATGATCCTGCTTGCCCTGCCGGTGCTGGCCGGCGCGATCACCATGCTCCTGACCGACCGCAACTTCGGCACCACCTTCTTCGACCCCGCCGGGGGCGGCGACCCGGTGCTGTTCCAGCACATCCTGTGGTTCTTCGGCCATCCCGAGGTCTACATCCTGATCGTGCCGGGCTTCGGCATCATCAGCCACATCATCGCCACCTTCAGCCGCAAGCCGGTCTTCGGCTACCTGCCGATGGTCTACGCGATGGTGGCGATCGGGGTGCTTGGCTTCGTCGTCTGGGCCCACCACATGTACACCGTCGGCATGTCGGTCACCCAGCAGGCCTACTTCATGCTGGCGACGATGACGATCGCGGTGCCGACGGGCATCAAGATATTCTCCTGGATCGCCACCATGTGGCGCGGGTCGCTGAGCTTCGAGACGCCGATGCTGTGGGCGCTGGGCTTCCTGTTCCTGTTCACCACCGGCGGGGTGACGGGCATCGTGCTCAGCCAGGCGCCGCTCGACCGTGCCTACCACGACACCTACTATGTCGTGGCCCATTTCCACTACGTCATGAGCCTCGGTGCGGTATTCTGCATCTTCGCCGGCTTCTACTACTGGATCGGCAAGATGTCGGGCCGCCAGTACCCCGAATGGGCGGGCAAGCTCCACTTCTGGCTGATGTTCATCGGCTCGAACCTGACCTTCTTCCCCCAGCACTTCCTCGGCCGCCAGGGGATGCCGCGGCGCTACATCGACTACCCCGACGCCTTTGCCTACTGGAACTGGGTCAGTTCGATCGGCGCCTTCATCGCCTTTGCCTCGTTCCTGCTGTTCATCGGGATCGTCGCCTACACCGTCTTCTACGGGCGCCGCATCACCGCGAACAACTACTGGAACGAGCACGCCGACACGCTGGAATGGACGCTGCCCTCGCCGCCGCCGGAGCACACCTTCGAGACGCTGCCGCGGCGCGAGGAGTGGGACCGCGGCCACGCCCACTGAGACCGGCCTGCCGGCCGGCGCGCGGGGGCCCCGGGGGCATGCACCCCCCCCGGGGCCCGTCCGTTCAGCGCGCCGCCATGTGCCGGCAGACGCGCAGGAAGACGTTCTCGAACACCTGCGGGTATTCGATGAAGCCGGCCTCGGTGAAATGGGCCGGGCAGCGGATCAGGTCGGGCTTGTCGCCGTCGCGGTCGAGGTCACCGTAGGGCTGCCCGGCGCAGTCGAGGCGGGCGCACTCGTTGCACTGGTTGGTTCCGCAGAGCATCGCGTTCGGCACGTCCTGCGCGGTGCCCTTGCCCGCCTCCACCCGGTAGCTGACGAGGTAGATGCTGCCGTCCTCGTCGTCGGGGGCGAGGATCACGACGTTCCGGGCGACGTAGTCGCGCCCGCCGAGGATGACCAGGACCCCGAGGTTGTCGTTGTCGCTGCCCCCGTCCCATTCGACCAGCTGCAGCTGGGCGGCGCCGATGATCGAGGCCCGGAGGTTGGGGCGGATCATCTGGCCTGCCTGCATCGCGTGGTAGGGGCCCTGCGCCGGCAGCAGGGTGCGGCCGTCGATCTTGACGATCAGGTCGTCCTGGCCGCTGAAGGCCCGGTCGAGATACTGGCCGACCGTCACCCCGAAGCGGGCGCCGTCGTAGAGGTCGCCGAGGCTGACCCCGCCGCTGCCCGCCGCCGCGACGGCGGCGCCGACGATGCCGAAGACCGCCTTGCCGGCCGCATCAAGCCCGCTCGCGGGCTTGATGTTGCGGATCTCGGTGATGGTCAGCAGGTCGGCGCGCCGCAACTCCTCGGTCCAGCAGAGGTAGTTGTCGTGCCAGGAATAGGGGTCGCGGCCCTCGTGGACCTGAACGCAGGCCCGCCCCGGGATCGGGCCCGAGGACGACCAGGACAGCGTCACGGGCGAGTCCTGCGGCAGGCAGAGGTAGTTGTCGCGCCAGGTGTGCTCCAGCGGCTCGGCGCCCTCGATGATCTGGGTGCAGCGCATCCCCGCGACCGGCCCCGAGGACGACCAGCGCAGCCCGATGTCGCGGCTGGTGCAGAGGAAGTTGTCGCGCCAGGTATGCGCGAGCGGCGAGGCGCCCTCGATCACCTGGGTGCAGTGCATCCCGGCGATCGGCCCCGCGGACGACCAGGCCAGCCGGGTCGCCTGCGCCTCCGCCACGCCTGCGGCCGCCGCCAGGCAGGCCGCGGCCATCCCCGCGCGAGTGGTCGATCCGGGCTGTCGCATCGGCGGTCCTCCCCTGCAATTGCGCGCGGGCCCCGTGCCTGCGTCTGCGCGGCCCGCAAATGCCGTGATCTAAACGTTGGAATTATGGAATGCATTCGGCCCGGCGCCTTGACCTGCATCAATGGCACCCGCCTTCGTGCCGCTGGCGGGCCCCGCGCGCAGGCGCTAGATGACGCCCATGCCCTACCGCTGGACCGAAGAGCCCGCCCCGGGCACGGCGCTGCCGTGGCGACTGCGGCTGTGGCCGCACCGGTCGCTGTCGCGGGCGGGCTTTGCCGCCTTCGTCGGCACGACCGCGGTGTTCCTCGCGCTGCCGCTTCTGGCGCTGATCGGCTCGCCGGTGGTCTGGGGGCTCCTGCCGTTTCTCGGGCTGGTGCTGTGGCTCCTGTGGTGGGCGCTCGAGCGCAGCTACGCCGACGCCGGGCTGAGCGAGGAACTGGTGCTGTGGAGCGACCGGATCGAGATCATCCGGCGCGACCCCCGCGGGCGCGAGCAGCGCTGGACGGCCAATCCCTATTTCGTGCGCGTGGTGCTGCGCCACGAGGGCGGACCGGTGGAGAACTACCTCACCCTTGCCGGCGGCGGGCGCGAGGTGGAACTCGGCGCCTTCCTGACGCCGGACGAGCGCGTCGCGCTGCACGAAACGCTGCAGGCGGCGCTGGCGGCGGTGCGCTGAGGGCGGCGGGGCGCGCCTCCCTATCGCGCCGAGACGAACAGCCGACGCGGGAAGCCCGTCAGCCGCTCGAAGCCGCTGGCGGTGACCGCGATCGTCTCGGACATGCCGAAGCCCCGGGCGAGCACGTAGGAATGGAAGGTCATCCCCTCGGCGAAGGACCAGGTCGCGCCGGGATGCGCCTCCAGCGGCTCGCCGCCCGAGGGCTGCAGCAGCAGGCCGACCGAGTAGAAGGTCTTGTTGGTGTACTGCTCGCGCAGCCCGGCCGACAGCACGCCCTCGCGCAGGATGCCGTCGGGCAGGGTGGCCGGCACGCCCGGGCGCACCTCGGCCAGCGCTGCATCCTGCAGCGCGATCAGCGTCTCGACCGTTCGGTGGTCGGCGTCGCTGGCCTCGGCGACGCGGAAGGGGCGCATGAAGCGGGCGTGATAGTGGCGGACGTTCGGTGTCGTCTCGACCTGGACGATGTCGCCGCGCGCCAGCACCCGGTCGGAGTAGCCGCCGTGCAGGTGGAAGGCGCGCTCGCCCGAGGACAGCACGCCCGGACCCGGCAGGTCGCTGCCTCCCCGCACCATCGCCGCGCAGATCTCGGCGGCAAGCTCGCGCTCGCTGATGCCCGCGGCGATTGTATCGCAGGCCGCCTGCATTCCGGCCTCGGCCGCGCGGGCGGCGCGGCGCTGCAGCGCGATCTCGGCCGGCGACTTGATCAGCCTGAGGTCCGTGGCCATGCGGCCGGCATCGCGGAAATGGGCCCCGGGCAGCCCCTCGCGCAGCGCCTCGAAGCGCGCGACCGAAAGCGGCCAGGCCGCCATCTCGACGGCCAGCCGCGGTGCCGGGCCAAGCCGGCGGCGGATCGCCTCAACGCCGACCGCGACCGGCACGTCGCTGTCGGACCAGAGCACGCGGTCGGGAAAGACACAGGTGGAATCGACATAGTATTCCGAGACGTCGCGGCAGACGATCGTCGGCGTTCCGTCGGCGGGCACGATCGCCATCTGGAAGCTCGTGTAGCCGCGGGTGAAGTAGCCGGTGGTCCAGGTCACCGTCTCGGGCATGAAGGCGAGGAGCGCGTCGTCGCCGGCCGCCCGCAGCGCCGCCTGCAGCCGCGCCAGCCGGCCCTCGTATTCGGCCCGCGGGAAGGTGTGGTTCGGCGTCACCATGACCGGCCCTCCGCCACCACCCCGACGAAGCGGTCAAGCATCGTCTTGGCATCCGCGGCCTCGTCGGCGGCTGCCTTCAGGGCCTCGACGTCCGCGCCGTCAGCCGTCATCCGGGCGCGGTTCTCCTCGAACCACACCGGCGCCTGGACGCGGGTGATCTCCGGATGGCCCTGGATGCCCCAGAAGGGACGGTCGCGGAACCGCCAGATCTGGTTGGGGCAGAGGTCGGAGGCGGCAAGGATGGTCATGTCGGGATGGTCGGCGCGGACCTCGTCGTTGTGCCAGACGAACATGTGCACGCTCGCCCCGAGCCCGCCGGCCAGCGCGTCCCCCGCCGCCGCGGGCGTGACCGCGAGATCCTTGTAGCCGATCTCGCAGAAGCCGCGGCGGAAGACCTGGTCGCGGCCACAGAGCGCGGAGGCGAGGATCTGACTGCCGAAGCAGATGCCGAGCATCGGGATGCCGCGTTCGGCGGCGTCGCGGATCAGCCCGTGCTCGCGGTGGATGAAGGGGACGTCCTCGTAGGCGCCGTGCGGGCTGCCGGAGAGGAAGATGCCGTCATAGCCGCCAAGGCTGTCGGGGAAGTCACCATCCCAGGCCCACCGTCGCTCGACCGCGAGGCCCGCCGCCTCGAAGCGCTCGTCAAGCCGGGCCACCGATTGCATCTTGGGTCCGTTGGCAAGATAGAGAAGCCGCGCCGCCATGCCGCCCCCCGAGGCAGGTGCAGCCGGCGACCGCCGCCGGCGCCCGTGAACACCGCCGGTATACCAGCGGCGTTCCGCCGCGCAACCCCCGGCCGCCCCGGCTTGCGGGCCCGGCCCCGCTGTGGAAGGCTCGACCTGCACGGCCAGGACAGGGGGACGCGGGCGGAATGCGGATCGACCTCAACGCCGATCTCGGCGAAGGCTTCGGCCCCTGGACGATGGGCGACGACGCCGCGATGCTGGACATCGTCACCACCGCCAACGTGGCCTGCGGCTTTCACGCCGGCGACCCGGCGATCATGCGCTCGGTGGCCGAGCGCGCCTTGGCCCGGGGGGTGGCCGTGGGGGCGCATCCGGGCTTCGCCGACCTTGCGGGCTTCGGCCGGCGGAGGCTGGCCGGGACGACGGTCCGCGAGGTCGAGAACCTCGTCGCCTACCAGGCCGGCGCCTTCGCCGCCGCCGCGGCGCTGGCCGGCCACCGGATGAGCCATGTCAAGACCCACGGGGCGCTCGGCAACATGGCGTCGGAGGACGACGGGCTGGCCGATGCGGTGGCCCGGGCGATCAGGGCGGTCGACCCGGGGCTGGGATTCATGGTCATGCCGGGCACGGCGATGGCGCGCGCGGCGGCGAGGGCGGGGCTGCGGCCGATCCACGAGATCTATGCCGACCGAGCCTATGCGCCCGACTTCACCCTGGCCGACCGCGCCCTGCCCGGGGCGGTGATCCACGATGCCGAGGCGGCGCTGGCGCGGGTGCTGGCGATGCTCGGCGAGGGGGCCATTCTCGCCGCGGGCGGAGCAAGATTGTCGACCCCCATCGATTCGGTCTGCGTGCACGGGGACAACCCGGCGGCAGTCACGATGGCCCGGCGGCTGCGGGCGGGGCTGGTCGCGGCGGGCTGGACGGTGGCCCCGTCGCTGCCGGCCGCCGGCGCGGGCTGAGCGACGGCCAGGGCGGCCGCGGCGTCCCATGCGTGGGACATGTCGAGTTCGTGTGAAATCAAAGTCTTGCAGGCGGCAGCCAGGACTCGGGAAAGGCTTTCGCGCGTCCCCGCCGCGGCGGCCGGGCGGTCGGCCCCGACGGCCTGCCGCTCAGCCCGGGCGGGTCGCGGCCAGCCGCGCCGGGCAGTGCTCGCCGCTGTCGAGAACCGCGATCATGCGGTTCCAGAGCCGGATCTGCGCGGCCACGAAGGCCTCGCCCACCCGCGCCGCCGCCTGCCGGCCCGCAGCGCCGGCCAGCCGCGCGCGCTCGGCCCGCGCCTCGGCCCGGTACCAGGCGTTGCGGCTTTCCACGACGATGTCGACGAACCCCGCGGCGGCCATCGCCGCCCGGTAGGCCGCCGGCGAGGCCATGCCGAAGTCGAGCCCCTCGGCGGCGATGTAGGCGGCCATCGCCGGCGAGGGCGGCCCGTCGTGGCCGATCAGCCAGTCGGCCGCGATGAACCGGCCGCCCGGCCTGAGCACCCGGAACACCTCAGCCATCAGCGCCGCCTTGTCGGGGATGTGGACGATCGAATCCTTGGAGAAGACGACGTCGAAGCAGCCTGGCGGGAAGGGCAGGGGCCCCGGCGCGACCCGCGCAAGGCCGATCCGCCCGGCCAGGCCGGCGGCGGCCACCACCGCGCGGGCGCGCGCCAGGACGCCATCCTCGACGTCGATCCCGCTGACCCATCCGGCGCCGTGGCGGGCCACCAGCGCAACGTCGATGCCGCCCGCGCCGCAACCGATGTCGAGCACCGCAAGGCCCGTCAGATCGGCCCCGCCGAGCACCCGGGCGACCTCGTCGGGGCCCCCGGGCGACAGGAAGCCCTCGCCCCAGATGGACTCGAGAAACGCCACCAGCGCCTCCGAGTAGAGTTCGCCCCCGCTGCCCGCCATGACCCGCCCCCCCGCGGCCCGTCGCCGATTCGGCGCCGGCGCCGGCGGCCCATCTCGCCCCGGCGCGGGGGCGCCGCCAAGGGGGGTGCGTGCGGCCCATGGGGCCCATGGACGTGGCCGGCAGCAGCGGCTAGAGGGTGGGCGGCCCGGCCCGAACGGCCCTGCTGCCCGTGCCGCCGCCGGGGCGGGAAGGCGGCGCCCGGCCGCGATCATGCAACAGGCGGGTGCGATGGACCGGCCAACGGACCGCATTCTGCCCGCCGTCGCGCTGACCGTCGCCTTCTGCGCGGTCGCGCCCTTCATCGACCTGTTCAGCAAGCTGGCCGGGCAGACCCTGTCGGCGGCGCAGATCGCGGTGGCGCGCTATCTGGTGCAGGGCGCGCTGATGTATCCGCTCGTCGCGGCCACCACATGCGACTGGCGGGTGCCGGGGCGGCTGACCGGACTGCTTGTCCTGCGGGCAGCCTCGGCGCTGGCCTTCACCGGTTTCCTTGTCGCCGGGCTGGCGGTGATGCCGCTCGCCGATGCCGTGGCCATCGTCTATGTCGAGCCATTCATCCTGATGCTGCTGGCCTGGCTGCTGTTCGGCGAGCGGGTCGGCCCGCGCCGGCTTGCCGCGGCCGGGGTCGGGCTTGCCGGGGCGATGCTGGTGGTCCGGCCCGGGCTTGGCATGTTCGGGGCTGCCGCCCTCTATCCGCTGGCCGCGGCGTTCTTCTTTGCCGTCTACGTGCTGTCCACCCGGGCCCTCGGGGCGGCCATGCATCCGGTGCCGATGCAGGCCCACACCGCCGGCATCGCCGTCGTGCTTGGCCTGCCGGTGCTGGTCCTGGCGCAGGGCAGCGGCATCGGCGCGCTCGAATCGGCCTGGCCGGAGGGCCGCGCATGGCTGTGGCTGGCCGGGCTCGGGGTCGCGGCCACCATCTCGCACCTGTTCATGACCTGGGCACTGCGGCTTGCCCCTTCGGCCACGCTCGCGCCGCTGTTCTATCTGGAGCTGCCGGTGACGGTGGCGCTGGGCTACCTCGTGCTCGACGAGTTCCCCCGGCCGCTGACCTGGGCCGGGATCGCGGTCATCGCCGGCTCGGGCCTCTACGTGATCCACCGCGAGCGGCTGGCGGCGCTGGCGGCACGGCCCCGGGGGCCAGCGCCGCCAGCGCCGCCCGCAGGGCCGCGGCCGGCAGGATGACGACCATCCGCGGGGCCGAGAAGGACAGCCGCACCTCGCCGCCCGCGACCCGGTTGGAGGTGCCGACGCGGCCGTCGGCGGCGAAGCCGATGCCGCCCAGCGGCCACACGAGCCCGGCGCTCTCGCCGGTGACCGGGCCGAGCGGAAACAGCGACAGGCGCATCCCCGCGGGCAGGTCCAGCGCCAGCTGCGGGGGGCAGAGGAAGGCGATGTCGCCCGCCCCCATGAGCACGCAGCGCCGCCCGGGGTGGCGGGCAAGCACGTTCAGCGCCGCCAGCAGGTGATCGAGCCGCGGCCCCGCGAGGCCCACGCCCAGGACAAAGGGCGCGGCGATGCTGCGAAGGCATTTCTCGAAGTCGGTCGTCTCCTGCTCGGCGATGCGGTGGATGCGCGAGGCGGGCAGCGCCGCCCGCGCCCGTGGCCCGAGCGAGTCGAGGTCGCCGATCACCGCGTCGGGCAGTCGGCCGAGCGCCACCGCCCGGTCGGCGCCGCCGTCGGCGGCCACGAGCACGGGCGCGAGCGCCAGCGCGGCGGCCAGACGGCGCGCGGCGACCTGCCCCCCGCCGACGACCGTGACCCCCCGGCTGGCCTCGACGATCACCTGCCCCATGCCGGCACTGTTGACAAATGTGGCGGAAAACACAACGTGAACCCGAAAGTTACCGCACTTTCACCCCGATCTGCCCATGGAAACGCACGCGGCCGGGCTAGCCTCGTGCGGGTCAGGTCGGCAGAAGGCGAGGGCCCCATGGTCGGTGCGAGCAAGATCCTCACGGTCTCCTACGGTACCTTCTCCTGCACGCTGGAGGGGTTCGAGGATCCGTTCTCGACCATGAAGGCGATCGCCGAATACTTCCGCGACCTTGCGGCCGACGACCGCTACTTCGGCGCCGAGCCGCCGACGCCGGATGCCGAGATGCTGCACCGCATCGCCGAGCGCGAGGTCCAGCGCCGGGTGGAGGCGCGGGTGCAGGAGAACGGGGTGGTGCTGCGCGCGGCCGAGCCGCCGGCCGACCGCCGCCCCGCCGCCCTGCCGGCAGCAGCCGCGCCGGCCGCCGCGCCGGCCGCCCCACCGGCCGCCGTGTCGCCGGCCGACGAGAGCGTCGCCGCCAAGCTGATGCGCATCCGCGCGGCGGTGGCCCAGGCGCGGGCCGCGCCGCCTCCGCCGCCGGCCGTGCCCGCAGCGGAGGCCTATGTCGAGGACGAGGCGCCCGCCCCTGCTGCCGCGCCCCCGCCGCCCGCCGCCGCGGATGCGGCGACCGCGGCCGAACCGCCGGCCGTGCCGGTGGCCGCGGCCGCGCCGGAGGCTGCCGCGCCGGCCGGGGATGCGGGCGGTGCCGTGGAAGGCGACGTGGTGGCCGCCCCGGCCGCGCCGCCGGTCCCTGCTGGGCCGGAGGCCGGGCCCGACATCGACGCCATCCCGGCCGCCGTCCGCACCGACGGGCCGCAGGCCGCGGCGCCTGCGGCTACGGAGGAGGAGGAGGAGGAGGGGCAGACGCATGCCGCCCCGGCGGCGCGGGTGATCCTGCTGCGCGGCGCCCGCCGGGCCGCCGCGGACGCGGCCGCCGCCGTCGCCGCGGAGGCCGCCGCTGCCGTTGAGCTGGCTGTCCCTCCGGCCGCCGGGGACGATGCGGCGGAAATGGCCGCGGCGCCGGTCGCCGGGGACGCCGGCGGCGAGGCCGCGGAACCGGTGGCGGAGGCGGAGGCGGGGGAGGCTGCGGCCGCGGAGGCGCGCGACGCCGCCGCCCCGGCCCCTCGGGAGCCCGCCCCGGCCGTGGCGGAGGCGGCGGAAGGGACCGGGGGCGACCGCGCCGGGCACGAGACGCCGGCCGACAGCCTTGCGGCACGGCTGGGCCGGGCGATCGGCGGCTCGGGGCTGGAGCCCGAGGCCGAGGCCGAGCTTCTGCGCGAGGTGCTGGCCGTTGCCGCCTTGGCCGGGGCCGATGCCGCGGTCCCTGTGCCGGTGCCGCCCGCCGCCGCGCCGGCCCCTGCCGCGGTCGGCGCCGAAGCCCCGGCCGCGCCCGCCGCCGTGCCGGCGCCCGCCGCCGCGGCCGCCGCGGAACCTGCCGCCGCGGAACCTGCCGCCGCGGAGGCTGCCGCCGCGCCGGCGGCCGCTGCAACCGGGCACGAAGCCGCGGAGCCGGCCGCCGACCTTGCCCGAGCCGCCGCTCCGGGGCCGGCCGAGGCCCGCCCGGCCGAGGCGCCGCGCGGCGCCCGCCCCGCTGCCGGCGCCGGCCGCGAGCCCGACCTGAGCCGCCTGATGGCGGTCGCCGAATCGGAGGCCGGGGATCCCGAGACGCGCCGCCGCCAGCAGGCGATGACGCATCTGAAGGCAGCCGTGGCCGCCGCCGAGGCCGAGCGCGAGGTCACCGGCCAGGTGCCCGGCGCCGACGCCCGGCCCTCGGCGCTGGAGCGCTTCCGCGACGACCTGGCCCGCATCGTCCGCCCCCGCCGACCGGCCGCCCCGGCCCGCGGCGAGCGGTCCGCGGCCGAGCGGCCCGGCGCCGACCGGCCGGCACCGCTGGTGCTGGTTTCGGCCCAGCGCATCGACCGCCCGGCCCCCGAGATCCCGGCCGAGGCCGCACCCGTCCGTCCCCGCCGCGTCAGCGCCGGCAACCTTGCACTGTCCGAGCCGCTGGCGCCCGAGGAGGACGACCATGCCGCCCCCGCCCCCGCCCCCGCAGCCGCAGCCGCGCGGCCGCATGGCGCCGAGAGCTTCGAGGCCTTCCTGGCGCGGGTCGGCGCGGCCGACCTGGACGCAAGGATGGAGGCTGCGGCGGTCTGGATCGCGCTTGTCGAGGGCAGCGAGCAGTTCTCGCGCCCGCAGGTGATGCGCCGGGCCCTGGCCGGCCCGGACGAGCATGCGGCCAGCCGCGAGGCGGCGCTGATCGCCTTCGGCCGGCTGCTGCGCGAGGGGGTGATCATGCGCTCGCGCCGCGGCCTGTTCGAGATCGGGGAGGCCTCGCGTCTTGCATCGAAGGTCGCCGTCCCGGCCGCCTGATCCGGCCGCAGCAATGCCGCAGGCGCGCCGTCCCGTCCCCGGGGCGGCGCGTTGCCTTTCGGGGCCTCAGCGGGCGCCGTCGCCGCCGCCGTCACGCGGCGCCGCGGCAGGGGCGGGCGGCGGCGGGGCATCGGGGTCGGGCCGGCCGACGCCGCGGAAGACGAAGCGGAACGGTAGCGCCCAGAGCACCCCGAGCACGACATAGACCGCGAGCTCGACAAGGAACGGCGGCCGGTCGAACAGCGCGAGGAGGTTGACCACGACGACGACATAGACCGGCATGCCGACGACGAGGATCGCCAGTGCCCAGCGCCGGCGCGCCTTCCAGGACAGCGCCATCAGTCGACGAAGGGGTCGGTAACGAGGATGGTGTCCTCGCGCTCGGGCGAGGTCGAGACGAGCGCCACCGGGCAGCGCACCAGTTCCTCGATTCGGCGGACGTACTTCACCGCCGCCGCCGGCAGCTCGGCCCAGGAGCGGGCGCCGGCGGTGCTGTCGGCCCAGCCCTCCACGGTCTCGTAGACCGGCCGCACCCGCGCCTGTCGGTCGGCCGCCGCCGGAAGGTGGTCGAGCAGCTCGCCGTCAAGCTCGTATCCGGTGCAGATGCGGAGTTCCTCGAAGCCGTCGAGAACGTCGAGCTTTGTCAGGGCGATGCCCGAGACGCCCGAGGTCGCGCAGGTCTGGCGCACGAGGACGGCATCGAACCAGCCGCAGCGCCGCTTGCGCCCGGTGACGGTGCCGAACTCGCGCCCGCGCGCGCCCATCCGCTCGCCGGTGGCATCCGTGAGTTCGGTGGGAAACGGCCCCTCGCCGACCCGCGTCGTGTAGGCCTTGGCGATGCCGAGGACATAACCGATCGCCCCGGGGCCGAGGCCGGTGCCGGTGGCGGCCATGCCCGCCAGCGTGTTCGACGAGGTGACGAAGGGGTAGGTGCCGAAGTCGATGTCGAGCAGCGCCCCCTGCGCCCCCTCGAAGAGGATGCGCCGGCCGGCGCGTCGGGCCTCGGCGAGGACCTTCCAGACCGGCCCGGCGAAGGGCAGGATGCGCGGGGCTACCTCCGCCAGCGCCGCCTCGAGCGCCGCGCGGTCGACGGCGTCGAGGCCGAGGCCACGGCGGAGCGCGTCGTGGTGGACGAGCAGCCGGTCGAGGCGGGCCGCGAGGGTGGCGGGATCGGCGAGGTCGGCCACGCGCACCGACCGGCGGCCGACCTTGTCCTCGTAGGCGGGGCCGATGCCGCGGCCGGTGGTGCCGATGCGGCCGCGACCGGCCTGAGCCTCGCGCGCGCGGTCGAGTTCGCCGTGCAGGGGCAGGATCAGCGCGGTGTTCTCGGCCACGATCAGGTTGGCGGAGCTGACAGCGACGCCCTGTGCCGCGAGGCGGCCGATCTCGTCGATCAGCGCCCAGGGGTCGAGCACGACGCCGCTGCCGATCACCGACAGCTTGCCCGCCCGGACGATTCCCGAGGGCAGCAGCGACAGCTTGTAGGTCACCCCGTCGATGACCAGCGTGTGGCCGGCGTTGTGCCCGCCCTGGAAGCGGGCGACGATGTCGGCGCGTTCCGACAGCCAGTCGACGATCTTGCCCTTCCCCTCGTCGCCCCACTGGGCGCCGACGACGACGACATTGGCCATGCTTCACCCGTGATCCCGCCTGAACCGCCCCTCACATAGCGGCGCCGCGGGCGGGGGGAAACGCGATACTTCGCCCCCGGCTGCGGCCTGACGCCGGCCGGGCGGCAGGCCGGGGCGACGCGCGGGGGGCGCGGCGCCTGCGGGGCTTGCGGCTGGCGCGCCCGCGGCCTAGATAGCCCTGCAACGGAGAGCCGGCCCGCATGGAAAACGTCGTCCTCGTCATCCACCTGATCCTCGCGCTCTGCCTGATCGGCGTGGTGCTGCTGCAGCGCTCCGAGGGCGGGGGGCTCGGCATCGGCGGCGGCGGCGGGGTGGTCAGCGGGCGCGCCGCGGCGACCGCGCTGGGCAAGCTGACCTGGATCTTCGCCATCGCCTTCCTTGCCACCTCGGTTGCGCTGACGGTGATCGCCGCTCAGAGGAGTACCGGCGCCTCGGTGGTGGACCGGCTTGGCGTTCCCGCGCCCGCCCCCGCCGCCCCCGCCGGCCTTCCCGCGGCCGACGACCTTCTGCCGCCGCCCTCGGGCAGCTCCCCGGCCACGCCGCCGCGCGCCGACTGACCGCCACCAGCGCTGGAGAGGGGTGCAGTGCGACCCGCAGCATCTTGCGGTGCGATTGCGGCCGCCCCGGGAATGCGCTAACGGGAAACCCCGTGATCCTGCCGGCGGTGCCGCCGCCGGCCCGACGTTCGCAGCATCACGGGGGGGCCCCGCGCCATGGCACGCTACGTCTTCATCACCGGCGGGGTCGTGTCCTCGCTCGGCAAGGGGCTCGCGTCGGCGGCGCTGGGCGCGCTGCTGCAGGCGCGCGGCTTCACCGTGCGGTTGCGCAAGCTCGACCCCTACCTCAACGTCGATCCCGGCACGATGTCGCCCTTCGAGCACGGCGAGGTGTTCGTCACCGACGACGGCGCCGAGACCGACCTCGACCTCGGCCATTACGAGCGCTTCACCGGCGTGCCGGCGCGGGCCACCGATTCGGTCAGCGCCGGGCGCATCTACATGAACGTGCTCGAGAAGGAGCGGCGCGGCGACTACCTCGGCCGGACCATCCAGGTGATTCCCCACGTCACCAACGAGATCAAGGAGTTCCTGCGGGTCGGCGAGGACGAGGTCGACTTCATGCTGTGCGAGATCGGCGGCACGGTGGGCGACATCGAGGGGCTGCCGTTCTTCGAGGCGATCCGCCAGTTCGCCCATGAGCGGCCGGCGCGGGCCTGCATCTTCGTGCATGTCACGCTCCTGCCGTTCCTTGCCGCCTCGGGTGAGCTGAAGACCAAGCCGACCCAGCACTCGGTCAAGGAACTGCGCGCGATCGGCATCGCCCCCGACATCCTGCTCTGCCGCTCCGAGCACCCGATCCCCGAGAAGGAGCGCGAGAAGATCGCGCTGTTCTGCAACGTCCGCCCCGATGCGGTGATCCCGGCCTACGATCTGAGGTCGATCTACGAGGCGCCGCTGGCCTACCACCGCGCCGGCCTCGACCGGGCGGTGCTGGACGCCTTCGCCATCTCGCCGGCGCCGCGGCCCGACCTGCGCCGCTGGGAGGACGTGATCGACCGGCTGGAGAACGCCGAGGGCGAGGTGCGGGTGGCGATCGTCGGCAAGTACACACGCCTCGAGGACGCCTACAAGTCGATCGCCGAGGCCCTGACCCATGGCGGCATGGCCAACCGGGTGAGGGTGCGCGCCGAGTGGATCGACGCCGAGATCTTCGAGCGCGAGGACCCATCGCCCTGGCTCGAGGGTTTCCAGGCGATCCTGGTGCCGGGCGGCTTCGGCGAGCGCGGCACCGAGGGCAAGATCAAGGCCGCGGCCTTCGCCCGACTGCGACGCATCCCCTATCTCGGCATCTGCCTCGGAATGCAGATGGCGGTGATCGAGCTCGCCCGCGACTGCGCGGGGCTTGCCGACGCGGGCTCGGAGGAGTTCGACCACGACGCCGGCCGTCGCCGCTTCACCCCCGTCGTCTACCACCTGAAGGAATGGGTGCAGGGCAACCGCACCGTCGAGCGCAAGCCGACCGACGCCAAGGGCGGCACGATGCGGCTGGGCGCCTACACCGCACTTCTTGCCCCCGGGAGCCGCGCCGCCGCCGCCTACGGCGCGACCACGATCGAGGAGCGCCACCGCCACCGCTACGAGGTCGACATCCGCTACCGCGACCGGCTGGAGGCCTGCGGGATGGTGTTCTCGGGCATGTCGCCCGACGGCCGGCTGCCCGAGATCGTGGAGATGAGGGACCACCCCTGGTTCGTCGGCGTCCAGTTCCACCCCGAGCTGAAGTCCAAGCCCTTCGCGCCGCATCCGCTGTTCGCCGACTTCATCCGCGCGGCGGTCGAGGTCTCCCGGCTGGTGTGACGGGGGCGGGCCTCAGCAGTTCGGGACGTTGACGGCGAGGCCGCCGAGGGCGGTTTCCTTGTATTTCTCGTGCATGTCGGCCCCGGTCTGGCGCATCGTCTCGATGCAGGCGTCGAGGCTGACCAGATGCTCCCCGTCGCCCCGGAGCGCCAGCGAGGCGGCGGCAACCGCCTTGACGGCGCCGAGGCCATTGCGTTCGATGCAGGGCACCTGGACGAGGCCCTTCACGGGGTCGCAGGTCATCCCGAGGTGGTGCTCGAGGGCGATCTCGGCGGCGTTCTCGACCTGTGCGGGGCTGCCGCCCATGACCTCGGCCAGCCCCGCCGCGGCCATTGCCGCGGCCGAGCCCACCTCGGCCTGGCAGCCGCATTCGGCCCCCGAGATCGAGGCGTTGTGCTTGACGAGCCCGCCGATCGCGGCGGCCGCGAGCAGGAAGTCGCCCACCCGTGCAGGGCTTGCCCCCGGCACATGGTCGAGCCAGTAGCGGATCACCGCCGGCACCACCCCGGCCGCGCCGTTGGTGGGCGCCGTGACCACCTGCCCGCCGGCGGCGTTTTCCTCGTTCACCGCCATGGCATAGGCGCCGATCCAGTCGGTGACGCTGTGCGGCGGCACGAGGTTCAGCCCGCGCTCGGCCTCAAGCTGGGCATGGATGGCGGCGGCCCGGCGGCGGACGCCAAGGCCGCCGGGCAGGGTGCCGGAGGCGGCTAGCCCGCGGTCGATGCAGGCCGACATCACCGCCCAGATGCGGGCGAGCCCGGCGTCGATCTCGGCGTCGCTGCGGAAGACGCGCTCGTTGGCGCGTTTCATCGCGGCGATCGGCCGGCCGGCGGCGCGGGCCATGGCCAGCATCTCGGCGCCGCTGCGGAAGGGGAAGGGCACCGCGGGCCGGGCCGGCTCCTGCCCCGACTTCGCCGCCGCGAGTTCGGCCGCCGTCAGCACGAAGCCGCCGCCGATCGAGTAGTAGGTCTCGGCCAGGATGACGTCGCCCTGGGCATCGGTGGCCATCAGCACCAGCCCGTTGGCATGGCCGGGCAGGGGCGGGCCGTAGTCGAAGGCAAGGTCGCGCGCGGGGTCGAAGATGTAGGGCGGATGGCCGGGCGGCGCGAGCCGGCGGTCGGTGGCGGCTCGGGCGAGCGCGGCGGCCGCGGCGGCGGCGTCGTAGCTGTCGGGGCGGAAGCCGGCGAGGCCGAGGATCACCGCCCGGTCGGTGGCATGGCCGACGCCGGTGAAGGCGAGCGAGCCGTGCAGCCGCGCCCTCAGCCCGGCCGGCCGGAACGGCGAGGCGGCGAGGAGTTCGAGAAAGCGCGCGGCTGCCACCATCGGCCCCATGGTGTGCGAGGACGACGGTCCGATGCCGATCTTGAAGAGCTCGAAGACGGAGAGGAACATGGGCGCGACCCCCGGACTGCGTATCGTCGAGCTAGCGCGGCGGTACCGCCGCGGCCATCCGAAAAGCGACCGGCGGCACGCCGAAGGCGCCGGCGGTGCCCGTGCCCCCCGGGGCCGGGAGCGGACCGGCGCGTTTCCTCTCGCCGCGCGCGCACGAGTTGCTATAAGCGCCACGGGACGGGAAGGGAGCGTTGCCATGGCCGCCGCGTTGTCGCCGATCGATCGCGCCAAGTACTCCGCCGCGCGCCGGGCCGTGGACCTGGTCGAGGACGGGATGCGGGTCGGGCTGGGCACCGGATCGACCGCGGCATGGATGGTGCGGCTTCTGGGCGAGGCGGTGCGCGAGGCGGGGCTGCGCATCCAGGGCGTGCCGACCTCGGCCCGCACCGCCGAGCTTGCGCGCGCCGCCGGCCTGCCGCTGACCACGCTCGACGAGGCGCGCTGGCTGGACCTGACGATTGACGGCGCCGACGAGTTCGACCTCGAGCTCCACCTGATCAAGGGCGGGGGCGGCGCGCTCCTGCACGAGAAGATCGTCGCCACCGCCTCGGACCGCATGGTGGTGATCGCCGATCTGGCCAAGGAGGTGCGCCGGCTTGGCGCCTTCCCCCTGCCGGTGGAGGTGGTGCCCTTCGGCTGGCAGACGACCAAGGCGCTGATCGAGGAGACGCTGGTCAGCCTCGACGTGCTGGGGCGCGACGTGATGCTGCGGATGAACGGGGCCCAGCCCTTCCGCAGCGACGAGGGCAACCTGATCCTCGATCTGCACCTCAACCGCATCGGCAACCCCCGCCAGCTGTCGCTGGTGCTGAACCAGATCCCGGGGGTGGTGGAGAACGGCCTGTTCGTCGACATCTGCGACACCGTCGTCATCGGCCACGGCGACGGCCGGGTGGAGGTACGCGACATCGCCACCGGCCGGGTCGAGGAGGAGCGGATCGACATCGACGCGGCCGACAACATCTTCCGCGACCTCGGCGAGTGACCGCCGCGCCGCGCCGGGACCGGCCGGCCGGGGGCGGGTGGCGCGGGGCGGCGTTCTGTGGAAGACGGAGAGCGGGCAATCCGGCGGGGTGAGGGATGGGCTTCGACGTCGACCTCTTCGTGATCGGCGGCGGCTCGGGCGGGGTCCGGGCGGCGCGGGTGGCTGCGGCCGAGGGCGGCGCGCGGGTGGCGCTGGCCGAGCAGAGCCGGATGGGCGGCACCTGCGTGATCCGCGGCTGTGTTCCCAAGAAGCTGATGGTCTTCGCCTCGGCCTTCGGCGGAGCGCTGGCGGATGCGCGCGCCTATGGCTGGGAGGTGGCGGCGGGCGGCTTCGACTGGGGTGCGTTCCGGCCGCGGCTGGAGGCCGAGCTTGACCGGCTGGAGGGCGTCTACCGCGGCATCCTTGGCCGGGCGGGGGTCAGGGTGCACGACGACCGCGCCACGATCGAGGATGCCCACACGGTGCGGCTGGCCGCCGGCGGCCGGGTGAGCGCGCGCCACATCCTGGTGGCGACCGGCGGCCATCCGGTCCGACCGGCGATCCCGGGGGCCGAGCTTGGCCTCGTGTCGGATGACATCTTCCGGCTCGAGGCGCTGCCGGACTCGATCCTGATCGTCGGCGGCGGCTACATCGCCGCGGAGTTCGCCTGCATCCTGCACGGGCTGGGCGTGAAGGTGACGCAGTACTATCGCGGCGCCCAGATCCTGCGCGGCTTCGACGACGAGGCGCGCGGGCATGTCGCCGAGATCATGCGCGCCTCGGGCATCGACCTGCGCGTCGGCACCGACGTCACGGGCCTCGAGCGCGACCCCAGCGGTGGCGTGCGCGCCCACGGCACGCTTGGCGATTCGGAGGTGTTCGGTGCCGTGCTGTTCGCCACCGGGCGGGCGCCGAACACGGCCGGGCTGGGGCTGGAGGCCGCGGGCGCGCGGCTGGGCCGGCGCGGCGAGGTGGCGGTGGACGAGTGGTCGCAGACCGCAGTGCCCTCGATCTATGCCGTGGGCGACGTCACCGACCGCATGGCGCTGACGCCGGTGGCGATCCGCGAGGGGCAGGCGTTCGCCGAGACGGTGTTCAAGGCCAGGCCGCTGAAGGCCACCCAGGCGCAGGTGGCGACCGCGGTCTTCACCCAGCCCGAACTCGGGACCATCGGGCTGACCGAGGAGGAGGCGCGTGCGCTGGGGCCGGTGGAGATCTACTGCGCGGCCTTCCGGCCGATGCACCGCGCCTTCGCCGGCCGGCCCGAGAAGGCGCTGATGAAGCTTGTCGTCTGCGCGGCGACGCGGCGGGTGCTCGGCTGCCACATCGTGGCCGACCAGGCCGGCGAGATGATCCAGCTTGCCGCGGTCGCGATGGGCATGGGCGCCACCAAGGAGGACTTCGACCGCGCGGTGGCGGTGCATCCGACCATGGCCGAGGAGCTGGTGACGATGCGCAGCCCGGTGCGGGTGGCCTGAGCGCCGCGGTCGCGGCGGGAGGGCCGGAAGGCGGTGTCGCGGGCGGGTGCGGTCGCGGCGGCGGTTCTGCTTGAACTCGCCGCGCCGGCGCCCACCTAAGGACGGACGAGTCGAATCGGAACGTGCACGGAGGAACCTGGGCAGGATGGCTGGCAACACGGGAGGACCCTGGGGCGGCGGCGGGCGAGGCACCGGCGGCAACGGCGGCGGCGGCGGCGACCGCGATCGCGGCGGCGGGCGGCGACCGCCCGGCGAGGGGCCGCAGATCCCCGAGATCGACGACCTGATGAAGAAGGGGCAGGAGCAGCTGCGCGTTCTGATCGGCGGCGGCGGGCGCGGGGGCTTCGGTCGCGGCGGCGGGGGCGGCGGCGGGCCGATCTTCTCGCGCCGCGGGGCGCTGCTGGGGCTGGCGGCCCTGGGCGCAGTGTGGCTGTTCGCCTCGTTCTACACGGTCAGGCCCGAGGAGCGGTCGGTCGAGCTTCTGTTCGGCCAGAACTACCGCACCGGCAACCCGGGCCTGAACTTCGCCCCCTGGCCGTTCATCACCCACGAGATCGTGCAGGTGACCGGCGAGCGGGCGGTGGACATCGGCACCGGGCGCGGGCCGCAGGACACCGGGCTGATGCTGACCCGCGACGAGAACATCGTCGACATCGAGTTCCAGGTGGTCTGGAACATCTCCAGCCCGTCGGACTTCCTCTTCAACCTGGCCGAGCCGACCGAGACGATCCGGGCGGTGGCCGAATCGGCGATGCGCGACATCATCGCCCGTTCGGAGCTGTCGCCGATCCTCAACCGCGACCGCGGCGCCATCGCCGCGGACCTGCGGGCCTCGGTGCAGGCGACGCTGGACAGCTACGCCTCGGGCATCAACATCGTGCGGGTGAACTTCGACCGCGCCGACCCGCCCTCGGACGTGATCGACAGCTTCCGCGAGGTGCAGGCGGCCCGCCAGGAGCGCGACCGGCTGGAGAAGGAGGCCGACGCCTACGCCAACCGGGTGCTGGCCGGCGCCCGCGGCGAGGCCGCGCAGGTGCTCGAGCAGGCCGAGGCCTACCGCGCCCAGGTGATCAACGCCGCCCAGGGCGAGGCGAGCCGCTTCCTCGCCGTCTGGGAGGAATACATCAAGGCACCCGAGGTCACCCGGCGACGGATGTATCTCGAGACCATGGAAGCGGTGCTCGGGGGCATGGACAAGGTGATCCTCGACGGGGTGACGGGCGAGGACGGCGGCGCCGGCGTCCTGCCCTACCTGCCGCTGAACGAGCTTCGCCGCGGAGGGACCAACTGATGCGCCGCACCGCAATGATCCTGCCGGCCCTTATCGTCCTGATCGTGCTGGCGCTGTCGTCGGTGTTCATCGTCGACGAGCGCGAGAAGGTGCTGGTGCTGCAGTTCGGCCAGGTCCGCCAGGAGCGCGACGAGCCGGGGCTGTACTTCAAGCTGCCGTTCATCCAGGACGTGGTGCGCTACGACGCGAGGATCCTCGGGCTCAGGACCCAGCCGCTCGAGGTGACGCCGCTCGACGACCGCCGGCTGGTGGTGGACGCCTTCATCCGCTGGCGGATCGCCGACATCAGCCGCTTCCGCGAGGCGGTGGGCACCGAAGGCGTGCGCGCCGCGCAGGCGCGTCTGGAGCGGATCCTGAACGCCGCCATCCGCGAGGTGATGGGTTCGGTACCGTCGGGGGCGGTGCTCTCGGAGGACCGCACGGCGCTGATGAACCGCATCCGCGACCTGTCGCGCCGCGAGGCGCAGAACCTCGGCGCCGAGGTCATCGACGTGCGGCTGACCCGCACCGACCTGCCCGAGCAGAACCTTGCCGCGACCTTCGCGCGGATGCGCGCCGAGCGCCAGCGCGAGGCCGCCGACGAGATCGCCCGCGGCGGCGAGGCCGCGCAGCGGGTTCGCGCGGCCGCCGACCGGACGGTGGTGGAACTGGTGTCGGAGGCGCGCAAGACCTCCGAGATCATCCGCGGCGAGGCCGACGCCGAGCGCAACGCGATCTATGCCGACGCCTTCGGCCGCGATCCGGAGTTCTTCGCCTTCACTCGCTCGCTGACCTCCTACGAGCGGGCACTCAGGGGCGAGAACTCGACGATGGTGATGCGCCCCGACAGCGAGTTCTTCAGCTACCTGCGCTCGGACGGAAGCGCCGCCGCCGTCCCGGGCGGCGCCGGGCCGGCCGCGGCCGTCCCGGAGGCCACTGCGCCGGCCGCGCCTGCGCCGGCGGCTCCCGCCGGCCAGGAGGGCAGCGCGCTCGGCCAATGAGCCTGCTGCTTCTCGGGATCGGGCTTGTCCTTGCGATCGAGGGGCTGGCGCTTGCGCTGGCCCCTGCGCGTCTGGAGGAGATACTCGCCTTCTTCGCGCGGCTTCCGCTGGATGTCCGGCGGCTGATCGGGCTCACGGCCCTGGCAGCGGGAATCACGCTCATTTGGCTTGCGCAGAGGCTGGGGGGCTGACCATATCCGCCGGGTCACGGCCGCTCGGGCGAGCCCCGTGGGGGGCAGTCGGCCCGGCGGCCGCGGCCCCGCACCCGCATTCCCCGGCCGACGCCGCCGGGCCGGAGCGGCTGCCCGTCCGGCCAACGGATCAAGGAAGGAGTCGACAGTTGCAACTCCGCGTCCCCGCCTCCCAGGCGATCGCCGCCGCCCCCGCCCGACCGGCGGCCCGGCCCGGCGCCCTTCTGACGCTTCTGGTCATGGCGCTCGCCCTGCTTCTGGCGCAGGGCCTGCCGCTGCGTGCCCAGGGCGGGCTTGCGCCCGCCACCTTCGCCGACCTGGTCGAGAAGGTCAGCGGCGCGGTGGTGAACATCACCACCTCGACCACCGTCGCCACCCGCAGCGGCCCGCGGCCGCAGGTGCCGCCGGGGTCGCCCTTCGAGGAGTTCTTCCGCGACTTCCTCGACCGCCAGCAGGGCGAGCCGCAGAGCCGGCGCAGCCAGGCGCTGGGGTCGGGCTTCGTGATCTCGGAGGACGGCTTCATCGTCACCAACAACCACGTCATCGAGGGCGCCGACGAGATCCGGGTGGAGTTCTACGGCGGCGGCGAGATGGTCGCCCGCGTGATCGGCACCGACCCCAAGACCGACATCGCGGTCCTGAAGGTCGACAGCGACCGGCCGCTGCCCTTCGTGGCCTTCGGCGACAGCGACGCCGCGCGTGTCGGCGACTGGGTGATGGCGATCGGCAACCCTCTGGGACAGGGCTTCTCGGTGTCGGTCGGCATCATCTCGGCCCGCGGCCGGGCGCTGCAGGGCACCTATGACGACTACATCCAGACCGACGCCGCCATCAACCGCGGCAACTCGGGCGGGCCGCTGTTCAATATGGCCGGCGAGGTGATCGGGGTGAACACCGCCATCCTGTCGCCGACGGGGGGCTCGATCGGCATCGGCTTCGCGATGTCCTCGGCGGTGGTGACCAAGGTCGTCGACCAGCTTCGCGCCTTCGGCGAGACGCGGCGCGGCTGGCTGGGCGTGCGCATCCAGGACGTGACGCCCGACATCGCCGAATCGCTGGGGCTGGAGAAGGTGGCCGGGGCGTTGGTGACCGACGTGCCGGCGGGGCCCGCGGCCGAGGCGGGGATGCGGGCCGGCGACGTGATCCTGAGCTTCGATGGGTTCGAGGTGGCTGACACCCGCGACCTGGTGCGCCGCGTCGCCGATGCCGAGGTGGGCGCGACGGTGCGGGTGGTGGTGTTCCGCGAGGGCGGCACCCAGACCCTGCGGGTGACGCTCGGCCGGCGCGAACTGGCCGAGGGCGAGCCGACGCCGTCGGCAGCCCAGCCCGCACCCGAGCCGGCCGAGCAGACGATGCTGGGCATCACGGTGACGGGGCTGACGCCCGAACTGCGGGCCCAGCTTGACCTGCCGGCCGGCGTCGAGGGTCTGGTGGTGACCGCGGTCGACGAGGCGAGCGAGGCCTTTGCGAAGGGATTGCGCTCCGGCGACGTGATCACCGAGGCCGGCCAGCAGCGCGTGACTCGCGCCGCCGACCTGCGGGCGCGGATCGACGAGGCCCGCGAGGCAGGCCGGCGGTCGCTGCTGCTTCTGGTGCGGCGGGCCGGCGAGCCGCGCTTCGTGGCCCTCGCCGTCGACTGACAGGCTGCCCGCCGGGGAGGCAGAATGGGGGCCGGGGCCATCCCCGGCCCCTTTCGCATTCCGCCCTTCCCCCGCCCCGCGCACGGCCGGTGCGGCCGCGCCGCCGCCGGCCCGAGGCCGGGGGCGGCGCATGGGGGGGCAGGGTGGCGGGTGCCGGCGACGGGTGATCCCGCGGCAGGCCCCACCCTTCGGCGGAGGGGCGATCAGCGGAGCGCCTGCGCCCCGGCCATGCCCATGGCAAGCAGGAAGGCCAGCGCCAGCAGCCCCAGCGCGGCGATGCGCAGCGCCTGGCGTCGGCGGACGTCGCCGGGGGTGTCGATGGCCGGGATCACCACCACCGGGCGCAGCGACAGTGCCCGCTCCATCTGCGCGGCGCTGCGGATCACCGGGTTCAGCAGGTCGAGCAGGAAGGCAGCGACGAGGGCGAGACCGACGCTTGCCGCCGCCCCGAGGATGGCGATCCGCCGCCGCCCCGAGCCCACCGCATATTCCGGCACCACCGCCCGTTCGAGGAGTTCCAGCCGCTCGGCCTCGCGGGTGGTGTAGAGCCGCAGCGCCGTCTCGGCCTCGGCCAGCCGCCGGCTGACGACGGCATACTGGTCCTGGAGCTGGCCACGCCGGCGCTCGAAGGTGGAGAGGTTGCGCTCGACCTCGGGTGCCTCGCGCAGCGCCGCGTCGATCTCGTCGCGGCGGGCGGCAAGGCGTGCCTCCTGCTCGGACAGCGCGGCGATCTGGCCGTCGAGCGTGTCGATCTGGCGCTGCTCGACGGCACGGACGGGGCGGGCGGCGGCGATCGCGTCGCGCTCGCGACGGAGTTCGATGATGCGCTGCTGGAGGTCGCGCATGAGCTCGCCGATGCGGGCAAGCTCGTCGCGGCGGAAGGCGAGATCGCCGGGCAGCGCCGCCTCGTTGGCGTTCTTGAAGGCTGCAATGTCGGCCTCGATGGCCGCCAGCGCGGCGCCGACGCGCGCCTCCTCGGCGGTGAAGAAGGCGACCGCGGCGCGTGCGCGCTCGCCCACGCGGCGGGCATCCTCGTCCAGAACGGCGGTTGCGAAGCCGTTGGCCACATCGGCCGCCTGAACCGGGTCGCCCAGCCGGACCGAGATGATCAGCGCCGCAAGCTGCCCGGCGCTGCCGAATCCTGCCTGGGCGGCGGCGACGCTCTGGATCGCGGTGGAGGCGCGCAGGGCCGCGACCTTCTCGTTCACCGACAGCGGCAGCCCGGCGAAGAGCCCGTGGCGCTCGATCACCTCGAGCAGGTTCTCGCGCGCCATCAGCCGCTGCTGGATCAGCTGCACCCGCTGGGCGGGCGTCAGCGTGCCGCCCTCATGCTCGTCGGCCTCGCTGACGCGGGGGCTTTCGAACTGGATGACGGCAGTCGCCTCGTAGACGCGCGGCCGGGTCATGGCGTAGGCGAGCGTCAGCCCCACCCCGAGGACCGCGACAAGGAGGATCGCCGGCCAGCGCCGGCGCAGCAGGCTCACGAGGTCGTCGAGCGACTGGATCGGTCCCATGGCGGTGCCTCAGTCGGGGTCGACCGCATAGCGGCCGAGGGTGCCGGGATCGGCGCGGTTCAGGATCACCCCGAAGAGTTGCGTGCGCCCCTCGAAGGCCTGCTCGCAGGCGGTGACGTCGCGCGGAAGGGTGCGGGTGGCGTCGGCCACCAGAAGCACGCCGTCGACCAGCGGCAGGAAGGCGGTGACATCGTCGCGGCCGAGGGCCGGCGGCAGGTCGTAGACGACGGCGTCGGGTTCGAGGGTCTCGGTCATCGCGCCAAGGATGTCGGCGGTCGAAGGCTCCTGCAGCAGTTCGGCCGCGTCGGCGGCGGCCTCGTCGTTCAGCCCCAGCGCCAGGTTCGGCCCGACCCGCAGCAGATGCCCGGCCATCGCCCTGCGGGCCCGCAGCAGGGCCGGCAGCGAGGCGGGCGCGGCGACGCCGAGCGCGGCGGCAAGGCCCGGCCGGCGCAGGTCGAGGTCGACGAGGATGCAGCGCGCCGAGGGTCGGCGGGCGAGGCTGAGGGCGAGGTTGGCCGCCACCACCGTCTTGCCGCAGCCGCGGGTGGGCGAGGTGATGGCAACCCGGCGCCAACCGTGATCCTCCATCGCCTGCATCAGCCGGGTGCGCAGCAAGTCGAAGGCGGCAGTGGCCGGGTGGTCGGGGTCGCGGGCGACGATGCGGGCTCGGGCCAGCGCGGCGGGGTCGGGCGAGACCTCGGGCAGCGCGGCCCAGGCCTCGGCGACGTCGCCGCGCGGCGGCAGGAGCGGGCCGCTGAGCGGGAAGCGGGCGACATTGGAGCCCGCGGAGATGGCCGGGGCCCCGGCCGGGCGGCCGAAGCGGAACGGCGAGCGTGCGGCCGGGGCGGCCCAGCCGCCCGACCTGGCCCCCCCGGGGCCACCTGTGCGATCCGCGCTCATCTCGAGGATCTCCACCTCGCCCCGCGGCTGCGGGCCCTGTCCGGGATGGGTGCCGACTGCCATGCGACCGCCAAATCCTGCTGCGCCACGGACATCGTCCGGACGGGTTGCTCCGATGCCCCGACCCGCGCGCGGCAGGTGGCGGCCCCTGACGCGCCACCCGGCCGCCCGCCGAATGGCGGCCGGCCCCGGCCTGGTGACTCGTCCGGGCCCCCGCCCAGCACCACTGCTGATAGCAGAGGGGCATGGCGAAAGGAAGGCAGAGCCCGGGCGGGGCCGGGCGCCACCACAGGGCGTTGCCGTGGCGGGGAGGGCATGGCAGGCTTGCCGCGGCGGCCGGGGGCGGGGGACGGGCGGGATGGGCGACGCGGCGGAGGCGGGGCCGAAGGTGCTGATCGTGGCGCCCAACGCCTCGTCGCGCTTCGGCGGCGAGGCGTTCCTGCCGCTGCGCCACTTCGAGTTCCTGCGCGCCCGCGGGGTGCCGGCGACGCTGCTCGTGCATGCCCGCAACCGCGACGACCTCGGCCGCCGGCTTGCCGCGCATGCCGGCGACATCGTCTATCTCGAGGACACTTGGCTGCACCGGATGCTGTGGCGGCTGGGCCGGGCTCTGCCGCGGCGGCTGGCGGAGGCGCTGGTGATGCCGGCGCTGACGCTGGTGACCGAGATCGACCTGCGCCGGCCGGTGCGGGCGCTGGTCAAGGCCGGGCGGGCCGAGGTGATCCACCAGCCGATCCCGGTCTCGCCCCGGGCGCCCTCGGCGATCTGGGGCATGGGCGTGCCGGTGGTGATCGGGCCGATGAACGGAGCGATGACCTACCCGCCGGGCTACGAGGACCATCCCGGCGCCCCCGCGGCCCGCTTCGTCGGCCTGGCGCGGGGCCTTGCGGTGGCGCTGAACCGGCTGCTGCCGGGCAAGCGGCGGGCCGCGGCGCTGCTGGTCGCCAACCCGCGCACGCGCGCGGCGCTGCCGGTGGCGGGCCACGCGCGGGTGATCGAGATGGTCGAGAACGGGGTCGACCTGTCCACCTTCGCCCCGCCGGAGGGGCGCCCGCCTCGGCTGCCGGACGCGCCCTTCCGGCTGGTGTTCATGGGCCGGCTGGTGGCGCTGAAGGGCCTTGACTTCGGGCTCCGGGCGCTGGCCATGGCGCGCGCGGCGGGTGCCGACATCGGCCTCGACATCCTCGGCGACGGCGATGACCGCGCGCGGCTGGAGGCCATCGCAGCGGCCGAGGGGGTGGCGGGGGCGGTGCGCTTCCTGGGCTTCCTGCCGCAGGACGGCTGCGCGGCCGTCCTTGCCGGGGCGGACGCGCTGATCCTGCCGTCGCTGCAGGAATGCGGCGGCGCGGTGGTGCTGGAGGCGATGGCGATGGGGCTGCCGGTGATCGCCTCGGACTGGGGCGGGCCGGCGGACTACCTCGACCGCGGCTGCGGCCTGCTTGTCCATCCGGTGCCCCGCGACAGCTTTGCCGCCCGGCTGGCGGAGGCGATGCTGGCGCTCTGGCGCGATCCCGCGGCGGCGCGGTCGATGGGTGCGGCGGGGGCGCGGAAAGTGCGCGCCGAGTTCGACTGGGAACGCAAGGCCGACCGGATGCTGGAACTGTACCGCGACCTCCTGGGGCGTGGCCCGCCGCCGCTGCCCCCGCCGTGACGGCCGCGCCGGCGGGGGTCAGACCGGCATCGCCGTCGTCTGCACCACCCGCCGCAGGGCGAAGGAGGACTGCATCTTGGCCACCCCCGGCAGGCGGGCGAGGTGCTGGCGGTGGATGCGGGCGAAATCCTCGGTGTCCTCGGCCACCACCTTCAGGAGGTAGTCTGCGGTACCGGCCATCAGGTGGCATTCGAGCACGTCGGGGATGCGCGCCACGGCGCGCTCGAAGGCATCGAGGGTGTCGTCGGCCTGGCCGGCGAGCGTGATCTCGACGAAGACGGTCGTCGGCCGGCCGAGGCGGCGGGCGTCGAGCAGGGCGACGTAGCCGGCGATGTAGCCCTCCGCCTCCAGCCGCTGGACGCGGCGGTGGCAGGCCGAGGGGGAGAGGTGGATGCGCTCGGCCAGCTCGGCGTTGGTGATCCGTCCGTGCCGCTGCAGTACCTCGAGGATCCGGCGGTCGGTGGCGTCGAGCTGGGGCATGGCGCAAGATACTTCGTCAAGGCGACAAGATCGCCGCAGATACTGCCGCGAAGGGGCCAAGCGGCAAGCCAGAAGTCAATACCCTTGCGCGGCGCTGCCGGGATACTGCGCCCGCATCCGACAGGGAGGAATGAAATGCGCATCGGCTGTCCGAGGGAAGTCAAGGCGCAGGAATACCGCGTGGGGCTGACACCCCACGCCGCCCGCGAGGCGGTGGCGCACGGCCACGAGGTGGTGGTGGAGGCCGGGGCCGGGGCGGGGGCGGGCTTTCCGGACGCCGACTATCTGGCCGCCGGGGCGCGCATCGTCGACACCGCCGCGGAGGTGTTCGCCGCTGCCGAGCTGATCGTCAAGGTCAAGGAGCCGCAGCCGGCCGAGCGGGCGCTGCTGCGCGAGGGACAGGTGCTGTTCACCTATCTTCACCTCGCCCCCGACCCCGACCAGACGCGCGATCTGATCGCCTCGGGCGTCACCGCCCTCGCGTATGAGACGGTGACCGACGTCCAGGGAGGGCTGCCGCTGCTGGCGCCGATGTCGGAGGTGGCGGGCCGGCTGGCCCCGCAGGTTGGCGCCTGGACGCTGCAGAAGGCCAACGGCGGGCGCGGCGTGCTGATGGGCGGCGTGCCCGGCGTCGCGGCGGCGCGGGTGGTGGTGATCGGCGGCGGCGTCGTCGGCACCCATGCGGCCCGGGTGGCTGCCGGCATGGGCGCGCATGTGACCGTGCTCGACCGCTCGCTGCCGCGGCTGCGCTACCTGGACGACGTCTTCGGCGGGCAGTTCGGCACCCGCTTCGCCACTGCCGGCGCGCTGGCCGAACTTCTGCCCGAGGCCGACCTCGTGATCGGGGCGGTGCTGATCCCCGGGGCGGCGGCGCCCAAGCTGGTGCGCCGGGCCGATCTGGCGACGATGAAGCCCGGCGCCGCGATCGTCGACGTGGCGATCGACCAGGGCGGCTGCGTGGAGACCGCGCGGCCGACAACCCATGAGGACCCGATCTATGCCGTGGACGGCATCCTGCACTACTGCGTGGCCAACATGCCCGGGGCGGTGGCGCGGACCTCGACCCAGGCGCTCGGCAACGCCACCATGCCGTTCATGCTGGCCATCGCCGACAAGGGCTGGCGCAAGGCCTGCGAGGACGACCCGCATCTGCTGGCGGGCCTCAATGTCCATGCCGGGCACCTGACCTACTACGCCGTCGGCCGGGCGCTCGGGATCGACGTGCTGGCGCCGCATCTGGCGCTGAAGCGCTGATGTGAAGGGGCGAGGCCCGGCCCCGCGCCGGTCGGGTGCGGGGCCGGGGGCGTCTCAGCGCGCCTTCAGCAGGTCGCGGATCTCGGCCAGGAGTTCCTCCTGCGTCGGCCCGGCGGGCGCGGCGGGGGCGGGCGGCGCTTCCTTGGCCACCGCGTCGCGCGCCCGGTTGACCGCCTTGACGATCAGGAACACCACCCAGGCGATGATGAGGAAGTTCAGCACCGCCATCAGGAAGGCGCCGTAGGCGAAGATCGCGGCGCCCGAATCGCGCGCCGTCTGCAGCCCGGCCCCGTCGGGGACGCTGCCCGAGAGCACGAGGTAGAGGTTCGAGAAGTCGATTCCCCCGATGACCAGGCCGATGATCGGGTTGATCAGGTCGGTCACGATCGAGTTCACGATCGCGGTGAACGCGGCGCCGATGATGATCCCCACCGCGAGGTCGAGCACGTTGCCCCGCGCGATGAAGGTACGAAATTCCTTGAGCATGCTCCCGGTCCCTTTCGTTGTTCCGGCGCGGGCTGGCCCCGTGTCCGTGGCTCAGGCCTAGCACGGGGCGGGGGCTTGGGGCAGCGGGGAATTCGTGGCAGGAACCGCCGACCGCGAACCGCAGGAGCAGCCGATGCCCGACCTCGACGCCTTTCCGATCACCCGCCGCTGGCCGCCGCGCGACCCGCGCGCGATCCAGCTTTATTCCTTCCCCACGCCGAACGGGGTGAAGGTGTCGATCGCCCTTGAGGAACTCGGCCTGGCCTATGACGCCCACACCGTCTCGCTGATGCGCAACGACCAGTTCGACCCCGCCTTCCTGAGCCTCGCCCCGAACAACAAGATTCCTGCCATCCTTGACCCGGACGGGCCCGACGGGCAGCCGTTCGGGTTGTTCGAAACGGGGGCGATCCTCGTCTATCTTGCCGACAAGGCAGGTGCTCTCATCCCCGAGGCGGTGACGGGGCGCTACGAGGTGCTGCAGTGGCTGATGTTCCAGATGGGGGGCATCGGGCCGATGTTCGGCCAGCTCGGCTTCTTTCACGCCTTCGCCGGCCGCGAGATCGAGGATCCGCGCCCGAAGGAGCGCTACCGCGCCGAGGCCGAGCGGCTTCTGAGGGTGCTCGACGGCCGGCTGGCGGGCCGGGAGTGGGTGGCTGGGGCCTATTCGATCGCCGACATCGCCATCGCCCCCTGGCTGCGCACGTTGCGCGATTTCTACAAGGCGGCCGACATCACCGGCTGGGACCGGCTTGCGCATGTGCCGGGCTACCTCGAGCGCTTCCTCGCGCGGCCGGCGGTGCAGCGCGGGCTGGTGCAGCCGCCGCGCGAGTAGGCCCTGCGCGGCGCGCGCTCAGTTCGCGGCGAGCAGGGCGGCGACGGTGTCGTCCTCGACCTGCGTGAAGTCGTCGTAATGGGCGCCGACGGCCGTGAAGGGGCGCGGCGTCGCGAGGCAGAGGACGCGGTCGACCGCCGGGGCGATGGCGGCGAGCGCCTCGGCCGGGGCGACCGGCACGGCGACGATCACCGCCCTCGGGCCAAGCCGGGCGAGGCCCTTCAGCGCCGCCCGGAGGGTGGCGCCGGTGGCGATGCCGTCGTCGACGACGATCGCCGTGCGGCCTGCGAGCGCCGCCGGCGGCCGCCCGCCGCGGAAGCGGGCCCGGCGGGCGGCGATCTCGGCGGCCTTATGCGCGACGGCGGGGGCGAAATCAGCCTCGGCAAGGCCGGCCATCGCCAGCACCTCGGGGTTGAAGACCGCCTCGACCCCGCCGCCGGCCTCGACCACGGCGCCGGCGGCAAGCTCTTCCTGTCCCGGCAGGCCGAGCTTGCGCACGAGCAGCACGTCGAGCGGCGCGCCGAGGCGGCGGGCGACCGGCACCGCCACCGGCACGCCGCCGCGCGGCAGGGCAAGGACGACGGGCGCCTCGGGGGCGAGCGCGGCGAGCCGTTCGGCCAGCGCCGCGCCGGCCTCGCTGCGGTTGCGGAACATGGCGCGCCCTCCCGGCTGCCCCCGGCGGGGCAAGCCTAGGCGATCGCGGCCGGCGAGGGAACCGCCCCCCGGGGGGCGCGCCTCAGCCCTCGAGCCGCGCGAGGTCGGCGACGCTGCGGCAGGTCTCGCGGATGCGGTGCAGAAGGTTCAGCCGGTTGCGGCGGACGATGGCGTTGCCGGTGTTGACCTGCACCGCCTCGAAGAAGGCGTCGATGGGCGCGCGCAGCGCGGCGAGGGTGGCCATGGCCCCGGCGAAGTCCTCGGCCGCCATCGCCGGGGCCAGCGCGGCCTCGGCGGCGTCGAGCGCGGCGAAGAGCGCGGCCTCGGCGGGGTCGGCGGCCAGCCGCGCCTCGGCGCCGAAGGAGTATTCGACGCCGTCCTTCGCCTCGGCCTGGGCGAGGATGTTGGCGGCGCGGCGGAAGCCCTGGACGAGGTTTCCGCCGTCGTCGGTCTTGAGGAACGCCGACAGCGCCTCGGCGCGCCTGACCAGCAGGGTGAGGTCGTCGTTGCCCGGCATGGCGAGGCAGGCGTCGATCACGTCATGGCGGATGCCTGCCTCGCGCAGATGCACCTTGAGGCGGTCGTGGAGGAAGGCGAGGAGATCCGCTGATGTTGCAGAAGTGTCAGCCCCAGGCGTCGCTGCGCCGAAGTACACCGCGAAATGTTGTGCCAGATGTTGCAGAAGTGAAAGCCGCGCAGCGTTCGAAACTACCAGCCTGATCACCCCCAGTGCCGCCCGCCGCAGCGCGTAGGGGTCCTTGGACCCCGTCGGCTTCTCGTCGATCGCCCAGAACCCGGCCAGCGTGTCGAGCTTGTCGGCCAGCGCCACCGCCACCGAGACCGGCTGTGACGGCACCGCGTCCGAGGGGCCGAGGGGTTGGTAGTGCTCCCGGCAGGCCGCCGCCACCGCCTCGGGCAGGCCGGCGGCGCGGGCGTAGTGGGCGCCCATGATCCCCTGAAGCTCGGGAAACTCGCCCACCATGGCCGAGCGCAGGTCGGCCTTGGCGACCCGCGCGGCCTCGGCGGCAAGGTCGGGCGGGGCGCCGACCAGCGGCGCAAGTTCGCGCGCCAGCGCCTCGATGCGCGCCACGCGGTCGGCCTGGCTGCCGAGCCGGCCGTGGAAGGTGACGGCCGCGAGCCCCTCGGCCATGCCCTCGAGCCCGCGCGTGCGCACCGTGCGCAGATCGTTGTCCCAGAAGAAGCGGGCGTCGGCGAGGCGGGCGGCAAGGACGCGGGCGTTGCCGGCAAGGATGGTGGCGCCGCCGTCGGCGGTCTCGCAGTTGGCGACGGTCAGGAAGCCCTCGATGCGGCCGGTGGCGGGGTTGCGGGCAGAGAAGAACTTCTGGTGCTCGCGCATCGAGGTCTGCAGGACCTCGGCGGGCAGGTGCAGGAACTCTGCCGCGATCGTGCCCATCAGCACCACCGGCCATTCGACGAGCCCCGCCACCTCCTCCTCGAGCCGGGCGTCGGGGACGACCTCGAGCCCGCGGGCGAAGGCGAGGCTGGTCGCCTCGGCCCGGATGCAGGCGATGCGTTCCCCAGGGTCGAGCATCACCTTCGCCGCCCGCAGCCGGCGGGCGTAATCCTCGGGCCCGGTGACGGCCAGGCGGCCGGGGGCCATGAAGCGGTGGCCCTCGGTGGTGGTGCCGGCCGCGATGCCGTCGATCGCCGGCGGCACGGCGGTGGCGCCGGCGGCATCGGCCAGCAGGCACAGGATCGACCTGAGCGGCCTGACCCAGCGCAGCGCCCCGTCCGCGGCCGAGGCGGCGCCCCAGCGCATCGACTTCGGCCAGGGAAAGTCGCGGACGGTGCGCCCGACCACCTCGGCGACGATCGCCGCGGCCGGGCGGCCGGGCCGCTCGATCGTTGCGACGAAGACCTCGGCCTTGCCGATCACGCGCACCTCGAGTGCCTCGCGCGAAAGCCCGGTGGCGCGCAGGAAGCCCGCGATCGCGGCCTCCGGGGCGTCGGTGCGCGGGCCCTTGCGCTCCTCGCGCAGGCCCGGGCTGGCGGCCGCAAGCCCGTGCACGGCCAGCGCCAGCCGCCGCGGCGTGGACCAGGCGCGGGCGCCGGCGTAGGTCAGCCCCGCCTCGACCAGCCCCTCGGTGACCAGCCGGCGCAGGTCCTCGCGCGCCCGCGGCTGCATGCGCGCGGGGATTTCCTCGGAGAGAAGCTCGAGCAGCAGGTCGGGCATGGGTCAGTTCCGGAAGCGCGCGGTGAGCTGGTGCCAGGCGAAGGCCCGGCCGTCGGGGAAGACCGCCACGATGCGCTCGACCCCGGGGCGGACCTCGGTCTCGCCGAGGAAGGCCACGGCCTCTCCCGTCTCGAGCGCCGCGCCGATGGCCGCGGCATCGAAGCAGGAGAACCAGCCGGGCGCGACCAGTGGAACGGGTTCGGCGTGGATGACGTAGGTCTCGGTCAGCGTCGCAAGGCTCATCTCCAGACGGAAGCAGGCGCGGAAGCGGATCGGCGAGCTGTCCGAATCGATGCCCTCGAAGCCTGCGACGGCGACCGGCTGCGGCGCGCCCCCGCCCACCGGGGTGAGGCGGATCTCGGCCTCCGCGACGGGGGTGTAGAATGCGTGCACCTGCAGCCAGTACATCGCCACCCCGGCGACGAGCCCCGCGATCACCAGCGCCCCCGCGACCAGCCGGCCATTCACGCCCCGCCCGCCTCGGTGTCGAGGAACGCATCCGCGCAGGCCTTCGCCAGCGCCCGCACCCGGCCGATGTAGGCCTGCCGCTCGGTCGGCGAGATGACGCCGCGGGCGTCGAGCAGGTTGAAGAGGTGGCTGGCCTTGATGCACTGGTCGTAGGCGGGGTGGGCCATGACGATCGTGCGGCCGGCGGCGTCGGGCTGCGGCGCGGCGAGAATCTGCCGGCAGGCGGCCTCGGCGTCGTCGAAGTGGCGCAGCAGCAGGGCGGTGTCGGCGGCCTCGAAGTTGAAGCGGGAGTATTCGCGCTCGGTCTGGCGGAAGATGTCGCCGTAGGCGAGCGCAATCGGCGCGGCGGGGTGGTTGAAGGGCATGTCCATGACGTGGTCGACGCCGAGGACATACATCGCCAGCCGCTCGAGCCCGTAGGTCAGCTCGCCCGCGACGGGCCGGCAGTCGTGCCCGCCGACCTGCTGGAAATAGGTGAACTGGCTGACCTCCATGCCGTCGCACCAGACCTCCCAGCCAAGGCCCCAGGCGCCCAGCGTCGGGCTTTCCCAGTCGTCCTCGACGAAGCGGATGTCGTGCAGCGCCGGGTCGAGCCCGATCGCGGCGAGCGAGCCGAGGTAGAGCTCCTGCAGGTCGGGCGGCGAGGGTTTGATGATCACCTGGAACTGGTAGTAGTGCTGCAGGCGGTTGGGGTTCTCGCCGTAGCGGCCGTCGGTCGGCCGGCGCGAGGGCTGGACGTAGGCCGCCGCCCACGGCCGCGGGCCGAGCGCGCGCAGCGTTGTGGCCGGGTGGAAGGTGCCGGCGCCGACCTCCATGTCGTAGGGCTGCAGGATGGCGCAGCCGCGCGCGCCCCAGTAGGACTGGAGCCGCAGGATCACGTCCTGGAAGCTGCGGGGCGGCGGACGAGCGGACATGGGGCCATCCTCGGCCGTCGGAAGGGGGTGCGGTGCGGCGGCGGGCGCGCAGCCTCTTTAGGCAAGCCCCCGGGTGCGGTCAACCGGCCGCTGGCAGAGATGTGAGGTGCCGCCGGCACCGCGGCTCTGCTAGGGTCCGGGCCCGCGGGAGGCAGGGCCGGGGAGCGGAAGATGCGGGCATGGATGGCGCTTGCGGCGCTGGCGGTGGTCTGCGTGCTGGCGGCGGGGCAGGGCGCGCGCGCCCAGCAGGCCACGAGCTACGTGCAGATCGAGGCGCAGCCGACACGGGCGGAGGCGGAGGTGCGCGCGCGCGCCTACGCCGGCGCCTTCGCCGAGGTCAACGGCTTCCGGCTGGCCTCGGGCTGGTGGGCGATCGCGCTCGGCCCCTTTGCGCGGGAGGTGGCGGCGGCGCGGCTTGCCGAGCTTCGCCGCGAGCGGCTGATCCCCCCCGACAGCTTCCTTGCCGAAGAGCGCAGCTACGGGCCGCGCTTCTGGCCGCCGGCGGAGCCGGCGCCGGCCACGCCCGGCGGAACGGCGGCGGCGGGCGATGCGGCCCCCGGGACGGCCGGCGGCGACCGGCCGCCCGAAGTGGCATCGGCGGCCCCCGGGACAGCGGCCCCCGCCCCCGCCCCCGCCCCGGCCCCGGCCGCGGCGGCGCAGGCCGACGAGACGGTGGCCGAGGCGCGCCGGTCGGAGGCCGCGCTGTCGCGTGCCGAGCGCGAGGCACTGCAGGTGGCCCTGCAGTGGAAGGGCTTCTACGGTGCGGCGGTCGACGGCGCCTTCGGGTCGGGTACGCGGGCGGCCATGTCGGCCTGGCAGGCCGACCGCGGCTACGAGCCGACCGGCGTGCTGACCGGCCGCCAGCGGGCCGAACTGCTGGCCGGCTACGAGGCCGAGATCGCCGCGCTGGGGCTCGAGACGGTCCGCGACGAGCCCACCGGAATCGCCGCGACGCTGCCGCTGGCGCTGGTCGAGTTCGCCGGCTACGCCCCGCCCTATGCGCGCTTCGAGCCACGGGACGGCAGCGGCCTGCGCATCCGCCTGCTCAGCCAGACCGGCGGAGGGCCGGCGCTGGCGGCGCTCTACGCTGCGGTCGCGGCCTCGCCATCGATGCCGCCCGACGGGCCGCGGGCGCTGGGGCCGACGAGCTTCACGATCCGCGGCATCGGCCCTGCGGGCGAGAGCCTCGCCTATGCCGAGACCCGCGGCGGGCTGATCAAGGGCTATCTGGTGGACTGGGACGGCCGGGCGACAGCGCGCATGCCGCGGGTGCTGGACGCGCTGCGGGCGGGCTTCCAGCCCTTCGGCACGCATGCCCTCGACCCCGGGCACGGAACGCCGCTGGCCGTGGACCGGACGGCGCTGATGGCGGGGGTGGAACCCGCGGCCCCGCTGCGGGCCCGCTCGGGGGTGTTCGTCGATGCCGCCGGAGCGGTGCTGACCACCGCCGAGGCGGTGGCCGGCTGCGGGCGCATCATGCTGGACGCGGCCTACCCGGCCGACGTCGTCCACCGCGATGCGGCGCGGGGGCTGGCGGTGCTGCGGCCGCAGGCGCCGCTGTCGCCGCGCGGGGTGGCCTCGCTGCGGGCCGAGGCGCCGGCGCTGCCGGTGGCGGTGGCGGTGGCCGGCTTCTCCTGGGGCGAGGTGCTGCCGCGGCCGGTGCTGACCTTCGGGCGGATCGCCGCGGCCGGCGGGCTTGACGGGGCCGAGGGCCGGGCGCGGCTGGACCTGGCCGCGCTGGCGGGCGATGCCGGCGGGCCGGTGCTGGATGCCGGCGGCGCGGTGGTCGGCATCCTGCTGACGGCCGGCGGGGAGCAGGACGGCCGGCTCCTGCCCGCGGGTGTCGCCGAGGCCGCCGACGCGGCTGCGGCCGCGACGGTGATGGCCGCCGCGGGGCTGGCGCCGCGCCCGCCCGAAACAGCCGGCGCGCTGGCGGCCGATGAGCTTGCCCGGGTCGCCGACAGGATGACGGTGCTGGTCACCTGCTGGCCCTAGCGCGGCGGAATCATGGGGTCTTGCCGGCACCGGGACATTGCCCTCCCGCGCGCGTCCCGTGCGGCCTGCCCGGCCGCGGGCGGCCGGGCCCGGGCGGGGCGGGCGCCGCCGGAGGCGCGGCCGGCCGGCACCCGCCGGTCAGGACGCAGCGGCCTCGCCGGCGACGGCGATCATCGTGCCCTGCCGCAGGGCGAGGGTCCGGCCGCCGTCGTCGGCGACCTCGGCGGTCACGACCGTCAGCCGCCGGCCGGAGCGCACCACGCGCCCCTCGGCCACAAGCCGCGGCCCGGTGGCCGGGGCGAGCAGGTTGATCTTCATCTCGACGGTCAGCACCTCGGTGCCGGGCGGCATCAGCGTCAGTGCGGCATAGCCTGCGGCGCTGTCGCCGAGAGCGAAGGCCAGGGCGGCATGGCCGAAGCCCTGCTGCTGGCGCGCCTGCGGCAGGACCGGCGCGGCGATCCGGCAGCGGCCCGGGCCAAGCGCGTCGATCGATGCGCCGAAGGTGGCCATCATCGTCTGCCGGGCGAAGCTCGCGCGGACGCGCGCGACAGCCTCCTGCGACAGGTCGTCCGGAGCGGCGGCGGGCATGACGTTTCCCGTTGACAGCGGGGGCGTTCCCGCAACCTTCACAACTGCGATAACAGGTGCCCCGGAGGCGATGCAACCCCCGGGGCGGGCAGGGGGGATGCTCGGGGATTTCGCCCGGCGGCTTGGCGACCGCCGCCTGCTGACGGCGGCAGGGACGGTGGCGGTCATGGTCGGGCTGCTGGGCCCGTTCGGCACCTACCTCGTCAGCGGGCCGGTGGCACGCATCTTGTTCTGGGTCGGGGTGATCGGCGCGTCGCTGCCCGTCGCGGTCGGGTGCCGGGTGGTCGTGGAGCACCACCTTGCCGGCCACGGCCGCTGGACCCGGGCGCTGGCCGTCTGCACCGGCTTCACGGCGCTCTACGCACCCCTGCTGCAGGGGTTCATCCATGCGCGCACCGGGCCCGAGCACATGCTGTGGATGAACTTCGGCGAGATCGCGGCTTCGGTCTTCCTGATCGCGCTGACGGTGAACGTGATCGACCACGCTGTCGGTCTCGGCGCCGTGCGGACGCCTGTCGCGCGGCCCGCGATGGCCCCCGAGCGGCGTGCCCTGACACCGCCACCTTCGGCCCCCGCGGCGGATGCGCCGCCGCTGCCCGCCCCGGAGACGCCCGCCCCGCTGCCGCGGCTGGTCGCCCGCCTTCCCGAGGCCTTGCGTGCCGAGGTGCTGCTGGTCAGCGCGAACGACCATTACGTCACCGTCCGCACCCTCCGCGGGGAGGCCGAGATACTCCTGCGATTCGGCGATGCCGTGGCCGAGCTTGACGGCATCGAGGGGGTGCGGGTGCACCGCTCGCACTGGGTGGCGCGGCGGGCCGTCGTGGGCACGGGCCGGGCAGGCGGGAGAGTGATGCTGCAGCTGTGCGACGGCACCCGCGTGCCGGTCAGCCGCCGCAGCCGGCTGGCGCTTGCCGCGCTGGGCCTCGATGGGGGCTGAAGGGCTCGTGTCCCGCGGAGGCGGGCGCAGGGGCAGGGGCGGCGGGGGCTCTGCCGGCCGCGGTCAGGGGCAGGGCGGGGCGGCGGGCACCAGCGGCAGGACGATGCCGCCGCCGCCGGTCATGACGGCGCGTGCGGGCGGGCGGACCAGCGCCGCGAGCGCCGGCGCATCGGCCGAAAGCCCGCCGGTGTAGGTGCCGAAGGCGGGCAGGATCACCCTCCCGGCGTCGATCACGAAGCAGGGCCGGCTGAGGCCACCGATCCGCGCCTTGGGGTGGTAGTGGCCCGAGACCTCGCCCGCGGCCTCCGGCAGGGCGATGTGGCGGAAGGCCAGCGGGCCCTCCCGCCACATACCGCGATGGGTGGCGCCGGGGCCGGGCGGGCCGGGGTCGTGGTTGCCGGCGATCCACACCCACAGCCGGCCGGCAGCGAGGCGGGCAAGGTCGCGCCCGGCGCTCTCGGCCAGCCCGAGGGCGGCGTCGGGATCATCGAAGCTGTCGCCGAGGCAGAGCACCGTGGCCGGGGCAAGCGCGTCGACCTCGGCCGCCAGCCGGGCCAGCGTGTCGGCGGTCTCGTAGGGCGGCAAGAGCGGGCCGCCGCGGCGCGCCAGCCGCTCGGCCTTGCCCAGATGCAGGTCGGCCACCGCCAGCAGCCGCGCCGCCGGCCACCAGAGGGCGCCGGAGGGCCGTGCGACCAGCGCCGCGCCGCACAGGGTGAAGGCATGTCCGTTCATGACCTGTTCCTATCCGAGCCGGGGCCCCGGCCGCAAGGGCGCCGCTGCCGCCCGGGGCGGGCGGGACGGGGCCGTGCGGGCAGGGGTCAGGCCTCGCGGAAGGCGCGGTTGAAGTAGACGGCGAGGGGGCGCAGCAGGTAGGCGAGCGGGCTGCGCGCCTCGGTCTCGATGAAGGCCTCCACCGGCATGCCCGGAAGCAGCGTCTGGCCGGCCAGCTTGGCCGCCTCGCCCTCGGCCAGCACGATCTCGGCGCGGTAGAAGCTCGCCTGGGTGCGCTCGTCGGTGAACGCGTCGGCCGAGACCATCGTCACCTGCCCGAAGACGTCGGGTTCGTTGCGGCGGTTGAAGGCGGGGAACATCAGCACCACCCGCTGGCCGATTCGCACCTGGTCGATGTCGGCCGGATCGACGCGGGCGGCGATCACCAGCGGGCGGTCCTGGGGGACGAGGAACATCAGCGGCTCGGCCGCGCGCACGACCGCGCGCGGGGTGGTGACCTGAAGGCCGAGCACGGTACCGGCGACGGGGGCCCGGATCTCGAGCCGGTCGATCTGCTCGCCGAGGGCGCGGCGGCGCTCGGCCAGCTCGAGCTCGCGGAAGCCGAGGTCGCGCAGCTGGGCGAGCGCCTCCTCCTGGCGGCGGGCGTGCAGACGGGTGATCTCGAGCTCGATCTCGGTGATCCGCTCGCCGGTCTGGGCTTTCGCGGCGGAAAGCTCGCCCAGCATGCCCTGCAGCCGCGCCTCCTCGCGCTGGAGGGCGAGGACGCGGCTGGCCTGGGCGAGCCCGCGCTCGAGCAGCGACTGCTGGGCGGCGAGTTCCTCGGCGATCAGGCGGCTCTGGGTCGCGAGCGCGGCCAGCTGGGCGTCGATGCCCACGATCTGCGCCTCGGCCTGGCCCGCACGGCGGCCGAGCTGCTCGATCTGCCGGGCAAGCGTTTCAACCCGGGCGGCGAACAGCCGCGCCTGGCCTTCCATCAGCGCCGCCACATCCGGCTGGGCGGCGGCGGCGGCGACAAGCTCGGCGGGGAATTCGGGGGCGGCGGCATCGTCGCGCTCGGCCTCGAGCCGGCCGCGGCGGGCGAGGATCTCGTAGAACTGGGTCTCGACGATGGCCCGTTCCGACCGCAGGAGCGACCCGTCAAGCCGCAGCAGCACGGTGCCGGCGCCGACCCGCGCGCCCTCGGACACCAGAACCGCCTCGACCACCCCGCCGTCGGGGTGCTGGACGACCTGGCGGTTCTGCTCCACCTCGATGCGCCCCGAGGCGATCACGGCGCCCGAGATGCGGGCGGCGAGGCTCCAGCCGCCGAAGCCGCCGACCAGCAGGAGGATCGAGACGAAGCCCGCCACAAGCGGGCCGCGGGCCGACCAGCGGCGGGCGGGGTCGGCGCCGGGGGCCGGCGCGGCGGGGCCGGT
>JAHDXW010000034.1:0-4977 GCA_023383015.1 Paracoccaceae bacterium
CGGCCGCGGGCCGTGCGGCCGGGGCGGCCGGGCGGGCCGGCGGCGCGGCCGGGGCCCCGGCCGGTGCCGCCGGCCCCTTCCGGGCGTAGCTGCCGCTCGACCAGCCCTCGACGCGGCCCCTGCCGTCGGTCGCGGTGGCCGCGGGCAGCCGCCCGCGCTCGCCGCCGCCGCCCGTGCGCGAGGACGCCGCCGCCGCCGGCGCCGACAGCCGCACGCCCGCCTTCTGCGCCACCACCTGCGCGCATTCGATCAGCGCGCAGCCCTTGGCCTCGCGCCGGTGGGCCTTCATGTCGCCGTCGCGGTAGGCGTTGAGGATGCGCAGCTCGATGGGGTGCAGCCCGACCGTCTCGGCGACCCTGTCCATGTGGGCCTCGATGGCGAAGTCGACCCCGGTGATGCCGAAGCCGCGCATGGCGGTCGCGGGCGTGCGGTTGGTGTAGACGCAGTAGACGTCGGCAGAGACGTTGGGGATGGTATAGGGGCCCGGCAGGTGGCCCACCCCCTTGATGATGGCATAGGAGGACAGCCGCGTGTAGGCGCCCGAATCGAAGTAGCCGGTGAACCTGCGCGCCACGATCCGGCCGTCGCGCATCACCCCGTCGGTGATGTACCACCGCTCGGCCCCGCGCGGCGCGCCGACCTGCATCTCCTCCTCGCGGTCGAAGGCGTACTTGCAGGGCCGCCCGGTCAGCATCGCGGCGAGGATCGCGAGCGGCTCGTGCAGGCTGTCGACCTTGCCGCCGAAGCCGCCGCCGACCGTGCCGCCGATGAAGTGCAGCCGGCTCGACGGCGTCTGCAGCATCTTGGCCGCAGTGCCGAGCGAGAAGAACAGCGCCTGGGTCGAGGTGTAGCAGACCCAGCGGCCGTTCTGCTCGGGCGCGGCGATGGCGCCGCAGGTCTCGATCGGCGCCTGCTCGATCGGCGACATCTGGTAGCGGCCCTCGACGACGTGGTCGGCGCCGCGCAGCGCCGCCTCGACATCGCCGAACCGCAGCTTCTGGTGGTCGTATTTCCCGTGGTAGATGAAGCGGTTGGTCGGGTAGACCTCGCACACCACCGGGGCCCCCGGGCGGATCGCCTCCTCGACGTCGAGCACATGGGGCAGGGGCTCCCACTCCACCCGCACCTTCGCGGCCGCATCGCGCGCCCTCGCCTCCGACGTCGCCACCACCGCCGCCACCGGCTCGCCCATGTAGGCGACCTTGGTCTCGGCCAGCAGGGGCTCGTCGTCGATGCCGAAGTCGAGCAGCGACAGGAGCGTGTTGAGGTTCCTCGGCACGTCACGCCCGGTGAGCACCCGCACCACGCCCGGCATCCGCTCGGCCTCGGCGGTGTCGATCCGCCGGATGCGGGCGTGGTGGTGGGGCGAGCGGGCGCAGCGCACATGCAGCAGCCCGTCGAAGAGATGGTCGTCGAAGAACGGCGAGCGGCCGGTGACATGGCCCTCGATATCCTGCCGCAGCGTCGGCTTGCCGATCTCGTTGAGCGTGTCGTCGCGCTCGTCGGCGAAGAACTCCTTGCGGAACTCGATCATGCCCTTCGCTCCGTGCTGCCGGCGGCGGCCATGACCGCGGCGATGATGGGCTCGTAGCCGGTGCAGCGGCAGAGGTTGCCCGAGATGGCCTCGAGCACCTCCTCGCGGCTCGGCCGCGGGTTGGCGTCGATCAGCGCCTTGGCTGCCATCAGCATCCCCGGCGTGCAGTAGCCGCACTGGGCGGCGAAGCCCTCGACGAAGGCCGCTTGCAGCGGGTGCAGCGCCGCCCCGGCCAGCCCCGCCGCCGTCTCGACCCGCCGGCCGGCCACGGATTCGGCCAGCGTCAGGCAGGCCAGTACCGGCGCGCCGTCCAGGAGCACCGTGCAGGCGCCGCAACTGCCCTGGCCGCAGCCGTATTTCGGCGACAGATCGCCCAGCCGGCGGCGCAGGAACTCGAGCAGGTTCTCGCCGTCCTCGGTGAAGGCCGCGCGCTCGGCGCCGTTCAGCGTCAGCGTGACCGGCTTCAGTGCCATCTCAGACCATCCCTTCCAGAAGGCGGCGCAGGTGCACGCCGGCCACCTCGCGCCGGTACCAGGCCGAGGCGAGCGCGTCGGTCGGCGGCTCCAGCCCCTCGGTGCAGCCCGTCGCCGCGCGGCCGATCGCGCCGGCATCCAGCGGCTGGCCCTCGAGCGCGCGCTCGGCGCCGGGGGCGCGCAGCGGCTGGGGGCCCATCCCGCCGAAGGCGATGCGGGCGCCGCGGATGCGCCCGCCCTCGCGCGGCAGATGCGCGGCCACCGACAGCACCGCCGCGGCCGCGGGATGTACGCGCGTCACCTTGAGGAAGCCGAAGGCGCGCGCCTCGCGCGGTCGCGGGACCTCGACGGCCAGCACCAGCCCCGACCGCTCGCGCCCGCGCAGGAACTCGCCGATCTCGCGTGCCCCCTCGCGGGCCAGGATCACCCGCGCCCCGAGCGCCAGAAGCGCCACGGCAAAGTCGCCGTAGGTGCGCCGGGCGAAGAGGTTGCCGCCCACCGTTGCCATGTTGCGGATCGCCGGCCCCCCCACCTGGCGGGCGACCGGGGCAAGGAAGTCAGCCTCGCGCGCCCGGGCGACCTCGGACATCGTCACCAGCGCGCCAAGGCTCACCCCCTCGCTGCCGGCCCCGATCCGTCGCAGTGCCGGATCGGCCAGCACGACCAGCCGGCCGAGCCGCTGGTCGCCGGCGTTGACCCGCCGCATGACGATGGTGCCGCCGCCAACCACCTGCGCCCCGCGTGCCATGGCGGCCGCGGCCTCCTCCGCCGTCGCCGCCCGCTCCACCGTCACGGTCATTCCCGCCTCCGCTCGGCCAGTCCCAGATGCGCCCGGATGGCGTCGAAGCCGCCCTCGTAGATCGCCCCGCCGACCATCTCCGCAAGCTCGGCCTCGCGCCCGGCGGGGGTGTCGAAGCGGCTTTCCCAGTGCCAGAAGGTCATGCCGCCGTCGGTCACCGGGGCCAGCCGGACATGGGCGACGTAGTTCAGCAGCGGCACCGGCGTGTCGAGCAGGCAGTAGGAGAACGCCATGTCGATGTCCGACAGCGTCAGCAACTGCTCGCGCAACTCGCTGCCGTCGGTCAGCCGGAAGCGGCGCACGCAGCCGACCCGGTCGGACGGCCAGCCGCGCTCGACGTAGCTCTCGGCCACCGCCGGGTGCCAGCGGTCGTGGCCGTTGAAGTCGCGCAGCACCTCCCAGACGGCCTCGACGGGCGCCTCGATGACGGTGCTCTTCACCACCCGCGGCACGGGCTAGCCCGCCAGCTGGCGCTTCAGCGCGTTGAAGCCGGCCTGGAAGACGTTCTGGCCGATGTTGCCCACCAGCTCCTCGGCCGCCTCGGCGGCACAGTCGAACTCGGCCGTCCATTCGGCGAAGGTGCGGTTGCCGTCGGTCACCGGCGTCAGCCGCAGGGTCGCGACATAGCCGGTCAGCGGCATCGGGCTCTCGAGGATCGAGTAGGTACAGAAGTAGTCGTAGTCGGAGAGCGCGAGCAGCTTCTCGCGGATGCGGTCGCCGTTCTGGAGGTGGAAGTCGCGGATGCAGCCCACCCGGTCGGCGGGCTCGCCGTTCTCGATCCGGCTGTCGCGGATCGCCGGGTGCCAGCGCGGCAGGCCGTTGAAGTCGCGCACCCGTTCCCACACCCGCGCCGCCGGCGCCTCGATCACCGATGAGACATAGACCCGCGCCATCTACTTCTTCTCCCCCTCGCCCTTCGGCTGGGCCTTGCGGGCGTCGCTGGCGATGCGCTGCATGTCGCTCGCCTCGCGGATCAGTCCGCCCTGCCTGGCAAGGCTGCCCCCCTCGATGCCGATGTCGGCCAGGAGCGAATCGATCAGCGGCGCCTGCACCCGGTAGCGCAGGGCCGAGTTGATCACCTCGTCGGTGGGCGAGCCGTCGCGCCCCCCGCCGCCGCCGCCGGTGACGCCGTCAAGCTGCATGATGCGGATGTCCTGGATCTTCTCGAGCGGCTTCACGCTCGCCGCGACGATCCCCTCCACATGCTCCAGGAGCTTGCGGCGGAACAGCGAATGGCGCGCCTCGTCGGTCAGCACGTTCTCGGCCTCGTTGATCAGCCGCGCCGCCTCTGCCTCCACCGCCGCGCGCAGCTTCTGCGCCTCGGCCATGTGGCGGGCCTCGGCGGCCGCCTTTTCGGCCATGAGCACGTCGACCGACTTGCGCCGCTCGGCCGCCTCGGTCTCGCGCACCGTCTTGACGCGCTCCTCGGCCTCGGTGGCGCGGGCGCGGCCGGCCTCGGCCTCGGCGCGGGCGGCGCTCTCCTCCAGCGACTTCCTGTAGAGCGCGATGGCCTTCTCCATCGCCACCGTCTCGACCGCGCGCTCGCGCTCGATCTCCAGCCGGCGCCGCTCGGTCTCATGGGCGACGCGGATCTCGTCGAGCCCGCGCTCGGATGCGATGCGCGCCCGCTCGACGTCCTCGCGGCTCTCGATCTCGGCCTCGCGCAGCGCCTGGACGCGCGCGATCTCCAGTTGCTCGAGCGACCGGCGGCGCTCCAGCCGCGCCGCCTCGACGGCGCGCTCGCGCTCGACATCCGCGGCCTCGACGTCGCGCCGCGCCGCGATCTCGGCCTGACGCACCTTCGCGTCGGCCGCCGCCGCCTTCGCGCGCTCCTCCGACAGCGCCACCACGCGGGCCTGCTCGGCCGCCTCGACCGCGCGCTTGCGGTCGATGTCGGTCACCTCGCGGGTCTTCTGGCTGGCGATGCGGTCTTCCTCGAGCGCCAGCTCGGCGGCGATCCGCGCCCGCTCCACCGCCTCGCGGCGGGCGATCTCGGCCGCCTCGATCTCGCGCGTGCGAACGATGTCGCGGGCCTTGACCGCCTCCTCGGCGGCGATCCGCACGCCCTCGAGCGCCTGCATGCGGGCGATCTCGCGGGTCCGCGTCGCCTCCTCGGCGGCGATGCGGCGGGCGTCGAGCTCGAGCTTCTGGGCGATCCGCGCCGCCTCGAC
>JAHDXW010000034.1:5077-39614 GCA_023383015.1 Paracoccaceae bacterium
GGCCTCCTCGGCCGCCACGCGGGCCTCGTCGAGCAGCCGGTTGCGGGCGATCTCGCGCTCCCTGGTGGTCTCGTCGGCCTCGATGCGCTCCACTGCCAGCGCCTTCTCGCGGGCGATGCGGTCGGCCTCGACGGCGCGCTGGGCGGCGATCTCGGCGGCCTCCAGCACCTGCATGCGGGCGATCTCGCGGGTCCGCGTCGCCTCCTCGGCGGCGATGCGCTCGGCGTCGAGCTTCTGGCGCTGGGCGATCCGCGCCGCCTCGACGGCCTCCTCGGCCGCCACGCGGGCCTCGTCGAGCAGCCGGTTGCGGGCGATCTCGTGCCCGCGGGTGACCCCCTCGGCCTCGATCCGGTCGACCGCGAGAGCCTTCTCGCGGGCGATGCGGGAGGCCTCGATGGCCTTCTGCATCGCGATCTCGGCCGCCTCCACCGCTTCGGCGCGGGCGATCTCGCGCTCGCGCACCACCTGCTCGGCGGCGATCCGCTCGCCGTCCAGTGCCCGGCGCTGGGCGATGCGGGCAGCCTCCACCGTCTCCTGCGCGGCGATCTCGGCGGCCTCGACGGCCTGCTGGCGCGCGATCTCCAGTTCGCGGATGCGCCGCTCCTCGGCGATGCGAACCGCGTCGATCGCCGCGGTCTGGGCGATCCGGGCCCGCTCGACCTCCTCGCGGGCGGCGATCTCGGCTTCCTCCAGCGCCTTCTGGCGCTCGATCTCCTGGCGGCGCACCGTCTCCTCGCCGCGGATCCGGGTCTGGTTCAGCAGCAGCGTCTGCGCCATCCGCCGCTTCTCGGTCGCCTCGCGGGCCTCGATCTCGGCCTGCTCGATCTCCCGCTGGCGGGCGATTTCGGCGGCCTGGGTCTCGCGGTCCTTGGCGATGCGGGCCTCGGTGACCGATTTCTCCTGGGCGATGCGGGCCCGCTCGGTGGCCTCGCGGGCGGCGATCTCGGCCTCCTCGATCTCGCGGCCGCGGGCGATCTCGCGCGCCTGCGTCTCCTTCTCGTTCTCGATGCGGGCCTCGCGGATCGCCCGCTCCTGCAGGATGCGGGCGCGCTCGACCTCCTCGCGGGCGGCGATCTCCTCGGCCTCGATCGCCCTGGCGCGGGCGATCTCGCGGGCGCGGACCTCGCGCTCGGAGGCGATGCGGGCCTCGGCGATGGCGCGGTCGTTGGCGATGCGGGCCTTCTCGATCGCCTCGCGGGCGCTGATCTGGGCCTCCTCGGCCTCGGTCTCGCGGCCGGCCCGCTCGCGGGCCAGCTCGGCGCGCTGCTGGGCGCGGCGGAACTCGACGTCGCGCTCCTGCTCGAGCCGCGCCGACTCGGATTCGCGCTCGATGTCCAGCGCCTGCTTCTCGGCCTCGAGGTTGCGGGCCCGGATCAGGATCATCGTCTCCTGCTCGATGTCGTTCCTGAGCTTGCGCTTGCCCTCGATGTCCTTGATCAGCGCGGTCAGGCCCTCGGCGTCGAAGCGGTTGGAGGGGTTGAAGTACTCCAGCGCGGTCTGGTCGATGTCCATGATCGCCACGCTCTCGAGCTCGAGCCCGTTCCTCTCGAGATCCTCCTGGGCCACCTCGCGCACGCGGTTGACATAGGCGCCGCGGTTCTCGTGCATCTCGGCCATGCTCATCTCGGCCGCGACCCCGCGCAGGGCGCTCTCGAACTTGCCCGAGAGCAGGCCATGCAGCTGCTGGGGATCGAGCGTGCGGCGGCCCAGCGTCGAGGCGGCGGTGGCCACCGCGGCGCGGGTGGGGCGGACGCGGACGTAGAACTCGGCCTCGACGTCGACGCGCATGCGGTCCTTGGTGATCAGCGCGTTCTCCCGCCCGCGGGTCACCTGCAGCGGCAGCACGTTCATGTTGACCGGGGTGATGTCGTGGATGATCGGCCAGACGAAGGCGCCGCCGTCGATCACCACCTTCTCGCCCAGAAAGCCCGTGCGCACGAAGGCCACTTCCTTGGTCGAGCGCCGGTAGAGCCAGTGCATCACCCAGTAGACGATGAAGATGACGATCACCGCCAGGATGAACCACAGGATGATCTGGCCGATGAGCTGCCCCGTCACCATGTTCCCTCTCCTCCCTCCGCGGGGCCTCAGCCCCGCGCGATGCGCTTGAAGGCGCGCGTCTGTTCGGTCAGCGCCACCTCCGCCGGCAGCCTCTCCATCGAGGAGGCGCCGTAGAAGCCGTGGCAGGATCGCGTGTTCCTCAGCACGAATTCGGCGTCGGCCGGCATCGCCACCGGCCCGCCGTGGACCAGCACGATGACCTCGGGGTTGACCGCCAGCGCCGCGGCGGCCCAGGCGTCGACGCGCGCCGGGCAGTCGGCCAGCCTCAGCGCCGTCTCCGCCCCGATCGAGCCGCCGGTCGTCAGCCCGAGATGGCAGACGACGATGTCGGCGCCGGCGGCGGCCATCGCCGCGGCGTCGGCCTCCGAGAAGACGTAGGGCGTCGTCAGCATGTCGCGGGCCGCGGCGAGGTGGATCATCTCCACCTCGGCGGCATAGGACATCCCCGTCTCCTCGAGGTTCTGCCGGAAGACCCCGTCGATCAGCCCGACGGTGGGGAAGTTCTGCACGCCGGCGAATCCCAGCCGCTTCAGCTCGTCGAGGAACACCTCCATGCGCCGGAACGGGTCGGTGCCGCAGACCCCGGCCAGCACCGGCGTCCGGCGCACCACCGGCAGCACCTCGGCGGCCATCTCGACGACGATGGCGTTGGCATCGCCGTAGGGCATGAGGCCGGCGAGGCTGCCGCGCCCGGCCATCCGGTAGCGGCCCGAGTTGTAGATCACGATCAGGTCGATGCCGCCCGCCTCTTCGCATTTGGCCGACAGCCCGGTGCCGGCGCCGCCGCCGACGATGGGCTCGCCGCGGGCGATCATGGCGCGGAAGCGGTCGAGGATCTCGGCGCGGGACATCATCGGCGGGCCTCCTTCCGGCGGGCGCCGCGCGGGGTGCCGTGCAGGGCGCGGAACGCGCCGACGAGCGCGGCGGCGAACTCGGGGGCGTTGATGTGGTGGGGCAGGCGGATCAGCTGGCGCGCGGCGGTCTGGCGCACCGTCGCCTCGAGCGCCTCGAACAGCGCCCGCCGGGCGGCGGGGTCGTCGAAGGGCTGCCCCGGCGCGTCCAGCGCCGAGACACCCCCCTCGGGCAGGAAGAAGCGCACCGGCGCCTCCATCCGGTTCAGACGCTCGCCGATCCAGCGGCCCATCGCCGCGTTCTCCTCGGCGGTGGTGCGCATCAGCGTCACCTGCGGGTTGTGGCGGTAGAAGCGGCGGCCGGCATGGCGGTCGGGCACCGTCTCGGGAGGCCCGAAGTTGACCATGTCGAGCGCCCCGACCGATCCGACATAGGGCATTCGCGCCCGCACGAAGGCGCCGAAGCGGTCCTCGGTGCAGGGAAATACACCGCCCATCATGAGGTCGCAGACCTCCGTCGTGGTGACGTCGATGGCCCCCTGCACCTTGCCGGATTCGACCAGCTTCTCCATCGACTGCCCGCCGATGCCGGTGGCGTGGAAGACCAGGCAGTCGTAATCCTCGCGCAGCAGCGCGGCCGCCTGCTGAACGCAGGCCGTGGTGACCCCGAACATCGTCAGCGCCACGGCCGGCTTGTCCTCGGCGCGCGGAGGCGCGTCGCGGCGGGCCCTGACCATCCCGGCCATCGCCGCGGCGGCGTTGCCCAGCACCTCGCGGGTGATCCGGTTCAGGCCCTGGACGTCGGCCACCGAGGGCAGCATCATGATGTCCGAGGCGCCGACGTATTTCGACACCTCGCCCGAGGCCACCGTCGAGACGATCAGCTTCGGCACCCCCACCGGCAGGGCGCGGAAGGCCGGCGCCACGATCGCCGTCCCGCCCGAGCCCGCGGCCGCGATCACCCCGGCGATGCCGGTCTGGCGCGCCATCCAGCGGGCGAAGGCCTCGGTCATGCCGGCCACCGCGCTGCCGCGGTCGCCGGTGAAGACGCCCGCCGCGCCGCGCGGGTGGAAGGCGGCGACGAGGTGGGCGGGCACCTCGGCCCCCGAATGGCGGCCGGAGGTCGACAGGTCGACGATCCGCACCGGCAGGCCGGCCGAGCGGATCAGGTCGCGCAGGTGGCGCAACTCCTCGCCCTTGGTGTCCAGCGTGCCGGCCACCAGCACCACCTGCTCGCCGGGCCCGGCCAGCGCGCGCAGCTCGGGCTGGCGCAGCCCCGCGACCGGCCCCGCCGTCAGGACCCGCGCCATCGCCTCCAGGCGCTTCACCGGCGTCGGCTGCGACCAGCGGGTGGGAAGCACGGGATTGGCGTTGTAGATGCGCACCACCGCCGGCGCGGCGCCATGGCCGGCCGCGACCGCGGCCTCGGCCGCGGGCGGCGGCGCCGGCGCATCCTCATGCCCGTGCCGGCCGACCCCCAGCATCCGCTGCTGCAGGTCGCGGTCGGTGGCGAGCGCGGCCGCGGCGACGGTGCGGTTGACGCGGCCGTTGACCATGATCGAGACGTTCTCGGCGACCGCGCAGGCGACGCCGATGTTCTGCTCGATCACCAGCACGTCAACCTCGCCCTCGCCGGCCAGCCGCACCAGCAGCTCCTCGACCTGGGCGACGATCACCGGCGCCAGCCCCTCGGTCGGCTCGTCCATCACCAGAAGGCGCGGGTTGGCCAGCAGCGCCCGCGCGATCGCCAGCATCTGCTGCTCGCCGCCCGACAGCTGACCGCCGTAGTTGCCGCGCCGCTCGCCAAGCCGGGGGAAGGTGGCATAGACGCGCTCGGGGCTCCAGCTGCCGCCCGGGCGGGCGACCATGCGCAGGTGCTCGTCCACCGTCAGCGACCGCCACAGCCGCCGGCCCTGGGGCACATAGCCGATGCCCTGGCGCGCCACCTCGGCCGGGCCAAGTCCAGTCAGCGGCCGGCCGTAGGCCGAGATGCTGCCCGAGGCGACCGGCACCAGCCCCATGATCGCCTTGCACAGCGTCGTCTTGCCCATGCCGTTGCGGCCGACCACCGACAGCACCCCGCCGTCAAGCCGCAAGTCCACCCCCTGCAGCGCGTGGCTCGCGCCGTAGAAGACGTTGAGGCCCCGCACCTCCAGCGCCGGCGGCCCGGCCCGGCCGGCCACGCCCGACCGCTCAGCCATGGCCATGCCCTCCCGGCCCGCCGAGGTAGAGCGCCTGCACCTCCTCGTCCTGCTCGATCTCGGCCGGCAGCCCTTCCTTGAAGATGCGGCCGTTGTGCATCATCGTTACCCGCTCGGCGACGCGCAGCGCCACGTCCATGTCGTGCTCGATGAGAATGAAGCCGATATGCGCCGGGAGCCCGGTCAGGATCGCGACCAGATCGGCCCGCTCGGCCGGCGACAGTCCCGCCGCGGGCTCGTCGAACAGGATCAGCCGCGGCGCCCCGGCCAGCGCCAGCGCGATCTCGAGCTGGCGCTGCTGGCCGTAGGACAGCGCCGCCACCCTGGTGTCGCGCGAGGCCGTCAGATGCACGGCCTCGGTCAGCTCGAGCGCCCGCGCCATCAGCGGGTCCGACCGGAACGGCCGGATCAGCGAGAAGCGCGCCCGGCTGACCCCGCGGCAGGCAAGATAGACGTTGTCGAGCACGCTGAGCCCGCCGAAGAGAAGCGAGATCTGGTAGGTCCGGCGAAGGCCGCGGCGGATGCGCTCATGGGCGGGAAAGCGCGTCACGTCCTCGCCGAACAGCCGGATGGTGCCCGACGAGGGCAGGAAGTCGCCGGTGATGCAGTTGAACAGCGTCGTCTTGCCGGCGCCGTTCGAGCCCAGGACCGCCCGCCGCTCGCCCGGCCTGACCGACAGCGTCACGTCCGACAGCGCCGCCAGCGCGCCGAAGGTCTTGGTCACCCCGCGCAGTTCCAGGGCATTGCCCGCGCTCGCCGTCGCCAGCCGCGGCCCGTTGGTCGAGGCGAGGGTCATCGCCGCACCCTGCCGGTGAGCCGGTCGCGGCCCTCTGCCCGCAGCGCCCGCCAGCGGTCCCACAGGCCCAGCACGCCGTCGGGCGACCACCAGACGACGGCCAGGAAGCCCAGTCCGACCACCGTCTTGAACCGCTCGCCCGACATCCCGAAGGCCTGCAGCACATCGGGCGCGAAGGCCCGCAGCAGCACGTAGATCAGCGCCCCGATGAAGGGGCCGACGGGATGGCGCAGCCCGCCCACGATGGCCACCACCAGGATGTCGAACACCGCCGGCAGCCCGGCCGTTCCCGGGGCGACCTGGCCGTTCTGCCAGACGAGCAGGATGCCGCCCAGCCCGGCGATCACGGCGGCGAAGGAATGAGCCAGCACCCGGTGCCAGAAGACGTTGAAGCCCAGCGCCGCCATTCGTCTCGGGTTGTCGCGCACGCCCTGCAGCGCCAGCCCGAAGGGCGCGCGGGCGACGTAGACGACGACCAGGTAGCAGACCACGGCCACCCCGAGCGTCAGGTAGTAGAACGGCACCGGCCGCCGCCAGTCGATTCCGAAGACGGTCGGCGGCAGCACCCCCGGGAAGCCCGAGTAGCCGTTGAAGATCGTGTAGTTCTGGCGGGTGAAGTAGAAGAAGGCGGCGGCGATCGCCAGCGTGATCATGATCGTGTAGATGCCCTCGGTGCGCACCGCCAGCGCGCCGACGACGGTGGCGAAGATGCAGGCCACGACCAGGGCGATCGGGACCACCACCCACCACGGCCAGCCAAGCGAGATCGACGCCGTCCCCGAGGTGCCGAGGATCGCGACGACGTAGCCGGCGAGCGCCGCCACCGACATCTGCAAGAGGCTGACCATGCCGCCGTAGCCGGCCAGGAACTGCAGCGACAGCGCGATCGTGCCGAGGATGAAGGCCCAGCCGAACACCTGGTAGAGGAAGAAGTCATTGGCGATGCCCGGCATCAGCAAGAGCAGCGCGCCCGCCACCCAGTAACGCGCCGGGATCCGCTCGGCGGCCGTCGGCTGGGGCGTTCGGCGCGCGTCGAGCACGGCCATGGCCTAGCGGCTCCGCCCGAACAGCCCCTGGGGCCGGAAGGCCAGCACGAGCGCCATGATCAGGAAGGTCAGCACCACCGAGTAGGTCGGCGCGTAGACCGAGCCGAGCTGCTCGGCCAGCCCGATGATCACCGCCCCCAGCGCCGCCCCGGGGATCGAGCCCATCCCGCCGACGATGACGACGACCAGCGAGGCGAGCAGGAAGCGGATGTCCTCGCCGGGCGATAGCGACTGGAAGGTGCCGCCGACGATGCCGGCGATGCCCGCAAGCCCCGCCCCGAAGGCGAAGACGCCCACGAACACGACCTGGATGCGCACGCCCGACGCCGCCAGCATCTCGCGGTCGTCGACCCCGGCGCGGATGATCATGCCGATGCGGGTGCGGTTCAGGGTCAGCCACATGGCGATGCCCAGAACGATCGCGGCGACCAGGATGGCGATGCGCACCAGCGGGAAGCGCAGGTAGGTGTATTCCCCCTGGCGGTCGACGCCGGTGATGAACGGCAGCTCCGCCGGTCCGGCCAGCCAGTCGGGCGTCAGCACCGTGTAGGACTGCCCGCCCCAGATCCACAGCATGATGTCGGCCAGCACGATCGACAGGCCGATGGTCACCAGCGTCTGGCGCAGCTCCTCGCCCTCCATCCGCCGGAACACCGCCCACTGCAGCACGATGCCGATCGCCGCCACGACGACGAACACCACCGGAAAGGCGATCAGCCACCAGCCCGTCGCCTCCGATACCTCGAAGCCGAGGTAGCCGCCGATCAGGTAGAGCGAGCCGTGTGCGAGGTTGACGTTGCGCATCAGCCCGAAGATCAGCGTGAAGCCCGACGCGACGAGGAAGTAGAGCGCCCCCAGCGTGATCCCCGAGAACAGCGCGTTGAGGAAGATGCGCTTGCGCCCAAGGACCTCCTCGACCCCCGCCGACCAGGGCGCGAAGATCGCCCACAGCAGGAGCGCGGCGATGAGCGCGATCACCACCGACCAGAAGGGATGCCGCTCGAAGAACCGACCCAGCACGGGGCCCCCGCTTGCCACGATGACGCGGTGCCCCCGGGCGCCGGGGACCGGACCGCGCAGTCCAACTGATAGCGCAGCCCTCCGGCAAGGGCATATCCCAGAGTATGAAGCTTTCGCCCCCCGCTGCCGCGGCGGGGCCCGGCCTCAGATGCCGTGGCGGTCGCGGTACCAGGCGACGAAGGCCGCCACCCCCTCGGCCAGGGGCGTGCGCGGCAGCGGCCCGATCAGCGCGTCGGCCAGCGCGGTCGAAGCCCAGGTCGCCGGCACGTCGCCCGGCTGCATCGGCATCAGCCGCCGCTCGGCCCGCCGCCCGGCCGCAGCCTCGACCGCGGCGATGAAGTCGACAAGCTCCACCGGCGCGCCGTTGCCGAGGTTGACCACCCGCCAGGGTGCCGCCGGCGACAGGCTGTCGCAATCCACCAGCGGCGGCCGGCTTGGCCCCGGCGGCGGCGGGACGACGGCGATCAGCCGCATGATCCCCTCGACGAGATCGCCGACATAGGTGAAGTCGCGCCGCATCGCGCCGTGGCCGTAGACCTCGATCGGCTCGCCGGCCAGGATCGCCCGGGTGAAGCGGAAGAGCGCCATGTCCGGCCGTCCCCAGGGCCCGTAGACGGTGAAGAAGCGGAACGCCGTCACCGGGATGGCGAACAGGTGCGCATAGGAATGCGCCATCGCCTCGGTCGCCTTCTTCGTCGCGGCATAGAACGACAACGGCCAGTCGGCGCGGTCGGTCTCGGCGTAGGGCAGCGTGGTGCTGGCGCCGTAGACCGAGGAGGTGGAGGCCAGCATCAGATGGGCCGGCGGCGTCGCCCGCGCCGCCTCGAGCAGCGCGAAGGTGCCCGCGAGGTTGGCCGCGACATAGCTTTCGGGCGCCTCCAGCGAATGGCGCACCCCCGCCTGCGCGGCCAGGTGCACGACCAGCGCCGGCCGTGTCTCGGCCAGCAGCCCCGCCGCCAGGCCCGGCGCCTCGACCATCCCCACCACGGCCCGGAAACCCGCATGGCGGGCCAGCCGGGAGTGGCGGTCGCGCTTCAGCCCCGGGTCGTAGTAGGGTGTCATGCCGTCCAGGCCGGTCACCTGCCAGCCCGCGGCAAGCAGCCGCTCGCACAGGTGGTAGCCGATGAAACCGGCCGAGCCGGTGACGAGCGCGCGCCGGTCCACAGGCATTGTCCCCCGCTGCCGCGGCCAGCTTCGCGGATGGGACGGCGGCGGTCAACCGCGGCCGCGGCCTGATCGGGCCGGCCGGACGCGCGGCAGTCCCGCCGCCTGCCGCCCGACGCCGCCGCCGACCGCGCCCGGCAGCGGCGCGAGGTTCCGCGGCTGCAGTCGCAACTCGTCACGCTGCCCGCCGGCCGGCGCCGCCGCGCCGTCCGGCCGCCCTGAGGAGTGCCTCCGGCGCGCCATCAGCCGAAGCGCGCGGGCGCGCAGGGGCCGAACTCGGGCCGCGGCGGGCGGTCGGCGACCATGTCGGCCACCGCCTCGGCGGTCAGCGGCGCCAGCGTCATGCCGATGTGGCCGTGGCCGAAGGCATGGATCACCTCCGCGCCGCCGCGCGAGGGGCCCACCGCCGGCAGGCTGTCGGGCAGCGACGGGCGGAAGCCCATCCAGCTCCGGGCCGGGGCCGGCAGGTCGGGAAAGATCGCCCGCGCCCCCCGCTCGATCAGCGCCAGCCGGTGCGGGCTGGGCGGCGCGCTCAGCCCGCCGAGTTCCACCGTGCCGGCTGCCCGCAGACGCCCGGCCATCGGGCAGAGGTAGAAGCCGCGGGCCACCGGGCAGACCGGCCGGCCCAGGGGCGGCACCGCCATGTCCCATTCGAGGTGATAGCCGCGCTCGGTCTCCAGCGGGATGCGGTCGCCCGCGCTGCGTGCCAGGGACCGCGCATGCGCCCCCGCCGCCACCACCGCGCGGCGGGCATGAAGGCGCAACCCCGTGCCCTCGACCGTGACGCCGCCGGCACTGCGCACCAGCCGCTCGGCCCCTGCCCGCAGGAAGGTCGCGCCGCGTTCGGCCGCCGCCTCGGCCACCAGCGACAGCATCAGCCCGGGATCGGCCAGCGCGCGCGTCTGCGGGAAGTGCGCCGCCCCCGCCAGGGGCGGCAGCCGCGGCTCCAGCGCCGCCGCCTCGGCGGGACCCAGCATCTCGATTGCCACCCCGAGGTCGCGCCGCCAGGCCAGCTCGCGCGCGGTCGCCTGCATCGATGCCGCGCTCTCGTAGGCATAAAGGCTGCCCGACGGACGCAGCAGGTCGGTGCCGCCCACCTCCTCGGCCATCGCCTCCCAGGCCGCCACCGCCGGGCCCAGGAGCCCCGCCAGCGCTGCCGCGTTGCGCCGCGCCGGGGCCGGCAGCGACTGGCGCAGGAACCGCAGGAGCCAGGGCGCAAGCGCCGGGATCGCCGCCCCGCGCAGGGCCAGCGGGGACGTGCGGTCGAACATCAGCCGCGGCAGCGACGCCAGCACCGCCGGCGTGCCGACCGGCAGCACCGCGTAATCGGCCACCACCCCGGCGTTGCCATAGGATGCCCCGCTGCCCGGAGGCTCGGGGTCGATCACGACGACCTCGCGCCCCTCCGCCGCCAGCCGCAACGCCACCGACAGCCCGATGACGCCCGCGCCGATGACCGCAACCTCGGCCGACTGCCGTTCCATCCCGCCGCCTCCCCGCCCGTCTGCCCGACGCCTGCCCGACGCCTGCCCGACGCCTGCCTGCCCGACGCCTGCCCGCCCGACGCCGGCACGATAGCCGCCACCGGCGGGCCTGCGCCAGCCCGTCCCCGGGGTTCCGGGAAGGTGTTGCGAAACCGTGAACGCTACCGCCCAACCCCTTGATATCGCATGCGGCACCCGGCTGTCCCACGCGTGGGACGGCCGCCTCAGAGGCAGGCCTCGTACAGCGCCCGCGTGTTTGCGGCCGTCATCGGCACCGGGTTGCCGCCGCAGGAGGGATCCTCCAGAGCCATCACCGTCAGCTCGTCCAGCCGGTCCCGCTGCACCCCCATCGCGCCCAGCCGGGCCGGGATGCCCAGCGCCGCGTTCAGTGCCACCACCCGCGCACGGAACCCCTCGAAGCCGCCGGCGATGCCCAGATAGGCCGCCGCCGCGGCGATCCTGTCCCCGATCGCCGGGCGGTTGAAGTCCAGCACGAAGGGCATCACCACCGCGTTGGTGGTGCCGTGATGGGTGTTGTAGACCGCGCCCACCGGATGCGAGAGCGAATGGATCGCCCCGAGCCCCTTCTGGAACGCGACCGCGCCCATCGCCGCGGCGCTCATCATGTGGGCCCGTGCCTCGAGGTTGCCCGGCTCGCGCCAGGCCGTCTCGAGGTTGCCGAGCACAAGCCGCATCCCCTCCAGCGCGATCCCCTGGCTCATCGGGTGGTAGAAGGGCGAGCAGTAGGCCTCGAGGCAGTGGGCGAGCGCGTCCATCCCGGTGCCGGCGGTGATTGCCTTCGGCATCCCCACCGTGAGTTCGGGGTCGCAGATCGTCACCTTCGGCATCAGCCCGGGGTGGAAGATGATCTTCTTGCGGTGGGTGGCCGAGTTCGTCAGCACCCCCGCACGGCCGACCTCCGAGCCGGTGCCGGCGGTGGTCGGCACCGCCACCAGGGGCGCGATGGCGGCGGCGTCGGCGCGCGTCCACCAGTCGCCGATGTCCTCGAGCTCCCACACCGACAGCCCGGGCCGCTGGCGGGCCATCAGTGCGATCATCTTGGCGAGGTCGAGCGCCGAGCCGCCGCCGAAGGCCACGACGCCGTCGTGCCCGCCGGCCAGGAAGGCGGCGATGCCGGCGGCCATGTTGGCCTCGGTGGGGTTGGGGTCGACCTCGGCGAACAGCGCCCGGCCGAGACCCCCCGCGGCGAGCACGTCAAGCGCGGCGGCGGTGATGGGCAGGGCGGCCAGGCCGCGGTCGGTGACAAGAAGCGGCCTGGCCATGCCAGCGGCGCGGACATGGGCGGCCAGCTCCTTCACCCGGCCGGGGCCGAACTTGATCGCGGTCGGATAGGACCAGTTGGCGGTGGGGGCGTTCATAGCGGTTTCACCTTGCGGAAGTGGTAGCTGCGCGGCCGGGTGACCGCATGATAGCCGAGCACCGAGAGCGCCCCGCCGCGGCCGGTGTCCTTGCAGCCGGTCCAGCAGATCGCGGGGTCGAGGTAGTCGGCGCGGTTCATGAACACCGTCCCGGTCTCGACCTGCCGGGCCACGGCCCATGCCCGGTCCGGATCCTGCGTCCAGAGGCTGGCGGTCAGGCCGTAGGGGCTGTCGTTCATCAGGCGGACGGCCTCGGCATCGTCGGCGACCGGCATGATGCCGACGACCGGGCCGAAGCTTTCCTCGGTCATCACCCGCATCGAGTGGTCGACGTCCACGAGGATCTGCGGCGCAAGGTAGGCGCCGCCGTCATCGGCGGGAAAGCGCGCGGGGTCGACCAGCGCCCGCGCGCCGGCGGCAACCGCCTCGGCGATCTGGCCGCGCACGGTGCGCGCGAAGCGGGGGCTGGCCATCGGGCCGAGGGTGGTGGCGGCGTCGAAGGGATTGCCGAGCCTCAGCCCCTCGACCCAGGCCACGGCGCGCTCGACGAAGGCGTCGAAGCGCGGCCGGGCGACGTAGATGCGCTCGATGCCGCAGCAGCACTGGCCGGCATTGTACATCGCCCCGTCCATCAGCACGTCGACCGCCCAGTCGAGGTCGGCGTCCTCCATCACGTAGCCCGGGTCCTTGCCGCCGAGCTCCAGCCCGAGCCCGGTGAAGGTGCCGGCCGCCGCGCGCTCGATCGCCTGACCGCCGGCGACCGAGCCGGTGAAGTTGACGAAGCCGAACGCGCGCGCCGCGATCAGCGCCTCGGTGGTGGCGTGGTCGAGCGCGAGGTTCTGGAAGATCTCGGCCGGCACGCCGCCCGCGTGCATCGCCTCGGCCAGCCGCTCGCCCACCAGCAGCGTCTGGCTGGCGTGCTTCAGCACCACCGCGTTGCCGGCGATCAGCGCCGGCAGGATGGTGTTGACGGCGGTCAGATAGGGGTAGTTCCAGGGCGCGATGACAAAGACGACGCCGACCGGCGCGCGCTCGATGCGGCGGGAGAAGCGGTCGCTCTCTTCGGCGACCATTGGCGCCAGCGCGTCCTGGGCGATGTCGGCCATATAGCGGCTGCGCTCGTTGACGCCGCCGAACTCGCCGCCGTAGCGGGTGGGCCGGCCCATCTGCCAGGCGAGCTCCTCCACCACCCGGTCCTTCATCGCGTTCAGCGCGGCGATGCCGGCCTGCACCCGGGCGATGCGGTCGGCTAGCGGCAGCGCCGCCCAGGCGGGCTGGGCGGCCTTCGCCCGCGCCACCGCCGCCTGCGCGGCGGCCAGCGGCAGCGCCGGCCGTTCGGCATAGATGCGCCCGTCGACGGGCGAGATGCATCGGATCATCGTCGTCATCGCCATCTCCTCAGCAGGCCAGCGCCATGACATGGCCCCGTTCGGCATACTCCAGTATCCGGCGGTCGCCGGTCAGCAGCCGGTAGCCGCATTCGCGCGCCGTCGCCACCAGGATGCGGTCGGCGGGGTCGGCATGCAGCACGCCCGGCAGCTCGGAGGCCGCGATCAGCACCTCGGGCGGCATCTCGGCCAGCCGCAGGCCCGGAGTGGCAAGCAGCCGCGCGAACCACCGCCGCGCCGGTTCGATCAGCGAGATGCGGCCGCGGGCGGCCAGAAGCCCGATCTCCCAGGCGCTGATCGGCGAGACCATCGCGGCGCTGCCGGTCTCCTGCGCGCTCCGCATGTGCCCCCGCGCACGCTCGCCGCGGGGCGAGCCCGCGGCGAGCCAGAGGATGGCGCAGGTGTCGAGAAGCACAGGCGCCATCAACCCTCGCCTTCCCGCCGCAGGAACTTGGCGAGTGCCTCGCGTTCCCAGTCAGGCGCGGCGGGCTCGGTCAGGTCGGCATCGAAATTGATGCGGACGGTTCCCCGCAGGGCGCCCCAGAGCGGGTGGTCGCCCCCTCCCGCTGGTGCGGCGGGCCCCGCCGGCAACGGCGACGGGGCGGCGGGGGCGGCGGGTTCCGGGGCTGCGGCCGGCGGCCCGGCCCGGCGGAACACCAGGCGCTCGCCCGCCATGTCGACATCGGCCGAGCGGTAGCCGGCGGTGAGCCAGGCATAAGTGATGACACTGTTGCTTGGGTTGTTGCTCCACCAGGCGCGATGCTTGCGCGCCGAGGCGGGCAGCGGCGCCCCGATCAGCTCCTCGATCCGGGCAAAGGTGATGGGAACATGGGAGTTCCCGCTGTCGGCAAGGAACTTCCCGAGCGGCGCGTACTTCGAGCTGAGGGGTTGGCCGGCGTTGGACATCGATTCCTCCAAGGGGTCTTGCGTGCCCGCACCGGTAGCAAAACAAACAGTAAGTGTAAACAGTGTTGCTTCTACCCCCGCTCGAACCCCCGCCGCACCTCCCAGTCGGTGACGACGCGGTTCTGCTCCTCGATCTCCCACAGAGCGGCGCGGTGGTAGTGCTCGACGACCTCGCTGCCGAAGGCCTCGGCCAGCATCTCCGAGGATGCGGCGGCGGCGGCGGCGGCGCCCAGCGTGCGCGGGATCTGGCGCACCCCGGCGGTGCGGTAGAGGTCGCCGCCGGCCGGCGGCTCGAGTACCCGGCGGCTGGCGATGCCGTCCAGACCGGCGGCCAGGAGCGCGGCCATGGCGAGGTAGGGGTTCACGTCGGCGCCGGGGATGCGGCTCTCGATGCGCACCCCCCGGGTGCCCTCGCCGACCAGGCGGAACCCCGCGGTGCGGTTGTCGAGGCTCCAGACCGCCTTGGTGGGAGCGAACATGCCGACCACGAAGCGCTTGTAGGAGTTCACGCAGGGGGCGAGGAACAGGGTGATGGCCTCGGCATGGGCCAAGAGCCCGGCGACGTAGTGGCGCATCAGGTCCGACATGCCGTGCGCGGCGTCGGGGTCGTGGAAGGCGGGGGTGCCGTCGGCGCGGGCGAGCGACTGGTGGACATGGCAGGACGAGCCCGCCCGGTCGTGGTGGTACTTGGCCATGAAGGTCGCGGCATGGCCGTGGGCGTGGGCGATCTCCTTCACCGCGTTCTTGACGATGGCGTGGGTGTCGGCGGCGTCGAGCGCCGGGCCGTAGCGGACGTTGATCTCCTCCTGGCCGGCCTCGGCCTCGCCCTTGGTGTTCTCGACCGCCACGCCCGCGCCGTGCAGGCCGTTGCGGATCGCCCGCATGACCCCTTCCTCCTTGGAGGTGCCGAACACCGAATAGTCGATGTTGTAGCGCGACAGCGTCCGCATGTTCTGGTAGTTGGCGTCGCGCATCGCGTCGTAGCCCGGCTCGAACAGGAAGAACTCGAGCTCCGAGGCCATCATCGGCGCGAGGCCCAGCGCCGCGGCCCGGGCGATCTGGTGCTTCAGCACCGCGCGCGGCGAATGCGCGATCTCGGCGTGGCCGTGGTGGTCGAGCACGTCGCAGAGCACCAGCGCGGTGGCCGGCAGCCAGGGGGTGCGGCGCAGGGTGGAGAGGTCGGGCTTCAGCATGTAGTCGCCGTAGCCCTTCTCCCAGCTCGTCGCCTTGTAGCCGGGGACAGTGACCATCTCGAGGTCGGTGGCGAGCAGGTAGTTGCAGCAGTGCGTCTCCTGCCAGCCGCCGTCGACGAAGTGGCGGGCGTGGAAGCGCTTGCCCTGCAGGCGGCCCTGCATGTCGACCATCGCCGCCACGACCGTGTCGATCTCGCCCCGGTCCACCGCCTCGCGCAGTGCCTCGAGGCTCAGGTTGCCCGCCATCGCGCCCTCCACCGTCCCCTTTCACCCGACAGGCCCGGCGCGTCCCGCGCCGGGCCCGGTTCACGCGCCGTTTCCCGCGTCAGTCGTAGCGGTAGGGCCGCCCGGCCTTCCGCATGACGTCGTTGTAGCGCTTGATGATCTCCACCACCTTCGCCTTGGTCGCGCTCTCGGCGGCGATCTCGTCCCAGAAGGCCGCCGCCGCCGTCTCCACCTGCGCCCACTCCTCGTCGGGGATCGCGGTCAGCTTCAGCTTCGGGCCGTTGACACGCAGGTCGGCCTCTCCGCCCCAGTACCAATGCTGGCGGTAGTAGTGGCTCTGCTCGAAGCAGACCTTCATCAGCTCCTTGAGGTCGTCGGGCAGGGCGTTCCAGCGGTCCATGTTGGCGAAGAAGTGGCCGATCCAGGCACCGGAGATGTTGTTGGTCAGGAAGTAGTTGGTCACGTTCGCCCAGCCCACCGTGTAATCCTCGGTGATGCCCGACCAGGCGATGCCGTCAAGTTCTCCGGTCTGGACCGCGACCTCGATGTCCTCCCACGGCAGGGTCACCGGCACGACCCCGAACTGGGCGAGGAAGCGGCCGGCGGTGGGGAAGGTGAAGACGCGCTTGCCGCGCAGGTCGGCAAGGCTGTTGATCGGGTCCTTGGTGGCGAAGTGGCATGGATCCCAGGCGCCGGCCGAGATGTGCTGGACACCGACCTTGGCGTATTCCTCCTTCCAGATCGCATCCAGCCCGTACATGTTGAACAGCGCCGGCACGTCGAGCGAATAGCGCAGAGCCAGCGGGAAGTAGCCGCCGAACACCGTCACCTCGGTCGGGCCGGCCATCGAATCGTCGTCGGACTGGACGGCATCGATGGTGCCGCGCTGCAGCGCCTGGAACAGCTCGCCCGTCGGCACCAGCTGGTCGGCGGTGTAGAGCTCGATCTCCATCCGCCCGGCGGCGATCTTGTTGAAGCTGTCGATGGCGGGCTTGATGACATGCTCGGCCAGCGCCGGGCCGGCGTAGGTCTGCAACCGCCAGCGGATCGCCGACTGGCCGAGGACGGCCGGCGCGGCGAGCGTGGTCGCCGCGGCGCCGAGCACGCCGGTGGCGAGGAACTTCCGTCTCGTGGTCATCGGTCTTACCTCCTCAGGTTGCCGCCCGCGCGCGCGGGCGGGGGTCAGCGTCCGAGCAGCACCTCGGGCAGCCAAAGCGCGATCTTGGGGAACGCCATCACCGTCGCAAGGGCGAGGGTCATCACGCCGACGAAGGGGATGATCGACATGTAGATGTCGCGCAAGCTGACCTCCGGCGGCGCCATCGCCCGCATCAGGAACAGGTTGTAGCCGAATGGCGGGGTCATGTAGGCGATCTGGCAGGTGATGGTGTAGAGCACACCGTACCAGACGAGATCGAAGCCGAGCGCGCCGACCAGCGGCACGTAGAGCGGCGCGACGATGACCAGCATCGCCGTGTCGTCGAGAAACGTGCCCATGATCAGGTAGGACAGCTGCATCAGGATCAGCACGCCCCAGGGTGACAGCCCGACGTCCTCGAGGAACAGCCGGCGCAGCGCGTCCACCGCCCGCAGCCCGTCGAACACCGCCCCGAAGGCCAGCGCGGCAAGGATGATCCACATGAACATGCAGGAAACCAGCAGTGTTGCCCGCGTCGCGGTGTCGAACACCTTCCAGCTCAGCCGGCCCTTGGCAAAGGCCGCGACCGTCGCGGCCAGCGCCCCGATCACCGAGCTTTCGACCAGCCGGACGTAACCCATGACGAAGGGCACCATCATCAGCGCGAAGATGACGAAGGGCAGGATGCCGGCGCGCAGCAGGTGCAGCTTCTCGGCGCGGGTGATCCGCGCCCGCTCCTCGGCCGGCAGCACCGGGCCGAGCGCGGGATTGGCCCGGCACCGCAGCCAGATGTAGCCGATGAACATGCCCGCCATCATCAGCCCCGGCAGGACGCCGGCCAGCCACAGATGCGTCACCGGCTGGCGGGCGATCATGGCATAGAGCACCAGCACCACCGAGGGCGGGATCAGGATGCCGAGCGACGAGCCCGCCTGGATCACCCCGGTGACCATCAGCTTGTCGTAGTTGCGCCGCAGCAGCTCGGGCAGGGCGATGGTGGCGCCGATCGCCATCCCGGCCACCGAAAGCCCGTTCATCGCCGAGATCAGCACCATGAGCAGGATGGTGCCGATCGCAAGCCCGCCCGGCACCGGGCCGAACCAGACGTGGAACATCCGGTAGAGGTCGTCGGCCAGCCGGCTTTCCGACAGGATGTAACCCATGAAGATGAACATCGGCAGCGTCAGCAGCGGAAACCAGTTCATCAGCTTCAGCGTCTGCGCGAAGGCGAGGTCGTAGCCGCCCTTCTCGCCCCACAGCAGCAGCGCCGCGACCACCGCGACGAAGCCGATGACCCCGAACATCCGCTGCCCGGTCATGAGCAGCAGCAGCATCGAGCCGAACATCAGCGCGGCGATCAGGTCGTAGGACATCAGAGCTCCCGCCGCATGGCCTTGGCCAGATCCCTCAGGAAGATCGCGGTGCACTGCAGGAGCATCAGCACGATGCCGGTCACCATCACCACCTTGATCGGCGCCATGTAGGGCCGCCACAGCCCGCGCCGCCGCTCGCCGTACTCGAAGGCGTAGGCGGTGCTCTCGATCCCGCCCCACAGCAGCACGCCAAGATAGACGAACAGCGTCAGGATGGTCACGCAGTCGACGATGGCGCGCGTGCGGTCCGCCCAGCCCGAATAGAGAAGGTCCATCCGGACGGCCGAATCCTGCTGAAGCGCGTAGGCGCCGCCGAGCAGGAAGTAGCCCATCATCAGGAACTGGCCCATCTCGTCGGTCCAGATCGGCGGGGCCAGCGCGGCGCGGGCGAAGGCGCCCCACAGCATCACGCCCATCAGCGCGAAGAGGATGAACATCGCCACTCGCCCGATGGCGGCGTTGGCGCCGTCGATCAGCCTGACGTAGGCGCCGACCCAGGCGGGCATCCGCCCCCGCGTCCCCTCCGCTGCCGCCCCGCTCATGGCGCGGCCCCCGGGGCGGCGGCCGGCGCGGCGCCGGCCAGCGCCGCGGCCAGCACCGGCGCCAGCGCCGCGGCCATCGCCGCCTGCTGGGCGGGCGTGGCGATCAGGTCGTTCCTGACCTCGAGCATGACATTGGGGATGGCGTAGGGCACGGCCTGCAGGCGCAGCGTGTGGGTCACCCCGTCGGCGGCCGAATAGGGGGCGTTCAGCTCGGTCCGGAGGCCGGTGCGGGCCTGCGCCTCGGCCGCCACGGCGCGGGCCAGGGTGTCGTCGGCGTCGTGGATGACCCCGAACTCCACCTGTCGCGGGGCGCCGAACCAGGTCGGCGTGAAGCTGTGCACGGTGACCAGCGCCGGGCCGCGGCCGAGCGCGATGCGGCCCACGATCTCGCGCCGCAGCGCCTCGTGGAAGGGCAGGTAGACGGCGCGCGCCCGCGCCCGGCGGGCGGCCGGGGCCAGCCCCTCGTTGCCGGGGATGCGGTAGTGCTCGGTCTTGACCGCCATGGCGCCGGCGGCGTCGGGCGGGCGGTTGCAGTCGTAGACCAGGCGCGAGACACGGGCGGCCACCAGCACCCCGTCGAGCGCCAGGGCCAGCCCCCGTGCCAGCGCCAGCGCCCCGGGATCCCAGGCGATGTGGGCGGCGCGGTCGGTCTCCGACAGGCCCAGGCCGGCCAGCGCATCGGGCACCAGATTGGTGGCGTGCTCGCAGGCGATCACCCAGCGGCCGCGCGCGGCCCGCCGTTCGACGAGCGCTGGAAACGGGGACAGGGATCGCGGCGCGGCCATGCGGTGCAAGCCCGGTGACAGGAATCTGCCCCGAGGCTGGGCGAGCGGGCCCGGGTTTGTCAAGATTGTTTCTTGCCGTTGCGGTCTGTTACGAACTATTCTGCGGGGCCGGGGCCGGTGCCCCCGGAGAGGCGAGATGGGCCATGGTGGGCAACCCGAGCCGCCGGCCGCGCGCCGCGGCGCGAGCGGCGGCGCGGCCGGCGGCGTCGAGGCGCAGCTGCGCGCGGCCTTCGACCGGCTGACGCGCGCCGAGCGCCAGCTTGCGACCCATCTTCTGGGTGCCTATCCGGTGGCCGGGCTGTCCTCGATCACCGCCCTTGCGCGGGCCGCGGCGGTGTCGACGCCGACGGTGGTGCGGCTCGTGCAGAAGCTCGGCTTCCGCGGCTATCCCGACTTCCAGACCGCATTGCGCGCCGAGGTCGGCGAGATGCTGGTGACGCCGATGGCCAAGCATGACCGCTGGGCGGGGCAGGCCCCCGACACGCATGTGCTGAACCGCTTCGCCGAGGCGGTGGCGCGCAACCTGCAGGCGACGCTGGGCGAGATCGACCACGCCACCTTCGATGCCGCGGCCGCCCTCCTGGCCGACCCAGGCCGCGGCCTCTTCGCCGTCGGCGGCCGCATCACCCATGCGCTGGCCGACTATGCGGCCACCCACCTCAGGATGATGCGCCCGGGGGTGACGCTGCTTGACGACCGCTCCTCGACCTGGCCGCCGGCCCTGCTCGACATGGCCGCCGGCGACGTGCTGCTGGTCTTCGACATCCGCCGCTACGAGAACGCCGTGCTGCACCTCGCCGAGGCCGCGGTCGAGCGCGGGGCGGAGGTGATCCTGATCACCGACCGCTGGGTGTCGCCGGCCGCCCGCGTCGCCCGCCACCGCTTTGCCGCACGCATCGAGGCGCCCTCGCCCTGGGATTCCAACGTCGCGATCCTGGTCGTCGTCGAGACGCTGCTGGCCGGGGTGGCCGACCTCGGCTGGGAGGGGACGCGGGCGCGGATGCAGGGGCTGGAGGAGATCTATGCCCGCGCCCGGCTGTTCCGCCGCTACTGACGGTCGTCCGCGGCCCGCCCGGCGCAACGCCGCCCTCCCGCCCCGCTCCCGGTTCCCTGCCTCCCGCCCGCGCCGCCGACGCCGGGCAGCGCCCGGCCGCCCCGTCGTCACGGCCGCGCCGCCGCCGCGATGCGGGCGCCTCCGCGCCGTCGGCGCCCGGTTGCCCGCCGCGGCTCCGGGGCGAGTGGGGGGCGGACGGGCCCGGCGCCGCCGGGCGAGAATCCAGCCGCGCGCGACCGCCCGCGGACGTCGTGCCCGCGGCCGTCCGGCGGGAGGCGAGAGCCCGGCCCGGCGCCGCCGCGCGCCCTGCGGCGGCCGTCTGCCGGTTGGCCCATCGAAGGGGCGGCGGGGTGGCGGCATCGACCGGGATCGCGCTATAGGTGGAAGGATGCGGCCGGCCGGCCGCAAGCGGAGGATGCGCGTGAGCCTGCCCGACCTTCCCGCCGTCCGCGGCAGCCTGACCCGCGACAGGCCGCTGGCCGACCTCACCTGGCTGCGCGTCGGCGGGCCGGCGGATGCGCTGTTCCAGCCTGCCGACGAGGCCGACCTCGCCGCCTTCCTGGCTGCGCTGCCCGCCGCGGTGCCGGTGTTCCCGATCGGCGTCGGCTCGAACCTCATCGTCCGCGACGGCGGCATCCGCGGGGTGGTGGTCCGGCTCGGGCGGGGCTTCAGCGCCATCGCCATCGACGGCGGCCGGGTGACCGCGGGGGCCGCGGCGCTGGACTCGCGGGTGGCGCAGGCCGCCGCCGGGGCCGGGCGCGACCTGACCTTCCTGCGCACCATCCCCGGCACCATCGGCGGCGCGGTGCGGATGAACGCGGGCTGCTACGGCACCTATGTCGCCGACCGGCTGGTGTCGGTGCGGGCGCTCACCCGGGACGGCGCGCCGGTCGAGATCGCCGCCGCCGACCTCGGCCTCGGCTACCGCACCAGCCGGCTGCCCGAGGGCGCGGTGATTGTCGCGGCCAGCTTCGAGGCCCCGCCCGGCGCGCCCGACGAGCTTGCCCGGCGGATGGACGAGGCGCTGGCCCGCCGCGACGCCAGCCAGCCGGTCAGGGACCGCTCGGCGGGATCGACCTTCCGCAACCCGGCGGGCTTTTCCTCCACCGGCCGGGGCGACCACGGCCAGGAGCTGATGGCTTGGCGGCTGATCGACGCGGCCGGCATGCGCGGGGCGCGGCGCGGCGGCGCGATGATGAGCGACAAGCACGCCAACTTCCTGCTCAACGCCGGTGGCGCCAGCGCCGCGGACCTCGAGGCCCTTGGCGAGGACGTCAGAAAAAGGGTTTTCCAGACGGCCGGATTGTGGCTAGAATGGGAAATCATGCGCGTCGGAGAGCCGGCCGCGCAAGAAGGATAACGAGGGGCCGCAAAGGCCCCGGCAGAGGCAGAGACAGGGGCCGCGAAGGCCCCGGCAGAGGCAGAGTTGGCGGGCGGATCGGGCAGGATCTCCCCCAAGGTCGCGGTTCTGATGGGTGGCCCTTCCGCCGAGCGGGAGGTGTCGCTGTCATCGGGGCGCATGTGCGCCGCCGCGCTGCGGGAGGCAGGGTACGAGGTCGCGGAGGTCGATGCCGGCCCCGACCTCGCCGAGAGGCTGCGCGCCATCGCCCCCGATGTCGCATTCAACGCGCTGCACGGCCGCTGGGGCGAGGATGGCTGCGTGCAGGGGCTGCTCGAGTGGCTCGCCATTCCCTACACCCATTCCGGCGTGCTGGCCTCGGCGCTGGCCATGGACAAGATGCGCGCCAAGGCGGTCTATGCCGCGGCCGGGCTGCCGACGCCGCCGGCCCGGCTGGTGCCGGCCGCGGCACTTGCCGCCGGCCACCCGATGCCGCTGCCCTACGTCGTGAAGCCCAACAACGAGGGCTCCTCGGTCGGCGTGGTGATCGTGCCGGCGGGCGCCAACGCCCCGCCGCGGCCGGGGCCCGACGCCCCCGCGACCCTGCTCGTCGAGGCCTACGCGCCCGGCCGCGAGCTGACCGTGACGGTGATGGGCGACCGGGCGCTGACGGTCACCGACATCCTGACCGAGGGCTGGTATGACTGGCGGGCGAAATACGCCCCCGGCGGGTCGCGCCACGTCCTGCCCGCGCGGCTGCCGGCCGAGATCTTCGACGCCTGCCTCGAGCATGCGCTGCGTGCCCACCGCGCGCTCGGCTGCCGCGGCCTGTCGCGCACCGACCTGCGCTGGGACGAGGCGGCGGGGCTGGCGGGGCTGACGCTGCTTGAGACCAACACCCAGCCGGGGATGACGCCCACCTCGCTGTCGCCCGAGCAGGCCGCCCATGTCGGGATCGGCTTTCCCGCGCTCTGCCGCTGGATCGCGGAGGACGCCTCGTGCAACCGCTAGCCGCACCCGCCTCCGCCCGCCGCGACCCCGCACCGTCGCGCGCCGCCTACCGGCTTCACCGGCTGTGGCTGACGCCGCTGTTCCGGACGCTGGTGCGGGTCGGACTGCCGGGCTTCGCGCTGGCGTTCGGCGTCGGGCTGTGGCTGTCGGACCCCGCCCGCAACGCCGCCCTGGCCGAGCGGCTGGCGGCGATGGTGCAGGAAATCCGCCAGCGCCCCGAGTTCCTGGTGCGCGGGATGGAGGTCGTCGGCGCCTCCGGGCCGGTGCAGGCGGCGCTGCCGGCGGTGCTCGACATCACCTTCCCGGCCAGCTCGCTTGCCCTCGATCTCGAGGCGCTGCGGGCCCGCATCGAGGCGATCGACGTCGTCCGCAGCGCCGAGCTGCGCATCCGCCCGGGCGGCATCCTCGAGGTCGCGGTGACCGAGCGCGTGCCGGTGCTGGTGTGGCGCAGCCGCGCCGGGCTCGACCTCCTGGACGAGACGGGCCATCGTGTGGCGGGCATCCTGGACCGCGAGGCGCGCGCCGACCTGCCGCTCGTGGTCGGCGACGGCGCCGACCGCGCCGTGCCCGAAGCCATCGCGCTCCTCGCCGCCGCGGGGCCGCTGGGCGAGCGGCTGCGCGGCCTCGTGCGGATGGGCGAGCGGCGCTGGGACCTCGTGCTCGACCGCGACCAGCGCATCCTGCTGCCCGAGACGGGTGCGCCGGCGGCGCTCGAGCGGGCGCTGGCGCTGCAGTCGTCCGAGGATCTCCTCGGCCGCGACATTGCCGTCGTCGATCTGCGCCTCGACCGGCGTCCGACCCTGCGCCTGACCACGGCGGCGCTGGCGGAGCTGGGGCGCATCCGGGAAGCAAGCCTCGCGGGTGACAGCCGATGACCGACCTCTACCAGTCCCAGCGGATGATGCGGAAGATGCGCCGCGTGGCGATCGAACGCGGCCTGGTCGCCGTGCTCGATGTCGGAACCTCGAAGATCGCCTGCCTGATCCTGCGCTTCGACGGCCCCGAGGGCTTCCGCGAGGCCGACGGTGTCGGGCCGATGGCGGGTCAGTCGCGGTTCCGGGTGATCGGTGCGGCGACGACGCGCTCGCGCGGCGTCCGCTTCGGCGAGATCCACGCCATGCAGGAGACCGAGCGCGCCATCCGCACCGCCGTGCAGGCGGCCCAGAACATGGCCCGCGTGCGTGTCGACCATGTCATCGCCTGCTTCGGCGGGGCCGAGCCGCGCTCCTACGGGATCGCCGGCGAGATCGAGATCGCCGACAGCGTGGTCAGCGAGCAGGACGTCGCCCGCGTGCTGTCGGCCAGCGACATGCCCGACCTCGGGCAGGGTCGCGAGGTGCTGCACGCCCAGCCGGTGAACTTCGCGCTCGACCACCGCACCGGCCTGTCGGACCCCCGCGGCCAGATCGGCCACCGGCTGGCCTGCGACATGCACCTCGTCTCCGTCGAGGCGGCCGCGATCCAGAACCTGCTCTACTGCATCCAGCGCTGCGACCTCGAACTCGCGGGGCTGGCCTCATCGGCCTATGTCTCGGGTCTCGCGAGCCTCGTCGAGGACGAGCAGGAACTGGGCGCGGCCTGCATCGACCTCGGCGGCGGGGCGACCGGCATCTCGGTCTTCCTCAAGAAGCACATGATCTACGCCGACAGCGTCCGGCTGGGCGGCGAGCATGTCAGCGCCGACGTCGCCAAGGGGCTGCACGTGCCGGCCGCCACCGCCGAGCGCATCAAGACGGTGTTCGGGGGCCTCATCGCCACCGGCATGGACGACCGCGAGATGATCGATCTCGGCGGCGATTCCGGCGACTGGGAAAAGGACCGCCGCCGCGTCAGCCGCACCGAGCTGATCGGCATCATGCGCCCGCGCGTCGAGGAAATCCTCGAGGACGTGCGGGCGCGGCTGGACGCGGCCGATTTCGCCAGCCTGCCGTCGCAGTCGATCGTGCTGACCGGGGGCGCAAGCCAGATGCCGGGACTCGACGGGCTGGCGGCACGCATCCTCGGCAGCCAGGTGCGCCTCGGCCGGCCGCTCAGGGTGCAGGGGCTGCCGCAGGCGGTCACGGGGCCGGGCTTTGCCTCGGCGGTGGGGCTCTGCCTGTTCGCCGCCCACCCCCAGGACGAGTGGTGGGATTTCGAGGTGCCGGCGGAACGCTATCCGGCGCGATCGCTGAGGAGGGCCGTAAGATGGTTCCGCGACAATTGGTGAGCACAATATCATGCGGTGCCGGCAATTGCTTGCCGAATTGCGCCGATCTGCCGCAGCATCTGGTGGCAGGATTGCACTTTGTTGATGACCGTGCCCGAAGTCGGATGTAGAATCTCCCGAAATTGCAGCAGGCGCGGCCCGTGACGGGCGGCAGGTCGCGACCACAACAAGACAGCAGCGCAGGCGGACCAGGCGATGGCACTGAATCTGATGATGAGCGAACGCGAAGAACTGAAGCCGCGGATCACGGTGTTCGGCGTCGGCGGCGCGGGCGGCAATGCCGTCAACAACATGATCGAGAAGAACCTCGAGGGCGTCGAGTTCGTCGTCGCCAACACCGACGCCCAGGCACTGCAGCAGAGCCGGGCGCGCAGCAAGGTGCAGATGGGGGTCAAGGTCACCGAGGGGCTGGGGGCAGGGGCCAAGCCCGCCATCGGGGCCGCCGCCGCCGAGGAGACGATCGAGGAAATCATCGATCACCTCGCCGGGGCGCATATGTGCTTCATCACCGCCGGCATGGGCGGCGGCACCGGCACCGGCGCCGCGCCGATCATCGCCCAGGCGGCGCGCGAGCTCGGCGTGCTGACCGTGGGCGTGGTGACCAAGCCCTTCCAGTTCGAGGGCGGGCGGCGGATGCGCCAGGCCGAGGACGGCATCGAGGCGCTGCAGAAGGTCGTCGACACGCTCATCATCATCCCCAACCAGAACCTGTTTCGGCTGGCCAACGAGCGGACGACCTTCACCGAGGCCTTCGCGATGGCCGACGACGTCCTCTACCAGGGGGTCAAGGGCGTGACCGACCTGATGGTGCGCCCCGGCCTCATCAACCTCGATTTCGCCGACGTCCGCGCGGTGATGGACGAGATGGGCAAGGCGATGATGGGCACCGGCGAGGCGACCGGCGAGGACCGTGCCGTTCAGGCCGCCGAGAAGGCCATCGCCAACCCGCTGCTGGACGAGATCAGCCTCAAGGGCGCCAAGGGCGTGCTGATCAACATCACCGGCGGCTACGACCTGACGCTGTTCGAGCTTGACGAGGCCGCCAACAAGATCCGCGAGCAGGTGGACCCCGACGCCAACATCATCGTCGGCTCGACCCTCGACCCCGGCATGGAGGGGGCGATCCGCGTCTCGGTGGTGGCCACGGGCATCGATGCCGCGCCGGCGACGCTCGAGCTTCCCGTGCCGCGCCGGCCGCTGTCCAAGCCGCTGACCCCCGTCCATGCGGCCGAGCCGCCGCCGGTGGCAGCGCAGACCGTGGCCATGGCGCGCCCCGCCGAGGCCGCGCCGCCGGCCGCGGCCGCGGCCGTGCAGCAGGAGGTCGAGGACGAGGAGCCGATGGACGATCTCTTCGGCCGCGAGTCCGCCGACGGGCTGCCGCCGCCGGTCTACCGTCCGCAGCCGCCCGCCGCTGCGGCTGCAGCGGCCTTCGCGGCGGCGCCGCGGATGCCGCAGGCCCAGGCCCCGGTCCGGGCGGCAGTGGAAGGCGATGCCGGCAGCTTCGTGGCGCCGGGGGCAGGGCGGCGGGCGCCGGGCCAGCCTTCGCCCGAGGTGATGGCGCGGCTGCAGGCGATCACTGCGCGCGCCAACCCGCGGACGGCCGCCGCTGCCCCGCCGCCCGCCGCCGCCACCGCGCCCCCGCCCGCGGCGGCGCCCGCCGCCCCGGCGCGGCCCGTCGAGCGGCCGCGCTTCTCGGGGATCAACTCGCTCATCAACCGGATGACCGGTCAGGCCGGCGAGGCCGGCGAGCGGCACGCCCCGCCGGCGCGGCCGGCCGCCGCCCAGCGCCACTACGAGGACGAGGCCCCCGGCCCCGACCAGGAGCGGATCGAGATCCCCGCCTTCCTGCGCCGCCAGGCGAACTAGCCGAGCGCGGCCGACCCGGCGGGCCCCGCCCGTGCCGCGGCACGGGCGGGGTTTCGCCTGTCTTGGCGCGGGATCCGTGGAGCCCGGCCTTAGGCGGCGGTCGCCCTCGGGCCGCCGCCGCCGGCCGCTGTCACAGAACGAAGCAATCCGTGAGTTGATCGGCCGCGCCGGGATCGTTACCGAAACCCTGACGCGACAACGGCCCGAGGGCGACCGTGCAGACAACCATCCGCAGCGCAACCGGCTTCTCCGGCGTCGGCCTGCACTCCAACCGGCCGACGCGGGTGATGCTGCGCCCGGCCCCGGCCGGCCACGGAATCCGCTTCCGCCGTACCGACCTGGCCGATGCCGATGCCGATGCCGAGGTCGCCGCCCGCTGGGATTCGGTGGTGCCCTCGGAGCTCTGCACGGTGATCGCCAATGCCGGCGGCGTGTCGGTCTCGACCATCGAGCATCTGATGGCGGCGCTGGCCGGCACCGGGGTGCACAACGTGCTGGCCGAGATCGACGGGCCCGAGTTGCCGATCCTGGACGGCAGTGCCGCGCCCTTCGTGCGCGGCATTCTCGCCGCCGGCGTGGCCGGCCTCGGCGTGCCGCTGCGGGCGATCCGCGTCCGCGCCCCCGTCGAGGTGCGCCAGGGCGAGGCGTTCGCCCGGCTCGATCCCGCCGAGGGGATCGAGATCGATTTCCGCATCGAGTTCGGCGACCGGGCCATCGGCCGGCAGCACAAGCGGCTCGACCTTGCCAACGGTGCCTTCCTGCACGAACTTGCCGACAGCCGCACCTTCTGCCGGATGATCGACATCGAGGCGATGCGGGCCCGCGGCCTGGCCCGCGGCGGCTCGCTCGACAACGCCGTGGTGGTCGACGGCGACCGCGTGCTGAACCCCGGCGGGCTGCGCCGCCCCGACGAGCCCGTGCGTCACAAGATGCTGGACGCGCTGGGCGACCTGGCGCTTGCCGGGGCACCGGTGATCGGCCGCTACACCGGCTACCGGGCCGGCCACGCGCTGACCGCCCGGCTGCTTTCGGCACTTTTCGCCGACCCCGCAAGCCACGAGGTCGCGGTCTGCGATTCCGATCTCGGCCGGCGGCTGCCCGGCCTCTGCCCGCCCCATCCCGCCGGGTACGCGCCGGGGGCCTGACCGCGCCGCCGCCTCCCGGCGGCGTGCAGGGGTCGGCTGCGGCGGCCCGATGGTCCGGCCGCCGCAGCCCTTCGTGGTGGCAATGGCGCGCCGCGGTGGCGGCCGCGGTCGGGGGTCATGCCCGGCCGTGGCCTAGAGGACGACGCCGCCGCTGAGCCCGCCGGCAAGCACGATCGTCGCGTCGCCGAGGGCGCTTGCGGCCTGCGGTTCGGTCGGCAGGCCGGCGTAGGTGTCGCCGCCGATGCCGCCCCTGCCCCCGGCCACGGTCGCTCCGGCGGCGGCGGCGCCGGCGTGGGCGTCGCCGTAGCTGCCGGGCCTTCCGGCGGCCAGCGCCGGCCCGATCGCCAGGGCCGAGCCCAGCACGAGGGCGGTCGCCACGATCACAGGTTTCCTCATCTTCATCTCCATTGCGTGCCGGCGAGGCAGCATGCCGGCCGGCGGGTTGCCTGGTGTCGCGCTTCACGGTCCGGCGGCCGCGACCAGGATCGCGCGCCGCCGGTATTGCCGGGCCGGCCCGCCGCGTCGAGCGGCCGGGCAGCCCGGTCCGGCCGCCCGTCGCCGGGCGGGCCGAAGATGTCCGGCAGGATGCCGGGATGTCCTCTCAGGGCGGCGCGCGCCTCACGCCGCGCCGTGCACCGCCGCAACGGCAAGAAGCAGCGCGACCGCGGCCGCGACGGCAATCCTTGCACGATGCGCCGCCCCGGCCGGAACCGGCGGGGTGGCGTCGGCCGGGCCGGGGCCGTCGGGCGGCATGTCCGGGCCGGCGTCCCGCAGGGAACCGGCGCGGACGTGGCGGGGACCGCGCCCGCCGCCGCCGTGACCGAAGGCGGGGTCGTCAGGCGGCAAGGGCCAGGCGCCGTGCGCCGCAAGCAGGTAGTCGACTGAGCCGGGGTGCATCGCGTGCCCTCCTCGAAGGTCGTTGCATTGCCCCAACATGGCGCCGGACGCGGCGGCCTGCTTGACCGGCTCCTGAGGAATTCCCGGGTTTTCCGTGACCGCGTGCCGGGAAATGCCGGGCGGTGGCGCTGCCGCCCGGCGGTTGCCGCCGGCCGGCAATGCCCCTATGGTCTGCCCGAGGGGTGCGGGGGGATGGAGTTCGTCTTCGACGCCTTCCGGATCGACACCGACCGCTTCGAGCTGTCGGGCACCGGCGGCCGCATCGCGGTCGAGCCGCAGGCGCTTGAACTGCTGATCCACCTCATCCGCAACCGCCACCGGCTGGTCACAAGGGACGAGCTGCACCAGACCTTCTGGGAGGGCCGCTTCGTGTCGGATTCGGCCTTGTCGAGCCTCGTGCGCGCCGCGCGCGAGGCGGTTGGCGACAGCGGCCGCGAGCAGCGCATCATCGAGACCGAGCATGGCCGCGGCTTCCGCTTCCGCGCGGCGGTGCACGAGGCGGCGGCGCCGGCGGCCGAGCCGGCCCGTCCGGCCCCGCCCGCCGCGCCGGCGATCGCGGTGCTGCCCTTCGACAACTTCTCGGGCAACGCCGGCAACGACCTGATCGCCGACGGCATCGTCGAGGAGATCACCGCCGGCCTCGCCCGCTTCCGCTGGTTCACCGTGATCGCGCGCAACAGCGCGTTTGCGCAGCGCGGCCGGCCGGCCGATGCCCGCCGCACCGGGGCCGAGCTTGGCGCCGACTACCTGATCGAGGGCAGCGTCAACCGCGAGGGCGACCGCGTCCGGGTGCATGTGCAGCTGATCGATGCCACCACTGGCGGCCATCGCTGGAGCGGCCGCTTCGATCTGCGGTTCGACGGCCTCTTCTCGCTGCTCGACCGCATCACCTCGCAGGTGGTCGGCGCGCTACAGCCCGAGCTGCTCGACTCCGAGCGCGGGCGGGCGGAGCGCACCGCTCCCGCCGAGCGCACCGCCTGGCAGCTTTTCGTCGAGGCGCAGGACCTTCTGATGCTGCCGGGACGGGAGGCCAATGCCAGGGCGCGGGCGCTGCTCGGGCAGGCGGAGGCGCGCGAGCCGGGCGCGGCCCGGGTGCACGCCAGCATCGCGCTGTCGCATTTCTGGGACATCGCCTATCTCTGGACCGACGACCGCGCCGCCTCGATCGCGGCCGCCCATGCGGCGGCGCGCCGCGCCGTCGCGCTCGGGCCGACCGACAGCTGGGCCTGGACGGCGCTCGGTGCCGCGAAGCTGTTCCTGCGCGACCCTGCCGGCGCCATCGCCGACATGCAGCGCGCCGTCGCGCTCGACCCCCATTCGGCGCTTGCCCACGGGGCGCTGGCGCTGGGGCACGGCATTGCCGGCGATCCCGAGGCGGCGCTGGCGGCGGCCGCCACGGCCCGCCGCCTGAGCCCCGACGACCCGCGCGAGCCGATCTGGCTGAACGGCGAGAGCATGGGCCACTTCGCCCTCGGGCACTTCGGCGAGGCGCTGGCCGCGGCCAGGCGCCTGGTCGAGCGGCGGCCGGAGTACCCGACCGGCCACATCCTCGTTGCCGCCTCGGCCGCGGCGCTGGGGATGGACGGCGTCGCGCGGACGGCGGTCGCGCGCCTGCGCGACCTGCAGCCCGGCCTGCGGCTCGAGCACGCCTGCGCCTCGGTCCCCTTCGGCGACCCGGCGCTCTCGGCCCTGTGCCTGCGCGGGCTTGCCCGTGCCGGCCTGCCGGGCGCGATGCCCGGCGCCGGTGCGGCGTGACCGGCGCGCACCTGCGGCGCCCGCTGCCCGGCACGGCCCCGGGGGGACGCGGGAGGCCACGCCCGCAGGCCGCCGGCCCGCCGCGGCCCCCGCCCCCCGCCCCGACGGGACTGGCCGGCCGCCGGGGCCCCGGGAAGGCCGGACGTCGTTCCCCCCTTTTCTTTCCGCACCGGACGGGCCAAACAGGGATCGCCGGGGTAGCCCGGGCGACAGGCGAGGGTCGGCGGCATGGCTTGGGCGGGTGCAGCGGTGCGGGTCGTGGCGGGCGCGGTGCTCCTCGCCGTCGTCGCGGGCTGCAGCTCGACCCCGCGCGAGCCGCCGCTCGATTCCTTCACCGCCGAGGAGATCTTCCGCCGCGGCGAGTGGGAGCTCGAGAACGAGCGGCGGGGCGGCGAGGCGACGCGCTACTTCTCCGAGGTCGAGCGGCTTTACCCCTATTCGGAATGGGCCAAGCGGGCGCTGATCATGCAGGCCTACGCCCACCACAAGGCGAGGAACTACGAGGAGGCGCGCGCCGCCGCCCAGCGCTTCATCGACTTCTATCCCGCCGACGAGGATGCCGCCTACGCGCAGTACCTGCTGGCGCTGTCCTACTACGACCAGATCGACGCCATCGGCCGCGACCAGGGGCTGACCTTCCAGGCGCTGCAGGCGCTGCGCGAGGTGATCGAGCGCTATCCCGAGAGCGAGTACGCCCGCTCGGCGATCCTGAAGTTCGACCTCGCCTTCGACCATCTCGCCGCCAAGGAGATGGAAATCGGCCGCTTCTACCTCCGCCGCGGCCACCACGCTGCGGCGATCAACCGCTTCCGCGTCGTCGTGCAGGATTTCCAGACCACCACCCACACGCCCGAGGCGCTGCACCGGCTGGTCGAGGCCTATCTGTCGCTCGGGCTGACCGACGAGGCGCAGACCGCGGGCGCGATTCTCGGCTACAACTTCCAGGGCAATCCCTTCTACGAGGACAGCTTCAGGCTGCTTACCGGCCAGGGGCTGGAGCCGGAGCCGCGCGGGTCGGGCTGGCTGATGGACATCTACCGCCAGGTCATCCGGGGCCAGTGGCTCTGAGCGGGCGCGCGCGGGGCCGGCGCCGGCGGCGCCTTGCCGGGGGGTAGGGCGCGATGCTGCGGCATCTCGAGATCCGCGACCTGCTGCTGATCGACCGGTTGCAGCTCGACTTCCAGCCCGGGCTGAACGTGCTGACCGGCGAGACCGGGGCCGGCAAGTCGATCCTGCTCGACGCGCTCGGCCTCGCGCTCGGCTGGAAGGGCCGGGGCGACCTCGTGCGGACCGGGGCGGCGCAGGCCGAGGTGACGGCGGTGTTCGCCCTCGGCCCCGGCCATGCGGCGCGGGCGGTGCTTGACGAGGCCGGGCTCCCGGCAGGAGAGGACGAGCTCGTGCTGCGCCGGGTCGCCGGCGCCGAGGGGCGGCGGACCGCCTACGTCGACGACCGCCGGGTGTCGGCCGAGACGCTGCGCGCGCTGGCCGAGACCCTGGTCGAGCTGCACGGCCAGCAGGACGACCGCGGCCTGCTCGATCCCCGCGGCCACCGCGCCCTGCTCGACGCCTTCGCCGGCCATGACGAGGCGGTCGCGGCGGTGCGCGGCGCCTGGCGCACGGTCGCCGCCGCACGCCGGGCGCTTGCTGACGGCGAGGCTGCCGGTGCCGCCGCCCGGGCCGAGGAGGATTTCCTGCGCCATGCGGTGGCCGAGCTCGACCTGCTGGCGCCCGGGGCCGGCGAGGAGGCCGCCCTCGACGCCCGCCGCCGGGCGATGCAGGCGGCCACGCGCGTGCGCGATGACATCGCCCGCGCCGCCCGGCTGCTGTCCGAGGGGGGCGCCGAGCAGGCGACTGCCGATGCGTTGCGCCGGCTCGAGGCGGCCGCGGACGGGGCCGGCGGGCGGCTCGAGGCGCCGGTCGCGGCGCTCGGGCGGGCGCTCGACGAGCTCGCCGAGGCCGCCCGCGGCGTCGCCCTCTGCCTCGATGCCCTCGAGGTCGACCCGCTTGCGCTCGAGCGTGCCGAGGAGCGGCTGTTCGCGATCCGCGCCGCGGCGCGCAAGCACGGGGTGCCGCCGGAGGACCTGCCCGGTCTCGCCGCACGCCTGCGCGACCGGCTGGCCCTCGTCGAGGACGGCGCCGCAGGGCTCGCCCGCCGGCGGGCGGCGGTGGCGGCGGCCGCCGCCGCCCATGACGCCGCCGCCGCCGCGCTTGGTGCGTCGCGCCGCGCCGCCGCGGCACGGCTCGATGCCGCCATGGCGGCCGAACTGCCGCCGCTGCGGCTCGAGCGGGCGCGCTTTGCGACCGTCATCGCTGCCGCCGAGCCCGGCCCCGACGGCGCCGATGCGGTGGCCTTCACGGTTGCCACCAACCCCGGCACGCCGCCCGGGCCGCTCGACCGCATCGCCTCGGGGGGCGAGCTTGCGCGCTTCCTGCTTGCGCTCAAGGTCTGCCTGCAGGCGGCTGCGCCGGGGCGGACGCTGATCTTCGACGAGATCGACCGCGGCGTCGGCGGGGCCACGGCCGATGCCGTCGGCCGGCGGCTGGCAGCGCTGGCGCAGGGCGGGCAGGTGCTGGTCGTCACCCACGCCCCGCAGGTCGCCGCCCGCGGCAGCCACCACTACCGCGTCGAGAAGCGCATCGAGGAGGGGTGCACCCGCGCCGTGGTGGCCGCGCTCGACCCCGCCGGGCGGGTGGACGAGATCGCCCGGATGCTGGCCGGCGAGGCGGTGACCGAGGCCGCCCGGGCCGCGGCGCGGGCGCTCCTGGCCGGCTGACCCCGGGGGCGGGCGGATGGGGCTTGCGCCCCGCCCGCGGGCCGTGGACACTGGCGGCGAGGGGAGGGGCCGCCGATGCCCGAGATCAGCACCGACAAGGTCGTACAGGTGATCTTTCTCTGCCGCGAGGGCCGCCGCGGCGACCGCGAGCTGGAGGCCTTCATCGAGGCGCTGAACGAGGACGAGCAGGCCAATCTCGTCGCCATCGCCTGGGTCGGCCGCGGCGCCTTCGAGGCCGAGGAGTTCGACCAGGCGGTCGCCACCGCCCTCGCCGAGCGCAGCGTGCCGACCTCGCAGTACCTGATGGGGATGCCGCACCTGGCCGAGAACCTCGAGGCCGGACTCGAGGCGATGGGGGTGGACGTGGCGGGGGCGGAGGAGGATTTCCTCTAGGATTTCCCGTTCCCGGCGGCCCGGGCGCTGCCCTGCGGGTGAGAACGTTCCCGGCCTTCCCCTGCCGTCGTCCGATTGTCGGAGCCCGTGCCATGCCGCGCAGCCTCCCCCTCGCGCCATTCCTGCGAATCACGCTCGGCCGCGGCGGGCCTGCCCTGCGGCTTGGCCCGCGGGCGGCGGGGGTGACGCTGGGCCCGGGCGGGGCCACCGCCGGGGCACGCATCCCCGGCACCGGATTCCGCTGGCGCCGCCGCTGGCCGCGACCGGCACCCCGGCGCGGCCGGCGCATCGGCGCCCTCGGCACCGGCGGTCTGTTCCTCGCGGTGCTCGCCGCCCTCGACCTGCTGGGATCCTAGGGCCGGGGGAGGGGCAGGGGACGGTCGGGCCTGTCCCTGCCCGCGCCTGCCGCCGCCTGCGGGTGGCGCCGCCCGGGCTTGCTCCTGGGGAGGCCGCAAAGGGTGGCGGGCGGGCCGGGCGCCCGCCGCCCGCCACCCCCCTCGGCCTCCCCCTGCCCGGGCGGCCCGCGCGCGGCAGCGCCGGCCCCC
>JAHDXW010000035.1 GCA_023383015.1 Paracoccaceae bacterium
ACCGGCTGGATCCTCGAGCTCGACCGCGGCCGCGGCATCCCCTACGAGGGCAACTATTCCGCCTGGCTCGAGCAGAAGGCCAAGCGCCTCGAGCAGGAGGCGCGCGAGGACCGGGCAAAGCAGAAGACGCTCGAGAAGGAACTCGAGTGGATCCGCGCCGGCGCCCGGGCGCGCCAGGCCAAGTCCAAGGCGCGGATCGCGGCCTATGAGAAGCTCGCCGGCCAGTCCGAGCGCGACCGGCTTGGCCGGGCGCAGATCATCGTGCCGAATGGCCCGCGCCTCGGCGGCAAGGTCATCGAGGTGGAGAAGCTCCGCAAGGGCTACGGCAACCGCCTGCTGATCGAGGACCTGAGCTTCACCCTGCCCCCGGGCGGCATCGTCGGCGTCATCGGCCCGAACGGCGCCGGCAAGACGACGCTCTTCCGCATGCTGACCGGGCAGGAGGCGCCCGACGCCGGCACCCTCGCGTTCGGCGACACGGTGCGTCTCTCCTACGTCGACCAGTCGCGCGACGCGCTCGATCCTGCCAAGACGGTGTGGGAGGAGATCTCGGGCGGCGCCGAGGTGATCGCGCTCGGCGAGGCGACGATGAACTCCCGCGCCTACTGCGGCGCCTTCAACTTCCGCGGCACCGACCAGCAGAAGAAGGTGGGGCTGCTGTCGGGGGGGGAGCGCAACCGCGTCCACATGGCCAAGCTCCTGAAGTCCGGGGGCAACGTGCTCCTGCTCGACGAGCCCACCAACGACCTCGACGTGGAAACCCTGCGCGCGCTGGAAGACGCGCTGGAGGACTTCGCCGGCTGCGCGGTGATCATCTCGCACGACCGCTTCTTCCTCGACCGCCTCTGCACCCACATCCTCGCCTTCGAGGGCGAGGGCCGCGTGGAGTGGTTCGAGGGCAACTTCGAGGCCTACGAGGCCGACAAGGTGCGCCGGCTGGGGCCGGAGTCGGTGATGCCGAAGCGGGTGAAGTATGCGAAGTTCGTGAGGTGAGGGGGGCGGAACGGTGTTGAAACCATACCGTTTCACCCCCATTCTCCACCATGCCGTTCGAATACGACCCGGGCAAGGGCGCTGCGAACCTTGCCAGGCATGGTATCGACTTCGACGCGGTGCAGGCGCTCCGGGCCGATCCGGACCGTGTGGAGGAGCCGGCGCGGACGCGCGGCGAGCCGCGCTGGGCGCTGATCGGCCGGATCGGCGCGCGGCACTGGATGGCGATCTTCACCCGGCGGGGCGAGCGCATCCGGCTGATCTCTGCCCGCCGCTCGCGCAAGGAGGAAGTGGATGTCTACCGGTCCCCGGGTTTCCGCTGAGGCGTTCGACGCGGCCCTCGAGGCGGGCGAGGACATCACCCCACCTCGACCTCGCGCGCGCCCATCGCCCGGGACAGTCCCCCCGCCGCGTCAACGTCGACTTCCCCGCCTGGATGGTCGAGGGCCTCGACGCCCGCGCCGCGCATCTGGGGGTGACGCGGCAGGCGCTGATCAAGATGTGGATTGCGGAGCGGCTGGAGTAGTGGGGCGGCAAGGGACGAGTTGACCGAGGGCGGTTCGATGGCAAGTTCGAGGCCGACAAGGTGCGGCGGCTGGGGCCCGAGTCGGTGATGTCGAAGCGGGTGAAGTATGCGAAGTGTGTGAGGTGAGGGCTTGGTCCGCTGCACCTGCTGGTTGACAGTACCGGGATCAAGGTCGAAGGCGAAGGGGAGTGGAACAGCGCGGGCGCGGTGGCATCAAGGCTGTTCGAAAGACCGGCCTCTTCGGCAAACCGGCAAACCATCTTGCTGGCTTGTCATTTTGTCCCCTGCCGCACCGCCGCGATCACATCGCCACAAATGGTTGGGAGCCCGGTGACGCACCTACAATCCGCAGATGGGATGCCCAGGCGATGTCAGTCTTGCGCCGTATTGGCCCGCAGCCAGTGCGTCAGGCGGCCAAACTCGAAGGCTCCGGCCTCGTGCAGGCCGCTAATGAAGGCGTAGGTGGCATCGGCATCCGCCGTGATCCGCATGCCGTTGATGGCGAGGAAGGTGTATGTCACGGCGAAAGCGGTGCGCTTATTGCCGTCGATGAACGGGTGGTTCTGGGCCAGGCTTTCCCAGAGGGCGGCCGCCTCTTCGATCAGGTCGGCATAGTAGCCGGTCTGGGGGCGGAACAGGGCTGCTTCCAGCAGTCCCCGGTCCCGCACGCCGTCAGGACCGCCGTAACGTTCAATCTGGTCAGCATGGATGGCGAGTACTTCGATGACGGTCAGATAGTCCGTCATTCAGCCAGCTTCTTGTAGAGCGACCCGAACTTCTCGTGGCTCGCCTGATAGGCTGCCATGACATTGGTGCGCGGCCTGCCCTGCTTGCGCTTTTCGATCAGGTCGGCGAGCGCTTCATCGACCAGCGCCTGAAGCTGGCGGCCCTCGCTCTGCGCGAGTCCACGCACGGCGGACAGAATCTCCGAATTGACCTGGGTTGCGAATTTTTCGCGGTTTTGGGACGCCATGGCGCACCTCCATTCTCTATCCTCCAGGCTATCATGATGCATCATGAAACGTCAAGAAGCGGTGACGGGCGTCACGCGCAACCGTCATGGGGCCATGGCAGGCCGGTCCTGGAAAAAGCGAGGGCGCAGCCACACGGCCGCGCCCTCCTACACACTCAGCAGCATTCAGCTTAGCTGATCGGCCATCCACCATCAACAAGGTGCGAAATCCTAGCCGAGACGCGCTGAAAATCCATAATCATCCCAGTCATTTTACGGCAACGCAGGCCCGCACAACCGACAAACCATCAAACCGGTTTGTCGGTTTGTCCTTTCGCCTGGCCCTGATGGCTATCGAGTGACGAGAGCCGGTCACGAGCGGCCATCAGCAACTGCGTGGGTGATCTGGAGGTTACGCCGCTGCGGATGCCGGTGGAGATTTGCTCCTGCACTTGCGCCACGGCGCGGTGCGCCTCGGCCTCGTCCACCACGTCGATCCCCTTCATTCTGATGCCCCACGACAAACCGGCAAACCGGTTTGTCCCTTTGCCGCGTTACCGCGCGATCTCCGGTCTGCCGTACTTCTTGAACAGGTCGTTCAGCGCCTCGGCCAGCAGCTTCTGCACCGTGACCTTGCGCCCCAGCATCCGACTGCGTTCGGTGGCCAGCTCCTGCAACTCCCATTTCACCGGCTTGTCGAAATAGCCGGTCACATTGGTCTTGCCCACGCGGTCGGGCCGCGCCGCGCTGGATGTAGGTTTCGGGGCCGGAGCCGTCCGGGCCATCTCGGTCGGTGCGGGCACGTTGACTGGCGCGGGCGCGTCAGCCAGCGCGTCTGTCAGACTTTTCCCCTGCTTGCTCATGGTTTGCCTTTTTGGTTTGCAACTGGCTCAGGAGTTCACGGGTGAACCGGTAAACCCGCCTCATTTCATCAGCACCTTTTCCCGCCGGCTCGGTTTCGAGCGGGGTCAGGCCGGCTACGTCCGAGTCCTGATACGATACCCGGTCGCCGATCTGCGCCGGGCAGACGGGGAACCGCTTGGCGGTGATGAACTGCTCGGCCTGGACGTGCCGGTCGCCACACGGCCGGACTTGCGTGAGCACCACGAAGACGGGCCGGATGGCATAGACGGTCGCGAGCTTGATCGAGGCTTCGACCCGCTCCAGGTCTTTGACCGTCGCGCGGGAGGGGACGATCACCAGATCGGATACCCTTGCGGCCTCCATCGCCCAGTCGGAGAGGCGGGCGGGCGTATCGATGAACACCATGTCGGCCCCGGCATCGCGGGCGCGGACCAGCTCTTCGTCGAGATTGGCCATGGTCATGGAGATCACCGCCGGATCGTCCGCGCCGCGCCTCTGCTTCCAGCTCCGCGCCGTGCCCTGCGGGTCCATGTCGAGAATCGCGGCCAGCTTGCCGTCCTGCGTAGCGGCCACGGCAAGGCATTCTGCGAGGGTGGTTTTACCGCTGCCGCCTTTCTGGGCGAGTAGGGAAATGACATACATGGTGAGCTGCCAAACCGGTTCAAAGGTTAAATGGTTTGCCAAATCGATTCTCTGGCGACCAACCGGTTTATCATCGAGCCATGCAACTCACATTGGAACAACAAAGGAAAAACTACTCACAGACTAAATTATAGGGCCGGCAATTCGCACAAGCGACTTGAAGACTATCCCCGAATCTATGCACACTTTCATTCTGGCAGAATCGCCAGTCCGCGTTTTCAACAATCTTCCACGAGGTGTCTGTGGTCTAAACAAAAGAAGACCCGCCGAAGCGGGCGTCACATAAGTGAGCTGAGATAAACAAGAACACTGTAATCAAAATATCTCAGCTTCTCTAGTTTAATGCAAGGGCAATCTTGCAGCGTCTTTGTGCGCCTCGATTTGACGGATTCTCTCCGATCGAAAGGGGAAAGCTTATGTCCAACGAACCATCCGGCATCAATGAACAGCTGGTCGCGGCTCACGCGCGCCTGAAAGGGCGGATTATCGAGCGCCGCACGCCGGTCGTACCCGCTATCCGCCATGTTGACGAAGCCCGGCGCATGCGCGCGCTGCGGACCGGCCACCGTCCGGCGGCTGCGCCAGCGGAGCGTCGCGCTGCGCTGAAAGAGACGGGTGCGTTCGTGCCCGAGTTGGCCGCGCACCTGGAGGACGATCCCAATCTCTGCGACGGGGCGCGACGCTGCGCCCGGACGATTGCCGAGGAAACCTATCGCCGAAGCCGGGAGGAACGGACGCTGGCGGTGACAGTCACATACCTCGCGCGGGCGCTCGGCCGCTGCCGCCGAACGGTGCAGCGCTATCTCCGCCAGCTTGAGCGGGAAAGCCGTCGCCGCACCGCAGGGGAACGGCCAACACGGAAAGGCCTGCCGCCGATCGGAGCGGGCAGGCCGTTGCGGCGGCGGCACGGGCTGCCACAGTGGCCTCTTCGAAACGCGGCTACAGGAGCGACTGAGACAGGACTGTGCGCAGTTGGAAGGGCTTTCATTGTGACGGGCATCTTCAGCGGTCGCTGAAAACGGCTCAAACACTGAAACCTTTGACTGTCGAGGGCTGTCTCTTCCCAAGAGTGACCAGCCTGTGGGCAATCACTCCGGCGCGCGGCCCGGCAGGGTCAGGGCATGCGCACCGATCTCTACAGCCTTGGTCCGACGACAAAAGCAGGCGATTGCCTGCGCGTTGGCGATGACTTTCCGGCGGAGATACCGGTCACGGATGCGGAGCTTGATGTGATCGAGGCCTTCCTGGGTGCGCAGCTGCGGGCGCTCATGGACGGCAGAAGGGGAGAGGGCGCGAATACCGGCTTAAACACTTGTCATAATCACGCTAAACTAAAGCGTCCCGCGAAAAGCCGCACCAGCCGAAAGTGACCGCGATGGCCCGCCACGCCCCCGCAACCCCGCCGAATTCGCAAAACCCGTCGCAAGGCCTGCCGCAGCGCGCCGCGCTCTACATGCGCGTGTCCACCGGCAGGCAGGCGGAAAGCGACCTCTCGATCCCTGACCAGGGGCGGCAGATGACGGATTTCTGTGCGGCGCGGGGATGGGAGGTGGCGGCAGAGTTCGTCGATGCCGGTCTGTCCGGTACGGACGACAACCGGCCGCAGCTCCAGCGCTTGCTTGATATCGCCACGGCGGATGGCGCGCCGTTCGATGCCGTCGCGGTTCACAGCTTCAGCCGTTTCGCACGTGACCACTTCGCGCTCGAGTATCATGTCCGCCGTCTGCGCAAGCATGGCATCCGGCTCGTCAGCATCACGCAGAACCTTGGCGACGACCCGATGAGCGTGATGGTCCGGCAGGTCTTCGCCCTGTTCGATGAATACCAGTCGAAGGAGAACGCCAAGCACGTCCTCCGCGCGATGCAGGGGAACGCGCGGCAAGGCTTCTGGAACGGCGCGGCCGCCCCGTTCGGCTACGCCATCGTCGCTGCTGAGCAGCGCGGGGCCAAGACCAAGAAGAAGCTGGCGGTCGATCCGGTCGAGGCCGAGACCGTGCGCCTGATCTTCAGGCTGATCCGCGAAGGTGACGGCACGTCCGGGCCTATGGGCGTGAAGGCAGCCGCGAGCTGGCTGAACGAGCGCGGCTGCCGCACCCGCAAGGGCGCGCGGTGGGGCATAGGCCCGCTGCACAGCCTTATCACCAGCACGACCTACATGGGCGAGCATCGCTTCAACCGCAAGTCCTGGAAGACGAGGGAAGGGAAGCCCGAGTCTGAACAGGTTGTCGTGCCGGTCGATCCGATCATCGACCCGGCCACTTTCGATGCCGTGCAGGCGCAGCTCAAATCCCGCAATCCCAAATCCACCCCGCCGCGCACCGTGTCCGGGCCGATCTTGCTGACCGGAATTGCCACCTGTGCCGGCTGCGGTGGCGGCATGACCCTGAGGACCGGCAAGTCCGGTCGCTATCGCTACTATGCCTGTGCTACCTACGCCCAGAAGGGCAAGGCTGCATGTGAGGGCCGGTCGATCCCGATGGATAAGCTCGACCACGCGGTGACCGAGCGGCTGGCCGATCAACTGCTGACGCCGGAGCGCGTGGAAAAGCTGCTGGCGGGACTCATGGAGCGCCAGACCGCCCGCGACGCCGATCACGGCCAGCGTCTGACCGCTCTGCGCGGCAAACTGGCGGACGCGGAAGACCGGTTGAAGCGGCTCTATCAGGCGATCGAGAACGGCATTGCCGATCCCGCCGATCCGACTCTGAAAGACCGCATCGCCGCGATCAGGACGGAGCGCGATATCGGGCAGGTCGCCTTTGACCGGGCCGTCGCCGAGATGCAGCCCCAGGCGCGGGTCACGGCGGAGAAGGTCGCAGCCTTCGTCGATGTCATGCGCGCTAACGTGCTCGATGGCGCAGTCCCGTTCCGCCGCGCCTGGCTGCGGGCGATGATCGACAATGTTGAAGTGGATGATGCGGAAATCCGCATTCACGGGCGGGGAACCGTCCTTGAGCGCCTTGTGATGGGCGGCGGGGCGGCTCCGGTCGGAGTGCCCAGTCTTGTTCGGAAGTGGCGCACCCGGAGCGATTCGAACGCCCGACCCCCAGATTCGTAGTCTGGTGCTCTATCCAGCTGAGCTACGGGTGCGCTGGCTTGGCGATGTAGTGCGAAGGTCAAGCGGGTGCAAGGCGGAATCGCGCCCGCCGCGGGGGCCCGCTCAGCCGCGCGCGGCCGCCGCCGGCAGCAGCTCGGCGGGCAGCAGGCCCTTGGGCAGGCGGATCATGAACTCGGTGCCCTCCTCGTCCGAGCGGGCCAGCTCGATCCGCCCGCCGTGGCCGCGCACCAGCTCGGCGGCGATCGCCAGCCCGAGCCCCACGCCGCCCTTGCGGGCGCCGCCCTGGAAGGCGGTGAAGAGATGCTCGCGCGCCTTGCCCGGCAGGCCGGGGCCGGTGTCGCCGACGCGGATCCACCAGTCGGCCTCGCTCTCGCCGGCACCGATCTCGATGGTGCCGGGCCGGCCGGTGGCCTCGATTGCCTGGCGGGCGTTGCGCACGAGGTTCTGCAGCACCCGGTGCAGCTGCTCGGCATCGGCTCGGATCGCCAGAGCCGGGGCGACGTCGACGAGGAACTCCACCGGCGCCTCGCCGGCGGCCAGCCGCTCCTGCTCCACCACCTCGGCCACCATCGCCCGGAGGCCGAAGCGGGCCAGCCGCGGCGGCGGCTCCTCGGCCTTGCCGAAGGCCAGCGTCGCCTCGCAGAGATTCACCGCCCGCGCCAGCGAGCCCACGAGCTTTGGCGCCGCCCGGGCCACGGCGGGGTCGGCGCTCTTCTCCATCCGGTCGGCGAACAGCGTCGCCGTGGCCAGGATGTTGCGCAGGTCGTGGCTGATCTTGGCCACCGCCGAACCGAGCTGCGCCAGCCGCTCCTTCTGGCGCAGCGACTGGGTGAGCTGCGTCTGCAGCGACTTCAGCGCCACCTCGGCGGCGCGCATCTCGCGCACCGAGGCGGCCGGCTCGATGATCCGCCGCGCGTCCTCGGGCGCCGCGGCATAGGCCGACATGTGCTCGACGACGCGGCGGATCGGCGTCACCAGGAGCTGCCGGACGGCAAGGAACAGCAGGAACGCCGTGACCGCCGCGATGATCCCCGACAGGAACAGGATGCGGACACCGTAGTCGACCATCGCCGCCCGCAGCGGCCCGGTGGCGACCGTGACCTCGATCAGCAGCCCCGCCGCCTGGACCGGATCGCCGATCACACGGATCACCCGGTCCTCGGGATCGGCAAGCGTGGCCAGCGCGTCGCGGACCAGCGCGACCAGCCCCGGCGCGCGCAGGTCATAGGTGGCCGCGATGGGCGCCGGCACCGGCGAGGAGAGCACCAGCTGGCGGATCTCGTCGCGCCGCAGCACGACGTTGAAGACCCCGGCGGTGGCCAGCAGCTCGCGCTCGAGCTCCTCGGAGATCATCTCGTCGGTGGCCAGCAGCGCCAGCGAGGCGATCTGCGCCCGCTCGAGCCGCGACAGGAGCCAGTCCTCGCGGAAGCGGGCGACCGACGGCAGGAAGATCAGCACCTCCGCGAGCATCACGAAGGCGGCCGTCAGAAGGAGGAATCGCCCCGAGAGGGAGTTGACCATGCCACCGTCCGCCGCGCGCTGCGGGCGGTCAGGGCAGCCAGCGCTGGATCCCCCGCACGACCCGCTGGAGCAGAGGATTACCAAAGAGCCTCGGGGAAAAGTAGGCCCCGGCGGCACGTTTCGACATCTCGCCCAGCGTCGGGTAGGGCGCGACCATGCCGGCCACGGCCGACAGCGGCAGCCGCGCCGCGATCGCCAGCGCCCACAGGCCAACAAGCTCGCCCGCCCGCTCGCCGGCGATGCCGACCCCGACCGGCCGGCCGGCCACCGCCATCAGCTTGACCAGCCCCTCGGTCCGGCCGCCGGCGCGGGCGCGGTCGCTGTCGGCATAGGGGATGCGGATCACCCGCAGCCGGTCACCATGGGCGGCGCGGGCCTCGGCCTCGGTCAGCCCGACCTGCGCAAGCTCGGGGTCGGTGTAGGTGACGCGCGGGATGTGGTCGTCGCGCAGCCGCGCCGGCAGGCCCAGCACCGCCTGGCGGATGACGATGCCGGCATGGTAGCCCGCGACATGGGTGAACTGCAGCCCGCCGGCGGCATCTCCGACGGCAAAGACCCGCCGGTTCGTGCTGCGCAGGCGGGCATCCACCTTCACACCCCCCGGCCCCGCCGCGATGCCCGCCGCCGCGAGGTCCAGCCGCTCGAGGTTCGGCTTGCGGCCGACGGCGATCAGCAGATGCGTGCCGGCAAAGCGCCGGCCGTCGGCGGTCACGACCTCGATCGCGCCGACGCCGCCTCGGACCGCCGAGGCCATCGCGCGCTCGGCGATCGCCACCCCCTCGGCGCGCAGCCGCGCGGCGACGACGCCGGCCAGCTCGCGGTCCTCGCGGCCTAGCACCGTCGCCCCCTCGATCACCGTCACCTCGGAGCCGAGCCTCCGGTGCGCCTGCGCCATCTCCGCCCCGACGGGCCCGCCGCCGAGCACGAGCAGATGGCCGGGCCGGCTGCGGTCGGCGAAGATCGTCTCGTTGGTGTGGAACGGGATGCCGTCGAGCCCCGGGAGCGGCGGCACCAGCGGGCGGGAGCCGGTTGCGATCACGAAGCGGCGGGCACGCACCGTCCGGCCGCCCGCCGCCACCTCGCGCGGCGAAACGAAGCGCGCCCAGTCGCGGATCACGGTAACGCCCAGGCCCTCGAAGCGCTCCTCGCTGTCGTGGGGGGCGATGGCGGCGATGGTGGCGGCGACATGGTCCTTGGCGGCGGCGAAGTCCACCGCCGCGGCGGCCGGGGCGACGCCAAGCCCGCCGGCCATCGCCGCCGCCCGCGCCGCCGCGGCCAGCAGCGCCTTGGAGGGCACGCAGCCGGCGTTCAGGCAGTCCCCGCCCATTGCGCCACCCTCGACCAGCACGACGCGGGCCCCCATCTGCACCGCCCCGGCGGCCACCGACAGCCCGCCCGAGCCCGCTCCGATGACACAGATGTCGGTCTCGATCCGTGCCACGGCCTAGCCCCTGCCGCGTCCGGGAAGACGCAGGGCGGCGGGCAGCGCGGCCAGCACCGCCAGGCCGAGGAGCGGCAGCAGCACCTGCGGCTCGAGGATCAGGCCGAGGTCGGGCGCCTCGCCGCGGGCGAGCACCTCGCCGAGGCCCGCGCCGGCGGCCGTGTAGACCAGCGCGCCGGGAATGATGCCGACGAAGGTGGTGGCCGCGAAGCGGCCGAGCCCGATACCCAGCACCGCCGGGATCAGGTTGGCCAGCACGAACGGGACCACCGGCACCAGCCGCATGACCAGCAGCACCGGAATCTCGTTCCGGCGCAGCCCGGCCATCAGCCGGCCGACCCGCCCGCCGGCGGCATCCAGCCGCGCCGCGATGGCGGTGCCGAACCCCGCGCGCACGGCCAGGAACAGCGCCACCGCCCCGGCGGTGGCGGCCGCGACGTTCAGCAGCACGCCGGGGAAGATGCCGAACAGGAAGCCCCCGGTCAGCGTCGCCAGCGTCGCCCCGGGCAGCGACAGCGCCACGATCGCGGCATAGGCCAGCACGAAGGCCGCCGCCGCCGCCGCGTAATGGGCATCGCGGAAGGCTATCAGCGCGGCGCGGTGCGCGGAGAGCGCCTCGGGCCCCAGCCGGTCGCCGAGAAGGACGGCCCCGGCGGCCGCGGCCGCGAGGATCGCAAGCATGGGCAGAAGGCGCAGCAGGCGGCGGCGCGCTGCGGGCCCGGGGGGCCGGGCGGGCGGGCTGGTCATCACGCGCATGTCGTCTTCCCGTTGCGGTTGGTCAAGCGGCTCGAGGGGCCTCCCGGCCCGCGTCCGCCCATTCCTTCGCGGTCACGGCCGCGGGCATGACATCACGTCTCCGTGCCGGCGGCGCGAGTTGACTTGCGTACCGCGCTCGGCTATCGCCCGAGCCTCGAGAAGATGCGGCCGCCCGGCCCGCGCGCGCCCCGCTGCGCGGCGTGCAGCGGGAAGCGGGCAGCGAAGCCAGGGGACGACGGCGATGAAGCGCACCTATCAACCAAGCAAGCTGATCCGCAAGCGCCGGCACGGCTTTCGTGCGCGCATGGCCACGCCGGGCGGGCGCAAGGTGATCAACGCCCGCCGCGCCCGCGGCCGGGCCCGGCTGTCGGCCTGACGCACGTTGTGCGGGCCGGCCCGGCCGCCCGTTCCCGGCCCGGCGGCGGCCGAGCCCGCGCCCGAGGCCGGCAGCGCACCGTCCCGTCCGCTGCAGCAGGGCGCGCCCCGGCGGCTTGACCGGCTGCGGCGGCGCGCCGACTTCCTGCGCGTGGCCCAGGGCCAGCGGGCGCCCTCCGGCGGGCTGCTCCTTCAGGCGCGGGCGCGCGAGGACGACCCCGCCGCCCCGGCCCGCGTCGGCTTCACCTGCTCGCGCAAGCTCGGCAACGCGGTCACCCGCAACCGCGCCAGGCGGCGGCTGAGGGCGCTGGCCCGGGCGGTGCTGGCCGGCGGCGCCCGGCCGGGGTGGGACTATGTGCTGGTCGGCCGCCCGGGCGAAACGGTGGCCCGCCCCTTCGCGGCACTGGCCGACGATCTCGCCCGCGCCCTCGCCCGCGTGCATGCCGCCCCCGGCCGGGAGCCGCGGGGATGAGCCCGGCCGCATGGCTGCTGTCGCTGCCGGTGCGTGCCTACCGTCTGGTCCTCTCGCCCTGGGTCGGGCACGGCTGCCGCTTCCAGCCCACCTGCTCGGCCTACGCGCTCGAGGCGCTGGAGCGGCACGGGGCCCTGCGCGGCGGCTGGCTGACGCTCCGCCGTCTCGCCCGCTGCCACCCCTGGGGCGGGTCGGGCCACGACCCCGTGCCGCCGGCGGGGGGCTGAGGCCACTCGCGGCGGCGGCGAGCTTTGGCCCGGGCCAGCCGGCGGGGCGGGGCGGTCGCTCAGCGCGGCGGCCGCAGGCGGCGCAGGGCGCCGGAGGCGGCGCGCAGGCCCGGCAGTCGGTCGAACCAGCGCGTCCCGGCGATGTCGCTGCGCGAGGCGCGCTGCAGCGCCAGCGGCGGGACGGCTGCCAGCGTCAGCACCGCGGGATGGTCGCGGCGGAACCACGAATAGGCCCCGTCGACATGCATCGGCCCGCCCTGCGGGTCGCCCGCCGGACGGGCGAGCATGGCGTCGAGATAGGCCGCCAGGCGGCCCGCGACCTCGCCCGTGACGGCGACGAAATGTGACCGCATGACGCCGGTCCGCGGGTCGAGCCTGACCAGCGGCCCCGGCCCGTCCGTCCGGTCGGGGGCAAAGCCGTAGAGGATGCCCCAGCCCTGCCCGGCCGCGGCGTCGCGGGCGGCGGCAAACCGGCCTGCGGCTCCGGCGGGAAAGGCCGCATCATCCTCCAGGATCAGCGCCCGGTCCCAGCCCGCGCCGGCGATCATGCCCAGAACCGCGCGGTGCGACAGGAAGCAGCCGCGCGCCCCGATGCTCGGGAATGGCCCGGCCGCATCGGGCCGGACGGCGGCGAACAGCGTCACCGCCGGATGCTCCAGCCCCAGCCCCAGCCGGGCCAGCTCGGCCCCGATCGCCTGCCGCCGGTCGGCGCGATCGGGCAGGTTGATCACGACGACCCGACCCGCCAGCGCCAGCAGCGCCGCCCCCGCCTGCTCTGCCATCCGACCCCCTCCGCCCGCTCGGCCCGCTCGGCCCGCTCGGCCCGCTCGGCCCGCTCGGCCCGCTCGGCCCGAGGGTCGCGATCGCCGGCCCGCCGTCAAGGCCCCCCTTGCGCGCGACCCGCGGCCCGGAATAGCTCGGCGCATGCGCGATGCCCCCCCGTCCCCCGACCTGCCCGACCCCGCCGACCCGCTGCCGCCGCTGCTGCGCGGGGCGCCGGAAACGGTGGAGTTCGGCAAGCTGCGCAAGCGCATCCTGCGCGAGACGCGGGCGGCGATGGCCACCTACGCGATGGTCGAGCCGGGGGCGCGCTGGCTTGTCTGCCTGTCGGGCGGCAAGGACAGCTACACCCTGCTTGCCGCCCTCGTGGAACTGAAGTGGCGGGGCCTGCTGCCGGTCGAGCTGCTGGCCTGCAACCTCGACCAGGGCCAGCCGGGGTTCCCCGCGACCGTGCTGCCCGGCTTCCTCGCCCGCCACGGCATCGCCCACCGGATCGAGTACCAGGACACCTATTCGGTCGTCACCGCCAAGGTGCCCGCCGGGCGCACCTACTGCGCGCTCTGCTCGCGGCTCCGCCGCGGCATCCTCTACCGCATCGCCCGCGAGGAGGGCTGCTCGGCGGTGGTGCTCGGGCATCACCGCGACGACATCCTCGAGACCTTCTTCATGAACCTCTTCCACGGCGGCCGGCTTGCCACCATGCCGCCCAAGGTGCTGAACGACGAGGGCGACCTCTTCGTGCTGCGCCCGCTCGCCTTCGTCGCCGAGGACGACTGCGCGCGCTTCGCCCGCGCCATGGACTTCCCGGTCATCCCCTGCGACCTCTGCGGCAGCCAGGAGGGGCTGCAGCGGGCCGCCGTCAAGCAACTGCTCGACGGCTGGGAGACGCGGGCGCCCGGCCGCCGGCAGGTGATGTTCCGCGCCCTGATGCACACCCGCCCCTCGCACCTGCCCGATCCCGCGCTCTTCGACTTCGGCGCCCTTGCCCGCGGCCGGCCGCGGCCGGAGGGGCAATTCGCTGCAAATCCGCCGGATCTTCGCGGCCCCGGTTAACCGGCCGGTCAGCGGCCCCGCCCTAGCGTCGGCGGCAAGGGCCGGATGGCGGCCGGCCGGACGGGGGATGGCATGGGCACAGCTGCGCGACGGGGCCTCGCGGCACGGCTTCAGCATGTGGCGGGATTCGCCCGCCGGCCGGAGCTTCTCGCCTTCCTGCCGGCGGTGACGCTGGCCGCCTTCTGGTACGGCGGCGAGGGCGCGCTGGTCGTCACCGCGCTGACCGTGCCGATGGCCTATGCACTCGCCGGCATCCTCGGCGTGCCGGTGCCGGTCGCCGGGCCGCCGCGCCCCCGCGACGGCACCACGGGCCTGCCGCTGCGCGAGGCCGCCGTCGCCGCGCTCGACCGGGTGCTGGCCGAGGGGGCGGTGTCGGGGCGCGGCACCGCCTGCCTGGTGCTGCGGCTTGACGAGGCCGAGGAGGTGGCGGCCCGGCAGGGACACGCGGCCTTCGCCCACATCCTGCGCCGCACCGGCGAGCGGCTGGAGGCGGCGATGCGGCGGGGCGACTGCGTGGCACGGCTGGACGGGGCGTCCTTCGCCGTGGCGCTCGGGGCGGCGGCACGGCTCGATCTCGAGGCCATCCTGCAGATCGCGGCCCGCCTGCAGGCGACGGCCAGCGAGCCGCATGCCGTCGATGCCACGACCGTCCATGTCGACGCCTCGGTCGGCTTCTGCCTGGCGGGGCGCGCGCCGGCCCCGGGCGGGGCGGCGCTGCTGGCCGCCGCCGAGGCCGCCGCCGACGAGGCGCGCCGCAACGGCCCCGGCGCGATCCGCGCCTTCACGCCCGAGATGGCGCGCGCCACCCTTACCCGCAGCGGGCTGCGGGCCGAACTTGCCCGGGCGCTCGACGAGGGCCAGATCCGCCCCTTCTTCCAGCCGCAGCTGTCGACCGACACCGGCGAGATCACCGGCTTCGAGGCCCTGGCGCGCTGGGTCCACCCCGGCCGCGGCATCCTGCCGCCGGCCGACTTCCTCGACGCCGTCCTTGCCGAGGGGCTGTCGGAGCGGCTGGGCGAGGTGATGCTCTACGGTGCGCTCGGCGCGCTCCGGGCGTGGGACGCGGCCGGGCTCGAGGTACCGATGGTGGCCGTCAACCTCGCCGCGGCCGAACTTGCCAACCCGCGCCTGTCCGCCCGCATCGGCTGGGAGCTCGACCGCTTCGACCTCGCCCCCGGCCGGCTCACGGTCGAGATCCTCGAGACCGTGGCGGCGCGCAGCGACGACGACGTGGTCGTCCAGTCGGTGGCCGGGCTCGCCCGCCTCGGCTGCGGCATCGACCTTGACGACTTCGGCACCGGCCAGGCGGCGATCGGGGCCATCCGCCGCTTCGGCGTGCGCCGCATTAAGATCGACCGCTCCTTCGTCGCCCGCGTCGACGTCGACCCCGAGCAGCAGCGGCTGGTCACCGCGATCCTGTCCTTCGCCGAGCGCATGGGCCTCGGCACTGTGGCCGAAGGGGTGGAGACGGCAGGCGAGCACGCGCGGCTGGCAGAGCTCGGCTGCGGCCATGTCCAGGGCTTCGGGATCGCCCGGCCGATGCCCTGCGAGGAGGTCGCGGCGTGGCTCGCCGGCCACCGCAGGCGGCTCGCCGCGCGGGCGCAGCTGTCCGCCCAGGCCCGCCGCCCCGCCGGCGGCCGCGGCCCCGGCTGAGCACCGGCATCTCCTCCCTCCCCGCTTCCCCGCCCGGCCCGCGGCCCGGGGCCCCTGCCGGGCGCGATCGCCCCCCCCGACCGCCTCCCCGCCGCCCGCCGCCCCGCCGGCGGCCGCGGCCCCGGCCGGGCACCGGCATCTCCTCCCTCCCCGCTTCCCCGCCCGGCCCGAGGCCCGGGGCCCGTGCCGGGCGCGGGGTGCGGCTGCCCTCGCCCGGCCCGCCAGCCGGGCAGGGGGCCCCGCCTGCCCTCCCCGGCGAGCCTGCGCGCCACAGCCACGGCGCGGCGGCAGGCGTCGGGGTCAGCCGCCGCCCCGCCCCACCGTTCCGCCCCGCCGCCCGCCCCTTCGCCGCGGCCGCCATGGCCCCGGGGCGCGGGGCCCGCCGCCGGCCGGACGACCGGACAGGGGGAAACCGCTTGACCTTTCCCGCCCCGGGCTGTTCAAGCGGGCGCGTTCCCCCTCCCCCAAGGCCCATGGTTGCGGTCCGATGGACGACCAGAACAAGAACCTCATCCTCGCCACGGTGCTGAGCTTCCTCGTCATCCTGGTCTGGTTCGTCCTCTTCCCCCCGCCCGAACCCGCGCCCGCCCCGCTTCCGCCGCCCGAGGCCGGCGCGGCGGCGATCGCCCCGGCCCCGCCCGGTTCCGAACCCGGCACCGACGGCGCCGCCCCCGCCGCCGCGGCCGCCGAGGCGCCGCGGCTGGCGATCGCCACCCCGCGGCTCGAGGGGGCGGTGTCGCTCCAGGGCGGGCGGATCGATTCGCTGCGCCTGACCGGCTACCGCGAGACGCTCGCGACGGGCTCGCCGGTCGTCGAGCTGCTCCGCCCGGTCGGAACCCCGGGGGCCTACTACGCCCTCTTCGGCTGGGCCCCCGGGGGCACGCTCGGCTTCGAGGACGTCCCCGGCGCCAACACCCTGTGGGAGGTCGCCGGCGGCGGGACGCTCGCCCCCGGCGCCCCGCTGGTGCTGCGCTGGGACAGCCCCGCGGGGCTTGCCTTCACCCGCACCATCGCGGTCGATGCCGACTATCTCTTCACCGTCACCGAGGCGGTCGAGAACCGCGGTGCGGCGCCGGTGCGGCTGGCGTCCTACGGAATCGTCGCCCGCCACGGGCAGCCGGGCGACCTGCAGAACTTCTTCATCCTGCACGAGGGCGTGGTGCGGATGACCGACGGCACGCTGGGCGAGCTCGACTACGACGACGTCGCCGCGATGCCGGTGGTCGAGCGCGAGGGCGCGCGCGCCGAGGTTGCCGAGGTCGCCGGCAACGGCTGGATCGGCTTCACCGACAAGTACTGGATGACCACGCTCATCCCCGCCCCCGGCAGCCCCTTCACCGCGGTGGCGAAATACGTCGCCGGCGCCGACATCTACCAGACCGAGGTGCGCCACCCGGCGGTCGACCTCGCCCCCGGCGCGACCGCCTCGGCCACCACCCACCTCTTTGCCGGCGCCAAGGAATGGGACACCATCCGCGGCTACCAGAACGGCAAGGGGATCGACCGCTTCCTCGATTCCATCGACTGGGGCTGGTTCTTCTTCCTGACCAAGCCGATCTTCGCCGTCCTGCACTGGCTGAACCAGCAGGTCGGCAACATGGGCTGGTCGATCATCATGCTGACTCTGGTGATCAAGGCGATCCTGTTCCCGCTCGCCTACAAGTCCTACGTCTCGATGGCGCGGATGAAGGAACTCCAGCCCGAGATGGAGAAGATCAAGGAGCGCGTCGGCGACGACCGCCAGAAGCTCCAGCAGGAGATGATCGCGCTCTACCGGACCAAGAAGGTCAACCCCGCCGCGGGCTGCCTGCCGATCCTCCTGCAGATCCCGATCTTCTTCTCGCTCTACAAGGTGATCTTCGTCACCATCGAGCTGCGCCACGCCCCCTGGCTCGGCTGGGTGCGCGACCTCTCGGCGCCCGATCCCTCCTCGATCTTCAACCTCTTCGGCCTCCTGCCCTGGGCGCCGCCGGTGCCGGGCAGCCTGCTGGCCCTGATCTTCATCGGCATCCTGCCGATCTGCCTTGGCGTCTCGATGTGGCTGCAGCAGAAGCTCAACCCCGCGCCCACCGACCCCACCCAGGCGATGATCTTCGCCTGGCTGCCGTGGGTGTTCATGTTCATGCTCGGCAGCTTCGCCTCCGGCCTCGTGCTCTACTGGATCGCGAACAACATGATCACCTTCACCCAGCAGTACCTGATCATGCGCAGCCACGGCCACCGGCCGGACATCTTCGGCAACATCCGCGCCGGCATCCGGCGCCGGCGGCCGGCGGCGAAGTGACCGCGCGCCTTGCCGCCATCGTCCGCCACCCGATCAAGGCGGTCGGGCGCGAGTCGCTGGAGGCGGTGGCGCTCGCTGCCGGGCGGCGGCTGCCGGCCGACCGCGTCTGGGCGGTGGCCCACGCCGGGGCCCGGCTGGCGCCCGGCGAATGGGCGGCCAAGATGAACTTCCTGCGCGGCGTCGCGGCACCGGCGCTGATGGCGGTGGCCGCGCGGCTGGACGAGGCGGCCGGACGGGTGACCCTGTCCCATCCCGGGGCGGCGACGATCACCCTCGACCCCGATGATGCCGCAGACGCCGCCCGCCTGCTCGCCTGGCTCGCCCCGTTCTGGCCCGACAGCCGCCCCGCCCCGGCGGCCGTGGTCCGCGCCGGCTGGGCCGCCTTCACCGACGTGCCCGAGCCCTGGGTCTCGGTGCTGGGGATGGCCTCGAACCGTGCCCTCGGGGCACGGCTCGGCAGGACGCTGTCGATCCACCGCTGGCGCGGCAACCTCTGGCTCGAGGGTCTCGCGCCGTGGGAGGAGTTCGACCTCGTCGGCCGCCGCTTCCGCATCGGTGCGGCGCTGCTCGAGGGTCGCCAGCGGATCACCCGCTGCGAAGCCACCGCCGCCGACCCCGACAGCGGCCGGCGCGACCTCGACACGCTCGGCGCGCTGCAATCCGGCTGCGGCCACACCGACTTCGGCATCTACGCCGAGGTGATCGCCGGCGGCACCGTCCGCCTCGGCGATCCGGTGGCGGCCGAGGGCTGAGGGGCCGGCCCGGTGCGGATCCGGTTCGCGCTCGCCCCCGAGCCCGACGCCGCCGCGGCCGAGGCCGGACGGCGCCTGTTCGCCGGGCCCGTGACCTTCCTCAAGGGCGTCACCGCGATGAACGCGCTGCCCCCGGCCGATCGCTGCGAGGTCTGCCTTGCGGGTCGCTCGAACGTGGGCAAGTCGTCGCTGATCAACGCGCTGACGGGCCGCAAGGCGCTGGCGCGCGCCTCGAACACTCCCGGCCGGACGCAGGAGGTGAACTTCTTCGCGCTGGGCGAGCGCCACTGGCTGGTCGACCTGCCGGGCTACGGCTATGCCAAGGCGCCGCCGGCGCAGGTGGAGCGCTGGCAGGCGCTGCTGCGGGCCTATCTCGCCGGCCGGCCGAACCTGCGCCGGGCCTTCGTGCTGGTCGACGCCCGCCACGGGGTCAAGCCGCCCGACGAGGAGATCATGGGCCTGCTCGACCGCGCCGCGGTGCCCTTCCAGACGGTGCTGACCAAGGCCGACAAGATCGCGCCGAAGGCGGTGCCGGCGCTGGTCGAGGACGTGGCCGCGGCGCTGGCCGGCCATCCCGCCGCCTTCCCCGAGATCCTGCTCACCTCGGCCGAGACCGGTGCCGGCATCCCCGCCCTGCGCACCGCGATCGCAGGGCTCGTCTGAGGGCGGCGCGCGGCCGAGCCTTGAGCCTGCCGGCGGCTGCCGCTACACCCCGGGCGCCCAGCCCCCGCAGCGGAGGCCACCGATGAGGACGCAGACTGCCCAGATGCGCGACCATGCCGCCACCGCCCGGACCCTGTCCGAGGCGCTTCCCTACCTGCAGCGCTACACCGGCGCCGTGGTGGTCATCAAGTTCGGCGGCCATGCCATGGGCGCGGCCGCCGAAATGGAAAGCTTCGCCCGCGACATCGTGCTGATGCGCCAGGTGGGGGTGAACCCGGTGGTGGTGCACGGCGGCGGGCCGATGATCAACGACCTGCTCGACCGGCTGGGCATCGCCTCGCGCTTCGTGCGCGGCAAGCGGGTGACCGACGCGGCCACCGTCGAGGTGGTGGAGATGGTGCTGTCGGGGCTGATCAACAAGCGCATCGTCCAGGCGATCAACAGCCAGGGCGGGCGGGCGGTGGGGCTGTCGGGCAAGGACGCCAACCTGATGGTGTGCGACCCCGACGACCCCGAACTGGGCTTCGTCGGCCGGCCGGCCGAGATGAACCCCGGGGTGCTGCGCCAGATCTTCGCCGGCGGCATGATCCCGGTGGTGGCGCCGGTGGGCGCGGGCCGCAACGGCGAGACCTTCAACGTCAACGGCGACACCGCCGCCGGGGCGATCGCCGGGGCGCTGCAGGCGGACCGGCTGCTCCTGCTGACCGATGTCGCCGGGGTGAAGAACGCCGCCGGCGAGGTGCTGACCCAGCTTCACCCCGATGCGCTGCGGGCGCTGATCGCCGACGGCACGGTTGCGGGGGGGATGATTCCCAAGGTCGAGACGGCGCTGGACGCGCTGGCGGCCGGGGTGCGGGCGGTCGTCATCCTCGACGGGCGGTCACCCAACGCCTGCCTGCTGGAACTGTTCACCAACCAGGGCGCGGGCACGCTGATCCGCTCCACCGAGCCGCGGGTGAAGCCACGCCCCGCCCCCTAGGGCGGCCTGAGTCCCACGCATGGGACAGCGGCCATGCCATTGACAGGACACCGGAAGATTGACGGGATTCAGCATTTCTTCATGCTGTCCCGGGCCCGGCGGGGGCAGTCCTGCGCCCCCGGGCCGCCGGGGCCCGGCACCAAGGGCGCGCGGGTGCCCGCCGCGCCCGCCCGGCAGTGACGGGGCGGGGATGATTCCCACGGCCGCGGAGATGCTCTAGCATGGCCGCCATGGCCGCCCCCGTCCCCCCCGGACCCGTCCCCCCCGGACACGCCGCGCCCGGCCACGCCTGCCTTGCCGCCGCGGGCACCGCGGACGGCCTCGGGACGGTCGCGGCGCGGGCGGCGGCCGAGGCGCTCGCGGTTCTCGGCGCCTTCCACCCCGGACCCGGCGACGGGCTGCCCGCGGCGGTCGGCACGCTGGTGCTGTTGGGCCCGCGCGAGCCCGGCTTCTGGGCCCATGTCACCGCACAGCCCGAGTTTGCCGACAGCCGGCCCGACCCGCTTGACCGCTGGTCGCGGCGGGTGATCGGCCGGCTGGCCTGCGGGCTCGGGGCGAAGGCCGTCTTTCCCTTCACCGGCCCGCCCTTCCGGCCCTTCCATGCCTGGGCGCTGAGAACCGGCCGCGCCTGGCGCTCGCCGGTCGGCCTGCTCGTGCACGAAACGGCGGGGCTGATGGTGTCGTTCCGCGGCGCGCTGGGGCTGCGCGCCCGCCTCGCCCTGCCCCCGCCCCCCGCCGCCCCGCCCTGCGCGGCTTGCGCCGGCCAGCCCTGCCGGACCGCCTGCCCGGCCGGGGCGCTGACGCCGGCGGCCTACGACGTGCAGGCCTGCCGGGGGTTCCTCGCCGGTCCGGACGGCGCCGGCTGCATGACCGCGGGCTGCGCCCTGCGCCGGGCTTGCCCCGCCTCGGCCGGCCATGCGAGGGTGCCGGCGCAATCGGCCTTCCACATGAGGCAGTTCCTGCGGTGATGCGCCTGATCCTTGTCCGCCACGCCAAGTCCTCCTGGGAGGAGCCCGGGCTGGATGACCATGCCCGCCCGCTGAACGACCGCGGCCGCCGCGCTGCCGCGGCACTGGGCCGCTGGCTGGTCGCGCGCGGCCACCGGCCCGACGAGGCGATCTGCTCCACCGCCACCCGCACCCGCGAGACCTGGGCCGAGATCGCCCGGGCGGCGGACCTCGCGCTCGCCCCGCGGCTGGTCGGGCGGCTCTACCACGCGCCGCCCGAGATCATGCGCGCGGTGCTGCGCGAGGCCGGCGGGCAGACGGTGGTGATGGTCGGCCACAACCCCGGCATCGCCGCCTTCGCCGCGGAACTGCCGGCCCGGCGCCCTGCCCATGCCGACTTCGCCCGCTATCCCACCGGCGCCACGCTGGTCGTCGACTTCCCCATCGACCGCTGGGACGAGCTGCGCCCCGGTACCGGCGACGCGCGCGAGTTCCTCACCCCACGGATGCTCGAGGGCGGCTAGCGCCGGCGCCCGGCCGCCCGCCGCCGACCTAGCCGAGCATCGCCCGCCGCAGAAGGTTGAGCCCGGTGAACGCCAGCATCACCAGCGTCCAGCGCCGAAACGCGGCCTGGTCGAAGCGGTCCTGCAGCCGGTAGCCCAGCCACAGGCCGGCCATGGCGGGCACCACCATCGCCGCCGACAACGGCAGCGTGGCGGCGTTGACGACGCCCGAGACCGCATGGGCGGCGGTCAGCATCGCCGCCCCGAGCAGGAAGACGACCCCCTGCAGGCGCATCGATTCGGCCTTGGGCACGTCCGAGGAGGCGAGGTAGATCACGATCGGCGGCCCCCAGACCCCGAAGAAGCCGCCGAAGAAGCCGGCCACGGCGCCCACCGCCGTCTGCCACAGAATGCGGTTCCGGATCCGGAAGCGCAGCGGCAGCCCGGCCAGCCCGGCCGCCGCATAGGCAAGGACCGGCAGGCCGAGGATGGCAAACAGCACCTGCGGCGGCAGCACCCGGACAAGCTGGGCCGAGAAGGCCAGCGTCACCAGCGCCACGATGATCAGCCGCCGGTAGCCGCGCGCCGTCTCGACCGCCGCGGCCAGCCCTTCGCGCAGGCTCTGCGACACGTTGGTCACCAGCATCGGCAGCACGAGGCAGGCCATCGCGGTCTCGACCGGCAGGAACGAGGCGAGGCCCGACAGCATGATCATCGGCATGGCGAAGCCGACCACGCCCTTGACGAAGGAGGCCAGCATCGTCACCGCCACGGCGGCCGCGAAGGTCGCGGGCGCCAGCCCGCCGGTCACACTCTCCATTTGTGCCCACAGCCTCCGCGATTGGCGCCGCGCTTGTAGCGGGCGGCCGCGGCGGCGACCAGCCCCGGCTCCGGCGCGACACATCCGGTCCCGCCCGCCACCCGGGGCGAATGAATGTTGCGCTGCGCCTGCAAAGGCCCTAGAGCCCCCGCAGGACCACAGACAGGAGCAGCCGATGGCGCAGGCCGGACATCCGCCCGTCCCGGGGCAGGGGACGGCGCCGCTCGACGGGGCCGACGCCCTGGCCCTCGGTGCCAAGGCGCTGGAGGAGGCCGCGGCGCTGGTCGCCCGCGGGCGCGCCCGGCTGGCCGCGGCGGTTGCGCCGGGCGGTCGGCTGTCGGCCGCCGCGCTCGACGCCGACCAGCGCGCCGCCCATGCGCTGGCCTGGATGGCGACCTGCACCGAGGCGCTGCGCCAGATGCAGGGCTGGGCGGCGCGGCTTGCCGCCGCCGGCCGGCTGGGGACGGCCGAGGCGCTGATCCACCAGATCGCCTTCGGCGAGTATCTGGCCCAGCTTGCCGGCGGCATCCCGATGAGCCAGGGCGAGATCGCGCGCCCCGCGGACCTCGGCCTCGAGGGGCCGGGCTGGGGGCCGGAGGCGCGGCGGCTGGTGGCGGCCGGCACCGGCCCCGCGGCGCGGGCCGCGCTGGTGGCGGCGATGCGCGCGGCCGAGGGTGCGGCGACGGTGGGGGCCTGCGGTCTGGACGAGGAACTCGACCTCGTCCGCGCCCAGTTCCGCCGCTTCGCCGACGCGCGCGTCCTGCCCCAAGCCCACGGCTGGCACCTCGCCGACCGGCTGATCCCCGCCGAGGTGATCGCCGAGATGGCCGCCCTCGGGGTCTTCGGGCTGACCATCCCCGAGGCCCACGGCGGGCTCGGCCTGCCCAAGGCAGCGATGTGCGTGGTCTCCGAGGAGCTGTCGCGGGGCTACATCGGGGTCGGCTCGCTCGGCACCCGCACCGAGATCGCGGCCGAACTGATCCTCGGCGGCGGCACCGACGCGCAGAAGGCCGCCTGGCTGCCGCGGCTGGCCGCGGGCGAGGTCTTGCCGACGGCGGTCTTCACCGAGCCCGACACCGGCTCGGACCTCGGCAGCCTGCGCACGCGGGCGCTGCGCGACGGTGAGGTCTGGCGCATCAGCGGCGGCAAGACCTGGATCACCCATGCCGCCCGCGCCGGGCTGATGACGCTGCTCGCCCGCACCGACCCCGCCTCGAACGACTGGCGCGGCCTGTCGATGTTCCTGGCCGAGAAACGCCCGGGGACCGAGGCCGACCCCTTCCCCGATGCCGGCATCACCGGTGGCGAGATCGGGGTGCTCGGCTACCGCGGCATGAAGGAGTACGAGATCGGCTTCGACGGGTTTGCGGTGCCGGCGGCGGGCCTGCTCGGCGGCGTCGAGGGACAGGGCTTCAAGCAGCTGATGCAGACCTTCGAGAGCGCCCGCATCCAGACTGCGGCGCGGGCGATCGGGGTGGCGCAGGCGGCGATGGAGACCGCTTTGCGCTACGCCGAGGAGCGGCGGCAGTTCGGCCGGCCGCTGATCGCCTTCCCGCGGGTCGCCGACAAGCTGGCGATGATGGCGGTGGAGATCATGGTCGCGCGCCAGTTGACCTATGCCGCCGCCCGCGAGAAGGACGCCGGCCGCCGCTGCGATCTCGAGGCCGGCATGGCCAAGCTTCTGGCCGCCCGCGTCGCCTGGGCGGCGGCCGACAACGGCGTGCAGATCCACGGCGGCAACGGCTTCGCGCTCGAATACCCGATCAGCCGGCTCCTGTGCGACGCCCGGATTCTCTCGATCTTCGAGGGCGCCGCCGAGATCCAGGCCCAAGTGATCGCCCGGCGGCTGCTGGAGCAGGGCGCCGGCTGAGCGGCCGCCCGGCAGGCAGATGCAGCCGGAGGGGCCGTGCTCGCCGCCGGTGTGGCACCACGGGACGGCCGCGCGGCGCCCCGAAGCGGGCTGCCGTGCGGGGCCGCGGCCCGCATGCCGCCGCGCGCCTCGCCGATCGGAGGGGCACCTCGGAGGGGCACCATCGTGCAGGCCCCTCCCCTGCGGGCGCGGAGCCCCCACCGCCGGGCCGCCGCCCCCCTCCCTACCCCGGCCTTGCGGCGACGCGGGCGCCGTCCTGCACCCGGTCGCCGGGGAAGGCGACGACGCGGTCGCCCTCGACAAGCCCGGCGACCACCTCGGCCGCCTCGGAGGTGCGCTGGCCGATCGTGACCGGGGTGGCGACGGCGCGGCCGTCGGCGATGCGATAGACGGCCCAGCCGCCGTCCTGGCGGAACAGCGCGCTGACCGGTACCTGCAGCACGCCCTCGCCCTGCCACAGCACGATCCGCACGAACACGCGGAAGCGGTCGCCAAGCCCTGCGCGCGCCTCCGGCGGGGCAAGGAAGTCGAGCCTCACGCGCACCCGCTGCTCCTCGATGCCGAGCGCCGAGACGCGGGTGAAGGCGGCCGGCTCGATCCGGCGCACCTCGGCCTCCAGCACCGCCGGCCCGCCCCAGCGCTCGACGAAGGCACGGGCCCCGGGCGCCACCCGCACGGCATCGGCCGACAGCAGGTCGACCTCGACCTCGAGGTCGGCGAGGTCGCCGATCGTCAGAAGCGCCTCGCCCGCCTGCACCAGCCGCGCGCTGGGGCTGGCGACCGACAGGACGGTACCGGTCTGGGGCGCCAGTATGGTGACGCAGCAGGCGCCCGGGACATCGCCGCCGTCGACCGCGACGCTCGGCCCGACCAGCAGGGCGCGGGCGCGGGCGAGCGTGGCGCGGTGCATCTCGACCTCGCTGCGGGCGGCGGCGAGCGCGGTCCGCTGGGTGGCCAGCTGGCGCTCGGAATCCTCCAGCATCCGCTGGGCGATGATGCCGCGGGCGGCCAGCTCACGGTTGCGCTCGTGTTGGGCCTCGGCGAAGGCCAGTTCGGCCTCGGCGCGCAGGACATTGGCCTCCGACAGCCGCAGCGCCGCCTCGGCCTCGGCCACCGCCGCCTCGCCCTGGGCGCGGGCGCGGGCGTCCAGGATCGCCGGCTCGGCGGGCTCGATCAGCGCCACCACCGTCTGGCCGCGCACCACCCTGTCGCCCACCTCCACCGGCGCGCGGGCGGCGGTGCCGGCGGTCGGCGCCACCACCAGGAAGGGCTCGCGCACCCGCGTCACCCCCTCGGCCGCCACCGTCACCTGCAAAGGGCCGCGCACCACCTGCGCCTCGTCCACCGCCACCGGGTCGGGCCAGAAGGCCCAGACGGCGGCGGCCGCGGCGGCGGCAAGAAAGAGCAGGATGCCGAACGCGCGGATACCCTTCATGACCTACTCCCTTGCCTTCAGCGCCATGGCGATGTCCGTCGAATCGAGCCGCCGGCGCACCATCAGCGCCGCGGCCAGCGCGGCGAGGAAGGCCACCAGCGCTGCCGTGGCATAGGTGTGCGGCAGGATGACCAGCGGGATGGTCACCATCTCGGTCGAGAAGCCCGCCACCACCATGCTGGCGAAGCCGATGCCGATGAGCCAGCCGAGCGGGATTGCCGCGGTGGCCAGGAGCATCATCTCGCCGACCAGCACGAAGCCGACCTCCCCGCGCGAGAAGCCCAGCACGCGCAGGCTTGCCAGCTCGTGGCTGCGCTCGGCCAGCTGGATGCGGGCGGCGTTGTAGACGACGCCGAGGGTGATCAGCCCGCCGAGGGTGACGTAGATGAGCAGCATCATCGTCAGGTTCTCCTCGAGCGTGGCGTCGAACTGCGCACGAAGCTCGCCCCAGATCGAGATGCCGCCCAGCGCCGGGGTCACCTTGACCTGCGCGTGCAGGGTCGGCAGCGCTGCGGGATCGACCAGCAGGTTCAGCCGGTTGACCTGCGGGGCGATGCGCAGCAGCGCGAACAGCGCATCCTCGGCCATGTAGATCTGCTGGCCGAGGCTCTGGCGGATGATGCCGGTCACCGGCAGCGCATGGGTCTCGCGCGGCGGCACCAGGAAGGCCACCTCGATCAGCTCCCCCGGCCCGACATCCAGCTCGGCGGCGATGCCCTCGGTCAGCACCACCCCCGCCGGCGGCAGCGCCACCGGCCGGCCGGCGACATCGAGCACGCGCACGAAGCTGCCGGTCTCGGGACGCGCCTCGATCGCGATCAGCCGGCTGCGCGTGCCGCGGGCGATGCGCACCGGCGCCCCCCATGCGCCCTCGACCGCGAGCACGCCGGGCAGCGCCAGCGCCTCCTCGACCGCCGCCCGCGGCCTCGACTGGGCCAGCGCGAGCGTGATCTGCTGGCGGTTGCCGAGCACGAACACCTCCTCGACCATTGCGTCCATGGCATCGAAGGAGAACAGGCTCGCCACCAGCATCGACACCGAGGCAGCGACGCCGAACAGCGTCACCGCCGCCCGCCCCGGCCAGCGTGTGATCGAGCGCAGGATCATCATCGTCGTCTGGCGCAGCCCGACCGCGGCGCCGATGCGATCCAGCAGGCCGCGGCGGAAGGCCGGCGGGGCGGGCGGCGACATTGCCACCGCCGGAGCAAGGCGGACCGCGCCCCGCACGCCGCGCAGCGCGCCGACCACGGCCGTGGCCACCCCGACCACCCCCGACAGCGCGAAGGCCGCGACGCCGGGGGTGAAGATCAGCCAGGGAAAGTTGAAGAAGCGCGCATAGAGCGCCGTCATCCCCTGGCCCAGCACGGCGCCCGCCGCCCAGCCGAGGGCGACGCCGAGGATGCCGATGCCGGTCGCAAGCTTCAGGTAGTGCCCTGCGATCGCGCCGGTGCCGTAGCCCACCGCCTTCATCAGCCCGATCTGCTGGCGCTCCAGCGCGATCAGCCGCCCCAGCACCATGTTGACGAGGAAGGCAGCGACGACGAAGAACACCGGCGGCAGGATCGCCGCCATCGCTTCCAGCTGCTCAAGCTCGGAGGCGAGGAAGACATAGCCGATGTGGCGGTCGCGGCCGTAGGCGCCGGTGCCGCCGAAGGGCGCGAGCAGGCGGTCGAGCGCGGCCACCACCGGCGCCGGGTCGGCCCCGGCGACCAGCCGCAGCGCGAGGTCGTTGAAGGCGCCGTCGAGGTCGAAGACCGCCGCCGCCGCCGCCGCCCCCATCCAGATGACCCCGAAGCGCCGGTCGTCGGGCATCATGGTGTCGGGGCCGATGACGTAGATGAACTCGGGCGCCAGCAGCAGGCCGGTGACGGTCAGGCTGCGGACCTGGCCGTTCAGGATCGCGCGGAACTCCGCGCCCGGCACCAGCCCGTGGGCACGGGCGAAGCCCTCGTTGACCGCCACCTCCTCGGGGCGGAGGGGGTCGGGCAGCCGGCCGCTGCGCACCACCGGCAGGTTCAGGACCGGCGTCCCCGAGGCCGGCAGCGAGACGACCTGCGCCATCGCCGGCTCGAGCATGTCGGGCATGTCGAGAATGACGCGGGCGGCGATCCGGCCCTCGACCTGCGCCACCCCGGCGAGCGCGGCGATCTCGGCCAGGAGCGTCTCGGGCGCCCGCGTGGCGCTGGCGAAGACGTCGGGAAAGCGGTTGCGCTCGTAGTAGGCGGCGCGCGTCTCCACCAGCGAGCGCTGCGCCCCGTGGGCGACCACCAGCACCATCACCCCGCTGGCCAGCACCACCGCGATCGCCAGGGCCTGCGCCCAGAGCCGGCGCAGGTCGCGCAGGAGCTTGGCATCCAGCGCCCGCATCACCAGTCGACCTCGGACGGCGGCACCCGGGTCTCGTTCAGCGTCTCGCGCAGCACCCGGCCGTCGGCGATCAGGATCACCCGGTGGGCGATGCGCTGGGTGGCCTGGTTGTGGGTGATGATGACCGTGGCCGCGCCGAGGTCGCGGTTGACGGCCACGAGCGCCTCGAGCACCTGCACGCCGGTGGTACGGTCGAGCGCCCCGGTCGGCTCGTCGCAGAGCAGCACCTCGGGCCGCTTGGCGATCGCCCGGGCGATGGCCACGCGCTGCTGCTCGCCGCCCGACAGCTCGGCGGGGAAATGGTCCAGCCGATGGGCCAGCCCCACCCGCTCCAGCGCCTCCTCGGGGGGCATCGGGGCGCGTGCGATCTCGGTCACCAGGGCCACGTTCTCGCGCGCCGTGAGCGACGGCACGAGGTTGTAGAACTGGAAGACGAAGCCGACATGGTCGCGCCGGTAGCGCGTCAGCTCGGCGTCGGAGGCGCGCGTCAGGTCGCGGTCGCGGAAGAACACCCGCCCCCCCGTCGGGCGGTCGAGCCCGCCGAGGATGTTGAGCAGCGTCGACTTGCCCGACCCCGAGGCGCCGAGCAGCACGACGAACTCGCCCTCGCGCAGCGCGAGGTCGACGCCGCGCAGGGCCTGCACCTTGACCGCGCCGGTGTCGTAGACCTTGGTGACCCGCTCGGCCCGGAAGACCACGCCGCCTGCGCCCATGCCCGACCTCCATGCCGCCCGCGTCTGGACAGCGCGGGGCAGGCCGTCCTTGATCTGGCGCAAGCCGGGAGAGGCCCGGCGACCTACCCCGCGAAGGCCACCACCGCGAGCACGACCGCGGCCACCGCCGATCCGGTCGCCAGCGCCTCCAGCCGCGCCATCGTCGCGGCGTCGGGCCCGGTCCCGGCGCGCTCGGCGCGGGCTCCCTGCACCGTCAGCACGGCCACCGCGAGCGTCAGTGCCACCACCGCAGCCATCTTCAGCCAGAACGCCACCCCCAGCCCGGCGGTCCCGCCGTAGGCGCCCCAGACCAGGGCAAGCCCGCTCGCCCAGACGAGGACGAGCGCCGCGAGCCCGATCTGGCCGATGCGCTTCTGCGCCGCGCCAAGGCCTGCGCGCGCGGCCGGCGCGGCGGCATGCAGCTGCATGCCGATCATCGCATTCGCGACCCCGCCGCCAAGGCCGACCGCGAAGGCAAGGTAGTGCACGATCTTGAGCAGGCTGGCCATCGGTCCCTCCCCGATCCCGACCAAGGCCGAAAGCCTACCCCCGCCGGGCGGGGCCGGCAAGCGCGCCTGCCCGGCCCGCCGGGCGCCAGGCTCAGGGCGCCCCGCCGGCCCGCAGCAGCGTGAAGTCGGCGACCCAGCCCAGCCCGCGCCGCAACCTGACCGTCCCGGCATCGCTGCCGTCGGTGATCCAGAGGCCGCCGTCGGCGCCCGCAAACAGCGCCCGCCCGTCCCCGAGGTCGCAGAAGCCCTCGGTGACGTCGATCGCCCGCGTGGGGGTCAGCCGGCGCGTCCCCGCCGCGGTGCCGTCGGTGATCCAGGGGCGGCTGCGCCGGCCCGCCTTGTCGGTGAAGAGCGCCCGGCCCTCGCCGAAGGGGGATATCCGCGGCCACAGGGTCGCGACTGCCCCCCGCCCGGCGGCGATCTCGGCCAGCCGCCGGGTGCCCGCGGCCGTCCCGTCGGTGACCCAGAGCACGCGCACCGGAATGCCCGCCCCGACGACATCCGCGGTGACGAAGAGCGCCCGGCCGGCGCCGATCGGCCCGAAGTCGCGCGGCCAGCTGCCCATCGCGCCGGGCTCGAGATCGGCGACCATCGCGGTGCCGCCAGCACTGCCGTCGGTGATCCAGAGCTCGCGCCCGTGCACCCCGTCGTCGGCACCGAACACCACCCGCCCGTCGCCCAGCGGGAAGAAGCCCGACGGCTCGCTCTCCGCCTCGCCGGGGTTGATGTCGGCAATCATCCCGGTGCCCGCGGCGGTGCCGTCGCTGACCCAGGGCTCGAGCCCCTGCGCCCCGTCCGTCGCCTGGAACACCACCCGCCCGTCGCCGAGCGGCGTCGGCACGGTCCAGGAGTAGGTCATGCTGCCCCTTCCGGGGTTGATGTCGCGCACGAGCGTCGTGCCGCCCGGGGTTCCGTCGGTCACCCAGGGCTCCATGCCATTGGCGGCGTTCTCGGCCAGGAACAGCACGCGGCCGTCGGCCAGGGGCGTGAAGTGGCGGGCAAAGCTGTGCTGGCGGCCGGCGGCGATGTCGGCCAGCCGGCGCGTGCCGGCGCGGCTGCCGTCGGTCACCCAGGGCTCCTCGCCGTGGCGGGCGGTGGTGGCGGAAAAGACATGCCCGCCCGTGCCGAGGGCGGCGAAGGCGGGCGGGCTTTCGCCGGTGCAGCCGTCGCGCGGGCCGGCCGGCTCGGGCGCAGCGGCGCGGCCGGCCGCCGCGGCCTCTGGCCCGGGGCCGAAGTCGCGCACCAGCCGGCTGCCCCGGCGGCTGCCGTCGGTCAGCCAGAGCGCGGTCGAGCCGCCCGTGAAGGCGATGAAATACGCCCGCCCGTCGCCGCGCGGATGCAGCCCGTAGACGAAGCTGAAGGCCGCGTCGGGCAGGTCGAGCACCCGGCGGCTGCCGCCCCCGGTGCCGTCGCTCGCCCAGAGATCGTAGCCGTACACGGGCGAGCCGGCCGAGAACACGACCAGCGGCGCGGCCCCGTCGGCTGCCGCCGGCGCGGCCGCCGGCAGCGCCAGCAGCACCGACAGGAGGGGCCCGGCAAGCCGGGCGGCAGTGGTCTTCGGTTCGGGCATGCGGACGGCTCCATCGCAGGCGTTTCGTGACATCGCGGGGCGGCCCGCCGCCGCGCCGGGGTGCGGCGGCCCGCTCCGGGCGCGGGCCGCCTTCGCAGCCTAGCGAAACCCGTTGCCGCGGCAAAGCATTTCCGCGGTCGGCTGAAGGGCCCGGGGGTGGTTGCGGCGGCGGCCGGCTTCGGGCTAAGAAGGCCGCGGGCCCCGTAGCTCAGCCGGATAGAGCAACCGCCTTCGGAAGGAGTGCGCCGCGGGAAACCGCGGGCGTAGAACCTGTCAAAGTCGGGGAACCCTCTGCCGCCTCCGCCCGGGGGCGGCGTGGCGATCCCGAGCCAAGCCCGCGGGCGACCGCCCGGGGAAGGTGTAGAGACTGGACGGCAGGCACCTGTCGGCCCCCACGCCGGGGCAAAGGGTGAAGGGACAGTCCAGACCACGCGCGCCCCGGCTGCCCGGGGCAGCGGCGAAAGCCGCGGTGGGAGGCTAAGCGGTCGGTCGCAGGTTCGAGTCCTGCCGGGGTCGCCAATCCAGTTCCATGACAGCGGGTTGCGGCCCGTTGTTCAGATCATGCCGCAGCTTCCCCGGGGCGGCGGCTCGGCGCCGGGCGAGCCGCGGACGGGGATGGTCGCACAATCCCCCGGGGATGCCCCGGGCGGCCTTCCGCGGCCGGGGTATCCCCGGGAGAGACCTTGACGGAATCCTGACGGCACGTCGCAATCCATTGATATGACGTGGTTCCGGTGCCGTCCCACGCATGGGACGGGGCCGGCGCGCCTCACCCGGCGGCGGGCGGGATGTCGACGCCGGGCAGCCAGGGCTTGATGTCGATCAGCGGCGTGCCGTCCCAGGCGTCGATGGCATCGATCACGGCGGTGCCGCGGACGGGGTCGAGCGAGAGCAGCCGCACGACCGCCAGCGCCACGGGGTTGGGCCGGGCGGGCGAGCGCAGCGCGAAGACCCCGCGCCCCTCGGGGTGGTGGCCGGGCGCCTGGCGGATCAGGTCGCGGGGGGCGGCGCCGGTCCAGTAGAGCAGCACCACCGTGTCCCCCGTCGCCAGCCCCTCCAGCCCCGGCCGGAAGGGCGGGTCGATCTCGATGCTGCCGCCGCCGCCGCGCTCGCGGGCCGCGCGCAGGTTCCTCGGCGCGTCGGCGGGCCCCCAGGGCGAGCGGATGCGGCCGATGAAGGCCAGCGTCGCATCGGCCCGCCCGGCGGGGTCGGCATCCAGCCTCCGCTCGCCCGGGCGGGCGGCGAAGCGGCCGGGCGGTGCCTCAGGTTGCATCGCTCCCCCCCTCGCACCGCTCTGCCCCTGCCGCCGCCCCGCCTGCTGCCGGCAGACGACGGAAGCCGGTGGCGACGACGTATTTCTCGGCGCTGTCGGCGCGGCTGGCCGGCGGCTTGACGTTGGCGACCCGGGCGAAGCGGCGCTTCAGTTCCGCCTGCAGCGTGGCCTCGGCCCCGCCCTGCAGCACCTTGGCCACGAAGGTCCCGCCCTCGGCGAGCACGTCGAAGGCGAAGGCCGCGGCGGCCTCGCACAGCGCCACGATGCGCAGATGGTCGGTCTGGCGGTGGCCCGAGGAGGCCGCGGCCATGTCCGACAGCACGACATCGGCCGGCCCGCCCAGCTGCTCGCGAAGGGCCGCCTCGGCGCCCGGATCGAGGAAGTCGAGCACCATCGTTTCGGTTCCCGCCACCGGGGCGACTGCGACGAGGTCGACGCCGATGACCCGGCCGGCAGGGCTTCCCGGCCGGCTGCCCGCGGCGTTCACCCGCTCGGCGGCCACCTGCAGCCAACCCCCCGGGGCGCAGCCGAGGTCGACCACCCGCGCGCCCGGCCGCAGGAAGCGGAAGCGGTCGTCGAGTTCGGCCAGCTTGAAGGCGGCGCGGCTGCGCAGCCCCTCGGCCCGCGCACGGGCCACATAGGGGTCGTTCAGCTGGCGCTCGAGCCACAGGGTCGAGGACAGCCGCCGCCCCTTGGCGGTGCGCACCCGCACCTTGAGTTCGCGCGCCCCGCGCCCCGAACCCGGTCCCGTCGGCGGCCGCGTCATCGCTGCACCCTCCCTCCGCGCCCGCGCGCCCCCGCTCAGCGCGACAGGATCAGCCGGCCACCGGTGATCTCGATCCGCTCGAACCGGGACAGGTAGGCCATGCCGAGAAGCGATTCGTCCATCTCGCCCGCGTTCACCCAGGCGGCGACGTTGCGGTCAGAGAAGGGGCCGAGGCGGACCTCGGCGAGCCGGGTGCGGGCGGTGCGCACGCTGCCGTTGGCGGTGCGGGCGGTGCCGCTGTAGACGAGCGCCTGCGGGTCGATGCCGAGCCGCTGCGCATCCTGGCGCGACAGCACGAGGTCGGTGGCGCCGGTGTCGACGACGAAGCGCACCGGGGTGCCGCCGATGTCGAGCGTCAGGTAGTAATGGCCGTCGCGCGACGCCGGCACCTCGATGCGCCCCTCGGAGGCGAAGACGGTCTGGCGCGGGACCGCCGACTGGCGGAGGTCCTGCCAGAGGCCGGCGGCCGCGATCAGCCCCACGAAGATCAGCCCCCAGAGCATCGCGTGGCGCAGCAGCGACCCCAGCCGGTCGCGGTTGGCGACGAGGAGATAGCCGAGGATCGCCGTCCCGAGCAGGACGAGGAAGGCGAGCCGTCCGATCTGGTCTTCGGTCATTGCATCCCCTCACCCGGCGGCGCCGGCACGGTCGATCACGATCGAGGGCGGCGCGGCGGCGGCGGCAGGGTGTCGCCGGGGCGCGACCCGTCACCCTTTTGTCTCGCCCCGGCCGAACGCCCGTCACTCTAATATCATATCGCGTCCGGCGGAGGATGACAGGCGTTATCCGGAGAGCGATTCGAAGGACCGGTGCCCACCCCGTGCGGCGTGCCGAGCCCTGCCCCGCCGCCGCCCCCCGGCAGCCGTCGCGCAGGCTGTCCCGCCGGCCGTCCCGCACGCCGCACGCCCGCTCCTGCGACGGCCTGCCGCAGGCGCCTTGCCCGCGCGGCCGCCGGACGCGCGACCGCCGTCCCGGCGGGCGCGGCCGGGTGCGGATGTCCGGACCGGCCCGCGGCCGCGCCCCGGCGGCGGAGCTGCGGCGCGGGGGGCAGTTCCGCGGGCGGCCGGAAGGGTCTAGTCTTTGCCCGCGCCGGGCGCGGCGCGGGGAGGGCGCGGGATGCGGATGGCGGCGGTTCTGGCGCTTCTGGCGGCGGTGGCGGCGGCCCCGGCGGCCGGCGGCGAGTATGTGGCGGGCAGCTTCCTGGGCTGGCGCGAGTTCCGCCGCCCCTGGGTGCCCGCGCCTGAGTTCAATACCTGGGACGGCCTCGGCCCGCTGTTCAATGCGCGCAACTGCGAGAACTGCCATTTCGGCCCGGCGCTGGCGGGGCGGCTGCTGGCGGCACCGGACGGCGGCGTGGTGGCGCGCGGGCTGGTGGTCAGGCTGGGCGACACCGAAGGCGCGCCGGACCCGGTCTACGGCCGGCAGCTGCAGACCTTCGCGGTGGCGCGGATGCAGCCCGAGGCGCGGCTGGTGCTGCGGCAGGGCGAGGCGACGGGCGGCTTCGCGTGGGAGGCCCGGCTGCTGCAGGGGCCGCTGGCGCCCGGGGTCGCGGCCGTGGCGCGGCTGGCCCCGGCACTGGTCGGCCGCGGGGCGCTGGCACGGGTGGACGCGGCGGCGGTGGAGGCGCTGGCCGCCGCGCAGGCCGCACGCGGCGACGGAGTGGCCGGCGTGCCGCGCTGGATCGAGGGCTACGACGGCCGCCGCCTCGGCCGCTTCGGCGCCCGGGCCGACCAGCCCGACCTCGACCACCAGATCGCCTGGGCCTTCGCGCTCGACCTCGGGGTGTCGAGCCGGATCGTCCCGCAGACCGCCGGCGACTGCACCGACGCCCAGCCCGCCTGCCTTGCCGCGCCCCATGGCGCCGATGGCTACCGCAGCGGGGCCGAGGTGGACGATGCCGAGATCGCCTACATCGCCGCCTATCTTGAGGCGCTGCGGGCCCCTGCGCAGCTGCGCGCGCCGCCGCCGGGGGGCGAGCTGTTCGCCGCCACCGGCTGCGCCACCTGCCATGTGCCGCGGATGCCGGCCGAGGGCGGCGGGATGGTGACGGTCTACAGCGACCTTCTGCTGCACGACATGGGCCCGGGGCTGGACGGCGGCATCGGCGCGCCCGGCGTGACGCCCTCGCAATGGCGGACCACGCCGCTTCTGGCGCTCGCCCCCCACCCCGGGCGGCGCTACCTGCACGACGGACGCGCCGCGACCCTGGACGCGGCGATCCGCGCCCATGGCGGCGAGGCGGCGGCCGCCGCAGCGTCCTATGCCGGGATGCCCGAGGCCGGGCGCGCGACGCTGATCGCCTTCCTCGAGGGCCTCTAGCAGGCGGGGATGGTAGGCCCGGAGGGATTCGAACCCCCAGCCGAGGCGTTATGAGCGCCCTGCTCTGACCGTTGAGCTACGGGCCCGGCCGTTGCCTGCCTAGGGCCAAGGGGCGGGGCCGGTCAAGCGCGGGGGTGGCGTTGCCGGGGCGGGCGCGATCGGCTATCGCAAGGCGCGCCTGGGGGCGACGGGGAGAGTGGGCATGGGGCAGGACAGAGAGGGGCTGACCTATGCCGCCGCGGGGGTCGACATCGCCGCCGGCGAGGCGCTGGTGCAGGCGATCCGGCCGGCGGCCGAGGCGACGCGGCGGGCAGGCGTGATCGGCGGCATCGGCGGCTTCGGGGCGCTGTTCGACCTGGCCGCGGCGGGGTTCCGCGACCCGGTGCTGGTGGCCACCACCGACGGGGTCGGCACCAAGCTGAGGCTGGCCATCGACACCGGCCTGCTGGACACGATCGGCCAGGACCTCGTCGGGATGTGCGTCAACGACCTCGTCTGCCAGGGGGCCGAGCCGCTGTTCTTCCTTGACTATTTCGCCACCGGGCGGCTTGACGTGAAGGCCGCGGCGCGGATCATCGCAGGCATCGCCGCAGCCTGCCGGGCCACGGGCTGCGCGCTGGTCGGCGGCGAGACCGCCGAGATGCCGGGGCTCTACCATGGCGCCGACTTCGACCTTGCGGGTTTTGCCGTCGGCGCCGTCGAGCGCGGGGCAATCCTGCCGCAGGCTGTGGCCGAAGGCGATGTGTTGCTGGGTCTTGCCTCGGACGGGGTGCATTCCAACGGCTTCTCGCTGGTGCGCCGGATCGCCGCCGGGGCGGGGCTTGGGTGGGACGACCCCGCGCCCTTCGCCGCCGGCCCGCTTGGCGCGGCACTGCTGGCCCCGACCCGGCTTTATGTCCGCCCGGCCCGGGCGGCGACCGCCGCCGGTGGCGTCCATGCGCTGGCCCACATCACCGGCGGCGGCATCACCGAGAACCTGCCGCGGGTGCTGCCGGCGGGGCTTGGCGCCGAGGTCGACCTGTCCGCCTGGGCGCTTCCGGCAGTCTTCGGCTGGCTGCGCGACGCCGGCGGGCTTGCCGAGGCCGAGATGCTGCGCACCTTCAACTGCGGCATCGGGATGATCGCTGCGGTCGCGGCCGACCGCGCCGGGGCGCTGGCGGCGGTGCTGGCGGCGGCGGGCGAGCGGGTGGTGCCGCTGGGCGTGGTGGCCGCCGGCGAGGGAGTGCGCTTTCTCGGCCGGCTGGCGTGAAGCGGGTTGCCATCCTCATTTCCGGGGCGGGGTCGAACATGCTCGCCCTCGTGCGCTCGATGACCGGCGACCACCCCGGCCGGCCGGTGCTCGTGCTGTCCAACCGGCCAGAGGCGGCGGGGCTCGTGCGGGCGGCGGCGCTGGGCATCCCGGTTGCGGACGTCGACCACCGCCCGTTCGGCGCCGACCGGGAGGCCTTCGAGGCTGCGCTGATGGCGCGCCTCAGCGTGGCAGCCCCCGACATCCTGTGTCTGGCCGGCTTCATGCGCATCCTGACCCCCGGCTTCGTCGCCCGCTTCGCCGGGCGGATGCTGAACATCCATCCCTCGCTGCTGCCGAAGTACCCCGGGCTGCACACCCATGCCCGGGCGCTGGCGGCCGGCGACAGCGAGGCCGGCTGCACCGTCCACGAGGTGACGGCGGCGCTTGATTGCGGTCCGATCCTCGGTCAGGGGCGGGTGCCGGTGCTGCCCGGCGACGATGCCGCGACGCTGGCCGCGCGGGTGCTGGCGATGGAGCACCTCCTCTACCCCGCGGTGCTGCGCCGCTTCGCGGCCGGCGACCGGCGGCGGCTGGACCTTCCCTGAGCGCCGCGGCACCGGCGTGTCTTTCCTTTCCCCGCCCGCTTGCCTAAGGCTTGGGCGGGTTCACTGCCGCCGGAGAGAAATGCCCGAGATCGCGCCGATCACCGACACCGACACGCTGGCGCGCCTGTGCGCCGAGGCCCGGTCGGCCCCCTATGTCACCCTCGACACCGAGTTCCTGCGCGAGCGCACCTACTGGTCGAAGCTCTGCCTCGTGCAGATGGCGCTGCCGGGGGCCGGTGGCCCGGCAGTGCTGATCGACCCGCTCGCCGAGGGGCTGTCGCTCGCCCCGCTCTACGAGCTGTTCCTCCACCGGGACACGGTGAAGGTGTTCCACGCTGCCCGCCAGGACCTCGAGATATTCTTCCACGACGCCGGCCTGTTCCCCGAGCCCCTGTTCGACACCCAGGTGGCGGCGATGGTCTGCGGCTTCGGCGAGCAGGCGGGCTACGAGACGCTGGTGCGGCGGATCGCGCGGGCGAGTCTCGACAAGACCTCGCGCTTCACCGACTGGTCGCAGCGGCCGCTGTCGGAGGCGCAGATGACCTATGCGCTGGCCGACGTCACCCACCTGCGGGCGATCTACGAGCATCTGGCGGCCGAGCTTGACCGCAAGGACCGGCGCGCCTGGGTCGAGGCCGAGCTGGCCGAGCTGACCGACCCTGCGACCTACGAGAGCGACCCCGCCCGCGCCTGGGAGCGGGTGCGCACCCGCTCGGGCTCGCCGCGGTTCCTGGCGGTGGTGCGCGAGCTGGCCCGCTTCCGCGAGAGCCACGCGCAGGCCCGCGACATCCCGCGCTCGCGCGTGTTCAAGGACGAGGTGCTGCTCGAGCTCGCCTCGACGCGGCCGGCGACGCCCGAGGAGCTCGGCCGCTCGCGGCTTCTGCAGCGCGAGGCGCGGCGGGGCGAGATCGCCGAGGGAATCATGGCGGCGGTGCGCACGGCCCTGGCCCTGCCGACCGAGGCGCTGCCGCAGGCCGAACCCGACCGCGGCGCCCAGAACGGCGGCGCCGGGGCGCTGGCCGAGTTGCTGCGGGTGCTGCTCAAGGCCAAGGCCGAGGCGGCCGGGGTGGCGCCGCGCCTGATCGCCTCGGCCGCCGAGCTTGACGCCATCGCCGCCGGCGGCCGCGACTGCGCGGCGCTGAAGGGGTGGCGGGGCGAGGTGTTCGGGGCCGACGCGCTGCGGCTGTGCCGCGGCGAGGTGGCCTTGTCGGCGCGCGGCAGCAGCGTGCGGGTGGTGGCGCTGTCAGCCGCGCAGGGCGCCGGCGGCGGCGCCGTCAGCGGCGGATGACGCGCTCGTTGCGGCCGCCGCGGACGATGATCTGGCGGATGTCGCGCAGGCGGATGTCCGACAGGTAGGTGGCCACCGTCACCTCGCGCGAGACCGGGGTCGAGGCGGGCTGCGGGCTGCGCGGGGCGGCGACGACGAAACGGAACGCCAGCACGCCGGGCGCGGGCGCGGCACCGTCGGCATCCTCCTCGGCCACCAGTTCGGCATCCCACCAGCCCTGGGTGGGCGGCAGCCCGGCGGCGCGCAGGATGGCCCCGCCGGGGATGCGCTCGATCTCGAGCAGGGTCACCTGGTCGACCAGCGCGCGGTTGTCGAACACCGCCGGTCCGTAGCCCTGCTCGGGCGCGAGCGTCGGTTCGCGCACCTCGCTGCGGCCGAACCAGTTGAACGGGTTGAGCCGCGATTCGCGGACCGCGCCGCAGGCACCGAGCAGGATCAGCGCCGCCAGCGCGGCCAGAAGCGGCGTCCTCATCGGCAGTCCCCGGCCCCAAGCGGCAGCGTCGCGTGCCGCCGCCCAACGGGTTAGCCGAAAGGCGGCGGGATGAAAAGCGCCCCCGCGCCCGTCAGCGCGCGACCAGCACCGAGCACTGGGCGTGGCGGACCACCCGGCTCGCGGTCGAGCCGATGAAGTAGTCGCGCAGGTCCGGCCGGTGCGAGGCCAGCATGATCAGGTCGGCCTTGTGCTCGTCGGCGGCATCGAGGATGCCGGCCGCGGCCGCGCCCGAGCGGACCTCGGCCTCGAGATCGCCGTCCATCGCGGCCGCCAGCGCGCGCAGGTCGGCAAGCGCGTCCCGGCGGCGGGTGTCGAGCGTCTCGCGCGGGATCTCGGCGGCGATGTAGGCGGGGATGTCCTCGAGGACGTAGACAAGGCGCACCGCCCCCCCCGCGTCGCGCAGGGCGCGGGCCTTGGCGATCAGCGCCTTGGCGAGGTCCTTGTGGCCGATGTCCACCCCGACCAGAATCGACTTGTACATGGCGTCTTCCCCCTTCGCCTGACAGCGCCCCGCGGCCCGGGCGGTCGCCTGCCGCGGTCGCGACGATAGCCCCCCGGCGGCCGGGGTCAATTGATCTGGCGCAAGCCCGCCGCGCTCACCCCCTTCGGCGGCGTGTTCCGTCGCGTCCGGTGCGGGGTGCG
>JAHDXW010000036.1 GCA_023383015.1 Paracoccaceae bacterium
GCGCCTTCCAGTCGGCCGAGAACGCGGTGGGCCAGTTCGTGAAGACCGGCAAGCTGAATTTCCGCGACCTGGTCACCTCGCTGCTCGCCGATCTCGCCCAGCTGGCGGCGCGGCGGTTCATCCTCGGGCCGATCGCCAATGCGCTCTCCGGCGTGTTTGCCGGCGCGGGCGGCATCTCCGCCAACGTCCTGCACGCAGGTGGGAGGGTCGGATCGACCGGACCCTCGCGGATGGTCCCGGCCATGGCATTCGCGGCCGCGCCGCGGATGCATTCCGGCGGCATGGCGGGGCTTCGCCACGACGAGGTCCCGGCGATCCTGCAGCGCGGCGAGCGGGTGCTCTCGCGTCGAGAGGCGCAGAGCTACGGCGCGGGTGGCGTCAACGTCACCATCATGGCCCGCGACGCCGAAAGCTTCCGGCAATCCCGAACGCAGGTCGCGGCCGACATCGCCCGCGCGGTGTCGCTCGGGCGCAGGGGGCTCTGAGCCATGGCGTTTCATGAGGTCCGGTTTCCCGACAACATCAGTCGCGGCGCGCGGGGCGGGCCGGAGCGGCGCACGCAGGTCGTCGAGCTCGCCTCGGGCGACGAGGAGCGCAACGCCAGCTGGGCCAACTCGCGCCGCCGCTACGATGTCGCTTACGGCATCCGCCGCGCTGACGATCTGGCGGCGGTCGTCGCCTTCTTCGAGGCGCGCAACGGTCGGCTCCACGGTTTCCGCTTCAAGGACTGGGGCGACCACAAGTCCTGCCTGCCTTCGGGCACGCCGTCGCCGACCGACCAGACGATCGGCACCGGCGACGGCGCGACGACCGCCTTCCAGTTGGTCAAGCGCTACGCCTCCGGGGCGCAATCCTGGACGCGCGCCATCGCCAAGCCGGTGACGGGTAGCGTCCGCATCGCGCTGTCGAGCGTCGAGCAGCCCTCCGGCTGGTCGGTCGACACCGCCACCGGCGTCGCCACCTTCGACACTGCGCCCGCCGAGGGCGTCGCGATCACCGCGGGCTTCGAGTTCGACGTGCCGGTCCGCTTCGACACCGACGTGCTCGACGTGACGCTCGATCTCGAGCGGCTCGGCTCGATCACCTCCATTCCGCTTCTGGAACTGCGCCGATGAAGGCCCTCGCTCCCGCCCTGCAAGCCCATCTCGACGAGGGTACGACGACGCTCGCCTGGTGCTGGCGGATCGCGCGCGCCGATGGCTCGAGTTTCGGCTTCACCGACCACGACCGGACGCTCAGCTTCGACGGGACGGATTTCGAGCCCGAGAGCGGGCTCACGGTGTCCGAGGTGCGCTCGGGGTCAGACCTGTCGGTCGATGCACAGGATGCCGAGGGCGTGCTGACCTCCGACCGGATCACCGAGACCGACATCCTCGACGGCCGCTGGGACAACGCCGAGGTCGAGGTCTGGCGGGTGAACTGGGCGGACACCGGCCAGCGCGTACTGATGCGGCGCGGAGCCATCGGCCAGATCCGACGCGGGCGGCTCGCCTTTGTCGCGGAGGTTCGCTCACTCGCCCATGTGCTGGGCCAGACGGTTGGGCGGACCTTTCAGGCGACCTGCGATGCCGCGCTTGGCGACGCGCGCTGCGGCGTCGATCTGGAGGGCCCGGCCTACAAGGGCACGGGCGCAGTGATCGATCTGCTGCGCGACCGGTCCTTCACCGCCTCGGGCCTCGGCGGCTTCGCCTCCGGCTGGTTCACCTTCGGCACGCTGGACTGGACGAGCGGCGCTAACACGGGACGACGCACTGAAGTGCTGGGCCATGACGTGGCGGACGGCATCGCGGTGCTGACGCTGCTCGAGGCGCCGGTGCGTGCGATCGCCGAGGGCGACACCTTCACCATCCGCGGCGGCTGCGACAAGCGGATGGAGACCTGCGGGGCGAAGTTCGCCAACACCGCCAACTTCCGGGGTTTCCCGCACATTCCCGGCCAGGACGCTGTGCTGCGCTACGCCACCAAGGATGGCGGGCACGAGGGAGGCGTGCTGTGATCTCTGCCGACCCCGCGCGCGTCATCGCCGTCGCGCGCTCCTGGCTCGGCACGCCGTATCACAACCAGGCGAGCCTGCGCGGCGTCGGCTGCGACTGCCTCGGCCTCGCGCGCGGCGTCTGGCGCGAGGTCGTCGGTCCCGAGCCGTTCCCGATCCCGCCCTACAGCCGCGACTGGGGCGAGACCGGGCCGCGCGAGGTTCTGGCCGAGGGCGCGCGCGCCATGATGGTCGAGTTGGAAACGGCAGATGCCGGTCCCGGCGCGCTGGTCCTCTTCCGCATGAGGCCGCGCGCCATCGCGAAACATGTCGGGATCCTGATTGGGCCCGGCAGCTTCCTCCACGCCTACGAGCGGCTCGGCGTGATCGAGGAACCTCTCACCCAATCATGGCGGCGGCGCATCGCCTTCGCCTTCCTGTTCCCGCAACGCTGAAGCATCTCCATGGCCACTCTCGTTCTCGGCGCGGCCGGGGCCGCCATTGGCGGTTCGATCGGCGGCGCGATCCTCGGCGTCAGCGCCGCGACGATCGGCGGCTTCATCGGCTCCAGCATCGGCTCGGTGGTTGACAGCTGGATCATCTCGTCGTTGGCGCCCACGCAGCGCATCGAGGGCGCGCGGCTCGACACGCTGCGCATCACGTCCTCAACCGAGGGCGCGGTGATCCCGCGGCTCTACGGCCGCATGCGGACGGGTGGCAACATCATCTGGGCGACCGATTTCCGCGAGGAGACGAAGACCACCACCCAAGGCGGCGGCAAGGGTGGCGGGGGCGGCAAGGTCAAGACGACCGAGTATCTGTACTACGCCAGTTTCGCCGTCGCCTTGTGCGAGGGACCGATCACCGGGATCGGGCGCATCTGGGCCGACGGCAAGCCGATGGACCTCTCCGGCGTCACCTGGCGTTGGTATCCGGGCGACGAGGCGCAGACGGCGGACCCGTTCATCGCGGCGAAGATGGGTGCGGCGAAAACCCCGGCCTATCGTGGCACGGCCTATGTGGTCTTCGAGGAACTGGCGCTCTCGACCTACGGCAACCGCCTGCCGCAGCTGTCCTTCGAGGTCTTCCGGCCGCTGGTCGATCCCGACACCGCCGAGGGGCTGACCCGCGCCGTCACCATGATCCCCGCCTCGGGCGAGTTCACCTATGCGACGCAGGCGATCCGCAAGACCGATGGCGGCGCGCAGATCCCTGAGAACCTGAACGCGCTGGCCGACTCCACCGACATGGTGGAGGCGCTGGACCGCCTGCAGGCGATGGCGCCTGCGGTCGAGAGCGTCAGCCTCGTGGTGGCGTGGTTTGGCGACGATCTGCGCGCAGGATCCTGCAAGGTGCGGCCCGGCGTCGAGGTCTCGGCCAAGTCGACCACGCCGGCCAGCTGGTCGGTCAACGGCGTCAGCCGCTCCGGTGCATTCCTTGTCAGCCGCGACGACCAGGACCGCCCCGTCTACGGCGGCACGCCATCCGACTTCGCCGTGGTGCAGGCGATCCAGGAGATGAAGGCACGCGGTCTGCGGGTCACCTTCTACCCCTTCATTCTGATGGACGTGCCGCCCGGCAACACGCTGCCGAACCCGTATTCCGACAACGCCGCGGAGACGGGCCAGCCCGCGTTCCCTTGGCGGGGGCGGATCACCTGTTCCCCGGCTGCGGGTTTCGTCGGGACCGTGGACAAGACCGGAGCGGCCGCAAGCCAGGTCGCGGCGCTGTTCGGCGCGGCCACGCCCGCCAGCTTCAGCGTCTCGGGTCAGTCTGTTTCCTGGACCGGCACGCCCGGCGACTGGGGCCTGCGCCGCATGGTGCTGCACTATTCCCATCTCTGCGCGGCGGCGGGCGGGGTGAGCTCCTTCCTCATCGGCACCGAGATGCCGGGGCTGACGACGATCCGCTCGGGCGTCAGCACCTATCCGGCGGTGCAGGCGTTTCGGGATCTGCTCGCGGATGTCCGCTCGATCCTCGGGTCCGGCACCAGGATCGGCTACGCCGCCGACTGGTCGGAATACTTCGGGCACCAGCCGGGTGACGGCTCGGGTGACGTGTTCTTCCACCTCGACCCACTCTGGGCCGATCCCGAGATCGATTTCGTCGGGATCGACAACTACATGCCGCTGTCGGACTGGCGGGACGGGTTCGAGCATGCCGATGCGCAGGAGGGCTGGCCCGCGATCTACGACCGCGCCTATCTGCAAGCGAACATCGCGGGCGGCGAGGGCTTCGACTGGTTCTATGCCAGCGCGGCCGATCGGTCGGCGCAGGTCCGCACGCCGATCACCGACGGCGGCGCCGGAAAGCCATGGGTCTTCCGCTACAAGGATCTCCGCGCCTGGTGGTCGAGTGCGCATTACGACCGCCCGGGCGGGGTGGAGAGCGGCACGCCGACGGCGTGGGCGCCTCAGTCCAAGCCGATCTGGTTTACCGAGCTCGGCTGCCCCGCCATCGATCGGGGCACCAACCAGCCCAACGTCTTCTTCGACCCGAAGTCCTCGGAGAGCTTCACGCCGCATTTCTCGCGGGGCTGGCGCGATGACGCCATCCAGCGGGCCTATCTCGAGGCGACGTATCTCTGGTGGGGCGAGGCCGCGAACAACCCGCTGTCGTCGGTCTTTGGCGGCCGCATGGTGCACGTTCCCGAATGCGCCGCCTGGACATGGGACGCGCGGCCGTACCCATTCTTCCCCGCGCTGACCGACGTCTGGACCGACGGCGCGAACTGGCGGCTCGGGCACTGGCTGACCGGACGGCTTGGCGCGGTGTCGCTGGCGGCGCTCGTCCGGCACCTCTGCCTGCGCGCCGGGCTGCCTCAGACCCAGATCGACGTCTCCGGCCTCTGGGGCGCGGTCGAGGGCTACGCCATCACGGCGCTGGAAAGCCCGCGCGCCTCGATCACCACGCTGTCGCGCCACTTCGGCTTCGACGCCGTCGAGACCGAGGGCGTGATCCGCTTCCTCATGCGCGGCCGGGCCTCCGTCGCCACCCTCGCGCCCGACGATCTGGTCGCCCCGAGCGCGGGGAGCGGCGCCCGCGAGGGGGACCTGCTGGAGCTGACGCGCGGCCAGGAGACCGAACTGCCTCAAGCGCTGAAATGGCAAATCGCCCGCGCCGACGAGGACTACGACGCGGCCCTCGTCGAGGCGCGGCGCATCACCGTCGACACGACGAGGATCGCCTCGGAAAGCTTCCCGATGGCGGTGCCGCCCGAGGAAGCCGAGCGGCGCTGCCGCCGTGCGCTGATGGAGGCGTGGGTGGGACGCGAGACGGCGGCGTTCCGTCTGCCGCCCTCGCGGCTGGCGCTGGACCCGGCTGACGCGATCCGCCTCGCGCATGACGGGCGGCTGGTCGACCTGCGGCTCGTCTCCATCGCCGACGCCAAGGCGCGCGGCATCGAGGCGGTGCGCCAGGACCGGGCGACCTACGATCTGCCGCCGGGCGATCCGCGCGCGGCGTCGCTGACGCGCGCCGTGGTGTTCGGCGCGCCGGATGCGGTGCTGATGGACCTGCCGCAGCTGACCGAGGACCAGCCCACACACCGGCCCGTCATTGCAGCGCACGCGGTTCCGTGGCCGGGCGAGATGGCGGTGTTCCGCAGCCCCTCGACGGACGGGTTCGAGGTGCTGACCACCTTCGGCAGTCGCGCCCGGATCGGGGCGCTGGTCTCCGACTTCTTTGCGGGACCGACGTCGCGCTTCGACCTCGGAAACGCGCTGGTGGTCGATCTGCTGACCGGCACACTGGAGAGCGTCACCGACCTGACCCTGTTCGGCGGGGCAAACGCGCTCGCTATCGAGAGCGCACCCGGCGTCTGGGAAATCGTGCAGGCGGGCGCGGCAGAGCTTCTGGCGCCGGGTCGATATCGTCTGACCCGGCTCCTGCGCGGCCAGCGCGGAACAGAAGGCGCCATGGGCAACCCGGTGCCTGCTGGCGCGCGGGTCGTGGTGCTGGACGCTTCGCTGGCGTCCCTGCCGATCGCCGAGGCCGATCTCGGCATTCCGTGGAACTGGCGCATCGGTCCGGCGAGCCGCCCGGTCAGTGACGAGACCTATGTGGCGCAGGCCTTCACGCCGGTGGGCGTGGGGCTGAGGCCGTTCTCCGTTGTCCATGTTGCGCAGCCGTGGCGCACGCCACGCGGTCCCGGCGATCTGACCATCCGCTGGACGCGCCGGTCCCGCGCGCTCGCGGCCGACAGCTGGGGCGGGCTTGAGGTGCCGCTCGGCGAGGAACTGGAAGCCTACGAGGTGGAGATCCTCGACGGTCCTGCCGTGAAGCGGGTGCTGAGCACGGCCACCACCAGCGCCGTCTACACCGCCGCCCAGCAGACCGCCGATTGGGGCGCGCCGCTCGGCCCCGGCGACACGCTCGACGTCCGCATCTTCCAGCTCTCCGCCCTCGTCGGGCAGGGCGCGCCCAAGACCGTCACGCTGATACTCTGAAGGCCATCCCATGTCCGACGCCACGACCCATCTCCTGCTGCCCTACATCCTCGCGGCGCAGGCCCAGAAGCATGTCACCCACAACGAGGCGTTGCGGATCCTCGACGGGCTCGTGCAGCTTTCCGTCCTGGACCGGGACCTGACCGCGCCGCCGGGCAGCCCTGCGGATGGCGACCGCTACATCGTCGCCTCGGGTGCCACCGGCGACTGGGCGGGCTGGGACCTGAACGTGGCACTCTGGACGGACGGCGCCTGGCTGCGCCTGCCGCCACGGACCGGGTGGCGCGCTTGGGTCGAGGACGAGGGCCGGCTGCTGGTCTACGATGGCGCGACCTGGATCGGCACCACACCGGCGGCGCTGCACAACATGGCGCTGCTCGGGGTCGGCACGACGGCGGATGCGTCGAACCCGTTCTCGGCCAAGCTGAACGCGGCTCTCTGGACGGCGAAGACCGTGGCCGAGGGCGGGACCGGCGATCTGTTCTACACCATGAACAAGGAGGCGGCCGGCGACGATCTGGGCCTGACGCTGCAGACCGGCTTCTCTACCCGCGCGCTGGTGGGGCTGTTCGGCTCGGACCGCTTCCGCCTCGCGGTCTCGGCAGACGGCAGCACCTACTTCGACGGTCTGAACGTTGACAACGCCACCGGCATCGTCGACCAGCCGCGCCTGCCTCGGTTCAAGGCGTACACCAACTACGACAACTATGTCGGCGTCGGGACCTGGACGAAGATCGGCCTGAACAACACCGACTACAACGATCAGGGGGCCTTCGACGCCGCGAACAACCATTTCGTGGCGCCCGTCGACGGCACCTACCTTTTCGGCGCGACGCTGCTCTACAAGGTCAATGCCAGCACCACGGCGCGCATGCGCGGGCGGCTCGTGCTGAACGGGACGACCGAAATCCGCGGCTCCCTCGGCGAGATCTCCGCCACCCATGTCTCGCTCGCCACCGCGATCTGGCTGCAGACCATGGTGCCGCTGACTGCGGGCGATACCGTCGAGCTGCAGGGGTATTTCCGCGTGGCGGACGGCTATTTCGCCGCCGACCACACGTCCTTCTGGGGCTGCAAGATCGGCTGAGCGGCAGAAGGAGGATCCGATGACACCACCCCATCCGAGGGCTTCGTGCGCATCCCCGACGCCGAGTTCGAGGCGATCCTGACCCGGGCGGCCGAGGAAGGCGCGAAGCGCGCGCTGGCCGATGTCGGGCTCGACGGCGACGAGGCCGCGCTCGACATCCGCGATCTTCGCTCCCTCGTGGACTGCATCCGGCTGGTGCGCCGCACCGCCATGCAGACTGCCGTCCGCATGATCACCACCGGCGTCATGCTGGCGCTGCTCGCGGGCATCGCCATCAAGCTGAAGATCTTCGGCGGCAGCCCGTAGCCGCTCAACACAACCATCAGCCCACCAGCACCCGCCCACGAGGCGGGTTTTTCGTTTTCGGAGGACCCCATGACCACGACGTTCTACGACCACTGGCGCGACGTGCCTGAGGGCACCTGGCGCTGGCCAAACTTCTCGCCTGCGGAAATCGCCTGCCGAGGTACCGGCAAGCTGCTGGTCAATGAACCCGCGCTCGACAAGCTGCAGGCGCTGCGTGACCGGCTGGGCAAGCCGCTGATCGTCCGCTCAGCCTATCGCAGCCCCGAGCACAACCGCGCCGTCGGCGGCGCGACCCGGTCGAAGCACATGGACGGCGCCGCCTTCGACATCGCCATGGCGAACCACGACCCCATGACCTTCGAGGCCGCGGCGCGCGAGGTCGGGTTCCTCGGCTTCGGCTTCTATCCGCGCTCGGGGTTCATCCATGTCGATCTTGGCCCCGCGCGTAAGTGGGGCGAGCGGTTCCCGGGCCGGGCGACGGCATTTGCAGCGGAGACGCCCCCCGCGCGCGAGGTGCTGGCTGACAGCCGCACCATGAAGGGTGGAGGCGCGGCCGGAGTGGCGACACTGGGCGCAGCCGGCGTCGAGGTCGCCCAGAGCGTGTTGGCCGAGACCCAGACCGCCATCCTGCCGCTGGTGCCGTACCTCGACACGCTCCGCTGGGTGTTCATCGCCGTCGCGCTCGGGGGCATCGCGGTCACGATCTACGCCCGACTCGACGACTGGCGCCGGGGGCGGCGGTGATCGGTGGGCACCTCGCCGCGCTCGCCGGATCGGCATGGATGCGCACGGGGCTCCGCTATGGCGTCACGGCCCTCGCGATCCTGCTGTTCCTGCTGTCCCTGCGCCGCTCCGGCGAGCGCGCCGGCCGACTGACCGAGCAGCTCGAAACCATGGAGAAAACCTATGACGCCCAAAAGCGAATGCTCGAGGCAGCGGCGCGCCGTCCTCGTTCTCGCGACGATCTGGCTGAGCGGCTGCGCGACGGTCGGTTCTGACGGTAGCGGGCCAGGGGCGTGTCCGCCGGTCGTCGAGTACAGTAGGAAGTTCCAGGCGCGAGCGGCAGGGGAGCTGGACCTCTTGCCGGAGGGCTCGGCGATCGCAGAGATGATGAGCGACTACGCGGTGTTGCGGGAACAGGCGCGGGTTTGCTGATCCTCCGGCACTTGTCGCGGATTACGCGTCGCGCCCGGCGCCGAACCCGGGGCTATCGGTCGGCAAAATGAGTGATGCCTCGAAACCGGAAGATGCACCAGGCCGCGGCGATCTCAGAACGAGAGAGCTTCCGATCCGGTTCGCGATGGCCGCGACGATGGCTAGGCCAAGCCCGCTGCCATCGGTGCTTGCGTTCGCCCGTTCAAAGCGTGCCGTCAGGCGGTCGAGCATCTCGCGCGCCACGACGGGACCATCGTTCGCGACAACAAGGCGGCCGTCCGCAGTGAGCGTCACCTCGACAGCCAAATCTCCGGCTCCGTGACGGAGAGCGTTTTCCACGAGGTTCCGGCACAGGATAGCGAAGGCATCGGGGTCAATGTCCGACATGACAGCTGCGTCGGGTAGGTTCAGCGCGATGCGCCCCGGCGCGTCCGCGCGTGCGATGTCGTCCACCACGATTCGCGCGACAGTGCGCAGATCCGCGCTGCGGTCGATCCGCAGGCGCCCGCCTTCCGCCCGCGCCAGCTGTAGGAGGCGTTCCGACAGCCGGGTGAGGCGCTTGAGCGTCGCTTCGATCTCCGCCGCGCGCGCCCCAGTGGCGGGATCGCGGGTCTCGGACCGGAGCCGCTGCGCCTGCGCGATGGCGCCCGCGAGCGGTGTCCTGAGCTCGTGCGCGGCGTTGGCGGCGAAACTGCGCTCGGCCTCGAAGGCCTCTCGCAAGCGGGCCAGAAGGCCGTTGAGGGTCTCGGCCAGCGGACCGATCTCGCTCGGCAGCCCCTCGGCGGGAACCTCCGACAGGTCGCGGGCGCCGCGCGCCTCGAGGCGTGCGCGGAACCGGCGCAGCGGGTCGAGGCTGAAACGGACGGCGAGAATGACCGCCGTCAGCGCGACCGGCAGGACGATCAGCAGCGGCAGGCCGAGGCCCATCTGGATCTCACGCGCGACCGACGCGCGATGGGCCAGCGGCTCGGCCACGGTAATCCGGATCGTGTCCTGAAGCGCTGCGTCGCTGTAGAACCGGTGGGTGGCGGTCTGCCGAAACCCGGGTCCGTCCCAGGGCGGGAATACCGCCGCATCGGCCGCGTGGGATTGCAGCAGGATACGCCCCTCGGCATCCCGCACGAGGTAGGTGAAGAACTCGTCGTGCTCCCGGATGGGCGCGAGCCGCTGCGTCACGCCCTGATCTTCCCGCCCGACGATATCGGTTACCGCAAGCGGCAGGATCCGTTCCGCAGTCTCTCGCAGAGCGCTGTCGAAGACCTCGTCCAGCTCGCCCCTGACGATGACGGCCGTCACCGTCGCCGCGACCAGCCACAACACCGTCAGCGCCAGGCCGAGCGACAGGCCGAGTCGGCCCTGAAGGCTGGCCGGCCATCTCATGGACGGCCCAGCCTGTAGCCCATGCCGCGCTCGGTCTCGATGACCGAAGCCCCGAGCTTCTTGCGCAGGCGGCTCACGTGGACCTCGATGGTGTTGCTCTCCACCTCCGCGTCGAAGGCGTAGAGCTTCTCCTCCAGCTGCGCCTTGGACAGAAGCTGACCGGGGCGCGCGAGAAAGGCTTCGAACAGCGCCCATTCCCTTGCGGTCAGTTGCACCGGCTTGCCGTCGCGGTGAACGCTGCGGGTGGCGAGATCGATTTCCAGCGGCCCGTGGGTGACGATTGGGTTCGGGTTGCCGCTGTAGCGTCGAGCGACAGACCCGATCCGCGCGGACAACTCAGCGAGATCGAAGGGCTTCACGAGATAATCGTCGGCGCCCGCATTCAGCCCCTCGATCCGATCCGACACCTGGTCGAGCGCGGTCAGGATGATGACCGGCGTTACGTCTCCGCGCGCGCGCAGGCTCTTCAGGAAGCCGATACCGCGCCCGTCCGGCAACATCAGGTCGAGCAGGATCAGGTCGTAAGACGTGGATTTCGCAGCGTCGCCGGCCGCATCGAGGCGCATCACCCAATCGACCGACTGCCCATCGGCCGCGATCTGGTCGCGCACCGCGGCACCAAGCACCGTGTCGTCCTCGATCAGCAGGATGCGCATGCTCGTTCCCGTCCTCTTCCGATGACCCTCCATGATCCGTCTGGCTGACACGAAGCTGAAGCGGGTGGTCGCGTCCCTTCAGGCTGCCGTCAGCTTCGCCGCGCATGAGTTTCGTCAAGATGGCCGCAGCGAGGAGTTTGGCCCATGAAGAAGACATTGACAATTCTCGGCTTTCTCGCGGTCTTTCCCGCCGGTGTCGCGCTGGCGGACGACGACTGCTTCGTGCCGATGGCCGACTGGCAGCCGCGCGACGCCGTCGCCCGGCTGGCCGAGGAGAACGGCTGGACGGTGCGCCGGATCAAGATCGACGACGGCTGCTACGAGATCGACGGTCGGGACGCCGAGGGGCGCCGGATCGAGGTGACCGTTCATCCGGCGACGCTGCAGGTGATCGAGTTCGAATACGAGGACGACGACGAGGACGACGATCGCCCCCGCCGTGAGCGCGAAGGAGGCGACGATGACTGATGCAATCTCACACCAGGCGCCAGAGATGAACACGGCGCCGAGCAGTAAGGTCCGCGTCTGGGATCCTCTGGTCCGGGTTTTCCATTGGGGTCTGGTCGCAGCCTTCGCGACCGCATGGCTGACTGCGGACGAGCTGCAACCTGTCCACGAGGTTGCCGGCTACACCGTCGCCGGACTTGTGGCCTTCCGGCTGGTCTGGGGACTCGTCGGCAGTCGCTACGCGCGCTTCGCGCAGTTCCTGAAGGGTCCCGGCGAGACGCTGGCCTATCTCGGGGACATGACCCGCGGACGCGAGCGGCGCTACCTCGGCCACAACCCGGCGGGCGCCGCGATGATCGTGGCGCTGCTGGTCACGCTGTCCGGGACGGCCTTCACCGGCTGGCTCCTGGAGGATGAGGCCCGTCTGGCGATGTTGCCGACCATACCCGCCATCGTGGCGCCCGCCTGGGCCGACGACGACGGCGAACACGAATACGGCGCGCGGGGCGAGATCGAGGGACCGCTGAAGGAGGTCCACGAGACGCTTGCCAACCTGATGCTGCTGCTCGCCGCGCTGCATGTGGGCGGTGTCGTGCTGGCCTCCTTCCGGCACCACGAGAACCTGGCGCGCGCCATGGTGACGGGCGACAAGCGCGGCCCCGGTCCCGCCGACATCGCCTGACAGAACCCATACCCAAGGCCGACCGTCCCTTCGGCCCCGCCCTCACGGGCGGGGCATTTTTCGTTCGTCGCCGCTCTTTTCCTGGCGCCAAGCTGAAGCGGGAATCGCCGACGCGTCAGGAAGCCCTCAGGTCGGATCTCCAAATTGTCTCCAGCAGACAAAGGAGACCCTGCCATGAAGAAGACCCTGACACTTCTGGTCGCGTCCACGGCGCTGACCGCCGCGATCGGCGTCCCCGCCTGGAGTGCGATGCAAGCCCCGGCCGACTTCCTTCGGCCCGTCGCTGCGCTCTTCGACGACGCCTCGGAAACCATGCCGCTCGTTCTCGCAAGCGACGATGACGACGACGACGATGACGACCGCTGGCGGGGCGGTTCGCGTCGCGGCCACGACGACGATGACGATGACGATGACGACGATGATGACTGCGACGACGATGATGACGACGACGATTGCCGCGGTGGCGCTCGCAATCCCGCGCCCGCCGGCACGGTCGCCCCTCCGCAGAACGGCCTCTTCGGGAACGGCGCACCTCCGCAGGTTCAGGTGAACTGAACCGCTCTCGAGCTCCTCTCCGAACAAGGATCAACCCGATGAAATCGCTTCTCGCAACGCTCGCGCTCACCACCGCGCTGACGCTCCCCGGCCTCGCCATGGCGCGGCCGGTGACGCTGACCACGACCCTCAACAATTACGGCGGCGACGGGGCCTATCTCGCGCTCTACGTCACCGATTCCTCGGGCGCCTATGTCGGCAGTCTCTGGATGGCTGGCGGCAAGTCCAAGTACTACGAGCACCTCAGCGACTGGTACCGCGCCACCGGCGGCGACACCGCGCAGGTGAACGGCATCACCGGCGCCAGCGTCGGCGCGGGCCGCACGCTCGAGATCACGCTCGACCTGGCCGACGCGCTCTTCGACGCGGGCTACACGCTCCACATCGATGCGGCGGTCGAGGACATGCGCGACAGCCCGAACGAGGTGTCCGTCCCGCTCACGAACGATGGCGCTGGCACGCCGGTGGGCGGCCGCCGCTACATCGCCAGCTTCGCCTACGACATGTGAGGATCGGGGCCATGATCCGTGCACTCCATCGCTGGCCGGGTCTCTTGGCCCTCGCGCTCGTCACCGTCCTGAGTCTGAGCGGCGCGGCGCTGTCGGTCTTCCCTGCGGCCGAACGGCTTGCCGCCCCGCAGGCGGAGACCGGGCTCACGGTCGCCGCCCTCGCGAACCGCATCCAGGCGGTCTATCCGGGCGTCGAGCAGATCCGCCGATCACCCTCGGGCCGGATCACCGCCTACTGGTTCGACCAGGGCGCGCCGGGCGCTGCCGTGATCGACCCGGCGACGGGTGAGGGCGTTGCCTCGGCCGACCCGAACCAGGCCGAACGCTGGCTCACCAACGTGCACCGTTCGCTGTTCCTCGGCGACGGCGGGCGCATCGCCATGGCTGCAGGGGCTGCCGCGATGCTGATCCTCTCGCTCTCCGGCGCGGCGCTGGTGGCGCGGCGGGCGGGAAGCTGGCGACACTGGTTCGCGCGCTTGCGCGGACCGCTCGCGGGCAGGCTGCACGTCGAGATCGCCCGGATTGCTGTCGTCGGCTTCGTTCTGTCCTCCACGACCGCCCTCTGGATGACGGCCTCCACCTTCGATCTTCTGCCGGATGGAGGCGCCATAGCGGCCGCCCCGACCGAAGTCAGTGGAGAGACGGGGTTCGCGCTGGACCGGATGGCCACACTGCAGCAGACGCCCGTCGCCGAGTTGCGCGAGCTGAGCTTTCCCTATCCCGGCGACGCGACGGACGTGTTCACGCTCAAGACCGACCGGGGCGCCGGCTATCTCGACCAGGGCGACGGAGCCCTCCTGGCCTGGGCCGACCTCACGGGATGGGAGCGCGTCTCGGAGACCATCTACATGCTGCACACCGGACAGGGCGCGGCGACGCTCGGCCTGGTGCTCGGCCTGATGGCGCTCGGCGTCCCGGGCATGGGCGTGACTGGCGTTGTCGTCTGGCTCGCGGGACGGAGGGGGCGGCCGCGCATCCGAGGCAATCAGCCCGCCGCTCGTGCCGAGACGATCCTGCTCGTCGGCAGCGAGGGCGGCAGCACCTGGGGATTTGCCGCGACGCTGCACGCCGCCCTGACGAAAGCCGGGCAGAGCGTCCATGTCGGCCCGATGTCGGGCTTCACGCCAGAGCGCTACACCGCGGCCCAGCGGATCATCCTGCTCGCCGCGACCTATGGCGACGGCGCGGCGCCCGCCTCGGCGAAGGGCTTTCTCGACCGGCTGAACGCTTCCGACCGGGCGCCGGACATTTCTCTGGCGGTGCTCGGCTTCGGCGACCGCAGCTTTCCGGCCTATTGCGCCTTCGCCAGGGACGTCGCGGCAGCGGCGCAGGCGAAGGGTTGGCCCGAGCTTCTGCCGCTCGACACAATCGACCGGCAATCGCCGCAGGATTTCGCGCGCTGGGGCCGGGCCCTCGGAGACGTGCTCGGCATTGCGCTCGAACTGACGCACCAGCCGGTCCAGCCGCAAACGACCACGCTGACCCTCGTCTCGCGGCGCGACTACGGCGCTGAGGTGCAGGCCCCGACGGCGATCCTCCGCTTCGCGTTGCCCCGCGTCTCGCTCGGGCAACGGCTGCTCGGGGGCGGGTTCGCACGGTTCCAGGCGGGTGACCTGATCGGCATTCTGCCCGAAGGCGGGACCGTCCCGCGGCTCTATTCGCTCGCCTCTGGGCGCCGCGACGGCTTCATCGAGATCGTGGTCAAGAAGCATCCCGGCGGCCTCTGCTCGGGTCAGCTCACAGCGCTGGAACCTGGCGACACGGTGAGCGCCTTCTTGCGCCCCAACCCCGGCTTCCGTCCGGGCCGAAGCCGGGCGCCCCTGATCCTGATCGGCGCAGGGACCGGCATCGGGCCGCTAGCGGGCTTTGTGCGCGGCAACACGCGCGGCAGGCCCGTCCACCTGTTCTTCGGCATGCGCCATCCCGAAAGTGACTTCTTCTACGGCGAGGAGTTCCCCGGATGGCAGGACGAGGGGCGTCTGACACGGCTGGTCACGGCCGTCTCGCGCGGGGCGCGTCCCCATTATGTCCAGGACGCGCTGCGGTGCGAGGCCACTCAGGTCGCGGAGCTCATCCGCAACGGAGCGCGGGTGATGGTGTGCGGCGGGCGGGACATGGCCGCCGGCGTGGCCGAGGCGCTGGCCGAGATCCTCGCACCGTCCGGGCTGACGCCGGCGGTCCTGAAGGCGGAGGGGCGGTATGTCGAAGATGTCTACTGAGCTGACGAGGCACGCCCTGAACGGGGCGACCATGGGCACGCGCTGGTCGGCGCTGTTCTTCGCGGAGCCGGACTTCGACCCGGCCCCGATCCGCGCGGCGCTGCTGGCGGCCGTGGAAGAGGTGGACGGACAGATGTCGACCTGGAACCCGGGCAGCGACCTGATGCAGCTCAATGCGGCGCCGGTGGCAGAATGGGTGACGGTTCCAGCCCGCCTCGCCGAGGTGCTGCGCCTCGGCCTCGAGATCGGGCGCGCCTCGGGCGGAGCCTTCGATATCGGCATGGGCGATGCGGTGACGGCCTGGGGCTTCGGACCGGAGGCCGCCGCGCCGGATGGCATCCGCGCCGCGATGACCGCCTCACGCCGCCCGGCACATGAGGCGCTGGAGATGGACGACGCCCGCGTGCGCAAGGCCGCGCCCATAGCGCTGGATCTGAACGGCATAGCCAAGGGTTACGGCGTGGACCGGCTCGCCGAGACCCTGCGCGATCATGGGATTTCAGATGGACTCGTCGGGATCGATGGCGAGATGCGTGCCATGGGTTTCCGGCCGGATGGCGAGACCTGGACCATCGCGGTCGAGGCGCCGGACGCCGAGCGCCGGACGCCGCATTCGATCCTCGCGCTGCAGGATGCCGCCGTCGCCACCTCGGGCGACTACCGTCACTGGGTCGAGGTACAGGGGCGCCGCCTGTCGCACACGATGGACCCGAGGCGGGGCGCGCCGCTGATCGCGTCGCCGGCCTCCGTCACCGTCGTGGCTCGAACCTGTGCCGAAGCTGATGCGTGGGCGACGGCCCTCATGGTGCTCGGGCCGGACAAAGGTGCTGCGCTCGCAAGACGAAGCGGGCTCGACGCCCTGTTCCTCTTGCGCGATGATGACGCCAGCGCACGGGGCGTGGGAGTCGGACGACTATTTTCCGAAGAGCCAGCGGCAATCGCCTCAGCCGAGGGGAGATAGGCCGCATGGAGACGACACGGACCGACCGCTTCAAGACCGCTATCCTGCTCATTGCCGCGACCGGCCTGATTGCGGGACTTGTCTTCTACTTTTCCGGCCGACCCGAAGCAGCGAACCTGATCTGGATCGCCGGCGTCGTTCCAGCGCTCGCCGCGCTCGTGGTCGAAATCCTGCGCAGCCTGCGCTCCGGCGAGGTGGGCCTCGATATCGTCGCAGCGCTGTCGATGTCGGCGGCGCTCGTCTTCGGCGAGACCCTCGCCGCGGCGGTGGTCGCGGTGATGTATTCCGGCGGCACATTCCTCGAAGCCTTCGCCGAAGGCCGCGCCCGGCGCGAGATGCACGACCTCCTCTCCCGCGTGCCGCGGACCGCGACCCGCCACCGCAACGGCGGGCTGGAGGAGATCCCGCTCGACCACATCGCGCCCGGCGACCGCCTCCTGATCCGTCAGGGCGACGTGGTGCCGGTGGACGGCACGGTGGCCTCGGAGACGGCCTTCGTCGACACCTCCGCGCTGACGGGCGAGTCCCTGCCAGTGCGCCTCGCCCACGGCGCCGAAGCCATGAGCGGCTCCACAAACGCAGGCGAGGCGTTCGATCTGACGACGACGAGAGAAGCCAAGGACAGCACTTATGCCGGGATCGTCCGGCTGGTCGAGGAGGCGCAGGCCTCGAAGGCGCCGATGTCGCGGCTGGCCGACCGTTGGTCGCTGGGGTTTCTGGCGGTCACGGTCAGCATTGCCTTCGCTGCATGGTGGTTCACCGGCGACCCGATCCGGGCCGTCGCCGTGCTCGTCGTCGCCACGCCCTGTCCGCTGATCCTGGCCGTGCCTGTGGCGCTGGTGGCCGGGCTGTCGCGTGCCGCGCATTTCGGGGTGCTGATAAAGGGCGCGGGACCGCTCGAGACGATGGCGCGCATCCGAACGCTGATCCTCGACAAGACCGGCACGCTGACGGACGGCCGGCCGCAGATCGTCTCGATCGATAGCCACGACGGGATGGCGGAGGACGACATACTGCGCCTCGCTGCGGCGCTCGACCAGGCGTCCAAGCACCCCGTGGCGCAGGCCATCGTTGCGGCCGCGAAGGCGCGCGGCTTCACGCTGCCGGTTCCGTCGGACGTGGCTGAGATCCCGGGTGAAGGCGTCGTGGGCCATGTCGAGGGCCGGAAGGTCATCGTCGGCGGCGATGCCTTCGTCGCCTCCCGCGTCGGACGGAGGCCCGGCGATCATTCGGCCATTGCCGCCGGGTCGGTCCTCGTCGCGGTCGCGGTCGACGGGCGCATGGCGGGGCATCTCGTGATGTCCGATCCCCTGCGCGACGGCGCGGGCGCCATGCTCGACGGGCTGCGCGGCGAGGGGATCGCGCGAATCCTGCTCGCCACCGGCGACCGCGCCGACGTGGCCGAGCGCGTGACCGAGGGGCTTGGCCTCGACGGGCTGCGCGCCGGGCTCACGCCCGACCAGAAGGTTCTGCTGGTTCTCTCCGAGCGCAAGCGCGGGCCCGTGATGATGGTTGGCGACGGCGTCAACGACGCGCCGGCCCTCGCGGCGGCCGATGTGGGTGTCGCGATGGGCGCACGCGGGGCCGCTGCATCGGCGGAGGCGGCAGACGTCGTGCTGTTGGTCGACCGTATCGACCGGCTCGGGCCGGGGATCGAGATCGCGCGCGGCGCGCGACGCATCGCTGTCGAAAGCGTTGTCGCCGGGATCGGGCTGTCGGTCATGGGCATGATCGCGGCGGCTTTCGGCTATCTCACTCCGGTGCAGGGTGCGCTCCTGCAGGAGGTCATCGACGTTGCAGTTATCCTGAACGCCCTCCGTGCGCTGCGCATCGCGCCCCATGAACCCACCACTCCGAAACCAAAGGCTGTCTCCTCCGGGCAGGACGACATCGCGCAAGGAGCCACGCCATGAGCCGCCTCTCGCATTCCGAAATCCACATGGTGCATCGCATCGGCTGGCTGCGGGCCGCCGTTCTCGGAGCCAACGACGGACTGGTGTCGACTGCGAGCCTCGTTGTCGGCGTCGCCGCGGCAGGATCGGGAAAGCCGGAGGTCCTGATCGCGGGGCTTGCTGGCCTCGTGGCCGGTGCGATGTCTATGGCGGCAGGAGAATACGTCTCGGTCAGTTCCCAGACCGATGCGGAACAAGCCGATCTTGCCCGCGAGACCCGTGAGCTGGCGGAAACGCCTGAGGCAGAGCTCGAGGAGCTCACCCGGATCTACGTTGACCGGGGGCTGGATCGCGACCTGGCGGATAAGGTGGCCCACCAGCTGACCGAACGCGACGCGCTCGGATCGCATGCCCGCGACGAACTCGGCATCTCCGAGACCGTGACGGCACGCCCGATCCAGGCGGCGCTGGTCTCGGCTCTAACATTCGCCCTGGGTGCGGTCGTTCCGCTGATCGTCGTTCTATTGGCGCCCGAAACGTCGATCGCGCTGTTCGTGGCGGCATCGACGATCGTCGGCCTTGCGGTCCTCGGCGGTCTGGGCGCCTCCGCCGGCGGCGCTGGTGTCGTTCGGGGCGCCGCGCGGGTCACCCTCTGGGGCGCTCTCGCAATGGCTGCGACAGCAGCGGTGGGAGCGGTGTTTGGCGTCACGGTTGGGTAGCAATTATTGGGTTTTTGGGTAGAGAAGGTTGGATTTGAGGCCCATCCCCTCCGCCACTTGCCCCAGCGAAAGCGTTCTCCCGATCCGGCTGCGGGCGGATTTTTCCGTAGTTTTTGAGGGTTATGCGGGTGAGGCTGAGCACCAGCCCCGGCGCTAGGAGGCCCGAACGCGGTCTCTACCGGCGGATATTCTCCGGACCTCTCGACTGCTCGATTTCGGTGTAGAGCCTGCAACCCTCCGAAATTCAGGGGAAAAATTGAAGGCTGACCTGAACACTTCGATGCCAGTGGCGCTATCGAGAAGGAACCGGGATCGAACAACTCGGTCGCGCTTTGGCCGGAACACGAGCTCTATTCTGCAGGCTCGGCGACGGCAGCGTGCCTCGTGATGATGTCCTGCACCTCGCCCGGCTTGAACGCGACATCCCAAGTCCAGCGCCCGAAACCGCCTGCTGCATTGATCGCCTTCACCCATTCGTTCAGCGCGTCCCGCTTCGCCTTGTTCTGAGGACTGTCGGTGCCCTTGATCTCGAGCGCGAGGATCGTACCGCCAGCAAGGCGGACGAGGAAATCCGGGACATATCGCCGCCGGGAGCCCGCCCACATGTAGTAGATCTGGAAACCGAGGTGATCGTTCTTGGCGTAGGCAAGAACGTCCTCGCGCTTCTCGAAGACATTGGCCGCGTGGCCTTCCCAAGCGGAATCTCCCACCAGATGGCTGATGTGCGATTTGGTCGTCGGGAAGCACGGCTTGGTCGTGTACCAGGTGCGCATCAACCCGGTTGCACCGATCGGGTTCTCCTCGTCGAACACTGGCGTCAGGCGTTCCGTGTTTTGCTCGGTCACGTTGCTCAGTACATGCTGGACCACGAGATCGATGTTGAGCGCGATCAGGATCCGCCGGCGAAGCGGATCGGAGTGAAAGAGCGACGGGATGTCGAGGCGGTCCGAGTTGAGGAACGCCTCGACGATCCTGACCAGCTGCGCCGCCAGATACTCGTGGGTGCCGGTGAACCCATGGCTCAGCTCTGCAAACGCCTTCCGCGCAGCCTGGAATACGAGGCGCTGCAGACGGAAGCCATCCGGCAGCTTCTCGAGGTCGATCGCGGTGACCTTGCCCATGTCCGTCGCGCCTCCGAGCGCCGGGGCGAGTTCGGCGCTGATCGGTGTGCTGGCGGGATCGAGCACGAGCGGCTGGACCTTGTTCCAGTCGATGGCGAGCTCCGGTTTGACGACCGTCTCCACGCGCAGCAAGTTCGGCCAGCGAAGCTCCAGATGCGCGCGGTCGGGCACTACTTCGATCTGCGTGGTGGGCTTCGGCGGTGGCGGCGCCTCACCGCCTTCGCCGGTCTCCGAGATAGAGAGAGGCACGCCGAAGACGTTGACGTATTCGGGCAGGAACAGGCCGTTCTCGTCGGTGTCGTAGGATACCCGGCGCAACCCGCGTCCGACGACCTGTTCGCAGAGCAACTGGGACGTGAAGGCCCGGAGCCCCATGATGTGCGTCACATTCTTGGCGTCCCATCCCTCCGACAGCATCGCCACCGATATGACGTTCTGAAGGTCCTGACCGGCGGCACCCCTCTTCCCAACGTTGTCCACGATCTCGCGCAGAAGTTCCTCCTTCTTCAGGGCGAGGAACTGCTGGCGGCGCGTTTCGGGAAGGTCTGCCGCGTCGATGATGTCCTTCAGACGCGCCTCGTAGTCCTTGTCGGATGCCGCGGCCTCGCCGATTTCGGCTTTCTCGAGAACCTTCGAATCGACCCGGAGCGTCCGCTGTGGCGCGTGCAGCTCGGGCCAGTGTGCATCGCCCTTGTTGAAGTAGTTCTCTATGCGGGCCGCGGTCTCCGTGCGGTTGCAGACCGTGAGCATGACGGGCGGTGAGTGATGCCCGGCCTCCTGCCAGCCCGCGCGCGTTTCCCGCCAGTCGGCGCCGAGCAGCGTGTAGGCGTCCTGGACCAGCTTCGGCAGAGCCTCGTGCGGTTCAGCCTTCGCCCGGTTCAGGTCTTCGGACACAGACGGGTCGCGGTATATGTGGTAGAGCTTCGACCTGAGCGTCTTGGCGTCCGGGACGGCATCGTCGCGCACCACGACGCGCGGCGTCTTTACCAGCCCGGCCTCGATCGCGTCGTTCAGGCCGAAATCCGAGATGATCCAGTCGAACAGCGCCGTGTCGGTGCTCTTCTTGCCGGTCGGCGCGAACGGCGTTGCCGAGAGGTCGAAACAGCGCTGGATGCGCCGGGTCTTGTGGATGCGGTCCAGTCCTTCGATCCAGCGTGTGGCTTCATCCAGGTCGATGCCCTGTTCCGCTGCCGCCTTCTTGCTGATCTTCACCTCGGGCGGCTTGCGATAGGCGTGGTGCGCCTCGTCGTTGATGACAATGATGTCCTTGTGCGCCGCCAGCTTGCCCAGCACCCGCCGCGTGAAGGCCTCGTCGGACTCGCGCCCCTTCTTGACCACCGAGCGGTCCGCTTCCTTCAGCGGCATGAGCGTGTGCCAGTTCTCGGTCAGCACCTCGGCCTGGTTCAGCTTCTGGCGTAGCGCCTCCGACGGGCACAGGTTGAACTCGTCGTAGTAGCTGCCCTCGCTGGGCAGCAGCACCTGCAACCGCTCCTTCACGGTCAGGCCGGGCGCCACGATGAACACCGCGCGGCTGAAATCCTTGTTCCGCTTCGGATAGGTCAGCGCGTTCAGCACTTGCCAGGTGATGATCATCGCCATCACCGTGGTCTTGCCCGCGCCCGTGGCCATCTTGTTGCACAGCCGCTCCCACGTCCCGCCGTCGCCTGGGATCGCGATGCCCTGCTTGTAGGCCTCGGTACCCTCGACCCACCAGATCAGCGTCTCGATGGCCTCGAGCTGGCAGAAGTAGAACGGGTACTGGCGCGCATCGCGATCATGCCAGTGGTCCAGCAGCTTGCGGGTGACGATGGTGACGCCCGGCCAGCCGTCCGCGCGCCACTGATCCACGCGCGCCCGGATCGTGTTCACCAGGTCCAGCACCTCGGTGCGCTTGGTGTTGTTGCGCGCGTCGAAGACCTCGTAGCTCGCCGGCCGGCGTTCGGGCTTGATCTCCAGCTTGCCGCCCTTGCCCTCGACCCAATGCTGCGCGGGGCATTCGAATGGCGTGTTGATGATGAGGGACATGGGCCTACCCCTCGAGCGGCATGATCTTGAGCGACTCGATCCCGCGGTCGTCCACGATCTTGACCGCGATCCGGCGGTTCTCGCCCGCCTCGAAGGGCAGCGATACGGTGCCGTGGAACTGCTCCAGCAGGTCCTCGTCCAGCTCGGCCCGGACCGTCTTGCGCAGGCGGTTCCAGCCGCCCTTCGCATCCGCCATCGGGAAGAACACCTGGTGTGGCATCAGCGAGCGGTTGTCGTAGTCCACGTCCAGCGACCACATCGCGATCTGCTTCTTGCCGCCTGAGACGAGGTCGCCCGCCTTCGGATCGAAATAGTCGAAGCCGTTGACCTCGACCTCCCACAGCCCGTCCTTGCGCTTGCGGAGCTCCACGTCCGGCTGGCCCATCAGCCAGAAGGACTGGTTCGAGGCGCGCTTCTTCTTCAGATCCTCGGTCAAGAGGTCGGTGTTCATCTGCGCCTTGAGCAGCGTCACGCCGGGCCAGTTCACCTCGTCTATGTCCTTTGCCGCCTCCGGGTCGAAGGTGAAGGCGCAGAACAGGATGAACTTCGGCGACGGGCGCAGGGTCTCGGCCTCGGTCAGGGCCAGTTCCACCTGCCGCTGTTCCAGCGCCGCGTGCTCGGGGCCGAAGCTGACGACGACGCGTTCGCCCGTTTCGGCCAGCGAGCCGCTGGCATGGATGTATTTCAGCCCCGGCAGGGTCTCGAACTCGGCGAAGCGGAGCATGGCGCCGCCCTTGCCGCGCACGCCGGTCTTGAGCAGTTCGTCGCGCCACAGCGCCTGTCGAGAGGTTTCGCCGGAGCGGGCGACGGTCTCGTCGGCCTCTTGCGGAGGCATGCTTTCGTCCAGCGACAGGACGGTCGGCGCCGGCACCGCCTCGACCGAGAAGGGCCCGCAGATGCGCAGCTTGGATTTGTCGATGCGCGGCTTGTCGTAGAGCGTCTCCTGCTCGGCATGGTCGGCGATGGACTGGTCCATGCGGCGCTGCATCGCCTGCCGGGCGGCGTGGAAGGCGTAGAACGACGCGCGGGCGGCTTCGGGCCAGTCCTCCGGCCAGTCGAAGGGCACCTCCCATTCGTGCAGGGTGTCGCCCTTGGCGAAGTCCACCGGCTTGGCCTTTCGCACGCCCTGCGCGGGCTTGAGCGGCTTCGGCGGAGCGGCGGCCAGTGCGGCGTTGAGGTCGGCCAGCGCCGCCGCGATCTTCGGGTGATCCTCTTCGTAAATCGTGTCGATGTCGGGGTTGTTGGCGATGCTCTTGAGGGTGATGTGCGGCACTGTTTCATAGTCGAATCCGCCCCCCAGCCCTTCATGCGGATAGCGCAGGGCGTAGTAGTCGAAGCTGGCGGTCATCAGCCGCTGCTTGGCCAGCGTGATCGCCACGCGGGAGGTGTCGCAGGTGATCCAGCGCCGCCCCCATTTCTCGGCGACAAAGGCGGTGGTGCCGGAGCCGCAGGTGGGATCGAGCACCAGATCGCCGGGATCGGTGGTCATCAGCATGCAGCGTTCAATTACCTTGAGGTTCGTTTGAACGACGTAGGTTTTTTCGTCAGTAAAAGCGCCTGTCTGTGTGTCCATCCAAACGTTCGAAATGGCCTGTACTGGAAAGTCGTCCAAATAGCGCAAGTACGCGATCGACGCGGATGAAGGCAGCGCCAATCGTCCCGCCTTGGCAAGACGGTCAACACCCACCGGATGATGACATTTCCAATGGGAGTTTCGGCCCCACGGATCGAACTCAAGTCCTTGAAGCTCAAAGGGTTGAGGATCGGACGCGCGGCCTTGCGAGTAGAGGTTATCGTGGCGGTAAATTTGTGCATCTGTTGGAATGCTGGTTGGATCAGCTCGCTCGCTAGTCGTCAGGACCCGCCGCCGCCCATCTTTCTCCAGCAAACGCGTGAATCTTCCACCGCGATCATCTGCAATCGTTTTTTCAAGGTAGAGCTGACGATATTTGAGCTTGGAAAGGTCTCTTGCGTACCAAATCAGGAAATCGGCAGACCGTGAAAGCGTCGCACTCGTAAACGCACTCGTTGTCTTGAATGGGATTTCGGCCACGAAATTCTTTTCACCTAAGATTTCCGCTATCACAGCGCGCACTTGGTGGATGTTCTCATCCGAGATTTGCACGAACACCGATCCGCTCTCGGCGAGCAATTCCCGCGCGAGCATCAGCCGGTCACGCAGGTAGGTGAGGTAAGAATGGATGCCGAGCTCCCATGTATCCCGGAACGCCTTGATCATCTCGGGTTCCTGGGTGAGGTCGTCGTCCGAACGGTCCTTCACATCGCGGTTGTTCGTGAAGGGCTGGAAGTTCGACCCGTATTTGATGCCGTAGGGCGGGTCGATGTAGATCATCTGCACCTTGCCGCCCATGCTCTCCTTGGTCAGGAGCGAGTTCATCACCAAGAGGCTGTCGCCCGCCACCAGTCGGTTCGACCAGCCCTTTTCGTGGTGGTAGAAATCCAGCGCCTGGCGCAGCGGCAGGTTCTCGAACGGCGCTGCGAACAGGTCCGGCTGCCGCCATTGCGTCGCGGCATCCTTCCCTGTCAGCCGCTTCGCCGCATTGGCGAGGATCGTCGCCGGATCCACCCGTTCATGGACATGGAGCGAGACGGTATCGACCTCGACGCTCGTCCGCTCCGCCTTGCCCGTCCAGTTCAGATAGGGGGCCTGCAGCCGCTTCAGCTCCTGCAGCGCGTCCTTCATCCGTTCGGGATCGCCCGAGGCAAGTGCCGCGTCGATCAGCCGTTCGATCCCCGCGCGCGCCGAGTCGAAGTTCAGCACCGGGTCCAGATGCGGGTCATAGGCCCAGACCGTCTTGTCGCCGTCCGGATCGGTGCCGGCATGGACCATGCCCACCTCGGGGTTGTTCACCCGCGTCTCGCCATGGCGGTAGGACAGCACCTGCACCGACCCGTCCGGCCTGCGCGCGGCCTTCTTGCCGGCCTTGGCCCGCGGCCTGCGCGGCGCCGGTTCGTCGGTCGGGGTCAGCTCGAAGCCGTCGTCGTCATCCGTATCCTCGTCCCCGGCGTCCTCGCCCTCGTCCTCATCTTCGTCAGCATCGACCACCCGCATGATCGACCCGCCCCGCCCACGCCCACGGGCGAGAAGCCCGTCACCCAACAACGCATCGCGCGCGGCGGCGTAGTCGTCATCAGTCAGGCCCGGCACACGCTCGCGCAACAGCGCCATCATCGCACCGTTGCCGATGGAGGAGCCGTCTTCCGGCGTCAGGGAAAGGATCAGGTCGGTCAGACTGTCGGACATGGCTGGGACGGGCACTCACGAAAAGGGCTTGTTTTCCCGAAGACTATCGCGCGAGTCTGGGTTTTGCACGCCCGATTCCGCTGCTTGCGCCGGACATCGCCCTTCTTTGGATCGAGTATTCATGCTGTACGACCGCATCATCAAACAGGGCACCATCAACGAGCCGGACGGCAAGCCGGATCCGCAATTCGCGCTGCCATCGACGGTCAACTGGATGCATGCCTTGCGAATCCTTGCGGAGAACGAGGGGATCGATTTCGCGTCGGCGACTGCGTTCTACCAGAAGGCTGCCAAGCGGCAGATGGAGGTCCGCGTCGAGAATACCGTGCTCGAGCAGCTGTTCCTTGGGCTCCACCATCTTTCCGCCCTCGATCAGTTCCGAGGTGGAACGACCGCCGCTGATTACGCGCGTGTCGGTGTGCTGGCCTGGTACTACGGCATTGCCAACGCCGCGAGCGCAATGACCGCCGCGCAATCAGGGTCTTTCCAGGAGGATCATGCGGGAACGGCGCGGCTGTGGGACGAGCAGATCGCAAGTCGCGGTCTCGCCATGGCGCCGTTCAGCTGGAGAGTGAGCAGTCTCGTGGAGAAGACCTACAAGGCGGAGGTCGATGCACTGCGCAATGGCAGCCCCGGCAAGCTTCAGACGCGCCCGGTGACAAAGGACGACGCGCTGGGCGCCGCTGCAGGGTATCTGTCGGGATCTGCGAAGTGGTACGCGTGGAAGACGGAGGAGGACCTGAAAGGCAATCGCGCCTTCAAGGAGTTGGGCGTCAGCAACTTCCGCTCGAAAGACGCGAGGGCACTGCGGGACGAGTGGTTCAAGCGTAGGTCCATGGGGTTTGTTCACCAAGCAGCCCGCTACCGCGGCAAGGCGAACTATCGCGAGGCGCTATTTCTCGCATACGGCTCCGGCACCGAGACGATCCTTTCCGGATACGTGGAAGACATGCACGCTGTGCTCAAGGCGTTTCTCGCAATGGCAGGCGCCTTCGCGCGCCGAAAGCTGGGCAAGGATTTGTGGTCTGAATTTGTCGCAGATGTCGACGCGAAGAAGGCCTTCACGACCCGAGCCGGCGATATCTGGGCGTGAACGCTGGAGTGATTGAGCCAGACGCTAGATGTCACTCGTCCCGGGCTGCAGGAATCGTATCCGCTGTTCCTTCCAGTCCAACGGGAAAGGATCCATCATGTTCGCAAGTGTGACGCTCTCAGGCTGGCGGCCCTCCATGATGGCATCCACGATTTTCGGGGCCAGCAGAGAGAGGCGCATAAGCCGCGCCATGTATGTGAAGGCGATGCCCTCTCGCTCAGCCAGTTCGGAAATCGACGCGAACTCGCCCGACTCCAGCATCCGCTTCCAGCGGAACGCGCGGGCCAACGCCTTGACCAGCGTGTTGTCTGTCCGCCGCGGTTGCGTGGCGCCCTCGGGCATCTGCATCTCCTTCCGGCCACCACGCTTCACGACGCGAAATGGGACGTGGAGCGTGACCGTCTCCGGGATCGGAGCCCCGCGGGTCATGCAGCTTCTCCGATGTCGCCGGCCAGCATCTCGCGGGCCAGACCGCTGAGCCCGTCGACGCGCAGCCGGACGTTGAGCCCGTCCGTGCCAATGTCCACGCGCTCGACCAACAGCGCCACGATGCGCGCCTGTTCGGCAGGGAATAGCTCGTCCCATAGCGGATCAAGCTGTTGCAGTGCCGTCCGGGCGTCGGCCTCGGTGACGTCGTCGACGTGGACGCGTGCTGCTTTCCACGTCCCCGCCACGATCTCGGGCTGGCGAAACACCACCCGCAGCTGTTCGATGACGGCGGCCTCGATCTCGCCCGCGGGTACGCGGCCGACCGGGCAGGACCCGGCGCCGTGTTTCAGCACCGTCTGGCTGACGTAGTAGCGGTACAGCCGGTCGCCCTTACGCGTATGGGTCGGCGAGAACGCCGCGCCGTCGGGTCCGTACAACAGGCCCTTCAGCAGCGCCGGGGTCTCAGCGCGGGTGCGCATCGCCCGCTTGCGGGGGCTTTCCTGAAGGATTGCATGGACGCGCTCCCACGTCTCGCGATCGATGATGGCGTCGTGCTCGCCGGGATAGCTCTCGCCCTTGTGCACCGCTTCGCCGATATAGGCGCGGTTGCTGAGCATACGGTAGAGGTACTTCTTGTCGATCCGGTTGCCGCGCGGCGTGCGGATGCCGCGCTTCGCGACCTCGCGGGCCAGTTCCGTGCCCGATCCGATCTCCAGGAACCGGGCGAAGATCCAGCGGACATGCTCGGCGGCTTCTTCATTGACCACCAGCTTTCGGTTCTCGACCCGGTAGCCGTAGGGCGGAACGCCTCCCATCCACATCCCCTTCTTCCGGCTGGCGGCGACCTTGTCGCGGATGCGCTCGGCCGTCACCTCGCGTTCGAACTGGGCGAACGAGAGCAGAATGTTCAGCGTCAGCCGCCCCATCGACGTGGTCGTGTTGAACGACTGAGTGACGGACACGAACGTCACCCCGTTACGGTCGAACACCTCCACCAGCTTTGCGAAGTCGGCCAGCGAGCGGCTCAGGCGGTCGATCTTGTAGACCACGACGACATCGACCAGCCCGTCCTCGATGTCTTCCAGAAGTCGCTTGAGGCCGGGCCGTTCCAGCGTGCCGCCCGAGATGCCGCCATCGTCATACTGATCGCGGACCAGCACCCAGCCCTCGGAGCGCTGGCTGGCGATGAACGCATCGCAGGCCTCGCGCTGGGCGTGGAGGCTGTTGAATTCCTGCTCGAGTCCTTCTTCGGAAGACTTGCGCGTGTAGATCGCGCAGCGCTGCTTCCGGATCATTCCTGATTTCTCAGGGCCCTTCGTCATGTCCGTGCTCTCCGGTTCTTGAGGCCAAAGAACACCCAGCCGTTCCAGCGCGTGCCTGTGATCGCGCGCGCGATGGCGGACAGCGACTTGTACGGCCGCCCCTGCCACTCGAAGCCGTCGCCAGTGACGGTGACCACATGCTCCACGCCTTGCCACTCGCGGATCAGCCGCGTGCCGGCGATGGGCATGGCGTCGGCGCGTGTCCGGCTTTTCTTGCGATCACCGCCGTCGAGCTCTTCGCCCAGCCGCTCCAGCCGCCGGATCGTCTCGGGCTTCAGCCCGCCATAGGCGAGTTCCTGGATGCGGTAGGCCAGCCGGCTTTCCAGGTAGCGGCGGTTGAATGGTGGTGGCTCGCTGTCGAACAGCTCGCGCCACTGCGCCTTCAGCTCCAGCGTCGTCGCGGTCTTGAGTGCGGCCAGGCGCGCGGGGATGGGATCGTGGGTCGTCATGCGGTTCTCCGGTGAGTTGGAGTTGCATGACGGCATTGGTCGGCCGGAGAGTGTAGCCGAATTTCTCCAGTATCGTCAGAAGCTTCGCCGCGCTCGCGCAGCATCAATCGAACCAGGCCAAGCGCCAGCAGGCCGCACAACTCTGCGCGGCGCTCGGCGGGAGTCATCTGGTCGGGTGGCAGCGGGTTCGATCCCAGCCGCGGATATGTCGGCGCGTTTCGCATGGGAGAAACGCTATCCGCCCGGCTCTCGAAAACAATTACTTTCAGATGCTTAGGGGAGTGCTGCGTAACTCTGCGGTGTTCCTGGGATGCGCTATCCTAACCGATGGACGACGAACAGCTCCTCGAAGAATGACTTCACAAGCTTGTCGACAGATTCCTGCATCGATCCCTTCGGGTGAGAGAATTCCGAGCCCCCGAACCGAAACACCTCGTAGCCGCGAAGGCGAAGATTGCGATCAGCCGCAACCATTTCGGCGTACAGGCCGGGATCGGCGCGCTCGCCGTTCGCATAGTGGTGCTTGCCGTCAATCTCGAGGACGATCCTCTGCCGGCCCGGCAACAGCATGAGGAAGTCCATGCGCTGCCGGAACAGAACGCGTTTGTCAGCGAGACGCCTCGCGATCTCCGGATCGTAGTGCAGGTAGACCTGCGGTATGAGCGCCGGCAGCCGGTCTCCAAGTCGTTCTGCGAAATTGCGGAAGTACGCCTTGAAAAACTCCTGCTCAGGGCCGTCGTCAAGCGAGGCAAGCAAACGCCGCCCAAGGCTGGTGCGCGCCTCGGCGAGGTCGACTATCCCGTTCTGCTCCATCCACCAACGGGCCAGATCGAGCCATGACAAGCCATTGCCGATGGGTCGGTCGTACACGAGGCAACTGTAGGCATGCTCGAGCACGACGATTTCGTTGTCGATCGCATCTGAGAATCCGAGCCTCGGCTTTGGTCCGTTGGAAGCGAAGATCAGGTTCTTCGGCCGCCCGTCGACGCCGCGGCGAACAGGGCGTACCGAGAATGTTGCGCGGCCCGAGACCTCTCCTGTTTGAGCAACCTCGTAGCCATCGAGCTGCAGGATGCGGGTCAAGTCCGCTGCCAGCGCAGCCTGGTCGTCGGCGTCACGAAACCGGGGATCCAAAGCGGTCTCGATCAGCTGCGCAAACCTCCTCGAAGGACATGTTATTGCCCCGATGATTTCGAAGACCTCCTTCGCGTTCCACAACGGATCCGCGCCAGTCGCGTGTTGTCTGAGATCGTCGATTTTGGTGGGGCCATCGAAAAAGTCGACGGGCGAACTCAGATCGAATAGCCCCTCGATCACGTCCGGACGAATGCCTTGTCCATGGATCCCGGCACCAAGGCGATCGGCCACCCGGTCGCGAGTGATCGCGGAGATCTCCGGCTGGTCCTTGTCCTGCAGGAGGTACACCCGGTCCTGTAGGCCGATATCGCGCCGTTCTCGCGCAAACTCGAGTACCAGCGCCAGCGCCTTTGTTGGTGGAAGGCTTGCAAGTGTATTCTGGGCAACCGTCTTCTTGCTGGTCCCTTCTGCAAGTGGGATGTCGCGTCTGGAGAAGAATGCCTCGATATCGACGGCCCTCATGGCATCCCGAAAGCAGCAGCCCGCCAGCTCGAACAGATCATCCAAATCTCCGTCACCTGCCACAGCTATAACTCCCGCGCGAACCAACGGATGCGGCCGACGATGTGGATCTCGTCGGCCGTTCTTTCGTATTCGGGATAGTGCTTGTTGTCGGAGATGACGCGCACCGCGGGCGGGTCGCTGTTGGGGATGTGCTCGAGCCGCTTGGCGACCAGCCCCATCCCGTCGTCCAGAACGAAGATGCCGGGCGGGTTCGGGGCGCGGCGGGTCATGTCGACCAGCACCGCGTCGCCGCTCAGCAGCGTCGGCGCCATGCTGTCTCCCTCTACATGCATGATGCGCAGTTGCGACGGGCTAGCCTTCAGGCTGTTCCGGATCCAGGAGCGGCGGAAATGATAGACCCGGCCGGGCGTGTCGCCGTCCTCGGTCACGACGGCGCCGCCGCCCATCGCGGGGCGCGGAGTGGCGTGTGCGATGGCAACGAAGGCGTCGTCAGGATTGTCCAGGAAGGGGGGCTTCCCCTCCACCTCACCGATGCCATGGATCAGCCAGTCGCGATCCACCTTCAGCACGCGGGCGACCTCGGCCAGCCGGTCTATGCCAGGGCGGGCTGAACGGCCACGGAGGATGTCGTAGACGAACGAACGGTTCACGCCGGCCATCTCGGCGACGTGGGCGGGACTGATGCCGAGCTGGTTGGCCCGGGCTCTGAGGCGGTCGGAAAGCGTGTGGTGCTCGGTCATGTCATCCCCACCCAACTGTGGATGAAATAGGATAAAATCGGATTGATCGAAGCCCGTCAAGCGAATAAGAACAGAAGGTAAACATCTTACACGGGAATCGGGGCGGAGGGCAGTGAATGCACATCGACAAATCGTACTTCACGCTCCCCGAGATCCTCGAGCGGTGGCAGATCACCGAGGCCGACCTGATCTACCTCGCGGAAAACGACAAGCTCCGGCTGTCGGTTCGCGTGTTCGGCGTGCCCATGGAGTTCGGCGACTACGAGGAAGGTGCGGACGGCGAACCCTGCCGGGTGCCGTGGGAGCAGAACTACTACAGCGGCCTGCTCGATCTCCATGCCCGTGATGTGTTCCAGCTTTTCCGGTGCGGTGAGGTTCATCTCGCGAGTTTTCGGACGCCGAGGGCCGACTACGCGGAGACCTGGGGCGATGCGCGGCCCGTCCTCGTCATGATCGGCGACCTGCTGCTAAGGCGCGATGAACGCGACCGTTTCGAGATCGAGACCGGGTTCTCGCCCGGCGGACAGCCGATGGAGGAGGCCACCTTCATCCACTCGGCCGACTATCTCGAGGTTCGCTGCAACGGCTGCCGGTTCAAGCTGGGCCCGATCCAGGCGGAAGTCGTGCGCGCGCTGCACGAGGCGGCGCAGGCCGGCGCGCCCTGGCAGAACGGCAAGGCGATCCTGTCGCGCGCCGGGTCGAAGAGCCTGCGCATGGCCGACGTCTTCAAGTCGCAGAAGGACTGGCGGCAGCTGATCCGCTCCGACCGGCGCGGCGGCTACCGTCTGAATCTCGACTGAGCGATCCCCGTCCGCCCGGTCCCTGTGGGATCGGGAGGGGGATGGGTGAGGGATGGTGGGGGATGACGGCGCCCCGCCAACGGCCAAGAGCCAGTCCTGCAAGGACCGGCTGATCCCCCTCCGCATCCCCCGCCAGTCCCCACGACATCCCACACCGTAATTGCGCACTGTCTCCTCAACGACGACACGAGAGGAGACACCGATGCTGCAGAGGCATTGCCTGAACCAGAAGGAGCTGGCCCGGCGTTGGGGGATCTCCCACCGGACGCTGGAACGCTGGCGCTACAACGGCCAGGGGCCGGCCTTCCTCAAGCTCGGCGGACGCGTGCTCTACCGGCTCGCCGATATCGAAGCCTTCGAGCAGAGCCAGCTGCAGCGTGCCCTGAAAATCAGCGAGGCGGTCGCGCGCGTCGGTCATTCGCCCGGTCGGCTGACCGCGGACCCCGCGCGGGCCGCACGGGTATGCTGATGGTCGCCGCAACCCCAATCGGCCCCCGCGTAGCGAGGCCGAAACTCTCCGATGTCGAGCTCTACGCATGGATCGCGCAGGCCGAGGCTGGCGCCAGGATCGAGTACCACTGCGGCTTTCTCGGGATCGACGTCACGCCGGTGATCTCGACCCTGCCGGAGCCCGAGCGCCGCCAGCTCGCCGACCTCGGTCAGGCCGCGCTGGGCGCCTTCGAGAAGGGCCTCGTCCACCTCGTGCAGGAGCGCGTGGGCCCCGACCGCTTCGCCTACATCGCCGTCGCGCGACCCAGACCCAGAGCCGCCAACGCCTCGCTCTCGGCGCTGCTCCTCGAAGAGCGCGCCGCGTGATGGCTTTGCCATTCCCTTCCAACGGAGACCCCGCCATGCCGCACCCGGACAACACCCCCCGTTTCGACGACCTCGAAGGTCTCGCCCTCGGCGACATCGCGGCGCTGCCGCCCGAGATGCTGCTGGATCTGCAGACGACGGCGCTCGCCGAGACCGCCCGCGTGAAGCGGCTGCGGGACCGGCTCGAGGCCGGCATCGCGCAGCGCTACGAGGCCGCCGCCGCGACGGAACGGGCCGCTCAGGGCAAGACCAGCGGCACCGTGCGGGTCGAGGACGACAGCATCGTGGTCGTCGCGGACCTTCCGAAGAAGGTCTCCTGGGACCAGGACCAGCTTGCCGCCATGGCCGAGCGCATCCGCGCCGCCGGCGACGATCCGACCGAGTATCTCGAGATCGCCTATCGCGTGCCCGAGCGGCGTTTCGGCGCTTGGCCCGCGGCGATGCGCGAGGGCTTCGTGGACGCGCGCAGCGAGACCACCGGCAAACCCGTCTTCCGGCTCGAAGCTCGAGACCGGTGACGCGCGGCGGCGGGACGCCCGCGCGGCAACGCCGGGCAGGTTCCCCTTCGGCACCCGGTCACCCCCGCCGCCGCGCACCCTGAATTCATACCCGGAGAACCCCATGGCCTTCCGCATCATCACCGCCGACGAACGGCTCTCGACCGCCGAGAACAAGACCTCGCTCGCCATCTTCGGCCCGCCCGGCGTCGGAAAGACGATGCTCCTGAAGACGCTGTCCGCCGATGAGACGGTCTGCCTCGATCTCGAGGCCGGCATGAAGTCGGTGCAGGACTGGCGCGGGGATTCGATCCCGGTGCGCAGTTTTACCGATTTCCGCGACCTCGCCGTGCTGATCGGCGGGCATGACCCCGCGCAGCATCCGAAGTCGTGGTACGGCGCCGAGTATCACGCCTGGCTGCAGCAGCAGTATCTCGGCACCGGCATCGAGGATTTCCTGGCGCGAAAGCGGATCGTCTTCGTCGACTCGATCACCGATCTGACGCGGCAGGCCATGGCCTATGCCCGCCAGCAGCCGGAGGCTTTCTCCGAGCGGACCGGGAAGCCTGACGTTCGGGGCGCGTACGGGCTCCTCGGCCGGGAGGTGATCCAAGCGCTAAAGCACCTCCAGCATGCCCGCGGCAAGACCGTGATCTTCGTCGGCGTTCTCGAAAAGGTCACCGACGAGTTCGGCGCGACGACCTGGCAGCCGCAGATGGAGGGCACGAAGGCCGGGCGCGAGCTGCCGGGGATCGTCGACCAGGTGGTCTCGATGCAGCTCTTCGGCCGCGACGCCAAGGGCGACTGGACCCTCGACGAAACCTCGGCCGAGCGCCGCCTCGTCTGCCGCTCCGGCAACCCCTGGGGCCTTCCCGCCAAGGATCGCTCCGGCCGCCTCGATACGACGGAGGCGCCCGATCTCGGCGCGCTGATCGCGAAGATCGACGGTCGCACGCCCGCCCACTCTGCCAACCCTTCCTGATCCAGACGCAAAGGACAGACCCATGAGCTACGATCTCAACGACGCCCAGCCGCAGATGGCCCCCATCGGCGAGCTGATCCCCGATGGCACCTTCGCCAAGGTCCGCCTGACCGTGCGCCCCGGCGGCGTCGACGGCGCCACGCCGATGGACGCCAAGCTCCTGAAGGCCTCGCAGTCGAGCGACGCGAAGATGCTGGATTGCGAGTTCACCATCCTCGAGGGGCCGCATGCCCGGCGGAAGTTCTGGCAGAGCTTCACCGTGGCGGGCGGCAAGGTCGACGAGAAGGGCCAGTCGATCGGCTGGAAGATCTCGAAATCCACCTTTCGGGCGATGGTCGACAGCGCTCTCGGGCTCGATCCCAGGGACGAGAGCCCCGACGCCAAGGCCAAGCGGGTGCTGCCCGGGCTCAAGCATCTCGACGGCATCGTCTTCGCCGTACGCATCATGGTGGAGCCCGCCTCCAACCCCCAATACCGCGACCAGAACCGGATCGCGAACGTCGTTTTGCCCGACGAGCCGCAGCATGCCGCGATCATGCGCGGCGAAACCGTGCCCCCGGAACCCGTCAACGCCCCGCCGCGCAAGGGCGCGAGCGCGCCGGCGCCGGGATGGCAGGCGCCAACGCCGGCATGGGGTGGGCAACCGCAAGCCCCGGCGGCGGCTCCGGCCTGGGGCGCGCAGGCGCCGGCTCCGCAGCAGCCCCCGCAGCAACCGTCCGCCCAGCAGTCGCCCGCGTCCCGGCCGTCCGCGCCGGGCGGAGCGCCGGTGACCGGCATGCCCGCCTGGCTCAATGGGTGAGGCGCGGTCGGCAGCACGGCGGCGGAGGTCAAACCGACCTTCGCCGCTGCCCGAGGCCCGGCGCGATCCGGCCGGGCCGATGACCCCGGATGAATGGCAGGCGCATGTGACGCGCGAGGCGGCGCTGGAGATCGGACGATGGCTCGAGGCCCGAGGAAGACTGCACGCCCCCATCGCAAGCCTCAGCCTCGGCGACCTCGAAGCCATGGCCAGCAACGCGATCTCGCGCTGGATCGTGCTCCAGTCCCAAAAGCTCCAGAGGGCGGGCTGGCCGCCCGAGGACCCGATCGGGAGCTTCTTGCTCGGGTAGCGCTCTGCGCCGTCTGCGCCCGCGAGGCTAGCGGCTTCGGCTACTGCCACGGCCTCCGCTGGGATCGCCACCCCTACCACCGCTTCTGCTCGCGCCGCTGTCAGGACGTGGGCAGCGCCATCGCCCAAAGGAACAACGGCATGATCGACAAGACCGCGCGCGAGGCCCGTGCGATCCGCGATGCGCGGAGGCTCTTCGCCGAAGCGCTCACCGACCTCGGGCTCATGGAACCCTTCTTCCATCGCAGCGCCGCGGACATTGACCGCCTCATCGAGGCGGCGGTCACCGGCTACATCGACAGCATGCAGGACCAGGCCGCGCGCAAGGAGCGCACCGGCACGGCCCTCGACGACCCCATTCCGTTCTGAGGGCGCGCGCGATGATCGACCTGAACGACGACACCGCGTCCTGCAGCTGGAAGCCTCTGCTCGAGGCGGCCACCGAGAACGCCGTCACCGACTTCGAGATCGAGTTCTGCGACAGCCTCCGCGAGAAGCTCGCGCGCCTCAGTGAGAGCGCCCGGCTGACGGACGCGCAGTTCCACAAGCTGACCTGCATCGCGCAGGCCGGCGGGTTCTGGGAGCGCGAGCGATGATCGACCTGAACCATAAATCGGGCTTTCTCTACGACGCCGGCGCACCACGCCCGCCCATTGCGGAAGCGGTGTCCGCGGCCATCGACACGGCGCTGTCCGCGCGCAACCGCGCAGAGCGTCCGCGCACCTATGTCAGTTCCTCGGGTCTCGGCCGCGACTGCCTGCGCCAGATCCAGTACGACTTCCTCGCGGTGCCCAAGGACGAAGGCCAGGAGTTCGCGCCGCGCACGCTGCGCATCTTCGAGGCGGGCCATAGGGCCGAGGACATCGTCGCGGGCTGGTTCCACATCGCCGGCTTCGACCTGCGCACCGAGCGTCCCGACGGCCGCCAGTTCGGGTTTGAGGCCCTCGGCGGCCGCTTCAAGGGCCACATCGACGGCTGCCTCGTCTCGGGCCCGGTCGCGATGGAGTACCCCGCGCTCTGGGAGAACAAGGCGCTCGGGGCGGCCAGCTGGAAGGACGTGGTCAAGCGCGGCGTCAGCCTCGCGCGGCCGGTCTACGCCGCCCAGATCGCGCTCTATCAGGCCTATATGGACCTGCCGGCCCCGGCGCTCTTCACCGCGCTGAACCGCGACACGATAGAGCTGCACGCCGAGCTCGTGCCCTTCGACGCGCATCTCGCGCAGGAAATGTCGGACCGCGCCGTCGCCGTGGTGCGGGCCTCCGAGGCCGGGGAATGGCTGCCGCGCGCGGCGGCCGAGCCCACCGCAGTCCTCTGCCGCGGCGGCATGGCGGCCGGAAAATGGCACGCGCCATGTGCCTGGGCAGGCCGGTGCTGGGGAGAGCGGCGATGATCCCCGACGCCTATGAGCTCAAGCGGATCGTGCGCGCGCATCGCGAGCGGTTCTGGTGCTCCGACCTGCTCGGAGCGGCGGAGTTCGCGCCGATCTATTTCTTCGACGATCAGGCCGCCTTCGATGGCGATATCGTCGACCGCGCGATGACTCGGGTTCTTACCGGTCCGCTTCGGCTGCCGCATCCGTCCGTGATCTTCGAGGTGCGCGAGCAGCGCGCGTCTCCTTCGGGCCTCATCGTCTGCGCTCGCGCCGACGGCGACATCGTCGAGGCCACGTTCCTCATGCGCAAGCGGGCACCGAGCGGCTGGACGGATTGCCTGGTGCGGATCTGGATGCATCCGGACGGCAAGGCGGAGATCGAGGGCAACCCCTCAGAGCGACACGACGAGACGGTCCGCGGTCACGGCGAAGTCGCCGCCGGCATCGTGTGGCGCGCGCTGACCATCCTCGGCGCCTCACCTGAAATCCGCGACCGCAAGGTGTCGCTCGCGAAACGGTCCCGCCTGGCCCGCGAGGGCGTGCGCGGATGGGTCTGGCGTCAGGTCGCCATCGATCCGGCCCGCCTTCGGGCAGCGACGCCGCCGAAGAGCGGCAGTCACGCCAGCCCTCGCTGGCACATCCGCCGCGGTCACTGGCGGCAGCTCGCCGACGGTCGCCGGGTCTTCGTCCGTCCGTGCGAGGTGGGCGATCCGACCCGCGGCGGGATCGTCAAGGATTACGCAGTGGAGATGCCCCAGCCATGACCGAGTTCACCCCATCCGCCACGCAGGCCGCCGCGATCCGCGAGATCAGGGAGTGGTTCGAGACCCGCACCGAGGAGCAGCAGGTGTTTCGCCTGTTCGGTTATGCCGGGTCCGGCAAGACCACCGTGCTGAAGTTCGCCCTCGACGAACTCGGTCTCTCGCCCCACCGCGGCGCGAAGGACGGCCGCTGCGTGCCGGGCGTCGTCACCGCCACCTTCACCGGCAAGGCCGCGCTGGTGCTGACGCGCAAGGGCACGCCGGCGCGCACCATCCACAGCCTGATCTACTCGGTGATCGAGTCGACCGAGGAGGAGATCGAGGAGGCTGCCCGCAAGATCGCGATGGCCGAACGCGACGCGCTTCGCCTCACCGGGTTTGCGCGCACCACGGCCGATGCAGCGATCGAGGCGATGCGCCAGGGACTCTCGGCGATGAAGCATCCGCGCTTCGCGCTGAACCCGCAGAGCGACGCCGCGGACGCGCGGCTCATCGTGCTCGACGAGGTGTCGATGGTCGGCGAGGAGATGGCGCGCGACCTCATGAGCTTCGGCAAGCCGATCCTCGTCCTTGGCGATCCGGGCCAGCTGCCGCCGATCCGGGGCGAAGGCGCCTTCACCCGCGACGAGCCGGACGTGATTCTGACCGAGATCCACCGCCAGGCGGCCGAGAGCGCGATCATCCGTCTCGCCACCATGGCGCGCGAGGGTCGGCCCATCGGCTTCGGCGTCTACGACGACCATGTCGCGAAGCTCCGCAAGGGCGACATCACGCCGGAACAGGCCCTGCGTGGCGGCCAGCTGATCTGCGGGCTGAACGCGACGCGGCTGCAGATCAACAACGCCATGCGTGCGGCGGCCGGTCTCGGCGGGACCTGGCTGCCCACGGGGCCGGCCGAGAAGATCATCTGCCTGAAGA
>JAHDXW010000037.1 GCA_023383015.1 Paracoccaceae bacterium
ACGCGGCGCGCCGGCGCCCGACGCGGCGCGGCACTGACCCGCCCGGGGGACCGTCCCCGGGGCCCCGGCCTGCTTGCCTCAGCCCTCGTCGGGCAGCGGCGGCAGGCTGCGCAGGTAGAGGATCACCGCCGCGAGGTCATCGCCGGTGAAGGCGGCGAAGTGGCCGTAGGGCATCGGCGGCAGCATCGCACTGCCGTCGGGGCGCAGGCCGCGGGTGATCATCGCTGCCAGCTCGGCGTCGCTGTAGCCGGCGATGCCGTCCTCGTGCGGGGTGATGTTGGCCGCAACCGAAACCCCCCAGGGCCCGTGGAACTCGAACCCGCCGGCGCCGAGCCGGCTGTCGAACAGCGGCCCCTCGGGCCCCATCGGGGTGTGGCACTCGACGCAGTGGGCGACCGGCCCGGCCAGATAGGCGCCGTACTCCACCGTCACCCCGCGCGGCACCTCGGCGACGCTGCCGACGGGCGGGCCCCAGGCGGGCGGCAGGGGAATGCGGTATTCTGACCTGCCGGGGTCGGCGGCCACTGCCGGCAGCGTGCGCAGGAAGGCGACGATGGCGGCAAGATCGCCGTCCGACAGGCCCCGGTACAGCAGCACCGGCATCGGCGGACCGATCACGCTGCCGTCGGGGCGGATGCCTTCGCGGATCGCCCGGGCAAGCTCGGCATCGCTCCAGCCGGCGATTCGCCCGCCGGGGGTGATGTTGGGGGCGACAGCGCGGAAGGCGGGCCCGTCCTCGACAAGGCGGCCGGCGAGTTCCATGGCCATGTCGGGGCCCTGCGGTCCGAAGGGGGTGTGGCAGTTGCCGCACCCGCCGGGCCCGCGCACGAGGTATTCGCCCCGCTCCAGCGGGGTCTCGGCCATGGCGCCGCCGCAGGCGAACGCAATGGCAGCAGCCGCTGCCAGCCAGTGCCTCATGGGTATTCCTCCAGGTCTGTGCGAAGGGGCGGGGGCGACCGTACGACCGCGCAACAGGCACTCGCTCCCCCGGCGCAGACGCTACGCCGTGTCGCAGGCCTGCGTCAAACCCCCGCAGGGGACGCCGGCGGAATCCGGCGGTCCGGGGGCAGCGGCACGGGGGGTGCGGCCGGACTGCCGCACTGCCGCCGCAGGCGGTCGCTGCGGCATAGGCAGCGGCGCTCGGCCCACCTATCATGCGGCGCATGAACAGCTTTGGCCCCGCCGCATCCGCCCGCCGGGCGGGACTTGCCGTCGCCCTGCTGCTTGCGGCCGGCCCCGCCGCGGCCGCGGCCGACGACTGCCCGCTGCCCGACGACCTTGGCGCGGGGGTGTTCGTCTCCTACGCCGACGGCGTGCTGTCCCGATTCGTGCGCGACGCCGGCGGGCGGGTGTTCGAGGATGCCTTCTTCGATCCCGACTTCGCCGAGGGCTACCGCTATGTCACTGCCGGCGGGCTGCTGCCGCTGGTGTCCTACGACATCCTCGACGGGCTCGTCGACCCCGACTCGCGCACCGACACCGTCTACCCGATGCCCGAGGCCGACTTCCCCGCCCCCGCCGCCGGGCTCGTGTGGCGGGCCGAGGCCGAGGTCCGCTCGCAGCGCGACGGCAACTTCCGCCAGCTCGTCACGCTGAACATCGGCAGCCCGCGCGAGGCCCGCTACGGCGAATGCGCCTACGAGGTGCTGCCGGTGACGCTGCGCTTCCAGGACGAGATCTCGGATTCGGAGGAGCACCTCGATTTCGTGCTCGCACTCGGCATCGCGGTGTTCCGTGCCGGCGGGGTCACCGGGCAGGACTATGACGTGCACGATCCGGTGGCGATCTTTCGCGGCGCACCGGCGGGGCTGCCGGAATTCCGCAACTAGGGCCCGGCCCCGCGCCCGCCGCCTCCCCGCCGCGCCGGGGTGCCGCACTGGCGCCGGGAGGGCGGGGCCATATACTCCGCGTCGACACCGCTTCCTTGAGGCCCGCTGATGACCGACCTGCCGCCGCTCGCCCGCACCGTCCGCCCCGCCGGAAGCTGGGCGGCCGCCGCCGACCGCGTCCTGCTTGCCCATGATGCGCGGAGGGTGCGGAGGGCGCGGATGACCACCGCCGCCGGCGCCTCCCTGCTCGTCGACCTTCCCGCCGAGGCCGAACTCGTCCCCGGTGACGCGCTCGAACTCGACGACGGCCGGCTGGTGGCGGTCGACGCCGCCGAGGAGCCGCTGGTCGGCGTGTGCGGCGCCGACCTCGCCCGCCTGGCCTGGCATCTGGGATGCCAGCGCGTGCCCTGCCGCATCGGCGCCGGCGAGATCCTGCTGCCGGCCGACGAGGCGGTGGCGGCGATGCTGGTCGCCCTCGGCGGCGAGGTGCGGCACCTCTCGGCGCCCTTCCTGCCCGATGCGGTTCCCGGCCAGCCGGCCGCCGACGACCCCGGCGACGGCGTCGTGCGGCGCCACGAGCATGTGCTGCGCGCGGCGCGCGAGCATCACTTCCGCCGGGTGCACGCGCACGCCGTCCACCACCAGGCAGCCTCCGACCTTGCGCCCGAGGTGGGCGACGATCCGGACTGAGGCCGCGCCGCGCGGCGGGCGCCTCAGTCGCCGGGCGGCTCGCCGGCCTGGCCCCGCTGTGCCGCCCGCAGGGCACGGCGGAACTTCGGAAGGTCGTGGCGGGCCAGCACCGCGGTCGCCAGACGCGACACGCGCGCCGGGCCCGTGGCCGAGGCGCGCGACAGGAGGCGGCGCAGCCAGGGCGTGTGGTCGCGGCGGGCGCGCCAGGCGCGGTAGACCGACGCCGAGTCAAGCCGCCCCTCGCCGAGGAGGTGCAGGAGGCCCGGAAGGACGCCCATCTCGGACAGCATCGTCTCCGGCGCCGGCCCGGACCCGGCCAGTGGCAGGTGCGTCACATGCCTGCCACGGAACAGCGCCGCATGCATCGCGTCCTCGGGCACGAGCGGATCGTAGGCCAGGAACACCCGCCCGGCGCCCTCGACCATGTCGGGGGCATAGCCGTAGCGGTCGGTGAAGCACAGCCTCCGGTGGCCGCGGAAGCGCCGGTCCCAGCCGGCGGCAGCGGGCTCGAGCGTCGCCTGCGGGCGCAGCGCCAGCACATGCGCCCCGGGCGCCGCGACCGAGAAGGCGCAGGCCGCATAGCCGCCGGCGCCGGCGCCGAAGAACGCCACCTGCTCGAAATCCTCGAAGAAGGCGTCATCCACCAGCCGGTCGACATAGCCGTAGACCGCCCGGTCGCGCCACCAGCTCTCGCCCTCGGCCATGATCGCCAGCGCCGACCAGCCGTGCGGGCGCGCGGCATCGACGACCAGGGGCAGCCCGTCGGGGCGGGCACGCGCCGCCGCGGCCGATTCGAAGCCGACCAGCAGCCGCGGGCCGGCGTCGATGAACAGCGCCCGGTGGCCGGGGCCGAGCCGCTCGAAATAGCCCTCCTCCTCGACCAGCAGATCAAGCCGCGCCTCCCAGGCGGCGCGATCGCCGGCGGGGGCATCGGCCAGCGCGGAATCGTCCATGTCCCGGCGCTCCCCTGCGGCCCATTCCATGCCCTGCATTCTCCCGCCCCGACCGCGGCGGTTCAATGGCACGGGCAGGCGAAACGGGGCGATGCCGGGCAACAGTCCGTTGCGCGCGGGGCATGAATGCCGGCTCGGCCGGGCATCCCCGCGGCCGACGGGCCGGCAGCGTCGGCCCCCCGGCTGCGGGCCGGCGGAGCCTCAGCAGCGGGCGGGCTCGCAGAACATGTCGTAGAGCAGGCCCACCATGCGCCGGGCCTTCTCGTCGGCGATCGCGTAGAAGATCGCCTTGCCGTCGCGCCGGCATGACACCACGCCCTCCAGCCGCAGCCGCGCCAGCTGCTGGCTGACCGCGGCCTGCCGGCTGCCGAGCAGGGATTCGAGTTCGGAGACCGATCTCTCGCCCGTCGACAGGTGGCAGAGGATCATCAGCCGGCCCTCATGCGCCATCGCCTTGAGGAAGCCGGCCGCGGCCTGGGCCTGACGCGCCATGTCGTCGACCGAGAGCGGCCCCGCCGTTCCGGCGGCCCCGGTTTCGAGCACGGTCTCTGCTTCGAGCGACATCTCTTCAACCATCCAGCATTGTGGCCGGCGGGCCTCGCCGGCGACATATGCCGTCCTGTCTATATCTATTCGGCCCGAAAGGCGAGTCCCACGATGCGAATTCGCGCGACTGTGTTCCGGCGGCGTCGCGCGCAGGCGGGCCGGGCGGGTTGTCCCCCCCCGGCCCGCGGGACGCATCCCGTCAGTTCAGTTCAGGTCGGCCGTCCGGGCCGTGCCGATCGCCGCATCGGCCTCGGCAACCGCCGCCATCAGCGCGTCGAACACCTCTGCGCCGCGCGGAACGTTGGTCTTGAACCAGTCGAACACCGGCGCCGCGGCGGCCTTGAAGGCCTCCTTCTCGTCGGGGCTGGGCACGTAGATGTTGCCCCCGGCGGCAAGGAAGGCCTGGTAGGCCGCGATCTCCTTGCGCTTGGGCGAGGCGAAGGTGGCCTGCTGGAGGTGGAAGAAGCCGTCGTCGACCACGCGGCGCAGGTTCTCGGGCATGCCGAGGAAGCGGGCGTTGTTCATCCACCAGAAGGCGCCCATGTAGCTGTGGCCGTCAAGCGTGATGTACTTCAGCCCGGCCTCTGGGAACTTCATGTTCATGATGTCGGTGATGCCGTTCGCCGTGCCCTCGACGACGCCGGTCTGCAGCGAGGTGAACAGCTCCGGCCACGGGATCGGCGTCGGCGCGGCGCCGAGCGCGCGCGCCAGCACCTGCGGCAGCTCGGCCGGCACCGTGCGCAGCTTCAGCCCGGCGAGGTCGGCCGGCGAGCGGACGACGCGCTGGGTGTTGGCATAGTTGCGCCAGCCGCCGGTGTTGCCCACCGTCATCAGCCGGATGGTGTCGTCGCTGTCCTCCAGCGCCATGGCGCGCAGGCCGCGCACGAAGTCGCCCGAGAGCACGTGCTCGGCCACGCGGTCGTCACTCATCAGGTAGGGCAGGTCGAGCACCTGGATGTAGGGGAACAGGCCGGCCGCCCCGCCCGAGGTCGAGATGAAGACGTCGATCGAGCCGTCCGAGACGCCCTGCAGGCACTCCTCGCCGGTGGCGCAGAGCTGGGTGCCGACGAACAGCTCGACCTTGATCGCGCCGTTCGAGGCGTTCTCGACGTAGTTCTTGAAGACGATCAGGCCGTCGTAGTCCTCGTCCTCGGTGTTCGAGGTCGCGGTGGCGCGCAGCGTGTACTCCTGGGCCGCGGCGGCCATGGCGGTGCCGGCCATGAGTGCCGCGACCAGAAGGGGTTTCAGGGCCTTATGCAACATGTGTCCTCCCTGGGAGCGTTGGTTGCTGACGAAATCACTGCACGAACCCGGCAAGCCGCGGGATCGTCAGGCAGAGCGCGGGGATGTAGGTGATCAGGAAGATCACGGCGACATGGACGATCAGCATCGGGGCGATGCCGCGCACCACCTCCTCGACCTTCATCCCCGAGACCGCGGCGGTGACGAAGAGCACGAGCCCCATCGGCGGCGTCGCCAGCCCGACGGTCAGGTTGACGGCCATGATGATGGCGAAGTGTACCGGGTCGACGCCGAGGTCGATGAAGATCGGGCCGAGGATCGGCCCGAGGATGATGATCGCCGGGCCGGCGTCCAGGAACATCCCGACCACGAACAGCAGGATGTTGATCAGGAACAGCAGCACCAGCGGGTTGTCGGACAGCGACAGCATGAAGCCGGCGAGAATCTCGGGGGTATGGGCCAGCGAGGCCACGGTCTTGAAGGCCATCGCCGCGCCGACGAGCAGCAGCACCACCGCCGAGGTCAGCCCGGCCCGCGCCAGCACGTCGGGCAGGTCGGCCAGCGACAGCGAGCGCATCACGAACAGGCCGATGAAGATGGCGTAGCCCACCGCCACCGCCGCCGCCTCGGTGGGCGTGAAAACGCCCCCGAGAATGCCGCCGAGGATGATGACCGGGGTCATCAGCGGGAAGAACGCCTTGAGGCTCGCCTTCCCGCGTGCCCCCCAGCTTGCCCGCATCGTGGCCGGCGGCAGCTGCCAGCGCTCGCCCATGATGCCGATCAGGATCATCAGCCCGACGCCGACCAGCAGCCCCGGCACGATTCCGGCCAGGAACAGCGCCGCGACCGATTCGCCCATCACATAGGCGTAGATGATCATGATCCCCGAGGGCGGGATGATCGGCCCGATGACCGAGGATGCGGCGGTGATCGCGGCGGCGAAGCGGCGGGTGTAGCCCTGCTTCTCCATCGCCGGGATCAGCATCGATCCGAGCGCCGAGACGTCCGCCACCGCCGAGCCCGAGAGCCCGGCGAACAGGATCGAGGACAGCACGTTGACATGGGCAAGCCCGCCCCGCAGGTGCCCCATCAGCGCCTGCGCGAACTCCACCAGCCGGATGGTGATGCCGCCCCGGTTCATCAGTTCGCCGGCGAGCATGAAGAACGGGATCGCCATCAGCGGGAAGCTGTCCATCCCATTGTAGACGTTGCGGTAAAGCAGCACGAGGTCGCGCTCCTGCCCGGCCAGCCACAGCAGGATGCCGGGGGCAGCGATCAGCCCGAAGAACACCGGCAGGCCAAGGAACAGAAGCACCAGGAACAGCGGCAGGAACCAGGTCAGCATCACTCGGCCCCCGCCATGTCGGTGCCCCGGATCGCCGGCAGCCGGTCGCCGCCGCCGGCCAGCCCGATCAGTGCCCGCAAGATCAGTTCGATGTTGACGAGCATCATCAGCACGACCCCGACGTGGATCGACAGCATCGTCCACCAGCGCGGCACCTTGACCAGCGTCCCGAGGCCCCCCTCGGGCAGCGTCCAGCCGACCGCGCCGGCCGGCGACAGCGCGCAGACCGCCCGCAGGTCGACCCTGAGCCCGAGGTCGGGCACCCACAGCGATACGGTGTCGAACCGCCCGCCGATGCCGCAGACCTCGCCCGCCCCGATCCGGAAGGCGTAGAGCAGCACCACCAGCGACAACACCAGCAGCGCCAGCGCCAGCGCCCCCGCCAGCGCCCGCGGCAGCACCGCCGCGACCATCTCGATGGCCACGAAGCCGCCGCGACGGAAGGCCGTCGGCGCCATCAGCCCGGTCATCCACAGCATCATGAAGCGCGAGAACTCGTCGGGCCAGGCCAGCGCGTTGCCCAGCACGTAGCGGAAGAACACCTGGATCAGGATCGCCACCACCATGGCGGCCACCGCCGCCACGCCCAGCGCCATCCCGGCCGGCAGGACAAGGTCGTTCAGCCGTCTGAGGGGCCACAGAAGCCCCAGAAGCACGCCCATGCGCGCCGCCTCCCTGTCGTTCGTCCGGGGGGCGGTGCCCTGGCCGGATCGGTTGTCTGGGCCGCGGGCCTCAGCCCCCGGCAAAGCCGCCGTATCGCCCCCCCGCAAACAGGAGCGGCGCCCCCGGGCGCTGGGAGAAGCGCAGGATGCGCCCGATGATGACGACATGGTCGCCGGCCGGATGGCGCGCCTCGGTCGCGCACTCGAACCGCGCCAGCGCGCCCGGCAGGAGGGGCACGCCGCGGTCGCTGCGCCGGTGCCCGACGCCTTCCCAGTCGTCGCCCGCCGCCGCGAAGCGGCGGCACAGCTCCGACTGGTCGGCCCCCAGCACATGGACGGCGAAATCCTCCGCGTCGTGGAACGCCGCAAAGCGCCGCGAGGCCCGCGCCGGGGCCCACAGCAGCAGGGGCGGGTCCAGCGAGACCGAGGCGAAGCTGTTGGCGGTGATCCCGACCGGCCCTGCGGCGGTGGCGACGGTGACCACCGTCACCCCGGTCGCGAATCGGCCGAAGGCGTCGCGCAGGGCGCGTTGGGCGTCGGGGCCGGGGATCAGGATCTCGGTCATCGCAATCCCGCCGTCCGGCATCACGCCACCTCGCTCCCGGTGGCGAGCGCAAGAAGCTCGAACCAGGTCTCGCGGTCGATCTGCACCGTCATCGCATCGGCCAGGCCGGCGATCCGCTCGGGCCGGCCGGTGCCGATGACCGGCAGGATGCCGGCAGGATGGCGCAGCAGCCAGGCCAGCGCGACCGCGGCGGCATCCACGCCCTGTTCGGCGCCGACCCTGCGCAGGGCCGCCCACAGGCCGACCGGGGCGGTGGAAAACAGCCGGCCGCCGCCGAGCGGCGACCACGCCATCGGCGGCAGCCCGCGCTCCTGCAGGAAGGCGAGCTCGCCGTTGAGAAAGCCCGCCGGCGCCATCAGCCCGAGCTCGATCTGGTTGGTGACGAGCGGCGTCTCCATCGCCGACTGCAGGAGGGCGAAGTCGTGCGGGCGGAAGTTGGACACGCCGACCGCCCGCACCTTGCCTCCGGCCACCAGGTCGTCGAGCGCCCGGCCGGTCTCCATGTGGTCCATCAGCGGGTCGGGCCGGTGCACCAGCAGCAGGTCGATCTGCTCGATCCCCATCGCCGCGAGCGAGCCGTCCACCGAGACCGCGATGTGGCCGGCGGAGGTGTCGTAGTGCTTGACCCGGCGCAGGGGAAAGCGCGGCGTCATCGCCATGACGCCGCATTTTGTGACTATCTCCAGCCGCGCCCGCAGCCCCGCATCCTCGGCAAGCGCGGCGCCGAGCAGCGCCTGGCTCTCGTGGTCGCCATAGACATCGGCCTGGTCGATGCTGGTGATCCCGGCCGCCAGGCACGCCTCGATCTTGGCGCGCACCCGCGCGGGCGAGCGGTCGGGGTCCTCGGCGAGGCGCCACATCCCGTAGACGATGCGCGACAGGGTCAGCCCCTCGGCGAGTTCGACGCGTTCCATCACCGGCCCCTCCCCATGTCCTGCGGTGTCTCCGCCGCAGCAAGGGTAGCCCGAAAATGCCCGCCGGCGAATGACCGTTTCGTCCGGCCGCCGGCGCGGCCGGGCGGGCCCGGACGGTACCGGGGAAGTTCCCGGGGCCGTCCCGCCTCACGGGCGGCAGGGGTGGCGGGCGCAGGGGTCATCGAATCGCGCGTCCATTGGCCATCTTGACGCTTGCGTAGCATCGCAGCTGGTGTAGATCAATGGTGGATCAATTCTGCGAGTCGCTCTCGTGCCCCAGCCCCCCGGCGCCCTGCCGCGCTACCAGCAGATCAGCGAGACGCTGATCCGCGAGATTGCCGCCGGCCGGCTGGTGGAGGGCGAGCGGCTGCCGCCCGAACGGGCGATGGCCGCCGACCACGGCGTCGCCGTCGGCACGCTGCGCAAGGCGCTGGCCGATCTGGCCGAGCGCGGCGTCGTCGAGCGCCGGCAGGGGTCGGGCAACTACATCCGCGCCCGCGCCGAGGTCCGCTCGGTCTACTCGATGTTCCGGCTCGAGTCGCACCGCGGCGGCGGCCTGCCGACGGCCGAGGTGCTGGCGGTCGACCGGCTGGCCAAGCCCGCCGACCTGCCCGCTTTCGGCACCGCGCCCGAGGGCCACCGCATCCGCCGCCTGCGGCGCATCGGCGGCGAGGCGGTGGCGGTGGAGGAGATCTGGCTCGACGGCGCCTACGCGACGCGGCTGTCGGCGCAGGAGCTGCCGGACTCGCTCTATCTCTTCTACCGGTTGCGCTTCGGGCTGCACATCGCCCGCGCCGAGGACCGCGTCGGCGTGGGCAGCGTGCCCGACTGGGCGCCCGCCGCCTTCGGCCTGCCGGCGGGGGCGGTCGCGGGGCATGTGGTGCGCCTCAGCTTCGCGCCCGACGGCCTCGCCGCCGAGGCCTCGCACACCTGGTTCGATCCCGCGCGCGCCGCCTATGTCGCGCGCCTTCGCTGACCACTCCAAGGGAACGGGACACATGACGGACAGGCTGCGCTACGGCGTCATCGGCTGCGGCATGATGGGGCAGGAGCATCTTCGCAACATCGCGCTGCTGGGCGACGCCGAGGTCGCCGCGATCTTCGAGCCCGACCCCGGAATGGCCCGGGCGGCGGCCGCGCTCGCCCCGGCGGCACGCCACTGCGCCTCGGTGGCCGAACTCCTTGCCGCCCCGGAGCTGGACTGTCTCCTCGTGGCTAGCCCCAACCACCTGCACCTGCCGCAGTTCGAGGAGATCGCCGCGCGCCGGCCGCTGCCGCTCCTGATGGAAAAGCCGCTGTTCACCGATGCCGGACAGTCCGACCGCCTGGCCCGGCTTGCCGCAGCCTATCCGGCCCCGGTCTGGGTGGCGATGGAATACCGCTACATGCCGCCGGTGGCCGCCTTCGCCGCCGGGGCCGCCGCCGCCACCGGCGGGGTGCGGATGCTGTCGATCCGCGAGCACCGCTTCCCCTTCCTGCCCAAGGTCGGCGCCTGGAACCGCTTCAACCGGCTGACCGGCGGCACCTTCGTCGAGAAGTGCTGCCATTTCTTCGACCTCATGCGGCTGATCCTCGCCGACGATCCGGTCCGGGTGATGGCCTCGGCCGGGCAGGCGGTGAACCACCGGGACGAGCGCTACGGCGGCGAGGCCCCCGACATCTGGGACCACGGCTATGTCATCGTCGACTTCGCCCGCGGCGCCCGGGCGATGCTCGACCTGTGCATGTTCGCCGAGGGCAGCCGCTACCAGGAGGAACTCGCCGCCATGGGCCCCGCAGGCAAGATCGAGGCCTTCGTGCCCGGTCCGACGCGCTTCTGGCCCGAGGCGCTCGGCCCCGCGCCGCTGCCCGAACTCGTCGTCTCGCCGCGCGCCCCTCGGGGGCCACGGCGGCAGGAGGTGCCGGTGGATCCCGCGCTGCTCGCCGCGGGCGACCACAACGGCGCCACCTTCTTCCAGCACCGTCGCTTCGCCGATGTCGTCCGCGGCCGGGGAAGCGTCGAGGTGACGCTGGCGGACGGCTGGTGGGCGGTCGCGGTCGGGCTGGCCGCGCAGCGCTCGGCGGTCACCGGGCAGGCGGTCGAGCTTGCGCGCGAGGGTCTGGTCGCGCCGGCGCCGGCGGTGGCCGCGGCCTCCTGACGGCCGGCGGCGCGGCGCCATCAGCAGCCCCCGCCGCCGCCGCTGCCGCCGCTGCTGGGCGGGCTGGTCCCGCGCATCTGCAGGATGCCGAGGCGGCCGCGTGTGGTGTCGATCAGGATGCCCCGGGGCCCGACAGGGGCGGGCGGCAGCAGCCGCAAGGCACGCCGGCGCAGCATGGCCAGAAGCGCCGCCGCACCGCCGGACAGCGGCGCGACGTTGGCAATCAGCGGCCCGGCGGTGCCGGCCATCGCATCCCTCCCTCTCCGGGGTGCCGCCGCATCACGGCCGCAATCGGGCGCTCAGCGGTCGCGGCCGGTATCGGCCGGCTGGCGCCGTTCGGGCCGGCCGCGGGGCAGGCCGGCGGCGCCGGGGGGCGGGCGCGGCACCCGCGGCGGGCGACGCCAGCGGTCATCGTCGCCGCCACCGCCGCGGCGGGCGAGCGCAAGCCACAGCACCGCCGCGATGATGCCGACCACGATCAGCGTCTTCATCCCCACCTCCTGCGTGCGGCCCGAGGATGGCGGCGGCGGCCGCGCCGATCAAGCCCCCCGCCGGTCCGGCCGCCGCGCGCCCGCTTGCGCCCGGCGCCGGGGCGTGGCCCATGCTGGGGCGCGCGGCCTGAGCCGGCGGTGGGGGAGGGGACGATGCTGCATGCCTGGACGCGCGAAGGCGAGGGGCTGGTGCGGCTCGCCCCCGGGGCGGACCTCGCGCAGGCAGTATGGATCGACCTCGCCCGGCCGGAACCCGCCGAGATCGCGGCCGTCGCCGCACTCGGCGTCGCCGTGCCGAGCCTGGCCGAGATGGAGGAGATCGAGCTTTCCAGCCGCCTCTACCGCGAGGGCGGGCACGAGGTGATGACGGCAGTCCTGCCCGGCCGGTCGGACTCAGGGACGCCGGTGGCGGGACCGGTCAGCTTCATCCTCGGACCCGCCCGGCTCGTCACCGTCCGCCACCACGCCCCGCGCCCGTTCGAGACCTTTCCCGAGCGCGCCGCCCGCACCGGCCCCGGCTGCGCCGATCCCGACCGGCTGTTCCTCGGTCTGACCGAAGAGATCGTCGGCCGGCTCGCCGACCACATCGAGGCGGTCGACCGCAGCCTCGAGGAGGTGGGCCGGCGCGTCTACCTCGACGAGGCGACCCCCGACGAGGCGGCGCTGCGCGCCGCCCTGCGCCAGATCGGGCGACAGACCGAGGCGATCGGCCGGGTGCGGCTTGCGCTCCTGACGCTGGAGCGGATGGTCGGCTTCCACGCCCAGGCGCTGGACGACCGCCGCGCCGGCCACGGGCTGCGCGGCCACGTCAAGGCCCTGACCCGCGACATCCACGCCCTCGAGGTGCACGCCGACCACCTGGCCGCCCGGGCCGACTATGCCTCCGACGCCACCCTCGGCCTTGTCAGCCTCGCCCAGGCACAGACCACCAAGATCGTCTCGGTGGTGGCGGTGGTGTTCCTGCCGCCGACACTGATTGCCTCGGTCTACGGCATGAACTTCGCCGGCATGCCCGAACTCGGCTGGCCGTGGGGATATCCGCTCGCGCTCGGCCTGATGCTCGGCTCGGCGGTGGGCACCTGGCTGTTCTTCCGCTGGAAGCGCTGGCTCTAGCGTCCGCCGCCGGCACTGCCGCCGCCCCCGTCGCCGCCCCCGCCGCCGCCGAGCGGATACCGCGCCAGCAGGTGGAAGCGGCCGTCATCGTCCTCGCCCATCAGGCAGAGATCGGCGATCACGAACGGTCGCGGCAGCAGCGGCCCGAGGCGGGGCGCCAGCACCGCGGCCACCGCGTCCCTCTCCGCCGGCGCCAACGGGCCGGTCAGCGTCATGTGGAAGCGGAACTCTTCCATCACGTGGGGATAGCCCCAGCGGGCCAGCAGCGCGGCCTGCGCCGGCGTCAGCCCCGCAGCCAGCCGGCGCGCCGTCTCGTCCGCATCGGCCGCGGCACGAAAGCCGTCCAGCCCCTCGACCGCCGCCGCCGCCAGCGCGCCGAGCGGCCCCTGGCCGTCCTCGGGCAGGAGCGCCAGGAAGCCTTCCAGAGGCGCCAGCCGCAGGCCCGGCAGGCGCACCGGCGCCAGCCGCGCGCACAGCTTCGCCACCGCCGCCGCCAGCGCCGCGGCAGTGGCAGAGGGGGCGAGGCGGAAGGGCGGCTTGATCGTGCCGTGAAAGCCGTAGCGGCGCGGCGCAGCGGTGATCTCGGCCAGCGGTCGCGGCAGCCCCGGCAGGTCGGGGTGGGCCGCCGGACGGCCGGCGGCCGCGTCCCAGCCAAGCCAGGCGGCGGCGAAACCGGCAAGCGGCCCGGGTGGCGGCGCGCTGTAGATGGCGTAGCGCTTGAATCCCGTCATCCCCGGCCCCATACCGCGCAGACGCCCCGCCCGCCTGTCCGCGGGCGCGCGCCCCGCCCACCGCCTGATACCGCCGGCGCCCCGACCGAGCCAGCCCATGCCCGACCTGACCCTCGCCAACGCCCGCATCGTGCTGCCCGACGGGGTCGTGCACGGCGCGGTCAGGGTGGCCGGCGGTCGCGTCGCCGGCGTCGATGCCGGCTCGGCGGTGCCGCGCGGTGCCGTCGACTGCGAGGGCGACCTCGTCTGCCCCGGGCTGGTGGAACTGCACACCGACAACCTCGAGCGCCACCTCGAGCCGCGCGCCGCGGTCGACTGGCCGCATGACGGGGCCATCCTCGCCCATGACGCCGAGCTTGCCGGGGTGGGCATCACCACCGTCTTCGACGCATTGCGGGTGGGCATGACGCCCTCGGCACCCGCGGCCGGCCCGCTGCGCGACGCCCGCGCGCTGTGCGGCGCCATCGCCGCGTTGCGTGCCGCCGGGGCGCTGCGCATCGACCACCGCCTCCACCTGCGCGCCGAGATCTGCTCGGAGACCCTTCCTGCCGATCTCGCCGCCTTCGGCCCCGCCGACGGCATCGGCATCCTGAGCCTGATGGATCACACCCCCGGCCAGCGCCAGTTCCGCGACGTCGGCCGGCTGCGGCTCTATCTCGTCGGCCGCCGTGGAATGGCCGCGGAGGCCTTCGAGGGCCATGTCGCCTGGCTGGTCGCGCTGAGGGCCGCGCGCGGCGCGCGCCACCGCGCGGAGGCGGTGGCGGCGGCGCGGCGGCTGGGTGCGATCCTGGCCAGCCACGACGACACCACCCTCGCCGAGGTCGCCGAGTCCGCCGCTGCCGGCGCCCTGCTGGCCGAGTTCCCCACGACGCTGGCGGCGGCGCGTGCATGCCGCGCGGCCGGCATCGCGGTCATGGCCGGGGCGCCGAACCTGATCCGCGGCGCCAGCCATTCGGGCAACGTCGCCGTCGCGGCGCTGGCCGGGGAGGGGCTGGTCGACATCCTGTCGTCGGATTACGTTCCGGCGGCACTTCTGGCCGGTGCGCTGCGCCTTGCCGATCTCTGGGGCGACCTTGCGCGCGGGCTGGCGACCGTGACCGCCGCCCCCGCGGCCGCGGCGGGGCTGGCCGACCGTGGCCGGATCGCCCCCGGCGCGCGCGCCGACCTGATCCGCTTCGCCCGCGTCGCGGGCCTGCCCGTCGTCCGCGGCGTCTGGGTCCTCGGCCGCCGCGTCGCCTGACCGCCACCCGCCGGGGCCGCCCGGCGGCAGGGAGTGCGCCCGATGCCCGACGCCTTCACCGCGCCCGGACGGTTCTTCCGCGGCAACCTCCACACCCATTCCACCCGCTCGGACGGGGCGCTCAATCCCGCCGAGGTCTGCCGGCGCTATGCCGACGAGGGTTACGACTTCCTTGCGCTGACCGACCATTTCCTCGGCCGCTACGGCTATCCGCTGGTCGACACCAGGCCGTTCCGGCGGCCGGGGTTCATGACCCTGCCGGGGGCCGAGCTGCACGCCGGGGCGATGGCCAACGGCGAGCTCTGGCACATCCTCGCGGTCGGCCTGCCCGACGACTTCGCGCCGCCCCACGCCCCCGACTTCCGCCCGCTTCCGGGCCAGGAGGACGGGCCGGCGCTGGCCGCCCGCGCCGCCGCCGCCGGCGCCTTCGTCGCCATCGCCCATCCGCAGTGGTCGGGGCTGACGCAGGCCGATGCCGCGAGCATGGGCGCGGCCCATGCGGTGGAGGTCTACAACCACGGCTGCGCCAACGGCGCCGACCGCGGCGACGGGCTGCACACCGCCGACCTGCTGCTCTCGCAGGGCCGGCGTCTGAGCTTCTGCGCCACCGACGACGCCCATTTCACCGAGCCCGACCATTTCGGCGGCTGGGTGATGGTGAAGGCCGAGGAGAACGGCCCCGAGGCGCTCATCGCGGCGCTGCGCGCCGGCCGCCACTACGCCTCGCAGGGGCCCGAGTTCCGGGCGATCGCGGCCGGGGCGCGGACGGTCGAGGTTGCCTGCACGGCGGTGCGCAGTGTCATCGTCCAGGGGCAGGGCAGCGCCGCGGTGGCGGTGCACGGCCTGTCGATGACGCGCGCCAGCGTGCCGCTGGCCCGGCTGGAGGGTTCGCCCTGGCTACGGGTGACGCTGATTGACGCCGCCGGCCGGCGGGCCTGGTCGAACCCCGTCTGGCGCGCCGCAGCGGGCGGCTGGGCATGATCGGCGGCATCGAGATTGTGCCGGTCACGCCGGCCTGCATGGACCGTCTCGCGACGCTGTTCGACGGCCGCGGCGGGCCGCGCCACTGCTGGTGCCGGGTGTGGCGGGCGCCGCTTGCGGGCATGAACGCCGGGCCGGCCGCGACCCGCCGCGCCATCCGCCGCGACGGTCTGGCCGCCGAGGTCGCCGCCGGCGTCCACGTCGGGCTGCTTGCCTACGAGGGCGGCACGCCGGTCGGCTGGTGTGCCTGCGGCCCGCGCGAGGGCTTTCCCCGCCTCGGCACCCCTGCGGCAGCCGCGCCCGGTGCGCTGTGGTCGGTGGGCTGCTTCTACGTCCCCGCCGCGCGGCGCGGCCACGGCATCGCCGGCCTGCTGCTCGCCGCTGCCGTGGCCGCGGGGGCGGCCGCCGGCGCCCGCCTGATCGAGGGCACGCCGGTCGCCCGCGACAGCCCGTCCTTCCGCTTCGCGGGCTTCGTGGCGCAGTTCGCCGCCGCGGGCTTCCGTCCTGCCGGCCCGCTTGGCCGCCGGCGCCACCGCATGGTCCGCGACCTTGCCGTGCCGCCCGGCCCCTGACCGGCGGGCCTCGGGAGGAAGCGTGGCTTGGCGGCCGCCCGGCCTCGGCGCCGATGCAGCCATTTCGGCAGGAAGCCGCAGGCGTCGCGCTTCAGACCGCGGTCGGAGGCGATCCGGGCGGCGGCCGCTTCCGCCTGGAGTGTGCCGGCGTTGAAGGCTGCCCAGGTGTCGGTGGCGCCCCGGTCAGCCTGCCGCCGGCGAACCCCCACGGGATCGCCGCCGGCCGGCCGTGGGTCGCCGATCATCGCCCCGGCATGTGCGCGCGCTACTCGGGCCGGGCGGGGGCCGCCGCAGGCGCAACCGCCGCCGGGGCAGGCGCATCGATGCAGAAGCCGGGGGTTGAGGATGCGATCTCCCCTTCCTCGGCCGTCATCGTCTCCTCGATGCCCTCGAAGAGGGGAGTCGAGAGATAGCGCTCGCCGGTGTCGGGAATCATCGCCAGGATGCGCGCCCCGGCCGGCGCCGCCTGCGCCACCTTCAGCGCAGCGGCAAGGGTGGCCCCGCCGGTGATGCCGCAGAGGATGCCCTCGCGCGATGCAAGATCGCGCGCGCAGCGCAGCGCATCGGCGCCCGCGACCGGCACGATTTCGTCGACGTGGCCGGCGGCGATCGCGTCGCCGGCCAGCCTGGAGATGAAGTCGGGCGACCAGCCCTGCATCGGGTGCGGCCGGAAAGCCGGGTGGCTGGCTGCTGCCGAGCCATCCTCGCGCCGTGCCTGCGGCAGGCCCGAGCCGAGCAGCGGAGCGCTGTCGGGTTCGGCAACGACGATGCGGGTGCGCGGCGAGCGCGCCCTCAGCACCCGTGCCACCCCCTTGAGCGTGCCGCCAGTGCCGAAGCCCGTGACCCACATGTCCAGCCCGTCGGAGCCGAAGTCGGAAAGGATTTCCTCGGCGGTGGTCCGCGAATGGGTGTCCGCGTTTGCCTCGTTCTCGAACTGCCGGCAGAGGAACCAGCCGTGGGTCTCGGCCAGCTCGCGCGCCTTGGCCACCATGCCCGTTCCCCTGGCCGCGGCCGGTGTCAGGATCACCTTCGCACCGAGGAAGCGCATCAAGCGGCGCCGCTCGACGCTGAAGTTCTCCGCCATGGTGATCACCAGCGGATAGCCCTTGGCGGCGCAGACCATGGCCAGGCCGATGCCGGTGTTTCCGCTGGTCGCCTCGACGACGGTCTGGCCGGGGCGCAGCGTGCCGTCGCGCTCTGCCGCCTCGATCACGCCGAGCGCAAGGCGGTCCTTGACCGAACCGGCCGGATTGAAGGCCTCGAGCTTCGCGAAAAGCTCCACATGGGCAGGCGCCAGTCGGGCGATGCGGACCACCGGCGTTCCCCCGACCGTCCCGAGGATCGACCCCAGCCCCCCGGCGCCGACGGCGCGCGTCCCTTCCTGTCCCGCCTGCAGCACCGTGGATGCGACGTTGTCGGAATTCACATCACGTCTCGATTTCCGGAGACCACACGGGACGGTATGCTGATAGCATGGATGTCGCGGGCGGTCCACGACGCGCAGGCGGCAGCCCGGGATGCCGCTCAGGCAGGGGACGATGAGGATCACGGCCGACTATCCGCCGGTCTGGCTTGCAGGCTTCGCGGCGATCGCCTGGGCGCAGGCGCGGCTCCTGCCGGTCGGGCCGCCGCCGCCGGGCTGGGCGGTGGCGGCCGGCTGGGGGCTGGTGGCGGCGGGGCTGGTGCTGATGGCCGCAGCCGCGCGCGAATTCGTCCGCCACCGCACCACCATCGTGCCCCACCGGGCGCCGGCGGCGCTGGTGACGGGCGGTGTCTACCGCCTCAGTCGCAACCCGATCTACCTCGGGGATCTCGCCATCCTCGCGGGGCTCGCGCTCCTCTGGGGGGCTTGGCCTTCGCTCCTGCTCGTGCCGCTGCTCGGGCGGGTGCTTGCGGTGCGCTTCATCCGCCCCGAGGAGGCCCGCCTCGCGGCCGCCTTTCCCTCCGCCTTCGCCGCATGGGCCGGCCGCGTGCGCCGCTGGATCTGATCCGCGCGGCGCCCGGGGCCTGCACTTTCCCATCGTCGCATCCGGCGTGAAGGCGCTTGAGGAATATTGTTGCGCGGTCTAAGGGTCCGCCCGCGGCGCGCGCCCGCGCGCGGCGCTGGGGGCAGCAACGGGGGACGGGACGGTGAAGATCGGTGCTCCGAAGGAGATCACCCCGGGCGAGGCGCGGGTCGCGCTGACGCCCGAGAGCGCGGCGCAGATCACCAGGCTCGGACATGCCTGCCTGGTCGAGGCCGGGGCAGGGGCCGCTGCCGGCTTCACCGATGCGGCCTACCGCGCCGCCGGGGTCGAGGTGGTGGCCGATGCCGCGGCGCTCTGGGCGGCGGCCGATGTCGTCGTCAAGGTGCGCGGCCCTGCCCCCGAGGAGGTGGCGTTCCTGCGCGAGGGCCAGACACTGGTCGCCTTCTTCTGGCCGGCGCAGAACCCCGAGCTGTTGGAGGCCTGCCGCGCCCGCGGCGCCACCGTGATCGCGATGGACATGGTCCCGCGCATCAGCCGGGCGCAGAAGATGGACGCGCTGTCGTCGATGGCCAACCTCGCCGGCTACCGCGCGGTGATCGAGGCGGCGAACAACTTCGGCCGCTTCTTCACCGGCCAGGTGACGGCGGCGGGCAAGATTCCGCCGGCCAAGGTGCTCGTCGTCGGCGCCGGCGTGGCCGGGCTGGCCGCCATCGGCGCCTCTGTCAGCCTCGGCGCCATCACCCATGCCTTCGACGTCCGGCCCGAGGTTGCCGAACAGATCGAATCGATGGGCGCGAACTTCGTCTTCCTCGATTTCGAGCCCTCCCAGGACGGGGCCGCCACCGGCGGCTACGCCGCGCCCCAGTCCGAGGAGTTCCGCGCCAAGCAGCTCGCCAAGTTCCGCGAGCTTGCCCCCGAGATGGACATCGTCATCACCACAGCGCTGATCCCCGGCCGCCCGGCGCCCAGGCTCTGGACTGCCGACATGGTGGCGGCGATGAAGCGCGGCAGCGTCATCGTCGACCTCGCCGCCGAGCGCGGCGGCAACTGCGAGCTGACGGTGCCCGACCAGCGCATCGTCACCGGCAACGGCGTGGTGGTCATCGGCTACACCGATTTCCCCTCGCGCATGGCCGCCCAGGCCTCCAGCCTCTATGCCACCAACATCCGCCACATGCTGGCCGATCTGACGCCCGGCAAGGACGGCGTCATCGTCCAGAACATGGAGGATGACGTCATCCGCGGCGCGACGGTGACACACGCCGGCGCGGTGACCTTCCCGCCGCCGCCCCCGAAGGTGAAGGCGATTGCCGCCGCACGGCCCAAGGAGAAGCCGAAGGAACTCACCCCGGCCGAGAGGCGGGCGCAGGAACTGGACGCCTTCCGCGCCCAGACGCGCAGCCAGGCCGCGTTGCTGGCCGGCGGCGGCGTGCTGGTGCTGCTGGCCGGGCTCTACGCCCCGGCCAGCTTCCTGCAGCACTTCATCGTCTTCGTGCTGGCGGTGTTCGTCGGCTTCCAGGTGATCTGGAACGTCTCGCACGCGCTGCACACGCCGCTGATGTCGGTCACCAACGCGATCTCGTCCATCATCATCCTCGGCGCGCTTCTGCAGATCGGGTCGGGCTCGTTCCTCGTCATCCTGCTGGCGGCGCTGTCGGTGTTCATGGCCGGGATCAACATCGTCGGCGGCTTCATGGTCACCCGGCGCATGCTCGCCATGTTCCAGAAGTCCTGAGGGGGCGCGCGCCATGGACTACGGTTTCACCACCGCCGCCTACGTCGTCGCGGCGATCCTGTTCATCCTGTCGCTCGGCGGCCTCTCGGGGCAGGAAAGCGCCAAGCGCGCGGTCTGGTACGGCATCTTCGGCATGGCGCTGGCGGTGCTTGCGACGCTGGCCGGCCCGGGCCTGGGCAACTGGGGCCTCTCGGTCGTGCTCGTGGCGGCCGGCGGGACCATCGGCTGGTATGTCGCCCAGCGCGTCCAGATGACCGAGATGCCCCAGCTCGTTGCGGCCATGCACAGCCTCGTCGGCCTTGCCGCCGTCTTCATCGGCTTCAACGCCGAATACGAGATGGTCAGGATCGCGGGCCTCACGGCGGCCGGCGACGCCGAGGGGCTGGCTGCGCTCACCGGCTTTGCGCAGAAGGTCGCCGGCAAGACCGCCGCCGAGATCACCGTGCTGCAGGTCGAGGTCTTCCTCGGTGTCTTCATCGGCGCGGTCACCTTCACCGGCTCGGTCATCGCCTACGGCAAGCTGGCGGGCCGGGTTACCTCCAGGGCGATCAAGCTGCCGGGCGGGCATGCGCTGAACGCCGGCGCCGCACTCGCCTCGCTTCTGCTGCTGGCGCTCTACCTGCAGGGTGCGGGGGCGTGGACGCTGGTGCTGATGTCGCTGCTGGCCTTCTTCATCGGCTACCATCTGATCATGGGCATCGGCGGTGCCGACATGCCGGTGGTCGTCTCGATGTTGAACAGCTACTCGGGCTGGGCCGCGGCGGCGATCGGCTTCTCGCTGTCCAACGACCTGCTGATCGTCACCGGGGCGCTGGTCGGATCGTCGGGTGCGATCCTCTCCTACATCATGTGCAAGGCGATGAACCGCTCCTTCGTCTCGGTCATCCTCGGCGGCTTCGGCAACACCGCCGGTCCGGCGCTGGCGATCGAGGGCGAGCAGGTGGCGATCGACGCCGAAAGCGTCGCCGCGCTGCTGAACGACGCCGAATCGGTGATCATCGTGCCCGGCTACGGCATGGCGGTGGCACAGGCGCAGGGCTCGGTGTCGGAGCTGACGAGAAAGCTGCGTGCCCGTGGCAAGACCGTCCGCTTCGGAATTCACCCGGTGGCAGGCCGGCTGCCGGGGCACATGAACGTGCTGCTGGCCGAGGCCAAGGTGCCCTACGACATCGTCCTCGAGATGGACGAGATCAACGACGACTTCCCGCAAACCGACATCGCCATCGTCATCGGCTCGAACGACATCGTCAACCCCGCCGCCCAGGAGGACCCCACCAGCCCGATCGCCGGCATGCCGGTGCTCGAGGTCTGGAAGGCCAAGCACGTCATCGTCTCCAAGCGCGGCCAGGGCACCGGCTATTCGGGCATCGAGAACCCGCTGTTCTACAAGGAGAACACGCGGATGTTCTACGGCGACGCAAAGAAGAGCCTCGATGCGCTGATGCCGATGATCGATTAGCGGCGCCGGGGGGGCAGCCGCCTCCCCCCCTCGCTCTCGGGCTTTACCCGGCCCGCGGGCGGGCTATCTCCTGCGGCGTCAGCCGGAGCGCCCATGCCGCCGATCATGCCGCCGATCGCAGACCACCCGCTCCGCTACGCGCTCGCCAACGAGCTGCACGCCCGGCCCTTCCCGGCGATGGCGGCGCCGTGTCATGTGCTCTACCTCGCCGTCAAGCAGCCCGAGGGCGCCGCCGGCCGCGACCGCGCGGCCGACCGGGCCCATCTTCTGGCCCTGCTCGACCGCTTCGGTGCCCCCCATCCGCCGCCGGGGGCCACGCACTACTCGGGCGAGATCGGCCGGCACGGGCTGAAGTGGGAAAGCCACACCGAGTTCGTGACCTACACCGCCTTCACCCCTGGCGTGGCCGACCGGCCGTTCGATCCGGCCAAGTTCGAGATCTACCCGGGGGACTGGCTGGAGCGGGCGACGGGCGCGCGCGTCACCTCCTGCCTGATCCGGGTCGAGCCGATGCCCGCCGACGAGGCCGCCGTCGGGCCGCTGCTCGCCGGCTGGTTCGTGCCCGAAAGCCTTGCCTGTGCCCGCGTCGCCGGCGGGGCGGCGGTGGTGGCGGGCGACTTCCGCATCGACAGCAACGGCCACATGCGGTTCGCCGTCTTCGCCCGCCCCGACGCCGAACCGCGGCGCCTCGGCCGGATCATCCAGGCGCTGTGCGAGATCGAGACCTACAAGAGCATGTCGATGCTCGGCCTCGCGCGGGTGCGCCGGCTGGGCCCGCGGATGGGCGAACTCGACGGCAAGCTGACCGGGCTGGTCGGCGACATGACGCGCGAGGGCCTGCGTGCCGAGGCGATGCTGACCGAACTCCTTGCCATCGCCTCCGAGCTCGAGCGGCTGCTGGTCGAATCCTCCTTCCGCTTCGGGGCCACCGCGGCCTACGAGGCGATCGTGCACGACCGCATCGCCGGCCTGCGCGAGGACCGCATCGACGGCCGCCAGACCTTCCAGGAGTTCATGGCCCGCCGGTTCGAGCCGGCGATGCGCACCGTCAAGTCCGGCGAGGCACGGCTGCAGCGCATGGCCGAGCGGGCGATGCGCGCCTCCGACCTGCTGCGCACCCGGGTCGATGTCGAGCGCTCGGCCCAGAACCAGCAGCTCCTCGCAAGCATGGACCGCCGCGCCGACCTCCAGCTCCGGCTGCAGCGCACCGTCGAGGGGTTCTCGATCGTCGCGATCAGCTACTATGCGGTCAGCCTCCTGGCCTATCTCGGCTATCCGGTCGCCCGCTGGCTGGGCCTGGGCAAGGAGATGCTGACGGCCGCCCTCGCCCCGGCGGTCCTGCTTGCCGTCTGGCTGGCGATCAGGCGGATCCGGCGCGGGCTGGAGTAGCTGCCCGGCCGGCCGGCGGCGGCGTCCAGCGCATCAGCACGCGCAGCGGCGTGCGCGCCTCGACCTCGGCAAAGCCCGCGCGCGCCAGTGACGGCACCAGGCCGGTGAAGCCCTCGCCCCAGGCCAGGTTGCCCCCGGTCCGCCGCGCCGCGGCCTCGACCGCGGCGGCGCCGTGGGCGGCAGCGAAGGCACAGGCGGCACGCGCGAGCGCGGTCATCACTCCCTGCCGGCGCAGGTCGCGGCGGATGAAGAAGCACGACAGCGCCCAAGTGCCGGCGGGCGTGTCGGCCGCCGGCCGGGCACTGACCGCGGTCTGGAAGCGCGGTACCTCGGCCCGCGGGGTGATCTGCACCCAGCCCGCCGGGCCGGCCGCATCGGTCGCGATCAGCCCCGGGGGGCGCGCGCCCGCGGCCAGCGCGGCGAAGCGCGCGGCCCGTTCCGGGCCGGGAATCAGGGCGCGCTCGCGGGTGGGGATGCGCCAGTGCAGGCACCGGCAGCCGCGCGCGACGCTGTCGGCGGCAAGGAGCCGGTCAAGCTCGTCAAGCCGGTCGGGGGTCAGGGGGCCGATGTCGAGCGCGTCCATCGGTCGCGATCCTGCGCGCGGCCCGGCCGCGACGCAAGCCTGCAGCGGGGCGGGGCGCCTCAGACGGTCCCGGCGCGGAAGGTGACCTCGGTCCAGCGCTCGGGAATGTGGATGTTGTCGTTGCCCTGGATGCTCCATGTCCAGCCCTTGGCGCGGCGCGCGGCGCGGTCGTGGTGGCAGCGGTAGGCGGTCATGCGGAACATGTCGCCGGGCGCCGGGGGCAGGGGCCGGCCGCCCGCGATCTCGGCCAGCCCCGCCCAGGGCAGGGCGATCTCGACCGTCCAGCCGCGGTCGCGGACCTCGGGGTTGTTCAGGCTGCCGTCGATCCAGACCGCATGGCGCAGCCCCGGCATGCGGTAGGAGAGGTCCGCCCAGCGCCCCAGCCGCTCGCCCCGGCGGGCGACGTAGTAAAGCACGTCGGGCAGCTTGAAGAGCGCCTCAAGTTCCTCGAAGCGCTGCTCGCGTACCAGCCGCTCCACCCAGGTCCAGCGGATCTGGTAGCTGTTGTTCAGCGCGTTCAGCCCGATCTCGAAATAGTAGCCGTCGCCGGCGAAGAAGAACTCAACGTCCTCGTCGTTGCGGTAGACATGGTCGTTGAACCCGGTCATCGAGGCGCGGACGTCGGGGTCCTCGACCCGGTAGGCGACGTAGAGCGCGCTGTCGTCCCACAACATCGCACAGCGCGTCTCGAGGGGCGTCGGGCTGCCGTCGTGGATCATCCCGAAGGGCTCGCTCCAGGCCGCGCGCGCCCACACGGCCTCGTCCAGCCGCCCGTCGACGGTGATCGGCTCGGGGGTGCGCAGGCAGTCCCACCGCCGGACCGGGGGCAGGCGGTCAAGGTCGGCCTGCTCGACGCGCACCCAGCGCGCCCCCGCCGGCGGTCGCGGCACCGGCCCGCGTTCCACCGGGCCAAGGTCCGAGGGGTTCTCGTAGGCGCGTGCGCCGGCTGGATCGGACTGCATGGCGGGGCCCTCCGGAGTGGCCGGCCGGGGCGCTCTCCCGGCCTCGCCCAGCCCTAGCACGGCCCGGCCGCCGGCGGCTGCCCGGCCCGTTTCGCCCCGCGGAAACCGCCCGGGCCGCTAGCGCCCGCGGATGCGCGGGTCGAGCGCGTCGCGCAGCCCGTCGCCGATGAAGTTGACGCTCAGCACCGTCAGCGAGATGTAGACCCCGGGCCAGATCACCCGCTCGGGGAACTGCTGCAGGTAGTCGACCCCGTCGAACAGGAGCCGCCCCCAGGTCGGGAAGTCGGGCGGAAAGCCGAGCCCGAGGAAGGACAGCGCCGATTCGGTGATGATCGCGGTGGCGATCCCCAGCGTCGCCGAGACCATGATCGGCGACAGCACGTTGGGCAGGATGTGGCGCAGGATCATCCGCCTGGGCGGGGTGCCGATCGAGCGGGCGGCCAGCACGAACTCGCGCTCCTTCAGCGCCAGCACCTCGCCGCGCACGATCCGCGCCGTCTGCATCCAGGATGTGACGCCGATCGCCACCACGATCAGCAGGAAGATGCCGGTCTCGGGGCCGAACTGCCGCGCCAGGCTCTCGCGGAAGAGCATGACCATCACCAGAAGCAGCGGCAGGAGCGGCAGCGCCAGAAAGAGGTCGGTCAGACGCATCAGCAGCCCGTCGAGGCGGCGGAAGAAGCCCGCCGTCACCCCGATCAGCGTCCCGAGCAGGATCGACAGCGCCATCGCGGTCAGCCCGACGGCCAGCGACACCCGCCCGCCGGCCATCATCCGGGCGAAGATGTCGCGGCCAAGCTGGTCGGTGCCGAAGGGGTGGGCCCAGGACATGCCCAGATCGCGCGAGCGGATGGCGATGAACTTGGGATCGACCGTCCACAGATACGGCCCGACCACCGAGAACATCACGATCGAGCCGAAGACGAGCAGCCCGAACAGCGCCCCGCGATGGCTGCGGAACTGGTCCCAGACGTCGCGCCACTGGCTGCGCGGGGGGCGCAGTGCGGCCTCCACCGCGGGCGCGGGGGCGAGCTCAGTCATAGCGGATTCTCGGGTCGAGGATGCCGTAGAGGATGTCGGCGATCAGGTTGAAGGTGACGATCAGCACCGCGAAGACGAAGGTCAGCGTCTGCACCATCGGCAGGTCATTGGCCTGGATGGCGGTGATCAGCAGCTGGCCGAGGCCGTTCACCTTGAACACCTGCTCGGTGATGATCGCCCCCGCGAAGATCGTCGGCACCCCGAGCGCGATCACCGTGACCACCGGGATCAGCGAGTTGCGCAGCACATGCACCAGCACCACCGTGGTCTCGCCCATGCCCTTGGCGCGGGCGGTGCGCACATAGTCCTGGTTGAGGTTGTCCAGCATCGAGCTGCGCATGAAGCGGCTGATCTGCGCGGCGTTGTAGAGCGCGAGCACGGCCACCGGCATGACCATCTGCGACACCTGCCGCACGAAGCTTGGCCAGTCGGTGACCCGGAGCGTGGTGTCGTAGATCGAGGGGAACCATCCGAGGTTGACCGAGAAGATGACGATCAAGAGCACGCCGGTGAAGAACGTCGGCACCGAGAAGCCGACCATCGACACGAAGGTGCCGATCTGGTCGAACCAGGAATACTGGCGGTAGGCCGAGACGATGCCGATCGGCAGCGCGATCATCACGCCGACGACGTAGGCGATGCCGACCACCGTCAGGGTCTGGGGGATGCGCTGCCAGATGATGTCGAAGACCGGAGCACGGAACTGCCAGGACAGGATGCGCAGCTCGCCCTCGGCCATCGAGGTGCCCAGCCAGCGGTCGAGGATCACCTGCGGCTCGACCCAGACGAACTGCACCAGCCATTTCCAGTAGCGGACATGCGCGGCCTCGTCGAGGCCCATGGCGGTGCGCATGCGTTCGCGCACCTCGGCGGGAATGGTCAGCGGCTGGTCGGCGAGGGGGTCGCCGGGGGCAAGTTCCAGCAGCAGGAAGATGACGAAGGAGATGAAGATCAGCGTCGGGACCGCCGTCAGCAGCCGTCGGAGCGTGTAGGTGAGCATCGGCCGGCGCCTCGGTGGAACGGTCGCGGGGCAGGGGGGCGGGTGCGCGGGCCCCCGGGGGCATGCAGTCCGCGCGGCAGGCGCAGGTGGCGCCCGCCGCGCGGGCCGGCCGGGGCGGGCGCATCCGCCCGCCCCGGGAACCGGACTACTTCACGCGGTACCAGTCGGCGACGTTCCACAGCTCGCTGTCCCAGGTGTTCAGCACCACGCCGCCCAGCGAGTTGGAATGCGCCGACACGCGGCCGCGGTCCACCAGCGGGATGATCGTGTAGCTGTCCACCGTCAGCATCTCGGCCAGCTGGCGGGCGATCCGGCCCCGCTCCTCGAAGTTCGCGGTGCGGGCAAGCTCGTCCAGCAGCGCGTCATAGGCCGGGTCGCAGAAGCGGTTGATGTTCTCGCCCTGCCAGCCGGTCTCGGGCCGCGGCTCGTTGCCGCAACGGTAGTTGGCGAGGTAGGACTGCGGGTCGGTGCCGTCGAAGTTGTTGGCGTACATCTCGACGTCAGCATAAAATTTCTGGAAGGTGTCGGGCGAGCCCGGGTCGCCGCCGAAGAACACCGATGCCGAGACGTTCTTCAGCTCGGTCTCGACCCCGATCTCCGACCACCACTGCTTGACCAGCGCCTGGAAGTCCTGGCGCACGGCGTTGGTCGAGGTCTGGTAGAGGATCGACAGCCGCACGCCGTCCTTGGCGCGGATGCCGTCGGCCCCGCGCAGCCAGCCGGCCTCGTCGAGCAGCGCATTCGCCCCGGCGACGTCCTGCCCCAGGCAGTCGTCGCGGGTCGAGGCGAAGTTCGGGGGCGAGGGGACGATGGTGCAGGTGGGCCGGCCCGCCTGGCCATAGCCGACCTCGACCAGCAGCTCGCGGTCGATCGCCATCGACAGCGCCTTGCGCACCGCGGGGTCCGACAGGAACGGATGCGGATGCTTGAGCGTCGAGCGCTCGCCTTCCGGCAGGTCGGGCGAGGGGTTGGTCATGTTGGTCTCGATCCGCTCGACGAGCGTGCCGAAGGCCGAGATCGCCTGGCCCTTGCCGGCCGCCACCATCCCCTGGATGACGCTCGGCGCAAGCTGCAGGTTCCAGGCGTAGTCGAACTCGCCGGTCTCCAGCACCGCCCGCCCGGCCGCCGCGGCGTCACCGCCGCCCTTGAAGGTCACGGTCGCGAAGCGCGGCTTGGCGGGATCGCGGTAGTTGGGGTTGGCCTCCATCTGGATGACGTCGTTCGGCCGGAAGTCGGTGACGCGGAACGGGCCGGTGCCGATGGGGTAGAAGTTGGCGTCGGTGCAGCCCGGTGCCGCGGCGCCGAGGCAGTTGGCGAACTGCGCGGCCTGGATGACCGGCCCCTGGCCGCCGGTGAACGGCCCGTAGGGCACGGGCGTCGGTGCCTTGAAGGTGATCTTCACCGTCAGGTCGTCGATCGCCTCGACGGACTCGACGCCGTCGAACTTCGACAGCTGGGCGCAACCGCCCTCGGGATGCGTGCAGTATTCGTGGGTGAAGACGACGTCGGCGGATGTGAAGGGCGTGCCGTCCGACCACAGGATGCCGGGCCGGATCTTCCAGGTGATCGAGGTCAGGTCGGCGGCGACGCCGCCGTTCTCGACGGTCGGCACCTCGGCGGCCAGCCAGGCCTGCAGCACGCCGTCCTGGTCGTAGCGGCCAAGCGGCTCGATGATCATCGAGGCGGCCTCGATGTCCTTGGTGCCGCCCGAGAGGTAGGGGTTCAGGATCGACGGCGCCTGCCAGTAGATGATGTTCACCTGGCCGTCCGCGCCGCGTTCGGCCATGGCCGCGGGCGCAAAGGCGGCCAGCGCCACGGCGCCCAACAGGGCTGTCTTCAGTCTCATCGGTGTTCTCCTTGCTGGATCTGCCCGGCAGGCTCCCAGACGGCTGCCATCGGGCCGCCGGTTCGGCCGGCGGTCTGTTGTGCTGTGGCGGGGTGAAGGTGGCAGGCGACCGCGCGGTCGCCGCCCCTCGTTGAAAGCTCGGGCGCCACCCGCCGGCAGATGTCCAGCACCGTCGGGCAGCGGGTCGAGAAGCGGCAGCCTTCCGGCGGCCGGGCGGGCGAGGGCACGTCGCCGGTCAGGATGATCCGCCGGCGCTGGCCCTCGTAGTCGGGGTCGGGCTCGGGCACCGCCGACAGCAGCGCCTGGGTGTAGGGGTGCAGCGGGGCGGAATAGAGCGCGTCGCGGTCGGCGATCTCGACGATCCGGCCGAGGTACATCACCGCCACCCGCGTCGCGATGTGGCGCACCATCGACAGGTCGTGGCTGATGAAGAGGTAGGTCAGCCCGAAGCGCGCCTGCAGCTCCTCCAGGAGGTTGACCACCTGGGCCTGGATCGACACGTCGAGCGCCGCGATCGGCTCGTCGCAGACGATGAACTTGGGGTTCAGCGCCAGCGCCCGGGCGATGCCGATCCGCTGGCGCTGGCCGCCCGAGAACTCGTGGGGGTAGCGGTTGGCGAAGTTGCGGTTCAGCCCCACCGCATCCATCAGCCCGTAGATCCGCTCCAGCCGCTCGGCCTGGGTCATCGGCGTGTGCTCGGCCAGGGGCTCGCCGATGATCCCGGCCACCGTCATCCGCGGGTTCAGCGACGCCTGCGGATCCTGGAAGACCATCTGCATCTTCGGGCGCAGCCGGCGCAGCGCGGTCTGGCCCATCCGCGCGATCTCGTCGCCGTCGATGCGGATCGAGCCGGCGGTGATGTCGTAGAGCCTCAGGATCGCCCGCCCGCAGGTCGACTTGCCGCAGCCCGACTCGCCGACCAGCCCCAGCGTCTCGCCGGCCCGGATGTCGAAGCTGACATCGTCCACCGCCTTCACGTCGCCGACCCTGCGCCGCAGGAGGCCGGCGGTGATGGGGAAGTACATCTTCAGGCCGCGCACGGCGACCAGGGGCTGGCGGGCGGCCTCAGCCATGGGCGGCCTCCGCGGCGGCGGGCGCATCCCAGAAGCAGGCGATCGCATGGCCGCTGCCGACGGCCCGCAGGGCGGGGTTCTCGGCGGCACAGCGCGGCATCGCATGGGCGCAGCGGGCGCGGAACGGGCAGGCCGAGGGCGCCGCCCGCAGGATCGGCGGCTGGCCCTCGATGACCCGCAGCCGCGCCGCCCGCGGCCCGCGCACATGCGGGATCGTCCGCAGCAGCGCCCGCGTGTAGGGGTGGCGCGGGTCGGCGAACAGCGCCTTTACCGGCGCCTCCTCGACCACCTGGCCGCCGTACATCACCATCACCCGGTCGGCGATGCCGGCGATCACGCCGAGGTCGTGGGTGATCCAGATGATTGCCATGCCGAGCTTCTGGCGCAGGTCGCGGACAAGCTCGAGGATCTGGGCCTGGATGGTGACGTCCAGCGCGGTCGTCGGCTCGTCGGCGATCAGCACCTTGGGGTCGCAGGCGAGGGCGATGGCGATCATCACCCGCTGGCGCATGCCGCCCGAGAACTGGTGGGGGTAGTCCTTCAGCCGTCGCCGGGCATCGGGAATGCCGACGAGGTCCAGAAGCTCCGCCGCCCGCGCCTCGGCCCGCGCCCGGTCCATGCCAAGGTGCCGGCGCAGCGGCTCGGTGATCTGGAAACCGACGTTGAACACCGGGTTGAGCGAGGTCATCGGGTCCTGGAAGATGAAGCCGATGCCGCCACCGCGCACCGCCCGCAGCTCCTCGGGCGGCATCGTCAGGAGGTTCCGGCCGTCGAAGATCACCTCGCCCGCCCGCACCTCCGCCGGCGGCGACGGCAGCAGGCCGAGCAGCGACATCATCGTCACCGACTTGCCCGAACCGCTTTCGCCGACGACGCCCAGCAGTTCCCCCGGCCGGAGGCGGAAGCCGACGTCGTTCACGGCGTGAACCTCGCCGCCTCGCGTCCGGAAAACGGTCTTCAGACCGCTCACCGCGAGGACGGGTGCCGCCCCGTCGGGCATCAAGTGCTCCCTGTGTCGTTCTTGTCGTTGTTATTCTTCTGGTTTCGGTCCGTGCCGAAGGCTGCCGGCCGGCCGTTCGCGCCAGTGTTAGCAAGTTTTCGGCAGCCGGCAACATGATTTCGTGCACCGCCCCCGCGGGCGCGTCCCCGCCGCGGCTTGACCCCGCCGCGGCGCCGCCGCAGGCTGCCGGGCCGGAACGCAGGGGGCAGGGGATGGGGCGGCAATGGGCACGCGACTGACGGCGCTGGAAATCCTCGCGCGCCTCGTGGCCTTCCCCACGGTCAGCCGCGAGTCGAACCTCGCGCTCGTCGACTGGGTCGAGGACTATCTCGCCGGCCACGGCATCGCCGCCCGCCGGGTCTGGAACGAGGGGCGCAGCAAGGCCGCGCTCTATGCCCAGGCGGGCCCCGCCGTGCCCGGGGGCGTGGTGCTGTCGGGGCACAGCGATGTCGTTCCGGTGGACGGCCAGCCGTGGACGACCGACCCCTGGCAGCTGGTCGAGCGCGACGGCCGCCTCTACGGCCGCGGCACGACGGACATGAAGGGCTTCGATGCGCTGGCGATCTGGGCGCTGGTCGAGGCCGCGGAGGGCGGCCGGCTGCGCCGTCCGCTGCAGCTGGCGCTGTCCTATGACGAGGAGCTGGGCTGCACCGGCGCCCCGCCGATGATCGCGGCCCTGCGCGGCGACCTGCCTGCGGCCGCCGCGGTGATCGTGGGCGAGCCCTCGATGATGCGGCCGGTGACCGCGCACAAGGGCGGCTATGCCTTCCACGTCCATGTCCGCGGCCACGAGGTTCATTCCTCGCGTCTGCCCTACGGGGTCTCGGCGGTCATGGAGGCGGCCCGGCTGGTCGGCTGGGCCAACGCGATCAACGCCGCCAACGCCGCCGCCGTCCCGCCGCCGTCCGCGGCCGGCTTCGATCCGCCGTGGACGACGCTGCATGTCGGCCGGATCGAGGGCGGCACGGCGCAGAACATCACCGCCCGCGACTGCCGCATGACCTTCGAGATCCGGGTCGTGCCGGGCGAGGATCCCGCCGAATGGGAGGCGCGACTGCGCGCCGCCGCCGCCGGCATCTCCGCCGGCATGCGCCGGGTCCACACCGACGTCGGCATCGCGATCGACACCTTCTTCCGCGTCCCCCCGCTCAGGCCCGAGGCCGACGGCGCGGCCGAGGCGCTGGTGCGCCGGCTTGGCGGCGACAACGGCCGCCATGTCGTCAGCTACGGCACCGAGGCCGGCCAGTTCCAGGAGGCCGGCTATTCGGCGGTCGTGTGCGGGCCGGGCGACATCGCCCAGGCCCACCAGCCCGACGAATACCTCGCGCGCAGCCAGTTCGAGGCCGGACAGGCCTTCCTGCGTCGCCTGATCGACGACCTCGCGCGATGAGGGGGGCGCCGATCACCGCCGCGACGCCGCCCGCCCATCCCGGCCCGCCGCCGGCCCGTGCCGATGTGGTGGTGATCGGCGGCGGCATCATCGGCATCATGTCCGCCTATTTCCTCGCCATGCGCGGGCTGCGCACGGTGGTGGTCGAGAAGGGGCGGGTGGGGGCAGAGCAGTCCAGCCGCAACTGGGGCTGGGTGCGCGCCCAGGGCCGCGATCCCGCCGAACTGCCCCTGATGGTCGAGGCGCACCGGCTGTGGGACCGGCTCGAGGCCGAGACCGGGCGCGCCACCGGCCTCGTTCGTGCGGGCGTGCTCTACCTCGCGACCGATGCCGCCCGGCTCGCCCGCTACGAGGGCTGGCTCGGCACCGCGCGCGCCCATGGCCTCGACACCCGTCTGCTGACCGGTGCCGAGGTTGCGGCCATGCTGCCGGGGGCAGCGCGCGCCTTCGCCGGCGGCCTGCTGACGCCCTCCGATGGCCGTGCCGAGCCCGAACGGGCGATGCCGGCGCTGGCCGGGCTGGCCGCGGCGCGCGGGGTCGTGGTGGTCGAGGGCTGCGCAGCGCGGCTCATCGACCGCGCCGCCGGCCGTGTCTGCGGCGTCGTCACCGAGGCCGGCCGCATCGACTGCGATGCGGTCGTCCTCGCCGGCGGGGCCTGGTCGGGGCTGTTCCTGCGCCGCCACGGGATCAGCCTGCCGCAGCTGACGGTGCGCGCCACGGTCGCGGCCACGGCGCCGCTGCCGGCGCTGACCGAGGCGGCGGTCTCCGACCGCAGCCTCGCCTTCCGCCGCCGCGCCGACGGCGGCTACATCCTCGCCCCGTCGGATTTCCACGAGGTGCTGGTCGGCCCCGATTCCTTCCGCTACCTGCGCGCCTACGCCGGCCAGGTCCGGGCCGAGCTCGCGTCCAGCCGCTTCCTGCCCTGGGCGCCCGCGGGCTATCCCGACGGCTGGCTGACGCCGCGGCGCTGGGCGGCCGACCGGCCGACGCCCTTCGAGCGCATGCGCGTGCTCGACCCCTGCCCGCACCGGCCCACGCTGGACCGGCTCGCCGCCGGCTTCGCCGCCCTCTTCCCCGCGCTCGGCCCGGTGCCGCTCGCCGCCGCCTGGGGCGGCATGATCGACACCCTCCCCGACGTCGTCCCGGCGATCGACCATGTCGCCGCGCTGCCCGGCCTCGTGGTGGCCACCGGGATGAGCGGCCACGGCTTCGGCATCGGCCCGGCGGTCGGCCGGGTCGTGGCCGACCTCGTCGCCGGCGAGGCGCCCGGCCACGACCTCGCGCGCTTCCGCATGGCCCGCTTCGCCGATGGCAGCCGCCTCGTCCCGGGCCCGACGATCTGAGCCCCCGCTCAGCCCCGTTCGGCCTCGGCATCCAGCCGCAGCCGGGTCTCGAAGGCCTTGGAGATATGCGCCCTGAGCGCCACGCCCGCGGCCTCCTCGTCGCGCGCCGCGATCGCCTCGACGATGGCGCCATGCTCCTCGATCGTCGCCGCGCCGCGGCCCTCGGCGCCGATCGAGGTCGAGGCGAGCAGCGCCATCGAGCGGTGCACGAGGTCGAGCTGCTGGACGAGGAAGCGGTTGTGCGAGGCGAGGTGGATCATCCGGTGGAAGCGGCGGTTCGCGCGGGCCAGGGCGGCCGGGTCGCCGGCCAGCGGCCGGTCCTCGGCGACCATGCCGCGCAGCACCCGCACCTCCTCGTCGGTGGCATGGCGTGCCGCCAGCCGTGCCGCCAGCGCCTCGAGCTCGGTACGAACGACGTAAAGCTCGGCCCGCTGGCTGTGGTCCAGGCTCGCCACGATCAGGCTGCGGCCGTCGCGCGTCAGCATCGACTGCGTCTCCAGCCGCTGCAGCGCCTCGCGCACCGGCGTGCGCGAGACGCCGAAGCGCTCGGCGAGCTCGGATTCCACCAGCCGGTCGCCGGGGCCGTAATCGCCGCGGTCGATGGCCTCGACGATCAGCGCATAGGCATCGGTCCCGGCAGGCCTGGCGTCGCGCATCCCCGTCTCCCTCCATGCCTGAGACTAGCCACGGTATGCCATGGGATGCAAGCGCCGGGGCTTGATGGCCGGCCCGCGCCCGACTACGTCACGGCAATGGCCCGCGCCCCGCATGCCGACCGTTTCGCCGAAGTCGAAAGCTGGGTCTTCGACCTCGACAACACCCTCTACCCGCCCGAGGCGCGGCTGTTCGACCTCATCGACGCGCGCATGACCGGCTGGATCATGGCCGCCCTCGACGTCGGCGAGGCCGAGGCCGGGCGGCTGCGCCGCCACTGGTGGGAAAGCCACGGCACCACGCTCGCCGGGCTGATGGCCGAACATGCGATCGACCCCTGGGCGTTCCTTCACCATGTCCACGACGTGCCGCTCGACCGGCTCGCGCCCGACCCCGTGCTGGCCGCCCGCATCGCCGCCCTGCCGGGGCGGCGGATCGTCTATACCAACGGCAGCGCCCCCTGGGCCCGCCGGGTCCTGGCTGCCCGCGGCCTCGCGGCGGCCTTCGACGCGGTCTACGGGGTCGAGGACGCAGGCTTCCGCCCCAAGCCCGAGCGCGCGGCCTTCGAGACCGTCTTCGCCCGCGGCGGTGTCGATCCCGCTCGCGCCGCGATGTTCGAGGACGACGCGCGCAACCTGATCGCGCCATGGGAGATGGGGATGCGCACCGTCCATGTCGCGCCCGCACCGGCCGCCGCGCCCCATGTCCAGCATCACGCGGCCGACCTTGCGGCCTTCCTCGCCGGCCTCGCCCCCGTCGCCGCCTGAACGCCGCGCTGCGGCATCCTGCCCCGTCCCCGGACCGCGCCGCCGGCCTATGTCGCGGGCTGAAAGGACAGGAGTGCTGACATGACTGCCGCCGCCCGCCGCCCCTTCTGGTTCCGCATCCCGGTGATCGGCTGGATCGCTCGCGACCTGCTGGAGGGCGACGACGATCACATCTGGTACCTCCTCGCCACGGTCCTCAGCCTCTGGGGCATCGCCGTCCTCGCCTGGGGTCTGCCGGCGCTCGCCATCGGGGCGCTGGCGGCGGTGCCGGTCTGCTTCGCCCTGCTGCTGCTCGTCACCCGCGGCTGAGGCGCGCGCCCTCTGGCGCGCGGCGCCGGCCGGTCTAGGATGGCCGGCGGAAGGGGAAGCCATGACCGCGACCGAAACCGACATCCTCATCTCCGGCGGCGGGGTCGCGGGGCTCGCGGCCGCCGCGGCGCTGGGGGCGGCGGGGTTCGGGGTGCTCTGTGTCGATCCGGCCCCGCCGGTGACGGACGCTGCCGATCCTGCCGCCGACCTGCGCACCACGGCCTTCCTGCAGCCCTCGGTGGCGGTGCTCGAGGCCGCCGGCCTCTGGGCCCGCCTGGTCCCGCATGCAGCGCCGCTCTGGACGATGCGCATCGTCGATGCCGCCGGCCCCGGCGGCGCGGTGCGCAGCCGGCGCGACTTCGAGGCTGCCGACATCGGCGACCGCCCGTTCGGCTGGAACCTGCCCAACTGGCTGCTGCGGCGCGAGATGACGGCGCGCATCGCCGAACTGCCGGGGGTGCGCTTCCGCCCCGGGGTGGCGACGGCCTCGGTCCGGACCCGCACCGGCGCGGCGCTGGCGACGCTGTCGGACGGCACGGCGGTGCGGGCGCGGCTGCTGGTTGCAGCCGACGGGCGCGATTCGCCAGTCCGCCGCGCCCTCGGCATCGGCGCGCGCACCATCCGCTTCGGCCAGAGGGCGCTCGTCTTCGCCGTCACCCATCCGGTCCCGCACGCCGGGGTGTCGACCGAGATCCACCGCGACGGCGGGCCGTTCACGCTCGTCCCCCTGCCCGACCGCGACGGGCTGCCGGCATCGGCGGTGGTCTGGATGCTGGCGGCCGACGCCGCCCGGCGCATGGCCGCCCTGCCGCCGGCCGCCTTCGCGGAGGCGATCACCGACCGCTCGGCGGGGCTCTTCGGCGCGCTCGCGCCGGTCACGCGGGTCTCGTCCTGGCCGATGATCGCCCGTCTGGCCGACCGGATGGCGGCCGAGCGCACGGCACTGATGGCCGAGGCCGCCCATGTCGTGCCCCCGATCGGCGCGCAGGGGCTGAACATGAGCCTCGCCGACCTGCGCCTGCTCTGCGAGCTTGCCACGGCCGACCCCGCGGGCCTCGGTGCCCGGCCGATGCTGGATGCCTACCACCGTCGCCGCTGGCCCGAGGTCGCGGCGCGGGTGGCCGGAATCGACCTGCTCAACCGCGTCTCGATGGCCGGCGCGCCGCCCGCCACGGCCCTGCGCGCCCGCGGCATCGGGCTGCTGCACGACATCGCGCCGCTGCGCCGCGCGGTGATGCGCCTCGGCCTCGGGGCCGGGGGGTAGGGCGGCCGCGGGCAGGGCGGCGCCGCCGCCCCCGCCTCAGCCCGGGAACACCCGCGCGACCGCCGCCTCCAGCCGGCCGATCGTGCCGGGAATGTCGGTCAGCTTGTCGAGGCCGAAGAGCCCGATGCGGAAGCTGCGGTAGTCGGGCCCCTCGTCGCACATCAGCGGCACCCCGGCGGCGATCTGCACCCCCTCGGCGGCAAAGCGGCGGCCTGACTGGATCTCGGCGTCGGCGGTGTAGGACACCACCACCCCCGGCGCGCCGAAGCCCTCGGCGGCGACCGAGGCGATGCCGCGGGCGGCCAGCATCGCCCGCACCCCGCGGCCGAGCTCCCATTGCGCCTGCGCCAGCCGGTCGAAGCCCCACTCCTCCATCTCGCGCATCGTGTCGCGGAAGCCGCGCAGCGCGTCGGTAGGCAGGGTGGCGTGGTAGGCATGGCCGCCCTTCTCGTAGGCCTCCATGATGCCCCGCCAGCGCCGGAGGTCGAGCGCGAAGCTGTCCGAGCTCGTCTCGCCCAGCCGCGCCACCGCCCGCGGGCCCATCATCACCAGCCCCGCCGAGGGCGAGGCGCTCCAGCCCTTCTGCGGCGCCGAGATCACCACGTCCACGCCGCGCGCGGCCATGTCCACCCAGACGCAGCCCGAGGCGACGCAGTCGAGCACGAACAGCGCCCCGGCCTCGCGCGCTGCCGCGCCGATGGCCTCGATCCAGGCATCGGGCAGGATGATGCCGGACGCGGTCTCGACATGGGGGGCGAAGACGATGTCGGGCGCGGCGGCCCGGATCTCGGCGGCGATCGCCTCGGCGGGGGCGGGGGAGAAGGGGGCGGTTGCCCCGTTGCCCTGCCGGCGGGCCCTGACGACGGCCGTCTCGGCGGCGATCCCGCCGGTCTCGAGGATCTGGCTCCAGCGGTAGGAGAACCAGCCGTTGCGGACCACCAGCGCGCGGGCGCCGCGTGCGAACTGGCGCGCCACGGCCTCCATCGCGCAGCTTCCCCCGCCGGGGACCAGCGCCACCGCCTCGGCCCGGTAGACGGTGCAAAGCGTGGCCGAGATGTCGCGCATCACCGCCTGGAAGGCGGCCGACATGTGATTGAGCGAGCGGTCGGTGAAGACCACCGAGAACTCCAGCAGGCCGTCGGGGTCGACGTCGGGGCGCAGTGCGGGCATGGGCCTGGTCCTTGTCACGGGGTGCCTCGCGGCGGTCATAGGCGCAGCCGCGGCCGCCGGCAACCCGGGCCGCGGGTCTTGCCAGCCCGCCGGGCCCTCTCTAAGGACGGCGCGGGGAAACACCTGGATGACAGCGGGGAAGCCATGCGCGTCTACTACGATCGCGACTGCGATGTGAACCTGATCAAGGACAAGAAGATCGCGATCCTTGGCTACGGCAGCCAGGGCCATGCCCATGCGCTGAACCTGCGCGATTCGGGGGCGCGGAACGTCGTCGTGGCACTGCGCGAGGGCTCGCCCTCGGCGGCGAAGGCCGCGGCCGAGAAGCTCGCCGTGAAGGGCATCGCCGAGGCCGCGGCCTGGGCCGACCTGATCATGTTCACCATGCCCGACGAGCTGCAGGCCGACACCTACCGCCGGCTTGTCCACGACAATCTCCGCGAGGGTGCGGCGATCGCCTTCGCCCACGGCCTCAACATCCACTTCGGGCTGATCGCCCCGAAGAAGGGCGTCGACGTGATCATGATGGCGCCCAAGGGCCCCGGGCACACGGTGCGCGGCGAGTACCTCAAGGGCGGCGGCGTGCCCTGCCTGGTGGCGGTGGCCAACGACGCCACCGGCCGCGCGCTCGAGACCGCGCTGTCCTACTGCTCGGCCATCGGCGGCGGCCGGTCGGGCATCATCGAGACCAACTTCCGCGAGGAATGCGAGACCGACCTCTTCGGCGAGCAGGCGGTCCTCTGCGGCGGGCTCGTGGAACTCATTCGCATGGGTTTCGAGACCCTGGTCGAGGCGGGCTACGCCCCCGAGATGGCCTATTTCGAGTGCCTGCACGAGGTGAAGCTGATCG
>JAHDXW010000038.1 GCA_023383015.1 Paracoccaceae bacterium
ACCTACGACCAATTGATTAACAGTCAACTGCTCTACCGCTGAGCTACGCCGGAACGCGGGGGGCGTATAGCAAGGGGGGCGACGGGCGTCCAGAGGGTTCGGGCAGGGCGCGCGGCGTGGCCGGCGGGTCAGGCCGGCTGCCAGCGGGCGGCCGGGGCGGGGGGGCCGTCGGCCCGCACGAGGCCGCGGTCGGCGAGGTCGATCAGATGGGCGAGCACGGTGCGGGCGGCGGCGGGATGCAGCGCCGGGGGCGTGTCGGTGTAGACCGCCGCGACGACCTCGGCGGCGGTCCGGCAGCCGGCGGCGAGCGCGTCGCGGATCGCCGCCTCGCGCGCGGCGCGGTGGGCCAGAAGCTCGGCCACCCGCGCCGCCGGCGCCTCCACCGGGGGGCCGTGGCCGGGCAGCAGCCGCGCCGCGCCGAGCCCGACGAGGCGGGCCAGCGAGGCGCGGTAGGCCGCGAGTTCGCCGTCGGGTGGCGAGACGATGCTGCTCGACCAGCCCATCACCAGATCGCCGCTGAAGACAGTCCCGCCGAGGCGGAAGCAGAGGTGGTTGCCCATGTGCCCGGGGGTCCACAGCGCCTCGATCCGCCAGTCGCCGGCCGCCACCGCCTCGCCGTCGGCCAGCCGGCGGTCGGGCCGGAAGGCGCGGTCGACGCCCTCGCCGCCGCCGAGGCCGGGCAGCGCGGCGAGCCGCGGGTTGCGCCCTGCCGTCCAGTCGCCGTAGGCCAGCACCGGCGCGCCCGTCGCCGCCGCGAGCCGCCCGGCCAGGGCCGAATGGTCGCGGTGGGCATGGGTGACGAGAATCGCCGCCACCCGGTCGTCCGGCGCCAGCGCCCCGAGGAGGGCGGCAAGATGGTCCGGATCGTCGGGGCCGGGGTCGACCACCGCGACCGGGCCGCGGCCGACGAGATAGCTGTTGGTCCCGTGCAGGGTGAAGGCCGAGGGGTTCGGCGCCAGCACCCGCAGGATGCCGGGCGCGACCTCCGACACCGCCGACCCCGTCATCGCCGACCCTCCAGGCGGTTTCCAGCGGCCGTAATCCGCCCTAGGCTTCTTGCCCATGTTCGCACCGATGCTCAAGCGCCTGATGCCGCGCGGCCTGTTCGGACGGGCCGTGATGATCCTGATCGCCCCGGTGGTGGCAATCCAGCTGGTCGTTTCGGTGGTCTTCTTCCAGCGCCATTTCGAGGGCGTGACGCGGCAGATGACGCGCGCGGTGCTGGCCGAGCTCGGCTTCCTGCTCGCCGAGGTCGAGGCCGCGCCCGATGCCGCCGCGGCGCTGGCCGCGGTCGCCCCGGTGCTCGGTCCGCTCGCCATCGAGGCGGCGCTGCCCGACCCCGACGCGCCGGCGGCCGACCGGCGGCCGTTCTACGACCTCTCGGGCCTGACGGTGATCGCCACGCTGCGCGCCGGGCTGCCGGGGGTGCTGGCGGTCGACCTTGCCAGCGACGACGCCCGGGTGCGACTGGCGGTGGCGACGCGGCACGGCACGATAACGCTCGCGGTCGCCCGGCGGCGGGTCTCGGCCTCCAATCCCCACCAGCTCCTGGTGCTGATGCTGGGCTCGGGGCTGCTCCTGACGGGCGTCGCCTATGTCTTCCTGCGCAACCAGATCCGGCCCATTACCCGGCTGGCCGAGGCGGCGGAGGCATTCGGCAAGGGCCGCAGCCTGCGCTACCGTCCCTCCGGCGCAGCCGAGGTGCGGGCGGCGGGGGCGGCATTCATCGACATGCGCGCGCGCATCGAGCGCCACCTCGAGCAGCGCACGCTCATGCTGTCGGGGGTCAGCCACGACCTGCGCACCCCGCTCACCCGGATGCGGCTGGAGCTTGCGATGATGCCCGACAGCCCCGAGGCTGCCGCGCTGCGCGCCGATCTCGACGAGATGGAGCGGCTGATCGACAGCTTCCTCGACTTCGCCCGCGGCGAGGCGCAGGAGGCCCAGGTGGCTACCGACCCTGCGGCGCTGGCGGCATCGGTGGTCGAGCGGGCGCGCCGGGCCGGCAAGGCGGTGCGGATGGCGGCGGTCAGCGGCGCGGGAACGGCGATGCTGCGCCCCCATGCCGTCACGCGGGCGGTGGAGAACCTCGTCGGCAACGCCGTGCGGCACGCCAGCCGCGTCGAGGTGGGGATCGAGGGCGACGCGCGGAGCGTGAAGATCCGGGTCGAGGACGACGGCCCCGGCATCCCCGCGGCGCGGCGGGAGGAGGCGATGCGGCCCTTCACCCGCCTCGATCCCGCCCGCAACCAGGACCGCGGTTCGGGAGTCGGGCTCGGGCTGTCGATCGCCGCCGACATCGCCCGCAGCCACGGCGGGACGCTGCGCCTCGGCACCAGCCCGACGCTGGGCGGGCTGCGGGCCGAGATCGTGCTCGCACGCTAGCGCCTGCCCGGGGCGCCGCGGCGGCATCGCCGCCCGTCCGGCCGACGGCCCCCGGCGCCACGGCCCTGTCGCGGCCGGCCCCGCGGGGTCTCACCCTGCCGTCCGCGGCACTGCAGGGCCGCCCGGCCATCCGGCACGGCACTGATTCGCGCCCGGCTGGGGGGCGAAACGTGCGACAGTGCCGCACCCCTCCGTTTCCGTCCGGGAGACGGCAGGTCCGGACATGTCCAATTGTACAGGCCTCGGCCACAACCGCACGCCGCTCCCCCCCCGCCGCCCCGTTCCGGCCTTGCGCCACGCTCGCGAAACAGTGTGTGGCGGCCGTTGCGCGTTGAAGTCGTGTCTAACGCGGTGTTAATTGGTGTCGAAATCAAGGCGAGACCAGAGCGGATGTGCGACCGTCCCTCGCGTGGGGGGCGCGGCGGTTGTCTGTTGACGATTGGGCGCCTGGTCTGGCGATCACAGGGACTGCGAGACGGAAACCATGAGCATCCACCTCCTTCATCCCGCCGGAAGCGTCGGTGGCATCGCCCTGCAGGCGGGCCCGTCGCGGCGCTCGGTCTACCGCGCCGTCGGCAAGCGGGCGCTTGACATCGCGCTGGTGCTCCTGACCGCGCCGGTCACGCTCACGCTGGTGCTGATGATGGCGCTGCTCACCGCGCTCGACGGCAGCAATCCGTTCTTCGTGCAGCGCCGGCTGGGCAAGGGCGGGCGGGTGTTCCGGATGTGGAAGATCCGCACGATGGTTCCCGATGCTGAGGGCATGCTGGCGCGCTGCCTGGCCGCCGACCCGGCCCTGCGGCGCGAGTGGGAGAGCACCCAGAAGCTGAAGGAGGACGAGCGGGTCACGCCGTTCGGCCGGATGCTGCGCAAGACCTCGCTCGACGAGCTGCCGCAGCTGTGGAACGTGCTGGCGGGCGACATGAGCCTCGTCGGCCCCCGGCCGATGATGCCGAACCAGCGCGACCTCTACCCCGGACAGGCCTATTTCCGCCTGCGGCCGGGCATCACCGGGCCCTGGCAGGTGTCCGAGCGCAACGCCACCACCTTCGCCGCCCGCGCGGAGTTCGATGCCGAATACGACCTGTCGCTGTCCTTCGGGCGCGACGTGGCGATCCTTTCCGCAACCGTCGGTGTGGTGCTGAAAGGCACCGGCCACTGACGCCGGCCCCCCGGGGGTCCGCACCCCGGCCCTGCGGCGTTTCCCCCCGGCCCCGTCCTCCGTCGACGCGGCGACCGCCAGTCGGTCGCCGCGGTGCCGTTTCCGTGCTAGGCTGGATGCGGGCGCCGCGGCCCCGGGCGGCCCCGATGCGATGCCGGCCGGGGCGCGGTGCCCCGGGCCCGGCGCGGCAGGGCCGTCCGACCCGGCCCGGTGGCCATGGGGAGGCTGCCATGCCCTTCTACATGCTCGAAGTGTCCTACACGCCCGAGTCCTTCCGGGCGATGATCGCCAACCCCTCGGACCGGCGTGCCGCCGCCGATGCGGTGGCCGCCGCGGTCGGCGGCCGCATCCGCGACTTCTTCTTCGCCTTCGGCAAGGCCGATGCGGTGATCATCCTCGAGGCGCCGGACGATGTCGCGATGGCGGCCGCGGCGATGGCTGTGGCCGCCGGCGGCGGCTGTTCGGCCGGGCGCACCGTCAAGCTTCTGACCGTCGAGGAGGCGATGGCGGCGATGCGTCTGGCCGGCGGACGGATCGCCCCGGCCTATCATCCGCCGGCCGGCTGAGCGCCGTCCTGCCCTCGGCCGCGCGGCTGGCCGCCGGGGCCACGCCGGCCGCGGGCCCCGACCTCCCGCCGCCCACCCGAAGGGCTTGACCGCGCTCCCCCTCCGGCCTAGGCGGACCCGTCCGCCGCCGGAGCCAGCCCATGTCCGCCTTCGTCCTTCCCCCTCCGCCCGTGCCCTCGGTCGCGGTCGCCGGCAGCGCCGCGCGCCTGCCCGTCCGGCGCATCTTCTGCGTCGGGCGCAACTATGCCGCCCACGCCCGCGAGATGGGCCGCGACCCCGACCGCGAGCCTCCCTTCTTCTTCACCAAGCCCGCCGACGCGCTGGTCGACGACAGGGCAGGCGTGGCCTATCCCCCCGCCACGGCCGAACTGCACCACGAGGGCGAGCTTGTCGTCGCCCTCGGCCGCGGCGGCCGCGACATCGCCCCCGCGGCGGCGCTGGCCCTGGTCTGGGGCTACGGGATCGGCAACGACCTCACCCGCCGCGACCTGCAGGCCGAGGCCAAGGCCGCCGGCCGGCCCTGGGACATGGGCAAGGGCTTCGACGCCTCAGCCCCCTGCGGGCCGATCCACCCGGTGGCGGCGGTGGGCCACCCCGACCGCGGTGCCCTGACGGTGCATGTCAACGGCACCCTGCGCCAGCGGGGCGACCTGGCCGAGTTGATCTGGCCGGTGCCCGAGATCATCGCCTGCCTCTCCCGGCTTGTCGCGCTCGCTCCCGGCGACCTGATCTACACCGGCACACCTGCCGGGGTGGGCGCCCTCGTCCCCGGCGACGTCTGCGAGGTGGCCGTTGACGGGCTCGGCCGGCTGGTGACGCCGATCCTGCCCGCCGGTTGACGGCGCAGGCTCCGCCCGGCCATCCTGCCGGTGCCCCGACCCCCGACCTTTGAGCACCGACCCCAGACCGCGAGGCGCCATGGCCACCCTCCGCCCCCCCGCCGACCCCGAATCCGACCTCCGCGTGCGCGCCGTCTTCGCCGACATCCGCGCCACGCGCGGCACCGACTTCGTCAACAACTTCTGGCGCTACCTCGCCGCCGATGCCGGGCTGCTCGAATCCGTCTGGGCCGAGGTCAAGGCGGTGATGGCCACGCCCTCGCTGATCGATCCGAAGGTGAAGGAGATGATCTACGCCGCGGTGTCGATCGCCAACGCCTGCGACTACTGCACGCATTCCCATCTTGCCGCCGCCCGCGCCCGCGGCATGACGGCGGCCGAGCAGGCCGAGTTCCTGCGCATCGTGGCCACCGCCGCCAAGACCAACGCTCTCGTGAACGCGGTCCGCCCGCCGGTGGACCGCGCCTTCCTGGCCGAGGAGTGACAGATGGCCTACGCGATCCGTGCCGCCGCGCCCGGCGGCCCCGAGGTGATGCAGCAGGTCGCGATTGCCCTGCCCGAACCCGGGCCGGGACAGCTTCGCCTGCGCCAGACCGCGATCGGGGTGAACTTCATCGACGTCTACTTCCGCAAGGGCGTCTACCCCTGGCCCGACCCTGAGGCCGGGCTTATCCCGGGCGCCGAGGGCGCCGGCGTGGTCGAGGCCGTGGGCGCCGGGGTGGGGGGGCTGGCGCCGGGGATGCGGGTGGCCTGGACGCTGCCGCACGGCGGCTACGCCAGCCACCGGCTGATCCCGGCGGCCCAGGCGGTGGTGCTGCCCGACGACATCGCCGACGACACCGCCGCGGCGGCGATGCTGAAGGGGCTGACCGTCCACTACCTCATCCACGACAGCTACAGGGTCCGGCGCGGCGACAGCGTCCTTCTGCACGCCGCCGCGGGCGGGGTGGGGCTGATCGCCTGCCAGTGGCTCGCCGCGCTCGGCGCCCGCGTCATCGCCACCGCGGGCGGGGCCGAGAAATGCGCGCTGGCCCGTGCCCATGGTGCGGCCGAGACCATCGACTACCGGGCCGGCGACTTCGTGCCGCGGGTGCTGGAACTGACCGGCGGCAAGGGGGTCGCGGCGGTCTTCGACGGGGTCGGGGCCGACACCGTCATGGGCTCGGTCGCCAGCCTTGCGACCTTCGGCACGCTCGTCTCCTTCGGCCAGTCGTCGGGCGTGCCCGACCAGCTGCGCATCGCCCATCTTGCCCGCGGCTCGCTGCGCCTGCAGCGGCCGTCGATCTACCACTACACGGCCCGGCCGGGCTGGCTTGCAGAGGCCGCGGCAGACCTCTTCGCGGCGATCAGGGCCGGCAGCGTGCGCGTGCCGGTGACTGCACGGCGTCCCTTGGCCGAGGCTGCCGCCGCCCATGCCGCGCTCGAGGCGCGGGCGACCACCGGGGCGACCGTCCTGCATCCCTAGGTCGTGCCGCGGGCATCCTGCCGGGCCGGCGGGCGCAGGGCGGCGCTCGGTGCCGCCCGCAGGGCGATTTCGCGCTGCTGCTGCAGTCAGGGCCTGTCGCATCGCCGGCAAGCCCGCTACCCTCGCCCCGGGCGCGGTGCAGAATCGCGCTGCCCGCCGCCCGGTTGCCGGCCGTCACCGCCCGGCGGCACAACAACAACGCGACCGGCGAATACCCACAGGAGGTAGTAGACATGAACGGACTGACCCCGAGGCTTCTGGCCACCGCCGCCGTCGGCGCGCTGACGGTGGGCGCGCTTGCCGGCGATGCCGCCGCGCAGGACCGCCTGCGCTGGCAGGTGCCGATGGCCTTCGCCTCGACGCTCACCGCGCTCGGCGACACCATGCCCTGGGTGGCCGACCAGCTGCGCGCCGTCTCCGGCGGGGCGATCGACCTGCGCGTGGCCGAGCCCGGCGCCGTCATCCCCGCGCTGGCCGTGTTCGACAGCGTAAGCCAGGGCAGCATCGACGCGGGCTACTCCTGGATGGGCTACGAATGGGGCACCGTGCCGGCCGCGGCGCTGTTCGGGGCAACGCCGTTCGGGCTCGAGTCGATCGAGTTCATGGCCTGGATGGAGTTCCACGGCGGCAAGGACCTTCTGGCCGAGACCTTCCATCCCTACAACGTCCATCCGATCCTGTGCGGCACCATCAGCCCCGAGGCCGCGGGCTGGTTCCGCAAGGAGATCACCGGCCCGGCCGATTTCCAGGGCATGCGCTTCCGCGCCGCCGGCGTCGGCGGCGAGATCATGGCCGAGTTCGGCATGTCGGTGACGATCCTGCCGGGCTCCGAGCTCTACCAGGCGCTCGAGACGGGGGTGCTCGATGCCACCGAGTTCTCGCTGCCGACGGTGGACGAGCAACTCGGCTTCTTCCAGGTCGCGCCCTTCTACTACCTGCCCGGCTGGCACCAGCCGTCGACCAACCAGTTCCTCTACGTCAACCTCGACGTCTGGAACGGCCTGTCCGACCAGACGAAGGCACTGATCGAGACCACCTGCATGGCCGGCAACGCCTATGCCATCGCCCGCGCCGAGGCGCTGCAGGGCGCCGTCATCGGCCGGTTCGAGGAGCGCGGGACCAACGTGCGCACCTACTCCGACGAGATGCTGAAGGGCTTCTACGAGGCCACGAAGCGGGTGATGGAGCGCCGCTCGCAGTCGGACGCGATGTTCGGCAAGGTCTACGCCTCGATGATGTCCTACCAGGCCGAGCTCAGGCCGTGGAAGGAGATGGGCTACCTGCCGCGCGACTGGCAGACCCGGATCGAGGCGGCGCAGTAGGCTCATCCCCGACCGGGGGCCGGCACCGCCCCGCGGGCGGGCCAGGGCCATCCCCGCAGCCGGCCCCGCCCGGCTGCGGTTCTGCCTGATGCCAGGAGGCCGCCATGCCCCAGCCGACGCCGGAAATCCGACTCGACCTCGACACCGTCGAGGAGGCCAGCGCCCGCGGCCACGCCCTCGACTTCCCGCGCACCCTTCCGTCGGACGTCATCGAGGGGGTGATCCGCGCCATCGGATCGCTGATCAACTGGACCTGGGCGCTGCTTGTCGCGGTGATCGTCGTCAACGTCGTCATGCGCTACGCGCTCTCGACCAACTACGTCTGGGTCGAGGAGGTGCAGTGGCACATGTATGCCGTCGGCTACATGATCGGCATCGCCTACGCCGTCTCGCACGACGCGCATGTGCGCGTCGACGTGCTCGCGTCGGGCATGGGCGCGCGCACCCGTGCCTGGGTCGAGCTCGCCGGCATCCTGGTGCTGATCGGACCGATGGTCTGGGTTCTTGTCGAATATGCCATCCCCTTCGTCGACCGGGCATGGCGGATCAACGAGAAGTCCTCCGCCCCCGGTGGGCTTGCCAACCGCTGGGCGATCAAGTCGGTGATGATCGTCGCCTTCGGGATGCTCGCGCTCGCCGCGGCGGCGCGGCTGATGCGCATTACCGCCTTCCTGTTCGGCCTGCCGCGGCCGCGGCCCTGAGCCTGCCGGAGACCGACCATGGAAACCAACGAGATCCTCGTCCTGGCGATGCTCGCGACGTTCATCGCGCTCCTGTTCACGGGCTTTCCGGTGGCTTGGGTGCTGGGCGGGGTGTCGGTGCTCTTCAGCCTGCTCGCCATCTGGGGCTTCGAGACCTTCGGCTGGGAGACCTACTTCCTGACCGACTTCCGCATCTTCGGCGTCTTCATCCAGCGTATCTACGGCCAGATGTCGAACTGGATCCTGGTGGCGCTGCCGATGTTCATCTTCATGGGGCTGATGCTCGAGCGCTCGGGCGTCACCGAGCGGCTGATGTCGAACTTCATCCTGCTGTTCGGCCGCTTCCGCGGCGGGCTGGCGCTCGGGGTGGTGCTGATCGGCATCCTGCTCGCGGCCTCCACCGGCATCGTCGGCGCCTCGGTGGTGCTGCTTGCCGTGCTGTCGATGCCGATCATGATGCAGCAGCGCTACTCCAAGGCCTTCGCCAGCGGCGTGGTCGCCTCGGCCGGGACGCTGGGCATCCTGATCCCGCCCTCGATCATGCTAATCATCATGGCCGACCAGATGTCGGTGTCGGTCGGCAACCTGTTCATGGGCGCGCTCCTTCCCGGGCTGATGCTGGGCGGGCTCTATCTCGTCTTCATCCTCGTCGCGGCCCAGCTCTGGCGCAGCCTCGCGCCGCCGCCGCCCGACCTGCCGCCGGTCACCGGCCGGCTGATCGCCGACACGCTCCTGTCGGTCGTCCCGCCGCTGCTGCTGATCTTCGCCGTGCTCGGCTCGATCTTCTTCGGCGTCGCCACGCCGACCGAGGCCTCGGGCCTCGGGGCCTTCGGCGCCACGCTCCTGGCGGCCGCCAACGGGCGGCTGACCTGGGCGGTGCTGCGGGAGGTCGGCCAGAAGACGACGCTGACCACCGCCTTCATCTTCGGCATCTTCCTCGGCGCGACGCTGTTTGCGGTGGTGATGCGCCAGCTCGGCGGTGACGAGTTCATCAAGGAGATGCTTACCGGCCTGCCCTTCGGCCCCAACGGCATCGTGCTGACCATCCTGCTCGTCGCCTTCCTCGCCGGCTTCTTCCTCGACTGGCTGGAGATCAGCCTGATCATGCTGCCGCTGGTCGGCCCGGTGGTGGCGGCGCTGCCCTTCGCGGCGATGACATCCGACCAGGCGCTGATCTGGTTCATCGTCCTCTTCGCGGTGACGCTGCAGACCTCGTTCCTGACCCCGCCGGTCGGCTTCTCGCTCTTCTACCTCAAGGGGGTGGCGCCAAAGGAGGTGTCGATCCTCGACATCTACAAGGGCATCGTGCCGTTCGTCGGCCTGCAGGTGCTCGCCGTCATCCTGGTGTTCGAGTTCCCCCAGATCGTGCTCTGGCTGCCCGAGCACTTCCTCGTCCGCTGAGGCAGTGGCGAGGGGCCCCACGGGGGGGGGGTGGCCTCCCGTGCCGGCCTTGCGCCGCGCCGGCCGCGGGCCTATGACGGCCCCGCCGCCGCGGACCGTCCGCGCGCGCGCCCCGTACCCGCCCTCGCGGCACCCGCCCTCCGAGCCCTCCGCCGCACGTGCCAGCCCCGCCCGCCGATCCAGCCGCCTCCGACCCCGCCCCGCGCGGCGCGCTGCGGCTTGTCCGCGCGGCCCTGCGGGCGCCGGCGGTGGCGGGCTACCTGCGCCGGCGCTTTCCCGGCGCGCCCTTGAACTGGGCCGCGGCGCGCCGCGTCGCGGTCTTTCCCCGCCTCGGGCTGGCCTACAACCGGATCAAGAAGAACGCCAACACCACCGTGGTGATCCTGCTGCGCGAGCTCGAATCGGGGGTGGTCGAGGATCGCGATGTCGCCAAGGACCGGGCCCGCCTGCTGTTCGACCTCGCGCCGGACGAACGGGCCCGGCCGCTCGCCTTCCTGGTCGTCGTCCGCAACCCCTATTCGCGGGTCCTCTCGGCCTTCCTGAACAAGTTCGGCTCCGAGCGCTACCGCCGCCGACACGGCGACTTCGCCCGCACCCGCGAGGGCTTCGCCGCCTTCGTCCGCTGGCTCGAGCGCGGCGGGCTGGCGCGCGACGGGCACTGGGACCTGCAGACGCGGCTGATGCTCCTGCCGCTCGACCGCTATGACCATGTCGTGCGCTTCGAGGCGCTGCGCGACGGGCTCGCCGCCGTGCTTGCCGCCCACGGGCTTGCCCTGCCGCCGGGACGGCTCGACACGCTCTATCCCTCCGACCGCGACAAGCAGACCTCGGCCGACAGCCGCCTTGCAGGCTTCTACGACAGCGACACCGCCGCCCGCGTCGCCCGCCTCTACGCCCGCGATTTCGCGGCCCTGGGCTATTCCACCGACTTCCCGGTGCCGCCACCCGCCGGGCAGGCCGCCCCGCCGGCCTGACCCGCACCCAACCCGGCCCCCGGCGGGGAAGCCGCGCGAGAGGCGGGTGTCCGCGCGGGCGGGGCAGGGGCCGGCAAGGCGTCTTCCGGAGCCGCGCGCCAGCGGCTAACCTCCGGCGCATCCCAGGAAAGGGGAGGATTCGCCCGTGCTGCGTTTCGAGTACCGCGTCGTCCCCGCGCCGGCGCAGGCCGGCAAGGTCAAGGGTCTGAAATCTGCCGCCGAGCGGTATGCCCACGGACTGGCCGAGACGATGAACGCGCTCGGCCGCGACGGCTGGGAATATGTCCGGGCCGAGAGCCTGCCCTGCGAGGACAAGCCCGGGATGCTCTCGCGGCCGGTGACGACCACCGTCCACCTGCTGGTCTTCCGCCGCCCCCTGCCCGAGCCGGCGGCAGCCCAGCGTCAGGCCGCCGAGCCGGCCGCCGCGCCTGCACCTGCGGCCGTGCCCGCCGCCATGCCCCCGCCCGCGCCCCCCGCCATTGCCGCACCCGCCGCCATCCCCGCCGCCGCAGGGGGGCCGGCCGCGGGGCCGCGGCCCGAACCGCGCCCCGCCGCCGCGGTTTCCGACAAGGTCCGGCTGATGCCGCTCGGCGACCGGGCGGCCGGCGGCAGGGGCGGGCTGCCGCGGCTCGGGGCGGCGACCGGCCGGGGGCTGTTCCGCGGCCCCGCCGCCCGTGGCGACGCCGCCCCCCAGGCCCCGGCCCCCGGCGACGACGCCCGGAGCGACTGAGCGCCCCCGGCCCCGACCGCCCGCGGTCGTACCGCCCCCCCCCGTGCCTCAGCCGCCCTCGCCGGCGGCGCGGATCTCGAGGGCCAGCGCGTGGATGCGGCCGACGATGTCGGGTCCGAGCGCGGCATGCACCGCCCGGTGGCGGGCGATGCGGCCCATGCCGGCGAAGGCGGTGGCGGTGATGGTAATGCGGAAATGCGTCTGCCCGCCCTCGCGCCAGCCGGCATGGCCGCGGTGGGCCTCGCTCTCGTCGACGATCTCCAGCACCGTCGGGGCGAAGGCGGCAGCCAGCCGCTCGCGCATCGTATCGGCAACCGCCATCGGTCCCATCTCCTCTTTCCGGACACGCGAAATGGCTTAGACTTCCGCCTCCGAGTCGAGAAGAGTAGGGCGCATGGCCAAGGGCACTCCGTTCGAATTCGACATCCGGGTCGCGGCGGACAAGCGCCGTCGCGGCCGCAGCCGGCGTGCCGCCGGGGCCGAGGAATCCGGGCGGCCCTGCCATCAGCCGGGGTGCGGCCGCCCCGGCGAGTTCCGCGCCCCGCGCGCCCCCGACCAGCTCGACAGCTTCCTGTGGTTCTGCAAGGACCACATCCGCGAGTACAACCTGAAGTGGAACTACTTCGCCGGCCAGACCGAGGAGTCGTTCCAGCGCATGGTCGATTCCGATCGCGTCTGGGGCCGGGCGACGCGGCCCTTCGGCCAGCGCGGGCCGGAGGCGGCGGCCTGGCACCGTCTGGGCACGCAGGATGCCCACGGCCTGCTGGGCGAGGGGCCGCCGGCCCAGCGCCCCTCCGGCGCCGGCCGCCGGCTGCCGGCCTCCGAACGCCGGGCGCTCGAAATCCTCGATGCCCGCGAGCACTGGACGCGGATGGAGATCCGCAAGCAGTACAAGAGCCTGGTCAAGGACCTGCACCCCGACCTGAACGGCGGCAACCGCGCCGACGAGGACCGCCTGCAGGAGGTCGTCTGGGCCTGGGACCAGCTCAAGGACAGCCGCAACTTCCGCGACTGACCCCGCGACCGACCCCGCGGTCGCCCCGGGCCGCGCCCCTCCCCTTGCACCCCAGCGCGATATGCTCCACAGAGCGCCCGAGGGGGGGCGGGCGCCGGCGCGCCCCGCCTGCGGCAGGATCACCGGAGAGCGCGGATGGCGGACGGGATGACGGGCACGAAGACCAGACCGACCGAGGAGGTCTCGGTGCGCGACGTCTTCGGCATCGACACCGAGATGAAGGTCAGGGGCTTCCCCGAGCGTGGCGAGCGCGTGCCCGACATCGACCTGACCTACAAGTTCGATCCCGACACCACGCTGGCGATCCTGGTGGGCTTCCACTACAACCGCCGGGTGATGATCCAGGGCTATCACGGCACCGGCAAGTCGACCCATATCGAGCAGGTGGCCGCCCGGCTGAACTGGCCGTGCGTCCGGGTCAACCTCGATTCCCACATCAGCCGGATCGACCTGATCGGCAAGGACGCGATCAAGCTGCGCGACGGCAAGCAGGTGACCGAGTTCCACGAGGGCATCCTGCCGTGGGCGCTCAGGAACCCCGTGGCGATCGTCTTCGACGAGTACGACGCCGGCCGGCCGGACGTGATGTTCGTCATCCAGCGGGTGCTCGAGCATGACGGCAAGCTGACGCTGCTCGACCAGAACGAGATCATCACGCCGAACCCCTCGTTCCGGCTGTTCGCGACCTCCAATACCGTCGGCCTCGGCGATACCACCGGGCTTTACCACGGCGTGCAGCAGATCAACCAGGCGCAGATGGACCGCTGGAGCCTGGTCGCGACGCTCAACTACCTCTCTCACGACGCCGAGGCGGCGATCGTGCTGGCCAAGAACCCCCATTACAATACCGCCGCCGGCCGCCGGACGATCGGCCAGATGGTGACGGTCGCCGACCTCACCCGCACCGCCTTCATGAACGGCGACCTCTCGACCGTGATGTCGCCGCGCACCGTCATCACCTGGGCGCAGAACGCCGAGATCTTCCGCAACATCGGCTATGCCTTCCGGCTGACCTTTCTCAACAAGTGCGACGAGCTCGAGCGCCAGACGGTGGCCGAGTTCTACCAGCGCTGCTTCAACGAGGAACTGCCCGAGAGCGCCGCCGCGATGGCGATGCGTTAGGCCGTCCCCGGAACAGCCGCGCGGCGTCGCTGGCGGCGGCCCGGCGATGCCGGTCCGCGAGGCGGGCCTCGCCGGGCCCCTCGCCGCCGTGAAGGGTCAGGCAGCGCACATCGGGATGGCGCGAGGCCACCGGCGGCGGCCGGCCGGTCATCGCCGGCCCGCCCCCTTCTGAAGGGGGATCGGGGCAGATCCGGGCCCCGCGGTCACCCCGCGACCGGCCCCCCCCGGCGTGCCCGGCGAGGAGGGGCGCAACGGGGTGCCGGCGCCGGTCACGGCACCAGCGGCGCGCAACCGCCCCCGTCCCCTGCCTGCGCCCGCGCGACCCGCACGCGCTGCGCCCCGCCGGCCCGTCACGCCAGGGTCGCGCCTGCGGGAGGACGCGGGTGCCCTCGCGCCGCCCGCGGCCCGGCCCTGCCGGTGGCCGGACGGCGGGCCATGTGCTGCGGGGGGCAGGGCGCCGCCCCGCGCGACACCGGCTGCGGCGCCGCGTCCGCGTCCCCCCCGCCTCCCGCGCGCGCCGGCAGCGGCGGCGCGCGGCTTCCGGCCGGCCTTCGCGGCCGGGCCGGCAGAGGACGCTCGACCGCGACCGCAAGGGCGGGCATGCTCGCGCGGGGTGTCCGGGCCCGGGGGCCCCGGCACGGCCGGAGGGCCGCGCCCCGCCCCGGGGCCGGCGCCTCCCGCGGCCCGCGGTCCGGGTCCTGGCCCGCGAGGTCGCGATGCCCGCTGCCCCCCTGTCACTCCTTTCCTTCCGCCGCCCGCACCATGCCGCGGCCGCCCTCGCCGCGGCGCTCGCCCTGGCCGTTCCCGGCCCGGCCGCAGCCACCGACGCCGCGCTCCTTGCCCTCGTCCCGCTCGTCGAGGTCTACGCCGCCGGCCGCTCCTCGCCCGGCTTCGACGTCGCCGGCATCCGCTGCGCCGGCCTCTTCGCCGCCCAGCACGACTGGTCGCGGCGCCACCCCGGCATCAGCCCGCCGAGCCCGGCCCGGCTGGCGGACATCGACACCCACCTGACCGCCGCGCGCATACACCGCGAGGGGCAGGGCATGGCGATCGCCGCCGCGCACAGCAGCGTACAGCAGGACGCCCGCCGCGTCCTCGGCCTCTACCAGGCGCATTTCGCCGGCCGCCAGGAGGCCGCCGGCCACCCCTGGGACGGCGACCGGCTGGTGCGGACCGACAGCAGCTACTGCGATCTGCTCGGCGGCCGCCGTTGAGCCCGCGCCGCCCTGCGCGGCCCCTTGCCGCGGCGCCCGCGGAATGGGATAGCCTGCAGCCATGAAAGCCTCCGACAACCCCGCCGATCCCTTCAAGAAGGCCCTCGCCGAGGCGACCAGGACGCTGGCCGAGGCGCGCGAGCTGAACGTCACCTATTCGGTCGACCCGCCGGGGATGTCGCGCGAGGCGATCCGGCTGCCGCAGGTCAGCCGCAGGATGAGCCGCGACGAGGTCATGCTGGCGCGCGGCACGGCGGACGCCTTCGCGCTCAGGCGCCGCTTCCACGACGCGGGCGTGCACGCCCGCTACTTCCCGCAGGGCCCGATGGCGCGCGACCTCTACGAGGCGCTGGAAACGGCGCGCTGCGAGGCGCTGGGCGCGCAGGCGATGCCGGGAACGGCCACGAACATCGACGCCCGGATTGCCCAGGAGGCCGACCGCAAGGGCTGGGCGCAGCTGCGCGAGGCCGGCGAGGCGCCCTTGCCGGTGGCGGCGGGCTACATGGTGCGGGCGCTCGCCACCGGCCGGCCCCTGCCGCGCGGCGCCGACCGGTTGCTCGAGCTCTGGCGGCCGTTCCTCGAGCAGCAGGCCGGCGGCACGCTCGCCGGGCTCGACGCGGCGCTGGGCGACCAGACCGCCTTCGCCCGCCTCGCCCGGCGGGTGATCGAGGATCTCGGCTACGGCGACCAGCTGGGCGAGGATCCCGACAGAGATCAGCCCGACGACGAGGACGCCGAGACCGAGGAGCAGGAGGCGCCCGACGAGACCGGGCAGGAGCAGGAGGATTCGCGCGACAGCGACGACCGCGAGGGGGCCAGCGACAGCGAGGAGAACCCCGCGCAGGCCGAGGTGGCGATGGACGAGAACGCCGAGGATTCGCGCGAGGACAGCGAACTCGGCGAGGCCGAGGCGCCCTTCGAGCCGCCCCCACCGCCGCCCCACAGCGAGGCCGACCCGGCCTACAAGGTGTTCGAGACCCGCTTCGACGAGGAGGTGGCGGCCGAGGATCTTGCCGAACCCGCCGAGCTCGAGCGGCTGCGCGCCTATCTCGACCAGCAGCTCGAGCCGGTGAAGGGCGCCGTCGGCCGGCTGGCCAACAAGCTGCAGCGCCGCCTGCAGGCCCAGCAGAACCGCAGCTGGGAGTTCGACCGCGAGGAGGGCATCCTCGATGCCGGCCGGCTGGCCCGGGTGGTCGCCAACCCCACCATGCCGCTGTCCTTCAAGGTCGAGAAGGACACCCAGTTCCGCGACACCGTGGTCACGCTCCTGCTCGACAACTCGGGCTCGATGCGCGGCCGCCCGATCTCGATCGCGGCGATCTGCGCCGACGTGCTCGCCCGCACGCTCGAGCGCTGCCAGGTCAAGGTCGAGATCCTCGGCTTCACCACCCGCGCCTGGAAGGGCGGGCAGAGCCGCGAGGCCTGGCTGCACGCCGGCCGGCCGCAGGGGCCCGGACGGCTGAACGATCTGCGCCACATCGTCTACAAGGCCGCCGACGCCCCCTGGCGGCGGGTCCGCGACAATCTCGGGCTGATGATGAAGGAAGGGCTGCTGAAGGAGAACATCGACGGCGAGGCGCTGGAGTGGGCGCACCGAAGGATCGTCCGCCGCCACGAGGCGCGGCGCATCCTGATGGTGATCTCCGACGGTGCCCCGGTCGACGACTCCACCCTCTCGGTCAACCCCGCGAACTACCTCGAGAAGCACCTGCGCGACGTGATCGCGATGATCGAGCGGCGCAAGCTGGTGGAGCTGATCGCCATCGGTATCGGCCATGACGTGACGCGCTACTATGGCCGGGCGGTGACGATCACCGATGTCGAGCAGCTGGCCGGGGCGATGACCGAGCAGCTTGCCGCCCTGTTCGAGGCCGACCCGCGGGCGCGGGCGCGCATGGTCGGCATCAGCCGGGCGATGGCGCGATGAGCCGGCTGCAGACGTTCGCCGCCACCGCGGCCCCCGGACAGGGCCCCCCGCGCCTTGCCGCCCTGCGCGAGGTCATGGCGCGCGAGGGGCTCGACGGCTTCCTCGTGCCGCGGGCCGACGCCCACCAGGGCGAATACGTCGCCCCCCGCGACGAGCGGCTGGCCTGGCTCACCGGCTTCACCGGCTCGGCGGGGCTCGCGGTGGTGCTGGCGCAGTCCGCGGGCCTGTTCGTCGACGGCCGCTACCGCGTGCAGGCGCGGGCCCAGACGGCGCCGGATGCCGTTGCGGTGCTCGACTGGCCGGCGGTCCGGCCGGGGGCCTGGATCGCCGCGGCGCTGCCGCAGGGCGGCACGGTCGGCTTCGACCCCTGGCTGCACACCCCCGACGAGATCGCCCGGCTGCACGAGGCCGCGGCCGGCGCGCCGGTGGTCTTCCGCCCGGTCGCGAACCTCGTCGATGCGATCTGGCACGACCAGCCGCCGCCGCCGCTGGGTGCGGTCGTCGCCCACCCCGCTGCCCTTGCCGGCGAGGCGCCGGCGACCAAGCGGGCGTGGCTGGCCGAGGGGCTGGCCCGTGCCGGCCAGCGCGCCGCGGTGCTGACCCTGCCCGACTCGGTCGCCTGGCTGCTGAACCTGCGCGGCTCGGACGTGGCGCGCAACCCGGTGGTCCACGCCTTCGCCGTCCTGCACGACGACGCGCGGCTCGTGCTGTTCATCGACCGTGCCAAGCTCGGCAACGCGCCCGAGGCGCTGCTCGACCCCGGCGTGACGGTGGCCGCGCCGGCCGACTTCGCCGCCGCGCTGGCCGCGCTCGAGGGTCCGGTCCGGCTCGACCCGCGCACCGCCCCGCTGCAGGTCGAGACGGCCTTGCGCGTCGCCGGGGTGGACATCGCCCATGGCGACGACCCCTGCCTCATGCCCAAGGCGCGCAAGAACGCCGCCGAGCTGGCCGGCATGCGCGAGGCGCAGCTGCGCGACGGGGCGGCGATGGCGGCCTTCCTCGCCTGGCTGGATGCCGAGGCGCCGGCGGGCCGGCTGACCGAGATCGCCGTCGTCGAGGCGCTCGAGGACTTCCGCGCCGCCACCGGCTGCCTGCGCGACCTCAGCTTCGAGACCATCGCCGGCGCCGGGCCGAACGGGGCGATCGTGCACTACCGCGTCACCGAGGCCACCAACCGGCGGATCGTTCCCGGCGACCTGCTCCTGGTCGATTCCGGGGCCCAGTATCCCGACGGCACGACCGACGTCACCCGCACGCTCGCCACCGGACCGGTGCCCGGGGAGGCCGCCGCCGCCTTCACCCGGGTGCTGAAGGGGATGATCGCCATCAGCCGGGCCCGCTGGCCGAAGGGGCTGGCGGGGCGCGACCTCGACCCGCTGGCACGCTACCACCTGTGGCTGGCCGGGCAGGACTACGACCACGGCACCGGCCACGGGGTCGGCGCGGCGCTGTCGGTGCACGAGGGTCCGGCGCGGCTGTCGCGGCTGGGCGAGGTGGCGCTCGAGCCCGGGATGATCCTGTCGAACGAGCCGGGCTACTACCGCGAGGGCGCCTTCGGCATCCGTACCGAGAACCTGCTCGCCGTCATCCCCGCCCCGGCCCTCGCCGGCGCCGACGACCGGCCCATGCTCGCCTTCGAGACGCTGACCTTCGTTCCCATCGACCGCCGGCTGATCCTGCCGGGGCTGCTCGCCCCCGAGGAACGCGCCTGGCTTGATGGCTATCACGCCGAGGTGCGGGCCCGGATCGCGCCGCGCCTGGCCCCCGCGGTCGCCGGCTGGCTGCAGGCGGCGACCGCGCCGCTGTAGCGCGGTCAGCCGCCCCGCCGGGCCGCTGCAGGCGCGGTACCGGTCCGCGCCGGCCCGGGGCGGCACCCGCCCGCGGCCTGCCCTCAGTCCAGCCCCAGCCGCGCCTTCACCAGCGCGTCCACGGCCTGGGGGTTGGCCTTGCCGCCGGTCGCCTTCATCACCTGGCCGACGAACCAGCCCGCGAGCTTGTGGTTGGCGCGGGCCTTCTCGGCCTGGGCGGGGTTGTCGGCGATCGCCTGCGCCACCGCCGCCTCGATGGCGCCCTCGTCGGTCACCTGCTCCATCCCGCGGGCCCGGACGATGGCGGCTGGCTCGCCGCCCTCGGTCCAGAGAATCTCGAACAGGTCCTTGGCGATCTTGCCCGAGATCGTGCCGGCGGCGAGCAGGTCGAGAAGCCCGCCGAGCTGGATGGCCGAAACCGGGCTCTCCGCGATCTCGCGCCCCTCCCGGTTCAGCCGGCCGAAAAGCTCGTTGATCACCCAGTTGGCCGCCTGCTTGCCGTCGCGCCCCGCCGCCACCGCCTCGAAGAAGTCGGCCGAGGCGCGCTCGGCCGTCAGCACCGCGGCGTCGTAGTCGGACAGCCCGAAGGCGGCGACGAAGCGGGCGCGGCGGGCGTCGGGCAACTCCGGCAGGCCGGCGCGGATCGCCGCGATCCAGTCCTCGTCAAGCTCCAGCGGCAACAGGTCGGGGTCGGGGAAGTAGCGGTAGTCGTGCGCCTCCTCCTTGGAGCGCATCGAGCGTGTCTCGCCCCGCTCGGGGTCGTAGAGGCGCGTCTCCTGCTGCACCCGCCCGCCGTCCTCGAGGAGGGCGATCTGGCGTCTCGCCTCGAACTCGATCGCCTGCTGGATGAAGCGCATCGAGTTCATGTTCTTGATCTCGCAGCGCGTCCCCAGCGCGCCGCGGTCGCCGGCCATGAACCGCTCCCACGCCCCCGGCCGGCAGACCGACACGTTGACGTCGGCCCTCAGGTTGCCGTTCTGCATGTTGCCGTCGCAGGTGCCGAGCCAGCGCAGGATCTGGCGCAGCCGGGAGAGATAGGCCGCCGCCTCCTCGGGGCCGCGGATGTCGGGGCGGCTGACGATCTCCATCAGCGCCACGCCGGTGCGGTTGAGGTCGACGAACGAGCGCGCGGGGTCCATGTCGTGGATCGACTTGCCGGCGTCCTGCTCGAGGTGGATGCGCTCGATTCTCACCCGCCGGGCGGTGCCGCCGGGCATGTCGACCCACACCTCGCCCTCGCCGACCAGCGGCTGGTAGAGCTGGCTGATCTGGTAGCCCTGCGGCAGGTCGGGGTAGAAATAGTTCTTGCGGTCGAAGGCCGAGACGCGGTGGATCGCGGCGTTCAGCCCCAGCCCCGTGCGCACCGCCTGCTCGACGCAGAACTCGTTGATCACCGGCAGCATGCCGGGCATCGCCGCGTCCACGAAACTGACATTGCTGTTGGGCTCGGCGCCGAAGGCGGTCGAGGCGGCCGAGAACAGCTTGGCGGCCGAGGCGACCTGCGCGTGCACCTCCATGCCGATCACCATCTCCCAGTCGCCCGAGAGGCCGCGGATGACCTTCGGCGCGGGGGCGGGGCGGGCATGGTCGAGCATGGCGGCGGCTCCGGCGTGGATGACGCCCGCTTCTAGGCGAGGGTCGGGCGCGGGGCAAGGCGGGCAAACTTCCGCCGATCGCCCGAGAGGGCGGTTGCGCGGCACGGGCGCGGGCGGCAAAGCTCGGCCCCACCGCGATGCTCGCGAAGTCGTGACCGAACGAGAGGACAACCATGCCGCGGCCGTTCCGCCTCCGCCAGATCGCCCTCGTCGCCCTGCTGCTCTCCCCGGCTGCCTGTGGCCCTGCCGACACGGAGGCCCGCAGTGCGCTCTCCACCCGCGGCGGGCATGCTGCCGAGCTTCCCGCGACCCGCTGGGATCATCGTCCCGAGGCCGAGGTCTGGACGCGCGGCGCGCTGGATGCTCTGGCCGAGGACGGCGAGGCGCTGGTTGCCACCGTCCCCGCCGATGTCGAGGCCTGGTGTCCGGCCTATCCCGGCAACGGGCCGGAGGCGCGCGCCGCCTTCTGGGTGGGGCTGATGTCGGCACTGGCCAAGCACGAGAGCACCTGGAACCCGGCCGCGGTCGGCGGCGGCGGTCTCTGGGTCGGGCTTCTGCAGATCGATCCGCGCACCGCCCGCGGCTACCGCTGCGAGGCCGACAGCAGCGCCGAGCTGAAGGACGGCACGGGCAACCTCGCCTGCGCGGTGCGGATCATGGCCCATCAGGTGCCGCGCCACGGCGTCATCGCCGGGGCCCCGGGCAACTGGGGCGGGGTGGCGGCCGACTGGGGGCCGATGCGCAGTGCCGCCAAGCGGGCCGAGATGGCGGCCTGGACGCGCACCCAGCCCTACTGCCAGCCGCAGCCCGAGGCCCGGGCCGACCTCGGCGCGGCGCTCGGCCGGCTGCTCGGCGGCGGCTGAGCCCCGGGGGGCAGACCACCGGAGAGGGGGGGGGCTGGACCCCGGCCGCTGTCGCGCCTAGCTAGCAGGTCGGACAGGAGGCCATCCATGCCCGACAGCATCGTGCCCGGCGCCGCCTTCGACGAGGTTGCCGAGACCTTCGAATTCCTCGACGACTGGGAGGATCGCTACCGCCATGTCATCGAGCTCGGCCGCGCTATGGCGCCGCTGCCCGAGGCGCTGAAGGTGCCGGCCACGAAGGTCGAGGGCTGCGCGAGCCAGGTCTGGATTGTCCCCGCGATCGAGGGCCGCGGGCCGCGCGCGCGCTTCGACTTCCGCGGCGATTCGGATGCGATGATCGTGCGCGGGCTGATCGCGATCCTTCATGCGCTCTATTCCGGCCGGACGGCGGCCGAGGTGGCCGGGCTCGACGCCGCTGCGGCCCTCGGCCGGCTGAAGCTGGCCGAGCATCTCTCCTCGCAGCGCTCCAACGGGCTGCGGGCCATGGTCGCCCGCATCCGCGCCCATGCCGCGGAGGCGGCGGGCCGGGGCTAGGCCGGCGCACCCCGGACGCATCGGCCCCTCGCGCCGCCGGCCCGCCCGCAGCTTGCGCCCCCGCCGCCGGACCCTCCGGCGCCGGCCTCTTGCCGGTCGGCCGGTCGCCGCGGTCAGGGGGGCGCGGCGCGGGCACGCGAAGGTCTTGACAGATCGTGAATGCGGCACGCCAACCCGTTGGAATCACGTGCAGGGCAGGCCGTCCCATGCATGGGACGCAGGCGGCCGCCGGGCGCCCCCCGGTGCTCACGCCCCGCCGCCGCCCGCCCCTTTCGCCGCCGTCGCCGCGGTTGCCGCCCGGGCCAGCGCCGGGCCGAGGTCGCCGTAGCCGGTGAAGCGGCGCTGATGGGCCAGGCCCAGCCGCGCCGCGGCCGCCCGCGCGGCGGCGTCAAGCCCGGGGTCCTCGGTCTGGGCGAGGTGGACCAGCCGGTCGTAGTTGCCGAAGTAGAGGTCGCGCAGCTCCGGGTGCCGGTCGAGCCCGAGCGGGCGGATCACGAAGGCGTCGAACTGCCGGACGAGGAAATCGGTGAGGTAGAAGGCTCCCGCCTCCTCCTCCGCCCGGGCGGAGAAGGCGCCCAGTCCGTCGAAGAAGGCGTAGCAGTGCGGTCCCGCCACCATCTCGACGCCCAGCCGCGCGCAGGCCGCCGCCAGTCTCCCGCCGGTGCCGCAGTCGGCGTAGACGACGAAGACGCGCCCGTAGCGCCCGCGGGCGGCGGCGACCGCGGCCTCGACCGCAGGGGTGATCCGCTCGGGGTGGTTGTGCAGGATCGCCGGCAGGCAATGGAGGTCGAGGTGGTCCCAGCCGTTCGTCGCCTTCAGCGCCAGTATCTCGCGGGCAAGCGCCCCGCAGGCCAGAAGCAGCACGCGGCCGGCCCCGGTGGGGGCAAGCCCGTCCTCGGTCAGGGTGCGGTGGTCGGGCAGGCCGGTGCGCAGGCCGGTGGCCAGGGCGGGGGGCAGGGCGGAGGGGAAGGTGTCGGGCCGGGCGGGGGGCGGTGGCGTGCCCGTCCGGCGCACGGGTCGCGGCCGCCGGTGGCCGTGCCCGGGCCGGGTGCCCGCCTGCGGCCCCTCCGCCGCGCCTGTCATCGCCCGAATCCCCCCGCCGCCAGCCGCAGCGCCAGGAGAGCCGCGGCCAGCCCCGCGGCCGCCGCCGTCCCGGCCCCGCCCGCCGGCCAGGCCGCGGCCAGCGCCACGGTCGCCCCGGCGGCGCCGATCACGCCAAGGAGGATCGTCAGGATACGGTGCAGCGGCATCGGCGGGCCCCCTGTCTGCTGCCGTTCATGTGGGGCGGGAGGTGCCCGCGGTGAAGGCCCCGCTCCTCAGCCCGCCGCGGCCAGCCGGTTGTGCTTGCGGGCGATCATCGCCTTCGCGGTCTCCACCGCGACGGCAGCGTCGCGGCAGTAGCCGTCCGCGCCGATCGCCCGGCCGAACTCCTCGTTCAGGGGCGCCCCGCCGACCAGAACGATGTAGTTCTCGCGCACCCCCCTGGCCTTCAGGGCATCGATGACGACCTTCATGTAGGGCATGGTGGTGGTCAGCAGCGCCGACATGCCGAGGATGTCGGCCCCCTCGCGCTCGATCGCCTCGAGGTACTTCTCGACGGCGTTGTTGATGCCGAGGTCGACGACCTCGAATCCCGCACCCTCCATCATCATGGCCACGAGGTTCTTGCCGATGTCGTGGATGTCGCCCTTGACGGTGCCGATCACCATCTTGCCCATCCGCGGCGCCCCGGTCTCGGCCAGCAGCGGCTTCAGGATCGCCATGCCCGCCTTCATCGCGTTGGCCGCCAGCAGCACCTCGGGCACGAACAGGATGCCGTCGCGGAAGTCGTCGCCGACCACCTTCATGCCGGCCACCAGCGCCCGGGTCAGCACCTCGTAGGGCGTCCAGCCACGCTCGAGCAGGATGTGCACGCCCTCCTCGATCTCCTCCCTCAGCCCGTCGTAGAGGTCGTCGTGCATCTGCTGCACGAGCTCGTCGTCGGGAAGCTCCGACAGGATGATCGCGTCGTCCTCGGCCATGCCATTCACCCGCGCCCCGCGCCCCCGGAAGCGGGGGCGGACGGGCCCTCCATGCGCCGGGGCGGGCCGTGCGAGCCGCCTGGAAGCGACGGGAGCGCGTCGGATTTCGACAGGCGCGCGCGACGGAGGGTATCGGGGGCTGGCGCGCGTTCTTCATATGTTCTATCGTTCCGGCATGTTCAGGCCCGACTCGACCGAAGTCGTCCCGGCCCTGCGCCGCGGCCGCGGCGCGACCCTGAACATGGCCGGCCGGTTCGAGCCCTACGCCCGCGCGGGTGTCGATGACGGCTGGCCGCAGGGCCTCCCCGCGCCGGCCCCGCTGGCCACCGAGATCCGCGAGGAGCGGACGGGCCGGCCGATCGCGCGCAACGAGTCGCCCGATGTCGGATTCGACCGCTCGGTGAACCCCTACCGCGGCTGCGAGCACGGCTGCGCCTACTGCTATGCCCGCCCCGGCCACGCCCAGCTCGGCCTGTCGCCGGGGCTGGATTTCGAGACCCGGATCGTCGCCCGCCCCGGCCTGGCCGCGGCGCTGCGGCGCGAACTGTCGCGCCCGGGCTACCGGCCGGCGCCCCTGATGCTCGGGGCGGTGACCGACCCCTACCAGCCCGCCGAGCGCGACCGCAGGATCACCCGCGCCGTGCTCGGGGTGCTCGGCGAGTTCGGCCATCCGGTGATCGTGACCACCCGCGGCACGCTGGTCGAGCGCGACCTCGACATTCTCGCGCCGATGGCGGCGGCGGGGCTGGCGGCGGTCGGCATCTCGCTGACGACGCTGGATGCCGACCTCGCCCGGCGGATGGAGCCGCGGGCGCCCGCGCCGGCGCGTCGGCTGGCCACGATCGCGGCGCTTGCCGGGGCAGGAGTGCCGGTGCGGGTGATGGCCGCGCCGATGATCCCGGCGCTCACCGACCACGAGCTCGAGGCGATCCTGGCCGCGGCGCGCCAGTCCGGGGCGGTGGCGGCCAGCACCATCATGCTGCGCCTGCCGCTGGAGGTGCGGCCGATCTTCGTCGCCTGGCTGGCCGAGCATGTGCCCGGGCGGGCGGCGCATGTGCTGGCGCGGCTGCGCGACCTGCACGGCGGGGAGGTCTACGACCCCGCTTTCGGCCGCCGGATGACCGGACAGGGGCCCTTCGCGCTGCTGATGCGGCGCCGCTTCGAGGTGGCCTGCCGGCGGCTGGGGCTTGCCGCCGCCCTGCCGCCGCTTGCCTGCGACCGCTTCCGCCCGCCGGCGCCAGCCCCCGCGCAGGGCGACCTCTTCGCCGGCGATCCGGCGTTTGCGCCGGGCGGCTTTGGCCCTAGGATGGCCGCCGACGAAGAGGGGAGGACGCGATGAGTTTCCTGCGCACGATGGCGGCCCTGGCGGCAGGCTTCGCCGCCGCCAAGGGCCTTGACCGCTACCGGGCCATGGGGGGCATGGCGGGCGTGAAGGAGGCGCTGGCGAAGAACCCCGCGGTGGCCGCCAACCCGGGGCTGAGAAAGATGCTGGACAGCGTCGGCGAACTTGCCGGCAAGGGCGGGGCGGCGGCACAGTCGGGGTTTGCCGCGCTGATCGGCGCCGCCGGCGGGGCGGCGGCGACAGGGGCGCAGGGGGCGGCCGCGATGGTCGATGCCGTGACCGGCGGCGGCGCGGCGACGGCCCAACTGGAGGCCAACGCCCGGCTGATGATCCGCGCCATGGCGATGGCAGCCAAGGCCGACGGCGCCATCACGCCCGAGGAGCGCGCGCAGATCGAGGCGCATCTGGGCGAGGCGACCGCCGAGGAGCGTGCCTTCGTCGCCGAGGCGCTCGAGGCGCCGGTCGATCCCGTGGCGCTGGCCCGCGACACCGGCGCGGCGGCGGCCTCGCAGGTCTATGCCGCGGCGGCAGCGCTGTGCCGCGGCGACAGCCACGGCGAGGTGGAGTTCCTGGCGGCGCTGGGCGGGGCGCTTGGCCTCGACCGCACGGCCCGGACGACGATCCACGCCGGCCTCGGGATGGCTCCGCCCGCCGCCTGACCGCCGGCCCTGCGCGACGTCGCCGGCGGCCGGGTCAGCCCCGCCGCCGCCGCCGCTCGCGCCCGCCGCCGGCGCCCTCGCCGTCGGAGGAGGAGAAGGCGCCGAGCGCGGCTGCCACGGCCTCGAGCGTCGGCCGCGGGCCGGGCGGGCGCGTCTCGAGCGCCGCGCGCATCGCCCGCAGGTGCTCGGGTCCCGTGCCGCAGCAGCCGCCGATCAGGCGGGCGCCGGAATCGCGCACGAGCACGGCGTATTCGGCCATCAGCTCGGGCGTGCCGTCGTAGTGGATGTGGCCGTGGACGTATTTCGGGATGCCGGCATTGCCCTTGGCGATCAGGGGCCGTTCGGGCCCCTGGGCGGCCATCCCGATCACGGTGCGCACGAGGTCGGAGGCGCCGACCCCGCAGTTGGCGCCGAAGGCGAGCGGCGGGTGGGCGAGGCGGTCGACGAGGTCGACCAGCCCGGCCGGCGCGAGCCCCATCATCGTCCGCCCGGCGGTGTCGAAGCTCATGGTGCCGCACCACGGCATGCCGGCGCGGGCCGCGGCCTCGCCGGCGGCGCGGAACTCGGCGGGGTCGGACATGGTCTCGACCCACAGGACGTCGGCCCCTCCCTCCTTCAGCCCCTCGGCCTGTTCGTGGAAGATCTCGACGGCGGTGGCATAGGGCAAGGTGCCCACCGGGGCGAGGATCTCGCCGGTCGGGCCCACCGAGCCGGCCACCACGACAGCCCGTCCGGCGGCGTCGGCGACCTCGCGGCCGATGGCGGCGGCGGCGCGGTTGACGGCCCGCACCCGGCGCTCGGCCCCGTGCAGCTTTAGCCGCGCGGCATTCGCCCCGAAGCTGTTGGTCAGGAACAGGTCCGACCCGGCCTCGACGGCGCCGCGGTAGAGCGCCGCGATCCTGCCGGGCTCGGCCTCGTTCCACAGCTCGGGCGCCTCGCCGGCGGGCAGGCCCATGTTGAACAGCGTCGTGCCGGTCGCCCCGTCGGTCATGATCCATGGGCGGCTGGCCAGGAGGCGGCTGAGTGGGTCGTCCATGGCCTCGCGAAGCTCCCCCCGATGGCGCCGCGGTCCGAATCGGCGAGCGGCCGCGCTTCCTCTGCCATGACGCCGGGCAGCTGGCAAACCTGACCCGTGCGGAAGGATGATGCCCCGTCCGCGGGCCGGGCCGGGCGCCGTCAGCCTTCGGACAGCAGCTGCCCCTTGGCCACCACCTGAAGCTCGGCAAGCTTGCGGCGGACGGTGTCGGCATCGGCCTTCGGGCCGAGGTCGGCCGCGACCTTGCGCACCACGTCCTCGTGTCCCGGCTCCTCGAAATCGGCCTTGACCACGCTCAGCGCGTAGTCCTCGGCGGCCTTTCCCGCGAGCCCCATCAGTTCGGCCGCCCAGAACCCCAGGAGCCTGTTGGCGCGCGCCTCCGCCCGCCACCTCATCTCGGAATCATGGGCGAATTTCGCCTCGAAGGCGCGTTCGCGATCGTCGAAGGTCGTGCTCACCGTCAGGCCTCCGGTCTCATCGTTGCCGATGCCCATATGCCCACCGGCACGGCCCGCCGCAAGGGCCGGCGTGACGCGGGCGCGCTGCCGGGAAGGCCCGGGCCGGCGCCGCGTCGCCGCCGGTCCGGACCGTTCGGCCGGTGCGGATGCCGCGGCGCGGCAACGGCGCGGGGCCGGGCGCCCCCCGCGCCGGGGAGCGTCCGCCGCCGGCCCTGCGGCGGGCCCGGCGCCTGCCCGTCCGGCGGGACGCGGCGACGGGCGGCGGGCGGACCGGAGGGCCGGGACGGGGACGCTGCCGCCGCAGGCCGGGGCCGCCTCCGCCGTCGCCGCCAGCGCCGGAGGTGATGTGCCCCCGCGCGCGCCCCCCCTCGGCTCCACCCGGGGGGCGGTCGTCCTTGCGGCTGCAGGACCCTTGGCCTATATCCCGCGCCTGAGAGGCCGGCCCCATCGCCGGCCCTGCGCGCATTGGAGCGGCCATGGCACGGCGGAAGAAGGTATACGAGGGCAAGGCGAAGATCCTCTACGAAGGCCCCGAGCCCGGCACGCTGATCCAGTACTTCAAGGACGACGCCACCGCCTTCAACGCCCAGAAGGTCGAGGTCATCGAGGGCAAGGGCGTGCTGAACAACCGGCTGTCCGAGTTCTTCATGCAGGGGCTGAACGACATCGGCGTGCCGACCCATTTCATCCGCCGCATCAACATGCGCGAGCAGCTGATCCGGCAAGTCGAGATGATCCCGCTCGAGGTCGTGGTGCGCAACTTCGCCGCCGGCTCGCTGTCCAAGCGGCTGGGGCTCGAGGAGGGCACGCCGCTGCCCCGCCCGATCGTGGAATTCTACTACAAGGACGACAAGCTCGGCGACCCGATGGTATCCGAGGAGCACATCATCGCCTTCGGCTGGGCCACCCAGCAGGACCTCGACGACGTCGTGGCGCTGGCGCTGCGCGTCAACGACTTCCTGTCGGGGGTGATGATGGGCGTCGGCATCCGGCTGGTGGACTTCAAGATCGAGGTCGGCCGCATCTGGGACCAGAACGATTTCCAGCGGATCGTCGTGGCCGACGAGATCAGCCCCGATTCCTGCCGGCTGTGGGACGTCAAGACCGGCCAGAAGCTGGACAAGGACGTCTTCCGCCACGACCTCGGCTCGTTGTCGGATGCCTATTCGGAGGTTGCGCGCCGGCTGGGTGTGCTGCCCGCGGCGACGCCGGTGGCGGCCAAGCCGTCGCTGATCAACTGAGGGGCGGGCGGTGAGGGCGCGGGTCATGGTGACGCTGAAGCCCGGGGTGCTCGACCCCCAGGGCGAGGCGGTCCGCCATGCGCTGGGGGCGCTCGGCTTCACCGGGGTCGATGGGGTGCGCCAGGGCAAGCTGATCGAGCTCGACCTCGCGCATGCCGACCGCGCGGCGGCCGAGGCCGCGGTGCGGGCGATGTGCGAGAAGCTGCTCGCCAACACGGTGATCGAGACCTACACGGTCGAGATCGGCTGAGCGGGGCGGCCCCGCCGCCCGCGGGGAGGGGACGGATGCGTGCTGCGGTGCTTCGCCGTTATCGGCAGGATCTCTCGCTCGAGGACGTGCCCGACCCGGCTTGCCCGCCCGACGGGGTGGTGCTGAAGGTTCTGGCCTGCGGCGTCTGCCGGTCGGACTGGCACGGCTGGTCGGGGGAACATCCGCGCGTCCGGCCAGGCCAGATTCCCGGGCACGAATATTGCGGCGAGGTGGTCGCTGCCGGCCCGGACTCCGGTTGGCGCGCGGGCGAGCGGCTGGTGGCGCCCTTCATCCTCGCCTGCGGCACCTGCCCGGCCTGCCGGGCCGGGGCGTCCAACACCTGCGCCGACCAGCGCCTGCCGGGCTTCACCGAACCCGGCGCCTTCGCCCAGTACGTCGCCGTTCCACGGGCCTGGAACCTCGCGCGCCTGCCCGCCGGCCTGACACCGACGCTGGCGGCCGGGCTCGGCTGCCGGGTAACGACCGCCTGGCATGCGCTGACCGACCGCGCCGCGCTCGCCCCCGGCGAGTGGCTGGCGGTTCACGGCACCGGCGGCATCGGCCTGGCCTGCCTGATCCTCGGCCGGGCGATCGGCGCGCGGGTGGTGGTGACCGACATCGTCCCGTCGCGGCTGGAGCATGCACTGCGGCTGGGGGCCGAGGCGGCGGTCGACGCGCGCACCGGCGACGCCGCCGCGGCGATTCGCGACGCCACCGGCGGCGGCGCCCATGTCTCGGTCGACGCGATGGGCATTGCCGCCACCGTCGGCCCCTCGATCGCCTGCCTGCGCCCGCTCGGCCGGCACCTGCAGGTCGGCATGCCGGTCGGCCACACGGCGCGGATGGAGATCGACATGAATGCGGTCTACATGAAGAACCTTGCGCTCTACGGCACCCGCGGCATGCCGGCCTGGCGCTTTCCCTCGCTGCTCGGCCTGATCGAGAGCGGGCGGGTCGATGTCACCCCGATCGTCGCGCGCGAGGTGGCGCTGTCGGCCGCCGGCGCCGAGCTTGCCGCCTTCGACCGCCCGATGCCGCCCGGGGTGGCGGTGATCAGCGATTTCGACCGCTGAGGTAGCCGATGCGCGCCGCCGTCCTGACCTTCCCCGGATCGAACTGCGACCGCGACCTTGCCGTCGCCTTCGCCGCGCACGGCTTTGCGGTCTCCCGCGCCTGGCACAAGGACACCGCGCTGCCGGAGGGGGTGGATGTCGTCGGCATTCCGGGCGGCTATTCCTTCGGCGACTACCTGCGCTGCGGGGCGATCGCGGCCCGGGCGCCGGTGATGGCGGCGGTGGCCGCCCACGCCGCCCGCGGCGGCCATGTCATCGGCATCTGCAACGGCTTCCAGGTGCTGACCGAGGCCGGGCTGCTGCCGGGCGTGCTGATGCGCAACGCCGGGCTGCGCTTCGTCTGCCGGCGGGTGGCGCTGGAGGTGGCGACAGCCGGCAGCCCCTTCACCGCGCTCTGGCAGGCCGGGGACGCGATCGTCCTGCCGGTGGCCCATCACGACGGCAACTATGCTGCGGACGCCGCGACGCTCGAGCGGCTGGAGGGCGAGGACCGGATCGCCTTCCGCTACCGCGACAACCCCAACGGCGCGGCCCGCGACATCGCCGGCATCCTGTCGGCCAACCGCCGCGTGCTGGGGATGATGCCCCATCCCGAGCGCGCCATCGAGGCCGCGCAGGGCGGCACCGACGGCTCGGCGCTGTTCCGGGCGCTGGCCGGTGCCTTCGCCGTCGCCTGACCATCGCCGCTTGAGCGGCGGGGGCGCCCGGCCTAACCTGCTGCCATGACCGCGCCCGACACCGCCCCGGAGGCCGCCCCTGCCCTGCCGCGGGGCTCGCCCTGGCCCGCCCGGATCACGGTGGCGGTGCTGCTGGCGCTGGTGGTGGGCGTGGTCTGGGCCTCCAACCTGCTGCTGACCGAGCGGTTCTCGGAAGGCGTGCGCAGCCGGGCCGACCTGCGGCTTGCGCTCTACTCGGGCAACATCCAGTCCGAGCTGCAGCGCAGCTCGGTGGTGCCCCTTCTGCTGGCCCGCGACCCCGAGCTGATCGGTGCGCTGAAGGCCGGCGATTTCTCCACCACCTCGCAGCGGCTGATCTCGTTCCAGGCCGAGATCGCGGCCGCGGGCCTGTTCCTGATGGACGCCACCGGCCGCATCGTCGCCGCCACCGACCGCAACCAGCTTGGCGTAAGCCACCGCCAGGACGTCTACTTCGTCGAGGCCCTGCGCTCGCGCGAGACCGTCTTCACCGCCGCCCGGCGCGACAGCGGCGGCTTCGAGTTCACCTTCGCCCGGGCGGTGACCTCGGAGGGCCGGGTGATCGGGGTCGTCGCCGTAGAGGCCGACCTGATGAAGTTCGAGCGCTCCTGGGCGGCGCTGTCGGATGCCGTGGTGGTGACCGACAGCGCCGGGGCGATCATCCTGTCGACCGAGCCGCGCTGGCGGGGCCAGACGCTGGAGGAGGTGCTGGCCGGCCAGCCGGGCCCGGCCACGCCCGGGCAGCGGCTGTCGGCAGCACTGGCGCGGATCGCCGGGATGCCGCCCGACGCCTTCCTGCGCGGCCAGCCGGTGATGCGCAGCGAGGCGCGCATTCCCTTCCGCGGCTGGCGGCTTCTGGGCTTCACCGGCTACGACACGGTGCGCGAGCGGGTGAATGCCGTGCTCGCGCTCGAGATCATGGGCTTCGCGATCCTGCTCGCCGGGGTCTTCTACATGATGCAGCGCCGCGCGTCGCTGCAGTCGGCCTTCTTCCGGCGCGAATCCGACGAGCTGCGGGCCCTGAACGCACGCCTCCAGCGCGAGATCGCCGAGCGCGAGAAGGCCGAGCAGGAGTTGATGGTGGCCGAACAGACGCTGGCGCAGTCATCCAAGCTTGCCATCCTCGGCGAGATGTCGGCTGCCGTCAGCCATGAGCTGAACCAGCCGCTGGCGGCGATGAAGACCTATCTTGCCGGGGCGCGGCTGCTGCTGCAGCGGCGGCGGCTGGAGGAGGCACTGGCCTCCTTCCAGCGCATCGACGACCTGATCGAGCGGATGGGCGCGATCACCCGCCAGCTCAAGAGCTATGCCCGAAAGGGCGGCGAGGCGCTCGAGCCCGTGGACCTGCGGGCCTGCCTGTCCACCGCACTGTCGATGATGGAGCCCCAGCAGAAGGCCCGGGCGATCAAGATCACCCGCGTCGTCCCGCGTACCCCTGTGATGGTCCTGGCCGACCGAATCCGCATCGAGCAGGTGATCGTCAACCTGCTGCGCAACGCCATCGACGCGACCCGCGACCGCCCCGATCCGCGCATCGAGCTGATCCTCGGCATCGGCGCGACGGCGACACTGACGGTGCGCGACAACGGCCACGGGATCGTCGATCTCGACAAGTTGTTCGAGCCCTTCTGGACGACGAAGAAGCCCGGTGACGGAGTGGGGCTTGGGCTTGCGATCTCCTCGGGGATCGTGAAGGACCACGGCGGGCGCCTGACCGCGCACAATTCCGAGGATGGCGGTGCCGTGTTCGAGATGCAGCTGCCGCTGCTGACCGAGGGCGCCGAGGCGGCGGAGTAGGGGCATGACACGGGTGATGAAGGTCGCGATCATCGACGACGAGCAGGACATGCGGGCCTCGATCAGCCAGTGGCTGGCGCTGTCGGGGTTCGACACCGAGACCTTCGGCTCCGCCGAGGAGGCGCTGAAGGGGATCGGCGCGGACTATCCGGGTGTTGTGGTCAGCGACATCAGGATGCCGGGCATGGACGGGATGGCGCTGCTCAAGCGGCTGATGAGCCTCGATTCGGGTCTGCCGGTAATCATGATCACCGGCCATGGCGACGTGCCGATGGCGGTCGAGGCGATGCGCATCGGCGCCTTTGACTTCCTCGAGAAGCCCTTCAACCCCGACCGCATGACCGAGCTTGCCAAGCGCGCCACCCAGCAGCGGCGGCTGACCCTCGACAACCGGGCGCTCCGGCGCGAGCTGTCGGACGCCGGCACGCTGATGCAGCGGCTGGTCGGCTCCTCGCCGGCGATGGAACGGCTGCGCGAGGACATCCTCGATCTCGGCCAGGCCGACGGCCATGTGCTGATCGACGGCGAGACCGGCACCGGCAAGACGATGGTGGCCCATGCGCTGCATGCGGTGGGGCCGCGCGCCGGGCGGCGGTTCGTGTCGATCTCGTGCGCGGCCTATTCCGAGGACGTGCTCGGCCGACGGCTGTTCGGTCCCGACGGCGAGACCGGTCAGCAGCCGCTCGTGGGCGAGGCGCGCGGCGGTACGCTGTGCCTGGAGGACATCGAGGCGCTGACCCCGGCGCTGCAGGCGCGACTGCTGACCTTCATCAACGACCAGGGCAGCCCGCCCGAGACGCGGGTGGTGGCGATCTGCAACGACCACGCCCCCGACCGCACGGTGGAGGACGCGCTGCGGCCCGACCTCTTCTACCGACTCGGCGCGCACAAGATCCTGCTGCCGCCGCTGCGCGCCCGCGGCGAGGACATCCTGACCCTGTTCAACCGCTACGCCGGCCAGTTCGCCGAGGAATACGGCTGCGATGCGCCCGAGATCGGGGCCATGGAGGCGGCCCAGCTGCTGCAGGCGCCGTGGCCCGGCAACGTCCGCCAGCTGATCAACATCGCCGAGCGCGCGGTCCTGCAGGCGCGCCGGGGCGCAGGTTCGATCACCTCGCTGGTGATGGCCGACAACGAGGCCGCCGGCCCGGCCCTGACCACCGAGGGCAAGCCGCTGAAGGAGTATGTCGAGGCCTTCGAGCGGATGCTGATCGACAACTGCATGCGCCGGCACAAGGGCTCGATCGTGGCGGTGATGGAGGAACTCTGCCTGCCGCGTCGGACGCTGAACGAGAAGATGGCGAAATACGCGATGCAGCGGGCCGACTACCTATGAGCCCGGCGGCGGCGCTCAGCCCTTCGCGGCGACGCTGGCAGGATACCCCGCCGCCGCCAGCGCGGCGACCAGTGCCGCCGCATCTTCCGCGCCGCTGACGCGCACGCGCCGGGCATCGGTGTCGATCTCGACCCCCGCGCCGGGCTGGCTGGCGCGGATGGCGGCGGTGACGGTCGCGCGGCAGTGGCCGCAGGACATGTCTGGAACGGCGAGTTCGATCATGGCGACTCCCTCCACGGCTGTCGGGACGCCGATGCAACGCCCGACGGGCCGGCGAAGTCAAGGGCCGGCGGGCGGCCGGCGCGAAAGGCTTGACAGGCCCCGGCGCGGAGAGAACGCTGCTTGCAGGGGGAGCAGAGCGCGGGAGGACACGACAATGCTGGTCCAGCAGATACTGAAGTCGAAGGCCGGCGACGGAGCGGAGGGCGCCGTGGTCACGGTGGCCCCCGATGCCAGCGTCGCCGAGGCGGCCGCACTCCTGACGCGCCACCGGATCGGTGCCGTCGTTGTCTCGCCCGGCGAGGGCAGGGTGGCCGGCATCCTGTCGGAACGCGACATCGTGCGCGAGCTTGCCCGCCGCGGCGGCGGCTGCCTGAACGACCGCGTCGAGGCGCTGATGACGCGCGACATCACCACCTGCACCCGCGACGAGGACGCCGATGCGGTGCTGACCAAGATGACGGTCGGCCGTTTCCGCCACCTGCCGGTGATCGACGGCGGGCGCATGGTCGGGCTCATCTCGATCGGCGACGTCGTCAAGGCACGGCTGTCGGAACTGTCGATGGAGAAGGCAGCCCTCGAAGGGATGATCATGGGCTACTGAGGCGCGGGGGGGCGCCCCTGCGCACCCCTTGCCAACGGCCGCGCGATCCTGTTGCGTCCCGACCAGTCAGAACGGGGGACTGCCATGCGCGTCGGTCTGTATCCGGGAACCTTCGACCCGGTGACATTCGGCCATATCGACATCATGCGCCGCGCCGCGCTTCTGGTCGACCGGCTGGTGATCGGGGTGGCGATCAACCGCGACAAGCGGCCGCTGTTCAGCCTCGAGGAGCGGGTGGCGATGGTGGAGGCCGAGGCCGGCCGGCTGGCGGCCGAGACCGGCATCGAGATCGTCGCCCATCCCTTCGAGAACCTGCTGATCGACTGCGCCCGCGACGTCGGCGCGGCGGTCATCCTGCGCGGGCTGCGGGCGGTGGCCGATTTCGAGTACGAGTTCCAGATGGTCGGCATGAACCGGGCGCTCGACGACCGCATCGAGACGGTGTTCCTGATGGCCGAGGCCCGCCACCAGGCGATCGCCTCGAAGCTCGTCAAGGAGATCGCCCGCCTCGGCGGCGACGTGTCGAAGTTCGTCTCCCCGGCGGTCAGGGCGGCGCTGAAGGCGAAGTTCGGCTGACTGGCCGCGGGCGGGCCCGCATCCGGCCCGCGACCCGTGCCCGAGACCGGCCCCCTGGCGGCCGGCTGCCGCCGGCGGGGGGCAGCGGCGGCGTTCAGCCCGCCCGCGCCATCGCCACCGCGACATCCGACATCCGGTTCGAGAAGCCCCACTCGTTGTCGTACCACGACAGAACGCGCACCAGCCGGCCCTCCATCACCTTGGTCTGGTCGAGGTGGAAGATGCTGGAGCGCGGGTCGTGGTTGAAGTCGATCGAGACGTTGGGCTGGTCGGTGGTGCCGAGGATGCCCCGCAGCGCGCCCTCGGAGGCGGCGATGACGGCGGCGTTCACCTCCTCGGCCGACGTCGTCCGGGCGGGCTCGAAGACGAGGTCGACGACCGAGACGTTGGGCGTCGGTACCCGGATCGCCACCCCGTCCAGCCTGCCCTTCAGCTCGGGGAGCACCTCGCCCACCGCCTTGGCCGCCCCCGTCGAGGTCGGGATCATCGACAGCGCCGCGGCGCGGGCGCGGTAGAGATCCTTGTGCAGCGTGTCGAGCGTCGGCTGGTCGCCGGTGTAGCTGTGGATCGTGGTCATGAAGCCGCGCGCGATGCCGATGGCATCGTTCAGCACCTTGGCCACCGGGGCAAGGCAGTTGGTCGTGCAGGAGGCGCAGGACACGATCGTGTCGGCCGCCGCCAGCGTGCCGTGGTTGACGCCGTAGACGATGGTCCTGTCGGCACCGTTGGCCGGCGCCGACACCAGCACCTTGCGCGACCCGTTCTGCAGATGCGCCGCCGCCCGGTCGCGGTCGGTGAAGATGCCGGTGCACTCCAGCGCCACGTCGACGCCCTTCCAGGGCAGTTCGGCGGGGTTGCGGATCGCCGTCACCTCCATCGGCCCGCGCCCGGCGTCGATGGTGGTGCCCCTGACGGTGACGGTGCCGGGAAAGCGGCCGTGGACGGAATCGAAGCGCAGGAGGTGGGCGTTTGTGTCGACCGGGCCGAGATCGTTGATGGCCACCACCTCGATGTCGGTGCGCCCCGATTCGATGATCGCGCGCAGCACGTTGCGGCCGATCCGCCCGAAGCCGTTGATCGCCACCCTGACCGTCATGGGAATCTCCTCTGCCTGTCCCCGGGAGGGGGCGGCCCGCCGCGGGCCGCCGCCACTTGCGGCCGCGGTCTACATCGCTCAGCGCCAGAAGGCGAGATAGTCGATGAGGGTCGCGACCTTCCGCGCCAGGAGGAGGCTTGCCCCCCAGTCGAAGAGGACGAGGTCGGCAACCAGCATCAGGGCAAGCACGGCGGCCAGGACATAGGCGATGCGGTCGGTCATGCGCGCTTTCCTGCGGGCGGGCCGGCGCCAGCCTAGTGCAGTTCGTGACCCGGGGGAACCGCCGCCGCCGCCCGCCCGCCGCGGCGGTTTCCCTTGCCGCGATGATGCCCTAGCCTGCCGGCCGGCGGCCGCGGGGGGGGGGACGGGCAGGGATGAGCGGGCTACTTGCGCTTCTCGACGATGTCGCGGCGATCGCCAAGGCCGCGGCCGCTTCGGTCGACGACATCGCGGCGGGTGCGGCAAGGGCCGGGGCGAAGGCGGCCGGTGTCGTCGTCGACGACGCGGCGGTGACGCCGGCCTATCTTGGCGGGCTGCCGGCGGCGCGCGAGCTGCCGATCGTGGCCCGCATCGCCGCCGGCAGCCTGCGCAACAAGCTGCTCATCCTGCTGCCGGCAGCGCTGGTCCTGTCGCTGGTCGCGCCCTCCACGATCACCCCGATCCTGATGGCCGGCGGCGTCTACCTCGGCTTCGAGGGCGCCGAGAAGCTTGTGCACCGCCTGGCCGGCCACGACGGCCAGGCCGCCGAGGCGCCGGCGCTGTCGGCCGCGCACCTCGAGGAAAGGCGGGTCGCCGGGGCGATCAAGACCGACTTCGTGCTTTCGGCCGAGATCATGACGATCGCGCTTGCGGCGCTGCCCCCCGACCAGGGGCTGGCGCTGCGGGCGGTGGTGCTGGCGGTGGTGGCGGTGGCGCTGACGGCGCTCGTCTACGGCAGCGTCGCGGTGCTGGTGAAGGTCGACGACCTCGGCCTGCACCTGGCGGCGCGCGCGCGCAGCGCCGCCGGGCGGGCGTTCGGCCGCGGCCTCGTGCGCGGCATGCCGGCGGTGCTCGCGGCGCTGTCGGCGGCGGGCACGGCGGCGATGCTGTGGGTGGGCGGCGGCATCCTTATCCACGGCGCCGAGGAACTCGGCTGGGCGGCGCCCTCCCGGCTGGTCCATGACGCCGCCCGGGGGCTGGCCGCCGTCCTGCCGGCGGCGGTTGCGCCGGCGGCAGGATGGGCGGCGGGGGCGGCGCTGGCCGCGGCCGCGGGCCTGGCCGCAGGGACCGCCGCCGCCGGCGCCCTGGCACTCGCCG
>JAHDXW010000039.1 GCA_023383015.1 Paracoccaceae bacterium
CGGCCGCCGCCCCGGCCGCCGCCCCGGCCGCCGCCCCGGCCGCCGCCCCGCAGCCGGCGCCGGCGCCGCCGCGCGGCCAGCGCGCCAATCTCGTCGCATACGACCCCACCTGCCCGGCGATCACCGCGGCGACGCCGCGGCTGCAGCTTGCCGACGGCCGACAGGTGGTGGCCTGCGGCAATGGCCCCGACGGGGTGCTGCGGGTCGTGCTGGCCCCGCCGCCGGCCGCCGGACCCGCCCCGGCCGCAGCTGTCCCGGCCGCCGTCGCGCGCGTCGCGGCCGCGGCGCCCGCCCCGGCGACGCCCCCGCCCGCCGCCGCCCCGGCGGCGACGACGGCCTGCCCGGGCTTTCCCGCGGCAAGCCGGCCCTATGTCCGCGCCGAGCCCGGCTTTCCGGTGCGGTGCGGCCCCCAGGAGGATGCGGCCCGTGCCGCCGCAGCCCGCCCGGCAGCACCGCCTGCCGCCGCCGTGGCCCCGCCGCCTGCCGCCGCCGCGGCCCCGCCGCCTGCCGCGGCCGCGGCCCCGCCGGCAGTGCCCGCGGGCTATCGCGCCGCCTGGTCCGACGACCGGCTGAATCCCCGCCGTGCCCAGGGCACCCCGGCCGGCGAGGCGGCGATGAACCTGATCTGGACCACGACCGTGCCCAAGCGCCTCGTCGACGGGCGCACCGGGCAGGACGTGACCGGGCGCTTTCCGGGCCTGCGCTATCCGTTCACGAGCTATGCCGACCAGGCGGCAGCCGGGGTGTCGACACGCGGTGCGCCCGCCGCGGCGGCGCCCGTCGCCCGGCCTGCGCCAGCCGCCCCGCCGGCGGCGGCCTCCGGCCGGGTGATCCAGGTCGGGGCCTTCGCGGTGGCCGGCAACGCCAATGCGACCGCCGCCCGTCTTGCGGCGCTGGGCCTGCCGGTGCAGGTCGCGACGGTGCGCCAGCGCGGCCGCGCAATCCGGCTGGTCACCGCCGGCCCCTTTGCCGGGACCGAGGCGCTGACGGCGGCGCTGGCAAGGGTGCGCGGGGCGGGCTTCGCCGACGCCTACGTGCGCAACTAGGGCCCGGTCCGGGACCTCAGGGGTCGCAGATGCCCTGCAGGGCCACCCAGGCGTCGTCGTGCAGCAGCGCCGCTGCGCCCGCGGCGCCGGCCAGGGTGCCGTCGGCCAGCCCCGCCCGACGCGCATAGGGCCCGGCCGGGATTCCGGCCGCGACCAGCCGTCGGCCAAGCGCATCGAGGTCGACCGGCCCGGGCGGGGCGGCCAGCCGCGCCGCGCCGACCCCGGCGAGTGCGCCCGCGGGCAGATCGCCCGTGGTCAGCAGCGTGAAGGTCGCGACCAGACCGGCCGCATGCAGCACCGCCTCGAGCGGGTCGGCAGCCTCGGCCCGCAGCAGCTCGGCCAGGATCGCGGCCGCGGCGGCCTCGGGGCCCTCCTCGGCCTCGATCAGCGTCCGCGACACGACCACGATGCGCCCGGGCAGATGCGCCGCCAGCGCCGGGCCCTGCGGCAGCACCACGATCTCGGCCGTTTCGGCGCCGGGCAGCCTGCCGCGCAGCCGGGCGAGCGCGGGCAGGGCCAGCCGTCCGCGGCAGGCAGGGCCGCCGGCGGCCTCGGCGTCGGCCTGCAGCGCCCGGCCGATCTCGGCCCGCTTGGCCTCGGGCACGACGGCGGCGGTATGGGCAACCAGCGCTCCCGGCAGCCAGAACAACCCCGCCGCCGACACCGCCGCCAGGCTTGCCGCCCACAGCGCCAGCCGCACGCCCGTCCGCCGCGCCGCCGGAAGGTCGAGCGCCGCGCGCACCGCCGTGATCGCCGCGATCATGTCGAGGTCATCGATCTCCAGCGTCTCGGGGGCGTCGGGCCCGGGAGCGTAGAGCGCCGGCAAGCTGCCCGGATTGAGGCGGACGACCGCCGGCAGCGACCAGTGGGCCACCGCACGGCCGCTCCGCAGCTCGGCCACCACCAGCGTTGCCTCGCCGAAGGCGATGCCGACATCGATGCGCTGCGTCCCCGGCCCCTCGCGCCAGAGGCCGGTGCATTCGAGGCGCTGGTAGCGCCGCAGCGCCGTCATCCCGACCCTCCCGCCGGTTCCGCGTTAGGGGGCGGAGCTTAGCTCCGGCGGCGCGGGGCGGCAACGGCCGGAGGCGGCGGCCGGGTCGGCACCGCCCTAGAGAATGAGGCGGAAACGCAGGAAGCCGCCGATGCCCGGGCCGGCGGGCAGGATCGCCCGGCCGCCCGGGGCGGGCAGATGGGCGAGGGCGCCCGGGCCGGTCTCGAAGGTGACGCTGGTGCCGGGCATCGGCGCGAAGCGCCAGACCTCGCCGGTGGCCGGTGCGACGGCCTTGGCGGCGGCGAGGTGGGCGGCCAGCGCCGCACGGTTGGTGGTCGGCCCGGCGATCAGCTCGCGGCCGGCGCCGCAGCCCGGAAAGCGCCCCCCCCCGGCGGCGCGGTAGTCGTTGGTGACGAGGATCAGCTCTTCCTCGGGGTCAAGCGGTTGCCCGTCGCGGGCGAGGTCGCGGATGCGCCTGGCCGCCGGCGCGACCAGCCGGCCCTCGGCGTCATAGCGCGCCGGCCGGGTCAGGTCGATGCTGTAGGTCAGCCCGTGGATGACGTCGAAGTTGTGGCAGGGGAAGGCGGGGTCGACAAGCTGCGCGTCCACCGCCCCGGCCGTGACGCGGCGGAACTGGCCGGCAGCGCGCTCGAGCCACTCGGCCACCTCGGCCCCGCGCAGGCGCAGCGCGCGCAGCTGGTTGGGGTAGAGGAACAGCTCGGCCACATCCTTCATCGTCAGCGGGCCGGCGGCGATGTCGGTGAAATTGTCGGGCCCGCCGCGACCGCCGCAGCGGAAGGGCGACACCGCCGAGACCACGGGGCGGTCGCCGTCGGGGCTGCCCTTCAGCAGCGCCCGGACGTGGCATGTCTGGGCCTCGGCCAGCAGCGCGAGGATGGGGTCGGGGGCGACGAGCGCGAAGTAGCTGTGCAGCGGCACCCGCGTCGCGCCGGCCGGCCGGCCGAGCGCGGCGCGCGTCTCGGCATCCCAGGGCCGGGCGACGGCTGCCACCCTGCCGCAGACCGGCGCCGCGACGCGGGCACGCCCGTCGGCGCCAAGCCGCGCTACCGGCCGCGCGACGGCGCGGCCGCTCCGCAGCCGCCAGCCCGCCTGCCCGTGGTCGAGCACCAGGTCGACGATGCCGAGATGGCTGCCCCAGGCGCCGGCCATCACCGCCGGCCGCCCGGCGATCGTTCCCTCCGCCGCCGACATCCCCGGCCGGCCGGCGAAGGCGGTGCCGGGAAAGACCTGGTGGCTGTGGCCGGCCAGCACGACGTCGATGCCCGGCAACCGGGCCAGCGGCACGGCGGCATCCTCCATCCCGGGGACATGGCGGGCCGCGCCGATGCCGGTGTGGGCCAGCGCCACGACGATGTCGGCGCCGGCCTCGCGCAGTTCCGGCACCCAGGCGGCGGCGGCCTCGAGGATGTCGCGCACGAAAAGGCGCCCGGCCAAATGCTTGGCGTTCCAGACCGTGGTCTGCGGCGGCAGGAGGCCGATCAGCCCCAGCCGCAGCCGGCAGGGCTGCCCGGCGACGGTCAGCTCGCGGTCGACCAGCGCGTAGGGCGGCAGCAGCAGCCGGTCGCGCCGCGGGCCGGCGCCGAGGGCCAGCGCCGCATTGGCCGAGACCACCGGAAAGCGCGCGTCCGCCAGCGCCCGCTCGAGGAACGCCAGGCCGTAGTCGAACTCGTGGTTGCCGATCGTTGCCGCGTCATAGCCGGCCGCGTTCATCGCCGCGATCACCGGGTGCACCTCGCCGGCGGCAAGCCCGCGCTCGAGCCCGACGAAATCGCCGAGCGGGCTGCCTTGCAGGAAGTCGCCGTTGTCGACCAGGAGGCTGGCCGCCGCCGCCGCCCGCAGCCGCCCGGCAAGGCCGGCGGCGCGCGCCAGCCCGCGGCCCGGGGCCGGACGCCCGGCGAAATAGTCCCAGGGAAGCAGCGTGGCGTGCAGGTCGGTGGTGGCGATCAGCCGCAGCCCCTTCGGGCGGCGGCGCGCGCCGGCCGCGCCGGCGGCATCGGCCCCTGCGTCATCGGCCCCTGCGTCATCGGCCCGTGCGTCATCGGCCGGCGGCGGCTGGCGGATGTGCTGCACCCTGCGCTCCCGTACACCACCGCGGGCGCGGCCCGCGGCGTACTGACGACCCAACACATGCGGGCTTTGCGCCCTTCCCCTGGTCGCGACACTAGGCGCTGCGAAGGCGGGCTGCCAACAACCTGTGCGCCGCGGGCGGCCGATTGTGCAATCCTGAGTTGTTTTCGCAACGGCCCCGCCGGACCGGGCCGCGCCTCTGCGTTGCGCCCCCGGTGCCGGCGTGGCACAGGGGGGCGGGCACGCGGGGACGGGCACGCGGGGACGGGCGGGCGGGGAAGGGCGGGGCGCATGCGGCTGGCAGAGACGGTGACCTTCGGCGGCTCGGGGCTCGACCGGGCGGCGGCGCTGCGCAACCGGCCCGGCGCCGCCGCGGCGGCGCTGGCTGATCCCTCGGCGCGCGTTCTGCCGTTGTGGCGCGGCAAGCCGGTGATCGCCGGCGAGGGGCGCGACCGCCTCGGCCTCGTGCCTCCCGGCCATCCCGCCCTGGCAGCGGCAGCCGAGCCGCCGGTGATGATCGGCCGCGGTGCCGGGCCTGACGGCAATGCGCCGGTCTTCGCCGCCGACCTTTCCGCCTGGGAGCCGGCCGGCCTTGATGCCGCCGCTGCCGCCGCCTTCTTCGATCCCACCGAGCAGACCCACCCCGCCCTGCCGCCCGACCACCGCTTCGCCGAGTTGCGCGGGGTCATGACGCGGCTGTCGCCGCGCGAGGCCGAGCTTGCGGCAACCGCCAAGGCATTGCTCGGCTGGCATGCCACGCACCGCTTCTGCGCCCGCTGCGGCGCCGCCTCGGCGGTGGCCGCGGCCGGCTGGCAGCGCAGCTGCGCCGCCTGCGGGGCGCATCACTTCCCGCGCACCGACCCTGTGGTGATCATGCTGGTGACCCGCGGCAACGCCGTGCTGATGGGCCGCTCCGCGGTCTGGCCGGCGGGAATGTACTCGCTGCTGGCCGGCTTCATCGAGCCCGGCGAGACGATCGAGGCCGCCGTCCGCCGCGAGGTGGCCGAGGAGACGGGCGTTCCCGTCGGCGCCGTCCGCTACCTCGCCTCGCAGCCCTGGCCCTATCCGGCCTCGCTGATGATCGGCTGCGCCGCCGAGGCGCTGGGCGAGACCATCACCCGCGATCCCGAGGAACTCGAGGACGCGCTGTGGCTGACGCGCGAGACCATGGTCGAGGTCCTCGCCGGCACGCATCCCCGAATCCGTCCGCCGCGCCAGGGTGCGATCGCGCGCTTCCTGACCGAGGCCTGGCTGGCCGACCGGCTGGACTAAGCTCAAGGGGGGGGCGCGATGCGCTTCACTGCCAGCCGCGACATCGCCGTCCCGATCGCCGACGCCTGGGCGGCGCTGACCGATGTCGAGGCCGCCGAAGGGATCGCCCGCGCGCGCGGGGTCGCGGTCGTCCGCACCGGCCCGGGCGGGGTCGGCACCACATGGCAGGCGCGCTTCCGCCTGCGCGGGGCCGAACGACAGGTGACGCTGCGGATCGCGGCGATGGAGATGCCGGGGCGGCTCTGTCTCGACTTCCGGGGCGAACTCTTCGAGGGCAGCGCGCAGGTCGATCTTCTGGCGCTCGCCCGCACCCGTACGCGCCTGACGGCGATGGCGGACGTGCTGCCGCGCACGCTTGCGGCACGCCTGATGCTCGCCTCGGCGCGGCTGGTCAAGTCCCGCGCCGACCGCCGCTTCGGCAAGGCGGTGGGGGCGCTGGCCCGCGCCGTCGCGGCCGGGGCAAGGGGCGCCGGCGGCTAGGCCGGCGCGGGGCAGGGCAGGGGAAAGGCGGAGGGGAGGGCGAGACGCGATGCACCTGTCGCCCCGCCGCGGCTTCGTCTTCGTGCACATCCCCAAGACCGGCGGCACCTCGCTTGCGCTCGCGCTCGAGGCGCGGGCCGCGGCCGACGACATCCTGATCGGAGACACCCCCAAGGCAAGGGCCCGCCGCCGGCGGCTGGCGGGGGTGGCGACGGCGGGGCGGCTGTGGAAGCACGCGCGGCTGGTCGACATCGAGGGGCTGATCGGCGGCGAGACGATGGCGAGGCTGCTGGTCTTCACCCTGGTGCGGAACCCCTGGGACCGGGCGGTCAGCTACTACCACTGGCTGCGCAGCCAGCGCTTTGCACATCCGGCGGTGGGGCTGGCGCGCGGCCTCGGATTCTCGGCCTTCCTCAACCATCCCCATACCCGGGCCAGCCTCGCGGCCGGGGGCTATGGCGCCTATGTGGCCGACCCCGCGGGGGTGGACCGCTGCGGCCTCTGGCTGCGGCTGGAACGGCTGGCCGACGACCTGCCGCTGCTCGAGGCGCGGCTGGGCCTGCGGCTGGCCCCGCTGCCGCATGCCAATGCCTCCGACCGTCCGCGCGACTACCGCGCCGCCTACTCGGACGCCGACGCGCGGCTGGTCGCCCGGCTCGCCGCCGCCGACATCGCCCGCTTCGGCTATGCCTTCGACCGCCCGGCACCCGAGGGCCCGCCGCCGCCGGGGGCGCCGCCGGGCTGGGCGCCGGCGCCGGCCCCGGGGGACGGTCAGTCGGGGTAGAAGCGCGCCCCCGACGCGGCCATCGCCACCAGCCGCCCGGGCGGGGCGAAGCGCGGGCCGTGGCGGGCGGCCAGCGCGGCCGCGCGCGCGGCCACGGCCGCCGCCCCGGTGCGGTCGATCCAGGCGAAGGGGCCGCCGCTCCAGGGTGCGAATCCCCAGCCGAGCACCGCGCCCACATCGCCCGCCCGCGCCTCGTCAAGCACCCCGGCCTCGAGCGCACGCACCGCCTCGAGCACCTGCACCAGCAGCAGCCGGTCGCGTACCTCGGCCGCCGCCGCCTCGCGGCGCGGGAAGCGCGCGGCAAGCCCCGGCCACAGCCCCGTCCGCCGGCCCCTGGCGTCGTAGTCGTAGAAGCCCGCGCCGGCCTTGCGGCCCAGCCGGCCCTCGGCGGCCATGGGGAACAGCACCGCATCCACCGCCGCGTCTGGATAGGCCGCCCCCGTTGCCGCCCGCGTCGCCCTGGCGATCCGCACCCCGAGGTCGATCGAGGTCTCGTCGATCAGCTGCAGCGGCCCGACCGGCATGCCGAGCGCGCGGGCCGCGTTCTCCACCAGCGCCGGCGCCACCCCCTCGGCAACCAGCCGCACGCCCTCGTTGACGTAGGGGATGATGCAGCGGTTGGCATAGAAGAAGCGGGCATCGTTGACGACGATCGGCGTCTTGCGCAGCTGGCGCACGAAGTCGAGCGCCGTGGCCACCGCGCGCGCCCCCGTCGCCCGGCCGCGGATCACCTCGACCAGCGCCATCTTCTCGACCGGCGAGAAGAAATGGATGCCGAGGAAGCGCTCCGCCCGCCCGGTCGCCGCCGCCAGCCCGCTGACCGGCAGGGTCGAGGTGTTGGTGGCGATCACCGCCTCCGGCGCCGCGGCGGCGGCCTCGGCGAGCACCCTCGCCTTGACCTCGGGATCCTCGAAGACCGCCTCGATCACGAGGTCGGCCCCGGCCAGCGCGGCCGGGCCGGCGCCGGGGGTGATGCGCTCCAGCGCTGCGTCGCGCCGGGCGGCGTCCAGCTTGCCGCGCGCCACCTCCGCCTCCGTCGCTGCCACGAGCCGGGCCCGCCCGGCCGCGGCCGCCTCCGGCGTGGAATCAATCAGCACCACCGCGATGCCCGCCTCGGCGGCGACACGGGCGATGCCCGCCCCCATCATCCCCGCCCCGATCACGCCGAGGCGGCGGATGCTGCGGTCGGGCTCGCCCGCGGGGCGGACCGCGCCCTTCTCGAGCGCCTCCCTGTTGAGGAATAGGGTGCGGATCATCGCCTCGGCGGTGGGGTCGGTGAGCACCGCCGTGAAGTGCCGCGCCTCAATCCTGAGCGCGACGTCGAATGGCACCAGCGCCCCCTCGTAGACCGCCGCCAGCAGCCCGCGCGCGGCCGGATAGCACCCCTGCGTGCGCCCGTTCACCATCGCCGAGGCGCCGACGAAAGTCATGAAGCCCTCCGGGCTGTAGGGCGCCCCGCCCGGCATCTTCCAGCCGCGCGTGTCCCAGGGCTTGACGAGGTCGGCCGGGCGGGCGGTGCGGATCCACTCCCGCGCCCGGTCGAGCAGTGCCGCGGCCGGCGCGACCTCGTCGACCAGCCCCGCCGCCTGCGCCTCGGCCGGCGCCAGCATCCTGCCCTCGAGCAGGAAGGGCGCCGCCGCCATCGCGCCCAGCCGCCGCGACAGCCGGGTGGTGCCGCCGGCGCCGGGAAAGAGGCCGACCCTGATCTCGGGCAGGCCGATGCGCACCCGGGCGCCGTCGGCGGCGATGATGCGGTGGCAGGCCAGCGCTAGCTCGTAGCCCGCCCCGGCCGCGGTGCCGGTCAGCGCCGCGACGACCGGCTTGGCCGGGCGCCCGGCGGCGGGGTCGGCGCCGCCGCGCTCGATCCGCCGCAGCAGCGCGTGCATCGCCATCACCCCCGCGAAGATGCCCGCGGGCCCGCGGGCGCGCAGCCCCGAAAAGGCGGCAAGGTCCATCCCGCCGGCGAAATCGGGCTTGGCCGATGTCAGCACGATGCCGGTGACCGCCGGGTCGGCGAGCGCCTCGTCGACCAGCGCGGCAAGCTCGGCAAGCCCCTCGAAGCCCAGCACGTTCATCGACCGGCCGGGGACGTCCCACAGGATGATGCGGATGCCGTCCTCGGTGCCGGCGCGGAAATCGGGCATGGCTCAGCTCCTCGGCCGGCCGTCGGCGTGAAGGTAGCGCCGTGCCGCGCCCTCCTTCACGGTGACGAGGTCGTGGTCGGGGTAGTGGATGACGTCATGGCCGGCGCGGGTGCCGACGACGAGGTAAAGCGCGTCGGCGCTGCCGCGGTTCTCGAGGCGGTGGCCCACCGGGGCGCCCGCCGGCCAGGCCGCCGCATCCCCTGCCCGCAGGAGTGTCTCGCTCTCCTCGACCAGCCAGACCTCGCCCTCGATGACGTAGACGAGTTCGTCCTCGGCCTCGTGCCAGTGCCGGAAGGACGAGCGCGAGCCGGGCGGCAGGCGCTCGAGATGGGCGCCGAACTGCGTCAGCCCCCCGGGGTCGGACAGCAGGCGATGGGCATAGGGGCCGTTGCCGCGGCCCAGCACCGGATGGCCCGCGTCGGCCTCGGCCACGAAGGGGGTGAGGGGCACCTTCGGCATCACACCCGCTCCAGCACCGTCGCCGCACCCATGCCCGAGGCGACGCAGAGGGTGACAAGGCCGGTGGCGGCGCCCGTCCGCTCCATCTCGTCCAGCAGCGTGCCGAGGATCATGGCCCCCGTGGCCCCCAGCGGATGGCCCATGGCGATTGCGCCGCCGTTGGGGTTGACCCGCGCGGGGTCGACGCCGAAGGCCTGCCGGAAGCGCAGCACCACGGCCGCGAAGGCCTCGTTCACCTCGAAGAGGTCGATGTCGGAAATCTGCATGCCGGCCGCCGCCAGCACCCTCTCGGTCGCAGGCACGGGGCCGGTCAGCATGACCGTCGGCTCCGACCCGACCCGGGACGTTGCGACAATCCGGGCGCGGGGTTGCAGGCCGAATCTCGCGCCGAACGCGCGGCTGCCGACAAGCACCGCGGCCGCCCCGTCGACGATGCCCGATGAATTGCCGGCATGATGGACATGTTCGATCCGTTCAAGCGCGGGGTACTTCATCAGCGCCACCGCGTCGAAGCCCGGCAGCGTCTCGCCGATGTCCCGGAAGGAAGGGGCCAGCGCCGCCAGCGCCTGTATGTCGGTCTCCGGGCGCAGGTGCTCGTCGTGGTCGAGGATGGTCAGCCCGTTGAGGTCGGTGACCGGCACGACCGAGCGGGAAAAGCGCCCCGCGGCCCAGGCCCGCGCCGCACGCGCCTGGCTTTCCACCGCGACGGCGTCGCAGTCCGCCCGGGAGAAGCCGTGCAGGCTGGCGATCAGGTCGGCCGCGATGCCCTGCGGCACGAAGCCGTGGCGGAAGGTGACCGAGGGGTCGACCGCCACCGCCGCCCCGTCCGAGCCCATCGCGACGCGGCTCATCATCTCGACGCCGCCGGCGATGAACCCCTCGCCCGCCCCGCCCCGCACCTGCGCCGCGGCAAGGTTCACCGCCTCGAGGCCCGAGGCGCAGAAGCGGTTGACCGACAGGCCCGGCACGCGCTCGTCCAGCCCCGAGGCCAGGACCGCGGTGCGGGCAAGGCAACCGCCCTGCTCGCCCACCTGGGTGGCGTTTCCCCAGATGACATCCTCCACCGCATCCGGCGGCAGGCCGTTGCGGCTGCAGATGGCGTCCAGCATCAGCGCCGACAGCCGCACCGCCGTGACCTCGTGCAGCGCGCCGTCGGGCCGGCCGCGGCCGCGCGGGCTGCGCAGGGCGTCGTAGACGAAGGCGTCGGGCATCGCGGCGATGTCCTCAGACGGGCCGGCGGCGCGGCATGAGCTCGTAGGGGTGCCGCCAGCCGGGCTGGGCCGAGAGCCGCGACAGCCAGCGGTCGATCGCCGGCCATTCGGCACGCGAGAAGCCGAAGGGCTCGGGGTAGTAGAGATAGCCCGCGCAGGCGCAGTCGGCGATCGTGGGACCGCTGCCGACGATCCAGTCGCGGCCCTTCAGATGGTCCTCGAGCACCTTCCAGGCGGCCCGCATGCGCCCCGTCAGCCAGTCGGCGACACCGGGCGGGCGCTTGCCCTCGGGGATGAAGTTCATCAGGAACCGCGCCGCCCCGTTCTGGGACGAGCCCTTGTGGTTGTCCCAGAACAGCCAGCGCAGCACCTCGCGCCGCTCGGCCGCATCGCGCCCGCCCAGCCGTCCCGTCGTCTCGGCGACGTGCAGCTGGATCACCCCCGATTGTGTCAGGACGAGGTCGCCGTCGACATAGACCGGCACCTCGCCCATCGGGTTCAGCGCCCGGAAGGCGGGGCTGCGCGTCTCGCCGCCGAAGAAGTCGACGAACACCGGCTGCCAGTCGCAGCCGGCAAGCGCGAGCGTGAGCGCCGCCTTGTAGGCGTTGCCGCTTTCCCCGAAGCAGTAGAGTTTCGCCGTCATCGTCGCCGCTCTCCCAGTTCCGCTGTGAACAGTCTCAGCCGGTGCGCGAGCGTCTCGCCGTCGGTGACGCTGTCGAAGTGCTCGAACAGGAACGACAGCGCCTCGCCCTCCTCCAGCCCCGCCTCGGCGGCGAAGCGGCGCAGCCGGCGGTAGCCGTCCTCGCTCATCGCGACGGGGAAGCGGCGGGTCAGGCGCAGGCGTCTCGGCATCGCGGGGCCTCCGGCGGCGAGCCTAGCGCGTCGCGGCGGCGACGGGAACGCCCGATCGCCCCGCCGCCGCGCCTGCCCCCTTGCACCGTTGCCGCCGGAGGGCGACAAGCGGGGCGTGGCACCACGGCATCGGGGGCGGGCGATGGACGAGGCAGGGCGGGCCGCCGCGGTCGGGGCGTTCATGGACAGGCTGCCCTATGCCCGCGCGCTGGCGATGCGGATCGAATCGGTGAGCGAGGGCGAGGCGAGCATCGTCATGCCCTGGGACGCGCGGCTGGTCGGCGACCCGGCCACCGGGGTGATCCACGGCGGGGCGGTCTCGGCGCTGATGGACACCGCGGGCGGCGCGGCGGCGATGATGGTGCCGGGGGCGGCAGGAACCGCGACGCTCGACCTCAGGATCGACTACATGCGCCCGGCCACCCCCGGCCAGGCGATCCGCGCCCGCGCCGGATGCTACCACATCACCCGCCATGTCGCCTTCGTGCGCGCCGTCGCCACCGACGGGGACGAGGCGCGCCCGGTGGCCACCGCCACCGGCACCTTCACCATCGAGCGCCTGCCGTGAGCCGCCCGCCCGCCGGCCCCGCCCGCCCCGAGCCCGTGCAGGTGGTCAAGGAACGCCGCGACCGGGCACTCGCCGCGCTGGTCGGGGGGGTGCCGTTCATCGGCTTCCTCGGCATCCGCTTCGACCGGCGCGGCGACGAGCTGACCGCGCTCCTGCCCTACGAGGACCGGCTGATCGGCAACCCCACCCTGCCGGCGCTGCACGGCGGCGTCACTGCCGCCTTCCTCGAGGTGACGGCGATCGTCGAGCTTGCCTGGACCCAGCTCTGGGACGAGACCGAGACCGGCCGCCCCGCCGCCCAGCCCGGCGTGCTGCCGCCGCGGCTGCCCAAGACCATCGACTTCACCGTCGACTACCTGCGCACCGGCCTGCCGCGCGACGCCTACGCGCGGGCGCGCGTCAACCGCTCGGGCCGGCGCTACGCCTCGGTCCATGTCGAGGCCTGGCAGGACAACCGCGCGCGGCTGTTCGCCCAGGCGACGGGGCATTTCCTGCTGCCGGCCCGCGATGGCTGAGCTTCCGGCCGGCGCCCGGCCGGTCACCCACCGCCGCGTGCTGCGCATCGCGCTGCCGATCGTGCTGTCGAACGCAACCGTCCCGATCCTCGGCGCGGTCGACACCGGGGTGGTGGGCCAGATGGGGCTGGCCGCCCCGATCGGCGCGGTCGGCATCGGCGCCATCGTGCTGGCGACGCTCTACGGCGTCTTCACCTTCCTGCGGATGGGCACTTCGGGGCTGGTCGCCCAGGCCCATGGTGCGGCCGATGCCGCCGAGACCTCGGCCATCCTGACGCGGGCGCTGCTGGTCGCCGCCGCCGTCGGCGCCGGCCTCATCCTCGCCCAGGTGCCGCTGGTCTGGCTGGCATTCCGCGTCGCCCCCGCCTCGGCCGAGGTCGAGGGGCTGGCGCGCGCCTACCTTGCCATCCGCATCTGGGGCGCCCCGGCGACGATCGCGCTGTTTGCGCTCACCGGCTGGCTGATCGCGGTCGAGCGCACCCGCGCCGTCTTCATCCTTCAACTGTGGATGAACGGTCTCAACATCCTGCTCGACCTGTGGTTCGTGCTCGGCCTCGGCTGGGGCGTCGGAGGGGTGGCGACCGCGACGCTGATCGCCGAGTGGTCGGGTCTTGCGCTGGCGCTGTGGTTCTGCCGGACGGCCTTTGCCCGGCCGGCCTGGCGGGACTGGCCGCGCGTCTTCGACCGCGCCCGGCTGGCGCGGATGCTGGGCGTCAACGCCGACATCATGCTGCGTTCGGTCCTGCTGCAGGGCGCCTTCACCGCCTTCATCTTCCTCGGCGCGGGCTTCGGCGACGTGACGCTGGCGGCCAACCAGGTCCTGTTCCAGTTCCTCGAGATCATCGCCTACGCGCTCGACGGATTCGCGATCGCGGCCGAGGCGCTGGTGGGCCAGGCGGTGGGCGCGAGGGCGGTGGCGGGCGTGCGGCGCGCCTCGGTGCTGTCCAGCCTCTGGGGGCTCGGCTCGGCGGTGGCCCTGTCGGCGGCGTTCCTGCTGTTCGGCCCGCCGCTGATCGACCTTATGGCCAAGGACCCCGCGGTGCAGGCCGAGGCGCGCGCCTACCTGCCGTGGGTGGTGGCCCTGCCGGTCCTGTCGGTGGGCGCCTACATGCTCGACGGCATCTTCATCGGCGCCACCGCGACGCGTGCGATGCGCAACGCCATGCTCGCCTCGGTGGCCGCCTTCGCGGCGATCGTTGCGCTGACCTACCCCGGCTGGGGCAACACCGGCCTGTGGGTGGCGCTGACGGCGCTGAACCTCATCCGCCTTGCCACGATGCTCGCGGCCTATCCCGGCATCGAGCGCGCGCTGCGCCCGGCCACCGCATCCGCGGCCCGCTGAGGCCGCTGCCCGTCGGGGCCGCGGTGCAGCGCTTGCCCGCCGTCGCGGGCGGGGGTACCTCTGCGGGCAGCAAGGGAGGAGCGCATGGAACTGACCGGCAGCCGCACGATCGCCGCCGACCGCGCCACCGTCTGGGCGCGGCTGAACGACGCCGACACGCTCAGGGCCGCGATTCCCGGCTGCCAGGAGATGACCGGCAGCCCCGGCGAGGGCTTCGAGGCGGTGGTCAGGCAGAAGGTCGGCCCGGTGTCGGCCACCTTCCGCGGCAAGGTCACGCTGTCGGACGTTGTCCCGGGCGAGAGCTACCGCATCCTTGGCGAGGGTTCGGGCGGGGTGGCTGGGTTCGCCAAGGGCGGCGCGCGGGTCCGGTTGGCCGACGTCCCGGCGGGCACCGAACTGACCTACGACGTCGAGGCCCAGATCGGCGGCAAGCTCGCGCAACTCGGCTCGCGGCTGATCACCGGCTTCGCCCGCAAGATGGCCGACCAGTTCTTCGAGCGCTTCCAGGCCGCCGTCGAGGGCGGCGCGCCGCCGCCCGCCGACCCTGCCGCCGACTGACCTCGCGCCGCGCGGGGCCGGCCGGCGCCGGCCTCAGGCCGCGCCCAGACGCCGCGCGATGGCGTCCTTCAGCGCCATCCGCTGCCGGCGCAACTGCGCCTCCTCGGGCTCGGCAATGGTGTCGATCCGTGCCTCGGCACGGTGCACGGCGCGGTTGACCTCATGGTAGTCCTCGACCAGCCGCGCGAAATGCCCGTCCTCGGCCTTCAGCCGGTGGATCGCCTCGGCCTGGCCCGGGAAGTCGTCGGCGAGTTCGTGCGGGGTGTGGGTCATCGGTCATACTCCATGCCTTCGACCCTGCGTCGCATGCTCCCGGCGCGGCCGGCCTTGATCCCGATCAATCGCGATCCGTCTCAGCGTGCCGCCCGCCGCCAGCCCGCGGCGACCGCCTCGGCCTCGCTGCAGAACCAGCGCTCGCCGCGGTCGGGGTCGATCCGCACCCGGCCGTAGTCGCGCTGGCCCGGCAGGTGGAAGACGCGCCCCGACGCCGAGACGTTGCCCTTGATCGCGCAGGCCGGATCGCCCGCGCCCGCGCCCCCCGCCGCTGCCGTCCGCACCGCCGCGCGCATCTCCGCCGGCCGCGTCACCGGGCCCGCCCACAGCCCGCGCCCGGCGAACATCGCCTCCTTCTCGAGTCCGGTGTAGCTGTCGGCGTATTCGGGATAGGCCAGCGCCGCGCCCTCGCCCACCAGCACCGCGCCGAGATCCGCCCCCCCCGCCCGGCAGACCGCGACGATGCGCCCGTAGCGGTCGGTGTCCGTGCCGCGGCAGTCCACCCGGCGGTTGTCGATCGCCGCCAGAAGCCGGTCCCTCGCCCATTGCCCGCAGGCCCAGTCCCGCCCGTCGTGGCGGGCGCAGCGCTGGCCGAGTTCCGGCGCGTCGATGCCGTGCAGCCGCACCCGCTGGCCGGCGACCTCCAGCGTGTCGCCGTCCACCACCCGCGCCGGCCCCGCCGGGTTGCCCTCGTCCGCCGCCGGGGCGGCGGCCGGCATGGCCGCGATCGCCACCACCACCGCCGGAACGAAGAAGAAACGATTCGTTAACATCTGCCCCGCATCGCCCCTTGCGGGGGCGAAATCAAGGCCGCCGCGGCGGCCCGGGGCGATGCTGCCGGTTCAGCGCTGGCGGTCCTGCCAGCCGGGGTGCTGCCAGGGTGCGGCCGCCTCGCGCGGCAGCGGCGGCCGGCCGAGGATGTGGTCGGCGATCTTCTCGCCGGCCATGATCGAGGGGGCGTTGAGGTTGCCGTTGGTGATGCGCGGAAAGAGCGCGCTGTCGGCGATCCGCAGCCCCTCGACGCCGATCACCCGCCCCTCGGGGTCGGCCACCGCCATGGGGTCGTCCGCGGCCCCCAGCCGGGCGGTGCCGCACGGGTGATAGGCGGTCTCGGCATGGGCGCGCAGCCAGTCGTCAAGCTCGGCATCAGACTGCACGCCCGGCCCCGGCGCGAGCTCGGCCCTCACATGCGCGGCCATCGCCGGCCGGCCGAAGATCTCGCGGCCGAGCCGGACGCAGGCGCGGAACTCCGGCAGGTCGTCGGGATGGGAGAGATAGCCGAAGCGGATCGCCGGCGGATCCTGCGGTCGCGGCGAGGCCAGCGTGACGCGCCCGCGCGCCTTCGAGCGCATCGGCCCGACATGGGCCTGGAAGCCGTGCTCGTCGGCCACGCCCTGCCCGTCGTAGCGCACCGCGATCGGCAGGAAGTGGAACTGGATGTCTGGATAGTCGATGCCCGCCGCCGAGCGGATGAACGCCCCCGCCTCGAACTGGTTCGACGCCCCGGGCCCGCGCCGGGCGAGCAGCCACATGAGCCCCACCCAGGCCTTGCCCGCCAGGCTCCAGTAGCGGCGCAGCGTGATCGGCCGGCGCGCGGAATACTGCAGGTAGACCTCGAGATGGTCCTGCAGGTTCGCCCCGACGCCGGGCCGGTTGGCCAGGACCGGCAGGCCGAGGCGCGCAAGCTCGGCCCCCGGGCCGATGCCCGACAGCATCAGCAGCTTCGGGGTGTTGATCGCCGAGGCGGCCAGCACCACCTCGCGCCGCGCCGCCACCACCTCGCGCCGCCCGCCGCGGTCGATCTCCACCCCCACGGCCCGCCGGCCCGCGAAGCGGACCCCCAGCGCCAGACCGCGCACCAGCCGGCAGCGCCCCCCGGCCAGCGCCGGCCGCAGGTAGGCCCGCGCCGCCGACCAGCGCAGCCCGTCGCGGATGGTCGCGTCGAGCGCCCCGAACCCCTCCTGCTGCAGCCCGTTGGTGTCCGCCGTCACCGGATAGCCGGCCTCGGCACCGGCGGCGACGAAGGCCTCGAACAGCGGATGCGTCATCGCCCCGGGGCGCACCGTCAGCGGCCCGCCGCGGCCGCGCAGCGGGTGGCCCGCCGGCCCGCGCCAGTCCTCCATCCGCCGGAAGTAGGGCGCCACATCGGCCCAGCCCCAGCCGGCCGCCCCGGCCTCGGCCCAGTGGTCGTAGTCGCGGGCGTGGCCGCGGACGTAGACCATGCCGTTGATCGACGACGACCCCCCGATCACCCGCCCGCGCGGGCAGTGCAGCCGCCGGCCGCCCAGCCCCGGCTCGGGCTCGGTGACGAAGCCCCAGTCGTAGCGGCGCATGTGCATGGGGTACGAGAGCGCCCCGGGCATGGCGATGAAGGGGCCGAGATCGCTGCCGCCGGCCTCGACCACGATCACCGATGCCCCGGCCTCGGCCAGCCGGAAGGCCACCGCCGATCCCCCCGACCCCGCCCCGACGACGACGAAATCCGCCTCCACCGCCCCGCCCTTCCCTGTCCCCTGTCCTGCCGTCCCGCCCCCCGCCCCTCCCCGGTCCGCGGGGTGAGTCGGCGGCGGGTCAAGGCCGCCGCAGGCGCGGCCGCAGGCCGTTCAGCCTTGACGCGCCGGCGACTCGCCCCCACGCTCGATGCCGCCCTGCGAAGGGCAGACCTGCCCTTCGCGCGCTTCCCAAGCCGTGCCACCGCGGCCGCCCGCCGGCCGGGCGCGGGCCCGGCCCAACCGCCGTGGCGCGCTCCGGCGCGCCGGCGGCGGGCGGGAGGGCCCCGGCCCGGCACGCCTCAGTAGGGCGCATCGAGGGGCCCCATGCCGACGTGGACGGCCTTGATCCGGCTGTAGTGCTCGATCGCCGCGCGGCCGTTCTCGCGGCCGAGGCCCGAGAGCCTGACGCCGCCGAAGGGCATCTCGACTGGCGTGAGGTTGTAGGAGTTGATCCAGACGGTGCCCGCCGCGACCGCCGCCGCCACCCGGTGGGCACGGGCGAGGTCGCGGGTGAAGATGCCGGCCGCCAGCCCGTAGGGCAGGGCGTTCGCGCGTGCCACCACCTCCTCCTCGCCGGCAAAGCCCATCACCGCCATCACCGGGCCGAACACCTCCTCGCGGGCCAGCGCCATGTCGTCGGTGACCCCGGCGAAGACGGTGGGCTCGACGAAATGGCCGGCCGCGAAGGGCCCGCCGCCGCCGCCGGCGACAAGCCGGGCGCCGGCGGCGCGGGCCGCGGCGATGTGGGCCAGCACCTTCGCGCGCTGGCCGGCCGAGACGAGAGGTCCGATCTGGGTGGCCGGATCGAGCGGATCGCCGAGGCGCAGCGCGCGGGTGCGCGCCACCAGCCGCTCGAGGAAGGCGGCCATCACCGGCTCGGCCACGAACACCCGCGTGCCGTTCGAGCAGACCTGCCCGGCCGAGTAGAAGTTGCCGAGCATGGCCGCGCCCACCGCCTCGTCGAGGTCGGCATCGGCGAAGACGATCAGCGGCGACTTGCCGCCAAGCTCCATCGTCGCGGCCTTCATGCCCTCGGCCGCGGCGGCATAGACGCGCCGGCCGGTGGCGACCGAGCCGGTCAGCGACACCTTGGCGACGCGGTCGTCGGCGACCAGCGCCGCCCCCACCGCCGCGCCGCCCTGGACGACCGAGAACAGCCCCGCCGGCAGCCCCGCCTCGGAAAGGATTGCGGCCAGTTCGAGTGCGCCGAGCGGGGTCAGCTCGGAGGGCTTGAAGACCATCGCGTTGCCGCAGGCAAGCGCCGGGGCGGCCTTCCAGCAGGCGATCTGGCTGGGGTAATTCCAGGCGCCGATGCCAACGCAGACGCCGAGCGGCTCGCGCAGGGTGTAGGCGAAGTCGCGGCCGAGCGGGATCGTCTCGCCGCCGAGGCCGGCGGCGAGCCCGCCGAAGAATTCCAGCGCATCGGCCCCCGACGGCCAGTCGGCGACCCGCGTCTCGGCGATCGGCTTGCCGGTGTCGAGGGTCTCGAGCCGGGCCAGCGCCTCGCCGCGGGCGCGGATCAGCGCCGCTGCGCGCGTCAGGATGCGTCCGCGCTCGACCGGCCGGACGCCCGCCCAGTCGCGCTGCGCCGCCGCCGCCGCCGCCACTGCCGCCTCGATCACCGCCGGCGTCGCCTCGTGCAGGCGGGCGATCTCGGTGCCGGTGAAGGGGTAGTCGACGGCGAGCGGGGCGCCGGCGCGGTCCTCGAGCGGGCGGCCGGCGACGAAATGGCTGGCCGGCGGGTCGGCGCGCATCATTGCCGCCCCCCGGGCCCCGGCGGTCCGGCGGCCGCCCCGGCAGCCCGCCCGGCAGCCGGCGCGGCGCCCGGTCCGGCGCCCAGTTCGGCGGCAAGATGGGCCAGCACCGCCGCCTCGGCCGCCGCCCCGTCGGGCGGCCCCTCGCCCAGGGCCTCGCGCAGGTAGACCCCGTCGATCATCGCCCCCAGCCGGCCGGCCACCGCCTCCGCGCGCGCCCCCGCCAGGGGGCGCAGCGCATGCACGAGGTTGGAGGCCAGCCGCCGCTGGTAGATCCCGAGCAGCCGGCGCGCCCCGGGCACGCTCTGGGCCAGCATGTAGAAGGTCAGCCACGCCCCCACGGCCTCGCGGCGGAAGTTTCGCGGTTCGAATCCTGCCGCCACGATCGCCCCGAGCCGCGCCCGCGGGTCGCTTCCCGCCGCCCGCAGCCCCGCGCGCACCGCCGCGCCGTAGTCGGCCAGCACCTGGCGCATGGCAGCCAGGAACAGCGCCTCCTTCGCGCCGAAATAGTGGTGGGCAAGCGCGCTCGACATTCCGGCGGCGCGCGCGATCTGGCCCACCGTCACGTCCAGCGTGCCGGCCCGGCCGATCGCCTCGATCGTCGCTTTGACGAGCGCCGCCCTCCGGATAGGCTCCATCCCGAGTTTCGGCATCGGCGGCGGGGTCCACGAAAACCTCTTGCCAAGGGATGCTATCCGTATCTTTATTGACCCGTCAATCAAGAAAGCAGGGAGGCCCGCCATGACCCTTCGCCCGACCCTTGCCGCCGCAGGGATCGCCCTCGCCCTCGCCCAGCCAGCCCAGGCGGCCGGCTGCGACAAGGTGGTCTTCTCCGACGTCGGCTGGACCGACATCACCGCGACCACCGCGGTCGCGACCACCCTCCTGCAGGCGCTCGGCTACGAGACCGAGGTGCTGGTGCTGTCGGTGCCGGTCACCTACACCTCGCTCGCGGCCGGGCAGATCGATGTCTTCCTCGGCAACTGGATGCCCACCATGGAGGCCGACATCGCCCCCTACCGCGACGCCGGCACCGTCGACACCGTCCGGGTGAACCTCGAGGGGGCGAAGTACACGCTGGCCACCAACGCCGCCGGGGCCGCCCTCGGCATCGCCGACTTCGCCGACATCGCCGGCCAGGCCGCAGGACTGGGCAACCGCATCTACGGCATCGAGCCCGGCAACGACGGCAACCGGCTGATCCTCGACATGATCGCCGCCGACGCCTTCGGACTGAAGGGCTTCGAGCTCGTCGAGAGCTCCGAGCAGGGGATGCTCGCCCAGGTCGCCCGCGCCGACAGCCGCGGCGAGCCGGTCGTCTTCCTCGGCTGGGAACCGCACCCGATGAACGCCAGCTTCGCGCTGACCTACCTGACCGGCGGCGACGACTGGTTCGGCCCCAACCTCGGCGGTGCCACGGTGCTGACCAACACCCGCAAGGGCTATGTCGAGGCATGCCCCAACACCGGCGCGTTCCTCAGGAACCTCTCCTTCACGCTGGCGCTCGAGAACGAGATCATGGGGATGATCCTCAACGACGGGATGGAGCCCGCGGATGCCGCCAGGGCATGGCTGGGCGCCAACCGCGACGTGCTCGGCCCCTGGCTGGCGGGGGTGACGGCGAAGGACGGCGGCGATGCGCTCGCGGCCGTGACGGCGGCGCTCGACTAGGCGCCGGCCCCGCGCGATGGAGGCGCTGGACCGCCTGACCGAGGCGCTGACGGCCACCAAGCTTCCGGTCGGGCGCGCCGCCCGGCAGGTGTTCGACTGGCTGCTGGCGCATGCCGCCTGGGCCTTCGACGCGATGGCGGCGGCGATGGAGCGGCTGATCGACACCGTCCTGTGGCTGCTGCAGGCGCCCCATCCGCTGGCCGTCATCGGCGCCTTCGTGGCGCTGACCTGGGCCATCCAGCGGTCGTGGAAGCCCTGCGTGCTGGTCGCGCTGGGCTTTGTCTACATCCTCAACCAGGGCTACTGGAAGGCCACCACCGAAAGCCTGACGCTGGTGCTGTCGGCCTGCGTGGTCTGCATGGGGATCGGCGTACCGGTCGGGATCGCCGCGGCCCACCGGCCGCGGCTCTACGCCGCCATGCGCCCGGTGCTCGACCTCATGCAGACGCTGCCGACCTTCGTCTACCTGATTCCGGCGATCGTCTTCTTCGGCATCGGCATGGTGCCGGGGCTGATCGCGACGGTGATCTTCGTGCTGCCCGCCCCCGTGCGGCTGACCCATCTCGGCATTGCCTCCACCCCCCAGCCGCTTCTGGAGGCCGCCACCGCCTTCGGAGCGACGCCGCGGCAGGTGCTGTGGAAGGTCGAGCTGCCCTGGGCGGTGCCGCAGATCATGGCCGGGCTGAACCAGACCATCATGCTGTCGCTGTCGATGGTGGTGATCGCGGCGCTGGTGGGGGCGGCGGGGCTGGGCGTGCCGGTGGTGCGGGCGCTCAATTCGGTCAACACCGCGCTCGGCTTCGAGGCGGGGATGGTGATCGTCGTCCTCGCCATCCTGCTCGACCGGATGCTCCGGGTGGAGCGGCGCCGATGACCGCACCCGCCCGCACCCGCGACACCGCCGGCATCGCGGTCGAGTTCGACCGCGTCTCGATCGTCTTCGGCGAACGGCCCGAGACGGCGCTTGAGCTCATGGACCGGGGGCTCGACCGGGCCGCGGTCAAGGCCGCCTGCGGCCAGGTGCTCGGCGTGCACGACTGCTCGCTGACCGTGGCCGAGGGCGAGATCCTCGTCCTGATGGGACTGTCGGGGTCGGGCAAGTCGACGCTCCTGCGGGCCGTGAACGGGCTCAACCCGGTCTGCCGCGGCGCCGCCTGGGTCTGCGACGGCAACCGGCTTGTCGACGTCACCCATGCCGACCCCGCCACCCTGCGCCGCATCCGCCTCAGCCGGGTGGCGATGGTCTTCCAGCAGTTCGGCCTCCTGCCCTGGCGGACGGTGCGCGAGAACGTCGGCCTGGGGCTGGAGCTTGCCGGGCTGGACAGGGCCGAGCGTGCCGTCCGCGTCGCCACCCAGCTCGAGCTCGTGGGCCTTACGGACTGGGCCGACCGCAAGGTGGGCGAGCTGTCGGGAGGAATGCAGCAGCGGGTGGGCCTTGCCCGCGCCTTTGCCACCGAGGCGCCGATCCTGCTCATGGACGAGCCCTTCTCGGCGCTCGACCCGCTGATCCGGGTGCGGCTGCAGGACGAGCTTCTGGAGCTGCAGGCGCGGCTGAAGCGCACCATCCTGTTCGTCAGTCACGACCTTGACGAGGCCTTCAAGCTCGGCAACCGGATCGCGATCATGGAGGGCGGGCGGATCGTGCAGCTCGGCACCCCGCGCGAGATATTCTCGGCCCCCGCCTCGGCCTATGTCGCCGACTTCGTCGAGACGATGAACCCCCTCGGGGTGCTGACGGCGGGGGATGCGGCCATGCCCGGCACCGCCGCCGGGGCGCCGGTTGCCGCCGCCACCCCGATCCGCGCGGTGATGGAGCGGCTGCGCGGCGAGGATGCGGCACTGCCGGTCGAGGATGCGGGTCGCCCGCTCGGAATCGTCACCCGCGCCTCGGTCATCGCCGCGCTGCTCGACCCGCGGCGGCAGGCGGTGCGCCCGGGACCAGCCGAAGGGCGGTAGGGGCGGTCGGCCGGTCGCGGCGTGACGGCGAAAGGCGGGCAGGGGGCCCAGCGCCGCGCCGCCTGCCGCGCCGGGCGCATGCAGCCATCCCCGTCCCCTCCCGGCGCCCGTGTCCCACTGGGGAGTGCGGGGAAGGGGGCAGGGGGTGCACAGCGCCTGAGGCGCTAGCCGCCCGTCGCCGCCACCGGCGGAACTGCCGCGCGGCGGCGCAGCACCGCCTCGCGCCAGGTGATGAAGCTGACCGCGCCCATGATCGTCAGCCCCCCCGCGATCACCCAGCCGTCGGCCGGCTCGCCGAAGGCAAGGGCGCCAAGCAGCGTCGCCCAGACCAGCTGCAGGAAGGTGACGGGCTGGGTCACCGTCACCGGCGCGGCCTGGAAGGCCATCGTCATGCACCAGTGGCCGGCGGTCGCGAAGGCCGCGACCCCGAACAGCCATGCCACCTGCACGGCGCTCAGCGGCATCCACACTGCCGCCGCGAACGGCGCCAGCCCGACCGTGACCCAGATCGACAGCATGCCGACGATGACCGCCGGCGGCGCCCAGTCGGTCATCCGCTTGGCCATCAGGTAGGAGGCGGCGAAGAAGGCCGAGGTGCCGAGCTGTGCCATGTGCCCGGGCGAGAGCTCGCGGAACCCCGGCCGCAGGATCACCAGCGCCCCCGCCAGCGCCGCCACGATCGCCAGCGCCCGGCGGAACGCGAATCGCTCGCCCAGCACCAGCGCCGCCCCGATGGTCACGCCGATCGGCGTCAGGTAGCCCATCGCCGTCACCTCCGCGAGCGGGATCTGCGTCATGGCGTAGAACCAGCAGATCACCCCGAAGGTGTGCACGAGCCCGCGCAGTGCGAACAGCCCCAGTGCCGGCGCGCCGATGCGCGCCGCCCGCAGCGCCGGCAGCATCGGCAGCAGGAACACCAGCCCCAGAAGATAGCGCACGAATCCCGACTGCGCCGGCGGGATGCCCGGGCCGAGGTGCTTGACGATCGCGTTCACGCCGACGAAGCACAGGCCCGAGCCCAGCATCCACAGGGCGCCGGCAAGGGGTCGCGGCGGGGGCAGGGCGGGCGGGCCGGCCATGGCGGGAACCAAAGCCGAACCCCGCCGCCGCCGCAAGCCCCCGCGCGGTCGGCCGCCTCAGCGCAGCCGCGCCAGTCCCGTGGGCTGGCTGCCCGCGCTTCCCGGCCGGATGTCGCGCACCCGCCGCGTGCCGCGGGTGGTGGCGTCGGTGACCCACAGCTCGACGCCGCCCGCCGCGTCCTGCGCGGCGAACACCGACCTGCCGTCGCCCAGCCCGGTGAAGCCGCTGGGCCAGCTGCCAGGGCTGCCGCGCCAGATGTCGCGCAGCCGGCGGGTGCCTGCGGCGGTGCCGTCGCTGATCCAGGGTTCGGGCCCGGTCTCGCCGTCGGTGGCCGAGAACAGCGCCACCCCCGGCAGGTGCAGCCCGAAGGCGCGCACGCCGCTGTCGGCCGGCCCGGGGTTGATGTCCGACACGAAGGCGGTGCCCGCCGGGGTGCCGTCGGTCACCCACAGCTCGGGGCCGGTCGGGCCGTCGTCGGCCACGAACAGCGCCCGCCCGTCGCCCAGTGCGATCGCCTGGTCGAGCATGCCGCTGCCGCCCGGGCCGAAGCGGATGTCGGCCAGGATCCGGGTGCCGCCGGCGGTGCCGTCGGTCACCCAGGGCTCCGGCCCGGCCAGCCCGTCGTTGGCCATGAAGATCGCGCGACCGCCGCCGATGGCGATGATGTTCCAGGGGTTGCCGCCTTCGGCGCCGGCCACGATGTCGGCCACCAGGCGGGTGCCATCGCGGGTGCCGTCGGTCACCCACAGCTCGGTGCCGCTGGCCGCGTCGCTGGCGGCGAACACCGCCCGACCGTCGCCGAGCGGGGCGAGGAAGCGGGGGTTGCCGCTGGCGGGGAACAGTCCGGCGATGTCGCGCAGCATCCGCGTGCCGCCGCGGCTGGCGTCGCTCACCCACGGCTCGCGCCCGTGGCTGCCGTCGTCGGCCGAGAACACCGCCCTCCCGGTGCCGAGCAGCGCAAAGCCGAAGGGGATGGACGACATCGCGCCCGGGGCGATGTCGCGCACCAGCCGCGTGCCGCCGCGGCTGCCGTCGGTCAGCCACAGCTCCATCCCGCGGCTGCCGTCGTTGGCCGCCATCAGCGCCGTGCCGTCGCCCAGCGGGAAGGCCGCCCCGGCGCCGCCGTCGGGCCCCGGCAGCATGTCGCGCACGAGCCGGGTCCCCCTGCGGGTGCCGTCGGTGACCCAGGGCTCGATGCCCTCCCCGGCGGTGGTGGCCAGAAACACCGCGCGCCCGCCCCCGAGCGCGCGGATCGACACCGGCAGCGAGCCGGTGCCGCCCGGCTCGATGTCGCGCACCCGCCGCGTGCCCTTGCGGGTGCCGTCGGTGATCCACAGCTCGTGCCCGCTGGTTCCGTCGTTGGCGCCGAACAGCACCGCCGGACCCGTTTCCGCCGTCGGCAGGGCCGCGGCGCCGCCATCCGCCGCAGCCGCCCCGGCCGCGAGCGCCGCCCCCAGTGCCGCCCCCAGTACCGCCGCCAGTGCCGCCCCCGGAAGTCCGCCCCGGCCCGGCCGCACCCCACCGTCGCGCATGGCCACCACCCCTGTTGACATGCGAATACTGTAATTGCAGCGAGGTGCCGCTCAATGTGGCGCGATGCCGCCGCCCGCCCCTGCCCGGCCGCCCAGCGCCGCAAGCGTCAGCGGGCAGCCCTGCCCGCCGAAGAACGACGCGAGGATTGCGGCGAACGGCGCCCCGCCCCCGGCGGCGGCGAACAGCGTGGCCGACGAGCGGAGCTTCAGCGCATCCACCGGGCCGAGGATGGCCTCGGCGCTGCGCCGGCCGGCGTGGTCCAGCACCGCCGCCGCCGCCGCGGCCAGCCGCGGCCCGAGCACCGGATGGGCGAGGTAGGCGCGCGCCTCCTCCAGCCCCTCAATGCCGAAATGGCGCGCCGTCGCCGACCGTCCCAGCCCGGCCAGCTGCGGAAAGACGAACCACATCCAGTGCGTGGCCTTGCGCCCGCTGCGCAACTCGTGCAGCGCCGCCGCGAACACCCCTTCCTGGGCATCAAGGAAGCGTTCCAGCCGGTCCATGGCATCCTCCCGGCCGCCATGCGGCTGGTGACCCCGGCGCGACTCGAACGCGCGACCCTCAGATTAGGAATCTGATGCTCTATCCTGCTGAGCTACGGGGCCGGAGGCCGCAGGCATCCGCCTTCCGGCTACACTAGTCGGCCGGCCATATCAACGCGCGATCGCGGCGGCGCCTTGGTGGTGGACAGCGGCCGGGCGGGCATTTGACGCCTGGCCGACGACCCGCCGGAGACGCCGCCCGCCGCAGCCGGCCGGCCCCGGCCGCCGGTCAGCGCGGCTGCAGCCACTTCGGCAGGAACTCGTAGGCGTTGCGCCTCAACGCCGCGTCGAAGGGCACGGCGGCGGCCGCGAGGAGCGTCTGCAGGGTGCCGGCGTTGAAGGCGTCGAAGGTGTCGGTCGCGCCGCCGACATGGGTGCCGGCGACGAAGACCTGCGGGATGGTCGCCGCGCCGGTGATCTCGCGCAGGGCGGCGCGGAACTCGCCGCCGCGCCCGTCGGCCTGGAAGGGCACCGAATCGAGGTCGACCGAGCGGTAGGCGATCCCGGCCGCCTCGAAGAGCTTGCGCACCGACCAGCAGAACTCGCACCATTCGAGCGCGAAGAGGACGACCGGCGCGGCGGGGTCGGCGACGATGGCGCGCACCTCGGCAAGGAATTCGGGTTTCGCCGGCGGTGGCGGGGCCGCCGGCGCCGCCGCCGCCCGGACATCGAAGCGGTAGTTCGGGGTCGAGGCCGAAATCTCCTTCTCCTCCTCCGACATCGCCTCCTCGATGCCGGCAAAGAGCGGCGTCGACAGGTAGCGCTCGCCGGTGTCGGGGATCATGGCAAGGATGCGGCTGCCCGCGGGCGCGGTGGCCGCGACCGCGAGCGCGGCGGCAAGGGTCGCCCCGCCGGTGATGCCGCAGAAGATGCCCTCGCGCCGGGCAAGCTCCTCGGCCGAGCGCAGCGCCTCGCGGCCGGGGACGGGGCGGACCTCGTCGAAGAGCCGCGCCTCGGCCGCGTCGCCGGCGAGCTTGGGGATGAAGTCGGGCGACCAGCCCTGCATCAGATGCGGCCGGAAGCGCGGGTGGCTCGCGGCGGGCGAGCCGTCGGGGTTGCGCGCCTGGCCGATGCCGCTGCCGAGCATGGCCGAGTTGTCGGGCTCGGCGACGATGATGCGGGTTTTCGGCGAGCGTGCCCTGAGGACGCGGGCCACGCCCTTCAGCGTTCCGCCGGTGCCGAAGCCCGTCACCCAGACATCAAGCCCGTCGGGGCCGAACGCGGCAAGGATCTCCTCGGCCGTGGTGCGCGAATGGGTGTCGGCGTTGGCCTCGTTCTCGAACTGCCGGCAGAGGAACCAGCCGTGCCTCTCGGCCAGCTCGCGGGCCTTGTTGACCATCCCCGAGCCCTTCTCGGCGGCCGGCGTCAGCACCACCTTCGCGCCGAGGAAGCGCATCAGCTTGCGCCGCTCGACGCTGAAGTTCTCGGCCATCGTGATGACCAGCGGATAGCCCTTCTTCGCGCACACCATGGCAAGGCCGATGCCGGTGTTGCCGCTCGTCGCCTCGACCACCGTCTGGCCGGGCTTCAGCGCGCCGTCGCGCTCGGCGGCCTCGATGATGCCCAGCGCCAGCCGATCCTTGACCGAGCCGAGCGGGTTGAACGCCTCGAGCTTGACGTAAAGCTCGACATGGGGGGGCGCCAGCCGGCCGATGCGCACCACCGGCGTGTTGCCGACCGTCTCGAGGATCGAGCCGAAGATGCGCCCCTGCCCTGCCCCCGGCAGGGCGGGGCGGCCGGCGGGGGATGCGGCCCCGGCCGCGCTTGTGCTGGCGGAGCGGGGATCGAGGTCGTTCATGCTGCCACCCTCCATGCCGTGACGGTTGCCGGACGCGGTGTCATCATAACCCCCCGTCGCGGCACCGTGAAGGAAGTTCACGGCCCCCGGCCGCCCGAAGGCGATGCCGCCGGTGCGGCCCTGCGGCCGCTGCCCCGCCCCTGCCCGGAGCGCCCCTGCAGAAGGCATGGTGACCCCGGCGCGACCTGAGCGCGCGACCCTCAGATCAGGATCTGATGCACCATCCCGCTGAGCTACGGGGCCCCGGGGGCAGGCGCCATCCCGGGCACGGCTACACCAGCGGGCGGGGCGATTCAACGCCCGATCAGGGCCTCCGGGGCCGGTTCCATCGCCGCACGAAAGGCTCTAACGGTAAGGTCGAGACGTGCCGGAGGTGCCCTGCCCCGTGACCCGCCCGCCCCGCGAGCCCCGCCGCCCGCTGACCCTGCGCGACGTCTCCGAGGCGTCGGGGGTCAGCGAGATGACCGTCAGCCGCGTGCTGCGCGGGCGCGGCGAGGTGTCCGAGGCGACGCGCGAGCGCGTCATGGCCGCCGCAAGGCAGCTCGGCTACGTGCCCAACCGCATTGCCGGCGGGCTCGCCTCGGCGCGCGTCAACCTCGTGGCGGTGATCGTGCCGTCGCTGGCCAACATGGTCTTCCCCGAGGTGCTGACGGCCGCGACCGAGGTGCTGGAGGGCGCCGGGCTGCAGCCGGTGGTGGGGGTGACGGGCTACGACCCCGACCGCGAGGAGCGGGTGCTCTACGACATGCTCGCCTGGCGGCCGGCCGGGGTGATCCTCGCCGGGCTGGAGCATGGCGCGGCGACCCGCGAGATGCTGCGCGCCGCCGGCGTGCCGGTGGTCGAGATCATGGACGTCGACGGCGAGGCGGTCGATTCGGTGGTCGGCATCTCGCACCGGCGGGCCGGCCGGCAGATGGCGGCGGCGATCCTCGATGCCGGCTACCGCCGGATCGCCTTCCTCGGCACGATGATGCCGTTCGACCACCGCGCCCGCAAGCGGATGGAGGGCTTCGAGGCGGTGCTCGCCGCGGCAGGGGTGGCGCTTGCGGCGCGCGAGTTCTACTCCGGCGGTTCGGCCCTGGCCAAGGGACGCGAGATGACCCAGGCCGTGATGGCGCGCCGGGCCGACCTCGACTTCCTGTACTATTCCAACGACATGATCGGTGCGGGCGGGCTTCTGTGGTGCCTCGGGCAGGGCTTCGACATCCCCGACCGGCTTGGGCTTGCCGGCTTCAACGGGCTTGAGCTGATCGACGGCCTGCCGCGGCGGCTGGCGACCATGGATGCCTGCCGGCGCGAGATCGGGCGCGAGGCCGCGCGCATCGTCGTCGCCGGCCGCGCCGCCGCCGGCAGCCGGATCGAGCTGACCCCGGTGCTCGCCCCCGGCGACACCATCCGCGGCCTGCGCTGAGGTCCCCCGCCGTCTCCCGCGCAGGGCTCCGCCGGCGGGGCAGAGGCGGCCGGCTCCGCCGGCGCATCGCCCGCCTGCCCCCGTTCCCGCGCCCGTGGCCCGTGGGCCCGCCTGCCCCGCCGCCCCGGGGCAGTGGTTGCGAAACAGTGAACGGGAAAGTTCAAGTCAATGATTTTTCATGAGAATGTCCCCGTCCCACGCATGGGACGGGGGCTGTTTCAGGCGGCGGTGCCGCCCGCTCAGGCCGCCCCGGCCTCGGCCTTCCAGGCAGCGGCCTCCTCCAGCCACTCGCGGGCATAGTCGACGTGCTGCCAGTTCTCGAACCAGGGCCCGCCGCGGGTGTGGTGCACCGCCTGCGGATAGCCTGCGGCCGGCTTCTCGTACCAGCCCTCCAGCCAGTTCCAGCCGGTCGGAAGCGCCCCGATCTCCTCGTCCCGCGCCCACTGCATGCGGTGCAGGTAGGCGCCGGATTCGCGGTTCACCACCTCGGGCGTCAGCGCCCGGGTCGAGGGATGGTCGCAGTTGAACAGCATGAACGAGGACCAGTTCTTGCGCGGGTAGGCCGACTGCGGCACCCCGTCCATCTTGGACGTCTCCTTGGGCCGGTAGTCGTGCTGGACGCAGAGGACGGCGTATTTGGGGTCCATGTGCCGGCGCAGCTCGGCGACGTCGCCGAAGAAGATGAAATCGCAGTCCACGAACAGCGCCCAGCCCGTGTAGCCGGCCAGATGCGGCACCAGGAAGCGCGAGTAGGTAAACTCGGTGGAGGCGAGGGGGTCCACCTGCCGGGTGTAGAGGCCCTGCGCCACCAGCTCGCCAAGCTTGATGGGCGCCACCTCGACGGGGATCGAGGCATGGCGGATCAGCGACCGGCGCGCCACCTGATAGGCGATGTCCTCGCGTGAATCCCAGCCGATGAAGACACGAAACGGGGCCATCCTGCCCTCCTCTGTCGCCTGCGTCGCGGCCTTCTAGGCGGCGGTCGCGGCCGGGGGCAAGGGCGCGCGTGGTCGCGGCGCGGGCCGCGGCCGGGGCGCATCAGAGCCGGTGCGCCGCGGCCCCGGCCAGGAGCGCCCGCACCGCCGCGGCGGCGTGGTCGAGCGCCGCCTGCGCTGCCGCCGCCTGCGCCGTGGCCGCCGCCACCCGCGGCGCGCGGAAGGCGGCGTCCTGCGCCGCCGCGACCGCCGCCGCAAGGGCCGCGGCGTCAGCCACCTCGACGCTTGCCCCGGCCGCGCGCAGGACGGCGTAGCTTTCGGCGAAATTGCCGAGGTTCGGCCCGTGCAGCACCAGCGCCCCGAGCGCGATCGCTTCCCAGGGGTTCTTGCCGGTCAGCACCCGCCCCTCGACCGGCAGCGAATGGCCCATGAAGGCGACCGGGCAGAGGCGGAACCACAGCCCCATGTCGCCGATCGTGTCGGCGATGTAGACGGCGGTACCGGCCGCGAGCGCCTCGCCGCGGCTGCGGCGGGCCACCGTGCCCGACGCAAAGCGCGCCCGCGCCTCGGCCTCGGTGGCGTCGGCGAGGTCGGGCTGGCGCGGGGCGAGGATGAGCAGCAGGTCGCCCGCCTGCGCCCGCGCCGCGGCATGGGCATCGAGGATCTGGGCCTCCTCCAGCCGGTGGGTGGAGCCGGCAACCCAGCGCGGCCGGTCGCCGAGGAGCGCCTCGAGGCGGGCCCGTTCCTCCGGCCTGTCGGGCAGCGGGGCCGAGGCGGTCTTGAGCACACCCATGTGCTCGAGCCGGCCGGCCGGCGCGCCGAGCGCGACGAAGCGGGTGCGGCTGTCCTCGTTCTGCATCAGGATGCGGTCGAACAGCCCGTAGACGCCGCGGTACAGCGCCGGCAGCCGCTTGCGCCGCTTGAAGCCGCGGTTGGTGACGCGGGCGTTAATCAGCATCATCGGGATGCCGCGGGCATGCGTCTCGGTCAGCGTCAGCGGCCAGAGGTCGCGCTCGGAGACCACGGCGGCGTCGGGGTGCCAGTGGTCGAGGAAGGCGCGCACCGGCCCCGGCGCGTCGGCGGGGGCGAACTGGTGGATGACGCGCGCCGGGAGCCCGGCCTTGGCCAGCGCCTCGGCCGAGGTGCGGGTGATCGTGGTCAGCAGGAAATGCGCCTCGGGCATCTCCTCGCCCAGCCGCTGCAGCAGCGTCAGCAGCGCCAGGCTTTCACCGACGCTGACGGCGTGGAACCACAGCAGCGTGCCGTCCGGGCGGGGCCGGCCGGGGCGGCCGAGCTTCTCGCCGACGCGGGCGGGGTCTTCCTTGCCGGCCCGGGTGCGGCGGGCGAGCGCCAGCCGCCAGAGCGGCCCGGCGACCCGCGCCAGCCCGAGGTAGGCAGCCAGGAGCGGTGCCCGCGGCCGCGGCCGTGCCGGCCCTTGCGCAGCTGTCTTCATCCCGGCCTCCCCGCCGCGGTGGCCCCCCGGGGCCTAGCGCATCGGCGCGGGGAATGGAATCGCTCCCGCCGGCCTGCCCGGGTGACGGCGGCCGTCAGGCGAACACGCCGTGGCAGAACCAGCCCCCCGTCACCGCCCCGCCATGGGCGAAGAACAGCCACAGCCGCTCGCCCTCCTCGGTCTCGATCCGCCAGTAGTCGCGCGGGCCCGACCGCCAGGCGGGCTCGTCCAGCCACCATTCGGGGGCGATGCGCTCGGGCCCGGTGGCGGCACGGGTGCGGAAGTCGCGGCGGCGCCAGCGGAAGGCCGCCGGCGGGGCGGGGACGTCGGCGGCCGTGGCCACCGGCTCGGGGGCAACCAGCACCAGCGGCCGCGGCGGCCCGCGGCGGACGGGCCAGCCGGCGGCGGGCCCGCTCCAGGCGGCACCGACGGTGATCGCCGCCTTCTCGGGGATGTGGCTTGCGCCCGGATGCAGACGGGTGACGGCCTCGAGCCCGATCCGCGCCCCGATCCGGCCGATCAGGTCGGCCAGTGCCGTCGCCTCGCCTGCCGACCGGCCGATGGCGTCGGCGGCCGCGTCGAGATGGCCGCGGTGGCTGCGGGCATGCACGGGTTCGCTCGCCGTCGCCTCGAGGCGCAGCCGGTCGAGCCCGAAGCCCGGGTCGATCGTCGCGGCGCGCAGCGCAATCACCCCGGCCAGCGCCGCCACCGTCGCCGCCGGCCGGGCAAAGCCTGCCTCGACGCTCTGCACGCTGCCGTCGCTGCCCCAGGCCTCGATGCGCACGCGCCGGGCGCCGCGGCCGGCGGCGGCCAGCCGGCCGGCCAGGGCCGGCAGCATCCGCTCCAGCGCCGCGGTGACGTCCTCGGCCCGGCCGACCGGCTCGGGAAAGCTCAGCCGCACCGCGAAGCGGGGGGTGGCGCGGGCAGGGCCGATCGGCTCGGGCTCGATGCCGAACGCCTGGTCGAGGCGGCGCATCAGCCCCTGGCCGAAGCGCCGGGCCAGCGCTGCCCGCGGCAGGCCGGCAAGATCGTCGATCCGCGCGATCCCCAGCCGGGCCAGCCCTGCGGCGGTCTCGGCATCGAGCCGCAGGGCCGCCACCGGCAGCGCCGCAAGCGCGCTGCGGGTCAGCCCGGGCGGGGCGATGCGGCCTTCGGGCCCCGCCGGCGCGGCGGTGCCGGCGGGGGGCGGGCCGGCGGGGGCCGAGGGGCGGCGGCGGGCGGCGCGCGCCCGGGTTGCCCGCGCCTCCTGGTCGATCGCGTCGCCCGTCCGCCCTGCGGGCGCTCCCCCCGCCCCGGGGGCCGGGCGGGGGGGGGGGCGGGGCCGCGCCCCGGCCGCC
>JAHDXW010000040.1 GCA_023383015.1 Paracoccaceae bacterium
AAGCCCCAGCGGCCCGGCCGCGACGACCGGCGCCAGCGCGGCTGTCGCAGCGGCCGGCGCGACAAGCGCCGCTGCACCGGCCACGACCCCGCCGCCGTCGGTGCAGGCCAGCGTCGCGCGGCCGGGCCGCAGCGCCGCGACCAGCGGCGCAAAATGGGGGTCGGCCAGGAAGGTCCCGTCGAGGATCAGCCGCCCGCCGCCGCCGAGGGTGCGGGCGACGGCCGCGGTCATCAGCGCCGCGTGCAGGAGGGCAAGCGCCGTCCGCTCCTCCTGCCCCGCGGGCGGCGGGCCAAGAATCCGACCGCGCCCGGCGCTGCCCGGAAAGGGCCCGTCGTCGGGGGCATGGCCGGGGGTCGCCAGCGTGCCCTGCGCGACGATCCGGGCGAGCGCCGCAGGATCGGCCGGTTCGCCCCTCCAGCCCGGCCCGGCCAGCGCCGCGAAGGCCCGCCCGCCCATCGCCAGCGCCCCGCCCAGCGGCCGGCCGTCGGGGGCGGCATTCAGGGTCATGCCGCGGGCGGGGTCGAGGGCGGCGGGATCGGCCTCCGCCGAGAGCGCCACGATCCAGGTGCCGGTCGAGACGAGCGTGTAGCCGCGCTCCCCCGCCACCGCGAAGCGGTGGAAATGGGCCGAGGAATCATGCGCCCCGCAGTGCACGGCCAGCCCCCGCGGCAGGCCGTGGCGGCCGACGAGCGCCGGGCGCAGCGGGCCCAGCACGGCGCCGGCGGGCCGCCAGGGCGGCATCAGCCGGTCCCAGCCGCGGGCAAGGGCGAGCGGGGTGAAGCGGCCGGCGGCGGTGTCCCACAGATGCGACTGCGCGGCCATCGCCGAGACCTCGGAAGCCGGCACGCCCGAAAGCCACCAGGCCCAGAACTGGGGCGTGTTGAGCCACCAGCGCGCGGCCGCCAGATCGGCGGGATGCCCGGCCTCGATCCGCATCAGCTGGCGCGCGGCATGGGTCATGCCGCCCATGATGCGGCTGCCGCAGACGGCGAACCCGCCCCAGGCGGCGGCATAGGCGGCGGCGAGCGCGGGCGGGCAGGTGTCCTCGTAGTCGATCATCGGCAGGACCGCGCCGGCGCCGGGGGCGTCGGGGTCGCCGCCCGCGAGCACCCCCGCCGCCCCGTGCGCGACCGGCACGACATGGGCGAGCGGATGACGGCGGGCCAGCGCGGCCAGCCCCTCGCCCACCCAGCCGGCCAGTGCGGCCAGGTCGTGGTGGCGCCAGGGCGGTCCGGGGCGGACGGGGTTGGCGCAGGCCAGCACCTCGGCCGCCCGCCCCGACGGATCGGCCGCCACCAGCCGGACGTTGGTCTTGCCGACGTCGAGGACGGCAATGCTGGCCGGGCCCGCGGTCACCCCCCGCCCCCCGGGAAGCGGCCGGGCAGCCGGACGGGGACGCATGCGAATGCATGCAGCCTCGCCGTCGTCCTGGTCCGCCGCGCCATCCCGCGGCGCCCGGGCGGCGGCCCCGCCAGGTCCGCCCCGCCCGCCCGGCCACCGCCGGCCGGCCCGCCCGCAGCCCGGGCCCGAGCCCGCAGCCCGCTGCCATTCCTGCCGAAAGCCGCCGCGCCGGCGGCACGCCCGCGGCCCGGCGCCACCGGTGCGGTCGCGGCCGCCGGGCCGGCGGCCCGGCCGACCGGCGCAAGGTTCCGGAGTTCGGCCAAGCCTGCCCCCTGCCACCGACGGGATATTTGCAGACGCATGGAAATCTGTCTACCGTGGAACCCGCCGGATCGCGGGCGAGGGAGGGAACGGATGAACGCTGCGAAGACGCTGGAGAGCCTGGGCGCGCTGCTCGCCTCGGGCGGGGTCGAGGTGGTGGACCTGTCGGGCCGGCTCGGCCCGGACACGCCGCTTCTGAAGCTGCCGCCGGACCTCGCGCGGGACACGCCGCGGATCGAGATCCACAAGATCAGCGAGTACGACCGCGACGGGCCGTTCTGGGCCTGGAACTGGCTCAAGCTCGGCGAGCATTCGGGGACGCATTTCGACGCCCCCCACCACTGGATCACCGGCCGCGACTATCCCGACGGCTACACGGACACCATCCCGCCCCGCAACTTCCTCGGTCCGCTGAACGTCATCGACTGCTCCAAGGAGGCCGCGGCCGACCCCGACTTCCTGCTGACGGCCGAGCATGTGCGCGCCTGGGAGGACACCCACGGCGAGATCGGCCGCGACGAATGGGTGGTGATGCGCACCGACTGGGACCGGCGCGGCCAGGACGAGGCGGCCTTCCTGAACGCCGACGCCGCCGGGCCGCACAGCCCCGGGCCGACGGTGGACTGCATCGAATACCTGCTGTCGCGGGGGGTGCTCGGCTGGGGAACCCAGTGCATCGGCACCGACGCCGGCCAGGCGGGCGGGATGAACCCGCCGTTCCCGGCCCACAACCTGCTGCACAAGGCCAACCGCTACGGGCTGGCAAGCCTTGCCAACCTCGACCGGGTGCCGGCCAAGGGCGCGATCCTGATCGCCGCGCCGCTGAAGATCGTCGCCGGTACCGGCTCGCCGATCCGGGCGCTGGCGCTGGTGCCGCGCGGCTGATCGCGGATGGCCCAGCGCGATCAGGCCGGCGCCTGCCGGGGGGCCGGCGCCCCGGCACGGCGGGGGGCGGCGGGGCCCGCCGCCGCGCGGCGGCGCGGGGCATGAACCGCACCTCGCCCGTCGCCCCCGGGCCGCCGGCCGATGGCCCCGGCGTCGCCGGGCTGGGCGAGATCGGGCTGGAGAACTTCGCGCCCTATCTGATGAACCGCATCATGGGCCGCTACAACGCCAGCCTGCGCGCCGAGATGGCGCGTCTCGGCCTGACGACGCCGAAGATGCGGGCGCTCGCGGTGCTGTCGGTGATGGACGGGCTGCCGATCAGCCGGCTCGCGGTCTATTCGGTGGTGGAGCAGTCGACGCTGTCGCGCGCGCTCGACGGGCTCGAGGCCGAAGGGCTGGTGCGCCGCGACGCCGACCCTGACGACAGCCGGGTGGCGCGGATGCACCTGACCGACGCCGGCCGTGCCGCCTTCGACCGGATGTGGCCGCACATGGCGGCCGCCTACGGGCGGATGTTCGCCGGCATCGACGCCGCCGAGCAGCGCGCCTTCGTGGCGACGCTGCAGAAGATGCTCGCCAACATCCGCCGCCACGGGTTCTAGGGGGGACGATGGCCGAACGATCGTTCATCGACGAGGTCGCCCAGCTCCGGCTCGGCGAGGGGCAGACCTTCACCGGCGAGGGCATCCTCGCCATCACCAAGGCGCTGCTGGAGAACGGGGTCGGCTATGTCGGCGGCTACCAGGGCGCGCCGATCTCGCACCTCATGGACGTGCTGGCGGATGCCGAGGAGCTGATGGCCGAGCTTGGCATCCGCTTCGAGGCCAATGCCTCCGAGGCCGCCGCCGCCGCCATGCTGGCGGCCTCCGTCCACTACCCGATCCGCGGCGCGATCACCTTCAAGGGCGCGGTCGGGGTCAACGTCGCCTCCGACGCGCTGGCCAACCTCGCCTCCTCGGGCGTGAGGGGCGGGGCGCTGGTGATCGTGGGCGAGGACTATGGCGAGGGCTCCTCGATCATGCAGGAGCGCAGCCACCCCTTCGCGATGAAGTCGCAGTTCTGGCTGATGGACCCCCGCCCCAACCTGCCCTCGATCGTCAAGGCGGTGGGCGACGGGTTCGAGCTCAGCGAGGCGTCGAACACGCCGGTGATGCTGATGGTCCGCATCCGCTCCTGCCACGTCACCGGCCGTTTCGCGACCCGCGTCAACCGCCGCCCGCCGCTGACCGTGAGGGAGGCGCTCGCCAACCCGCAGCGCGACTTCGCCCGCGTCGTGCTGCCGCCGATGTCGTATGTCCACGAGCAGGAGAAGGTGAAGCACCGCTGGCCTGCGGCCGAGCGCTTCATCGCCGCGCGCGGGCTGAACGAGCGCTTCGGGCCGGCGGCGGGCCGCGTCGGCATCGTCCTGCAAGGGGGAATGTACAACGGCGTCGTCCGGGCGCTGCAGCGCCTCGGCCTGGCCGACCTGCACGGCGGGACGGCGGTGCCGCTCTATGTCCTGAACGTCACCTATCCCCTTCTGGCGTCGGAGTTCCTGGCCTGGGCCGAGGGCAAGAAGGCGGTGCTGGTGGTCGAGGAGGGCCAGCCAGAGTTCATCGAGCAGCAGCTGGCCGCGTTCCTGTACCGCGCCGACGCGCAGGTGCGGCTGCACGGCAAGGGCGTCTTCCCGATGGCGGGGGAATACACCGGCCAGGTGATGTTCGATGCGGTGACGGCCTTCCTGCGCCAGGCCGCGCCCGAGCTTCTGCCCGCCGCCGCGCGCGCCCCGAACACGCCGGGGCCCGCCATCCCCGACCTGTCGCGGACGGTCCCGGTGCGCCCCCCCGGCTTCTGCACCGGCTGCCCCGAGCGGCCGATCTTCGCGGCGATGAAGCTGGTCGAGAACGACCTCGGCCGCCACCAGATCTCGGCCGACATCGGCTGCCACCTCTTCGGCGCCCTGCCGCCCTTCGAGATCGGCGGCCAGACCATGGGCTACGGCCTCGGACCAGCCTCCAACGCGGCCTTCGACGGGGGCGGCGCCAGGCGCGCGGTCTCGTTCATCGGCGACGGCGGCTTCTGGCACAACGGCCTGACCTCGTCGGTGGGCAACATGGTCTTCAACAAGGCTGACACGCTGACGATCGTGGTGGACAACCACTATTCTGCCGCCACCGGGGGGCAGGACATCCTCTCCTCGCGCGCCGCCAGCGCCACCAAGTCCACCCGGCACCCCATTGCGAAGGCCGTCAAGGGCATCGGCGTGTCCTGGGTGCGCCAGGTCGACCGCACCTATGACGTGGCACGCCTGCGCGACACCATCCGCGAGGCGCTGACGACGCCCCGGAAGGGGCCGAAGGTGATCGTCGCCTCGTCCGAATGCATGCTCAACCGCGAGCGGCGCGAGAAACCGCTGCGGCTAAAGGCGATCGCCGAGGGCCGCCGCATCGAGGCGCCGCGCTTCGGGGTGGACGAGGACGTCTGCACCGGCGACCACGCCTGCATGCGGCTGTCGGGCTGCCCCTCGCTGGGGCTGAAGCGGCTGGACGACCCCTTGCGCGACGACCCGGTGGCGCATGTCGACCGCTCCTGCGTCGGCTGCGGCAACTGCGGCGAGATCGCCGAGGCCGCGGTCCTCTGCCCCTCGTTCTACGAGGCGCGGGTGGTCCACAACCCGGGAGGATGGGAGCGACGGCTGGCGGGCTGGCGGGCCCGCGTCCGCGGCTGGCTCGCGTCCCGGCGCGCCCGCCGCCGGCTGGATTTCGGGGCGACGGCATGACCGCCCTGCCCGCCCCCGCCCCCCGCGACCCTGCCCTGGACGGGATCATCAAGCTCGCCGTCATGGCGGTCGGCGGCCAGGGCGGCGGGGTGCTGACGGGCTGGATCGAGGCGGTGGCGCGGGCAGGCGGCCATGCCGTGCAGGCAACCTCGGTGGCCGGCGTGTCGCAGCGCACGGGGGCGACGATCTACTACATCGAGATGGCGCCCGACAGCGGCCGGCCGCCGGTGTTCGCGCTGATGCCCGCGGCGGGCGACGTCGACATCCTGATCGCTGCCGAGATGATGGAGGCCGGCCGCGCGATCATGCGCGGCTTCGTCACCCCCGACCGCACCACGCTCATCGCCTCCACCCACCGGGCGCTCGCGGTCTCCGAGAAGATCGTCCCGGGCGACGGCATCGCCGATGCCGCCGAGGTGCAGGCGGCGGCCGGGGTCGCGGCGCGGCGGCTGGTCATGTTCGACATGGAGCGGGTTGCGGCCGACGCCGGCTCGGTCATCTCGGCGGCGCTGCTCGGGGCGCTGGCGGGCTCTGACGCGCTGGCCTTCCCCCGCGCGGCCTACGAGGACGCGATCCGCGCCGGCGGCAAGGGGGTCGCGGGCAGCCTCGCGGCCTTCGCCCGCGCCTTCGAGATGGCCGCGCAGGGCCCCGCGCCCGCGGCGCCGGCCGCCCCGCCCCCCGCCGCCACCGCCGCGCCCGCCGGCCCGCGGGGGGCCCCCGGACTCCTGCGCGCCTGGGAGCGGCTGGCGGCCGAGGCCGCCGCCCTGCCCGCGCCGGTGGCCGAGATGGCGGCGCGCGGGCTCGCGAAGGTCGTCGATTTCCAGGATCTCGCCTACGGGCGGGAGTATCTCGACCGGCTGCACGCGGTCGTTGCCCGTGACGGCGACGCACAGGGCTGGGAGCTGTCGCGCGAGGCGGCGAAATACATCGCCAACGCCATGGCCTACGACGACGTCATCCGGGTGGCCGACCTCAAGACTCGCCCCGGCAGGATGGCGCGCATCGCCGCCGAGATGGGGCTCGCGGAGGGTCAGGTTCTGCAGGTCACCGAATACATGCACCCGCGGGCCGAGGAGATCGTGGGCCTGCTGCCCGCCCGCACCGGCGCCTTCCTCGCGCGGCGGCCGCGGGCGATGCGGCTGATCGGCCGGCTGTTCGGCCGCGGCCGGCGGCTGCGCTCGGACGGGGCCATGGCGTTCGGGCTGCTGTGGCTGCTGGGCGGTCTGCGCGGCTGGCGCCGCCGGACGCTGCGCCACCGCCACGAGCAGGAGCATCTCGACCGCTGGCTGCACGGAGCGCTGGCCGAGCTTCCGGGCGACTACGCGCTGGCGGTGGAGGTTCTGCGCAACCGCCGGCTGATCAAGGGCTATTCCGATACCCATGCACGCGGCCTGTCGAAGTTCGACCGGGTGACGGCGGGCATCGCGCTCGTCCGCGGCCGGCCGGATGCGGCCGACTGGGCACGGCGCCTGCGCGAGGCGGCGCTGAAGGACGAGGCCGGCGCGGCGCTCGACGGGGCGCTGGCGACCGTCCGCAGCTTCGCCGCCCCGCCCGCCGGCGGCCCCGGCTGAGGCCTTCTTGCCCGCTGCCGCGGGTGGCGGCGGCCGTGCAGGCCGGTCACCGCGACAGTACCTCCGGCAGCGCCGACAGCAGCCGGTCGACCCCCCCGGCCGTGGTCACGATGCCCGGCGACAGCCGCAGGATGCGCCCGCGGCAGTCGGCGTGCAGCCCGCGCGCGCGCAGCCCCGCCACCACCCCCGCCGGCGCCGCCCCCGCGGGAAGGCGCAGCATGACGCTGCCGCCCCTCCGGGCGGGGTCGCGTGGCGAGGCCAGCGCCAGCCCCAGCGTGTCGGCCCCCGCAATGATCTGCCCGGCCAGCGCGCGGTTGTGGCCGGCCAGCGCCCCCGCGTCCTGGCGGGCGTGCCAGTCGAGCGCCGGAAGGCTGCCGGCGCAGGCCACCACCGAGGGCGTGCCGGCGTCGAAGCGGCGGATGTCGGGGGCATAAGCAAAGGCGTCGAGATCCCAGGAGAAGGGGTTTGGCTGGCTGAACCAGCCGCGCAGCTCGGGCGCCGCGCGGGCGATCAGCGGCGCGGCCACCTGCAGGATTCCCGCGCCCGGCGTGCCGCACAGCCACTTGAGGCTTGTCGAGACCGCGAAATCGACCGCCGGCGCGTCAACCCGGAATGGCACCAGCCCCACCCCCTGCGTGATGTCCACCCCCACGAGGCTGCCCTTCGCCCGGCCGTGGGCCGCCAGCCGCGCAAGGTCGGGCCGGTGCGAGGCCGTCGAGGTGACCTGGGTGACCAGCGCCAGCCCGACATCGCTGTCCCAGCGGGCCAGGAAATCCTCGTCCTCCACCCAGGCCGCGCCGGGGCGCAGGGCCACGGTGTCGAGGGTGAAGCCCAGTCGCGGCGACAGCCCGGCGAGCAGGAAGTGCAGGCTGGGAAAGCAGTCGGCCGCGACTAGGACGCGGCGGCCCAGGAGATGCTCGGCCGGCAGCGCCCGCATCAGCGTGTCCAGCGCCGCGGTCACGCTCTCGGCCGTCGTCAGCGTGCCCTCGGGCGCCCCGATCAGCGCCCGCCAGCGCGCCAGGAAGCGGTCGCGGAGCGCCAGCGCCGCCGGCCACTGCCCGTCGTCGGCCGCCCCCCACAGCCCGGCGAAGGCCGCAAGGCCCGCCGCCATGTCGGCTGCCTTGCCGGGATAAAGGCCGATCGAGTGGTAGAGGAAATAGCCCGCGCCGTCGGATCCGGTCATGTCATGCCTTTCAGAAGCCGAGTACCCCCGGCAGCCACAGGCTGAAGCCCGGCACCGCCACGACAATGGCGAGGGTCAGGAGGTTGACCGCCAGGAACGGCGCCGTGGCCCGCAAGAGGGGCCCCAGCCCCGAGCCCGCGATCCGCTCGGCCGCGAACAGGCAGACGCCGAGCGGCGGGGTCAGGAGGCCGATGTTGAGGTTGAGGATCGCCACCACCCCGAAATGCAGGGGGTCGATGCCCGCCGTCACCGCCGCGGCCGACAGGAGCGGGCCGAACAGGATGATCACCGTCGTCGGGTCGATGAACATCCCCAGCCCGAGCAGGATCAGGTTGAAGGCAAGGAAGGTGCCGGCATAGCCAAGCTCCCACCCCGCCACGGCGGTGCCGAGCAGCCGGGGCACGTTCTCCATCCCCATCGCCCAGGAGAAGGCGGCGCCGCAGCCGACGATGATGAGCAGCTGGCCCGAAAACAGCGCCGAGCGCACCAGCACCGCCCCCAGCGCCGCCGCCCGCAGCGAGCGGTAGAGGACGACCGACACCGCCAGCGCATAGGCCGCTGCCACCCCGCCGGCCTCGGTCGGCGTCATGACGCCGCCGAGCATCCCGGCCAGGATGATGACCGGGATCATCAGCGGCACCGCCGCCTGTCCGCCCGCCGCCAGCACCGCCCGCGCCGAGCGGTCGGCCGGCACGGTGGGAAAGCCGAGGGCGCGCGCCTGTGCCGCCACCAGCACCATCTGCATCAGCCCGATCAGCAGCCCCGGGACCAGCGTCGCCGCCATCAGCGCCCCGATCGAGATGCCGGTCATCGAGCCGTAGATCACTGCCACCAGCGACGGCGGCACCATGGGCCCGATGATCGAGGACGAGGCGGTGACGGCGGCGGCATAGGCGGCCGTGTAGCCCTGCTGCACCATCGCCGGGATGAAGACGCGCCCCAGTGCCGCGATGTCGCCCAGCGCCACCCCGGTGATGCCCGAGAACAGGATCGAGGCGGCGATGTTGACCTGCGCGAGGCCGCCGCGCATCCAGCCCACCAGCACATTGGCGAAGCGGACCAGACGGTCGGTGATCCGCCCCTCGTTCACGAGCTCGCCCGCGAGGATGAACAGCGGAATCGCCATCAGCACGAAGACGTCCATCCCCTGGTAGACGCGCTCGGCCAGGAGCGGCAGGAAGGCCCACTTGCCCCCCCACACGACCCAGGCGAGCACCCCCGCCATCATCGCCCAGGCCACCGGCAGGCCGATCAGCATCAGCCCCAGGAAGGTGGCGAGCATGACCTCGAGCGCGGCGCTCATCCCCGCCGCCTCGTGGTCGCCAGCCGCGCCGCTGCGAACAGGATTGCGAAGGCGAAGGCCGCCGGCACCGCCGCATAGGGGTACGACAGGCGCAGGCGCAGCCCGTCGCTGCGCTGGCCGTGGGCGAAGGCGACCATGTCCATCCCCTGCCACAGCAGCACCAGGAACACCGTCAGCGCCACGACGTCGAGCACCGCGGCAAGTGCCGCCGCCGCCGCCGGGCGGCGCGCCAGCAGCGCCGGCAGAAGGTCGATGCGGATGTGGCTGCCCTCGCGCACGGCCACCGCGGCGGCCATCAGCGCCATCCAGATCATCGCGTAGCGGGCCACCTCCTCGGTGAAGGCGGGCACCGAGCCGCCGCCGTAGCGCAGCACCACCTGCGCCACGACGAGCAGCGCCATCAGCCCCAGACAGGCCGCCGCGAAGACGCGCAGGCCCGCCTCGACCGCCAGGACGATGCGGGCCAGCGCGGCCACCTCACTCCACCGCGGCGAGGATGGCGTCGATCTGCGCGGGGGTGTCGATGTTGGCCCGCAGCCAGTCGATCGCCGCCGGCTGCATGACGGCGCGGAAGGCCGCCTTCGCCTCCGGCGCAAGCTCGGCCACCGTCACCCCGCTCGCCCGGGCGAGGGCCAGCGCCTCGGCCTCGGTCGCGCGCGAGGTGGCGCGGTTGAACGCGATCGCCGTCGCGGCAGCGTCAAGGATCACCTGCTGGCGGTCAGCCGGCAATGCGGCGAAGAAGGTGTCGTTGATGCCCAGCGGCCCGAAGGCGTAGACATGCCCCGTCAGCGCCATGTGGGACTGCACCTCGTAGAGCTTGACGAGGTTGAAGGTCGCCACCGAGTTGTCCTGCCCGTCGACGACACCCGTCCGCAGCGAGGTGTAGAGCTCGTTGAACGGCACCGGCGCCGCCGACGCCCCCATCGCCTCGACAGGGATCGTGGCCAGCGGCCCGAGCACGCGGATCTTCAGCCCCGCCATGTCGGCGGGCGAGGCGATTGCGCGGTTGGCGCTGAAGTGCTTGAAGCCGCCCGATTCCCACCAGCCCAGCACGCGGATCCCCGTCCTGGCGCGGATGTCCTCGGCCATCGCCTGGCCGAAGGGGCCGTCCAGAACCGCCCAGGCCTCGGCCTCGCTGTCGAACAGGAACGGAATCTGGATCACCTGGATGTCCGGGTAGATGGTGGCGAAGTTGCCGTCCGCGGCGTCCGACATCTGGATGACGCCACGGCGCATCTGCGCCAGCCGCTCGTTGGGGGCGCCGAGCGCGCCGCCGAAGACGAGGTCGACGGTCATGTCCGAGTTCGCCTCGACCTCGTCCCTGAACAGCTTGTACATGCCGTTCACGAAGTCGAAGCCCGGCAGGTTCTCGGGCAGGGCGAGGCCGACCTTGATCTCCTGTGCCTGGGCGGCGGCGGCAAGAAGCGCCAGGGCGGCGGCGAGGGCAGAACTGCGCAGGATGTGCATGGACGGTCTCCCTTTCTTGGCTCAGCGGGCGGGTTCGGTGCGGTAGCGGCGCTCGAGCCAGCCGGTCAGGCGCACCAGCGGCCAGAGGATCGCGACATAGATCAGCGCCGCCCCGATCAGCGGCGTGGGGTTGGCAAACAGCGCCTGGGCGTCCTGGGCCTGCTTCAGCAGGTCGCCCATCGCCACCACCGAGGCCAGCGATGTGTCCTTGATGATCGACACCGCATTCGACGCCTGCGGCGGGATGACGATGCGCAGCGCCTGCGGCAGAACCACCTTGCGCAGGGTCAGCACGAAGGACAGGCCCAGCGCGGCGGCGGCCTCGAACTGGCCCTTCGGCACCGCTTGGATGCCGGCGCGCACCACCTCGGCCGAATAGGCCGCCAGCACCATCGACAGCGCCACCGCTGCCGCCGCAAAGGAACTGAACACCACGCCCACGAACGGCAGCGCATAGTAGATCAGGATCAGCACGACGAGGATCGGCATCGCCCGCAGCAGGTCGATGTAGAGCACCGCCAGAAGGCGCACCGGCCGCGGCGCATAAAGGCGCAGGAGGCATATGGCGACCCCGCCGGCGGTGCCGAAGACGATCGCCACGGCGCCCAGTGCCAGCGTCGCCTCGAGCCCGCGCAGCAGGATCGGCAGCGCCCGTTCCAGCACCGAGAGGTTGAAGAAGATGTCGAGCGCGCTCATCGCAGGCCGGCCGCGGCGGCGACCCGGACGGGAAGGTCGGTGATCAGCATGTGGCCGGGGGCGTGGGTGATGGCAAGCGCGGGGGCGGCGGCGGCCAGCGCCCGCGCCATCGTCACCCCGCAGGCCCAGAACACCGCCACCTCGCCGTCGCGGATGTCGGTCAGACCGATGCCGTCGATCGGCCGTGCCAGATCGACGCCGATCGCCGCGGCCTCGCCGACGTGGACCGGGGCGCCATGCGCCTGAGGATGGGCGCGCGTGATGGCCACCGCGCGGTCCACCTCGTCGGCGCGCACCGCGCGCATCGACACAACGAGGTTGCAGCGGAAGGGGCCCGCTGCCACCGCCGGCAGCGCCGAATCGAACGCCGAGCAGGTGACGCCCGGGCCATGGCAGCGCAGCTCGACCCCGCCGGCCACGAGATCGGCCTCGAAGGACAGCGAGCAGCCGACGGCGAACGCCACGAGGTCGTCACGCCACAGCGCGGCGATGTCGGCAACGTCGCCCGCAGGCCGGCCGTGGCGGTAGACGCGGTAGAGCGGCAGGTCGTGGCGCAGGTCGATCCCGGCGCCGAGTGCGGGCAGGCGGGGGTCGCCCGGACGGCCGCGGGCCAGCAGCGGGCAGGCGGCGGGGTTGGCGCGCAGGAAGGCCTCGAAGGCATCGGCCAGCGCGGCCGGGACAACGGCAAGGTTGGCCTGCATGTAGCCGGGCGCCAGCGCGCCGGTCGGCGCCGCCCGCCCGCCGGCCCGGAAGGCCGCGCGCAGCGCGGCGGGGGTCTCAGCCGCCGCTGCCACGGGCGGCCTCGGTCTGGGCCTTGAGCAGCAGCACCTCGAGCTCATGGGTGGTGCACAGCCGCGCCCAGCGTTCCTCCGACATCCCGGCGCAGCGCCAGGCGGTCATGCTGACGAGGCAGCTTTCCTCGGCGAGCCCGGCCACCGGCCCGGGCGCCACGCGGATGAAGATGCGCGGGCTGCGCCGCTCGGGCCCGCCGACGTGGTAGTCGATCAGCCCCAGCCCGGGATGGGCGGCGATCTCGACGAAGGCCTCGGCGCCGTCGAACAGCGACCGGCCGCGCCAGACCCCCGGCGAGGCCGTCGCCTCCATCCCCGCGCTGCCGAGCGCCCAGCGTCCGACGCGGACGGGGTCGGCAAGGGCGGCGAAGGCAGCGGCGGCCGGTACGTCGATGCGCACCGCCGCCGAATGGGCATGGGCCGGCCAGGACATGGCGTCGCTCCGGGTTGCGGGCGGCGGGAGGGGGGCGCCCCGCCCGGCCGCGGCCTCAGTAGTTGCCGGGCGTCGGCACCGGCCGCGGGGTCAGCGTGACGCTGCCCTCCGCCGGGGCGACGCCGAACCACCTGGCGTAGAGCTCGGCCATGGTGCCGTCGGTCTTCATCGCCGAGAGGTGGTCGTTGACCTCGCCCAGCAGCGGCGAGTTCTTCGGCATCATCATCGCGAATCGCTCGCCCGTCTCGATCTCGACCGGAACCGCCATGCCCGGCATCTGGGCGAAGGCGTAGCGCAGGCCGACGACATCGTTGACCGCCGCGTCGATCCGGCCGTTGGCGAGGTCGGCCAGCAGGTTGGCGAGCGTGTCGTAGCTCTTGTACTCGGCAATGCCGAGTTCGGCCTGCCGCTCCTTCACCCAGTTTTCCGGGAAGGAGGTGGCGATCGAGCCGACCGTCCTGCCGGCGAGGTCGGACAGCGCGGCAACCGGCGAACCCGCGCGCACGCCCACGCCGAGGGCCCCGATCACATAGGGCTGGGTGAAGGACTGGCTCTCCAGCCGCTCGTCGGTGATCGTCAGCGACGAGATCACGATGTCGACCCGGTTCGATGCCGTGGCCACGAACAGCGCCCGGAAGTCGTAGCCCTCGATCCGGGCGCTGCGGCCCATCCGCCGCGCAACCTCGGTCACGATGTCGACCTCGAAGCCCCGGAAGTTGCCGGCCTCGTCCTTGAACTCCCAGGGCGGGTTGGCGGGGTAGGAACCGACGCGCAGCACCTCCTGCGCAAGGGCGGGAACCGCGGCAGCAAGGCCCGCGGCGAAGGCGAGGCCCGCAAGGGCCCGACGGGTCGGCTTCATGGGTCACTCCCTGTTGTCGCACCGGCCCCGCCCGGGCAGCGATTCGCGCGCCCACCCGGCGGGATTCCGCAGCAAGCATGCGACAAACCGTATACTTCTGGGAAGCAGAAAACACCTCAGGGAGTCAGAAATCGCTGGCGATGCGCGCCGGCCGGGGTATACTCCCCGGGTCCGCAGGGACTGCGCGCACCAACCGTATACGGCAGCAGGAAACGAGCCGCAGCCCGTGCCACGCCCGAGCCACCGCACGCGGATCTACGAGGATCTGCTCGCACGCATCCAGCGCGGCGAGATCGGCCGCGACGACCGGCTGGTCGACACCGCCATCGCCGCCGAGTGCGGCGTCAGCCGCATGCCGGTGCGCGAGGCGCTGATGCAGCTGGTCGCCGAGGGCTACCTGGTCGGCACCTCGCGCGGGTTCATGCTGCCCGATCTCGCGCCGGCGACCGTGCTCGAGGTCTTCGTGCTGCGCCGGCTGCTCGAGCCCTACGCGGCGGCGACCGCGGCCCAGGCGATGGCGGCGGCGACCGCCGATGCCCTTGCCGCAGCGGTGGCCGAGGGCGAGGCTGCGCTCCTGCACGACGACCTGACGGGGTTCTACCGCGCCAGCCAGCGGTTCCGCGACCGCTGGCTGGCCGCCGTGCCCAACCGCGAACTGCACGGCACCATCCATCGCTACATGATCCAGGTGCAGGCGGTGCGCCGGGCCACGATGCGCGACCCGCCGACGCAGAAGGTCATCCTCGACGGCCAGAAGGCGCTTGCCGCCGCCTTCGCCGCCCGCGACGCGGTGGCCGCGGGCGAGGCCATGCTGCGCTTCGTGCTGGCCGGCGAGGCCGCCTATCGCGCGCTCGCTGCGGGGGAGTGACCCTCCAGCCGCACCTGCGGCAGGATCCGGGCCACATCCGCGGCATGGCACAGCTCGGTCGCCGGCGTCATCACCGCCGCCGCCGCCGCCGCGGTGCCGTGGGCGAGCGCCGCCGCCGCCCCCTGTCCCCTTGCCAGCGACAGCACGAAGGCGGCGGTGAAGCTGTCGCCGGCACCCACCTTGCTGACCTCCGGCACCGGCGGCGGCACCGCTGCCACCTGCAGCCCGGCGGCCGCCAGCACCGAGCCTTCGGCACCGCGCGCCAGCACCGCCATGCGGGCCACCCCGCGGCCGACCAGAAAGGCGGCCAGGGCAAGGCTTGCGGCGCGGTCGGGCAGCGGCCGGCCGGCAAGCTCCTCGGCCTCGGCGGCGTCAAGCCGCAGCACCTCGACTGCGGTCGGGCCGGCGGCCAGCCGGGCAAGGGGCGCGCCCGAGGTGTCCACCACCAGCCGCGCCCCGCGCCGGCCGAGGTCTGCCGCAAGGGTTACGGCGAAATCCTCCGGCACGCCCGGCGGCTGGCTGCCCGACAGGACCACGATCGACCCCGCCGCCGCGGCCAGCGCGATCCGGCCGCGCAGCGCCGCGGCGGCATCGGCTGTCCACTCCGGCCCCGGCAGCACGAAGCGCCACTGCGCGCCGCTGGCACGGTCGGTCACGGCGAGGCTCAGCCGCGTGTCGCCGGGGGCCGGCACCGCCTCGACCGCCACGCCCTCGGCAGCCAGGAGCGCGGCAAGCGAATCCCCGGCCGGCCCGCCCAGCGCCACGATCGCGCGCACCGGCGCGCCAAGGCGCGCCAGCACGCGCGCCACGTTCACCCCCCCGCCCCCGGGCTCGGTCACCGGGGCGTCGCAGCGCAGCTTGGGGCCGGGGCGGACCGCATCGGCATGCGTCGACAGGTCGAGCGCGGGGTTCAGCGTGACGGTCAGGATCGGATGCATGGCTGCGCCGCCTCTGCGCGCCTTAGGGCGCCGGGCCGAGCGGCCGCGACAGCCCCGGGCCCTGCGCGCGGTTGGAGTTCACCTCCGTGCCCACGCGCCAGGCCTCCAGCAGGTCGTCGGCCGCCGGCCGCATCAGCCGCGCCGCGCCATGCCCCGCCTCGCCAAGCCACAAGGGCCAGTCGGTTGGCTCGATGATCAGCGGCATGCGGTCGTGGATGGGCGCGAGCGTGGCGTTGGCCGGGGTGGTGACGATGGCGCAGGTGACCAGGCGCTGCCCGTCGCGCTCCCAGCCCTGCCAGAGGCCGCCGAAGACCATCGGCGCGCCGTCGCGGCGGCCGACAAACCACGGCAGCCGGCGTCCCTCTGCATCCTTCTGCCATTCGTAGAAGCCGTCGGCGGGAACGAGGCAGCGGCGCTCGCGCACCGCGGCGCGGAAGGCGGGCTTCTCGGCCACCGTCTCGGCGCGGGCGTTGATCAGAAGCGGACCGTCGGTGGGGGACTTGTACCAGGCGGGCAGGAAGCCCCAGCGCAGCGCCACCAGCCGCCGGCCCCCCTCGCCGGAGGTCACGGCCGCCACCGGCTGGGTGGGGCAGACGTTGTGGCGCGGCGCCTCGGGCAGGTCGTTGGCCGGAAGGGCGTCGAACAGCGCCGCCAGCGCCGCGGCCGGATGAGTGATCACGAAGCGTCCGCACATGCACCCAGCCTAGTGCATCACCCGCGTCGAGGGAAACACCCCCCGCCGGCGCCGCGGGGCCTGCGCAGGTGCGGCCGCGAGCGGTTGACGAAACCTGAATGAATCTGGACAAGCCATTGATCTTCCATGACCCCATGGCTGTCCCATGCATGGGACGGGGGGCGGCCGGACGCGAATGGCGCGCCCCCGGCGGGGGCGCGCCGTCACCGGCCGGGGCCGCGGACGTCACTTCACGCGGATGCGCCCATCCAGCGCGGGCGCGAACGGCGCGTTGGCGGCAAGGTACTCGGCCAGCACGTCGGCAAGGTCGGGACCGAAGTCGTAGGGGTTGACCGCCTCGGTCGCGAACACGCGGTAGCCGTCGCCGCCGGCGCGCATGAAGTTGTTGGCGGCCACGCCATAGACCCGGGCCGGGTCGAGCGGCACCCAGGCGTCGCCCTCGCGCACATTCACCTCGCTGACCCGCGCGCCCTTGGGCGCGGCCGGATCGAAGGCGTAGCTCAGCCCCGCCACCTGCGGGAAGCGGCCCGCCCCGCTCTCGACGTCGCTGACCCCGTTCTCCAGCGCCGCCAGCACGCCGGCGCCCGTCAGCTGGAAGGTGGCGAGCGTGTTCTGGAACGGCAGCACCGCCAGCACCTCGCCCATCGTCACCTCGCCGGCATCGATCGAGGCGCGCAGCCCGCCGCCGTTCTGGAAGACGATCTGCACCCCCTGGCCGGCGGCGCGGGCCAGGATGGCGTCGGCGACGAGGTTGCCCATCTCGCATTCCCGTGCCCGGCAGTTGTCGCGGCTGCCGTCGATCGGGGCGGCGGTGGTGGCGACGACGCGCGCCTTCAGCTCCTCGATCGGCCCGCCAAGCTCGGCCACCCGCGCCGCGATCGCCGGATCGGGCGCCACGCTGGCGTCGACCAGCATGGTGTCGCCGCCGGCGTGCAGAAGCCGGCCGGCATCGTCGAACTCCAGCGTCAGATGGCCGACGTACTTGCCGTAGGCATAGGCCTGCACCACCGGCACGGCGGTGCCGTCGTCCTGCGTGACCCAGGTGGGATAGGCGCCGTGGCGGGCGGGGTTGGAGGCCGACAGATAGGTGTGGCTGTGGCCGCCGATGACCGCGTCGACGCCGGCGACGCGGGCCGCGATCTCGAGATCGGCGGGCAGGCCGACATGGGTGAGCGCGAGGATGACGTTCACCCCCTGCCCCTCGAGGTCGGCCACCGCCGCCCGCAGCGCCTCGATCTCCTCCTGGAAGATCACCGTCGGCCCCGGCGAGGCGATCTCGATGGTGTCGCGCGTCAGCGCCGAGACGATCCCGACCTTGCGGCCGCCGACCTCGAGCACCGCATGCTTGGCGATCCTCCCGGCCAGCACGTTCGACTGGCTGACATCGAGGTTCGACGAGATCACCGGGAAGGTGACGATGTCGAGCAGGTTGGCCAGCCCCTCGGGGCCGTCGTCGAACTCGTGGTTGCCCACCGCCATGGCGTCAAAGCCGATCGCCTGCATGAACTCGGCCTCGGCCTTGCCCTTGTAGGTGGTGTAGTACAGCGATCCCTGGTAGGGGTCGCCGGCGTCCAGAACCAGCACGTTCCCGCCCGCCGACCGGATCTCGCCGCGCAGGCCGTTGATCATGGTCGCAAGCCGCGCGACCCCGCCGAAGCACTTGCCGGCCGCGTCGTCGGCCGCCGGGCAGGTCGAATCGAAGGCGTTGATCGGCTCGATCCGGCTGTGGAAGTCGTTGACGTGCAGCACGTCGAGCGTGAAGGCCTCGGCCGATCCGGCGATCAGGGCGAGCGCGGCGGCAGAGGCGAGAAGTCGCGTGGTCATGGGTCATCCCCCCTGGTGGAGCGGGCCGAGCATGGCGCCCCGACCGCGGGGTTGTCAAACGCCGCTGCGGCCCGGCTGCCTTCCCTGGCATGCGCCGGTGACGGGGCGATGACGCCTCGGCCATTGACCGGCGCGGCCGCAGGCGGCAAGAGGCTGGCATGCTGGTCTACAAGATCCTGCGCGAGGAGGAGTGGTCGGCCCTTGAAGCGGCGGGCGAGAGCGCCGGCGCGCCGGTCGACCTGGCGGACGGCTTCATCCACCTGTCGACCGCAACCCAGGTTGCCGAGACGGCCGCCCGGCATTTCGCCGATGCAGGCGATCTCGTGCTCGTGGCGGTGGCGGCCGAGCGGCTGGGGCCGGCCCTGCGCTGGGAGCCGTCGCGCGGCGGGGCGCTGTTTCCGCACCTCTACCGGCCGCTGCGTGCTGCCGATGTGGTGTGGTCGCGGCCGCTGCCGCGCGGGCCCGGCGGCCATGTCTTCCCCGAGGAGCTGGCGTGAGCCGCATCGAGCGCGCCGGCCTGGCCGCGCTGCACCGGCTCGACCCCGAGCGCGCCCACGGCCTTGCCCTCGCGGCGCTGCGGCTGGGCCTCGGTCCGCGCGGCGGGCCAGTCCGGCTGCCGCGACTTGCGACGCGCGTCGCCGGGCTGGAGCTTGCCAACCCGCTCGGCCTTGCGGCCGGTTTCGACAAGAACGCGGTCGCGCTCGGGGCGCTCGCGCGGGCCGGCTTCGGCTTTCTGGAGGTCGGCGCGGCGACGCCCCTGCCCCAGCCCGGCAATCCCCGGCCCCGGCTGTTCCGCCTGTCCGCCGAACGCGGCGTGATCAACCGCTTCGGCTTCAACAACGACGGTGCGGCGGCGATCGCGGCGCGGCTGGCCGTGCGGCCGCGGACGGTGCCGGTGGGCATCAACCTCGGGGCCAACCGCGACAGTCCCGACCGCGCCGGCGACTTCGCCGGCGTTCTGGCCGCCTGCGGCCCGCATGCCGATTTCGCCACCGTCAACGTCTCCTCGCCCAACACCGGCGGGCTGCGCGACCTGCAGGGCGGGGCGGCGCTGGCGGCGCTGCTGGCGCGGGTGATGGAGGTGCGCGCGGGCCTCGCCCGCCCGATCCCCGTCTTCGTCAAGCTGGCCCCCGACCTCTCGCGCGCGGCACTGGCGGAGGTGGTGGCGGCGGCGCTCGACGCCGGCGTCGCGGGCATCATCGCCACCAACACCACCACCGACCGCAGGGGCCTGTCGGGCCCCCACGCCGGCGAGGCCGGCGGGCTGTCGGGCCGGCCGCTGTTCGACCGCTCCACCCGGGTGCTGGCGGCACTGCGCGTGCTTGCCGGCGGCCGGCTGGCGCTGATCGGGGCGGGGGGAATCGAATCGGCCGAGACCGCCTACGCCAAGATCCGCGCCGGGGCGGACGCGCTGCAACTCTACACCGCCCTCGCATTCGAGGGCCTGGGGCTGGTGCCACGCATCCTTGCCGGCCTGTCGGCGCTCCTTGCCCGCGACGGCTTTGCCGATGTCGCCGCCGCCGTCGGCACGGCCGCCGGGGCATGGGATGCGGGCGGGGATCAGCCGGCGATCTCGTAGGGCAGCAGGTCGCGGCGGTCGGGGTCGACCTTCAGCCGCCGCTCGAGCGGCGGAACCGAGCGCTGGTGGCAGCCGGCGCGCTCGCAGATGCGGCAGGAGATGCCGATCGGCTCGAAGGCGCCGGGGCGGGCGAGGTCGAGGTCGTCAGCATAGACGAGTTCGCCCGCATGCGCGATCTCGCAGCCGAGGCCGATGGCGTAGCGGCGCACCGGCGCGCCCCAGGCGCCGGCGGGCTTGGAGACCTCGCGCGCGAGACAGAGGTAGCGCACCCCGTCCGGCGTCTGGGCCAGTTGGCGCAGGAAGCGCCCCGGGGCCTCGAAGGCGGCATGCACGTTCCACAGCGGGCAGGCGCCGCCGTAGCGGGCGAACTGCAGCCGCGTCGCCGAATGGCGCTTGGTGATGGTGCCGGCCTGGTCGACGCGCACGAAGAAGAACGGCACCCCCTTCATCCCCGGCCGCTGCAGGGTCGAGAGCCGGTGGGCCACCTGCTCGATCGAGGCGCCGAAGCGCTCGGCCAGCCGCTCGAGATCGTGGCGGGTGGCGCGGGCGGCCTCGAGGAAGGCGCGGTAGGGCAGGAGCGCGGCGCCCGCGAAGTAGTTGGCCATCCCGACCTTGGCGATGGCGCGGGCCTCCTCGGACTGGAAGCGGGCGAGGTCGAGCATCGCCTCGATCAGGGCGTCGGCGGTCACCAGCGCCACCTGGTGCAGCAGCTGGAAGCGCCGGGTGGGGCCGGGCACGCGCAGCGACAGGGTCAGCCGCCGGCTTTCCGGATCGAAGCGGCGGATCGGCGCGACATCGGAGAACTCCACGCCGATGCCGCGCCCGCCCAGCGCCGCCACGGCCCTTTCCTGAAGGTTTTCAGGTGCTCCCTCGGTCGCGAACCGTTCGGCCGCGCGGTCGACGGCATCGACGTAATTGTCGCAATAGTGAAAGAAGTCCCGCACTTCCTCCCAGGGCGACGGGCGCACGCCGGATTCTGCCCTGCCCAGCGCCTCGTCAAGCGAGGCCAGCCGTTCGCGGGACTGGCGGTAGGCCCGGTGCAGGTCGAGGAAGGCGCGCACAAGGGCGGGCGCGTTCGAGGCCGCAAGGCGGAGGTCGGCGAGCGGCGGCACCGCGGCGTCGAAGACCGGATCGGCCAGCGCCTCGCGCATGTCGGAGACCAGCCGTTCGGCATCGCCCTGGGCAAGCTCGGTGACGTCGAGCCCGAATTCGCGCGCAAGCGCCAGGACCACCGCCGCCGAGACCGGCCGGTGGTTGTTTTCCATCTGGTTGAGGTAGGGCAGCGAGACGCCGAGCTTGGCGGCGAAGGCCTTCTGGGTCAGCCCCAGCCGGCCGCGCGTCTCGCGCAGCTTGACGCCCGCGTAGAGCTTGCGCACCGCCATCGCACCCCCCTTTGCAGACCGCAGGTCTAGCCTTTGCAAAGGCGCCGGCCAAGGCCCGGCCTCAGCGGCCGGTCACCTGCCGCCGCCGGCGGATGATGTAGAGCGCGCAGGGAATGGCGGCCGCTGCGCTGGCCAGCATGATCAGGAGCAAGGGATAGGGCCCCGCCCCCGGCACGAGAAGCGCGCCGGCGAGGGCCGACAGTGCCGCGCCGCCGCCGATCATGATCGCCCCGCCGAGGCCCGAGGCAGTGCCGGCCAGATGCGGGCGCACCGACAGCATCCCCGCCATCGCGTTCGGCAGCAGCATGCCGTTGCCGAAGCCGACGAAGGCGAAGAAGGCGAAGAAGGCCGCCGGGTGCTGCAGGCCGGCGCTGAAGGCGGCCAGCGAGGCCACCAGTCCGGCGGTGTTGACGATCGCGCCGGCCAGGACCAGCGCATCGGTGCCGGCGCGCACCGACAGCCGCCCGGTGACGAAGTTGCCCGCCATGTAGCCCAGCGCCGGCGCCCCGAGATACAGGCCCACGGCCGCCGAGGACAGGCCGAACACCTCGGTTCCGACCCAGGGCGCGCCGCCGAGGAAGGCGAAGAACGCCCCCGCCCCGAACGCCGACGCCCCGCAGTAGCCCCAGAAGCGCCGCGCCCCCAGCATCTGGGGGTACTCGCGGAACTGGGCGGCAAAGCTGGAGGAGCGGCGGGTCGCCGTCTCGCCGAGGTCGGCCCAGGTGATGGCGCAGACCGCGAGGCCGCAGGCGAGCAGGAAGACGAAGCTTGCCTTCCAGCCGAACATCTGGTCGAGCGCCCCGCCGACCATCGGGCCGACCATCGGCACCAGCGCCATGCCCATGGTGACGTAGCCGATCATCGAGGCCGCCTGGTCCTGCGGGACCATGTCGCGCACCACCGCCCGGCTGAGCACCATCGCCGCCACGACCGCCGCCTGGCACATGCGGAAGAACAGGAAGAGGTCCAGCGTCGGGGCCAGCAGCGTGCCCACCGTCGCGACGATGAACACCGCCATCGACCCCAGCACAACCGGCCGGCGGCCATAGCGGTCCGACAGCGGGCCGACCACGATCTGCAGCACCGCGTTGACGGCAAGATAGATCGGCACCGACAGCTGCATCAGCCGGTAGTCGGTGCCGAACCACGCCGCCATGTTGGGCAGCGACGGCAGGAAGATGTTCATCGCCAGCGCCGAAAGGCCCGACAGCAGCACCAGGGTCACGATGTGGGGCGGGCTGTCCCGGTGCAGGAAGCGGATGGCGGGCCGGTCGGACATCGCGCTGAGCTATGCCGGAACCCGGGGCTTGTCCATCCGCCTCCTCACCACCTGTGGAAGACGAAGTAGGCGCCGGCCGCGATCAGCCCGAAGCCGACAAGGTGGTTCCACGACAGCGGCTCGCGCAGGTAGGTGACCGAGAACACCCCGAACACCGTCAGGGTGATCACCTCCTGGATCGTCTTCAGCTCGGCGGCCGAGAAATGGCCGTGGCCGATGCGGTTTGCCGGCACCTGCAGGAGGTATTCGAAGAAGGCGATGCCCCAGCTGGCGAGGATCACCATAAGCAGCGGGGCGGTCTTGAACTTCAGGTGGCCATACCAGGCGAACGTCATGAAGACGTTCGAGGCGACGAGAAGGCCGACGGTCACGACGGGGACGGGCAGGCTCGACATTGAGACCTCGGGCGCGGGTGGCGGGGGCAGGGCGGCATCTACGCCGCCGGCGCCCCCTTGACCAGCGCCGCGCCGGCGCCCGGGCGCCGATCCGGTTTGCATTATTCACATCACGCTCTGCCAAGTCTTTGCAAATATTCCCCGCAGCGCTTGCCAGACTGCCTCCGGGGCCTATGCTGCGCGCCAGCCGGGGAGGAACGGGCATGAAGGACATCCTGAACGAACTCGAGGCGAGGCGGCGCGCGGCGAGGCTGGGCGGCGGCCACCGCAGGGTCCTGGCACAGCACAGCAAGGGCAAGCTGACCGCACGCGAGCGCATCGAGCTGCTGCTCGACGAGGGCTCGTTCGAGGAATTCGACATGTTCGTGCGCCACCGCTGCGCCGATTTCGGGATGGAGAAGGAACGGCCCGCGGGCGACGGCGTGGTTACCGGCTGGGGCACCGTCAACGGCCGGCAGGTCTACGTCTTCTCGCAGGACTTCACCGTCTTCGGCGGCTCGCTGTCCGAGACCCATGCCGAGAAGATCTGCAAGATCATGGACATGGCGATGCTGAACGGGGCGCCGGTGATCGGCATCAACGATTCCGGCGGTGCCCGCATCCAGGAGGGCGTGGCAAGCCTTGCGGGATATGCCGAGGTGTTCCAGCGCAATGTGCTGGCCTCGGGCGTAGTGCCGCAGATCAGCCTGATCATGGGCCCCTGCGCCGGCGGCGCGGTCTATTCGCCGGCGATGACCGACTTCATCTTCATGGTGCGCGACACCTCGTACATGTTCGTCACCGGCCCCGACGTGGTCAAGACGGTGACCAACGAGGTCGTCACGGCCGAGCAGCTTGGCGGCGCGCGCACCCACTCGGCCAAGTCCTCGGTCGCCGACGGCGCCTTCGAGGACGACCTCGAGGCGCTGATGGAGGTGCGGAGGCTGATCGACTTCCTGCCGCTGTCGAACCGCGAGAAGCCGCCCGTGCGGCCCTTCCACGACGACCCGGCGCGGGTGGAGCCCTCGCTCGACACGCTTGTGCCCGACAACCCCAACCAGCCCTACGACATGAAGGAGCTGATCCTGAAGGTCGCCGACGAGGGCGACTTCTACGAGATCCAGGAGGATTTCGCGAGGAACATCGTCACCGGATTCATCCGGCTCGAGGGCTCGACCGTGGGCGTGGTGGCCAACCAGCCGATGGTGCTTGCCGGCTGCCTCGACATCGATTCGGCGCGCAAGGGGGCGCGCTTCGTGCGCTTCTGCGACGCTTTCGAGATCCCGATCCTGACCCTCGTCGACGTGCCCGGCTTCCTGCCCGGGACGGCGCAGGAATACGGCGGCATCATCAAGCACGGCGCCAAGCTGCTGTTTGCCTATGGCGAGGCGACGGTGCCGAAGGTGACGCTGATCACCCGCAAGGCCTATGGCGGGGCCTATGTCGTGATGGCCTCCAAGCACCTGCGGGGCGATTTCAACTACGCCTGGCCGACCTCGGAGATCGCGGTCATGGGCTCCAGGGGCGCGGTGGAGATCCTGCATCGGACCGAGCTTGGCGATCCCGACAGGATCGCGCAGCGCACCAGGGACTACGAGGACCGCTTTGCCAACCCCTTCGTGGCGGCCGAGCGCGGCTTCATCGACGAGGTGATCATGCCGCATTCGACCCGCCGCCGGGTGTGCCGGGCGTTCGCGAGCCTGCGCAACAAGCGCCTCGCCAACCCCTGGAAGAAACACGACAACATCCCCCTCTGACCGGCCATGGCACGGACCGCGGGCGCTGCCGTGACCGACATTCCCGCCGAGGTGGCGGCGCTCGACCTGTCGGCGCTGGGCCCCGGCGACCTGCTCAACCTCGTGCTGCAGCGCTCCGAGGTGCTGGCCGGGCTTCCGCGCCCGGGCGAGATCGTCCGCGCCTGGGAGGCCGGCGACGAGGGGCCGATCAGGGGTGCGGTCGCGACGCTGGGCGAGGCGATCGCCCGGCGGGCCGCAGCGGCGATCCATGCCGAATACCTCGCGCTGCGCCCGCGGCTGGTGGCGCTGGCGCCGGCGCGGGTGGCCGACATCGGCTGCGGCTACGGGCTTTTCGACCTCTTCCTCGCCCGCGACCTCGGCGCCGAGCTGCTGCTTGTCGACATCGAGGCGAATGCGCGACGGCACTTCGGATTTCAGGACGAGGGCGCGGCCTACACCAGCCTTGCCACGGCGCGGGCGCTGATTGCGGCCAACGGGGTGCCGGCGGCGCGCGTCGTGACGCTCAACCCCGGCGTCGCGCCGCTGGCAGCGGCCGGCAGCGTCGATCTGGCCGTGAGCTTCCTCTCCTGCGGCTTCCACTACCCGGTCGATGCCTACATGCACTTCTTCGCGCGCCAGGTGAGGCCGGGCGGGGCGGTCGTCCTCGACCTCAGGACGCGCACCGCCGACCGCCAGATCGAGCGGCTGTCGACGCTGGGGACGGTGTCGGTGCTGCCCGGTCCGCAGAAGGCCCGGCGCGTCCTCGTCCTGCGGGGGGGTGGCGATGGCTAGGTCCGTGATCGCAGGGGCGGGGGCCGGCCGTGCCGGGACGGCGGGCGGCCGGCTGGCCGCGGCCGCGGTCGTGGCGGGGGCGGCCCTGTCTGCCCAGCCGGCGGCGGCCGAGCCGATCGCGGTGCCCTCGGGGCAGCCGGTCAGCCTCCTGCAGATGTTCGTCGAGCCGCAGGCGGGCACCGAGGAGATCTGGGCGCGCTTCCGCTATCTCGCCCCGGCGATCGCGCCGGGCGACGGCGCCGTGCCCTACCGGCTGGCGCGGGCCGACATGGCGCATCTGTGCGACCACCACGCCCTGCCGGTGCTTGCCGCGCGCGGCCTCGGCGCCGACCTCATCGTGATCTCGCTGTCCAGCGTACCCACGGGCTTCGGCCAGACGGCACCCGAGGCGACCCAGTATTTCGAGACCTTCACCATTGCCGGCGACCGCTGCCGGCTGGAGACCTACTGATGCCCCTGCCGTCGCGCACCGCCGCATCGCCGTTCCGTCCGCGCGCCTGCTGCGCTATGGTCGATGGAGGCCGACCGGCCCCAGGGCACGCCGCCGGGCGGAAGGTGCGCCCGCGGAACCCAACCGCCCGTGGAACGAGCAGGAGCAGCGCATGTCCATCCGTCTTGCCCTTCTGGCTGCCGCAGTCGCGGCGCTGGCCGCCGGCTGCACGCCGAAGGAACCCGAACCCGTCTACCCCGCCGAGCCGATCCAGCCCGAGCCCGTCTACCCGGGCAAGTACCGCTGAGGCGCCGCCCGCGCCTCCCCGGGGGGCGCGGCCATGCTGAAGCATCGCGGCTTTCCCGGCCGGCTGCCGGGCAGCGACTTCCAGTTCGTCATCCGGCGTGCGAATCCGCGCGGGGTGACACGTCTGGTCGCGCGCGAGCGCCACGCCGACCGCCGCCCGTCCGACCGGGCGGCGGATCGCGCGTTCCTGGCGGCGCTATGGGCGCATTTCGGCGCCGAGCCCTTCGAGCGCGGCAACCTCGACGCGGGGCGGCTGTCGTGGCTCTTCGGGCGCGAGGTGATTCCCGCCGAGACCCCCTTCGACCCCGAAAGCTACGACGCCTGGCTGCGCATCGACGTGGTGCGGGCCCGGGCCGGCTTTCCCGAGCTGTTCGCCGGTGACCCCGGGGCGGGGGAATCGGCATGAACCCGCGCAACCCGCGGTCGAACCGGCGGCCGGCCGCGCATCGCCGGGCCGCGCAGGCGTCCGCCGTTGCATCGAGGCACCGGGAGGGCGCATCGTTGCCCGGGGCGGTGCCGCGCGGCTGCGCCCGCCGACCCTCGACGACCGTTACCCTTCCCCGATCCTGCGGCCCGTGCCCCGGTGGCACGGGCCGTTCTTTGTCGTCCGCCGCGCCCCGGCCCCACCGCACAGTCCGAGGACCAGAGCCCAGATGTTCAGGAAACTGCTGATCGCCAACCGGGGCGAGATCGCCTGCCGCGTCATCAAGACGGCCCGCCGCATGGGCATTCCGACGGTTGCGGTGTTCTCGGATGCCGACCGGCATGCGCTGCATGTGCGGATGGCCGACGAGGCCGTGCACATCGGACCGCCGCCGGCGGCGCAATCCTACCTCGTGATCGACCGCATCCTCGAGGTGATTGCCGCCACCGGCGCCGACGCGGTCCATCCCGGCTACGGCTTCCTGTCGGAGAACCCGCGCTTTGCCGGCGCGCTCGAGGCCGCGGGGGTGGCCTTCCTCGGGCCGCCGGCGACGGCGATCGAGGCGATGGGCGACAAGATCACCTCGAAGCGGCTGGCCGCCGAGGCCGGCGTCTCGACGGTGCCGGGCTACATGGGGCTGGTCGAGGACGCCGACGCCGCCGCCCGGATCGCCGCCGAGATCGGCTTTCCCGTGATGATCAAGGCCTCGGCCGGCGGCGGCGGCAAGGGGATGCGGATCGCCTGGTCGGAGGCCGAGGCGCGCGAGGGCTTCCGGTCGTCGAAGAACGAGGCGGCGGCCAGCTTCGGCGACGACCGCATCTTCATCGAGAAGTTCGTCACCCAGCCGCGCCACATCGAGATCCAGGTGCTGGGCGACCGCCACGGCCATGTCGTCTATCTGGGCGAGCGCGAATGCTCGATCCAGCGGCGCAACCAGAAGGTGATCGAGGAGGCGCCCTCGCCCTTCCTCGACCCCGCGACGCGGCGGGCGATGGGCGAGCAGGCGGTCGCGCTGGCCCGCGCGGTCGGCTACGCCTCGGCCGGCACGGTGGAGTTCATCGTCGATGCGGCGCGCAACTTCTACTTCCTGGAAATGAACACCCGCCTGCAGGTCGAGCATCCGGTGACCGAGTTGATCACCGGGATCGACATCGTCGAGCAGATGATCCGCGTCGCCGCCGGCGAGCGGCTGTCGTTCTCGCAGGACGACGTGCGGCTGAACGGCTGGGCGATCGAGAGCCGGCTCTACGCCGAGGATCCCTACCGCAACTTCCTGCCCTCAATCGGCCGTCTGACGCGCTACCGTCCGCCGGCCGAGGAACGCGAACCCCAGCGCGCGGTGCGCAACGACACCGGCGTCTTCGAGGGTGGCGAGATCAGCATGTTCTACGACCCCATGATAGCCAAGCTCTGCACCTGGGCGCCGACCCGGGGCGCGGCGATCGAGGAGATGCGCTGCGCGCTCGACGCCTTCGAGGTCGAGGGGATCGGCCACAACCTTCCGTTCCTGTCGGCGGTGATGGACAACCCCCGCTTCACCGAGGGCCGGCTGACCACCGCCTTCATCGCCGAGGAGTTCGCCGGCGGCTTCACCGGCGCCGCCCTGCCCGAGGCCGAGCTGCGCCGCCTGGCCGCCGTGGCCGCGCACATGAAGATGGCCAAGGAGGAGCGCGCCGCCCGCATCTCGGGCGCGATGGCCAACCACATGCGCCATGTCGCGCCCGAATGGGTCGTCTTCCTCGGCCGCCAGGGGCTGCCCGTGCATCTGGAGCCGCGGCCGGGGGCGACGGCGGTGCGGTTCGAGGACGGCACGGTGCTCGAGGTCGCCTCGGGCTGGACGCTGGGCGAGCGGCTGTTCCGCGGCACCGTCGGCGGCGCGCCGATGACGGTGAAGGTGGATTTCGTGCGCGGCGGGGCGCGACTGCGCTACCGGGGCGCGGAGTTCAAGGCGGTGGTGCGCACCCCGCGGGCGGCGGCGCTGGCCGCGCTGATGCCCGAGAAGGTGGCGCCCGACACCTCGAAGTTCCTGCTCTGCCCGATGCCGGGGCTGGTGGTGGCCATCCATGTCGCCGCCGGTGACGAGGTCGAGGAGGGCCAGTCGCTCGCCGTGGTCGAGGCGATGAAGATGGAGAACACGCTGCGGGCCGAACGCCGCGCCGTGGTCGCCCGCGTCGCCACCGCCCCCGGGGCGAGCCTGCGCGTCGACGACGTGATCCTGGAGTTCGAGTGATGGCAGCGCCGCGGGAGAGGCCGCGCCGCGCGCCGCCCGCCGCCCGGGCGGCCGGGCCGTGGCGATCGCCTGCCCGCTCAGCGCCCCGCGGGCCGGGCCTCCTCCATCTCCTGGCGGCGCAGGGGCGTGCGGTCGATGGCGTGGGCAAGCTCGCGCGCCGTCCAGGGCTGGGGCTTGCGCTGCTTCACGTCGCCGTCCTTGTCGACGAAGACGAGGCTGAAGCCACGCGGCCGCAGCCGCTGGCGGGCGTCCGAGCGCGCGGCGGGGTAGGTGTCGACGATCACCACCACGTCGCGCTCGGCAAGGTCGGCCCAGCCCTCCTCCAGATAGCGCATCTGGCGGGCGAACAGCGGGTCGGCGGGACTGTCGGCAAAGACCACGACCGGCCGCGCCAGCCACAGGTAGTCGGCGAGCACGACCTCGCGCGCATCGACCGGCGCGAAGCCGCCGGCCCCGGCGGCGACCTCCTCTGCCACGACCTCGGCGACCATCTCGGCCGGCTCACCGCCCTGCCCCTCCACCCCTTCGGCGGCGGCGGGCAGAAGCGAGGCGGCAAGCATCAGCATCGGCAGCGCAATTCGCATGGTCCCTCCCTGCCTTCCGCATATAGGGCCTCGGCCCGGCAAAGCACAGGGCCCGGACGCGGGCCGGAAAGGATGCCCCGATGACGCATGACCTCGACCGCTGGCGCGCGCTCGCCGCCCGCGAGCTGAAGGGCCGCGACCCCGACACCCTGACCTGGGCGACGCTCGAGGGCATCCCCGTCCGCCCGCTCTACACCGCCGCCGACACCGGCAGGCTGCCGCATCTGGGCAGCCTGCCCGGCCTGCCTCCGTTCGTCCGCGGCGTGCGGGCGACGATGTATGCCGGCCGGCCGTGGACGATCAGGCAGTACGCGGGCTTCTCCACCGCCGAGGATTCCAACGCCTTCTATCGCAAGGCGCTGGCGGCCGGGCAGCAGGGCGTCTCGGTGGCCTTCGACCTTGCCACCCACCGCGGCTACGACAGCGACCACCCGCGGGTGATCGGCGATGTCGGCAAGGCCGGGGTGGCGATCGACTCCGTCGAGGACATGAAAATCCTGTTCGACGGCATTCCGCTCGGGCAGGTCTCGGTGTCGATGACGATGAACGGCGCGGTGATCCCGGTGCTGGCCAGCTTCATCGTCGCGGGCGAGGAACAGGGGGTGGAGCGGACGGCGCTGTCGGGGACCATCCAGAACGACATCCTCAAGGAGTTCATGGTCCGCAACACCTACAT
>JAHDXW010000041.1 GCA_023383015.1 Paracoccaceae bacterium
CGGCCGCCGATCGCCGCCTGGATCGGGATCTTGAACATGTGGCGCGGGATCAGGTCCTTCAGCTTCTCGCACATCGCCCGGCCGCGCAGCTCGGCGCGGTCGCGGTGGACCATCATGGCGAGCGCGTCCACCGGCTCCTCGTTGACCAGCACCTGCATCTTGACGAGCGCGTCCTCGCGGTAGCCGGTGATCGCGTAGTCGAAGCTGGCATAGCCCTTGGTCACCGACTTGAGGCGATCGTAGAAGTCGAACACCACCTCGTTCAGCGGCAGGTCGTAGACCACCATCGCGCGGCTGCCGGCGTAGCTGAGGTCGAGCTGGATGCCGCGGCGGTCCTGGCAGAGCTTGAGGACGTCGCCGAGGAAGTCGTCGGGCACCAGGATCGTGGCCTTGATGCGCGGCTCCTCGATGTGGTCGACATGCGTCAGGTCGGGCATGTCGGCGGGATTGTGCAGCTCGCGCATGCTGCCGTCGCGCATGTGGATGCGGTAGACGACCGACGGCGCGGTGGTGATGAGGTCGAGGTCGAACTCGCGCTCGAGCCGCTCGCGCACGACCTCGAGGTGCAGGAGGCCGAGAAAGCCGCAGCGGAAGCCGAAGCCGAGGGCGGCGGATGTCTCCATCTCGTAGGTGAAGGAGGCGTCGTTCAGCGCCAGTTTCTCGATGGCGTCGCGCAGGCCCTCGAAATCGGCCGCATCCACCGGGAAGAGGCCGCAGAAGACCACCGGCTGGGCGGGCTTGAAGCCGGGCAGCGGCGCAGCGCAGGAGCGGCGCTCATGCGTGATGGTATCGCCGACGCGGGTGTCGCGCACCTGCTTGATCGAGGCGGTGAGCACCCCGATCTCGCCGGGGCCGAGTTCGGCGATGTCGACCATCTGCGGCCTCAGCACCGCCAGCCGGTCCACCCCGTAGACGGCGCCGGTCTGCATCATCCTGATGCGGTCGCCCTTGCGGATCATCCCGTCCATGACGCGGATCATGACGACGACGCCGAGATAGGCGTCGTACCAGCTGTCGACCAGCATCGCCTTCAGCGGCGCGGCCGCGTCGCCCTTCGGCGCCGGCAGGCGGGTGACGATGGCCTCGAGCACCTCGGGGATGCCGAGCCCGGTCTTGGCCGAGATCAGGACCGCCTCGGAGGCGTCCAGCCCGATCACGTCCTCGATCTGCTCGCGCACCCGCGCCGGTTCGGCCGCCGGCAGGTCGATCTTGTTGAGCACGGGGACGATCTCGTGGCCCGCGTCGAGCGCCTGGTAGACGTTGGCGAGCGTCTGCGCCTCGACCCCCTGGGAGGCGTCGACGACCAGCAGCGAGCCCTCGACCGCACGCATCGAGCGGCTGACCTCGTAGGCGAAATCGACGTGCCCCGGCGTGTCGATCAGGTTCAGAACATAGGTCTGCCCGTCGCGGGCGGGGTAGTCGATGCGGACGGTGTTGGCCTTGATCGTGATGCCGCGCTCGCGCTCGATGTCCATCGAGTCGAGCAGCTGCTCCTTCATGTCGCGCTCGGCGACCGTGCCCGTGAGCTGGATCAGCCGGTCGGCCAGGGTGGACTTCCCGTGGTCGATGTGGGCGACGATGGAGAAGTTGCGGATGCGGGAAAGCTCGGTCATGCGCGGCATATGAAGGGCTTCCCGGGGCGGGTCAAGCGCGCGGGCAGGGGCCGGGAACTGTGCCCTGCAAAGCCTGTCCGGACGACCGGGCCGGCGGTGACCCATGCCCGCAGCCGGACGACCGAGATCGCAACGATCACCGTACTGCGCCGGCCCCAGAAGGTGCCGGAGGACAAGCCGCGGGTGCGACGCCTTCGCGCTCGGCGCCGCCCATGCGGTTGCGATCGCCTGCGGCCATGGCCGCGACGCTGCCACCGGGCGCACCGCCTTCCGCAGCCTGAATGCGGCACCCGCGCCGAACCGCTGCGTAATGGCCCGGGCGGCGGACAAGATCGGCCCCTCGTCGCCCGCGCCGCGCAGCGGCCGGCGGACGGGGACGACATGGCCGACTGGCGGCGCGCCCGGGCGCGCCGGCCCCCTCTGGACCCGCCCGGGGCGCGCGCCTATAAGCCCGCCCATGGTCAGGCGGTCCGGCCCCCTTCGGCGAATTACCGGCCCGGCGCTCTGAAGCCCCAGAGCGGCCGGGTTTCGCGGGCATCTGCACCCATCGCCCCCCTTCCTGCCAAGGACCGAGCCCCATGTCCGCCGAGACGCCCGAGTACAAGGACACGCTGTTCCTGCCCGACACGGGCTTTCCCATGCGCGCCGCGCTGCCGCAGCGCGAGCCCGACTGGCTGGCCCGGTGGGAGCGGATCGGGGTCTATGACCGGCTCCGCGACGTGGCCGCCGCGGAGGCCGCGGCCGGGCGGCCGCGCCCGCCCTTCACGCTGCACGACGGCCCGCCCTATGCGAATGGGCACCTGCACATCGGGCATGCGCTGAACAAGATCCTGAAGGACTTCGTCGTCCGGTCCCACCAGATGATGGGGCACGATGCCCGCTATGTGCCGGGCTGGGACTGCCATGGCCTGCCGATCGAGTGGAAGATCGAGGAACAGTACCGCGCGAAGGGCCTGAACAAGGACGACGTCGATACCGTCGCCTTCCGCCAGGAGTGCCGGCGCTTCGCCGAAGGCTGGGTCGACGTGCAGCGCGAGGAGTTCCGCCGCCTCGGCGTCACCGGAAACTGGGCCAACCCCTACCGGACGATGGACTTCCACGCCGAGGCGGTGATCGCCGCCGAGTTCATGACCTTCCTGATGAACGGCTCGCTCTACCAGGGCTCCAAGCCGGTGATGTGGAGCCCCGTCGAGAAGACCGCGCTGGCCGAGGCCGAGGTGGAGTATCACGACCGCCAGACCGACGCGGTTTGGGTGCCGTTCGAGATCGTGGACGTCGCCGAGCCCACCCTCGACAACGGAAGGCTCCGTGACGCCGATCCCGCGATCGTGCGGCGGATCGCCGATCTGTCGGGGGCCAGGGTGGTCATCTGGACCACCACGCCCTGGACCCTGCCGCAGAACCGCGCGATCTGCTTCGGCCCTGACATCGGCTACGGCCTCTACGAAGTCACCGGCCGCCCTGCAGAATGCTGGGCACGGATCGGCCACCGCTACGTGCTCGCCGACCGTCTGGCCGCGCAGGCGCTCGCCGCCATGCGGCTCGAGCCGTCGATGTATCGACGCCTGCGCGATGTGACGGCAGCGGAACTTGCCACCTTCACCTGCGCCCATCCGCTGCGAGGGGCCGAAGGCGCGGGCGGCGAGTGGGACCATGGTGTCCCGCTGCTCCCCGGCGAGCATGTGACCGATGATGCCGGCACCGGCTTTGTCCATACCGCGCCCAGCCACGGCGACGACGACTTCGAGATCGGGCGCCGGTACGGGCTGGGGATGACCTACAACATCCTCGACGATTCGAGCTTCCGGCCCGACCTGCCGTTCTTCGGGGGCGAACGGATCATCCGCGACGACGGCAAGCCGGACAATGCCAACAAGGTGGTGATCGACAAGCTGGCAGAGCTCGGCCGGCTTCTGGCCCGGCGGCGTATCACCATCTCGGACGCGCACAGCTGGCGCTCCAAGGCGCCGGTGATCCGCCTGAACCGTCCGCAGTGGTTCGTCGCCATCGACAAGCCGCTCGCCGACGGCAAGGGCACCCATGGCGCGACCATCCGCGCCCGGGCGCTTGCCTCGATCGACGGGCTGGTCACCTTCACCCCGGAGTCCGGGCGCAACCGGCTGCGCAGCATGATCGAGGCGCGGCCCGACTGGGTGCTGTCGCGCCAGCGCGCCTGGGGCGTGCCGCTCACCTGCTTCACCCGGCGCGGCGCGCGTCCTTCCGACCCCGACTTCCTGCTGCGCGACGAACGGGTGAACGCCCGCATCGTCGCAGCCTTCGAGGCCGAGGGCGCGGATGTCTGGTATGTGCAAGGGTTCAAGGCCCGCGTGCTGGAAGGGCTGCACGATCCGGACGCCTATGATCAGGTTTTCGACATTCTCGACGTCTGGTTCGATTCGGGCAGCACCCACGCCTTCGTGCTGCGCGATCGCCCCGACGGCACCGCCGACGGGCTGGCGGACCTTTACCTCGAGGGGACCGACCAGCACCGCGGCTGGTTCCACTCCTCGATGCTGCAGGCCTGCGGCACGCTCGGCCGGGCGCCCTACCGGGGCGTCCTGACCCACGGCTTCACGCTCGACGAGAAGGGCATGAAGATGTCGAAGTCGCTCGGCAACACCGTGGCACCGGCCGATGTCATCAAGGAGCACGGCGCCGACATCCTGCGGCTGTGGGTGGCGCAGTCGGACTACACCGCCGACCTGCGGATCGGGAAGGAGATCCTCAAGGGCGTGGCCGACAGCTACCGGCGGCTGCGCAACACGCTGCGCTTCATCCTGGCCAACCTGCGCGGCTGGGACGCGGGCGAGCGCCTGGCGCAGGCGGCGATGCCGTCGCTCGAGGGCTGGGTGCTGCACCGGCTGGCCGAACTGGACAGGGAGGTGCGTGCGGGCTATGCCGCGCATGACTTCCAGGGCGTATTCCAGAAGCTCTTCACCTTCGCTACCTCCGACCTGTCAGCCTTCTACTTCGACATCCGCAAGGACACGCTCTACTGCGATCCGGCTACGGGCACGGAGCGGCGGGCGGCGCGGACCGTGCTGGATCTGCTGTTCAACCGGCTGACGGCCTGGCTGGCGCCGATCCTTGCCTTCTCGATGGAGGACGTCTGGCTGGCGCGCTTCCCCGGTGACGGCGGCTCGGTCCACCTGCAGGACTTTCCTGCCACGCCCGGGGACTGGCGCGACCCCGCGCTGGCGCTCCGCTGGGACGGGGTCCGGCAGGTGCGGCGGGTGGTGACGGCGGCGCTGGAGGTGCAGCGGGCCGCCAAGGTGATCGGTGCGAGCCTCGAGGCGGCGCCGGTGGTCCATGTCGAGGACAGGGCGCTCGCCGCGGCGCTGGCTGGTGTGGATTTCGCCGCCGTCTGCATCACCTCGGGCGCCGTCGTCACCGCCGACCCGATGCCGCCCGAGGCATTCCGCCTGCCCGAGGTGCCGGGCGTGGGCGTGCTGTTCGAGGCCGCCCCGGGCGCCAAATGCGCCCGCTGCTGGAAGATCCTGCCCGACGTCGGAACCCACCGCCACCCGGAAACCTGTGCGCGCTGCGATGCCGCGCTGGGCTGAGGCCCGCCCGCCCGCACGGGCCGGGGCGCGGGGGTGAGTGCGGCTGTCTTCGCCGCGGTCCTGGCCGCGGCAGCCCTCCACGCGACCTGGAACGCGCTGGTTCGGGTGCGGGGAGCCCGGCTGCCGGCAATGCTGGTGCTGACACTGGTTCAGGGCGGCATCGGCGCGGCCCTGGCCGTCGCCCTGCCCTGGCCGCCGGCCGCGGCATGGAGCTGGATCGCGGCCTCGGGCCTCGTGCATTCGGCCTACAAGATGTTCCTGCTGCTGGCCTACGGCCGCGGCGACCTGAGCCGCGTCTACCCCATCGCGCGGGGGGCGGCACCGCTGATGGTGCTGGCGGTCTCGGTAGCGGGGCTGGGCGAGCCGCTCGGGGCGACGGCGACGGCCGGCGTGCTGGTGCTCGGCGCGGGCATCCTGGCCATGGCCGCCGGGGCGCTGCGCGCCGGCGAGGCGAGGGCGATGATCCCGTTCGCGCTGGGCGCGGCGGCGGCGACCGCGGCCTATTCGCTGATCGACGGGACGGGCGCGCGCGCGGCGGGCGATGCGGCGGTGTTCGTCGCCTGGATGTTCGTGGCCGACGCGGCGGTGTTCGGCGGCCTGACGCTGGCGCTGCACGGGGCCGGGCCCTTCCGCCCCGGCGGGCGGGTCTGGGCGCTGGGCGCGGCGGCGGGGCTGGCCTCCTATGGGGCCTATGCGATCGCGGTCTGGGCGATGACCCATGCTCCCATCGCCCTCGTCAGCGCACTGCGCGAGACCTCGATCCTGTTCGCGGTGCTTATCGGGCGGATGGTCTTCGGCGAGCGGCTTGACGGCGCCAAGCTGGCCGCGACCGGGATGATCCTGACGGGGGTCGTGCTGATGCGCCTTTGATCCGGCGCTCAGCGCGCGCGGACCGGCAGAAGCTGCTGGGCGATACCGGCAAGCAGCAGGTAGAGGCTCGAGAGCACCAGCCCCCAGTGGGCCCAGTCGGCCGGCGCGAAGCCGGTCGCGGCCTCCCAGGCGGCGCAGACCGTCCATCCCAGCGCGACCGGGATCGAAAGGCGCCGCCATCGGCGCGTGCGCACCGGATGGATGAAGCGAAGCGGCAGGAACATCGCCCCGGCAAGCACGACGATCAGCCCCAGCGCCATCTCGGGCGAGGGCCTGAGCGCGAACAGCACCAGCGCGACCATGTTCCAGCAGGCCGGGAAGCCCGAGAACGACTTGTCGGCGGTCTTCATCCGGGTGTCGGCGAAATAGAGGGCCGAGGCGAAGGTGATGACCACAAGCACCGCCCAGCCGCCCCACCCCGGCACCAGCCCCGACTGGAAGAGCGCGTAGGCCGGGATGAAGACATAGGTGAGATAGTCGATGATGAGATCGAGGAGCGCCCCGTCGATCCGCGGCGCGTGCAGGGCGACATGCCAGCGCCGCGCCAGCGGGCCGTCGATGCCGTCGACCACGAAGGCGACGACGAGCCACAGGAACATCAGGCTCCATTGCTCGCGCACCGCCGCGATCAGGGCCAGCATTGCAAAGACCGCCCCCGAGGCGGTCAGGAGATGCACGGCGAGGGCGCGCAGGCGCAACGACATGGCCCCTCTTGGACGCAAACCCGCCGGCGCGCAACGGCACGCTGCACGGCGTCCGCGCGATTCGTGACGGCGGGTGGCACGTGCGCGGCACGCGCGCGCATCACCTGCGCAAGCCGCGCAAGAACCTCGCGCGAGGTCCTCGCGCCGGGGCGTCACGCGCGCGGATGGGTCCGGTCGTATACCTCCATCAGTCGGGCGGCATCCACCGCGGTGTAGGCCTGCGTGGTCGACAGCGACGCATGGCCGAGCAGTTCCTGGATCGCCCGCAGGTCGCCGCCGGCGGCGAGCAGATGGGTGGCGAAGGAGTGGCGGAAGGCATGCGGCGTGGCGCTCGCCGGCAGCCCCAGCCGGTGGCGCGCCCCCTCGACCGCGCGGGCCACCAGCCTTGGGTTCAGAGCCCCGCCGCGCACACCGCGGAAAAGGGGCCCGGAACGCTCCAGCGGGTGGGGGCAGAGGCGGGCATAGGCCTCCACCGCCGCGCGCGCGGCCGGCAGCACCGGCACCAGCCGCTCCCGCCCGCCCTTGCCGCACACCCGAAGCACCTCGGCCAGCGGCCGGTCGGCGCCGGTCAGCGCCAGCGCCTCGGAGATGCGCAGCCCCAGGCCCCACAGCAGCGTCACCACCGCCGCGTCGCGGGCCGCCACCCATGGCGCCTCGGCACCGGCGGCAACCTCGCCGATCATCGCGCGGGCGGCATCGGCCGCGATCGGCCGGGGCAGCGAGCGCGCGGCCCGGGGGGTGCGCGCCGCCAGGATGGCTGTCGGCTCGCCGTTGCCGGCCACCGCCAGCCAGCGCGCGAAGGAGCGCACCGCCGACAGCGCCCGAGCCACCGACCGCGCCGACAGCCCCCGGCCGCGTTCGCGGGCGACGAAGGCGCGCAGGTCCGGCGCCCCCAGCCCGGCCAGCGTGGCGGGCAGCGGCGGCGCCCCGCGGTGCACCGCCAGGAAACCGAGAAAGCCCAGCACGTCGTGGCGGTAGGCCGCGCAGGTGTTGGGGGTGGCGCCGTCGAGCGCCGCCAGTGCCGCCAGCCAGCCCTCCACCGCCGCCGCCGTGGCCGGGGAGGGCGTGGCGGGCGCGGTCACGCCAGCCAGCGCCGCATCGCGCGCTCGAACACGCCGGCAAAGAAGGCCAGCAGGTCGGTGCCCTGGTTCGGCTTGAACTGATGGGGGTCCTCGGACCCCATCACCAGCATGCCCGGCAGCCTGCCCGGGCCGAGGTCGAGCCGCATCAGCGCCTCGGAGCGAACATGGTCGGCCGCCGATCCGTGCACAAGCCGGTCGTCGGGCATCACCTGGCGCAGGACGATCGGCCGCGCCGCCGGGGCGCGCCCGGCCATGTAACGGTCGACGAAACCCGCCTCCGCCAGCAGTATCACGTCGGCGCAGCGGTGCAGGGCGGGGTCGCTCGGCCCCGCGGCCGATTCGAGCACCAGTCGCAGCGACGCCACCCGCAGCACGTCGGCGACCTCGGTGCTCAGCGTGGCGAGGAAGTCCTCGAACTGCAGCGGGTCGAGCATCTTCAGCACCGCGCGGTGGATCTGGTTCATCCCCGCGAGGTTCTCGTAGGCCGCCGCGATCACCTGACGGTGCGTCTCCTCCAGCCGGTCGAGGCGCGCCTCGAGCCGCTGCATCGCGATCCCGCGCAGGTCGACGATATTGTGGCCGAGCGCGCGCTCGTTCGCGGTGATCAGCGCCGCCATGACCTCGCGGTCGTCGAGCACCGCCTCGGGGTCGGAAAGGATGTGCTCGCGGAGTGCCTCCGCAAGGCCAGCCGTCTGTCCCATGCCTGCCTCTTGCCTGCTGTTTTGCGGCAAGCCTACACGAGGCCTGCGGCCGTCACAGGATTTTCTGACCGGTCTTCGCCCAATCCTTGAGGAATGTTGCCAATCCGGCATCAGTCAGCGGGTGGTGGGCAAGCTTGCGGATGATCTCGGGCGGCACGGTGGCGATGTCGGCGCCGATCTTGGCGACATCGGCCACATGGTTGACCGTGCGGATCGAGGCGGCGAGTATCTGGGTGCGGAAGCCGTAGTTGTCGTAGATGGTGCGGATGTCGGCGATCAGCCCGGCGCCGTCGAGGTTGATGTCGTCCAGCCGGCCGATGAATGGCGAAATGAAGGTCGCCCCCGCCTTGGCCGCCAAGAGCGCCTGATTGGCCGAGAAGCAGAGCGTGACGTTGACCATCCGGCCCTCGCCCGTCAGCACCTTGCAGGCCTTCAGCCCGTCCCAGGTGAGTGGCAGCTTGATCGCGATGTTGGGGGCGATCCCGGCAAGCCGGCGGCCCTCGGCCACCATCGCCGCGGCCTCGGTGGCCACCACCTCGGCCGATACCGGGCCGTCGGTGATGGCGCAGATCTCGCGCGTGACCTCGACGATGTCGCGTCCCGACTTCAGGATCAGCGAGGGGTTGGTGGTGACGCCGTCGACCATGCCGAGTTCGGCGAGTTCGCGGATCGCGGCGACGTCGGCGGTATCGACAAAGAACTTCATGGCAGGCCTCCCTCAGCGCTGGCGCGTCTGCGCCCGCTCTAGCGCAGTTTCCGCCGCGGTGGAACCGGGCCGGGCAGGCCCGGCCGGCCGGCCGCAGCCCTGCCCCGGGCGATGCCGCCGTGGATGAGCCGCGCACCTTTCCCGCCGGGGCGCGGGTGGCGGTGCTGACGGCCGAGCCCGTGGGCCGGCCGCTGGACTATCTCGCCCCGCCCGAGGGAGTGGCCGAGGGCGCCTTCGTCGAGGTGCCGCTCGGCCCGCGGCGCGTCCTCGGCGTGGTCTGGGGCCCCGGCGAGGGCGGCCTCGATGCCGCCCGCCTGCGCCCGGTGGGCCGGGTGCTGGACGCCCCGCCGTTGCGGCCGGGACTGCGTGCCTTCCTGAGCCGCGCGGCCGACTACACGCTGACGGCCCTGCCGGCGATGCTGCGGCTGGCAACCCGCGCCCCGGGGCTGGGCGAGGCGCCGGGGCTGCGCCGCCTCTACCGCCCCGGCGCGGTGCCTCCCGACCGGCCGACGGCCGCACGCACGCGGGTGCTGGAGGCGCTGGCCGAGCATGGCGGCGCGCCGATGATGCTGGCCGAACTGTGCAGACTGGCCGGCGTCGGGGCGGGTGTCGTCAAGGGCCTCGTCGCCCTCGGCGCGGTGATCGAGGAGGCGGCACCGCGTGATGCGCCCTACCCCCTGCTCGACCCCCACCGCGGTGGCCCGGCGCTGTCGCAGGCGCAGGCGGCGGCCGCGGCCGGGCTTCGCGCGCAGGTCGCGGCGGGGCGCTATGCGACGGTGCTCCTGAAGGGCGTCACCGGATCGGGCAAGACCGAGGTCTATCTCGAGGCGGTGGCCGAATGCCTCGCCCGCGGCCGACAGGCGCTGGTGCTGATGCCCGAGATCGCGCTGACCGGCGCCTTCCTTGCCCGGGTCGAGGCGCGCTTCGGCGCCCGCCCGGGAGAGTGGCACTCGGGCGTCCCGGCGGCCGAGCGGCGGCGGCTGTGGCAGATGGCGGCAACCGGCGGGGTGGGGCTGGCGGTCGGGGCGCGCTCGGCGCTGTTCCTGCCGTTCCGCGACCTCGGGCTGGTGGTCGTCGACGAGGAGCACGACCCCTCCTACAAGCAGGAGGACGGCGTGCTCTACCATGCCCGCGACATGGCGGTGCTGCGTGCCGCGATCGAGGGGGCGGCGGTGGTGCTGGCCTCGGCCACGCCCTCGCTGGAGACCTGGGCCAACGCGAGATCCGGCCGCTACGGCCGGCTCGACCTGCCGGCGCGGTTCGGCGCGGCCGAACTGCCTGCGCTTGCCGCGGTCGACCTGCGAACCGAGGGGCCGCCGCCGGGCCGCTGGATGGCGCCGCGGCTGCTGGCCGAGACCGCGGCGCGGCTGGAGCGCGGCGAGCAGACGCTGCTGTTCCTCAACCGCCGCGGCTACGCGCCGGTGACGCTCTGCCGGGCCTGCGGCCATCAGCTCGGCTGCGCGAACTGCGATGCCCGCATGGTCGAGCACCGCTTCCAGCGCCGACTGGTCTGCCACCAGTGCGGCGACACCGCCCCGGTACCCGACCGCTGCCCTGCCTGCGGGGCGCAGGGGCGCATGGCGGCGGTCGGCCCGGGGGTGGAGCGGGTGGCCGAAGAGGCGGCGGCGGCCTTCCCGCAGGCGCGCATCGCGGTGCTGTCCTCGGACCTTTTCGCCTCGGCACGGGCGCTGAAGGAGCGGATCGCGGCGATCGCCGAGGGCGGGGCCGACGTCATCGTCGGCACCCAGCTGGTCGCCAAGGGGCACAACTTCCCGCTCCTGACGCTGGTCGGGGTGATCGACGCCGACCTCGGCCTGCAGGGTTCGGACCTGCGCGCCGCCGAGCGCAGTTTCCAGCTGATCGCGCAGGTCGCCGGGCGCGCGGGCCGGGCCGGGCGGCCTGGGCTGGCGCTGGTGCAGACCTACCAGCCCGAGCACCCGGTGATCCGGGCTATCCTTGCCGGGGACGACGAGGGCTTCTGGCAGGCCGAGGCCGAGGCCCGGGCGGCGCAGGGCGCGCCGCCCTTCGGCCGGATGGCGGCGCTGATCCTGTCATCGACCGACCTTGCCGAGGCCTTCGACGCGGGAAACGCCCTCGCGCGGGCGGCGGAGCCGCTGCGGGCGGCGGGCGCCGACGTCTGGGGCCCCGCACCCGCGCCGATTGCGCGCATCCGCGGCCGCCACCGGCTGCGGATGCTGGTGCGGGCGCCGCGCGCCGTCGCGCTGCAGCCGCTGGTCGCGGCCTGGGTCGCGACCGTCCGGCCGGGCGCGCGGCTGCGGCTGACGGTCGACATCGATCCGCAGAGCTTTCTCTGAGACGCAGGGACATGGCGCCACCTTTACCGGCACCGGCGGCGCGGGCTAGGCTCTGGCCGTGGCCCCGCGCCCGCGCGGGCAGGCGCGGGGCGTGCAGGCGGGGCCTCGGGAGGATCGGGCGATGGGCGACAGCGGCAGCCGCTACGGCGGGTCGGGGACGTCGGGCAGCGGTGCAGGGGCGCGGACGGGCTACGGCAGCGGCGGCTACGGTGGGTCGGGCTACGGCAGCGGCGGCCACGGCGGTTCGGGGTACGGCAGCAGCGGCTACGGCGGTTCGGGCTACGGCAGCAGCGCCCCCGCCGCGCCGGCAATCGCCTCGCACCCGCTCGGCAGCGGCAACGCCCGCCGCGGCACCGACCTGATCGCCGACTTCCTGATCCGCGAGAAGGTGCCCTACATCCTCGGCTACGCCGGCCACGGCGCCATCGGCCTGCTCGATGGGCTGCACGGCAAGACCGACCGCATCCGCCACATCAGCCCCCGCATCGAACAGACGGCGGGCTTCATGGCCGACGTCTACTTCCGGCTGACCGGCCAGCCGCTCGCAGTCTATGCCTCGACTGGACCGGGGCCGATGAACATGATGATCGCGGTCGCCAACGCCTATTACGACAACTCGGCCTTCCTGCTGATCACCGGGCAGGTGCCGACCACCCAGTTCGGCACCGGCGCGCTGCAGGACGACTACCGCTACCACGGCGACATGTCCGACATCTTCACCCCGGTGGTGAAGAAGTCCTGGCGCGTGCGCAAGGTCGAGGACCTCGCCCGCGCCCTCCCCGGGGCGTTCGCGGCGATGCGCACCGGGCGACCGGGGCCGGTGCATATCGACATGCCCTACGATCTCTACATCGAGCGCGCCGAGGTCGACCTGCCCTCGGCAGAGGCCGCGCTTAGGCCGCTGAACTGGCGGACGCCCGCCGCCGAGGACGCAGTCGAGCGGGCACTCGAGCTGCTGACCTCGGCCCAGCGGCCGCTGATCCTGGCCGGCGGGGGCATCCGCGTCGCCGGCGCCTTCGAGGAACTGCGCGCCTTCGCCGAGGCCGTCAACGTGCCGGTCTACACCTCGTTCATGGGCAAGAGCGCGCTGCCGGCGGGGCACCGCCAGAACCTCGGCGTCGCCGGGGTGTGGGGTGAATACCCTGCCACCGAGGCGGCACGCTCGGCCGACGTCATCCTTGCCGTCGGCGCGCGCTTCAACGACCTGCACACCGGCAGCTGGATTCCGGGCTATGTCTACAACATCCCGCCGACCAAGCTGATCCAGGTCGACATCGACGCCGGTGAGATCGGCCGCAACTACCCGGTCGAGATCGGCATGGTGGCCGATGCCAAGGCATTCCTCGCCCAGATCGGCCGCATCGCCCGCGCCAAGGGCCGCCGCCACCCCGAGGGCAGCGGCTGGTGGCGCGAGATCGAGAGCTGGCGGACCGACTGGCGCAATTTCGTCGAGCCGTTCGAGCGGTCCGGCGAGTTCCCGATGGACCCCCGCCGGGTGCTGGCCGACATGGCGCGCGTCGCGCCGCCCGAGACGGTGATGGTCGACGATGTCGGCAATGTGCAGGCGTGGTCAGAGCAGTACTGGCAGCCGCGGCTTCCCAACACGCATCTGACCGCCGGCGGCTTCGCGGCGATGGGCTTCGGCGTTTGCGGGGTGCTGGGGGCGCGGCTCGCGCGGCCGAACTCGCCCTGCGTCACGCTCTGCGGCGACGGCGGCTTCTCCATGACGCCGCACGCGGTGACCACGGCGGTGGAGTACAACCTGCCGGCGGTGTGGGTGGTGATGAACAACTACGCCATCGGCACCATCCGCGACCTGCAGCGCTTCTACCTCGACGGCCGCGAGCTCGGCACGAGCTTTATCAACGAGAAGACCGGGCAGTTCTGGAACCCAGACTTCGCAAAGATGGCCGAGGCGATGGGCGCCCGCGGCATCCGCATCACCCACGCCGACCAGTTCACCGACGCCTTCCGCGAGGCGATCCGCTCCGACCAGCCGACGGTGATCGACGTGCCGATCGCCCGCGACACCATCGTGCCGGTCACCGGCACCTGGCAGATGCCGCCGATCGCCGAGGCCAAGCCCACCTTCGGGGCCCGCAAGCTGCGCCGCTAGCCGGCCCGCGCCCGACGGGCGGGCCGGCTCAGCGCAGGCGGCGGAACTCGGACCGGCCGTCGCGGTTGTCGAAGAACGGTACGCCCTCGGAGGGCGTGCCGCCGCGGCGCAGCGCATGGGCCACCTCGGCCAGGACGACCTCGGTGATGAAGGGCAGGTCCAGCGTGCGCGCGCGCTCGATCGGCACCCAGCCGAGATGGGAGAGTTCGCCCGAGGCCCCGGCAAAACCCACGTCGTCGCCGGCGATCGCGGTGGCGTCGACGATGAAGAAGCGCGCATCGAAGCGCCGCGGCCGGCCCGGCGGGGTGACGGCACGGAAGATCAGCGTCAGCGCATCGGCCGAGGGCAGGTGGCCGCCGGCAGCGAAGCCTGCCCAGGGCTCGGGCGGGACGGGCCAGTCGCCTGGCATGGCCAGCCGCAGACCGGTCTCCTCCCATAGCTCTCGGATCGCGGCGGCCGCCAGCGCCTGACCCAGCCCCGGCGGCGCCTCGAGCGCAAGACGGGCAGCGCAGAGCGGGGCCAGGGGCGCGGCCATCGGCACCTCCCGGTCGCCCGCATCGACCGCACCGCCGGGAAAGACCACCTTGGAGGGCATGAAGGCTGCCTCGGCGCCACGCTGCCCCATCAGCACCGCCGGACCCTCTTGCCCGCGGCGGACGACGACGACGGTCGCGGCGTCGCGGATCGGCTGCGCCCCGGGCCCCTCCATCCCGCTCATCCCGCCCGGCCGAAGCCGTGCATGCGCTGCGCCCACTGGATCGCCACCACCAGCCCCTTGAGCCGCGGCAGCAGGAGGAGGGCAAGCGCGGCGCTGCCGATGGCGAAACCGGCGGCCATCACCGCCGGGTCGGGCCGCCAGGTGACGAAGGCGGCATAGAGAGCGATGGCGGCAAGCTTGCCGGTCAGGAGCACGGTCAGGTAGGCGGGCCCGTCGTCGGCCCGATGGTGGTGCAACGCCTCGCCGCAGGCCGGGCAACGTTCGGCCACGCGCAGGTAGCCGGCCAGCATCCGGCCGCGGGCGCAGGCCGGGCAGCGGCCGGCAAGCCCGGCGAGCATCGCCCTGCCGAGCGGGCGGGCGGCGGGCAGGTCGGAACCGGAAGCTTGCATCGCGACACCTTTGCAGGGACGCCCCTGCATACGCCCCCGCCCGGCGGATGCAACCCCGCGGCCGGGTTCCCCCGGTCACGAAGCTGGGCTAGGGTTGGCCCGACAGGGAGAGCGCGGCCATGGGCGAGGGCGAGGGCGGCAGCGACTTCGCGGCGGATCTGCGGGTGGGGCCCACGACGCTGGGCATGGTGCGCATCGAGATCGAGGGCGCGGGCTTCCGCGTGCCGCTCGACTTCGCGCCCGAGGAAGCCGAGGAGATCGCCGAGGAACTGCGCGCCGCGGCCGCGGCCGCCCGCGCCATTGCGGCCGGCCCGGTCAGGGGGAAGGGCTGAGCGCGGCGGGATCGCGCAGCGCCAGCAGCCGCAGGGCCGCGTGGCGGGCAAAGCGCTGCAACGTGGCGCGCCGGCGCGCCGGCGCAAGCGGCTCCTCGGGCCCCATCCGCAGGATCTCGGCGTCGTGGCCGTCAGCCAGCATCAGGCCCGTGCCCTCGGGCAGAAGCCCGGTCGGAAAGCTTGCGTCGACGGCAAAGAAGAAGCGGTCGCACCACTCCAGATAACCCTGCCACTTGCGGTCGGCGGCAAAGTCGGCGCGGCTGGACTTGCACTCAACCACCCAGACCTCGCCCCGGGGGCCGAGTGCCATCACGTCCACCCGCAGCCCTGGCGCGGGCACGAGTTCGGTGATGGCGGCGAAGTCGAGCGACAGCAGGTGCCGGCAGACACCGCGGGCAAGCGTCTGCCCGGGGCTGGGGCCGGCGGGCGGGGGCGGGAAGGCGGGAGCGTCGCGCATGCGCCAATTGATGAACGAAAAGTGAACAACTGTCCAGACCCGGCGCGGCCCGCGGTCCGGCTCCTCGCGCAGGCCCACAGGCGCGGGGATCCGGCGCGTGGGGCCGGCGCACGGGTTCTGGGCGCGGCTCTTGCGCACGGGGCCCGGGGCCACTAGCTTGGGGGTGGCGGGTGCTGCTCTTCCCGTGCAGGGGCCGTCTTTCCAGCGCCCACAACTGCACCCGAGGGGGCTGGCTCTGCCGGGGTCGTGGCCCCGGTACCTGGCGCCCACCTGGCAAACCAGGGCCTCGGAAAACCAAAGCCCCCACGGTCGCTGCGGGCCCGCCGCCTTGACGACCCGGCCTACCCCGGCCGGCCCGGGGGCTCTCGCCCGGGCCCCGGCCTGGCCGGCAGCGCCGCCGGCGCCGGCGCGGGTGACAGCGGTGCCGGGCGCCGCCCGGCAGGCGGCTCGCGCGGGGGCGACTCGGCCATGCCCATCACCGCGATCCCGAACTGCACGCCGGCAAAGACGATGCCGTTGAAGGCGACAAGCATGACCACTGCCAGCCAGCCGCCGGCGACATGGGTGACGAGGTGGCGCAGGTTGGCCACGTCCAACGACAGGAGCGCGGCGGTGAACAGCACCGCCAGCAGGAAGCCGATGGCGACATGGCGGATGTAGAGTCGCACGAGCGCGGGCATCGAACCCCTCCCTTCACGGCGGGCAGGCCGGCGGCGGCGCCCGCCGCCGACACCCGGGTCAGAATGCCTCGGGCCGGGCCTCGCGCGCCATCGCGTCGAGGACGCCGTTGACGAATTTCGATTCGCGGCCGTCGGGGAAGAACGCCTTGGCGACATCGACGAACTCGGAGATGACGACCTTCGGCGGCGCCGCGCCGGCGACAAGCTCGGCGCCGGCGGCGCGGAACAGCGCCCTGAGCGTGGGGTCGATGCGGTCGATCGGCCATCTCGCGACCAGCGCCCGGTCGGTCATCTGGTCGATGCGGGCCTGGAGGTTGACGGCATCGGCCACCAGCCGGCGGAACAGCTCGGGATCGGCCTCCGCCATCGCCACCTCGTCATAGACGGCACCGAAGCGGTGGGTCTCGAACTCGTCCACCACCGCCTCGACCGTCTGGCCGCTCGCCTCCATCTGGAACAGGGCCTGGACCGCGCACAGCCGTGCGACCGCGCGCCGGCGGCGGCGTTCGGCGTCGGCACCCCGGGGGTCGGCGCGGGTCATGCCGGAGCGTCGCTGCCGGCGATGCGGAATTCCCCGGGAACGAAGCCGACCGGGCGCGGTGGGGCGGCGAAGCGGCGCGACAGCGCGAGAAGGTGCAGCGCCGCCGCCGCCGCACCGCCGCCCTTGTCCTGGCCGGCCGGGTCGGCGCGCGCCACCGCCTGGTCGCGGTTCTCGACCGTGAGGATGCCGTTGCCGATGCAGGCGCCTTCCAGCCCGATCAGCATGAGGCCCTGGCTGCTGAGGCCGGAGACGATGTCGTAATGGGTGGTCTCGCCGCGGATCACGCAGCCGAGGGCGACGAAGGCGTCGTGGCGCCCCTGCCGGAGGGCCAGACGGATCGCCACCGGGATCTCGAGCGCGCCCGGCACCTCGACCACCTCGACCTCGGCCCCGGCGGCGGCAAGGGTGGCGCGGGCGCCGTCGAGCAGCATGCCGGCGATGTCGCGGTAGTAGGGCGCGACGACGACAAGCGCCCGCACCGGCCGGTCGAAGTCGGGCACCGGCAGGACATCGTGAAGTTCGGTTGCAGCCATCGCTCAGCCTTTCGGGATGGCCCGCGTGCCCTCGATCGAAAGGCCGTAGGCCTCGAGGCCGACGATCCTGGGCCGCGGCGAGTTGGTGACGAGGATCAGCCGGTGCAGCCCCAGCGCGGCGAGAATCTGCGCCCCCAGCCCGTACTGGCGCAGCGTCTGCGGTGTCGCCTCGTCGGCGCGGACGAGTTTCATGGTGGTGTCGCGCAGCAGCACCACCACGCCGCGGCCCTCGGCCGCGATCACCCGCATGGCGCCGGCAAGGTCGCCGGCATGGGCCGGGCCGATGCCGAGGACGTCCTCGAGCGGGTCGAGCGCGTGCATCCGCACGAGCACCGGCTCGGGCGCGGCGACGTCGCCCTTGGTCAGCACGATGTGCTCGGCACCCTGGGTCTCGTCGGTGAAGACGCGCATCAGCCAGTCGCCGCCGTGGACCGAATGCACGCGGCGCACGTCGGTCTCGTTGACGAGATTGTCGTAGCGGCGGCGGTAGGCGATGAGGTCGGAAATGGTGCCGATCTTCAGCCCGTGGCGCTGGGCAAAGGCGACGAGGTCGGGCAGCCGGGCCATGGTGCCGTCCTCGTTCATGATCTCGCAGATCACGCCGGAGGGGTTGAGGCCCGCCAGCCGGGCGACGTCGACCGCAGCCTCGGTATGGCCTGCCCGCACCAGCACGCCCCCCTCGCGGGCCCGCAGCGGGAAGACATGGCCGGGGGTGGCGATGTCGGCGTGGCCCTTGGTGGGGTCGATCGCCACCGCCACGGTGCGCGCCCGGTCATGGGCCGAGATGCCGGTGGTCACGCCCTCGCGCGCCTCGATCGAGAGGGTAAAGGCGGTCTCGTGCCGGCTGGAGTTCTTCGGCGACATCAGCGGCAGGCCGAGGGCGTCGATGCGCGCCCCCGGAAGGGCAAGGCAGATCAGCCCGCGGCCGTGCATGGCCATGAAGTTGATCGCCTGCGGCGTGCACATCTGCGCGGGGATGACGAGATCGCCCTCGTTCTCGCGGTCCTCGTGGTCGACGAGGATGAACATCCGTCCGTTGCGTGCATCCTCGATGATCTCCTCGATCGTCGAGACGGCGCCGGCGAACTCGCTGGAGGTGTCGGTCATGGGACGTGTTTCCTCACCGGCCCGGGCAGGCAGGCCCTGCCGGCGCGATACATCAGCCCCGCGGGCTTTGCCAGAGGCCGCGCGTCAGGCGCCGAAGTAGCGCTGGGCGGGAAGATAGCCGGCCATGCGCGCGGCCTCGGCCCACAGCCGCTCCTCGCCGGTGTCGCCCACCAGCAGCACGCGGTCGGCCGGCCAGCCCTGCCCGCCGATCAGGCCGCGCACGGCAGACCGCGCCTCGGCCCATGGGGCGAAGGGGCGGGGCGCAGCCCCGGCGGCATCCAGAAGGCCCGCCGCAAGCGCCAGCACCGAGGCCGGCGCAAGCGGCGGGTGGACCAGCGCGCCACGGCCGCAGGCGCGGATCCCGGCAAGCCGGGCGGCGAGGGCGGCGGGCGGCGCCGCCGCGGGCGGGCGCAGCCGCAGCGCGTTGGAGGAGAAGAGCAGCGCGACAAGGTCGTGCCCGCCCGCCGCGCGCAGCGATGCGTAGGTCCGGTAGTCGATCCCCAGCTCGGCCGCCCGCGACAGCCGCAGCCTGAGCACCTCGACCGGCAGCGTCGGCAGCAGGTCGGCGCGCGCGCGGGTCCAGCAATGACGTCGCCACGCCAGCCCGGCATCCATCGCCGGACCGCCGTTGTGCCCGGTGCAGGGGATCAGGCCGCCCATTCCCGCAGCCGCGCGACATAGCGGGCCAGCGTGTCGATCTCCAGGTTCACACGGTCGCCGGCGCGCACCGCGCCCCAGGTGGTGACGAGCTTGGTATGGGGGATCAGGTTGATCCCGAACTCCGCCCCCGCGACCTCGTTCACGGTCAGCGAGGTGCCGTTCAGCGCGACCGAGCCCTTCGGCGCGACAAACCCGGCCAGATGGTCGGGCGCGCGCAGCCGTACCCGGGTGCTCGCGCCCTCGTCGGTCACCGCCAGAACCTCGGCCACCCCGTCGACATGGCCCTGGACGATGTGTCCGCCAAGCTCGTCGCCGACCCGCAGCGCGCGCTCAAGGTTCACCCGCCGACCCGCCGCCCAGTCGCCCAGCGTCGTCTTCGACAGCGTCTCGGCCGAGACATCGACCTCGAACCAGGGCGCCGCGCCGCCGCCGCGGGCGACCACAGTAAGGCAGACGCCGTCGCAGGCGATCGAGGCGCCGAGATCAATGCGCGCGACATCATAGGCGGTGGCGATGCGCGCCCGCAGGTCGCCCTGCCGCGCCACGGCGACCACCTCGCCCACGTCGGTGATGATCCCGGTGAACATGCCCCGCGCCCCCCCTCGGCCTGAGGTATCCTGCCGTGACCACTCCCGCAAGCCTGCGGCGGCCAGACGCGCGCCCGCCGCGCCGCCGCCGGCGGCGCGCCGCAATGGCGCCGCGCTCGCAGGCGAGGCTTGCGCTTCAGGGGCCGGCCGCGGCAGGTTGGCCGGGGCGGTACGCTTCATCGAGGAGCGGGGAGCGGCGGTGGCGGCCAGCGGACGCAGCGATTCGGGGCCAGCCCCGCCGGCCGGCCGGCTGACCGGCGACGGCCGGCGGTTCCTGCTGCTTCAGGGTCCGCACGGACCGTTCTTCGCCAGCCTCGCGACGATGCTGGGCCGGGCCGGGGCCGGGGTCTGGCGGGTCGGGTTCAACCAGGGCGACCGCGCCTTCTGGACCGACGCCGCCCGCTTCATCTCCTTCCGCGACCGTCCCGAGGACTGGCCGGCGGCGCTCGCGACCCTCCTCGACAGGCAGGCGGTCACCGATATCGTCGTCTACGGCGACACCCGGCCGGTGCATGCCGCGGCCGCGGCTGCCGCTCGCGCGCGCGGGCTGACGCTGCATGTCTTCGAGGAGGGCTACCTGCGCCCCTACTGGGTGACCTACGAACGCGGCGGCGCCAACGGCAACTCCCGGCTGATGGATCTGACGGTGCGCGAGATGCAGGCGGCGCTGGCCGGCTGCGACACCCGGCTGCCCGACGCGCCCGCCCGCTGGGGCGACATGCGCCAGCATGTGCTGCTGGGCGCGCTCTACCACGCCGCCGTGCTGGCCGGCAGTCGGCGCTACCCCCATTTCCGCTCGCACCGGGAGCTGTCGGTGCCGGGCGAGTTCGTGCTGCATCTGAGGCGGCTGCTCCTGATGCCGGCGCATGCGGCCGAGCGCTTCCTCGCCAGCCGGCGGATTCGCCGGGGCGGCTTTCCCTACCATCTGGTGCTGATGCAGCTCGAGCATGACGCAAGCTTCCGCGACCACGGTCCGTTCGCGTCGCAGACCGATTTCGTCGCGGTCGTCATCGAGGGCTTCGCCCGCGGTGCGCCGGCCCACCACCACCTCGTCTTCAAAGCCCATCCGCTCGAGGACGGGCGGGCGCCGATTGCCGCGGCGATCCGCCGGGCGGCGGCGGCGGCGGGGGTGGCCGAGCGGGTGCATCTCGTCCGCGGCGGCAAGCTTGCGGCCCTGCTCGACCACGCCCGCAGCGCCGTGACGGTGAACTCCACCGCCGCGCAGCAGGCCCTGTGGCGCGGCCTGCCGCTCAAGGTCTTCGGACGGGCGGTCTATGCCAAGCCCGAGTTCGTCTCCTCCCAGCCGCTGGCCGACTTCTTCGCCGCACCGACCCGGCCCGATCGTCGCGCCTACCGCGATTTTCGCCGCTACCTTCTTGAAACCTCGCAGATTCCTGGCAGCTTCTACGGCGCACGGGGGCGGCGGGAACTGCTGCGCCAGGTGGTCGACCTGCTGCTGGCGGCCGAGGATCCCTATGATGCGCTGCGCGACGGCAAAGCGGCACCGCGGCAACAGTTGCGCCTCGTGACCTGAGGGCCGCATCGCGGGCTTTCATTTTCGCGCGTCTTTCCGTATCGTTACGGAAAAAAGTTCAGGCAGCTTCCAGACAAGGAGCGCGAGCAGTGAAAGCTCTGGCAGGCAAGGGGGCCAGGATTCTGGCCCTTGTGGCGGTTGTGGCCACGGCCGCGGGCTGCGGGCTACCGCGCCCGGGCCCGACCAAGGACGAAATCTTCGCCGGTTCGGTCCAGCGGCAGGGCGACGCCTTCGTCGTCGCCGTCAACGACCGGGTCACCCGCGCGACCGCCGTCGTCCCCGCGCTCGGCTTCGGCTCGGGCTTCGTCGGCGCGGGACAGCTCGGGTCCGACGAGATCAACCCCGGCGACGTCCTGGGAATCACCATCTACGAGAACGTCGAGGACGGGCTACTGGCGTCGGCCGGGCAGAAGGTGTCGCTGATCGACGAGGTGCAGGTCGACGGGGCGGGGTTCATCTTCGTGCCCTATGCCGGACGGCTGCGTGCGGCGGGCAACACGCCCGACGCGCTGCGCCGGCTGATCACCGAGAAGCTCGATGTCCAGACACCCGACCCGCAGGTGATCGTCCGCCGGCTTGCCGGCGACGGCTCGACCGTCTCGGTGGTGGGCGGGGTCGGCGGGCAGGGCGTCTACCCGATCGACCGGCCGACCCGGACGCTGACGGCGATGCTCGCGCGCGCCGGCGGCATCATCATCCCGCCCGAGACCGCGGTGATCACCGTCACCCGCGGCAGCCACCAGGGCCGGATCTGGTTCCAGGACCTCTACCAGCGGCCGAGTTTCGACATTGCGCTGCGCAACGGCGACCGCATCCTCGTGCAGGAGGACACCCGCGCCTTCACCGTGCTCGGCGCCACGGGGGCGCAGAACCGGGTGCCGTTCCAGACGCAGGTGCTGTCGGCGGTCGAGGCGCTGGCGATCGTGGGCGGGCTGAACACCAACTTCGCCGATCCCACGGGCGTCTTCGTCTTCCGGACCGAGCCGGCCGAGATCGCCAACGCGGTGCTCGGGCGCGACGACCTCGTCGGCGACCAGCGCTTCGTCTACGTCCTCGACCTGACCGGGCCGGTCGGCATGTTCCACGCCCGCGATTTCGTCATCCGCGACCAGGATCTCGTCTACGTGACCGAGGCACCCTATGTGGCGTGGCAGAAGACGCTGACGGCTCTGACCGGGGCGACCGGCGCGGCGGCCTCGATCCGCTCGGCGGCGAACGGGGGCAGCTAGCCCCCGGCGGCATGACAGGCCCCGACGCCACGGCCGCCGGAGGCGCCGCGCCCCGGCGGCCCTTTGCCTTCGCGCTCGGCCTGCTGCGCCCGGGCCGGGTGCGGCGCATCCTCGCGCTCGCCCTCGGGGCGCCGCGGCCGGGGCTTCCGGGGCCCGGGGACCGGGTGCTGGTCTGGGGTCGCAGCCCGCATGCGGCGCGCGGCGAGCGCGTCGCCGCCGCACGCGGGGCGGCGCTGCTGCGGGTGGAGGACGCCTTCCTGCGCTCGCTCGGCCCCGGGCGCGCCGGCGATCCGCCCTGGGGGCTGATGATCGACCGGCGCGGCGTGCATTTTGACGCCTCGGCCCCTTCCGACCTCGAGCATCTGCTGGCCTCCCATCCGCTCGACGAGACGCCGCTGCTCGACCGCGCCCGCGCCGGCATCGCCCGCATCCGCGCCCTCGAGCTGTCGAAGTACAACCTCCACGACCCCGCCCTCGCGCCACCGCCGCCGGGTTACGTGCTCGTCATCGACCAGACGCGCGGCGACGCGGCCATCGCCCATGGCCGGGCCGGGGCGGCGAGCTTCCGCGCCATGCTCGCCGCGGCGATGGACGACCACCCCGGCGCCCGGATCGTCATCCGGGCGCATCCCGAGACCGCCCTCGGCCTCCGCCCCGGCCATTTCGGACCCGCCGACGCCGGCGGCCGGGTGGAATACCTCGCCGCACCTGTCTCGCCCTGGCAGCTGCTCGAGGGCGCGGTGGCTGTCTACACCGCAACCTCGCTGATGGGCTTCGAGGCCATCCTCGCCGGCCACCGGCCGGTGGTGTTCGGGGCCCCGTTTTATGCCGGCTGGGGCCTCTCCGAGGACCGGCTCGGCGCGCTGCCGCGGCGCGGCCGGCGGCTGACGCGCGCCCAGCTCTTCGCCGCCGCGATGCTGCTGGCACCGGTCTGGTACGACCCATGCCGCGACCGGCTCTGCCCATTCGAGGCGGCGGTCGACCAGATGGAGGCCGAGCTGCGCGCCTTCCGCGCCGACCGGCGGGGCCATGTCGCCCTCGGAATGCGGCTGTGGAAGCGGCCGCACCTGCAGGCCTTCTTCGGCCGGCACCGCGGCATCGCCTTCGCCCGCGCCCCGGCGGCGGCGATCCGGCGGGCCGGGCGCGAGGGGCGGGCGCTGGCGGTCTGGGCGGGGGCGGCAAGCCCGGAGCTTGCCGGCGCCGCCGCAACGGCCGGGCTGGCGCTCTGGCGGATCGAGGACGGCCTGCTGCGGTCGCGCGGGCTCGGTGCGGCGCTGGTGCCGCCGCTGTCGCTCGTCGCCGACGACCTCGGCATCTACTACGACCCCGGGCACGAAAGCCGGCTCGAGCGGCTGGTCGCGGCGCCGCTCGACGCCGCGGCGGCGGCCCGCGCCGAGGCGCTGCGGGCGCGGCTGGTCGGGGCGGGGCTGACCAAGTACAACCTCGGCCGGCCGGTGCCGCCGCTGCCGCCCGGGCACCGCATCCTGGTGCCGGGGCAGGTCGAGGACGATGCCTCGATCCGCTGCGGCGCCGGGGCGGTGCGAACCAACCGCGACCTGCTGGCGGCGGTGCGGGCGGCCAACCCCGCGGCGGTGATCCTCTACAAGCCCCATCCCGACGTCGAGGCCGGCCTGCGCCCGGGGGCCGTGCCGGCGGCCGAGCTTGCCGGGCTCGCCGACGCGGTGCTCGCTGGGGTCGATGCGGCGGCGGCGATCGCGGCGGCCGACGAGGTCTGGACGATCACCTCGGCGCTCGGCTTCGAGGCGCTGCTGCGCGGCCGCCCTGTCACCTGCCTCGGCGCGCCCTTCTACGCCGGCTGGGGGCTCACGCGCGACCTCGGTCCGGTGCCGGCGCGCCGGCAGGCGCGGCCGGGTCTCGCCGGGCTCGTCCATGCGGCGCTGATCGCCTATCCGCGCTACCTCGACCCGGTCACGGGGCTGCCGTGCCCGCCCGAGGTGGCCGCCGAGCGCCTCGCCGCCGGCGCCGCCCCGCACCGCGGGGTGTCCAGCCGTCTGCTCGCCCGCCTGCAGGGCCTGCTCGCCGGACAGGCCCGGCTCTGGCGCTAAGCACCGGGTCGCCGCCGGACCGCCGGAAACAGCCGGGCGGCGCCCGGCGATGGTGCCCCGCGGGCCGTGGCCCGGGCGGTTGCCGGCCGTGCGGCTGCCGGCCGCGCCGTCACATGTAGCTGCGCACCAGCGCCGCCGAGATCAGCCCCCAGCCGTCGGCGACGACGAAGAAGGCCAGCTTGAAGGGCAGCGCCACCACCGCCGGCGGCACCATCATCATCCCCATCGACATCAAGACCGCCGCGACCACGAGGTCGATGACCAGGAAGGGCAGGAAGATCAGGAAGCCCACCTCGAAGGCGCGCGCCACCTCCGAGAGCAGGAAGGCCGGCACCAGCACCGACAGCGGCGCCGCCGCCCCCGGGGCCAACCCCGCGGCATCAGGGCGCAGCGCCGCCAGCGCGGCAAAGGTGTCGGGGTCGAGCCGGGCGGCCATGAAGCGGCGGAAGGGCTCGGCGGCGGCGAGGAACGCCTCCTCGGGAGTGCCCTGCCCTGCCGCCAGCGGGCGTACCCCGGCCTCCCAGGCCTCCAGGAAGACCGGCTCCATCACGAACCAGGTCAGGAACAGCGCGAGGCTGACGATCAGCATGTTCGGCGGCGACTGCATTAGCCCGATCGCCTGGCGCAGGATCGCGAGCACGGTGACGATGAAGGGAAAGCAGGTCACCATGATGGCCAGCCCCGGCACCAGGCTCAGCAGCGTCACCAGCACGAGGAGCTGGATCGTGCGGGTGGCCAGCGAATCGCCGGTGCCGAGATCGAGGGTCAGCGTCTGGGCCGCCAGCGGACCGGCGAGGGCGAGGGTGCAGACGGCCGCGGCCAGGGCGGCGCGGGCCGGGGCGGCAGGAGGCAGGTCCGGCCGGCCGCAGGCTGGCGCCGGCCCGTGGCCGCCGCGGGGCGCGGGCGCCGCCGGCGCGGTCACGACAGCCCGTTCTGGAGGTCGGCGACCTCGGTCAGCCGCACGGCAAGCTGGCCGGCCTGCTCGCCCTCGAGCTCCTGCAGCTCGCCCCGGGCGATCAGCCGGTCACCGACGTAGAGCTCCACCGGATCGTCGACCCGCCGGTCCAGCGTCAGCACCGAATCGCGACGAAGCCGCAGTAGGTCGCGCACGATCGGGCGCGCCTTTCCCACCGAGATGGTGATCTCGATCGGCACCTGGGCGAAGGGGTTGGGGGCCGGGCCGGGGGGACCGGCGGCGGAGCTATCCATGACGTCGCGACGCCTCCTCTTCGGGATGGAAGTAGTCCTCGACCGCCGCGGCGATGGCAGCCGTCGCGCCGTCGAGGTCGACGAGCGTCTCGCCGCCGCCGAACCGCAGGTAGACCTGCCCGGCGCCGAGCGTCGGCTCCTCGACGATGGCGACCGGCAGGCCGGGCTCGAGGGCAAGCGCCGCCTCGACCGCGGCGCGCGAGGCGGGGCTGACCAGCACCGTCACCGGCGCCCCGGCGCAGCGCTCGGCGATCGGACGCAGCGTCTCGGCCACCAGCGCGCCGATCGCCCCGCGCGCCGCCACCGGCAGGACGCGTCCGACGGCCTCGCGCAGGAGCGGGGCGAGGCCCTGCAGCACATGGCCGCGCGCCTCGTGATAGGTGAAGGACAACGCCTGCAGGTTGCGGGCGAGGTCGGCGCGCAGGCGGCCCTGGTCGTCCTCGGCGGCGGCGACCGCATCCTCCCAGCCGGCCTTGTAGCCGGCCTCGAAGGCCTCGAGGCGCGCCTCCTCGCCCGCCACCTCGCCGGCCGCGGCCGCCGCGGCCGCGGGTGCGGGTGCGCCCGCCGCCCCGGCCGGCGGCGCCGCCGAGAGATCGAAGGTCTCGAGCCGGAGCCGGGCGGCCATCAGCTGCGCTCCTCGCGCTCTTCCATCCAGCCGCGGAGAATCTCGACGGTCTCGGTCTGCCGCTCGGCGATCAGCCGGCGCAGCCGCGCGACCGGGTCGGCCTCGGCCGGCTCGGCGGCCGCGTCGGCGGCGGGCCGGCCGGCGGCGGCAGCGGGGGCGGGCGCGGTTCGCAGCGCGGCCAGGTCGGCGGGCGGCGCGCCGTCATCGATCTCGCCGTGCAGCACCGGGCCGCCGGCGGCCGGCACCGCCCCCGGGCCGGCGCCGGCGAGTGCGGGCTGGCCGCGCGGCTCGGCCGGGGCCGGCAGGCCGCGCAGCGCCCCAGCCGGCGCCACCGGGGCGAGAATCGGGCGGAGCACGAACAGCCCGAGCACCAGCGCCACCGCCGCCAGCACCCCGACCTGGGCCAGCGCCGTGGCGTCGAGCGAATCGAGCAGCCCCGGCGTCGCCCCGCCCGTGCCCTCTGGAGGAGGCTGGAACGGCATCGAGCGGATGGTGATGACATCGCCGCGCTCGGCATCGAACCCCACCGCCGAGGCGACAAGCTCGCGCAGCGCCGTCAGCTCCTCCTCGCCGCGCGGCGCGCCGGCGGTGCCGCCATCGGCGGCGGGCAGCGCGTCGAGCAGCACCGCGACGGTGATGCGCCGGATCCCGCCGGCCGCGCGGGTGACCTCGCGCCGGGTCTCCGACAGTTCGAAGGCGGTGCGGCTTCGCGCCTCGGCGCTCTGGCTGCGGCTGCCGCCGGCGCCGGCCGCGGCATCGCCCTCGGGCAGGTTGGAGGCGACGCTGACGCCGCCGTCGCGTGCGTCGGCCGAGCTCGACGTGCGTTCCTCGCTGTCCTCGCTGACGGCGGTGCGGCTCTCGGGGTCGATGCGCCGCTCGACGATGGATTCGCTCTCCTCCAATGTCTCGACCGCGACCTCGACGGCGGCCCGGCCCGGACCGACGCGCGCGGCCAGGAGCCGCTCGACGCTGCGGCGCAGTGCCTCGGCCCGGTCGGCCGCCCGGCCGGGCCCGGCGCCCTCGTCCTCCACCAGCGCTAGCCCGCTGGCCCCGTCGACCACCGTGACGTCCCCGGGCGCGAGGCTGGCGACCGAGGCCGCGACGAGATGGCGCAGCGCGCGCGCCTGTGCCGGCGCCAGCGGCCCCTGGGCGGGGGTGACGGTGACCGAGGCGGTGGGCCGGCCGGCGCGGGCGAACGGCTGGGCCGGCGGCCGCGCGATGTGGACGCGGGCGGAGCGCACCGCCGGGCTCGCGGCGATGGTGCGGGCAAGCTCGCCCTCCTTGGCCCGCCAGTAGGCAGCGTCGAACATCTGCGCCGTAGTGCCGAAGCCCGAAAGCCCGTCGAGCAGCTCGTAACCCGCCCCGCCGGAGGCCGGCAGCCCCTCCGCCGCCAGCGTCAGGCGCAGCTCGTCCCGGCGCGAGGCGTCGACGTAGAGAGCATCGCCCCGCACCTCATGGGCGACGGCGCGACGCTCGAGCGCCACCACCACCTCGCCAGCCGCCGCCGGCTCGAGCCCGGCATAGAGCAGCGCAAGCCGCGGCCGGCCGGCGACCGAGCCAAGCCAGGCCAGCACGGCGACAAGCGCCACTGCCGCCAGTGCCACGACGAGGCGGCGGCGGGGGTCGAGGGACGCGAGGGCGGAGGCGATGTGCCGCAAGTGGCGATTCTCCCGGGGCGGGCCGGCATGGGGCGATGCCAGAGGCTGGGACGGACGCGCTTAACATTCGGTTAGCCAGCGTCGGCCTATGACAGGGGATCGTCCGCCACCGGGGAAACGCGATGACCGAGCCCGCCGCCCCTGCCGCCGCCCGGCCCCGACGCCGCCTCCTGCCGCTGCTGGCCGGGCTCGTGCTCGCGCTGCCGGCGGCCGGCGGGGCGTTCTACGCCGTCCACTCGGGGCTGCTGTTCGGCACCGCCGCGGCGCCGGAGGCCGCGCCTCAGGCGCTCGGCGACGTCGCCTTCGTGCCGCTGCCCCCGCTCGTCGTCTCGCTCGGGCGCGAACCGGTGAACCGCCACCTGCGCCTGGCCGCACAGCTCGAGGTGCCGCGTGCCATGGCCGCCGAGGTGACGCTCGTCATGCCGCGCATCCTCGATGTGCTGAACGGCTACCTGCGCGCGGTGGCGATGGGCGAGCTCGAGGACCCCGCGGCGCTGGTGCGGCTGCGTGCCCAGATGCTGCGGCGGATCCAGATGGTGGCCGGCGAGGGGCGGGTGCGCGACCTGCTCGTCACCGAATTCGTGCTGAACTGAGGCCCGCGATGGCGATGGTCGCCGACATCCTGCTCGGGGCCGGGGCGCTCGGTGCGGCGGCCTACTGCCTCGTCCTGGCGCACCGCCTGCGGCGCTTCACCGAGCTCGAATCGGGCATGGGCGGGGCGATCGCAGTGCTCTCGGCCCAGGTGGACGAGATGACCCGCGCGCTCGCGCAAGCGCAGGCGGCGGCCGGGGGGGCGGCTGCCACGCTCGAGGCCGAACGACAGCGCGCCGAGGCGGCGGCCCGGCACATCGAGTTCCTGATGGCGGCGATGCACGACCTGCCCGAGCCGCCGGCGGCGACGGCGGCGGCGACGGCGGCGGCGGCGGCGACCCCGTTTCGGGCGGGCGCGGCGGCCGCACGCGGTGCGGCAGCTACCGATGCCGCGCCACTCGCGGCGCGGCGGCCCGCGCCCGGCAGCCGCGCCACCGATGGCGCCCCCGCCGGACCCGCGCCCGCCGAGGAGGCCGCCCCGGCGCCCGACCGGCGGCCGCGCTTCGTGCGCCACGGCGGCGGCCGCGGCGCCGCGGCGCCCGC
>JAHDXW010000042.1 GCA_023383015.1 Paracoccaceae bacterium
GATGTAGGAATGGCCGACCACCCAGCCGACGTCGGAGGCGGCCCAGAACACCTCGCCGGGCTCCACCCCGTAGATGTTGCGCATCGACCAGTTCAGCGCCACCAGATGCCCCGCGGTCGGGCGCACCACGCCCTTCGGCTGGCCGGTGGTGCCCGAGGTGTAGAGGATGTAGGCGGGATGGTTGCCGGGCACCGGCACGCAGGCGGCGGGCGCGGCCCCGTACTGGAATGCGTGCCAGTCGAGGTCGCGGCCTTCGGTCAGGCGGGCGACCTCCTGCTCGCGCTGGAAGATCACGCAGAAGTCGGGCTTGTGGGCGGCCTGGTCGATGGCGGCGTCGAGCAGCGGCTTGTAATGGACGACCCGCCCCGGCTCGACCCCGCAGGAGGCGGCGATGATCGCCTTCGGCGTCGCGTCGTCGATGCGGGTGGCAAGCTCGGGGGCGGCGAAGCCGCCGAACACCACCGAGTGGATGGCGCCGATCCGCGCGCAGGCGAGCATCGCCTCGAGCGCCTCGGGCACCATCGGCATGTAGATGATGACGCGGTCGCCTGTGCCGATGCCGCGGGCGGCGAGGGCGCCGGCAAGGCGGGCGACGCGCTCCTGCAGTTCGGCGAAGGTGATGCGGTGGACGGTGCCGGTGACCGGACTGTCGTGGATGATCGCCACCTGCCCGCCGCGGCCGCCCGCCACATGCCGGTCGACCGCGTTCCAGCAGGTGTTGACGAGGCCGTCGGCGAACCATTCGTAGAACGGCGCCCTTTCGGCCGACAGCGCCCGTGACGGCGGCCGGATCCAGTCAATCGCCGCCGCCTGCGCCATCCACCAGCCCTCCGGGTCGCGCTTCCAGGCGGAGTAGGCTTCGGCGTAGCGCGAGGGTTCGGTCATCGGCGTTCCTCCACGGGGTGTAGGCCGGCGTTACGCCGCTCCGTCGCATCCTGCAACGCGCATGTTGTCGCCGTCCGGGGCACCCCGGACGGCTGCGGTCGCGCCGCGGGCCCGGGCGGCCGCCGCGGCGCCATCGCCGCCCCCCGTTGACACTGCCCGGGGCGAAGGATAAGCCGCCCCCACGACACCGGCCCAGGTGGCGGAATTGGTAGACGCGCTGGTTTCAGGTACCAGTGACGCAAGTCGTGGAGGTTCGAGTCCTCTCCTGGGCACCAGACCCCCGCGCCATGGGGGAGCGACGTGACCATCCATCTGCACAGGGGCGACCTGCCCGACGGCCTCGACCTCGGCGCGCGTGTCGCCGTCGACTGCGAGACGATGGGGCTGAACCCCCACCGCGACCGGCTGTGCCTGGTGCAGCTGTCGGGCGGCGACGGCCATGCGCATCTCGTCCAGATCGCCCGCGGCCAGCGTGCCGCCCCCAACCTGGCCCGGCTGCTGGCCGACCCTGCGGTGCTGAAGCTGTTCCATTTCGGCCGCTTCGACATCGCCGCGCTGCACCAGGCGCTGGGGGTGACCGCCCGGCCGGTGTGGTGCACCAAGATCGCGGCCAAGCTCACGCGCACCTTCACCGACCGCCACTCGCTGAAGACGCTCCTGGCCGACATCGTCGGCGTCGACATCTCCAAGCAGCAGCAGACCTCGGACTGGGGGGCCGAGGTGCTGACGGATGCCCAGCTTGCCTATGCGGCCTCCGACGTGCTGCACCTGCACGCGCTGCAGGCGGTGCTGGCCGCGCTGCTCGAGCGCGAGGGGCGCGCGGCGCTGGCGCAGGCGTGCTTCGACTTCCTTCCGGCGCGGGCGCTGCTCGACCTCGCGGGCTGGCCCGAGACCGACATCTTCGCGCATTGAGATGACCGACACCGACTTCCTGGACGTCGCCCGCCGCGTCGTCCGGCGCGAGGCCGAGGCGCTGGCGCTGCTCGAGGGGGCGCTGGGGGCGAGCTTTGTCGCCGCGGCGCGGCTGATCCTCCACGCCGGCGGGCGGGTGATCGTCTCGGGGATGGGCAAGTCGGGTCACATCGCCCGCAAGATCGCCGCCACGCTCGCCTCGACCGGGACGCCGGCGCAGTTCGTCCATCCCGCCGAGGCCAGCCACGGCGACCTCGGGATGGTGGCGCGCGGCGACGTCGCGATGGTGCTGTCGAACTCGGGCGAGACCCCGGAACTGGCCGACATCGTTGGCCACACCCGCCGCTTCGCCATCCCGCTGATCGGCGTCGCGGGGGTCGCGGGATCGACCCTCCTGCGGCAGGCGGACGTGGCGATCCTGCTGCCGGCGGCGCCGGAGGCCTGCGCGATGGGAATCGTGCCGACGACCTCGACCACCATGACGCTGGCGCTGGGCGACGCGCTGGCGATCGCGGTGATGGAGCAGCGGCGGTTCACGCCCGAGGCGTTCCGCGCCTTCCACCCCGGCGGCAAGCTCGGGGCGCGGCTGTCGCGGGTGGCCGACCTGATGCACGGCCGCGAGCGGCTGCCCTTGATCGCCGAGCAGGCGCCGATGGGCGAGGCGATCCTGCGGATGACCGAATCGGGCTTCGGGGTCGCCGGGGTGACCGACGGCGGCGGCGGCCTGGTCGGGGTGATCACCGACGGCGACCTGCGGCGGCACATGGACGGGCTGATGGACCGGATCGCCGCCGAGGTGATGACCCGGGGCCCCCAGACCATCGGCCCCGACGCGCTCGCAGAGCGGGCGGTACAGATCATGAACGCGCGCAAGGTCACCTGCCTGTTCGTCGTTGACCCCGAGGGCAGCCGCAATGCCGTCGGCCTGCTGAAGATCCACGACTGCCTGCGGGCCGGCGTCGGCTGAGCGATGGCCTTCGACAACCTCCACTCGCGGCTGGTGGCGCTGTTCAAGGTGCTGCTGCCGCTCGCCGCGCTGGGGGTGCTGGCGACGCTGTTCCTGTTCCAGCAGACCATCGACCCCTCGCGCGCCATCCCCTACGCGACCGTCGACGTCGAGGAGATCGCCCGCGAGGCGGCGATCGGCGGGCCGACCTATGCCGGGGTCGGCAAGGACGGCACGGCGATGACCGTCTCGGCCGCCACCGCCCGCCCCGACCCCGCCGACCCCAGGCGGATGACGGCCGAGACGATCGTCGCGGCGCTGGAGATGCCCGACGGCAGCCGCGCCGACATCACCGCCGCGGAAGGCGCCGTGGACGGGCCGGCGGGCCGGATGGAGCTTGCCGGCGGCGTCGCGATCGTGACCTCGACCGGCTACCGGGTGACGACCGAGCGGCTTGCGGCGGCGCTGGAGCGGACCCATGTGACCACCGACACCGCCGTGACGGCCGTGGGCCCGCCGGGGCGCATCACCGCCGGGGCGATGGAACTGCTCGAGCAGGAGGGCGGCGGCGGGGCGCGCTATCTTCTGGTTTTTCGCGGCGGCGTGAAGCTGGTATACGATCCGCGCGCGGCCGCGGGCGGCGGCGGGGAGGGACGGGGCCCATGACGAGAACGGTGCGTGCGGCGGCGGCGGCGGCGGCGCTGGCCGTGGCCCTGGCGGCGGGGGCGGGGGCGGCGGCGGCGCAGGGGGCCGAGGTGCCCTTCGGGTTCCGCCATGATTCGAGCCTGCCGGTGGAGGTGTCGGCCGACAGCCTGCGCGTCAGCCAGGCCGACGGCAGCGCCACCTTCTCGGGCAATGTCGTCGTCGGCCAGGGCGAGATGCGGCTGTCGGCGGCGGAGGTGCGGGTGGAATACGCGGCCGACCCCGCCGTGCCGGGCCGGGAGCGGGGCGCGACCCGCATCCGCCGGCTGCACGCCTCGGGCGGCGTGACGCTGGTGTCGGGCAACGAGGCGGCCGAGGCGCGCGAGGCGGTCTATGCCGTCGACGAGGCGCGGGTGGTGATGACCGGAGAGGTCATCCTGACCCAGGGGCCGAACGTGCTGGCCGGCGACCGGCTGACGGTGAACCTTGCCGACGGCACGGCGCTGGTCGAGGGGCGGGTGCGCACCGTGCTGCAGCCGGGCGGGGACCGGTGAGCCCGGCCCGGCCGCGCCCGGTCCTGACTGTGGAGAAGGGCGATGCCGGCCTTCGCGCGGTGCGGCTGCGCAAGAGCTACCGCAAGCGGCTGGTGCTGCGCGATGTCAGCCTCGAGCTCGGCCGCGGCGAGGTGGTGGCGCTGCTCGGCCCCAACGGCTCGGGCAAGACCACCTGCTTCTACGCCATCGCCGGGCTGATCACCCCCGAGGCCGGGCAGGTCATCGTCGATGGCCGCGACGTCACGGCGCTGCCGATGTACCGCCGCGCCCGCCTCGGCATCGGCTACCTGCCGCAGGAAGTGTCGATCTTCCGCGGCCTGTCGGTGGAGGACAACATCCTCGCCGTGCTCGAGATCGCCGAGCGCGTGGCGCACCGCCGCCGCGAGCGGCTGGAGGAACTGCTCTCGGACTTCTCGATCACCCATCTGCGCCGGGCCCCGGCCCTGTCGCTGTCGGGCGGCGAGCGGCGGCGGGTGGAGATCGCCCGCTGCCTCGCCGCCGAGCCGAAGTACCTCCTGCTCGACGAGCCCTTCGCCGGGGTCGACCCGATCGCGGTCGGCGAGATCCGCCACCTGGTGGCCGACCTGCGCAACCGCGGCATCGGCGTGCTGATCACCGACCACAACGTGCGCGAGACGCTGGAGATCGTCGACCGCGCCTACATCCTGCACGACGGCAGGGTGCTGATGTCGGGGACGACCGAGGAGGTGGTGCGCGACGAGAACGTGCGCCGCGTCTACCTCGGCCAGAGCTTCCGCATCTCCTGAGGGGGCGGGGGGTGGCGCTGCGGCCGGCGCTCGGGCTTGGCCAGCGCCAGCGGCTGGCGCTGACGCCGGGGCTGCGGCTGGGGCTCGGCATCCTGCGCCTGCCGGCGGCCGAGCTTGCCGAGGCCGTGGCGCGGATCGTGGCCGACAACCCCTTCCTTGTGGCGCTGCCGCCGCGCGGCGGGGTCGACCCGGCCACGCTTGCCGTGGCCGACCGGCCGGGACCGGTCGAGAGCGTCATGCGCCAGCTTGCGGCGATGCCGCTTGCCCCCGGGGTGCGGGCAGCGGCGGGCTGCCTGGCCGGCTGCCTTGACGAGGCCGGCTATCTCGACGCGCCGGTGGACGAGATTGCCGCCGGGGCCGGCCTTGACGCGGCGGTGGCCGCGGCGGGGCTTGCCGCCCTGCAGTCCTGCGAGCCGGCGGGGGTGGGCGCGCGCGACCTCGCCGAATGCCTCCTGCTCCAGCTTGTCGACGGCGGCTGGCCGCGACCGCGGGCGGCGGCACTGGTCGGCCGGCTGGACCTGGTCGCGCGGGGCGATCCGGTGGCGCTGGCGCGGGCCCTGGGCATGGCCCCCGGCGAGGCGGCAGCGGCCGTCGCGGCGGTGCGCGGGCTCAGGCCGCGGCCCTTCGACAGCGGCGCCCCGGCCCCGCCGCTGGTGCCCGACCTCGTGGCCGAGCCCGCCCGCGACGGCGGCTGGAGCGTCCGGCTGGCCCGCGGCGGCATCGGCCGGGTGCGGCTGGACGCGACGCTGGCAGCACAGGCGGCCGCCGAAGGCTTCGGCGGCGACCGGCGGGCGGAGGCCGAGGCCTTCCTTGCCGCGCTGCGCTTCCGCGGCCGGACGCTGCTGGGCATAGGCCGGGCGCTGGCGCAGCTGCAGCACGCCGCGCTTGCCGGCGGCGGCGAGGAGGCGCTGCGGCCGATGACGCGGGCAGCGCTTGCCGGAGAGCTTGGCCTGCATCCCTCCACCGTCGGGCGGGCGGTGGCGGGCAAGGCGATGCTCGCGGCTGGCCGGCTGTGGCCGCTGGCGGCCTTTTTCGGGGCGGCACTGCCGGCGGCCGCGGGGACCGGCGCGGGCGGAACGGTCGCCGGCGGGGCGGTCCGGCGGATGATCGCCCGGCTGCTGGCCGAGGAGGCGGCGGGCATGCCGCTGAGCGATGCCGCGATCGCCGAGCGGCTGCGCGCCGGAGGCGTTGACATCGCCCGGCGAACTGTCGCCAAATACCGCCAAAGCATGCGGATCCCCTCGTCGGCGGGGCGCGCCAGGCGGCGCCCGGCCGGGCGGGGGCCGGGCCCGGCCGGCCCGGCGGGGGGATGAGCGCAGCCACAGGGCCCGGCCGCCGCCCCCCGGGGCGCGGACCGGCGGAATGGAGCAGGAGGACCCGATGCGCTACCAGATCAGCGGCAAGCAGATCGACGTGGGCGAGGCGTTGCAGGGGCATGTCAGGCGCGAGTTCGATGCCACGGTGGAGCGCTATGCCCAGCGCCCCACCGAGGCGGTGGTGGTCTTCTCGCGCGATGCGCATGCCTATGTCTGCGAGGCGACGCTGCGGCTTTCCACCGGGCTGACGGCGCAGGCCCGCGGAGCGGCGACCGAGGTCTATGCGGCCTTCGACCAGTGCCGCGAGCGGATGGACAAGCAGCTCCGCCGCCACAAGCGCCGGTTGCGCGACCACCATCGCGAGCGTTCACAGCCTGTTGAAACCGAGGGGGCGTCGTCCTATATCCTCGCCTCGCCGGGAGACGAGGAGGAGGCAGAATCCGCGACGCTCCAGCCGATCATCATCGCCGAGATGGAGACCCGGGTGCCGACCCTGTCGGTGGGCGAGGCGGTGATGCAGATGGAGCTTGCGGGGGTGCCGCTGCTCGTGTTCCGCAATGAACGTCACGGCGGGGTCAATGTGGTGCACCGGCGCGACGATGGGAACGTCGGCTGGATCGACCCGCGCAACCTTACCTAGGGCGCCCCGCGCTGGGGGCGGAACGCAAGGCTTCCATGGAAATCTCCCGCCTGCTTGCCCCCGGCGCCGTCCGCGCGGTCGGGCCACTCACCTCGAAGAAGCGGCTTTTCCAGGAGATCGCCGAGATCGCGGCGCAGGTCTACGGCCTGGAGGCCGCAACGGCCGTCGATGCGCTGCAGGAGCGCGAGAGCCTCGGGCCGACCGGCGTCGGCCACGGGGTGGCGCTGCCGCATGCCCGGGTGGACGGGGTACATGACGTCGTCGGGGTGTTCCTCCGGCTCGACCGGCCGATGGACTTCGATTCGGTCGACCGGCTGCCCGTGGACCTGGTCTTCGCCCTGTTCGCGCCCCGGGATTCCGGTGTGGACCACCTGAAGGCGCTGGCGCTGGTGTCGCGCACCATGCGCGAGGGCGCGACCTGCGCCAAGCTGCGCGCCAACAGCGACCCCGCGAAGCTGCACGCCATCCTGACCGCCCCGCGCGCCAACCGCGCCGCCTGAGGCCGTCGCCGCCCGCGGCTGGCGGCACGCAGGCACGCCCGGGGCGCGGGGCGGCACGCGCCGCCACGCCCCCTGGGGGGGGGCGCGGCGGCCAGGGCTGCGAACGGGATCAGACGCTGCGGCCGCGGTCGATGCGGATGAACTCCTGCGCGCGGCGGTTGGCCGGGTCGCGCTCGCCGGGCCGGCGGTGAAGGGTCCGCGCGGCGGGGTGCGGGGTCTCGGTCTCGCGGCGGGCGGCGTCGAGGTAGCGGGCCAGGCGCGCCCCCTCGGCACCGGAGCGGGGACGGTCGGCGATGTGGCGGGCCATGCATCCTCCTGTCGCGGTCGTGACTGCCGGTCGTGGCCGGAGCGTGCTCCGGACCCGGAGGCTGCCACAACCGCGGCGCGATTTCCACCCCTCCTGCCGGTTCAGGGCGACATCGCCTTGCGCTGGCGGCTGCGCTCGAGGCCGAGCCGGCGCTCGCGCCAGATGATCAGGATGCCTGCCGCCACGATCAGCACCGCGCCGGCCAGCATCGGCACCGTCGGGACTTCGGCAAAGACGAAGTAGCCGATCGCCAGGGCGAGCAGCAGCGATGCGTACTCGAACGGCGCCACCACGCTGGCATCGGCGTGGCGGTAGGCCGAGGTGAGCAGGATCTGCCCGACCCCGCCGATCAGCCCGATCACCACCAGCAGCGCCGTTGTCGACGGCGACGGCACCACCCAGCCGAAGGGCAGGGTGGCCAGGCCGAGCACGGTCGAGGTGACCGAGAACCAGAAGACGATCGCCGAGGTCCGCTCGGTCTGGACCATCCGGCGGATGAAGACCTGCGCCAGCGCCGAGCAGAGCGCGGCCAGCAGCATCAGGGTGGCGCCGAGGCTTTCGCGCGCGGTCACGGCGTCGGGGTCGAGCACCGTCAGCCGGGGCGACAGCACGATGATCACCCCCGCCAGCCCCAGCGCCACCGCCCCGAGCCGGAACAGGCGCACCGTCTCGCCGAGGAACATCGCCGCGAGGATCACCGTCAGCACCGGCGCGGCGTAGCCGATCGCCGTCACCTCTGGCAGGGGCAGCAGCCCCAGCGCGGCAAAGCTGAAGCCCATGCCGATGCCGCCGGCGAGGCCGCGCCAGACATGCGACATCGGGTCGGCCGCCCGCAGCCCGACCCGCAGCTCGCGGGTCCAGGACAGCCAGACGATGATCACCGGCAGGGCGAAGAACGAGCGGAAGAACATCGTCTGGCCCGGCGGGATCTCGGGCGAGATGTACTTGATGATGCTCGACATGGCGATGAACACGACCACCGAGCCGAGCTTCAGCAGGATGCCGCGGGAGACTGACACGCGCCTTCCGTCCCGGTTGCGTCGCGGCCCCTGATAGGCCGGCCGGCGGCGCGAGGAAAGCCGCTGCGGCGGGGTCGGGGCGAAATCCTGCCGCACCGGGCGCGGGCGGCGGCCCCGGGGCGGCGGCGCGGCGCGCTAATGCGCCGCCGCGCGGAAGATGCGGTAGACGGAAGCGGGGGGCAGGTTGAGCAGCGTGCCCGCGATCCGCTCGGAGCGCAGCCCCAGGCGCGCGAGAATGGCGCGCGGCACCGGGCAGACCGGGCCGTAGGTGAACTGGTAGAGCGACGCCTCCGGCCGCAGGAGGTCGAACACCCCGCCGACAATGCGCATCTGCCGGCGGCTGCCCATCGACAGGATCGGCAGGCCCGAGACCGCCGCGCCGAAGCGCGGGCTGGCCGCCAGCGCCGGCAGCCCGCGCAGCCGCGAGGCGTCGGCATGCAGCACGCTGGCGCGGGGGAAGGCACGGCGCAGGCCGGCGGCGAACTCGGCCCCGAACTCGACCAGCCAGAGGTCGGATTCGGCGATTCCGCGGGCGAGGATGGCGCGGGTGAAGACGCCCGTTCCCGGCCCGATCTCGAGCACCGGCACCGCGGCGGGGGTGAGGGCCGAGGTGATGAGCTCGGCCAGCGCCCGGCCCGAGGGGGCGACGGCGCCGACGCGGCGGGGGTCGATCAGGGCGTTGCGCAGGAACGAGAGGGTGTCGGACATGGGCGCTCCGCTGCACGGGGAGCCGGCCGGATGGCCGGCCCCCGCCGTCGCCCATCATATAGGCGAGGGCGGGGCGGTTGGCGAGGCACCCTCGCGCCCCTCGCGCACCCCGCCGCCGCGCAGGCGGGCGACCGCCCATGCGCCCGCCTCGGCCAGGACCGGGTCGGGTTCGGCCGCAAGCCGGGCGGCTGCCGCGAGCAGCCCGGGGTCGCCCGAATTGCCGATCGCATAGGCGACGTTGCGCAGGAAGCGGGCGCGGCCGATGCGTCGCACCGGCGTGCCGGCGAAGCGGGCGCGGAAGCCCGCCTCGTCGAGCCCGGCAAGTGCGGCCAGCGGAGGCTCGACAAGCTCGGCCCGGGCGGCGAGGCGGATGTCGCGGGCGGCGACGGCGAACTTGTTCCAGGGGCAGGCGGCCAGGCAGTCGTCGCAGCCGAAGATGCGGTTGCCGAGCAGGGGCCGCAGCACGGGGTCGACGGGCCCGGCATGCTCGATCGTCAGGTACGAGATGCAGCGTCGGGCGTCGAGGCGGAAGGGGGCGGGGAAGGCGGCGGTCGGGCAGGCGTCGAGGCAGGCGGTGCAGCTGCCGCAGCGCTCAGGCTCGGGCGCGTCGGGCGGCAGGGCCAGGGTGGTGAAGATCGCGCCGAGGAACACCCAGTTGCCGAAGCCGCGGCCGAGCAGGTTGGTGTGCTTGCCCTGCCAGCCGAGCCCGGCGGCCTGGGCGAGCGGCTTTTCCATCACCGGGGCGGTGTCGACGAACACCTTTACCTCGCCGCCGCCGGCGGCGACAAGCCAGCGCGCCAGCCGCTTCAGCCGCGGCTTGACGGTGTCGTGGTAGTCGCGGCCGCGGGCGTAGACCGAGATCGCGCCGGCCGCCGGCCGACCGAGGCTGGCGCGCGGGTCGTCCCCGGGGGCATAGCTTTCGGCCAGCATCACCACCGCCCGCGCCGCGGGCCAGAGCGCGGCGGGGTCGCCGCGCCAGTCGGCCCGCCGCTCCATCCAGCCCATGGTCCCGTGGTGGCCCGCCGCCAGGAAGCCGGCAAGCCGGGCGCCGGCCTCCGGGATCGCGCCGGGCGACGTCACCCCCATGGCGCAGAAGCCCTCGGCCGCCGCCTGCCCGGCCAGCCCCGCCTTCAGGGCGGCGGGGTCGGCCGGTTCAGAAGTCGAGGTCGGCATAATGGGGCTTGGGCGGGAAGCCCGGCACCTGGTCGGCCAGGAGCGAGCGGAAGGCGGGGCGCGACTTGATCTTGGCGTACCAGTCGCGGACGGTGACCGAGCGGTGCCAGTCGACATCGCCGGAATAGTCGAGCGCGGAGAGATGCGCCGCACCCGCGAAATCGGCCAGCGTCATCATGTCGCCGGCCAGCCAGCGCCGCTGGTCGAGCAGCCAGCCGAGATAGTCGAGGTGGTACTTGATCTGCTGGGAGCCGGTCTTGACCGCGCGGCTGTCGGGCGGCTGGCCGGTGATCTTCTTGTTGATCCGCTCGTAGAGCAGGTTCGCCGTGACCTCGTGGAAGAACTTGTCGTCGAACCAGGCCACCAGCCGGCGCACCTCGTAGCGCTCGTGCGGGGCCTTCGGCATCAGCGGCGGGGTCGGGTGGACCTCCTCGAGATATTCGCAGATCGCTTGGCTTTCCGCCAGCGTGCGGCCATCCAGCCGCATCACCGGCACCTTGCCGGCGGGGTTGCGGCGCAGGAAGTCGGGGCTTTTCTCCCAGTAGCGCTCCTCGACCAGCTCTACCTCGATGCGCTTCTCGGCCAGAGTCAGCCGCACCTTGCGGCAGAAGGGCGAGAGGGGGACGTGGTAAAGGCGGTTCATGGGCGGCGACCGGCTGCACTGGCGCCCCCTTCATGCCGCGGGGGGCGGGGATGTTCAATGCCGCCGGGCGCCGTCAGCCGGGCTGGAAGCAGCGGTCGCGGCCGTCAGCGCGGATCGTCTCGGCGCCCCGCGCGATGGCCTCGGAGCGCCGGCGGACGAAGGCGGAGGGGCGGGCGGGGTCGCGGCCCTTGGGGTCGGGCAGGATGGCGGCAAGCCGCGCCGCCTGCACGAGCGTGAGGTCGGCCGCGGCGGTGCCGAAGTGGTGGCGCGCCGCTGCCTCGACCCCGAAGACGCCCTCGCCGAACTCGGCGACGTTGAGGTAGACCTCGAGCACGCGCCGCCGCGACCAGAGGGTGACGACGGCGGGGGTCAGGACCGCCTCGATGGCCTTGCGCAGCCACGAGCGCTCCGGCCACAGGAAGACGTTCTTGACCGTCTGCTGGGGGATCGTCGAGGCGCCGCGGCCGCTGCCCTCGTCGAGCGCGGTGCGGATCGCGGCCATGTCGAAGCCCCAGTGCAGGCAGAAGTTGGCGTCCTCGGCGGCGACCGCGGCGCGGGCCATGTGCGGGCTGACCGCGGCGAGCGGCACCCAGTCGTGGGCGATCGCGCCGAGCCGCGCCCGCTCGGCCCGCATGTAGAGGTTGGGCGGCGGGGTCACGACGGCGAGGACGGCGATCCAGGCGAGCGTCAGCACCACCGCGAGCAGGGCCCCCCGCAGCCCCCAGATCAACGCCGCGCGCAAGGGCCGCCGGCGTGGCGGCGGCGGCGGCGGGGGGCGGGGCGGGGCGGGTTTCTTCCGCGGTCGGGCGGCCATGGCGGGAGCGGGTAGAAACGATCGCGCCGGCCCGGTCAAGCGGCGCCGGCAGGGGATGCTCAGGCGGCGAGCAGCGCTGCCTCGCGCCCGCCGACCAGAGGCCGGGCCAGCGGCCAGGGGACGCCGTCGGCCAGATCGGGGAAGAGGTCGGCAAGCTCGGCCCGCAGCCCGGCATCGCCGGCCAGCGCCGTGGCGCCGGGGTTGAAGCTTTCCGACAGCAGCCCGGCGGCGGTCACGATCTCGTGGCGGTCGAACATCAGATGCACGAAGGTGACCCGCGGCCGCGGGGCAAGCCGCACGCTGCGGCCGTTGACGAGGTGGCAGGCGGCGACAAGCACCTCCTCGGCGGCGAAGTGCAGCTCGGCCCGCCAGCCGGCGACGAGGATGCGGTGCTGCTGCGAGACCTCGACCAGCCCGTGCCGTCCGAGCGCGCCCGGCATCAGCCGGACGGGGGCGAAGGCGCCGGTGCCGGCGGCCGTCTGCCGGCCGACCCAGCGCAGGGGCCGCGCACCGCGGTCGCGCGTGAGCACGAGGTCGCCGGGCCGCAGCGTTTCCACCGGCCGGGGGCCGGCAGGTGTGTCGATCGGCGTGCCGGCGACGAAGCAGGTCGGGAAGTTGAGGTTCGGCCGGTTGATCCCGAGGCCGAGCGCGTGCGTCGTCACCGTCCCGGTCAGGGTGATCGACTGGATCGGCGCGGCGGTGAGGATGTCGTTCACCCCCTGGGTCAGGCCCGGGGCGAGGAAGATGTCGCCGCTGGTCGACTGGAAGATGACGACGGTGACGGTGGCGGTGGTGCCGTCGACGTAGGTGATGGTGGCAGTGTAGGCGACGGCGGCATCGAAGGTGAAGGTCTGGGGGCCGTTGCCGATGTCGGCGGTAAAGGTGTCGTTCGAGACGTTGTTGTTCTGGTTCAGCGCGTTGTCGCCGTTGCGGTCGTTGGTGACGACGTTCGTGATGCCGTGGACCAGCGCGTCGCCGGGCCCGCCGAAGGTCTGCCCGACGAGGGCGCCGGCATTCTCGGCGCCGGTGTTGCCCTCGGTGGGGTCGATCAGCGGGCCGTTGCCGAGGTGGATGGCGTTGAACGTGCTCACCTGTCACTCCGGATGTCCGGGCGGATGACGCCGGCATGCCCCGCCGCCCGGGACATCCTGCCGCAGAATAGTGATCAAATCGTGGCAGACGCCGGCCAGCCGCGGCGGGCGCTGCCGCCGCGGCCGCCGGAGGCGGGCCTGCGGACCCGGGCCGGCGGGCAACGGGCAACCAAGTGCGGCCGGGTTGACCTCGATCAATCGGACGCCCGTCGGAAGGTGATATGCGAAAACATGCGGCTGTCTCCGGGCGGCCGCCCGGTTAGGGGGGGTCACGATGCGCACAGACCGGATTCGGCAGGCGGGCGGGCGGACAGGCACGCGGCGGGGGGCGCCGCTGCGGCGGTGGCTGCCGGTCGCGCTGGCCGTCCTTCTGGCGCTGCCCCTGCCGGCCGCGGCCGGGCCGGCGCTGGCGGCCGACGACGGGCGGGGCGGCCTTGCCGTCGCCGATGCGGCGACGCTGGCGGCGCGGGCGGAGCGGCGCGGCGTGCTGCCGGTGATCATCGGCCTTGCCGTCGACACGCGCCCCGAAGGCATGCTGGCCGCCGATGCGCAGGCCGCGCAGCGCGCGGCGATCGCCGGGGCCCAGGCGGCGCTGCTGGCGCGGCTCGCCGCGCCGGAGGAGGTCAAGCGCTTCGCCACCGTTCCCTATCTGGCTGCGGTGCTCGGCCCCGGAGACCTCGCCGCGGTGCTGGCGGCGCCCGGCGTCCGGTCGGTCGCCGAGGATGTCGCCGTGCCGGCGGCGCTGAACGTCAGCGTGCCGCTGGTGCGGGTGCCGCCGGTGTGGCGGCGCGGGTACCGCGGCAGCGGCTGGTCGGTGGCGGTGCTGGACACCGGCGTGCAGCGCAGCCATGTGGCCTTTGCCGGGCGCATCGTCTCCGAGGCCTGCTACTCGACGCGGGTTCGGGGCACCTCGGTCTCGCTCTGCCCCGGCGGTGCCAGCAGTTCCACGGCGCCGGGCGCGGCCGCCGACTGCGCGCTGCGCATCGACGGCTGCGGCCACGGCACCCATGTCGCCGGCATCGCGGTCGGCAACCGGGCCAGCCGGCGGGGGGTGGCACCCGCTGCCGGGCTGATCGCCATCAAGGTCTTCAGCCGCTTCGACAAGGCGGCCGACTGCGGCGGCAGCGCGCCCTGCGCCCAGACCTATGTCAGCGACCAGATGCGCGGGCTCGAGCGGGTGATCGACCTGGCCGCCGACCGCCGGATCGCGGCGGTGAACATGAGCCTCGGCGGCGGCACCCATACCGCCGCATGCGACAGCGACCCCAGAAAGCCGCTGATCGATACCCTGCGCTCGTTCGGGATCGCGACGGTGATCGCGGCCGGCAACGACGGGCTGAACGGCGCGGTGGGCGCTCCGGCCTGCATCTCCTCGGCCGTCGCCGTCGGCTCCACGACCAAGTCCGATGCGGTCTCGGACTTCTCCAACCACGCCCGGATGGTCGAGCTTCTGGCCCCGGGCAGCGACATCTCGGCGCCCGTGTTCACGCACCGGACCGCCGCCGTGGGCGTCAAGAGCGGCACCTCGATGGCCGCCCCCCATGTCGCCGGCGCCTGGGCGCTGCTGATGCAGAGCCGCCCCGAATCGACGGTGGACGAGGTCCTGCGGGCGCTTGCCTGCACGGGCGAGCCGTTGACGCGCAACAGCCTGCCGATCCCGCGCATCGACGTGGAGGCCGCGCGCCGGTTCCTGAAGGATGCGGTCAGCGAGCGGCTGTGGACCTTCGGCACCGACCGGCAGGTGGCCCAGTGGACCAAACACCTCGGCAACTGGTCGCGGGTGGGCGGGGTGATGCGCACCGCCGGCGGCAGCTGGGCCTCGTTCTGGAGCGTGGCGACGGCACCCTTCTGCGCCACCGACCTGATGGTGACCGCGCGGGTGCGGCGGGTCGACCCCGACCCGGTGTTCGACTGGAACTCGGGACTGATGCTGTTCGCGACGATCGACGAGGGCAAGCAGGCGAGCGCGCTGTGGTTTGCCTACAACAAGCATCACTTCGACGAGGGCGAGGCGCCGGTGCCCGGCGGCTATGCCGCCATCTGGGCGCTCGACAACACCGATCTGCTCGACACCTCGTCCGACGACGGGCGGCTCCTGTGCGCCAACTGGCGCGCGACCTCAATCAACCGCGACGGCTACAACGTCCTGCATGTGGTCAGCGAGGGTGGGCTGCACGTCTTCTCGATCAACGGTGCCGAGGTCTGCCGCGCTTACGACCCGACCTTCGCCGCCGGCGACATCGCCGTGGCCATGGCCTCGACGGTGGGCGGCGGCGATGTCTTCGACGTCGACCGGCTGGCGGCGGCCGGGGTGGCCGCGGGGGCGGCTGCAGCCGCGGGGGCGGGGCCGACGGCGGGGGCCCTGCCGGTTGTCCGGCAGCCCGGCGAGGGGCCCTCGGGCATCCGCCGCGGCGGTGCGGCGGCGTCCGGGCGGGAAGGCGGCAGGTAAGAGGTGATTCGTCCCCGATTCGAGGGGGAACCGTGGTACGGTGGATTCCGTCGGCAGGTGGTGTGTCGATGGGGGTGCGGGGGCCCGCGCAGTGCGGGTCGGCAAGTGAAGGAGACGCGACGGATGACAGGATCACAGCCGGGAAGGATGCGATGCTCGGGGGCCCTGTGGCGCGGCGTGGCGGCCGCGGTGCTGATTGCGACGGGCGGCCTTGCGCCGGCGATGGTCGCGGCCGAGCCGGTGGTGGCGATCGCCGACGGCCGCGGCGGCACCACGACAGCGGAGGCGGCGGCAATGATCGCGCGCGCCGAGGCCCGCGGCATGCTGCCGGTGATCGTCGGCTTCGAGGTGGCCTTCGCGCCCGAGGGCACGATCGCGGCCGAGGCCGCTGCCGCGCAAAGGGCTGCGATCGCCACGGCGCAGGCGGGGCTTCTGGCCCGGCTGGCCGCGCCCGAGGAGGTCAAGCGCTTCGAGTCGATCCCGTTCATGGCGATGGTGGTGGATGCGGCCGACCTGCGCCGCATCCTTGCCGCGCCGGGCGTCGCCTCGGTGGTCGAGGACGTGCCCGTGCCGCCGGCGCTGAACGAGAGCGTGCCCCTGATCAACGCGCCGAAGGTCTGGCGGGCGGGGGCGATGGGACGCGGCCAGGTGGTCGCGGTGCTCGACACCGGCGTGCAGCTGAACCACCGCGCCTTCACCGGCAAGATCGTCTCGGAGGCCTGCTACTCGACGCGCGTCGCCGGCACCTCGACCTCGCTCTGCCCCGGCGGCGTGGCAAGCTCGACCGATCCGGGCTCGGGCGCCGACTGCCCGACAACGATCGCCGGCTGCGGCCACGGCACCCATGTCGCCGGCATCGCGGTCGGCAACCGCCGCTTCCGCCGCGGCGTCGCGCCGACGGCCGACCTCATCTCGATCAAGGTCTTCAGCCGCTTCTTCAATGATGCCGACTGCGGCGGGGCGGGCACGGCGCCCTGCGCCTCGGCCTATGTCAGCGACCAGGTGCGCGCACTCGAGCGCGTGCTGGCACTGGCCGACACCCACACCGTCGTGTCGGCGAACATGAGCCTCGGCGGTGGCGCCTTCAACGCGCCCTGCGACACCGACGCCCGCAAGGCGGTGATCGACAACCTGATCGGCAAGCGCGTCGCCACGGTCATCGCCTCGGGCAACAACGGCTGGGACAACTGGGTGAATTCGCCCGGCTGCATCTCGTCGGCCGTGACGGTGGGCAGCACCACCAAGACCGACGAGATCTCGAGCTTCTCGAACCACGCCCGGATGGTCGACCTGCTGGCCCCGGGCAGCGACATCGAGGCGCCGGTCTTCACCCGCCGCACCAACGCGGTGGGCGTGAAGAGCGGCACCTCGATGGCCACCCCGCATGTCGCCGGGGCCTGGGCGCTTCTGCGGCAGGGAAAGCCCGCGGCGCGGGTCGACGAGGTGCTGCGGGCGCTGGCCTGCACCGGCGTGCTGGTGGCGCGCAACAACCTGCCCCTGCCGCGCATCGACGTCTTCGAGGCGCGCAAGTTCCTCGAGAACCCGGTGATGCGCCGGCTGTGGAACTTCCGCACCGACAAGCAGGCGGCGCAGTGGCTGCAGCATCTGGGCGTCTGGCGGCGGGTGGGCAGCCTCTTCCGCGTCGTCTCCTCGGGTGCAAGCGTCTGGTACGTCGCATCGAGCCCGTTCTGCGCCGCCGATGTCGAGGTCAACGCGCGGGTGCGGCGGACCGACCCCGACCGGATGTGGAACTCGGGCCTCTTCCTGTTCTCGCGCGTCGACGACGCCAAGAACATGTCCGGCATGTGGTTCGCCTTCAGCCGCTTCGACGAGTTCGGCGAGGACAAGGGCTACGGGGTGATCTGGGCGCTGGACAGCTGGAACGGCATCTCCAGCACCGGGGCGGCGCGGCTCCTGTGCGAGAACCGCGAAGCCGACGTCGTGCGCTACCAGGGCTGGAACAATCTGCGCGTGGTCAGCCAGGGCGGAACGCACCGCTTCTTCATCAACGGCAGCGAGGTGTGCAGCGCCACCGATGCCACCTTCAGCCTCGGCGAGGTAGCGGTGGTGATGGCGTCGCGGTCGAGCGGCCACAACTACGATGTCAGCCGCGTGCAGGCGGTCTCGCTCGCTCCTCTGGCTGCCGAGGGCCTGCCGGCCTGGCAGGATGCGCCGGCCTACAGCCGCGCGGCTGCGGGCGCCGAACTGCCCGCGGGTGCGGCAACGCCCCTCGGCCCGGGCCGCTGACCGGAGGCCTCGGAAGGGTATGCGACGGAAGGGGGCGGCGCCCGGCGCCGCCCCTTTTTTCCTGCCGCTGGCGCGACGCGAACGGTTGACCGGGATCAATGCGCCGCATCCCGGAAGCACCTATCATAATTTATATGCACATCGGTTGTGTGCAGCGGGGCGGCACTGGGGGCGGCACTGGGGGCGGGAATGGCAGCGCGGGCATGGTGGCAGGCGATGGCGGCGGTGGCTGTCCTGGGCGGGGCCCTGCCGGGGGCGGCACAGGCCGCACCCGGCATCGCCATCGCCGACGGGCGGGGCGGCACCGCCCCGGCGGCGGCGGATGCGCTTTTCGCCCGCGCCGCGGCGCGCGGCCGGCTGCCGGTGATCGTCGAGCTCGCGGCCGGCTTCGTGCCCGAGGGAAGTCTCGCAGCCGAAGGCGTTTCCGCCCAGCGGGCGGGAATCGCCGCGGCGCAGGCGGCGCTTCTTGCCCGCCTCGCCGCGCCCGAGGCAGTGAAGCGCTTCTCCACCGTGCCCTATCTGGCGCTGCACGCGACCGCGGCCGAGCTGCAGGCGATCCTCGCCGCGCCCGAGGCGGTGTCGGTGACCGAGGACGTGGCCGTGCCGGTGGCGCTTGCCGACAGCGTGCCGCTGGTGAAGGCGCCGCCGGTCTGGCGGCTGGGCAACCGCGGCGGCGACTGGGCGGTGGCGGTGCTCGACACCGGCGTGCAGCTCGACCATCAGGCCTTTGCCGGGCGGATCCTGTCGGAGGCCTGCTATTCCACGCGCGTGGCCGGGGTGTCGCGGTCGCTGTGCCCGGGCGGGGCACAGGCCTCGATTGCCCCCGGCGCGGGGGCCGACTGCCCCCTGTCCATCAACGGCTGCGGCCACGGCACCCATGTGGCCGGCATCGCGACCGGCGACCTGAGGGGCGCGCGCGGGGTCGCGCCCGAGGCCGGGCTGATCGCCGTCAAGGTCTTCGCGCGCTTCGACGACCCGGTGGATTGCGCGACGGCCGGCGGGGCGCCCTGCGCGCTGACCTACACCTCCGACCAGATCCGCGGGCTCGAGCGGGTCGCCGAACTGGCCGGCAGCCACGCCATCACCGCGGTCAACATGAGCCTCGGCGCCGGCGCCTTCGTGGCGGCCTGCGACACCGACCCGCGCAAGGCCGCAATCGACAGCCTGCTGTCGCTCGGCATCGTCACGGTGATCTCGTCGGGCAACGACGGCTGGAACGGCTATGTCACCGCGCCGGGCTGCATCTCCTCGGCGGTGACGGTCGGCGCCACGACCAAGGACGATGCCGTGGCCTCGTTCTCGAACCACGCCTGGATGGTCGACCTGATGGCGCCGGGCGCCGACATCACCGCCCCGGTGCAGTCGCGCCGGACCGGCGCGACCGGCAGCAAGAGCGGCACCTCGATGGCCGCGCCGCATGTCGCCGGGGCCTGGGCGCTCCTGCGGCAGGCGCGCGAGGGGGCGAGCCCGCGCGAGATCCTGCGCGCCCTGGCGTGCACCGGCGAGACGGTCGAGCGCGCCGACATCGCCCGGCAGCGGATCGACATCGCCACGGCGCGGCGGCAGCTTCTGAAGCTGTCGGTGCAGCGCCGCTGGCTGTTCCGCACCGACGCCGACCTCCGCGTCTGGTCGGCGGCCACCGGGCACTGGGTGCGCTTCGGCGCCTTCCTGCGCGTGGCCGGCAGCGACAGCGCCACCGTCCACCAGGCCGTGACGCGCTTCTGCGGCTCCGACCTCGAGGTGACGGCCGAGATGCGCCGCGCCACGACCGAGGCCGACCAGTATTCCCCCTCGGGGCTGACGCTGTTTGCCACCTTCTACCCCGACGGCACCATGCGCGGGCTGATGTTCCACACCGGCCTGCACTACGACTCCGGCCACGGCTACGCCCGGATCGTGGCGGTGGACCGCTTCAACCTGGTCCAGGGCTGGGGGCCGTTCCGCGACCTGTGCTACAACACCGACGTGCCGGCCTTCCGGCCGGGGGCGTTCAACGTCCTCCGGGTGGTCAGCGAGGGCGGGCATCACCGCTTCTTCGTCAACGGCGAAGAGACCTGCAGCGCCACCGACACCGGCTTCACCGCGGGCGAGCTTGGCCCGTGGATGTGGGCCAACTCGCTCGACCCCGACAACATCCTCGACGTCGAGGTGATCCGTGCCCGCACCCTCGGCCCCGAGGCGGTGGCGGCGGGGCCCTGAGGCGGGCGGGCGGCGGCAATATCTCCATATTACGGAACGTGAAGCTTCGTGCATGGTTCGGATGGCCAGCCGGCGCAGGCTGGTGCGGTGAAAGGCGGGGAGGGTTCTGATGGCGATCGGGCGGCGGCTGGCGGCAGCGGCGTTGGCGGCATGGGTGGCGGTTCTGGTCCTGGTGGCGTCGCCCGCGGTGGCCGCGCCCCTGGTGCTTCTCGACGACGGCACGGGAACGCTGGTCGCGGCCTCGCCCGAGGCGATGGTCGCGCGGGCCGGGCGCGGGCGGCTGCGGGTGATCGTCGATCTCGCGGCGCCGGAGGGGCCGCCGGACGCCGACGCCGGGCGCGAGGCGGTCCTTGCGCTGCGCGCCCGGCATGCCGAGGCGGTCGGGCGCGCGCTCGGCCGGCTGGCCGGCCCGCGCGACGTGACGCGCACGACGCTGCTTCCCTCCTTCGCGGCCGACCTCGGGGCCGAAGACCTGCGCCGCGTGCTGGCCGACCCCGCGGTCGAGCAGGTCAGCGAGGACATCGCCTCGCCCCCCGCGCTGGCCGCCAGCACCCGGTTGATCGGCGCCCGCAAGCTCTGGCGCGATCCGGGGCTGCGCGGCGCCGGCCAGACGATCGTGGTGCTCGACACCGGCATCGACCTCGGCCACCGCGCCTTCGCCGGCCGGATCGTCGCCGAGGCCTGCTTCTCGAAGGCCGGCCCCGCCTCGTTCTGCCCCGGCGGGGCCGACCAGTCGACGGCCCCGGGCGCGGGCGGGAACTGCCCGCTTGACGTGGCGGGCTGCAAGCACGGCACCCATGTCGCGGGCATCGCGGCGGGCAACACCGGCGTGGCCAACGCCGCCTCGCTGGTCCCGATCCAGGTGTTCTCCCGCAAGAACAGCGCACTAGACTGCGCGCCCGACGACCCGGCCCCCTGCGCCCGGTCGAGGATCAGCGACCAGCGCCGGGCGCTCGAACATGTCTACGACCTGTGGTTCGACACCGACCTGACCATCGTCGCCGTCAACATGTCCATCGGCGGCGGCTTCTACGGTGAGGACTGCTTCACCGACCCCCGCGCGAGGTGGGTGCGGATGCTGCACGGCCTGGGCATCGCGACGGTGATCGCCGCCGGCAACGGCTCTGCCAACGGCACCATCGCTGCCCCTGCCTGCGTCAAGGAATCGATCGCGGTCGGCAACTCGACCAAGGGCGACGCTGTCTTTGGCACCTCGAACCATTCGGTGATGGTCGACCTCATGGCGCCCGGCACCGACATCTTTGCCCCGGTGCCGCGGCCGGTCAGGGCCGACGTCATGACCGGCACCTCGATGGCCGCGCCGCATGTCGCCGGGGCGATCGCGCTTCTGCGCGAGGCCAGCCCCGAGGCCGGGGTCGGGCAAACGCTGCGCGCGCTGAACTGCACCGGCCAGCCGCTCAGCCGCTCCGGCCTGCCCCGCCCGCGCATCGACCTGACCGCCGCCCACCGCTTCCTGACCGACCCACCCGCGAACCTGCGCCGCTGGACCTTCGACGCGCGCGCCGACCTCGCGGGCTGGCGGTTCCCGCGCGGCGAGTGGACGCTGCAGCGCGGCATCCTGCAGGGACGCCAGCGGGGGATCGGCTATAACCAGGGCCAGGTCGAGGCGATCAGCCCGACCTGCAGCGGCGATGTCGACGTGCGCGTGCAACTGCGCAAGGTCGAACGGCTGGGCAGCGCCGGCATCATCGTCGGCGCGCACTGGGATGGCGCCGGCGCGTGGACCGGGATCCTCGCCTATCTCGACTACGGCTACGACGGCAAGATCTTCGCCGCCGGCATCCGCGAGATCTATCCCGGCGGGCCGGTGCGGGCCTGCGAGAAGCGCTTCGACCCGCCGCGCGAGCCCGGCTGGGAGCAGCTGCGCCTCCTCCAGAGCGAGCGCGGATACGAGTTCTGGGTCAACGGTGACTACACCTGCTATGCCGCCAGAGACCATTTCGACGGGCCCGGCTTCGTTGGCATCTACAACAACGGCTGGCGGGACGCGGACGGCGAGGACCTGATCGGTGTCGACATCGCCTGGTTCCGCACCGAGCACGGCCCGGGCAGGGGCGCCACGGCGGCGGCGGCGGACGAGTGACGGGCTGGCAGCGGCCCCGGGCCCTCGCGGTCGCCGACCGGATGGGACCGGGTTCCGGACACGCCGGATGCGGGGGGCCGCTGCGGCGGTCATGGCAGGTGCGATGATGGCGTCAGCAATGCGATGGGCCGTCGCGGCGGCGGCCGCACTGGTGATGGCGCTGGCCGCGGGCCCGGGGGCGGGTGCCCCGGACGTCGCCATCGCCGACGGGCGGGGCAGGCGCGTGGCCGCCCCGCCCGCGGCGCTTCTCGCCCGGGCCGAGGCCAACGGGGGGTGGCTGCCGGTGATCGTCGGCCTCGATCTGCCCTTCGTGCCCGAGGGGATGCTCGACGCCGCCGCGGTCGCCGCCCAGCGCAGGGACATCGCCGCGGCACAGGCGGCGCTGCTGGCGCGGCTTGATGCGCCCGAGGCGGTGAAGCGCTTTGCCACCGTGCCCTACCTGGCCTTCGCGGCGAGGGCGGACGACCTGGCCGCCGCCCTTGCGGCACCGGGGGTGGTTTCGGTCCGCGAGGACGTGCCCGAGCCGCCGGCACTGGCCGACAGCGTGCCGCTGATCGGCGCGCCCAAACTGTGGCGGCAGGGGCTGCGCGGGCGCGGCTGGGTGGTGGCGGTGCTCGACAGCGGCGTCAAGCTGGACCACCCCGCCTTCGCCGGCCGCATCGCCTCCGAGGCCTGCTATTCGAGCAACATCCGAAATGTCAGCATCTCGCTCTGCCCCTTCGGCCAGCCCTCGTCGACTGCGAAGGGATCGGGGGCCGCCTGCGGCCACGAGATCAACGGCTGCGCCCACGGCACCAAGGTGGCCGGGGCCGCGGTCGGCAACCTCGCCGGGGGGCGCGGGGTGGCGCCGACGGCACGGCTGATCTCGATCCAGGTGATGAGCCAGTCGATTTCAGGCGGTTGCCCGCCCAACTGCCTCGTGAGCTATGCCAGCGACCAGATGCTCGGGCTCGAGCGCGTGCTGGACCTCGCCGACCGTTTCGACATCGCCGCCGCCAACATCAGCATCGGCGGCGGCGCGTTCGACACCACCTGCGACCTCGACGAGCGCAAGAGGGTGATCGACAACCTCCTGTCGCGCAACATCGCCACCGTGGTCGCCTCGGGCAATGGCGGCTTCGACGGCGCGGTCATCGCCCCCGGCTGCATCCCGACGGCGGTGACGGTGGGGGCGACGACCAAGCAGGACACGCTGGCTGAGTTTTCCAACCACGCGCGCATGGTCGACCTGCTGGCGCCGGGCGTCGACATCACCACACCGACCCACGACGGCACGCCCGACGGGGTCGTCACCGTGAGCGGCACCTCGCTGGCCGCCCCCCATGTCGCGGGCGCCTGGGCGCTGCTGATGCAGGCCAAGCCCGATGCCCGCGCCGACGATGTGCTGCGGGCGCTCGCCTGCACGGGCGAACTGGTGGCGCGCAACAACCTTCCCCTGCCGCGCATCGACCTCGCGGCGGCGCTCGCCTTCCTGCGGAACCCTGTGACGCAGCGCCGCTGGACATTCCGCACCGACGCGCAGGTCCGTCGCTGGACGCAGCATCATGGGCAGTGGCGGCGGCTGCGCGATCTCTTCCACGTCGTCTCGGACGGGACGACGGTGTGGCAGCTTGCATCGAGCCCGTTCTGCGCCTCGGATGTCGAGGTGGTGGCCAAGGTGCGCCGCATCGACCCCGACCGGAAGTGGAACTCGGGCCTGGTGCTGTTCTCGGCCACCGACACATCCGGCAGCTTCGGCGGCCTCTGGTTCGCGTTCGCGCGGAACGGCTACGGCGATGACGAACACGGCTATGCCACGATCTGGGCGCTCGATGCGGTCGACGGCGTGACCGGCGACTGGCAGGCGCGGCAGCTCTGCCGCAACGACCGGGCCGACGCCGTGCGCTACCAGGGCTGGAACACCCTGCGCGTCGTCAGCCGGGACGGGACCCATAGCTTCTTCATCAACGGCGGGCTCGTCTGCGATGCGGTCGAGCGGCGCATTTCGGCAGGTGATGTCGCGGTTGCCATGGCCGCGCCGGCCGCGGGGCATGTCTATGATGTCGACAGCGTCACGGCGGTCTCGCTTGCGCCGCTGGAACCGGTCGACCTGCCGCCCTGGCAGCAGCACCCGCCCTACCGGCGCGCGGTGCCGGGCGGGGATCTGGCGGTGGCAGGCGAGACGCCCGCAGGCCCGGAACGCCGGGGTGGGGCGGGGCATCGCAGGGACAGGATCAAGGCGGATCGGGGAGGCTGACCATGATCATGGGCAGGCGGCACAGGCTGGCGGCGGCGGTCGCGGCGGCACTGGCGGCGGGGCTGCCCGCCGGGGCGAAGTCGGCCCCTTCGATCGCCATTGCCGACGGGCGGGGCGGCACCGCCGCCGCGGCGCCCGAAGCGCTTCTCGCCCGCGCCGCGGCGCGCGGGCGGCTGCCGGTGATCGTCGGGCTGGCGGCGGGCTTCGTGCCCGAGGGGGCGCTCGACGCCGATGCGGTCGCCGCCCAGCGCGCCGGCATCGCCGCGGCGCAGGCGGCGCTGCTGGCCCGGCTGGCCGCGCCCCATGGCGTGAAGCGCTTCGCGACCGTTCCCGCGCTGGCCCTGCAGGCGAGCGAGGCCGATCTGCGCACGATCCTCGCCGCGCCCGAGGCGGCCCAGGTGACCGAGGAGGTGCCGGCCCCGCCGGCGCTTGCTGAGAGCGCCGGCATCATCGACGCGCCGAAGCTGTGGAAGAAGGGCTGGCGCGGCGCCGGCCAGGCGGTGGCGGTGCTCGACACCGGGGTCAGGCGCAACCACCGCGCCTTTGCCCGCCGCATCCTGTCGGAGGCCTGCTATTCGGCCAACGTCGACGGCGACAGCAGCTCGCTCTGCCCCGACGGGGCGGACGCCGCCACCGGGCCGGGCACCGCCCAGGACTGCCCGACCAGCCTTGCCGGCTGCGGCCACGGCACCCATGTCGCCGGCATCGCCATGGGCAACCACCCCGACGCCCGCGGCATCGCCCATCAGGCGCAGCTGATCGCCATCAAGGTCTTCAGCCGCTTCGAGACCGAGGAGTTCTGCGGCGCGGGCAGCGCGCCCTGCGCGCTGAGTTGGCCGAGCGACCAGATGCTCGGCCTCGAGCGGGTGCTCGAACTGGCCGACGAGCAGACGATCGCCGCCGTCAACATCAGCATCGGCGGCGGCGAGTACGCCGGCCACTGCGACGGCAACACAATGAAGGCGGTGATCGACAGCCTGCTTTCGCGTGGCATCCCGACTGTCATCGCGGCCGGCAACAACTATCTCAATGGCAAGGTCGGCGCGCCCGGCTGCATCTCCTCGGCCGTCACCGTCGGCTCCACCACCAAGGACGATGACGTCTCGGACTTCTCCAACCACGCGCGGATGGTCGACCTGATGGCGCCGGGCAGCGACATCACCGCCCCGGTCGCCGACGGCGACCGGGGCGCCACCGGCGTCAAGAGCGGCACCTCGATGGCCGCCCCGCATGTCGCCGGCGCCTGGGCGCTGATCCGCCAGGCCCACCCCGAGGCCGCGCCCGACGAGGTGGCGCGCGCGCTCGTCTGCACCGGCGAGCTTGTCACCCGCAACTACCTGCCCCGCAGCCGCATCGACCTTGACGCCGCCGAGCGCTTCCTTGGCAGCGCCCCGGCCGAGCGGCGCTGGAGCTTCACCACCGACCGGCAGGCGGCGCAGTGGGTGCCGAACCTGGGCGACTGGGCGCGGGTCGGCAACACGCTGCAGGCGACCGGGCGGGTCTCGCCGCGCGCAAGCCTCGCCTCGAGCCCCTTCTGCGTCGGCGACATGGAGGTGACGGCGCAGGTCCGCCGGGTCGACCCCGACGGGGTGTGGTATTCGGGCCTCCTGCTCTTCTCCCGCATCGACGCCCAGGCACGGCTGAGCGGGCTGTGGTTCTCGTTCCAGCGGGACAGCAGCGAGGAGCCGGGCAGCGCCCGCATCTGGGCGCTTGACGGCGTCGACGGCATCAGCGGCCGGGGCGGTCCGGCGCGGCTTTTGTGCCGCAACGACCGCACGCGCGCGATCCGGGCCGGCGAGTTCAACACGCTGAAGGTGATCAGCGAGGACGGCCGCCACCGCTTCTTCATCAACAACCGCGAGGTGTGCGGCGCCGACGAGGCGAGCTACACCACCGGCAACGTCGCGGTGATGATGGGTGCCGACGGGCCCGAACACATCTACCAGGTCAACCGCGTCCATGCCCGCACGCTTGACGACGGCGCGTCCGCCGCAGCGGCAGCGGGCGCCGAGGCCCACGAGCGCGCCGCACCCGGGGCGGCGCTGACGGTGGTGACGGGCGAGGGGGCGCTGGCGGCGGCGCTGGGCGGGGACGGCGCGGCCGCCGACTGACCGCGCGGCCGGTGGTGCGGGCGCGGGGGCGGTTCCTCCGCGCCCGGTGACGGCGGCCCCGGGCGGGCGGGCGGCCACCCGGCTGCCCGCATGGTGCCTGCCGTTGCCAACCCTGCCCCCGGGGCGCCGCGCCGCCGCCATTGGCCCCCGCTGGTACCGCCGGCCCGGCTGCAACCTGCGACATGATGCACGGAGACCTTTCGTCGTTCGACACATGCGTTCGGGGCAGGTCCGGCGGCGGAGGGCGAGGCGGGTGACGGGCGTCCGCGGGGCTCTCGAGGGATGATCGTGCAACCTCGCACGCGGCCGGCCGGGTCCGCCGCGGCGGGGGGCAGGCTGGCCGGCTGGCAGCGGCGGGGACATCACCGCCGGCCCCGGCAGGTGGCCGCCAGTCTGGGCGCATCGCCGGCATCCGGGCAGGTCGCGCGCATGAGGCCGCGGGCTCACCGTCGGGGAAAAGTCCAACGGCGGCCCCGGTCGCGCGCCTTGGTCCCGATCCCGGCCTCCCGGTTCAGCCCCGGCCGCGGCGTCGCGCGCAGGGCGCCGGTTGGCGGAAGCCCGCGCCGGCCGCGCCCGCCCCGGTCGCGGTCTCGCGGGCGGACCGGGCCGAGCCGCCGGCGGTGCCGGTCGCCGCGCCGGACGCATCGCCGTCGTCCAGCCGGATGCGGATCATCTCACCACTCCAGGTGCTTGACGAAGGCCTTCAGGCGCCAGTGGTCGGGGTCCGCCGGGCCGATGCCGGCGGCCTCGGCCAGCGCCGTCTCTTGCTCGCGGTAGGCCACGCTGTGCGCCGCGACGGCATGCGGGTCGGTCTGGTCGCGGCGCGCGGCGCGCCACGCCCGCCAGCGGTCGATCGCGGCGTGCAGGTCGAAGCCCAGCGCCGCCCAGCGGCGCGCCTGCGCCTCCTCGGCGATGTAGGGAACCTCCGCCGGGCGGCCGTCGCGGTCGGTCAGCCAGTCGTGCCCCCAGGCCTCGCTCCAGGCGGCAAGGTCCTCGGGCGGCCCCTCGGCGTCGTCGGGCGGCTGGGGCTTCTCGCGGAACATCGCGTCCTCCCTCAGGTGCTGCCACTCCGCGGGGCTGATCTCCTCGAGATCGACAAGCAGCCGCTTGCCCCTGCCCCGCCCCTCCCATCTGGTGGCGACGACCCTGTACTGCAATCCCCGGCCGAACAGCACCTCGGCCTCCTGCGGTGCGTCCGAGAGTGCGTCGATCCGCCGGCCGCTCAGGCTCCGGATGCGCAGGCGGACCCGGCCCACGAATGCCTTGCGCTCGCTCCGGCTGGTGCTCGTGAAGCCGTTCATGGCGATCACCTCGCCCGGCCGCCTGCCATGGAGGTGCCACAGCCGCTCCTGGGGCATGTCGACAATGCCGCGCCAGACGATCCCTTCATGGCGCGGCAGCCGCGCCAGCGCCCGGTCGAGGACCGCGGTGAACGCCGCCTGTTCGATGGACAGCGCGGCCGCCCCCTCCGCTGCCCGGGCCCGGAGCGCAGCATTGAGCGGGCGGTAGATGCCTTCCTTCGTGTAGGCCAGGATTGCTGCCTGCTCGGCCGGCCCGAGGAGTGCATCGGGAGCGCGCCGGACCTCCTCGATGATCTGCCGCGCCGCCGGCGCCGGCAGCAGGTCCTCGAGCAACCGGTGCATCGCGCGCGTCTCGGCCTCCGCGCGTGCCCCCTCACGTTCGTCGATCTCCCGGCCCAGCGCGTCGGCCAGCGGCGCGGGCAGCTTCGCCGCCCTGGCGCGGAGCTGCGCGATGATCTCGTCGGCCACCGTCGCCCCCGGCGCATGGGCCCAGCCCTTGTCGATGCCCGGGGGCGC
>JAHDXW010000043.1 GCA_023383015.1 Paracoccaceae bacterium
GCGGCTCCGGCATCTGGTCGTAGACCTTGCGCAGCGCCGGCGCCATCTTGTTGGTCAGCGTGCCCGCGACGATCATCAGGTCGGACTGGCGCGGGCTGGCGCGCGGGGCGGTGCCGAAGCGCTCGAGGTCGTAGCGCGGCATCGAGGTGTGCATCATCTCGACCGCGCAGCAGGCAAGCCCGAAGGTCATCCAGTGCAGGCTGCCGATGCGCGCCCAGTTGATGATGTCCTCGGTCGTCGTCAGCAGGAACCCCTTGTCCTGCAGCTCGCGGTTCAGTTCCGAAACGGCTGCCTGGCGGTCCTCGCCCGCGGCGGTGGCGGTCAATCCCATTCCAGCGCCCCCTTCTTCCACTCGTAGGCAAAGCCCACCGTCAGCACCACGAGGAACACCATCATCGACCAGAAGGCGGTCGCCGACAGATCCCCGAAGGCCACCGCCCAGGGAAACAGGAACGCAACCTCGAGATCGAAGATGATGAACAGGATCGACACGAGGTAGAAGCGCACGTCGAAGCGCATCCGCGCATCGTCGAAGGCATTGAAGCCGCACTCGTAGGTCGAGACCTTCTCGGGGTCGGGGTTGCGTACCGCGATCACCGCCGCCGACAGCATCAGCACCAGGCCGAGACCGACGGCGACCGCGAGAAAGACGAGGATCGGGAGGTACTCCCGCAAGAGTTCGTCCACGACAGGCCCCCTTGCGCCCCCGTCTTCCGGGCGGGGGCTTCGCCTTGACATTTATCGGCCGGGGCGGGTCGGGTCAACAAATGCCGCCCCGGACGGGGTCTGCCGCACCGCGGCATCGCGCCCGCGGAACCTGCGTATACCACGGTTCGCTGGAAGCGAAGACCCCGCGGCGGCGGCAGCGGGGATTTCTTGTCGCGCCCCGCCGTACCCCCGCCGCGCCCCGCCGTACCCCCGCCGCGGGAAGCGGGACGCCCGCTTCAGCCGCGCGCCCAGGCCGGCGCGCGGCCCTCGAAGAAGGCCGCGATTCCCTCGGCGGATTCGGGATCCTCCCAGCGGCGCACCAGAGCCGCGACTGTCTCGGCCATCGCCGCGGCATCGGCCGCGGGCGCCAGCCGGCGCAGGAGCCGCTTGGCCTCGGCCACCGCGCCCGGTGCGCAGGCGAGGTAGGGTGCCACCTCCGCCTCGACGGCAGCGTCCAGCCCCTCGGCCGGCACCGCCCGCGCGACCAGACCAAGCGCCACTGCCTCGGCGGCGTCGAACAGCCGCGCCGAGAAGAACACCCGCCGCGCCGCCGGCCCCAGCCGCGCGGCGACATAGGGGCCGATGGTGGCCGGGATCAGCCCCAGCCGCGCCTCGGTCAGCCCGAAGCGGGCGCCCGCCGCCGCCACGGCGACGTCGCAGACCGCCATCAGCCCGACCCCGCCGCCGTATGCCTGGCCGTTGATCCGCCCGACCAGCGGCTTGTCGAGCCCGTCGAGCGCGGCCAGCATCGCCGCGAGCCTGCCCGCCTCGCCCGCCCGCGCCGCCACGTCGGCGCCGATCTGGGCGCGCATCCAGTCAAGGTCGCCGCCCGCGCAGAAGCTGCGCCCTGCCCCGGTCAGCACCACCACGCGCACCGCCGGATCGGCGCCCAGCCGCGCCGCCGCCGCGGCCAGCGCCGCGATCAACCCCGCTGACAGCGCGTTGTGCCGCTCGGGGCGGTTCAGCGTCAGCGTCGCCACGCCGCGACCGTCCAGCGCGATGTCAAGCTCCGCCATCCCGCCCTCCCCTCAGCGTCCGCGCGAAGGCCGCGGCCGTCTCCAGCCGCGCCGTGTCGACCCCCGTCTCCCAGCCCTCGCGGGTCAGGAATGCCGCCAGCGCCTCGGTGGCAAGGTTGCCGGCCGCCCCGGGCGCGTAGGGGCAACCGCCCAGGCCCCCGGCGGCGGAGTCGAAGACGCGCAGCCCCGCATCCAGCGCCACCCCGACATTGGCCAGCGCCTGCCCGCCGGTGTCGTGGAAGTGACCCGCCAGCCTGCCGGGCGGCAGCACGCCCAGCACCGCCTCGAGCATCGCCGCGACCCGGCCGGGCGTTCCCCGCCCGATGGTGTCGCCGAGACTGACCTCGCCGCAGCCCATCGCCGCCAGAGCCGCAGCCACCCGCGCCACCGCCGCCGGTGCCACCTCGCCCTCGTAGGGACAGTCGGTGACGCAGGAGACATAGCCGCGCAGCGCCACCCCGTCGGCCAGCGCCGCCGCCGCCACCTCGGCAAAGCGCCCGAGGCTCTCGGCGATGGTGGCGTTGAGGTTGGCGCGGCTGAAACCCTCGGTGGCGGCGGCGAAGATCGCCACCTCGTCGACGCCGGCGGCACGGGCGGCGCGGTATCCCTTGAGGTTCGGCGCCAGCGCCGAGTAGCGCACCCCAGGCGGCCGGGCGACGGCCGCCATCACCGCCGCGCCGTCGGCCATCTGCGGCACCCACTTCGGGCTGACGAAGCTTGCCGCCTCGATCCGCCGCAGCCCGGCCGCCACCAGCAGGCCGATCAGCGCCACCTTGTCGGCGGTCGCGATCGGGCGCGGCTCGTTCTGAAGCCCGTCGCGGGGGCCGACCTCGACGATCTCGACCCGGCCGCGGCTCATGGCAGGGCCTCCAGCCGGACCAGCGGCGTGCCGGCCTCGACCTGGTCGCCCGCGCCGACCAGCACCTCGGTGACGCGACCGGCCGCGCCCGCCGTCACCGCATGTTCCATCTTCATCGATTCGATCACTGCCAGCCGCGCCCCCGCCGCCACCGCCTCGCCCGCCGCCACCGTCACCGCCCGCACGAGGCCCGGCAGCGGCGAGCGGGCGATGCCGTCGTCGGCCGCCCCGGCCGCATCCCGGTCGAGCGGGTCGTGCAGCCGGAAGCTCGCCGCGCCGCGTCCGTCGGGGGCAAAGACATGGATCGCGCCCTGCGCCCGCACCACCGGCAGCGGCGCCCGGCCTTCCACCGACCAGCCCTCCGCGCCGCGGCCGGCGCGGAAGTGCCGGCCGCCGATCTCCACCCGCGCCGCATCGGGCCCCAGGGGCTCCACCACGCCGCCGAGCCGGCCGCCCTCCAGCACCACCGGATGGCAAAGGGGCGCCCAGAGCGCGAAGCCCGCCATCGGCCCGGCCGGAAGGTCGGCGGCGGCCAGCAGCGCCGTCACCTCCACCGCCTGCCCGAGGCCCCCGTCGGCCGGCGGAGCGGTCAGCCAGGCGATGTCGCGCCCGATCAGCCCGGTGTCCACCTCGCCCGCGGCGAACCCCGGGTGGCCGGCCAGCCTGGCAAGGAAGGCGATGTTGGTCACCGTGCCGGCGACCTGCGTGCGCTCGAGCGCGCGGGCTAGCCGCGCGAGCGCCACCGCCCGGGTCGGTCCGTGGGCGATGATCTTGGCGATCATCGGGTCGTACCAGGGGCTGATCGCGTCGCCCGAGCGCACGCCGCTGTCGGCGCGCACCCCGGGCGGAAAGGCGAGGTGCGCGATCCGCCCGGTCGCCGGCAGGAAGCCCGCGGCCACGTCCTCGGCATAGAGGCGGGCCTCGACGGCGTGGCCGGAAAGCGGGATTTCCTCCTGCCGCAGCGGCAGGGGCTCGCCCGAAGCGACGCGCAGCTGCCATTCGACAAGGTCGATGCCGGTGATCGCCTCGGTCACCGGATGCTCGACCTGCAGGCGCGTGTTCATCTCCATGAACCAGAAGCCGTCGGGCCTGAGGCCGCGGCCGGCGTCGACGATGAACTCCACCGTCCCCGCGCCGCGGTAGCCGATCGCCCGCGCCGCCCGCACCGCCGCCGCCCCCATCGCGGCGCGCATCTCGGCCGTCATCCCCGGCGCGGGGGCCTCCTCGATCACCTTCTGGTGGCGGCGCTGCAGCGAGCAGTCGCGCTCGTAAAGGTGGACCGCGTCGGTGCCGTCGCCGAACACCTGCACCTCGATGTGGCGGGGCCGGTCGATCCACTTCTCGATCAGCACGCGGTCGTCGCCGAAGGCGGCGCGCGCCTCGGCCTGCGCCGAGGCCAGCGCCTCGGCGAACCCCGCCGGCCCCTCGAGCCGCCGCATGCCCTTGCCGCCGCCGCCGGCGACCGCCTTGATGACAACCGGGAACCCGATCGCCTCGGCGGCACCGAGAAGATGCCCGGCCTCCTGGCTTTCGCCGTGCCAGCCCGGCACCACCGGCACGCCGGCCGCCTCCATCAGCCGCTTGGCCGCGTCCTTCAGCCCCATCGCCCGGATCGCCGCCGGCGGCGGGCCGATCCAGACGAGCCCCGCGGCCTCCACCGCCTCGGCAAAGGCGGGGTTCTCGGAAAGAAAGCCGTAGCCCGGGTGGATCGCCGCGGCCCCCGCGGCCTGTGCCGCCGCGATGATCGCATCGCCGCGCAGGTAGCTCTCGGCCGGCGCCGGCCCGCCGATCGCGACCGCCGCATCGGCCAGCGCGACGTGCAGCGCGTTGCGGTCGGCCTCGGAGAAGACGGCGACGCTTTCCACCCCCAGCCGCTGGCAGGTGGCGATGATGCGGCAGGCGATCTCGCCGCGGTTGGCGATCAGGATGCGGCGGAACATGGTTCTTCCCAGAAGCATACTGATTGGATCGTAACGGCGGGCCCGGCTCCCATGGCCCTAGAGCGCGTCCAGATAGGCAGGAATGCGATCGGATGTCTCGTGGTGCAGGATCACGGCGTCGAACGGACCGGTCAGTCCCGCAACGTCGGACAGGCGCTCCTGCGACACCAGCAGGACGGTCTTCCACTCGTCGTAGCCGCGCGACGCAGCCATGTCCTGCGCCCGGACAGGGTAGTCGGTCGCCTGCTCAGGCAACAGCCTTGCAGAGCGCACCAAGTTGCGGATGTGGATTGCCCATCGACGCCCCGTCGCTTCGGTGGTCGCGTAAACGACAACGTCACTTGGCCGCTCGTTCTTGCCGCTGCCGGTCCAAGGGGACGTGTCACTCTCTCTGTCAGTGAACGGAGCACCCACAAGACCCGCCTTGCCTGAGAACCTCGAGAACAGCTCATCGTCCGTCACAAGCGCCTTGCCGAGCAGCCGACACAAATCATAGAAGCCCAGTTTGCTCATGTCGGTCTCCCTCACATCCTGAACACGCCGAAGCGCGTCTCCCCGATGGCGGCGTTCAGCGCCGCATGCAGCGACAGGGCCAGCACCGCCCGCGTCTTCCTGGGGTCGATCACCCCGTCGTCCCAGAGCCGCGCCGAGGCGTAGAGCGGGTGGCTCTGGCGGTCGAACATGGCCAGCGTCGGGGCCTTGAAGGCGGCCTCCTCCTCGGGCGTCCAGACGCCGCCCGCGCGCTCGATCGCCTCGCGCCGGACGGTGGCCAGCACGCCGGCCGCCTGCGCCCCGCCCATGACGCTGATCCGGCTCAGCGGCCAGGTCCACAGGAAGCGCGGCGAATAGGCCCGCCCGGCCATGCCGTAGTTGCCGGCCCCGAAGCTGCCGCCCACCAGGACGGTGATCTTGGGCACCGCCGTGGTCGCCACGGCGGTCACCATCTTTGCCCCGTGCCGGGCGATACCCTCGTTCTCGTACCGCCGCCCGACCATGAAGCCGGTGATGTTCTGCAGGAAGACCAGCGGGATGCGCCGCTGGCTGCACAGCTCGACGAAATGCGCCCCCTTGACCGCGCTCTCCGAGAACAGGACGCCGTTGTTGGCCACGATCCCCACCGGGATCCCCTCGACATGGGCGAACCCCGTCATCAGCGTCTCGCCGAAGCGCGGCTTGAACTCGTCCAGCCGCGAGCCGTCGAAGAGCCGGGCGATCACCTCGCGGATGTCGTAGGGCGTGCGCAGGTCGGCCGGCACCACACCGAGGATCTCCTCGGGGTCGTGGGCCGGCGGCTCGGGTGCCGCCAGGGCCGGCCCCGCGGGGCGCTGCCGGTTGAGATGCCTGACCGCCTCGCGCGCCAGCGCCAGCGCATGGGCGTCATCCTCGGCCAGATGGTCGGCGACGCCCGACAGGCGCGTGTGCACGTCGCCGCCGCCGAGGTCCTCGGCGGTGACCACCTCGCCCGTCGCGGCCTTCACCAGCGGCGGGCCGGCCAGGAAGATCGTGCCCTGGTTGCGCACGATCACCGTGACGTCGGACATCGCCGGCACATAGGCCCCGCCGGCGGTGCACGAGCCCATGACGACGGCGATCTGGGCGATGCCCTGCGCGCTCATCTGCGCCTGGTTGTAGAAGATGCGGCCGAAGTGGTCGCGGTCGGGAAAGACCTCGTCCTGCTGGGGCAGGTTGGCGCCGCCCGAGTCCACCAGGTAGACGCAGGGCAGACGGTTCTGCCATGCGATCTCCTGCGCGCGCAGGTGCTTCTTGACCGTCATCGGGTAGTAGGTGCCGCCCTTCACCGTAGCATCGTTGGCGACGACCATCACCTCCTGCCCGTGCACCAGCCCGATGCCGGCGATGAGGCCCGCGCAGGGGGCGGCATCGTCGTACATCCCGTGCGCCGCGGTCGCGCCGATCTCGAGGAACGGCGCCCCGGGATCAAGCAGCCCCGCCACCCGCTCCCGCGGCAGCAGCTTGCCGCGGGCGGCGTGCCGCTCGCGGGCCGCCGCCCCGCCGCCCGCCGCGGCCCGCTCCGCCGCCGCGGCCGCCTCGGCCAGCGCCGCCAGATGCGCCGCCCGGTTGGCGCGGAATGCCTCGGAGGACGGCACGACCCTTGACGTCAGGCGCATTCCCACTCCTCCCCCGCCGCGGGCCGCCGGGCCCCGCACACCCGTTCCATGCCACGGTTCGGGCGGGTACGGAACCGCCTGCCGGCCCCGCCCGCGCCGCCCTAGCGGATCACCTCGACCGTCACCCCGAGGTCGAGCCCCGCCCAGGCGCGGTCGGCCGTCACCACCGCCAGGCCCTCGGCCAGCCCCAGGGCCAGGCAGGCGCGGTCGGCAAGCGACAGGCCGCGCCCCCGCGTCGCCCGGCGCAGGAGCCCGGCCGCCACCGCCTGCCCCCGGTCGAAGGGGATGACCGCGACGCCAAGCGCGGCCAGCACGGCGTCGGCATCGGCGTCGGAGGCGCCACGGTCGATCAGCTTGGCCACCGCCTCGGCCAGGTTGACCGTGCTGATGCAGGCCCGCCCGATGACCTCGTCCACCCGGGTGCTGCCGGGCTCGCCCCAGAGCGCGGCGAGCACGGCCGAGGTGTCGAGCACGACGCTCACTCGCGCGCCGCCTCGGTCCGCCGCTCGGCCAGAAGCTCGTCGACCGGCGAGCCGGTGCCGCGGTCGAATCGCCGGACGATCTCGCGCGCCCGGGCCAGCGCCCGCGCCGCCGGCTCGACCGTGAGGTCATCGCCGAGGCTGACGATCGCCGCCTCGCCGGGGCGAAGGCCGATCGCGGCGACCATCGCCGCCGGCAGGACGATCTGCCCGTCGCCGCCCACCGTGACCCGCTGGCGCGATGCGACGGCCGCCGCCGGCCCCGGCGGGCCGGACAGACGCGCGCGCTTCCAGTGCGAGTACTGCGTGAAGCCCGTGCCCTCGTTGCGCCCCGGATCCTCGGCGAGATAGGCATCGACCACCGCCCTGCCCGACGGCATCGCCCCCTGCTCGGCGAACATGGCATCCGCGATCTCCCACACGCGGCCTGTGCGAGAGCCCTGGGCGGGTCGGCCCGTCTGGATCACCGTCATCGCTCCCTCCTGACTGCAGCAACAGGCTCCCGAGTGCAGGGAACAGCGCGCATCTGGCTCTCGAGCACTCACAAGTCAATATGTAAAGAGAAAAGTTAAAAATCTCACAAGCATGAGAGTCATCCCATCGCCCCCAGCATCTCGCGCCCGACCAACATCCGCCGGATCTCGCTCGTCCCCGCCCCGATCTCCATCAGCTTGGCGTCGCGAAAGAGCCGCGCCACCGGCGCGTCGGCCAGAAACCCCGCCCCGCCCATCGCCTGCACCGCCTGGTGCGCCTGCACCATCGCCTGCTCGCTCGAGTAGAGGACGCAGGCCGCCGCGTCAGCCCGCGTCACCGCCCCGCGGTCGCAGGCCCGTGCGACCTCGTAGACATAGGCCCGCGCGGTGTTCAGCGCCGTGTACATGTCGGCCATCTTGCCCTGCATCAGCTGGAAGCTGCCGACCGGGGCGCCGAACTGCCGGCGCTCCTTCATGTAGGGCATGATGGCGTCGAGGCAGGCGGCCATGATGCCGGTGCCGATGCCGGCCAGCACCACCCGTTCGTAGTCGAGCCCCGACATCAGCACCCGCACCCCTCGCCCCTCCTCGCCGAGGACGTTCTCGAAGGGCACCTCGACGTCGGCGAATACCAGTTCGCCCGTGTCCGACCCCCGCATCCCGAGCTTGTCGAAGTGCGGGCTGGTCGAGAACCCCTTCATCCGGCGCTCGACGATGAAGGCGGTGATGCCCCGCGCCCCGGCCGCCGGGTCGTTCTTGGCGTAGACCACGAGGGTGTCGGCCACCGGGCCGTTGGTGATCCAGTACTTGCTGCCGTTCAGCAGGTAGTGGCCGTTGCGCTTCTCGGCGCGCAGCGTCATCGACACCACGTCCGAGCCCGCGCCGGCCTCCGACATCGCCAGCGCGCCCACCTGGGTGCCCGCGATCAGCCCCGGCAGGTAGCGCCGCTTCTGCGCCGCCGTCCCGTTCAGCCGGATCTGGTTGACGCAGAGGTTGGAATGGGCCCCGTAGGACAGCGCCACCGAGGCCGAGGCGCGGGCGATCTCCTCCACCGCGACGACATGGGCGAGATAGCCCATCCCTGCCCCGCCCCATTCCTCCTCCACCGTGACGCCGAGCAGGCCGAGCCTGCCCATCTCGGGCCAGAGGCCGGGCGGGAAGACGTTGTCGCGGTCGATCGCCGCGGCCTGCGGCCGCAGCCGCTCCTGCGCCCAGCCATGCACCATGGCGCGCAGCGCCGCCACGTCCTCGCCGAGGTCGAATTCGAGGAAGCCCTGGAACATCGGTTGCCCTCCCGGCAGCGTCGCCCCTTGATGCCGCCTCCGGGCGGCCGCGGTCAACCGCCGGTCAGACGCGCCGCCAGCCGAGGCAGGTCGGCGAAGTCGTGGAGAAGCGCGTCGGGGGCGAGCGCCTCCACCCCCCGCCCCTCGGGCCCGAAGGTGACCAGCGCCACCGGCACCCCGGCGGCGCGGGCGGTGTCGCGGTCGGTCACCGTGTCGCCGACCAGGAACGAGGCGCCGAGCGTGCCGCCCGCCTGCCCGACGGCGGCGCGGTAGGGCGCGGGGTCGGGCTTGCGCACCGCCAGGCTGCCGGCGCCCACGAGGCTGTGGAAGAGCCCCCGAACCCCGAGCGCGGCCAGGAGCATCGCCGCGAGGTCAACGGGCTTGTTGGTGCAGATGCCGACCCGGAAGCCGGCCGCCCGCAGTTCCTCCACCGCCGCCGCCGCCCCGGGATAGAGGCGCGTCTCGGCGGCGATCCGCCCGCGATAGTGGGCCAGGAGGCGGGCATAGGCTTCCTCGAGCGGCTCCCCCTCCGCCGGCCGCCCGGCCCGGGCCAGGCCCGCCCGCAGCATCGCCCGCCCGCCGGCGAAGGCCACCGCCCGGTCGGCCGCGGGGCTCAGCAGCGCCCCGCCCATCGGTGCCAGCGTCGCGTTGGCCGCGCCGATCAGGTCGGCCGAGGTGTCGGCCAGCGTGCCGTCGAGGTCGAAGATCACGGTGCGCATCGGCGGCCCCTGAAACGCAAGGAAGGACATCGTGAAGGGCGACCCGCTTGCGGTCGGGCCCCCGCCTTGGCTAGACCGGCCGGGAGGGCAGGAAAAGGGGCCGACATGGGGCTGGCGCTCGTCGTTCTCGCCGCCGGCGAGGGCAAGCGGATGAACTCCGACACGCCGAAGGTGCTGCACCGGCTCGCCGGGGCGCCGCTGCTGTGGCACGGGCTGCGCGCGGGGGCCGCGCTCGGGCCCGACCGGGTGGTGGTCGTCACCGGCCACGGCGGCGCCGCCGTCGCCGCCGCTGCCCGCGCCTTCGACCCCGGGGCCGAGATCGTCACCCAGCCCGAACGGCGCGGCACGGCCGACGCCGTCCGGGCCGCCATGCCGGCGCTCGCCGGTCTCGAGGGCGACATCCTCGTGCTTTACGGCGACACCCCCTTCGTGCGCCCCGAGACGCTGGAGGCGATGCGCGAGGCCCGCCACCGCCACGACATCGTCGTGCTCGGCTTCGAGGCTGCCGATCCAGGCGGTTACGGCCGCCTCCTCGTGCACGGAGAGAACCTCGAGCGGATCGTCGAGGATGCTGACGCAACGCCTCAGGAACGTCTGATAACCCTCTGCAACAGCGGCGTCGTCTGCGCCGATGCTACGGTCATGGCAGAGCTGTTGCCGCAGGTCGCCAACGCCAACGCCAAGGGCGAGTTCTACCTGACCGACGTCGTCGATCTGGCGCGCCGCGCGGGCCGGTCCGCGGGCGTCATCCGCTGCCCCGAGGCCGAGACGCTGGGCATCAACTCGCGCGCCGAACTGGCTGCCGCCGAGGCCGCCTTCCAGGCCCGCGCCCGCGCCGAGGCGGCCGCTGACGGGGTGGTGATGGCGGCACCCGATTCGGTCGTCTTCGCCTATGACACCGTCATCGGCCGCGATGCCGCCATCGGCCCCTGCGTCGTCTTCGGCCCGGGCGTCACGGTCGAGACCGGCGCCGAGATCCGCGCCTTCTGCCATCTGGAGGGCTGCCACGTCAGCCGCGGCGCCATCGTCGGCCCCTTCGCCCGCCTGCGGCCGGGCGCCGAACTGGCCGAGGACGTGCATGTCGGCAACTTCGTCGAGGTCAAGAACGCCGTCCTGCACGAGGGCGCGAAGGCCGGCCACCTAGCCTATCTCGGCGATGCCGAGGTGGGTGCGCGGGCCAACATCGGCGCCGGTACCATCACCTGCAACTACGACGGCGTCTCCAAGCACCGCACGGTGATCGGCGCCGGCGCCTTCATCGGCTCGGACACGATGCTGGTCGCTCCGGTGCGTGTGGGCGAGGGCGCGATGACCGCCTCGGGCTCGGTGGTCACGGCCGACGTCCCTGACGGCGCGCTTGCCGTCGCCCGCGCCCGCCAGGAGGTGCGGCCCGGCTTTGCCGCCCGCTTCTTCGCACGCCTGCGCGCCGCCCGTGCCACTGCCGGCGCCGGCGCCGCCGCAACCGGCACCGGCGGCAGCGACACGGGCGGCGGCGGCCGGCGCGGCTGCGGCACATGCGGCGGGGAGGCGGGCTGATGTGCGGCATCGTCGGCATTCTCGGCAACCACGAGGTCGCGCCGCTCCTCGTCGAGGCGCTGAAGCGGCTGGAGTACCGCGGCTATGATTCGGCCGGCATCGCCACCGTCCACGACGGCCGGCTCGACCGCCGCCGGGCGGTGGGCAAGCTCGTCAACCTTTCCGACCTGCTCGTCCACGCGCCCCTGCCCGGAAAGGCGGGCATCGGCCACACCCGCTGGGCCACCCACGGCGCGGCGACGGTCGAGAACGCCCACCCCCACCGCGCCGGGCGGGTTGCGGTGGTGCACAACGGCATCATCGAGAACTACCGCGAACTGCGCGCCGAGCTTGCCGCCGACGGCTACCCCCCGGCGACCGAGACCGACACCGAGACGGTGGCCCTGCTTGCCGCGCGCGCGCTCGAGCGCGGCGCCAGCCCCCGCACCGCCGCCGCCGGTACCCTCGCCCGCCTGCGCGGCGCCTTCGCGCTGTGCTTCCTCTTCGAGGGCGAGGACGACCTGATGATCGCCGCCCGCCGCGGCTCGCCCCTGGCCATCGGCCACGGCTCGGGCGAGATGTTCGTCGGCTCCGACGCCATCGCGCTGGCGCCGCTGACCGACCGCATCACCTATCTCGACGAGGGCGACTGGGCCGTGGTCACCCGCGCGGGGGCCGAGATCCGCGACGCCGCGGGCCGTCTCGCCAACCGCCCCGAGACCCGCATCGAGATCGATTCGGTCCGCGTCGAGAAGGGTGGCCACAAGCATTTCATGGCCAAGGAAATCGCCGAGCAGCCGGTGGTCCTAGCCGACGCCCTGCGCCACTACCTCCGCGGCGACGGGCTTGGGTTGCCGCCCGAGCTTGACTTCGCGGCCGTCCCGCGGCTGGTGCTGGTGGCCTGCGGCACCGCGCATTACGCCTGCCAGGTGGCCAGGTACTGGTTCGAGGGCCTCGCCGGCCTGCCGGTCGAGGTCGACATCGCCTCCGAGTTCCGCTACCGCGATCCGCCGCTCGACCCCGCCGCCTGGGCGGTGTTCGTCAGCCAGTCGGGCGAGACGGCCGACACCCTCGCGGCGCTGCGCCATGTCCGCGGGCGGGTGGCGAAGGTGGTGGCGGTGGTCAACGTGCCGACCTCCTCGATTGCCCGCGAGGCCGACCTCGCGCTGCCGATCCTCGCCGGGGTCGAGGTCTCGGTCGCCTCTTCCAAGGGCTTCACCGGCCAGCTTCTGGTGCTCGCGCTGATGGCGCTGCGGGCCGCCGCGGACCGCGGGCGGCTGCCGCCCGCGGCCCTGGCCGAGGCGCTTTCGGGGCTGCGCGGCCTGCCGGGGCTGCTCAACCACGCGCTGTCGCTGTCGCGGCCGGTGGCGGCCATCGCCCGGGCCCTGTCCGAGGCGCGCGACGTGCTCTTCCTCGGTCGCGGGCCGATGTATCCCCTGGCCCTCGAAGGAGCGCTGAAACTCAAGGAACTCAGCTATATCCACGCCGAGGGCTATGCGTCGGGCGAACTCAAGCACGGGCCGATCGCGCTTGTCGACGAGCATGTGCCGGTGGTCGTGCTCGCCCCCCGCGACACGCTTTTCGACAAGACCGTGTCGAACATGCAGGAGGTGCGGGCACGCGGCGGGCGGGTGATCCTGGTCACCGACCGGGCCGGGGCCGAGGCGGCGGGCGCCGACGCGGCCGAGGTGCTGGTGCTGCCCGAGGCCGCGCCGCTCGTGGCCCCCATCCTCTACGCCGTGCCGGTGCAGCTGCTCGCCTATCACACCGCGGTGGCCAAGGGCACCGATGTCGACCAGCCGCGCAACCTCGCCAAGTCGGTCACGGTGGAGTGAGCCTCAGAAGGCGTAGACCTCGACCTCGGGCAGCGCCGTCAGGGGCAGGCCGAGCAGGCGGAAGGCCGGCAGCGACAGCTGGCTCGGGCCCGCCGGCGCCGGGACGAGATCCACCAGCACCGCCGCGCCGGTCGCGGGCAGGACGACCCGCCCGCGCCCCCGCGCCTCGGCGAGTGGGGTGCGCAGCCAGAACCCGGGCTCGGCCGGGGCGCCGAGCGCCACCACCGCGGTGCCGACAAGCCGCCCGCCATCGGGCACCGCGGCCGCGGCGGCACTGCGCTCCGCCGCCGTCGTGGTATCCAGCGCGGCGGCGGTGCGGGCACCGGCCGGCGGGGCGGCGGCGGGGCGCACGGTCGGCCGCGGCCGCGGCCGCAACCCGCCGCTGTCCGCAACCGCCTCCCCGCCCTCGCGCGCCGCCGCGCCCTCTTGGCCGGCCAGCCTGCCGCAGCCTGCGACCGCGACGGCAAGGGCAAGGGCAAGGCAGAGGGCGAGACGCGGCGGCAACTCCATGGCCGCCAGCCTACCGCCGGCCCTCCCCGCCGCGCAACGCCCGGGCGCCGCGCCTGCGCGCACGACGTCGCGAGCGGCTTGCGGCCGGGGGCGGAGGCGTTCTATCCTGCCACACATGACGGCACCCCTCATCGACCCCTTCGCCCGCGCCATCACCTACCTGCGCGTCTCGGTCACCGACCGCTGCGATTTCCGCTGCGTCTACTGCATGGCCGAGCACATGACCTTCCTGCCCAAGGCCGAGCTTCTGACGCTGGAGGAACTCGACCGTCTCTGCTCGGCCTTCGTCCGGCTCGGGGTGCAGAAGCTGCGCATCACCGGCGGCGAGCCGCTGGTGCGCAAGGGAATCATGACCTTCTTCCGCGCCATGTCGCGGCATCTCGAATCCGGTGCCCTCAGGGAACTGACGCTCACCACCAACGGCTCGCAGCTCACCCGCTTTGCCGACGAGCTGGCCGCCATCGGGGTGCGGCGGATCAACGTCTCGCTCGACACGCTCGACCCCGACAAGTTCCACCGGATCACCCGCTGGGGCCGTCTCGACCAGGTGCTCGAGGGCATCGAGGCGGCGAAATCGGTCGGCCTGCGGGTCAAGATCAACGCCGTGGCGCTGAAGGGCTTCAACGAGAACGAACTGTTCGGCCTCGTCGACTGGTGCGGCGCCGAGGGGCACGACCTGACCTTCATCGAGGTCATGCCGATGGGCGATCTCGGCGGCGAGGACCGGCTCGACCAGTACTGGTCGCTGAAGGATCTGCGCGCGCGGCTCGAGACGCGTTTCACGCTGAACGACACGACCGAGCGCACGGGGGGCCCCGCGCGCTATGTCCGGCTGGCCGAGACCGGGCAGCGGATCGGCTTCATCACGCCGCTCACCCACAATTTCTGCGAAAGCTGCAACCGGGTGCGGGTGACCTGCACGGGCGAGCTCTACATGTGCCTCGGCCAGGAGGACATGGCCGACCTCCGCGCGCCCCTGCGCGCAAGCGCCGGGGACGGCCCGCTCGAGGCCGCGATCCGCGCCGCCATCTCGCGCAAGCCGAAGGGGCACGACTTCGACTACTCCCGCCAGACCGTCGCGGGCCAGGTCAGCCGGCACATGAGCCACACCGGCGGCTAGATCGCGCAGGCGCGCCCTGCCGGGCGTTTGCGCCTTCCCGCGCGGCCGGCACCTGCGTCCGGACGCATCTTGCTGCCCGCAGCCGCCCGGGGGCGGGGGCGGCGGCGACGCGGGGGCCGGCGGGGTGCACCCCGGTCCGAGCTGCCCTGGCCTGCCCCGGCCATCCGCCTCCGGCACCATGACGCGGCGCCGGGCCTGCATTGACTAGCCGTTAACGCCGCCCCGGAAATCCAGCGATGCCAATGGGTCGCTAGTTGTCCCACGCATGGGACGGGGACCGCCCCGCGCGGCCCCCCTCCCGGTGCCGCGCGGCGCAGCGCAGCTTCAGCCCCGCGCCTCGCCCGCCAGCCGCCAGATCGCCGGAAGTGCCAGCGCCCCCAGGGCCACCTTCAGCGCATCGCCGACGAGGAAGGGATAGAGCCCCCAGGCCAGCGTCTGCGACAGCATCGAGGAGTGGCGCTCGGCATCGTACAGCCCGCCGGCGATCAGAACGTAGAGCCAAGCAAGGCCGAGCGCATAGATGACGAGGTTGCCGACCACCATCGCCCCGGCCATGCCCGGAACCGAGCGGTCCCAGCCGCGGCGTGCGAGCATTCCCATCACCACCGAGGCGGCGGCGAAGCCGGCAAGATAGCCCCCGGTCGCCCCGCTCATGTAGGCCAGACCGAGGTTGGTCGCCGACGAGCCGGTGAAGACGTCGAAGCCCGCCGCCCCGACCGCGAGATAGGCCAGGATGGTCAGCAGCCCCAGCCGCGGCCCGTAGCCGGCCGCCACGGCCAGCACGACCAGCGTCTGGCCGGTGACCGGCACCGGGGTGAACGGCAGCGGCACGCGCAGCTTGGCCGACAGGATCAGCGCCGCCACCCCGAATGCGACCAGCAACGCCTGCCTCAGCGCCGTCTCGCGGCTGCCCCACAGCCGTTCGGCCAGCACGGCCCGTTCTCCCTCGCGCAGCGCAACTGCCATCTTGCCCTCCATGGATGCCGACGCCCCTTTCCTGCCGCAGCCTTGCCCGCCGCGCAAGGCCCGGGCCCGCTTGCGGCCGGGCGCCGGCCTGCCTAAGAGCGCGGTCACCTGCCACAGCCGGAGGGAGGCCCGCCGATGATCCCCCGCTACTCCCGCCCCGAGATGACCGCGATCTGGTCGCCCGAGGCGCGCTACCGCATCTGGTTCGAGATCGAGGCCCACGCCGGCGACGCCATGGCCGCACTCGGGGTGATCCCGGCAGCCAACGCCGCCGCGGTCTGGAAGGCGCGGGACGCCGCCTTCGACATCGCCCGCATCGACGCCATCGAGCGCGAGACCCGCCACGACGTGATCGCCTTCCTCACCCATCTGGCCGAGATCGTCGGCCCCGGGGCGGCGCGGTTCGTCCACCAGGGGATGACCTCGTCGGATGTCCTCGACACCTGCCTCAGCGTCCAGCTGGTGCGCGCGGCCGACCTTCTCCTGGCCGACATCGACAGCCTTCTGGCCGCACTCCGCCGGCGCGCCAGCGAGCACCGGATGACCCCCTGCATCGGCCGCAGCCACGGCGTCCACGCCGAGCCCACCACCTTCGGGCTGAAACTGGCCGGCCATTACGCCGAGTTCGCCCGCAACCGCGCCCGTCTCCTCGCCGCCCGCGCCGAGGTGGCGACCGGTGCGATCTCGGGCGCGGTCGGCACCTTCGCCCAGGTCGACCCGGCCGTGGAGGCCCATGTCTGCGACCGCATGGGGCTGCACCCCGAGCCGGTCTCGACGCAGGTGATCCCGCGCGACCGGCATGCGTTCTTCTTCGCCACGCTGGCCGTGATCGCCGCCTCGGTCGAGCGGCTGGCGACCGAGATCCGCCACCTCCAGCGCACCGAGGTGCGCGAGGCCGAGGAGTATTTCGCGCCCGGCCAGAAGGGCAGCTCGGCGATGCCGCACAAGCGCAACCCGGTCCTGTCGGAGAACCTGACCGGGCTGGCGCGGATGGTGCGCGCCTATGCCGTTCCGGCGCTGGAGAATGTCGCGCTGTGGCACGAGCGCGACATCAGCCATTCCTCGGTCGAGCGGATGATCGGCCCCGACGCCACGGTGACGCTCGACTTCGCGCTGGCCCGGCTTGCGCAGGTGGTCGACCGGCTTGTGGTCTATCCCGAGCGGATGGCGGCAAACCTCGGGATGCTGCAGGGGCTGGTGCATTCGCAGCGCGTCCTGCTGGCGCTGACCCAGAAGGGCATGGTTCGCGAGGCCGCCTATGCGGCCGTCCAGCGCAGCGCGATGCGCGCCTGGGAGCAAGGCGAGGACTTCGAGGCCCTGCTCGCCGCGGATCCCGAGGTGACGGCGGTGATGCCGGCGGCCGAGCTGGCAGGCCATTTCGACCTCGCCCACCACCTGCGCCATGTCGATGCCATCTTCGCCCGCGTCTTCGGAAGCGCCTGACCCCTCGACCACTGCCGATTCGTGCTATCCTCCGGGGCCAGGCAACGCCAAGGGAGCCCGCCATGCCGACCGCGATCCTCCGCCCCGCTCTGATCGCGCTGTCCCTCGCCCTCGCGCCGCTTGCGGCCGGGGCGGTGGGCAGCGACGACGAGCTGCCCCCGCCGCCCACGCCCACCACCACCGAATGCGCCGAAGGCAGCGTGTGGAATCCCGACAGCAAGGCCTGCGAGGCGCCCCGCCAGGGCATGCTGGACGACGACCGCGCCTTCGCCACGGCCCGCGAGCTGAACTACGCCGGCCGGCCGGGCGACGCGCTCGCGGTACTGGCGACGATGGCCGAGGGCGACAGCGACCGGGTGCTGGCGGTTCGCGGCTTCGCCCTGCGCAGTCTCGGCCGGGTGGGCGAAGGCATGGCGGCCTACGAGGCGGCGCTGGCGCGCAACCCCGACAACCTGCTTGCCCGGTCGTACATGGGCCAGGCGCTGGTGATCCAGGGCCGGCGGGACGCGGCCGAGGTGCAGCTTGCCGAGATCATCGCCCGCGGCGGTGCCGGTGGCTGGGCCGAGGCATCGCTGCGCCGCGCGATCGCCACCGGGCAGGCCTTCCGCTACTGAGGGCGGCGGCCGCCGTCCTGGCGGTCGCTGGCGAACAGAAATTGCTTGCCAAGCCGGCCTGCACGCTATTTCCTGACTCCATGACGCACCATTCAGCAGGGAGACGCGACATGCCGAAGACCGCCGGACTGCTTGCCGTTCTCGTTCTGACGCTCGCGCCGTCGCTTGCCGCGGCGATGTGCATGGAGGGGCACGCGCCCGTCCTGCAGACGACCTCGCCCTGCGAACAGGGGCAGGTCTGGGACGCCGCGACGCAAACCTGCAGCGCCCCCGTCCACGGCTGATTCCCCCCCTCAGGCCGTCGTCGCGGGCGCCTTGGGGCGCCCGTGTGCGTTCGGCTCGGGCGGCAACGCTCTGTCAACCCCTGCCTGACACCTTCGCGCCAACCGCCGGAGGTGAACCTTGACGCAGCCCGCCCTCTCGCCCGTCACCCGCAGCAACGAGGCCCTTCCTGCGCGACCCGGCGCCGCCGCCGCCGCACCTGCCGCTGTCGCGGCCGCCCGCCCGGCGCTGACCGGGCGCCAGAAGGCGGCGGTGATCGTGCGCCTGCTTCTGGCCGAGGGGGCGCCACTGCCGCTGGCCGCGCTGCCCGAGCACCTGCAGGCGGCGCTGACCGAGCAGATCGGCCAGATGCGGCTGATCGACCGGGACACGCTGCGCGCGGTGGTGGAGGAGTTCGTGGCCGAGCTCGACCGCGTCGGCCTGTCGTTCCCCGGCGGCATCGACGGGGCGATCGCGATGCTCGACGGCCACATCAGCGCCTCGGCGGCCAACCGGCTGCGCAGGCTGGCCGGGGCCAGCGGCAAGGCCGACCCCTGGGAGCGGATCACCCGCCTTGCCCCCGAGCGGCTGCTGCCGGTGCTGGAGGCCGAGAGCGTCGAGGTCGGGGCGGTGCTGCTGTCGAAGCTGCCGGTGCCGCGGGCGGCCGAACTTCTCGGCCTGCTTCCGGGCGAGCGGGCGCGGCGCATCGCCTATGCCGTGTCGCTGACCGGTGGCATCGACCCCGAGACGGTGCGCCGGATCGGGCTGTCGCTGCTGGCCCAGATCGAGGCCGAGCCTGCCAAGGCCTTTGAATCGGGCCCCGAGGAGCGGGTCGGCGCGATCCTCAACGTCTCGCCGGCGGCGACGCGCGACGACGTGCTCGAGGGGCTCGAGGCGACGGATGCGGCCTTCGCCGAGCGCGTGCGCCGGGCAATCTTCACCTTCGCCCACATCCCCGCCCGGTTGGATCCGCGCGACGTGCCCAAGCTGCTGCGCGCGCTGCCCCAGCCGCAACTCGTCGCCGCGCTTTCCTCGGCGCTCGCCCAGGGCGAGGGGGCGGCGGCCGCCGCCGCCGAGTTCCTGCTTGCCCACATGTCGCAGCGGATGGCGGCGGCCCTGCGGGCCGAGGTCGCCGAGGCCGGCCGGATCAAGGACAAGGACGGCGAGGCCGCCCGCTCGGCCGTGGTGGCCGCACTGCGCGAGCTCGAGGGCCGCGGCGAGCTTGCGTTCCTGGTGCCGGAGGGGTGAAGCGGCGGCTCAGGGGCCGAGCCAGCGCAGCGGGGCGAGCGTCAGCGCCGGCACGAAGGCCACCGCCAGCAGCACCAGCACCATCGCGCCGACGAAGGGGATCACGGCGGCGAACACAGGGGCGACGCCGACGCGGCCGACGCGCGCGGTGGTGAACACCAGCACGCCGAGCGGCGGCGTCAGCGCACCGATCACCAGGGCCAGCACCAGCACGATGCCGAACTGCACGGCGTCGACGCCCGCCGCACGCATGACCGGCACCAGGATCGGCACCAGGATCACCATCGCCGCGATCATCTCCATGAACAGGCCGACGACCAGCAGCAGCAGCAGAACCAGGAGCACCGCCACCACCGGCCCGCCGCCCGCCGAGGCGATGGCGGCGGCGACCTTCTGGGGCACCTGCTCGGCCGTCAGCACCCAGGCGAAGGGCGCGGCCGCGGCGATGATCACCGCCACCGCCACGGTGTCGGACGTCGCCTCGCGCAGCGCCGCCCAGAAGCCCGCCGCGGTCAGCCGGCGGTAGACCGCGGCCCCGGTGGCAACCGCGACCGCAAGCGCGATGGCGCCGGCCTCGGTGGCCGTGAAGACGCCGAAGCGCACGCCGCCGACGATGACGACCGGCAGCGCCAGCGCCGGCAGCGCCAGCGCCAGCGCCTGCAGCCGCACCCCCGCCCCCGACCGCGGCAGGTCGCCGCCGTAGCCGCGCCGCCGCGAGACGATCCAGACCACCGCCGCCAGCGCCGCCGCCGTCATCAGCCCCGGCACGATCGTGGCCACGAACAGCGCCCCGACCGAGACCGAGGCCAGGGCCGCGTAGATGATCAGCCCCAGGCTGGGCGGGATGAGGTTGGCCAGCGTCGCCGATGCGGCGGTCAGCGCGCAGCCGAAGGCGCGGTCGTAGCCGCGCTTCTCCATCTCCGGCACCATCAGCTTGGTGATCGCCGACGCATCGGCGGTGGACGAGCCCGAGACGCCGGCCAGCAGGGTGTTGGTGACGACGTTGGCCTGGCCGAGCCCGCCGCGCAGATGGCCGACGAAGTGGGTGGCCAGCGCGATCAGCCGCGCCGTGATACCGCCGGCGTTCATCACCGCCGCGGCCATAATGAAGAACGGAATTGCGAGCAGCGTGAACGAGTTGAGCGCCGCGGCCATGTTCTGGCTGACGATCACCAGCATGATCTCGCCGCGCGGGGCGAAGGCGGCGAAGGCACCGAAGGCGAGTGCGAAGACGACCGGCACCTCCAGAAGCACGAGCGCGAGCGCCACCACCATCAGGACCGGCGCCGCCCCGCCGGGAAGCTGGGGCAGGCCGCCGTGGCGCACCGCCCAGTAGGCGGCAAGACCGGCCGCGACCGCCACCGTCCCGCTCCACCACGGCCCTGCGGGGCGCAGCAGCAGATAGGCGAGCGTCAGCAGCCCGCCGGCGGGGACGGCCATGAACAGGTACCGCATCGGCACCTGCATCGCCGGCGAGGCCTGCAGCACGCGGCCGGCATAATCCTGGCCGTGCACGACCATCACCGCCGCCGCCGCCGCCGTCATCGCCCGCACGAAGCCCGTGTGCCAAGGCCGGGCCACCCGCGGCAGGCGCTGGCCGAAGAGCTGGATGGCGATGTGACCGTCGCGCCCGGCGGCCACCCCGAGGCCAAGGAACACCGCCCAGACGAAAGCGAAGAGTGCGGCCTCCTCGGGCCAGGGCAGGGCCGCGTTCAACCCGTAGCGGGCGACGACCTGAATGGCCGCGATCACTGCCGCGGCAAAGAGAAGCAGCGTGCACAGCCCATCGAGCGCGGCATCGGCCGCCCGCCCGAAGCGGAGCGCGGCGGCCGCGCCGCGCCATGTGCGATCGGATGTCACGCGCGCTGTCCTCCCGCGGGCCGGCATGGCGGAAGGGGTCGCACCTTCCGCCCGCCGCCCCGACACGCCGCGCCCGGCCTCAGGCCAGTTCGCGGATGCGGGCGATCATCGCCGCCGTCTCGGGGCTCTTGGCGCCGAACTCGGCAAACAGCGGCTCGGTCAGGGCCGCCCAGGCCGCGCGCTCGCCCTCGGCGATGGCGTGCACCTCGACCCCGAGCCCCTTCAGCTCGGCCAGCGCGGCGTCGGCGTTGGCACGGTTGGTCGCGCGCTGCCCGGCGAAGACCTCGCGCGCGGTGCTGCGCACCAGCGCCTGCAGATCCTCGGGCAGGCTGTCGAGCCAGGCGGCATTGACGCGCACCGCCTTCGGCAGGAACCAGTGCGCGGTCATGGTCAGATGCGTGGCCTGCTCGTGCCACTTGAAGCCGATGATCGAGAACACATCCGAATCAAGACCGTCGATCACCCCAGTCGAGAGAGCCGAGTACTGCTCGGAATAGGCCAGCGGGGTCGGGTTGGCACCGAGCTTGGCCCAGAAGTCGACCCAGATGCGCAGCTGCGGCACACGGATCTTCAGCCCCGCGAGCCCGGCGAGGTCGGTCACCGGCCGCTTGGAGAGGATGTGGCGGAATCCGGTCTCGCCGTAGGCGACGAACTCCACCCCGGTCTTGGCACGGGCGATCTGCGACACCTCCTCGCCGAGGGGGCCCTGCAGGACCCGGTCGACATGGGCCTCGTCGCTGTAGATGAAGCCGGGGGCACCGCCGAAGGGGGCGATCTCGGGGGCGATCGATTCGTCGCTGTCGGGGCCGGCGGTGGTGACCTGGATGGTGCCGATGCGGCTGCCCTCGAGAAGTTCGGCGAGACCGCCGAGCTGGCTGGCCGGGAAGTGCTGGGCGTCGATGCGTCCGCCGCTCTCGGCGTTCAGCCGTGCCGTCCAGGCCTCGAAGGCATTGGTCAGGGGCGAGCCGATCGCCTCGGAGTGGGCGATCCGGCAGGTGGTGATCGCCTGCGCCCGCGCCCGGCCGGCGATTGCCGGCGCGGCCAGCGCGGCGGCGCCCAGCGCCAGAACCTGCCTGCGGGCAAGCCGCCCGCCCCTCGCCGTGAAGTCCGTCATGTGCCTTTCCCTCCCGCAGCCGGGGGCCGCCCGCGGCGCAACCCCTCTGGTTCATCCGGCCGGCCACGACCGCGCCGGTCGCCGGGCGGCAGGCCTGCCGCCCAAGCCGGGGCAGGCTAGCACGCGGCGTGCCGGACCGCCAAGCGCCATGGCGGCAAGGGCTTGACGTCGCGGCACCGGTCCCGGTTGCATGGGGCGGGGAGGATGGCCATGGACGATTGCGCGATACCCGACCCGCGCCCGGCGCGTCGTCACCGGCGGGTTGGCCGGTGACAGGCTGGAGCTTCCGTTCCGATGCGCTGGCGCTGCCGCCGGGAGCCTTCGCGCGCACGCATCGGGAATGGCTGCGTCGCGACGCGCGGCCGGTTCTGGCACTGACCCAGGGGCCGTTCCGGCCCTACCTGTTCCCGCTGCTGACGCCGGCAGGCCACCTTGTCGCCTCCGAGTCGCCGGCCGACCACCCCCACCACAACGGCCTGTGGCTGGGGGCCGACCATGTCCACATGCTGGTTCCGGTCGGGCCAGGGCGGTCGGAAGAGTACACCTACAACTTCTATGTCGACGAGGTCTTCCAGGGCCGCGCCCCGGGCCGGCAGGTGGTGACCGGCTGTGTCGGTTCGACGCGGGACGACGGCGGCTTCGGCCTGCTGCTGGCGATCGACTGGCGCGGGCCGGCCGAATGGGGGGCGCCGAATGGCCGGCGCGTGCTTGCCGAGCAGCGCGAGATCGTGGTTCGCGCGCCCTCCCCCGGCCTTCAAGTTCTGGACGTGACCAGCCGGCTGTCCGCCCCTGGGGCGCCGGTTCGGCTGGGACCGACGCGCCATGCGCTGTTCAACTTGCGGGTGTCCGAGACGATGACAGTTGCCAACGGCGGGCTCATCCGCGACGCGCTGGGCGGGCGCAGCGGCGCCGGCGGCACGGCGGCGGGCGGCGACGGGGCGGGCTGGGTGGACTTCACCGGGCCGGTGGGCGGGGGAGCGGTGGCGGGGATGACGCTGGTCTCCCATCCCGTGCCCGGCCGCACCCCGACCTGGTTCGTGGCCGACTGGGGCGTCGTCACCGTCGGCCCGTTCCGGCAGGAGGGGCTCATGCTTGGGCCAGGCGACGGCCTCAGTTGCGGCTTCACGGTGATCGTCCACGACGGGCCGATCGCCGATGCCGAGATCGCCCGCATCGCCGCCGGGCGTGCCGCGCCCGCACCCCAGGAGGACGAGAGGCCATGAGGATCGCGCGCTACCGCGCCGGCACCGCCACGCTTTCCGGCCTAGTCGAGGACGACGTCCTGCACGAACTCGAGGACGGCCCCTTCGGACGGCCGCGCCGCACGGGCAGGCGCGACCGCCTCGGCGATGTCACGCTGCTGGCCCCGGTGGTGCCGCCGCGGGTTTTCGGCGTCGGGCTGAACTACCTGCGCCACATCGCCGAATCGGGGGCGACGGCGCCGGAGGTGCCGCTGCTGTTCATGAAGCCCCCGACGGCGGTGATCGGGCCGGGGGCGCCGATCCCCTATCCGCCCGAGGCAAGGGAACTGCATTTCGAGGCCGAGCTTGCGGTGGTGATCGGCCGTGCCGGCAGGCGCATCCCCGTCGCCGACTCCTCGGCCCATGTCCTTGGCGTCACCTGCGCCAACGATGTCAGCGAGCGGGTGATCCAGCGGGCCGAGATGGCCCAGGGGGCGCTGCTGGTCGGCAAGGGCTACGACGGCTTCTGCCCGCTCGGGCCGTATATCGCCACCGGGCTCGACACCACCGGCATCCGCATCGGGGCGCGGGTCAACGGCGAGGTCCGCCAGGACAGCACCACCGCCGACCTGCTGTTCGGGGTCGCCGACTTGGTCGCCTACCTGTCGCGGGCGATCACGCTCCTGCCCGGCGACGTGATCCTGACCGGCACGCCCGAGGGTGTGGGCCCGATCCGGCCGGGAGACAGCGTCGAGGTCTGGGTCGACGGGGTTGGCAGCCTCGTCAACCCGGTCGTGCCCGAGGACGCAGCCGAGCGGGCGGGCGAAGATGAGCGGGATTCATGATCTTCACCCGGATCATTCATTTCACTTGAGTAAGAGCGGCTGATATGCGGGTGCGGCGCGGGCCACTGCCCGCCCCTGTCGGAGGTCTGCCGCATGTTCCTCTCCGCCCTGCCCCCGAGCCCCGCCCTTGCGCGGCTCCTGCGGCTCGCCCGCGAGCGCATCGTGATTCTCGACGGGGCGATGGGCACGCAGATCCAGGCGCTCGGCCTGTCGGAGGACGATTTCGCCGGCAACGGCGGCGGCTGCGCGTGCCATCCGGGCAGCGGCATCCCGCCGGACGGCCCGGTCGCCGGCACCGGGCGGCCCCAGCGGGGCAACAACGACCTCTTGAACCTGACCCAGCCGGCGGCAATTGAGGAGATCCATTATTGTTATGCCAGGGCCGGGGCCGACATCGTCGAGACCAACACCTTCTCGTCGACGGCCATCGCGCAGGCCGACTACGGGCTTGAGAAGGCGGTCCACGCGCTGAACCTGGCCGGCGCCTGCATCGCGCGGGCGGGGGCGGCGCGCGCGGAGGCCGAGGACGGGCGGCCGCGCTTCGTCGCCGGCGCCCTCGGGCCGACCAACCGGACCGCCTCGCTCAGCCCCGATGTCAACGACCCGGGCTTCCGGGCGGTCGGCTTCGAGGCGCTGCGCGACGCCTATGCCGAACAGCTGCGGGGGCTGCTGGACGGCGGCGTCGACCTGATCCTGATCGAGACCGTCTTCGACACGCTGAACGCCAAGGCGGCGGTGTTCGCATGCTTCGAGGAGTTCGCTCGCCGCGGCATGCGCTGGCCGCTGATGATCTCGGGCACCATCACCGACGCCTCGGGCCGGACGCTCACCGGCCAGACCCCGACCGCCTTCTGGCACTCGCTGCGCCATGCCGAGCCGTTCACGATCGGCCTGAACTGCGCGCTCGGCGCGGCGGCGATGCGGCCGCACATGGCCGAGCTGGCGGCGGCCGCAGACTGCTTCACCTGCGCCTATCCCAACGCCGGCCTGCCCAACGCCTTCGGCGGCTACGACGAGGGGCCCGGCGACACCGCGCTTCAGCTTGAGGGGTTCGCCGCCGAGGGGCTGGTGAACGTGCTGGGCGGCTGCTGCGGCACAACGCCCGAGCACATCGCCGCGATCGCCGCGATGGCCCGCGCCCATGCCCCGCGGGTGCCGCCGGAACTGCCGCGGCGGCTGCGGCTGTCGGGGCTCGAGCCCTTCACCCTGACCAAGGAGATCCCGTTCGTGAACGTGGGCGAGCGGACCAACGTCACCGGCTCGGCCCGCTTCCGCAAGCTGATCCGCGAAGGCGAGCACGCCGCGGCGCTCGAGGTCGCGCGCGACCAGGTCGCCAACGGCGCCCAGATCATCGACGTCAACATGGACGAGGGGCTGATCGATTCGGCTGCGGCGATGCGGACCTTCCTCAACCTCGCCGCCGCCGAGCCCGACATCGCACGGGTCCCGGTGATGATCGATTCCTCCCGCTGGGAGGTGATCGAGACGGGGCTGCGCTGCGTGCAGGGCAAGGCGGTGGTGAACTCGATCTCGCTCAAGGAGGGAGAGGCGACCTTCCTCGCCCAGGCGGGGCTGTGCCGGGCCTACGGCGCGGCGGTGGTGGTGATGGCCTTCGACGAGGCCGGGCAGGCCGACACGGCCGAGCGCAAGGTGGCGATCGCCGAGCGCGCCTATCGGCTTCTGACCGGCGCGGGCTTTCCGCCCGAGGACATCATCTTCGACCCCAACATCTTCGCCGTGGCCACCGGCATCGAGGAGCATGACGGCTACGGTGTCGCCTTCATCGAGGCCACGCGGGCGATCCGTGCGCGACTGCCGCACGCCCATGTCTCGGGAGGGGTATCGAACCTGTCGTTCAGCTTCCGCGGCAACGAGCCGGTGCGCGAGGCGATGCATGCGGTCTTCCTCTGCCATGCCATCGCCGCGGGCATGGACGTGGGCATCGTGAACGCCGGCCAGCTGGCCGTCTACGACGCCATCGAGCCTGAGCTGCGCGAGGCCTGCGAGGATGTGGTGCTGAACCGCCGCCCGGACGGCACCGAGCGGCTGCTTGCCGTGGCCGAGCGCTTCCGGGGCGGCGCCCGCGAGGACAGGGCGCGCGACCTTGCCTGGCGCGAGTGGCCGGTGGAGCGGCGGCTGGAGCATGCGCTCGTCAACGGCGTCACCGCCTTCATCGCCGCGGACGTCGAGGAGGCGCGCCTCGCCGCCGCCCGGCCGCTCGATGTCATCGAGGGGCCGCTGATGGCCGGGATGAACGTGGTGGGCGACCTGTTCGGGGCCGGGCGCATGTTCCTGCCGCAGGTCGTCAAGTCGGCGCGGGTGATGAAGCAGGCGGTCGCGTTGCTGCTGCCCCACATGGAGGCCGAAAAGGGCGAACGCCGGGCCGCCGGGCGCATCCTGATGGCGACGGTCAAGGGCGACGTCCACGACATCGGCAAGAACATCGTCGGCGTGGTGCTGGCCTGCAAC
>JAHDXW010000044.1 GCA_023383015.1 Paracoccaceae bacterium
CGCGATCGGCCCGCAGCGCAACGGCCCGCTGCTGCCGCACCTGGCCGAGGAATACCGCGCCTGGTCGGGCGGGCGCGACTGGGCGGACGACTTCCCGGCCTGGGAGCCGGTGCACAACATGCTGTTCCGGGCCGGAATCCTCGGCATCGAGAACGTCGGCGGCGAGCTTGACGCGGTCACCGGACGGCGTTGCACCTTCGCCTTCTTCCCCTGGCGGTGGGACCGGGGCGACGGCTGCGTGATCCGGCTGGTGGCGATGCTCGACCCCGCCGGCGGCTACCGCATCGAGCGCGGCGAGGCGTTCTGATGCTGGTGCGCCACTTCTCCGGGGCGCGACCCTATGATGCGCCCAACCACCGCGACGTCGCCGCGCTGCGGCTGCAAGGCTTCGAGGCGGGTGGGCCGACCAACCAGTGGGTCGGGTTGAGCCGGATCGAGCCCGGCGGCGGCGCGGGCCCCGACGCCACCCCCTTCGAGAAGGTCTATGTCGTGCTCGAGGGCGCGATCACGGTGATCGCGGGCGGCCGGGAAGAGGTGCTCGGCCCGCTGGATTCCTGCACCATCGCCCCCGGCGAGACGCGCGAGATCGTCAACCGCTCCGGCCAGCCCTGCCGGATGCTGGTGATCATGCCCTACCCGCCGGGGACCGCGCCATGAGCGGGCCGCTCGATCCCCGCGCGCTGTTCGACATCACCGGCCGGGTGGCGCTCGTCACCGGGGCCTCGGGGGCCTTCGGGGCAGTGGCCGCCCGCACCCTTGCCGCTGCCGGCTGCCGGCTGGTGCTGGCCGCGGGCGGGGCGGCGGGACTTGCCGCCGTCGCCGCCGACTGCCGCAGCGCCGGCGCCAGCGTCGTCGAGGTGAACACACGCCCCGACAGCGAGGCGGCCTGCGAGGCGATGGTGGCGCGCGCCGTCGAGGCCTTCGGCCGGCTCGACATCCTTGTCGTCGCCTCGGGCATGAATCGGGTGGCAAAGATCGACGCCATGCCCGCCGCCGACTTTCTGGCGGTGATGGACGCCAACGTCACCCAGAGCTGGCTGATGGCACGCGCCGCCACCCGCGCAATGCTCGCCCAGGGCGGCGGCGGGCGGATCGTGCTCGTCTCCTCGGCCCGCGGCAGGCTTGGCCATCCGGCCGGATACACCGCCTACTGCGCCTCCAAGGCTGCCGTCGACGGCATCACCCGCGCGCTGGGCTGCGAGCTCGGCCCCACCGGCATCACCGTCAACGCCATCGCCCCGACGGTCTTCCGCTCGCCCCTGACCGGCTGGATGTTCGAGGACAGCGACACCGCGAAGTCCGTCCGCAGCGCCTTCCTGACCCGCATCCCCAAGGGGCGCCTCGGCGAGCCCGAGGATCTCGCGGGGCCGCTCATCTTCCTCGTCTCCGACGCCTCGGCGTTCTACACAGGGCACATCCTCTACGCCGACGGCGGATACACAGCAGGGTGAGACCATGAGACTAGACCGCATCGCCGTGATCGGCGCCGGCCTGATGGGCCATGCCATAGCCATCGCACTGGCCCGGGCTGGTGCCGCGGTGGCGCTGACCGACCCGGTCGCGTCCGTCCGCGAGGGTGTGGCCGCACGCATCCGCGCAAGCCTTGCCGCCGCGGGCGTCGAGGGAGCGGAGGCGGACGCCGCGGCCGGGCGCATCCGCATCGCCGCCGACCTGCCGGCGGCGGTGGCCGGGGCCGACCTCGTGGTCGAGGCCGCCCCCGAGAAGCTGGCGCTCAAGCAGGCGATCTTTGCCGAGGTCGAGGCCCATGCCCCGCGCCGGGCGATCCTGGCATCCAACACCTCGGTCATCCGGATCACCGACATCATGGGCGGGCTGCGCCACCGCGAGCGGGCGCTGGGCACCCACTGGTGGAACCCGCCGCATCTTGTGCCGCTGGTCGAGGTGATCGGCACCGAATGGACCGACGCTGCCTGCCTCGAGGCGGTGACGGCGCTTCTGGTCGCCGCCGGCAAGCAACCGGTGCGGGTCGAGAAGGACGTGGCCGGCTTCATCGGCAACCGGCTGCAGCATGCGCTCTGGCGCGAGGCGGTCAGCCTTGTCGAGCGCGGCATCTGCAGCGCCGAGGCGGTCGACACGGTGGTCAAGGCCAGCTTCGGCCGGCGGCTGGCGGTGCTCGGGCCGCTCGAGAACGCCGACCTCGTCGGCACCGATCTGACGCTCGACATCCACCAGATCGTGCTGGCCGATCTGGAGAGCCGGCCCGACCCCTCGCCCTACCTCGAGCGGCTGGTGGCCGACGGCCGGCTGGGCATGAAGACCGGCGTCGGCTTCAGGACCTGGTCGCCGGCCGAGGCCGAGGAGGTGCGTGCGAGGGTCGCCCGCCACCTGCGGCAGCTTGAGGCGATCCTGGACGACGGCGATGGCGGCCGCTGACGGTCCGGCAGGGCGGCGGCCGGCGGGGGTGCGACCCGTTGTCCACCTGCCCCCGCCGACGGCTGCCGCCGCGGCGCCTTGTCCGGTCCGGACATTCGGCGGCGCCCCGGCGACCCGGCCGGCGCGATCCTCAGCCGGCGTAAGGGCCGCCGCCTCCGGCAGGTTCCTGCGGGCGGCACGGCGCGAGGGGCCGCGGCCGCAGCGGCAAACCAACAGGAAGAGGGAGGAAGACGCATGACGAGATTCGCCACGCTTGGACGGCGGCGGTTCCTTGCCGGTACCGGCGCCCTGCTTGCCGCGCCGGCTATCCTGCGCGGCACGCGCGCCTATGCGCAGGCGCCGGTGCTGCGCATCGGCCATGTCAGCCCGCGCACCGGACCGCTGGCAGGATTTGCCGAGGCCGACGATCACATCCTCGCCGGAATCGCCCGGCGCTTCGCGGGCGGCATCGAGAACAACGGCCGGGCCTGGACGATCGAGATCGTCTCGAAGGACAGCCAGTCGAACCCCAACCGCGCCGCCGAGGTGGCGAGCGAACTGATCCTGCGCGACGAGGTCGACATCATCGTCGCCGCCTCGACCCCCGACACGGTCAACCCGGTCGCCGACCAGGCCGAGCTGAACGAGGTGCCCTGCGTCACCACCGACTGCCCCTGGCAGCCCTATTTCTTCGGCCGCGGCGGCAACCCGGCCGAGGGCTTCGCGTGGACCTACCATTTCTTCTGGGGGCTCGAGGACGTCATCGCCGCCTTCCTGGACCTGTGGGGCAAGGCCGGCGTGGCCAAGTCGGTGGCCGGACTGTTCCCCAACGACGCCGACGGCAACGCCTGGGGCGACCCCGAGCTGGGCTTTCCCGGGCCGCTGGCGGCGGCCGGCTACAGCCTGACCGATCCGGGCCGCTACCAGCCCCTGACCGACGACTTCAGCGCCCAGATCGCGGCCTTCAAGGCCGCCGGCTGCGCGATCGTCACCGGCAACATGATCCCGCCCGACTTCGGCACCTTCTGGGCGCAGGCCGCCCAGCAGGGCTTCGCCCCGAAGGTGGTGACGATCGGCAAGGCACTGCTGTTTCCAAGCGTCATCGCCGGGCTTGGCGAGCGCGGCATCGGCCTGACGTCGGAGGTCTGGTGGTCGCCGGGCCATCCGTTCAGCTCGTCGCTGACCGGCGAGACCGCGGCGGCACTGGCGGGTGGCTACAGCCAAGCCACCGGGCGGCCGTGGACGCAGCCGATCGGCTTCAAGCACGCGCTGTTCGAGGTGGTGGCCGATGTCGTCGCCCGCGCCGCCGACCTTGACGATCCTTCCGCGATCATGGCGGCAATCGCGGCAACCGACATCGACACCATCGTCGGCCCGGTGAACTGGGCCGCCGGGCCGGTCAGGAACGTCACCAAGACGCCGCTGGTGGCCGGCCAATGGCAGCGCGAGGGCTCGGCGGTCGACCTCAGGATCGTCGCCAACGCCACGGCGCCGCAGGTGCCGCTGACGGGCGAGCTGTTCCTGCTGTGACCTGCCCCCGGGCGGCGCCCCGCCGGGGAGCCGCGCCGCCCGGACTGCCGCGGGAAGGGACGCGATGGCCGACATCCTTGTCCTCGACGGTGTCTCGAAGGCCTACGGCGCGGTCGTCGTGGCCGACGACCAGCGCTGGAGCCTTGCCGAGGGCGAGGCGCTCGGGGTGATCGGCCCGAACGGGGCCGGCAAGACGTCGATGTTCAACCTCGTCACCGGCACCGTCCGCCCCGATCGCGGGCGCATCCGCTTCGCCGGCGAGGACATCACCGGCTGGCCGGCGGCGCGCCGCTGCCGGGCGGGCATCGCCCGCAGCTTCCAGGTGCCCCAGCCCTTCGGCGGCATGACCGTGTTCGAGAACGCCCTGGTCGCGGCGGTGCATGGCGCGGGCCTGGCCGGCCGGGCGGCCGAGGCGCTGTGCCTCGAGGTGCTCGCCCGCACCGGCCTGCTGGCGAGGGCCAACCAGCGTGCAGGCGGGCTGCCGCTGCTCGACCGCAAGCGGCTGGAGCTTGCCCGGGCGCTGTGCGCGCGGCCGAAGGTGCTGCTTCTGGACGAGATCGCCGGCGGGTTGACCGAGAGCGAGTGCACCCTGCTGGTGGGAACGATCCGCGATGTCCGCGCCACCGGCGTCTCGATCGTCTGGATCGAGCATGTCGTGCATGCCCTGATGGCCGTGGTCGACCGGCTGATCGTGATCGACTTCGGCCGGCTGATCGCGGCCGGCGAGCCGCACGAGACCATGGCGCGCCGCGAGGTGCGCGAGATCTATCTCGGGATCGAGGCCGATGCCTGAGGCCCTGCTTGCCATCGACGGGCTCGACGTCTTCCACGGCGACTTCCAGGCCCTCTACGGGATCGCGGCCGAGGTGGCGCCGGGCGAGATGGTGGCGGTCATCGGCGCCAACGGCGCCGGCAAGACGACGCTGCTGCGCGCCGTCGCCGGGCTGCTGGGCCGGCGGGCGGCGGCGATCCGCTGGAAGGGCCGGCCGATCGGGGGGATGCGCGCCGACCGGGTGGCGGCGCTGGGCATCGCGCTGGTCCCCGAGGGACGGCTTCTGTTCCCTTCGCTCAGCATCGAGGAGAACCTGCTGATCGGCGGGCGGATGGGGCGGCGGGGACCGTGGGATCTTGCGGCCGTCTACCGGCTGTTCCCGATCCTCAGGGAACGGCGCGGTTTCGCCCCCGCCCAGCTGTCGGGCGGCCAGCAGCAGATGGCGGCGATCGGGCGGGCGCTGATGGCCAACCCCGAGCTGATCCTGATCGACGAGATCAGCCTCGGCCTGGCGCCGGTGGCGATCCGCCAGCTCTACGAGGTGCTGCCGGGCATCGTCGGCGAGGGCATGGCGGCGGTGATCGTCGAGCAGGACACCACCCGGGCGCTGGCCGTCACACGCCGCTTCTACTGCCTGCAGGAGGGGCGCGTGGCACTGGCCGGCGCCTCGGGGTCCGTCACGCGCGAGGCGATCGGCCGCGCCTACTTCGGGGTCTGAGGGCATGGAATGGGTCAATGCGGTCGTGCAGGGAACGCTGCTCGGCGGGCTCTACGCGCTGTTCGCCGCCGGGCTCAGCCTGATCTTCGGAGTGATGCGGCTGGTCAACATCGCCCATGGCGACCTGATCGTTCTGGCCGCCTACCTTGCATTGAGCACTGCCGCCGGCCTCGGGCTGCATCCGCTCGCGGCGCTGACGGTCGTGGTGCCGGCGATGGCGGCGGCGGGCTATGCGCTGCAGCGCGGGCTGATCAACCGCACCATGGGCGGCGACATCCTGCCGCCGCTGCTGGTGACCTTCGGGCTGTCGGTGATCATCCAGAACGGGCTGCTGATGGGCTACACCGCCGATCCCCAGAAGCTGCAGGCCGGCACGCTGGAGACGGCGAGCCTGTCGGCGCTCGGGCTCACGGTAGGGGTGCTGCCGCTCCTGACCTTCGCCCTTGCCGTGGCGGTGATCGGCGCGCTGCAGTGGATGTTCTACCGCACCGCGCTGGGCCGCGCGTTCCGCGCCACCTCGGACCGGCAGGACGTCGCCCAGCTGATGGGGCTGAACCGGGCGCATGTGTTCGGGCTGGCGATGGCGCTGTCGCTTGCGGTGACCGCGCTGGCGGGCGTGCTGCTGGGCATCCGCACCGCATTCGACCCCGCCGGTGGCGGCGCGCGGCTGATCTTCGGTTTCGAGGCGGTGATCATCGGCGGGCTAGGAAACCTCTGGGGCACGCTGGCCGGCGGGGTCATCCTCGGCGTCGCCCAGGCGGTCGGCGGCCAGATCCACCCCGGCTTCCAGATTCTTGCGGGGCATCTGGTGTTCCTGGCCGTGCTTGCCGTCCGCCCGCGCGGGCTGTTCCCGAAGATGGAGGGCTAGGCGATGGACGTCACCCGCGCCTCGCGGCTCACGCGGGCGGCCGCCGTGGCCGGGCTCGTGCTCCTGGTCGCGCTCGCCGCCGCGCCGTGGTGGGCGGGGCGGGCGGACATGCGGCTTCTGGGCGAGATATTCCTCTACATGGCGCTGGCGACGCTGTGGAACCTGCTGGCCGGCTACGCCGGGCTCGTGTCGGTCGGCCAGCAGGCCTATGTCGGGCTGGGCGGCTACCTGCTGTTCGCGCTGACCATGCTGGCCGGGCTGCCGGTACTTGCCGCCCTGCCGGTGGTGCTGATCGCGGGGGCGGTGGTGGCGGTGCCTGTGGCGGCGCTGATCTTCCGCCTGCGCGGCGCCTATTTCGCGATCGGCACCTGGGTCATCGCCGAGGTCTTCCGGCTGACCGCGGCGCAGCTGTCGGCCCTCGGCGGGGGGTCGGGCGCCTCGCTGCCGCCGGCGGTGGTGCGCACGCTGGCCGAGGGACGCGACCTGCGCGAGGCCATGGCCTACTGGCTGGCATTCGGCCTGCTGGTGCTGGTGCTGGCCGCGGCAGTGGCGATCCTGCGCTCGCGCCACGGGCTGGCGCTGACCGCGATCCGCGACAACGAGCTTGCCGCCCGCAGCCTCGGCATCGACATCTGGCGCACCAAGCTCTTCGTCTATGTCGCCGTCGGCGGGCTGACGGCGCTCGCCGGGGCGCTGATCTTCCTGCAGAAGCTGCGCATCTCGCCCGACGCGGCCTTCGCGGTGAACGACTGGACGGCGTTCGTGATCTTCATCGTGGTGATCGGAGGCATCGGCACGCTGGAGGGGCCGATAATCGGCACGCTCGTCTTCTTCGCGCTGCGCGAGACGATGGCCGACCTCGGAACGATCTACCTGATCGCCCTCGGAGCGGTCGCGATCGTCGTGATGCTGAGGGCGCCCGACGGGCTGTGGGGGCTGATCCGGGCTCGCACCGGGGCCGAGCTGTTCCCGCTGTCGCGCCGGGTCACCGGCATTCCACCCAGGCCCTGAGGAGACCAGCGATGGCCCGGCGCCCCGGCACGATCATCACCTGCGCCATCACCGGCGCGATCCACACCCCGACCATGTCGGCCGCCCTGCCCTTCCGGCCCGAGGACATCGCCGCCCAGGCGATCGCCGCGGCCGAGGCCGGGGCCGGCATCCTGCACCTGCACGCCCGCCGGCCCGAGGACGGCGCACCCTCGATCGACCCCGAGCATTTCGCGGCCTTCCTGCCGCGCATCCGCGGGGCGGCCGGCGCGGTGGTCAACATCTCCACCGGCGGCAGCCTGCTGAACAGCATCGAGGAGCGCATCGCCCCCGCGCTGCGGTTCTCGCCGGAGATGTGCAGCCTCAACATGGGCAGCATCAACTTCAGCTTCCACCCGCTGGCCCTGCGCCACGACCGCTGGACCTTCGACTGGGAGCGCGACTACGTCGCCAACTCCGAGGGCTACATCTTCCGCAACACCTTCCGCGACATCCGCGCCGCAGCCACGGCGCTGGCGCCCCACGACATCCGCTTCGAGCACGAGTGCTACGACGTCGGCCACCTCTACAACCTGCGCTTCTGCATGGACCAGGGTCTGTTCCGGGCACCGGTGTTCATCCAGTTCGTGCTCGGCATCCTCGGCGGCATCGGAGCGGACCTCGACAACCTGGCGTTCATGAAGCGCACCGCGGACAAGCTGTTCGGTCACGACTACCGCTGGTCGGTCCTGGCGGCCGGCGGGGCGCAGATGGGGCTTGCGGCGGCGGCGGCGCAGATGGGCGGCCATGTCCGGGTCGGGCTGGAGGACAGCCTTCACATCGGCCGCGGCCGGCTTGCCGCCTCGAACGCCGAGCAGGTGGCCAGGATCCGTCGCATCCTCGAGGACCTCGGCCACAACGTCGCCGGCCCGGAGGAGGCGCGCGAGATCCTCGCCCTGAAGGGCGCGGACCGGGTGCGGTTCTGAGCTGGCGGCCGGGGCGAGGCGGACCCGACCCGGCGCACCCTAGCGCAGCATGTCCCCGAACAGGAACTCGGCGGCGCGGTCGAGCCGGATGTGCGGCGGCCCCTCGCCCGGCCGCAGCGACAGGCGCGCCGGCGCGAAGGCCATCAGCCGGTAGTCGTCGTCCAGCCAGCGCATCGCCCCCTCGCGGGCCGGGGCGAGCAGCGCCGCCGGGCTTTCGGGCAGCTCGCCGGGATAGAGGGCGGCCGCACGCCCGGTCTCGAGCAGCGAGCCGCGCACCATGTCGAGCGCCCGGCCGCCGTGCTCGACCGTCTCCTCGGTGGTCGCGCGCAGCGCGGCGATGGCCATCGCCGCGGTCCGCGCGCCGGCGAAATCGGCGCGGTCGCGGGCCTCGCGCACCAGCGCCTCCATGATCGCGGCAAGCCGCGGGTGCTGGCGGTGGTGCAGATGGTCGGCCTTGGTGGCGGCGAAGAGGATGCGCTCCACCCGCCGGCCGCGCAGCAGTTCGGACAGCCAGGCGTTGCGCCCGGGGCGGAAGGCGGCCAGCAGGTCGGCCATGGCGCGGCGCAGGTCCTCGACCGCCTGCGGGCCGGCGTGGATCGCGCCGAGCGCGTCAACCAGCACGATCTGGCGGTCGATCCGGGCGAAATGGTCGCGGAAGAAGGGCCGCACCACCGCCCGCACATAGCCGTCGTAGCGCCGCGCCATCTCGCGCCAGAGGCTGCCGCGCGGCGCCGGCCCCGCCGGTGCCGACAGCGGCGCGAATGTCAGGACCGGCGAGCCGGCGAGATCGCCGGGCAGCAGGAACCGGCCGGGCGTGCAGTCGGCGAGCCCCGCCTCCCGCGCCGCCGCGAGCGCGGCGGTCCATGCCGCGGCAAGCGCCCGCGCCTGCGCCTCGTCATGCCGGGCGGCGGGGTCGGCCGCGGCGGCGGCAGCGAGGTAGCCTGCCGCATGCACCCGTCCGGCGGCCCGCGCCAGCACCTCGGCCGACCAGGCGGCATAGGGCTTGTCCATCAGCCCGAGGTCGAGCAGCCATTCGCCGGGATAGTCGACGATGTCGAGGTGCAGCGTCCGCGGTCCGGAGAGCGCGCCGAAGAAGCCGGCGGGCTGCACCCTCAGCGACAGGCGCAGTTCGGACACCGACCGGGTCGAGGCCGGCCAGCGCGGATTGTCGGAGGTGAGCGCGGCCAGATGCGCCTCGTAGTCGAAGCGCGGCAGGGTCATGTCGGGCTGCGGCTGCAGCCAGGCGGCGCGGATCGCCGCCGCCGAGGCCAGCTGCGGCATCCGCCCGCGGTCGAGCAGGTTGGCCACCAGCGAGGTGATGAACACCGTCTTGCCCGATCGCGCCAGCCCGGTGACGCCAAGCCGCAAGACGTCCTCGAAGAACGCCTCGGCTATCGCCGCGCCGATGCCCTCGACGCCGCGGCTTATCCCGTCTGCGATCCGCCCAAGCACCCTGCCCTCCCCCCGCTGCCATCCCAGATAACGGCCGCGGGCGGCGCTGTGTAGGGGGGCACGGGTTGCCGGAGCCCGACGCCCGCGCTAAGCCGACGCCGGACGCTCCCGGGGGGCAGGCGTGCCGCGCTACGCGCTTCTGATCGAATATCACGGCGGGCCCTTCCACGGCTGGCAGCGCCAGGCCGAGGGGCGGCCCTCGGTGCAGGCCGCCGTCGAGGACGCGCTCGCCCGGATCGACCCCGCCGCCCCGCCGGTGGCCGCTGCCGGACGCACCGACGCGGGCGTGCATGCCACCGGTCAGGTCGTGCATGCCGACCTCGACCGCGCATGGGTGCCGGCGCGGCTGTGCTCGGCGCTCAACGCCCATCTGCGGCCGAGGCCGGTGGCGGTGCTGGCGGCGGCAGCGGTGGCCGAGGGGTTCCATGCCCGTTTCTCGGCCGTCGAGCGGCGCTACCGCTACCGCATCCTTGCCCGCGCCGCCCCGGCAGCGGTGGAGGCCGGCCTGGTCTGGCAGGTGCCATGGCCGCTTAACGTCGCGGCGATGCGCGAGGGCGCGGCGCATCTGGTCGGCCGGCACGACTTCACCACCTTCCGCGCCGCGCTCTGCCAGGCGCGCTCGCCGGTGCGCACGCTCGATTCCGTCACCGTCGAGGCCGCGGCGGTGCCGGGCGGGCGCGAGATCAGGCTGGAGTTCCGCGCCCGCAGCTTCCTGCATTCGCAGGTGCGCTCGATCGTCGGCACGCTGGAGCGGGTGGCCGCCGGCGCCCGCCCGCCGGAGGCGGTGGCGCAGGCGCTTGCCGCCCGCGACCGCGCCGCCTGCGGGCCGGTGGCACCGCCGCAGGGGCTGTGCCTGACCGCCGTCGGCTACCCCGAGGATCTCTTCGCCGCCCCGGGCTGATGCACGCGCGGCGTTCAGCCCATCGCCCGGCCGGTCAGCCGGCTGGACAGCAGTTCGCCCGATCCCTCGAGGATCGGATAGGCGACCATCGAGAAGGCGGTGTTGACCTGCTTGAGGCTGCGCAGCGTCTCCTGGTGGATGTTCGAGGTCTCGACGCTCTGCGGCTGGCCCTGCTGCAGCCGCTCCAGATGGGCCCGCTGCAGCGCCCGCTCGACCTCGCGCACCCGCTCCTTCTCGGCCACCAGGGCGCGCGCGTCGTCGGGGCTGAGCGTCATCAGCACGTTCAGCGCCCGCTGGGCGTTGGTAAGCACGCGGTCGTGGAAATCGGCGATCTCCTGCCATCCGCGGTCCGAGAAGCTGAGTTGCTCGTCGCTCATCCGCCGCGCCAGCGCCAGCATCCCGCGCGAGATGGCATCGCCCGCCGCCTCGATCTCATGGGCGAGCGCGGCAAGCTCCATCCCGCGTGCCGCCCCTTCCCCCGCCGCCTGCTGGGCGGCAAGCCGCGCCAGGTACAGCTTCACGGCGAAATGCATCTGGTCGACGGTGCGCTCGCGGGCCGCGATCGTCTCGGCCAGCGCGTCGTCCCACTGACGGTAGAGGCGCAGCACCGGGCGCAACATCGCCTCGACCTCCTCGCCCATGCGCAGCACCTCGCGCGCCGCGCAGGCCAGGGCCCTTGGCGGATCGGCCAGCGCCGCGGGATCGAGCGCGCTGGGGCGGTCGGGCGCGGCGAGTGCGGCGCCAGGCGGCATCAGCCGGGCGAGCAGCGACAGAAGCGGTCGCGCCAGCGGCAGGCCCGCCACCAGCACGCAAGCGTTGAAGGCAAGATGCGCCATCAGCGCCTGGGTGCCGGCGGCGGTTCCGAACAGCCCCGCGGGCAGCAGGCCGTGCACCATCGCCGCCAGTGCCAGCGCCGCCCCGCCGCCGCGCAGGACGAGGTTGCCCATCACCACGCGCCGCGCCTCGACCGCCGCACCGAGGGTCAGGCCGAATGCCACGAGGCTGCCGCCGAGGTTGGCACCGAGGACAAGCGCCAGCGCCACCGGCCCCGGCAGCGCCCCCTCCACGGCCAGCGCAGCGACCAGCAGCACCGCCGCCACCGACGAGTGGAGCGCCCAGGCCACCGCCGCGCCGAGGGCGAAGGCCGCCGGCAGGTCGCCACCGAGATAGCGCATCGCCGCCGCGACGGCAGGGCTGTCGCGCAGCGGTTCGGTCGCCCCCGCGATCAGCCCAAGCGCCAGCAGGACCAGCCCCAGCCCGGTCAGGATGCGCCCGACCTGACGCGCCGTGCGCGCGTGGGCGCGCATGAACAGGCTGACCCCCGCCAGCAGCAGAACGGGTACCGCCCAGCCCGCCCCGAACATCAGGATCCGGACCGCCATCGCCGAGCCGAGATCGGCCCCGAGCAGCATCGCCAGCGCCGCGGGCGGCGCGATCGTGCCGGCGGCGGTGAAGCCGGCCGCCAGCAGCGCGACGGCCGTCGCGCTTTGCATCGCCAGGGCCACCGCCAGGCCGGTGGCGGCGGCCAGCGGCGGGCGGTCGGCCCCGAGCCTGAGCCAGCGCCTCAGGGCCACGAGGAAGGCCCGCTCGACCCCCGTGCGCACCAGCCGCACCGACCAGATGAGCAGCGCGACCGCGCCGGCGACATGCAGGATTGTGACCAGAAGGCCGTTGCCGCCCAACACTCGCCCCCATGGAATCCGGCTCTCGGGGTGCTCCGTGGCGCCCGTCTTCAAACCGTTACAATCATCGCAGAACGCGCCCGCGCGTCAATCCGCCGCCGGGGGGTCAGTTCAGGTCCTTCAGCAGCCGCCCGTGCCGGCGCACCTCTGCCAGGACCTCGCCGAAGGTCCGGTAGCCGCGGGCCCGCAGCAGCGGCAGCAGCTTCAGCAGCGCCTCCGAGGTCGCCACCGTGTCGCCGAGCGCGGTGTGGCGCACCTCCTCGGGGATGGTGATGCCCAGCCGGGCGGCCAGCGCGTCGAGGCTGTGCATCTCCTGCTGGCCGAACACCACCGCCGACAGCAGCACGGTATCGAGGATGGGATTGTCGAAGCGGGCGCCGATCGCCCCCTCGTGGCGGCGCAGGAACTCCATGTCGAAGGGGGCGTTGTGGGCGACCAGCACCGCTCCGGCAGCGAAGCGGTGGAAGCGCCGGCCGATCTCGGCGATGTCGGGGGCCTCCGACACCATCGCGTCGGTGATCCCGTGCACCTCGGTCGAGCCAGGGGGGATCGGCCGGCCGGGATTGACCAGCGTGTCGAGGGTCTCGCTCTCCACCCGCCGGCCGTTGACGATGCGCACCGCGGCAAGCTGCACGATCTCGTCGGAGGCCGGCGACAGCCCGGTGGTCTCGGTGTCGAAGACGACGTAGGTCAGATCCTCCAGCCGGCTGTCGGCGACCCGGTCGTTGCGCGCCTTGGACAACAGGTCGAAATCGTAGACCACCGCGCGGGCGATCGGTGGTGGCCGGCGTCCGGCGCGGCGGGCGCGCGGGATCGGCAGGCGGATCGCCGCGCGGGCGGCATCCAGCCGTTCGGGCCAGCATTCGGTGGCATGGTTGTAGAGCACCGTGCGGCCGCTGACGTCGGCCACCCCGACCTCCAGCGGCTCGGCCAGCCAGCCGTCCAGCCGCCCCACCGCCAGCGGGGCGCCGTCCCACTCCAGCGTCAGCATCGCGCCGGTGCCGTCCTCGGCGAGGGTGATGTCGAAGTGCCGTGCCAGCCCCTCGGACGCCACGCGCTCGGCAAGCATGGCAGCCAGGGCCACAATCTCGAAGCCGTTGCAGCGCAGCAGGAGAGGGGCTGCGGCGGTCTCGGCCTGCAGCCCGGCGGCCTCGACCCGTGCGCGCAGTGAATCGAGCAGGTCCGATCCGCGCGTCTGCGCGAGCGGCCACCACTCGGTGCGGCCCTCGTCGTAACGCCCGGCAAGCTCGACGATGGCGCGGGTCAGCGCCGTCACCTCCTGGAGCATGGCGCGGTTCAGCGCCTCCGCCTCCGGCGCCGGGCCGCCGCCCTCCAGCGCCGCGGTCAGCGCCTGCAGGTTCGCGGCCGGGCGGCGGACGCGGTCGAACACCTCGGCCATGAGCTGCTCACGCCGCGCATGGGCGGCGAGGTCGGCGGTGACGTCGCGCAGCGTCAGCACATAGCCCGGCAGCCCGCCGCTGCCGCGTCCGGCCAGAAGCCGCATCCGCCCCGCCAGGACCCGGGCGCCCGCGACCGTCGCGCAGAGCAGGTCGGAGGCCGCGTCGGGGTCGTCGGTTTCCATCAGGCGCTGGAACGCGTGCCGCACCGGCCCCTCGCGGAGGTAGTCGAAGAGGTTGCGTGCCAGGCCGGGGGCGCCGGCGGCGCCGAGCAGGTCGACCGCTTGGCCGTTGTAGAAGACCAGCTGGTGGTCGGCGGTGCAGAGCAGCACGCCCACCGGCACGTCCGACAGGAGCGCCTCGAGCCGGGCCTTCTCGGAGGCCAGCCGTGTCGTCTCGCGCGCCACCGCCTCGGCCAGCGCGTTGCGCGTCTCGGCAAGCGACCGCAGCGCCGCCGCCGCCGCGGGCGCGAGATCGCCCAGGTAGCGCGCCGGCGTGGCATCGATCTCGCCGGTCACATCGGCATGGGCCCGGGCACGGATTGCCGCGGAGACCGTCTCGATCGCCCGGGCGACGTTCTGGTCGAACAGCAGCCACACCCAGGCGATGAGCCCCAGGATTGCGAAGCCGGCCACCAGCCCGGCCTGCACGAAGGCGGTGAGGGTGGCGGCCGAGGGGTTCGCCAGTCGCCCCGTGCCGACCCAGAGGCCCAGCACCAGCGCCGCGATGCTGCCGGTGGCGAGGGCGGCGAAGAACAGGAAGATGCGCAGCCTCAGGCTGAGCCGCGCCAGCATCGCGGTCACGCCCCGACCGCGAGGATGCGCCGCACCTCCTCGCGCAGCTCCTTCAGCTCGAAGGGTTTCGAGACGAAGCCGTCGGCGCCCATGGCAAGTCCCTTGCGCCGTTCCATGGCGCTGCCGCGCGCCGTCATCATGAGGATCTTGACGTCGGCCAGCGCGGGATCCAGCCGCACGGCCTGGCAGATCTCGTAGCCCGAGACCTCGGGCAGCATCACATCCAGCAGGACGAGGTCGGGCCGCATCGCCCGGATCCGCCCCATCGCCTCGCCGCCCGAGGCGACACGCTCCATCTGATAGCCCTCGCGGGTCATCAGATAGTCGAGGGCGATGGCGATGTTGTCCTCGTCCTCGACGACGAGAACCTTCTTCCTGCCAGCTTCTTCAGCCATCGCTCACCCTCCGTCGCAGGCCGCGCGCAAGACCGGATCGTCCGCCGGAACCGACACCCATTCGCCCCCCTCGAGTGTGCCGTCGTCGGTGAACCGCACGCCCTCGCGCACCTCCACCCGCCGCGCGGCCTGGCAGTCGAAGGCCACAAGCATCTGGCGGCTGCCCTGCCAGCGGGCGAAGCGCCAGACCTCCGTGATGACGAGATGCCCGACCTCGGGATGGCGGCGGCTCTGGCGCTGGTCGACCAGCCAGGCCTCCTCGACCAGCGGCCAGACGTAGCTCCAGGGCCGCCAGGGGGCGCGCGACGCCGGTGCCTCGGCAATCACGACACCCGCCGGGACGCCTGCCCGAAGCCGGGGGAACCAGTTGTATTCATTGAAGATCGCTGTGCCAAGCATGGCCGATGCGGCGAGCGCCGGCACGATCCAGCGCGGCAGCCGCCTTCGCGACAGCCAGCGCAGGATCATCCCGATCCCGGCGCCGGAGAAGGCGGCGACGAGGACGGCGAGGAACTCGATCGTCACCCCTGGCCCCTCAGGACAGCGCGCTGCGGCCGTGGCCGAGCGCCGACTGCATCGTGCGCACGACGACAAAGGCGTCGCGAAGGTGGCTGCGCTCGAAATCAGACAGCTCGGCCGGCGGCAGGAAGTTGTCGGGGCGCGCCCCGGCGCGCACGCGCGCCGCCTGGTGCTCAAGCCGCATCGTCGCGATCAGGTCGTAGGCCTCGACGAGGTCACGCATGCCGGAGGCCGAGATCACCCCTGCCGCCCCTGCGGCCTCGAGCCGCTGGCGGGTGTTGACCGCCTCGATCCGGCCCGTCAGCGAATAGACGCGTGCGAGGTCGACCACGGGCACCACCCCCGAAAGCTTCATGTCGATGGTGTTGCGCCGCTCGCCCGAGCGGATGGTCGCGATGCCCCGCAGCAGGCCGAGCGGCGGGGCGTGCTTCAGCGAGTTCGCGATCATGTGGGCGACGAAGATCGTGTTCTGCGAGGCCATGGCCAGCGTCTCGGCCTGCAGGTCGCGGAACAGCCCCGCCTGCCCGCCGATCGGGCGGAGGTCGAACATGACGCTGGCCAGCATCTGCGCCATCGGGTCGGGCCGGTCGATCCAGCCGCGGAAGTAGTCGCGCCACACCCGCAATGGCTGGCACCACCGCGGGTTGGTGGCCATCATCTCGCCGGGGCAGTAGAAGTAGCCCGCCGCGTTCAAACCGTCCGAGACCAGCCGCGCCAGCGACGCGAACCAGGCCATGTCATCGGCGGTGGCGGCATCGTCGATGAACAGGCAGTTGTCCTGGTCGGAGATGCCGGTCTGCTCCTGCCGGCCCTGGCTGCCGCAGGCAAGCCAGACATAGGGCACCGGCGGCGGGCCGAGCGTCGTCTCGGCCAGCCGCAGCAGCCGGCGGGTGACCGCATCGGCAACGTCGGTGACAAGACGGGTGACGACCTCGTGCGCCTGGTTGGCCTGCACGAGCTGGACCAGCAGCCGGGGGATGCGCGCCGTCACCGCCGCCAGCTGGGCCGCATCTTCGGCGGTGGCCGCGTCGCGCACCAGCCCCGCGGCCGACACCGCCTGGAATCGGGTCAGGTCGGTCTGGGTGATCATGCCGACGAGCCGGCCGGCATCGACCACCGGCAGATGGCCGATCCGCCGCTCGAGCATCAGGTGCAGCACGTCCGACCCCAGCGAGGCGGGGGTCAGGGCCTCGGGGTCGGGGGTCATCACAATGCGCACCGGCTGGGCGGTGTCGACCCCCTCGGCCACGACGCGGTGGGCAAGGTCGCGCGTCGTCAGGATGCCGACCAGCCGGTCGTCGCCCTCGACCACACCCAGCGAGGAGACCTGCAGATCCCTCATGATCCGCGCGGCCTCGGCGATCGGTGTCCCGGGCCTGCAGGTGACCGGCCGACGCACCATCAGGTCGGCCACCCGCAGGGCGGCAAGGTCGCTCGGCCGGCTGTCGGCGCTGCGGCCGCGGTGGAAGAAGCGCTCGAAGGAGGGATACTCGGCGATCAGCCGGCGCAGGTCGCCCACCGGCAGCATCAGCAGCACGGAATCCTCGCTTGACCGTGCGGTCGTCAGCGCCAGCCCGTCGCGCATCAGGCCGCGCTCGCCGAAGGAGTTGCGCGGACCGAGCTGCGAGACCAGCGCGCCGTTGCGGTCGAACACCTCGACCGCGCCGCGCTTGACGAGGTAGAGCCCGCGCAGCGGCTCGCCCGCGGAGTAGATCTCTGATCCGGCAGGATATTCCCTGCGGCTGAAGGAGCGGGCGACGCGCGTCAGCTCGTCCTGCGGCAGGCCGTCGTAGGGGTGCACCGTCTGCAGGAAGCCGATGATCGTCTGAAGCGCAGCGTCCATGGCGACCGGTCCCTTGGCGGAGGGGGGTGGCGCGCCCCCCGGGGATCCGGCCCCCGGGGGACGCGCCGGCAGATGTCAGTGGTGGGTCGCAGCACCCGCGCCGCGCGGGATGCGGATCGATTCCACCAGGTCCTGGACGTGCTGCGGCGGTTCGCGCGTCACGGCCGAGACGAGATAGGCGGCGAGGAAGTTCAGCACCGCGCCCACGGTCCCGATCGACAGCGGCGAGATGCCGAAGAAGTGGTTCGCCGGGGTGTTGGCGTAGACGGCGGTGCCGGGGATGAAGAACCAGCCGAGGTAGAGGAAGATGTAGACGGCGGTGAACACCAGCCCGACGAGCATCCCCACGATCGCGCCTTCCTTGGTGACGCGCTTGGAGAAGATGCCCATCATCAGCGCCGGGAAGATGGTCGCGGCGGCAAGCCCGAAGGCCAGCGCCACAACCTGGGCGGCGAAGCCCGGCGGATTGAGGCCCAGCCAGGTCGCGAGCGCGATGGCGAAGGCCATCGAGATTCGCGCCGCCAGCAGTTCCCCGCGCTCGGAGATCTTCGGGTTGATCGAGCCCTTGATCAGGTCGTGGCTGATCGCCGAGGAGATGGCGAGCAGCAGGCCCGCGGCCGTCGACAGCGCCGCGGCAAGGCCGCCAGCGGCCACCAGCGCGACCACCCAGCCCGGGAGCGCCGCGATCTCGGGGTTGGCGAGCACCATGATGTCGTTGTCGACCTTGGTCAGCTCGTTCGCCGTCCAGCCGAGTTCGGCGATCGTCTTGCCGCCGTAGGTGATGGCGCCGCGCTCGGCGGTCGCTGCCACGAGGGCGTCCTGCAGCGCCTTGAGGTTGGCGTCCTCGGTGCCGTTCACCTGCACCGCCTCGGGCGCGGTCAGGTCGGACGCCTCGGCAAGGCCGGCGGCGGTGCGGGCGTCGACCAGCGCCTTGGTGGCGTCGGCGACCTTCTTGGCGGCCGGGGCCAGACGGGCGTCGTTGAAGTACTGGATGCGGCCGTCGCCGTTCTTGTCCTCGAAGGCCAGCAGGCCGGTGTCCTTCCAGGTGTTGATCCAGGAAAGTTCGGGCTTGCCGTTGATGTCCTCGAGCGACAGGGCCGCACCGTCGAGCGCGTTGCCCGCCGTGGCCGCCGGCCAGAAGGTGGTGGTCAGGTTCAGCCGCGCCATGGCGCCGACGGCCGGGGCGACGGTGTAGAGCAGCGCGATGAAGACCAGCGCCCAGCCGGCCGAGGACCGCGCGTCGGCGACCTTCGGCACGGTGAAGAAGCGGATGATGACGTGCGGCAGGCCGGCGGTGCCGATCATGAGCGACATGGTGAACAGCACCATGTTGAACATGTTGGTGGTGTCGGCGGTGTAGGCGGTGAAGCCGAGCTCGGTCACCACCTGGTCGAGCTTGGCCAGCATCGACACCTCGCCGCCCGAGGGCGCGTAGGAGCCGATCAGCCCGAGCTGGGGCAGGAAGTTGCCGGTCAGGTTCAGCGAGATGAAGATCGCCGGGATGGTGTAGGCGATGATCAGCACGACATACTGTGCCACCTGCGTGTAGGTGATGCCCTTCATGCCGCCGAACACGGCGTAGGCGAACACGATCGCCGCGCCGATGTAGAGGCCGGTGTCGGTGGAGACCTCGAGGAAGCGCGAGAAGGTGACGCCGACGCCGCGCATCTGCCCGATCACGTAGGTGACCGAGATCACGATCAGGCAGATGACCGCGACCAGCCGCGCCGCGCCCGAGTAGAAGCGGTCGCCGATGAACTCCGGCACGGTGAACTTGCCGAACTTGCGCAGGTAGGGCGCGAGCAGGAGCGCGAGCAGCACGTAGCCGCCGGTCCAGCCCATCAGGAAGGCCGACTGGGTGTAGCCGCCCGCCGGGGCGAGCGCGATGATCCCGGCCATGGAGATGAACGAGGCCGCCGACATCCAGTCGGCGGCGGTGGCCATGCCGTTCATCACCGGCGGCACGCCGCGGCCGGCGGCGTAGAATTCCGATGTGGAACCCGCACGCGACCAGATCGCGATGCCGATGTAGAGCGCGAAGGTCGCGCCCACCACCAGCAGGTTGAGGGTGAACTGATCCATCTGTCCCTCGCTCCCCTATTCCTCGACGCCGTGCTGGCGGTCGAGCCTGTTCATGATCGCCGCGTAGGCGAAGATCAGGATCAGGAACACGTAGATCGAGCCGTTCTGGGCGAACCAGAAGCCGAGATCCGCGCCCCCCACCGAGATGCCCGACAGCGCCGGGCGCAGGATGATGCCGAGACCGAACGAGCAGACGAACCAGATCGCCAGCGAAATGACGATGATGCGCACGTTTGCCGCCCAGTAGGCATTCGACGAGTCCTTGTCAGCCATTAGCCTTCTCCCTGGGATTGCCTTCCGTCCCCCCCTGCCCCTGCCCCGCGGAACCTTCCGCGGAGGCGGCGACGGGGGGGTCTTCCCCTCGGGCCCGAGGTTCCGCCACGATCCGCGCCAGCGCCGCGGCGATCTCGGCGATGGATCCCATCGCGTCGACGCGCGCAAGCATGCCCTGGCGCTCGTAGTGGGCGATCAGCGGTGCCGTCTCCGCGTGATAGGCGGCCAGCCGCGCCGCCACCGTCTCGGCCCTGTCGTCGGCACGGCGCCGGAACGCCGTGCCGCCGCATCGGTCGCAGACCCCGGGCACCGCCGGGGCCTTCATGCTGTCGTGATAGCCCTCGCCGCAGCCCGCGCAGGTGAAGCGGCCGGCGATCCGTTCCACCATCGCCGCGTCGTCGACCTCAAGCGCGATTGCCGCCGCCACCGTCCGCCCCTCGTCGGCGAGCAGCCGGTCGAGCGCGCCGGCCTGCCCGGCGGTGCGGGGAAAGCCGTCGAGGATGACCCCGACGGCGGTGTCGGGGGCGGCCATGCGGTCCTTCAGCACCGCGATGACGATGGCGTCGGAGACCAGCCCGCCGGCCTCCATCACCGCCCCGGCGGCGCGTCCCGCGGCCGTTCCTGCCGCCACCGCGGCACGAAGCAGGTCGCCCGTGGACAGCTGGAGAAGGCCGAAGCGTTCCTCCAGCAGCCGCGCCTGCGTGCCCTTTCCCGCCCCGGGCGGCCCGAGAAGGATGTAGACGGGGGGGCGCGGCTGCGTGCCCATCGTGCCCGCTCAGCCCCGGTTCATGCGGTTGGCGATGAGGTCGTCGACGACGGTCGGATCGGCCAGTGTCGAGATGTCGCCGAGCGCGCCGAAGTCGTTCTCGGCGATCTTGCGCAGGATGCGCCGCATGATCTTGCCCGACCGCGTCTTGGGCAGGCCGGGGGCCCACTGGATCAGGTCCGGCCTGGCGATCGGCCCGATCTCCTGGCGCACCCAGGCCTCGAGCTCGCGGCGCAGCGCCTCGGTCGGCTCGACCCCGTGCATCAGCGTCACATAGGCGTAGATGCCCTGGCCCTTGATCTCGTGGGGATAGCCGACCACGGCGGCCTCGGCGACCTTGGCGTGGGCGACGAGCGCGCTCTCGACCTCGGCAGTGCCCATGCGGTGGCCCGAGACGTTCAGCACGTCGTCCACCCGCCCGGTGATCCAGTAATAGCCGTCCCGGTCGCGCCGGCAGCCGTCGCCGGTGAAGTAGTAGCCCTTGTACTGCTGGAAGTAGGTCTCCTCGAAGCGCTTGTGGTCGCCCCAGACCGTGCGCATCTGCCCCGGCCAGCTGTCGGCGATGCAGAGCACGCCCTCGGCCGGGTCGGCCTGCTGCAGGGCGCCGGAATCGGCGGCCAGAACCACCGGAGACACGCCGAAGAACGGCCGCGTGGCCGAGCCGGGCTTGGTCGGGATTGCGCCGGGGATCGGGGTGATCATGTGGCCGCCGGTCTCGGTCTGCCACCAGGTGTCGACGATCGGCCGCACGCCCTTGCCGACATGGGTGTTGTACCAGTTCCACGCCTCGGGGTTGATCGGCTCGCCGACCGTGCCGAGCAGTCGCAGCGACGACAGGTCGTGCTTCTCCACCCACTGCGGGCCGAGGCCCATGAGCGACCGGATCGCCGTCGGAGCGGTGTAGAACTGGTTGACCCGGTGCCTGGCGATCACTTCCCAGAAGCGGCCGGCGTCGGGATAGGTCGGCACGCCCTCGAACATCACCGTGGTGGCGCCGTTGGCGAGCGGACCGTAGAGGATGTAGCTGTGCCCGGTGACCCAGCCGACGTCCGCAGTGCACCAGAAGATGTCGCCGTCGTGGTAGTCGAAGGTGATCTGGTGCGTCATTGCGGCGAAGACGAGGTAGCCGCCCGAGGTGTGGACCACGCCCTTCGGCTTGCCCGTCGAGCCGGAGGTGTAGAGGATGAACAGAGGGTCCTCCGCCCCGACCTCGGCATAGGGGCAGTAGGGTGCGGCCGCCGCCATCGCGGCCGTCAGGTCGATGTCGCGCCCGTCGACCCAGCTGGTCTGGTCGCCGGTATGCCTGACGACAAGGCAGCGGACGTTGTCGCTGCAGCCCAGCAGCGCCTGGTCGGTGTTGGCCTTGAGCGGCGTCTTGCGGCCGCCGCGGGGGGCGAAGTCAGCGGTGATGACGACGCGGGCGTCGCTGTCGTTGATGCGGTTGGCCAGCGCGTCGGGAGAGAACCCCGCGAACACCACCGAATGCACCGCCCCGATCCGCGCGCAGGCCAGCATCGCATAGGCCGCCTCGGGGATCATCGGCAAGTAGATGACGACACGGTCGCCCTTCTTCACCCCCTGGTCCTTGAGGACGTTGGCGACCCGGCAGACGTTCTCGAGCAGGTCGGCATAGGTGATGTGGCGGGCCGGGGTGCGCGGATCATCGGGCTCCCAGATGATTGCGGTCTGGTTGCCGCGCCGGGTGACGTGGCGGTCGACGCAGTTGGCCGCGACGTTCAGCGTGCCGTCCTCGTACCAGCGGATCGACACCCGCCCGAGGGTGAAGTCGGTGTTCTTCACACGGCCGTAGGGTGTGATCCAGTCGATCCTCCGGCCCTCGCGGCCCCAGAATGCATCCGGGTCGGCCAGCGATTCGGCATACATCTCCTCGTAGCGCGCGGCATCCACATGGGCGCGCGCCACGAACTCGGCCGATGCCGGATAGACGGCCTCGGAGGCCGCCGCTGCCTGAACCGTCATCTCGTCCCTCCTCTCGAGGCAGGCGCAGCGCGGGCGACACCTGCCGGTCACGGGGCGACCGACTCGCCCCACTCCAACCCCGGGAGAGCGTAACAGAAAGTCAAAGACCTGCTAAGTCTTTTCTGCGCAACGATTTTATTGTAATGTTTTTCACAGGAATCGAGCAAATCATGTCAATGACACGATCTTGCCACAATTTTTCGCAAGTCAGATCAGCCGCTTGCCTGTTCACGGACGGGTGATGAGGCTGCCGCACGGATGCGCCGGGCGGCCTGCGGCACTTCGCCCGCCGTCGGCCGCGCCGCCAGCGGGCTTGCCTTCCGCCGTGGCTGCCCGATAACGACGGCATGAGCGAAACACCGCCCGTCCGCACCGTCGACGACGAGGCGCGCAGCCTGGCCCGGCGGCTGATCGGCGGGGCGCGGCACGGCGCGTTGGGCGTGATCGAGCCCGACACCGGCGCACCCTTCGTCACCCGCATCTCCGTCGTGCCCGGGCCCGACGGCGTCCCCCTCGCACTTGTGTCGGAGCTTGCGCTGCACACCCGCGCCCTGCGCGCCGATCCCCGTGCCTCGCTTCTGCTCGGAGAGCCCGGCGGGCGCGGAGATCCCCTGACCCACCCGCGGCTGACGCTGGCCGTCCGGGCGTCCTTCCTCGACCGCGAGACCGCCCTGCGCGACCACTACCTCGCGCTTCAGCCCAAGGCGCGGCTCTACATCGACTTCGCCGACTTCCACCTCGTCAGGCTTGCGCCCGAGGCCGGCCATCTGAACGGCGGCTTCGGGCGCGCCTGGCGGCTGGCTGCCGCCGACCTCGCGACCGGCTGAGCGCGGCCGCTCAGAGCGGGTTGTCGGCGCGGATCGTCGCGTCGACCGTACCGCGCGCGTCGGCCGGCCAGACGATCTCGATGCGGTCCCTGCCGGCGCCGGCCTCGGCCTGGGTGTAGGGGCGCGTGCTGAGCACCGTGCTGCCCGCGTCGCGCACCGGTCCGTCGAAGACCAGCGCCTGCACCCGCCGCGCCCAGGCGCCGAAGGGCAGGAAGCCGGCGGTGTTGACCGTCCAGGTCGCAGCGGCAGTGTTCTGGTTGTGGCGGATGGTCACCGGGTTCTGGATGATCTGGCTGATGCCGTTGAAGGCGTTGCCCTCGACCACAAGGTTGCGGGTGCGCCCGAAGTCCAGCGTCGCGAACGAGGTGTCGACGTGGTCGACCCGGTCGATGGTGGCGTTCACGGTGCGGAAGACGTTGCCGGAGATGTTCAGCCCCTGGATGTAGTGGCCGCTGCCGTGCGGCTTGATGACGATCCAGCGGAACCACGGCGCCACGTTGCGCACGGTGAAGATGTTGCCGGTGATCGTCAGCCCGCCGAACGAGAACTGCGGCTCGGCGAAATCCGGCTCGGCCGAGAACTCGTTGGTCCACTCGATGAAGCAGTTGTCGATGTAGTTGCCGTTGATCGTGGTCTTGACGTTGGTCTGGCCCAGAACCAGCCCCGCCTGGCGCACCCCGTTCGTCTCGGTATCGCCAGCAAAGAAGTGGTTGCCGAGGAACATGTGGCCCGAGCCGTTGCAGACCGCGAAATGGGCAAACATCTGTACCCGGTTGTCGCGGATCTTGGCGTCGTTGGCGTTGACGTTCAGCGCGATCGAGGTGCGGTCCTGCGCCCGCATCGCCATCTCGTTCGACAGGAACTGGCAGCGGTCGACCATGAGGTTCTGACAGGCCAGCCCGATGGAGGTGACGGCGCGGTCCTTCGGCTTGTTGAAAACGCAGTCGGCAAAGCGGGCATTCTCGCCCTGCGGCGCCAGCATCACGCCCGAGGCCTCGCCGGCGCAGTTGAACTCGACGTTGACGATCTCGAAGCGGTCGAGGACGCTGAAGCCCGAGAAGTCGAGCACGTACTTGAACCGCCTGAAGGTGTAGACCTGCGTGCCGGCCGCGCCGTAGAGCGGCTGGGACAGGGTCAGCGTGCCCGCGCCCTCGTTCTTTTCGGTGACGTAGACCTCGCGGCCGACGCCGTTGCCCTGCACGATCGCGCCCACGGGGATGGCAGCGACGTTGCTGACCCCGGTCAGCCGGGTGGGATTGGCCGCCGCGTAGTTGGCCTGCCGCGTCCAGGTCTCGGTGTCCCAGCCCGCGCCGGCCTGGACGTTGAACTGGCCGTTGGCGAGGGTACGCCGGATCTGGAAGCCCGAGGGGCTGCCGACGGCAGCGCGGACGTCGATGGGCGCATCAAGCTCGATCCGCCGCCCGCGCAGGTCGAGCGTCACATGGTCGGTGAAGTTGAACAGTGCCTGCAGCGCCTTGCGGAAGCCCGCAAGCTCGTCGCCGAAGGCCCGCGCATAGCTGGGCAGGTCGAAGTTGCGGGTCAGCTGCAGCCTGCGGTCGGCGGCCATCGTCACCGTGCCCTCGAAGCGCACCGGCACGTCGAAGGTGACGTTGTCGCCGAGGTGGTAGGTGCCGGCCGAGACGAGCACGGTCCGCCCTACCGCGGCAGCCGCAGCATTGGCGGCCATGAACGCGGCGCGGTCGTCGGCGACCCCGTCGCCCCTGGCGCCCCAGTCGCGCACGTCCTCCCAGTCCATCATCTTGCGGTGGAAGAACGCGGTGACATCCTCGATCTCGATGTCGTCGATCCGCACCACGCCGCCGGTGGGTCCGGTGAGGTCGAGCCCGAAGTGGCCGTAGGCCGGCCCGGTGCCCCAGGGCATGTCCACGCCCTGGCGGCTGCCGGTGCCGACGATGGCCGAGACGGTGACGACCGCGCCGTAGCTGGCGAGTGTCACCGACGGGCCGGTCAGCGGAATGCCGCTCACCGCGCTGCCGCCGGCATCGCCCGCCCAGGCGGCGATGCGCACCGCGGGCAGGTTGCCCGACATCGCCTTGACCCGCGCCCGGACCTGAAGGTAGCAGCCGGGCAGGATCGGCGTCTGGCCAGTCCAGCGCAGCTTCTGGGTCGACTGGGTCTTCAGCAGTTCCAGGCAGCCGCCGAAATCCTGGTCGGCAGGCACGAAGGCCGCGTTCGACGCACCGTCGTAGCTGGGCGAGCCGGGCGTGCCGTCGCCCGAGGACCACACCCCGAGGCCCCCCGAAAAGGGCGGCGGCATCAGCACCAGCCCGTCGGTCACTGCCTTGTTCATCTCTGACCCCTCGTCGAGAACCGCCTGCCCCCTGCTGCCCGCCGGCGGCAGCCCGGGAACGGCGGACCGGCGCGGGGCCGGTCCGCACCGCCGCCGGCGCGTGCCTGGGGTCGCGATGGGGGGCCGGGCCCTGACCCGGCAGGCGAGGGGGTAGCAACGCAGGGTTAACGCGCGCTCGCCCTGGCGTGCGCCCGGGAGATGGCGCGGCGCGGCCGCACCGTCCGGAGTGCCGCGCAGGGGGGCGCCGTGCGGGCGGCCACGCGGGCGGGACGGCGCTAGCCGTCCAGCCGCATGTGCCGTGCCCGCGCGCCCCACTCGATGGCCGCGGCGTGCAGCCGGTCTATCCCGAGTTCGTGGCGCATCTCCTGCAGGAAGCGCAGCTCGACCTCGCGCAGCGTGCCGTCGGCGGCGGCCACGTCGCAGGCCATGGCGTAGGCGGTCTCGTTCAGCCGCTCGGGCAGGGCGTCGCGGACGAGGCCGAAGAGCGCGTCCAGTCCCTCCTCCTCCTCCATCAGGTCGAAGACGATCTGCGCGACCTCGCGGGTGCGGTCGGCGTCGTAGCCCGCGAACACCGGCAGATGGTTCACGATCTGCTGGATCGTCACGAGTTCGGCCGTGCGCAGCGTCTCGTCGGAGAACGAGGCGGCGATCATGATCGCCACCAGCGCATCCTGCGCCGACAGCGACGGGGTGGCGGCGGTCATGGTGACTCCTCGGCGGAACGGGCGCGGCATCGGCACGCCCGACAATATTGACCCGCCCCGACCCCGGCAATAGGGAGGGCCGGCCGCGGCCGGCCGCCGCAGCGACCAGTGGGGAACCCCGATGCCGAAGCTGCGCGACGCCGCGATGCGCTCCCGTGCCTGGCCGTTCGAGGAGGCGCGCCGCCTTCTCGCACGCTTCGATCGCGCCCCTCCCGCCAAGGGCCATGTGCTGTTCGAGACCGGCTACGGCCCGTCGGGGCTGCCGCACATCGGCACCTTCGGCGAGGTCGCGCGGACAACGATGATCCGCCGCGCCTTCGAGGTGATCAGCGACATCCCGACCCGGCTGATCTGCTTCTCCGACGACATGGACGGCATGCGCAAGGTGCCCGACAACGTGCC
>JAHDXW010000045.1 GCA_023383015.1 Paracoccaceae bacterium
GGAGCTCCCCCGCACCGACGATCAGCGCCCCGATACCGGTGCGGATCAGCGCCCCGCGCAGGACAACGAGAGCCGTTGCGAGACCCCGCACCGACAGGGCAGCGGCGGCCATGCCAGCCACCCAGCGTCCCGCGAGGAAGGCTGCGAAGGTGGCGGCATAGGTGGTCAGGCGGCCGATATTGTCGAAGAGACCGCGGATCGCTATGCCCAGCGGGCCGGTGCGGCTGGCCACTGCAGCCATCGCGTTCGCCACCGCTTCCAGCGCAGGCGCTGCGGCGACAGCCAGCTGGTTCGACAGCCCGCGCCAAATCAGCCCGAGCCGGGAGATGGCGTCGTTCGTGCGCTCGATCTGGTCGGCGTCCTGCTCGGAGACCACGACACCAAAAGCAAGTACGTCCTCCGTTGCCTGGCGCAGCGTCTCGGTGTCGATCCGGCTCATGGCGATGGAGCCTTCCTCGCCAAACAACTGGCCCGCGACGGCGGCGCGTTCGGCGGCGGGCACGAAGCTCTCGATGGCGGCGTTGATCGCGCCGACCCGCTGGTCCATCGGCAGCGCGATCAGTTCGTTGGCCGAAAGCCCCAGCCGGTCGAGCGCGTCGGCGGCCGGGCCGCTCCCGGCGGCGGCCTGGCTGAGACGGCGCGTGAGGTCCTTGGTGGCCTGCTCTATCCCGGACATCGAGACGCCCGCCAGCTCGCCCGCGCGCTCCAGCGTCTGGATCGAGGCGACGGTGGTGCCGAGCGACTGCGCGAGCTTGGCCTGCGCATCGACGGTCTGCAGCCCGGACCGGATCATCGCCACGCCTGCGGCGGCAGCGGCTGCAACGGCGGCGGCCGCCGCAACCCGGACCCGGCGCGAGAAAGCCGCCAGCCGGGTGTTCGCCGCTTCCATCTCGCGGCTCAGCCTTCCGAAGCCGCGCGATCCGGCCTCGCCGACACCTTCCAGCTCGGCACGCACCTGCCGTCCACCGACCGCGGCGAGGCGGACGCTGACGCGTTTCTCGGCCACCGGTCAGACTCCTTGCTTTCGCCGTATCGGCGTCTTACGTTTATGCCATCGATCAAGTGAAGGTATGACCATGGCCGAGACCGCGACCCTGTCCTCGAAGTTCCAGATCTCGATCCCCAAGGCGATCCGGGCGGCGCAGCACTGGGAGGCCGGGCTGACCTTCGCCTTCATCCCGAAGGGTACCGGCGTCCTGCTGGTGCCGGTGCCCAAGCGGGAGGCGCTGAAAGGCCTCGCGCGCGGCGCGTCCTCCGCCGATTATCGCGACCGGACGGATCGGTTCTGATGATCCTCGTCGACACGTCGGCGTGGATCGAGTGGCTCATCGGCTCGCCGACCGGCGAGAAGCTGTCTGAACATCTGCCCGAACAGGCCGAGTGGCTCGTCCCGACCATGGTCCAGCTCGAGCTGGCGAAATGGCTGACGCGCGAGGTCGGCGAGGACAAAGCCGATCAGGTCATCGCCTTCACGCAGGTCTGCCATGTGGTGCCGCTCGACACCGAGATCGCGCTGGCGGCGGCGGAGTCGTGCCGGGAGCACAAGCTCGCGACCGCCGACGCGATCATCTTTGCAACCGCCCGCGCACAGGGCGCGACGCTCCTGACCTGCGACGCACATTTCGAGGGACTGCCCGGCGTCACGCTGATCGAGAATATCAAGACCTAACATCGCGTGTGGCATTCGCCGCCATTTCCTCGTTGAGTTTGGTGACCATTACCGCCTCGATGACGGGCAGCAGTTCGGCCATGGCGAGCGGCGGCACGCCAAGCGCGTCACCGAGCGCCAGCGCCGCGGACATGTCCCAGCCGATCACCGCTCCCGGCAGCACGCGGAGCTGGCCTCCGAGGCGGCCGACCAGGTCCCAGACCTGCCAACCCTCGTGGGTCAGGGGCCGGTTCAGCCGCGCCGGGCAGTCCGGGCAGGCTTGCGCGCAGGCTTCGCAGTATCGGTCGCCCCCGCCGAAGGACCATTCGGCGAGGGCGCGGAGGCGTTTTTTTCCTGCTCCAGCAGCAGGCCCTTCGAGACGTAGGTCAGCTGGAACGCCTCGAAGATCGGCCAGACGTCGAGCAGCGCGTCGATGGCCTCCGGGCTCGGATCGATGGGGTTGCCGGCGGCGTCGCCGATGCCGTCCCAGGCGAGCACCGCCCGCCGCGCGAGCGCCTTGGCGAACGCGACGGCGCGCTCCTCATCGGAGGCGTCCTCCGGTACCGCCTCAACAACCGGATCGCTGCGCGTCGCGACCATCAGGGCGGTCGTCAGCGGGCGCAGTTGCACCCGGACGCCGGGGGCGAGGTCATGCCAGCGCGGCGCGTTGGTCAGGTCGAGCGTCAGCATCAGTAACTCTCCACGCCGTTCACGAGGGTGGCGGTGCACATCCGGCCGACGACGCTGTCGCGCGCGGCCTGCCAGTCGAAGGTCGCCTGCACGCCCTGCGGCCCGGAAATCTCGATCCACGGGCGCGGCAGGTAGACGGCGTGCACGGCGAAGGTGAAGCTCTCGACGGACGGCAGGACGTAGGCGAACTCCATCTCGCAGGCCTCGCCGTTGATCGCCTGTGTCACCAGCGTCTGGTCGGCGAAGCGCACCTCGATCCGGCCGGTCAGCGCCGCGATGGACGGGTCCGCGCCGTCGATGCGGCCGTCGCTCCGGATCGTCTCGATCCGGTCGAGGTTGTTGGCGTAGGTGATCTCGGCCGAGACCACATTGCCAAGGGCGGTGCCGTTCCGGGTGATCGAGCCGTTGAAATGGCCGAAGCGCTTCAGTTCCAGCGCCGCAGGCGTCCCGGCGCTGGTCGTCGTGCCCACGGTCTCGCCCTGCGCCACCAGCCGCGCCGTCGCCGTCAGCAGGCCCGAGCGCTGCATCTGCCAGGTGATCTGGTCGAGCACGCAGCCCGAGTACATCGCGTAGCGCGGCACCTCCGGCATGCCGGTCTCGATCGACATGCTTGGCAGCGTCCAGGACCCCGACTGGAACTCGTGGCTGTACGGGGCCTCGACGCCCGTGGTCGTCGGTGCGCCGAAGGCTGCCTTCAGCCAGAACCCGAAGGCCTCGGCATCAAGCGGCACGACGATATCGCCATCGGCCGTCACCGCGTCTTTGATCGGCGCCAGCGGATCGCGGCCGTAGCCGAGCAGTTCCGAGTTCAGCAGCGGTTGCTCGGCACCGAGCGAGGTGCTGGCGAAGGGCATGCGGGTGAAGCCGCTCACGGGCGGCGTTCCGTAGATCGTCTCGAACGCAAGCGCCATCAGCGCCCGCGCCCCCTGGGCTCGTGCCATGGTGTTCTCCTCGGGTTGTCGGGGTCAGGCCAGCGGATCGGCCGTGGTGTAGTGCAGGACGACCGGGATCACGGCCGCCTTCAGGCTCCGCGCACCCTCGACCGGCAGATCGACCGCTCGCGGCGCTTCCGCCTCGACCCAGTCGCAGAGCCCGCCCAGCGTCCGGTCTGCGGCGAGTACTGCGCCGATGCTGGCGGTCAGCGTATCGAAGGCGGCGTCACGCGCCGCGCCTTGGACCACAGCCTCGAGCTCGGCGCGGTGCTGGTAGTGGTAAGCCAGCGGCGACAGCGTCACATCGGGCTCCCCCGGCTCGCCGTCACGAAGGATCAGCAGTCCCTCGGCAGGGACGCGCTCGGGAAGCACGCCGCCGCGCAGGGCGGTCGCGTGCAGCGTCGAGAGCCGCGCGTGCAGCGCGGCGAGGATGGTTTCGCGAGAGGTGGGCATGGGGACCTATTTGGTTTCCGAAGCGCCCGCGCGCGGGTAGCTTGACCTTTGCGATTCTTGACAGTTTCAGCGCGTTGCCGATAACTGAAGCGATGGGGATTGCGAGCTCCCCACGAGGCGCCAGCCGAAGATCGCGTTCCTGTTCAACCCCGGCGACGGAGGAACGCACATGCCTGCGCCCAATGCCATTTCGTTCGACAAGCTCTCCCGCATCATCGGCACGCCTCGAAGCCCGCTGCTCATCGACGTGCGGTCCGACGAAGACTTCGCCGCCGACCCCAGGCTTCTGCCAGGCGCCATTCGAAGCGACGACCGCGCGCTGACCGAGCTTGCCGCTCAGCTGGCTGGTCAACCTTCGATCGCCGTATGCCAGGCCGGGCATCGCCGGAGTCAGGGCGCGGCGGCCTGGCTCCGCGCCGAGGGCTGTCCGGCCGAATACCTCGACGGCGGGTTCGAGGCCTGGCGCGCGGCCGGTCTGCCTCTGATCGATCCGGCGAAGCTGCCGCGCCGCGACGCGCAGGGCCGCACCGTCTGGGTGACGCGGTCACGCCCGAAGATCGATCGCATCGCCTGTCCCTGGCTAATCCGTCGTTTTCTCGACCCACGCGCCGTGATCCTGTTCGTGGCCCCCGCCGAGGTGGTGGGCGTCGCCGAACGCTATGAGGCAGCGGCCTTCGACATCGAGGGCGTGTTCTGGAGCCATCGCGACGAACTCTGCACCTTCGACGTGATGCTGGCCGAATTCGGCCTGACCATTCAGGCGCTCGACCGGCTCGCAACGATCGTCCGCGGGGCGGACACCGCCCGGCTCGACCTCGCGCCCGAGGCGGCGGGGCTGCTGGCCGCGTCGCTTGGCCTGTCGCGCATGTATTCCGACGATCTGGAACAGCTCGACGCCGGCATGCTGCTCTACGACGCCTTCTATCGCTGGGCGCGGGACGCCACCGACGAGACCCACAATTGGCCCACCAACAAGCCGAAGGCAGACTGATGCAGGACCGCGCATACCCCACGCTGGCGGCAGCCACCCGCATCTGGGCCCGCATCGGCCTCCTGAGCTTCGGCGGTCCGGCCGGGCAGATCGCGCTCATGCACCGGATCCTCGTCGAGGAGCAGCGGTGGCTGGGCGAGAAACGGTTCCTCCATGCGCTCAACTACTGCATGCTCCTGCCGGGGCCGGAGGCAATGCAGCTCGCCGTCTATATCGGCTGGCTGATGCACCGCACGCTGGGCGGCATCATCGCGGGCGTCCTCTTCGTGCTGCCCGGCGTCGTGGCGATCATGGCGCTGAGCTGGATCTACGCGCTCTACGGCAATGTCGGCCCGGTCGAGGCGCTGTTCTTCGGGCTCAAGGCCGCGGTGCTGGCCATCGTGGTGCAGGCGGTCATTCGCATCGGCTCGCGTGCGCTCAAGAACGGGGCGATGGTCGCCATCGCCGCCGCCTCCTTCGTGGCGATCTTCGGCTTCGCAGTGCCGTTTCCGCTGATCATCCTGGTCGCTGGCCTGATAGGGTTCTTCGGTGCGCGTGCGGGCCTGCCCGCATTCCATGGCGGCGGCGGACACGGCAAGGTGGGCAAGGTCCAGGTCGACGACGCCGACACTCTGCTGGGCGAGGAATCGCCGGATCACACGCAGGTCAACCGGGGTTGGGCGTTTCGCATCTCGGCGGCGTTCCTTGCGCTTTGGCTGGTGCCGGTAGCCCTGCTGTTCGCCTTGCTCGGCCCTGCCAATGTCTTCTCACAGATAGCTGGCTTCTTCAGCGTGATGGCCGTCGTGACCTTCGGCGGCGCCTATGCGGTGCTGGCATATGTCGCGCAGGAGGCGGTGCAGAACTACGGCTGGCTCGCTCCCGGCGAGATGCTGGACGGGCTTGGCATGGCGGAGACCACGCCCGGCCCGCTGATCATGGTGACGCAATTCGTGGGCTTCATGGGCGCCTTCCGAGAGGCGAGCGGCCTGTCGCCCCTGATGGCGGCAACGCTCGGCGGGCTGTTGACGACGTGGGTTACCTTCGTTCCCTGCTTCCTGTGGATCTTCCTCGGCGCGCCCTTCATCGAGCGTCTGCGCGACAACGCGGTGCTCACAGCCGCGCTGACGGCGATCACGGCCGCAGTGGTGGGCGTGATCCTGAACCTCGCCGTCTGGTTCGGTCTGCATGTGGTATTCGACGAGGTGCGGACCATCGCATCCTTCGGGCTCGACCTTGATGTCCCTGTCTGGTCGTCGCTGAACCTGTCGGCTGCGGCGCTGGTGCTGGCCGCTCTTGTGGCGGTGTTTCGGTTCAAGCTTGGGGCGGTGACGGTCCTTGCCGGCTGCGCTCTGGCGGGCATGGCGCTGGCGCTGATGGGCCTGACCTGAAGCATCCGTCGCAATGGGATCGACTATATCTTCGCCTCCACCCAGTTCGCCACGATTAACCCCGGCACGCTGTCGAGCGCCCGGTCCGCGTCCCGCGCCAAGTCCAGCCGCTTCGGCAGCTTCACCTGCGGCACCAGCAGAAAGATCGGCGCGGTGACCTTGCCACGCCCGGTCTTGGAGCGCGACACCACCGCCTGGCCCTTTGTGTTGAGCCGCCCCTCGGCCACCAGCAGGCTCGGCCCCGTGCGGCGATAGACGAAGCGGAGGCGCAGCCCGCGTCGCCGCTCCCATTCACCGGGGGTGATCCTGCCGCCGCGTAGGGACTTGCCCGCAGCGGGCAGCGGGATCGCCAGCCAGAACCCGTCCTTCGAGCGGATCAGCGGCCCCGTGTCATGCGCGCCGACGATAACCGGAGCCTTGGACCACACGAGTGCGGCAGCGTTCAGGCTCTCGCCCGCCTTCGGGTATGTCTGGCTCCGGATCGAGTTCGCCAGCCGCCGCCCGAGCCCCACGCCGGTGATCTGGCCGCGCCAGGCGGTCTTGAGCCCGGTGCCAGCCTCGCGCATGGCGGCGGTGACAGCTTTCTCGCCGGCCTTCACCTCTGCCGCCATGGCGGCGACGAGATCGGGCGTGATGTCGAGCTTCAGCTTCATCGTGGTCAGGCCGGACGCAGGTCCACGGTCCAGACCAGCCGCTCGCGGTCGCGGACGGGCTCGCACTGGATGAGGAAGGCCTCGTCGTCGATCTCGATGCGGTCGCCAGGACGCGGGCTCACCACCTCGGCGAGACGCAGATCCAGCCGGGTGGTCTCCGACCAGATGCGCGCGTCGCCGAAGCCGGTGACGTCGTCGGGTCGGCGCAGGATCGCGCGGACCAGCGCCGGCGTACCGCCCTCGGCGGTGTAGACGACGTCGCGCGCGAGATGCGCGTCGGCGAAGAGCGCGTCGAGGACGGCGGCGAAGGCGGTCATCAGGTCCGCCGGGCGCTGCGCAGGACCTGCGGGCGAGTGCAGATCGGCAGCGGGTTGGACTCGATCTCCAGCCGCACCCACTCGTCGCGATCCCGGTCGGGGATCGTGCGGGCATAGAGCGGCTGGCCGAGCGTGTTAACGGTCTCGAAGGTTTCGGCAGGGGCGTAGTAGATCTCGAAAAGCCCCTCAATCCCCTCCGGGTAGAAGAACGCCTTGTCGGTGGGCACCGTGAAGCCGACGCCGCCCCGGTAGCGGCGAAAGGTGATGCCGCCGAAACTGACCTCGTCGGCGACGCGCCCGCGCAGGTCGGCCGCGGCGGCGGTGTTGAGGTAGGTCTCGCGCACTTCCTTGTGGGCGACGAGATCGGCGAAGAAGGCCGAGCCGCATTCGGCGCGGACCTGCACGGCGCCGGCCGAGAGCCCGCCCATGCTCCCCTCGACATCCTCAATGAGCGCCTGGCAGCGCTTCCGCAGCGCGCCCGAGGCGGGGCTCGCGTTGTCGAGATCGAAGTCGATCTCCGCCGCCGGCGTGATGCCGAACTCGGTGAAGTAGTTCACCACCGTGGCGTGGTCCTTCGGGTCCTTCACCAGCCCCTGGATGCCGTTCAGGAGGTGGTACTCGAAGGTGGTCTCGGCGTCCTGGCGGAGCTTCCTGAGCCGGTAGGCCACCTCGGTCTGCACCTGCTGGGTCGCGCTCTCGGAGCCGAAGTCGCGGACGGACTGGATCTCGGAGGCCCAGAGCACGTCCTGCTTCTTGAACTGGCGGCAGACGAAGGCGCGCATCTCGCGCCGGTCGGGGACCTGCTGCTCGTAGGCCGAACCGCGCTCGGAGAACGGGATCAGCGACAGGGTGCCATCGCGGCTCTCGATCACGACGGTGCGGGAGCGCACGCCACGCGAGCTGAAGAGGTTCGAGCCCGAGAGCAGCGCAGGCTTGTAGGGGATGTTCTCGAGCGCGCGCGTGAGCTCGACGATGGTGAAGGCATCGCCTTCGAAGATGTCCATGGTGGCCATGAGGATGCCTCCTGTCGGGATTGGGTCAGCGGACGAGGATGCCCGCGGCGAGGAGCGCCGCGTGGGCGGCCGCGATCTCGCCCTCGCTGGGCGTGCCTGCGAAGACGAGGTCGTGGCGATTGACGATGGCGGGACCGCGGACGACCGCGACGGCGGGCGCGTCGCCGGCGCTCGCATCCGCCTTGCCCCAGAGCACCGCGACGGCTGTCTCGGTGCCGTCGACGGCGGCGGGATCGTGCGCGGCGTATTTGCCGGACGCGGTGATCTTGCCCAGCACCGTGCCGGGCTCGAGCGTGCCGGCGGCGACGGTGATCGTCTCGCGGGTGTAATCGCGGAAGGCTTCCCAGACGAGGAAGCCGCCGGGGTGCGTGCCTTCGACGAGCGTGGTCATGGTGTCATCCTTTCATCTTGAAGGTGCGGGCGACGATCTCGCCCCAGGGGCGCGCGGCCGAGGACCGGCCGGGCTGCGGGTGAAGGGGCGCGATCTCGGGCTCGGCCTCGGCCTTGGCGGCGAGGAGTGCCGCGCGCACCTCGTCGAGGCTCGCGTTCTGTTCGAGGAAGCGGCCGGCCATCTGCGGCTGGCCCGCGAGTCGGCAGAGATCGACCACGGCCCGGGCGTGGCCGAAGGCCTCTGCCCGGATCGTGGCGGGGTCCGGCGGCGCGTCGCTCGGCGGCGGCGAATTGGCTGGTGGCTCAGGCGCGCCGGGGGCGGCGGCCTGCTCGTCTTCGGCATCAGACAGCTGATCGCCTTCAGCGTCGCCGTCGGTCTCCTCGTCCGCTTCGATTTCGGCGCCGTCGGGGTCCGGATCTGCTTCGACAGCCTCGACCAGCACCGGCGGCGCGTTGCGGAAGCGCCCGATGTCGAAGCGTGCGGCGATGCGGACAGGCTCGATCAGTCGGTCAGCGAAGCCCTGCGCCACGGCGTCGGCGGCGTCGAACCAGGTCTCGGACGCCATGAGCGCGGAGACCTCCTCCGGCGTCCGGCCGGATTTCCCGGCGTAGCCCGCAACAAGGCTGCCCTTCACCTTGTCGAGGGCGTCCGCCATGGAGCGCATGTCCTCGGCCGTGCCCATGACGAGGCCGGCGGGGTCGTGGATCATCAGGAAGGCGTTCTCGGGCATGACGATCTCGTCGCCTGCCATGGCGATGTAGGAGGCGGCCGAGGCGGCGATGCCGTCGATCCAGACCGTGACCGGGCCCGCATGCCGTTTCAGCGCGTTGTGGATCGCCACCGCGTCGAAGACCGAGCCGCCGGGGCTGTTCAGCCGCAGATCGACGGGAGTGCCCTCGGGCAGCGCGCCCAGTTCGGCGAGAAAGCCCTTCGCCGAGACCCCGTAGGCGCCGATCTCGTCATAGATCGCCACTTCCGCCCCCGTCCCCCGGGCGCGGATCGCATACCAGCTTGCCATGTCGTCACTCCTGTTCGGTGGCCGGATCGGTCGCCGCGGCGCCGTCGTCCGTATCGTTGCCGGCCCCATTGCCGGGCTCGGCCCGCGTTGCAGGCGTCGCGCGGGCGCCCTGCGTCTCGCCGGGGCTCGTGCGGTAGCGCAGGCCGAGACCTGTCGCGCGCGCGGCGTCGGCGGCGTTCTCGCGGTCGACTTCCTCGATGTCGTAACCGGTGGCCTCGACCACCTTGCGCCGCGAGGTGATGCCGGCCTCCATCGCCAGCACCTGCGCCTGGATGTCCTTCAGCGGATCGACCCAGTCCCAGCGCGGCGGGATCCATTGCACCGGTCGCACCGTCGCGGGATCGGCGTCGAGCGCGCCAGCGAGCACAGCCGTCTCCAGCCAGCGCTGCCACACCGCGCGGCAGAGCTGGTGCACGATCACACCATGCTGCAGCTGGCCGATGCGGCGGCGGAACTCGACGAGTTCGGCGCGCAGGCTCGAATAGTTCGCCTGCCGGACATCGCCTGTGACGAGGTGATAGGGCAGCCCCAGAGAGGCCGCGACAGAGAGCAGCGTCCGGTACTGGAATGCCTCGTAGCTGCTGCCGACATCGGCCGGAGACGAGAACTTCACGTCCTCGCCCGGCAGCAGCACCTGCATCGTGCCGGGCTCGAGGCTCGCGATGGCGGCCCCGTCCAGGTCCGCTTCGGCCTCGCCCATCATGGGCTCTTCCGGCGCGGTCTTGGTGATGAAGCCCGCAAACATCGCCGCGGTCTTCTTCCGGTCGAGTTCGGCGTCGTCGTACTGATCCAGGAGGAACAGCCGCACCATCGCGGGCGCGATGTGCGGCAGTCCGCGGATCTGCCCCGCGTCGATGGGCCGATAGATGTGCAGCACTTCTGTCGCCGGCACGCGCACGGTCTCAGGGATCACCGCGCCCTGGTCCGTGCTGTCGCCCGGGTGACGGCGGCGGAAGTGATAGGCCACGCGCCGGCCGATCGCATCGAACTCGATCCCGCAGCGGATGCGGTTGCCGTTGGCAGCGGTCTCCGTCTTCTCGAACGGCAGCATCTCGGACTGGAGAAGCTGCAGTTGCAGCGGGACCAGCAGCCCGTCCTCGGCCCGGCGCGGGCGCAGCCGGACGAAGCACTCGCCAGCCACGAACATCTCGCGCGCGACCATGGCCTGCAGGCCGTAGAAGTCGGTCAGCCCGTCCGCATCGGCCTCGTCCGTCCAGGCGAGCCAGAGCCGCTGCACCTGGTCTCGAAGTTCGGCGTCCCCGATCAGCGAGGACGGCTTGATCCCGTCGCCGACAAGGTTCGCGGCGAAGGCCTCGCAGGCATTGGCGGCATAGCCGTTGGTCACGACCAGCTCGCGGGACCGCGCCAGCAGTCGCGGGCCGCCCGAAGCGACCAGCGCGTTGATGTTCTCGAGCGGCGGGTTCCATCCGCGCAGCCGACGCTTCGCCATGGCGCCTTCAAGGCGGGCGCGCACGGCCGCCGGGCCGCCGGTGGTCCGACGGCGAAAGCGGTCGAAGAGGCCCATGGCTCAGAGCCCCTTCGCCGTCGTCACGCGCACATGCCGGACGATCCGGCGTCCCTCGGCGGCCGCGATCTCGCGATCCAGCGCCTCGATGGCCCGGTCGATCTCGGCCACGCTCCGATAGTCCACGGTCTTGCCGTCATAGCTGACCCGCGCTACGCCCGAGGACCGCTGCGCGGTCAGCGCGTCGCGGCGGGCGCGGAGCTCTGCGGCCGTGGCCATGGATCACCTCATGTAGCTCGAGCGCACCGTGCGCCGGCGCGGCATCGTCCGTGTCGGGACGGACGGCGCCGTTGCCGGACCGGCCTCGGGCCCGTCCTGCTTCGCCACCCCGAGCTGGGCCTCCAGATCGGCCCACCGTGCCTCGGGCCAGCGATCCGCCCCGAGGATCCAGGTCGCCGCGCGGGCATAGACCCGTGTGTCCAGCGCCTCGTTGCGCTCGCGGAGCTTCTGCCACTCGAGCCGCGCGAAGCCGCGCTTCGTCCGTACCGTCACCAGCTGCTCGGCGGTCAGCTGCTTCAGCCATTCGCCGTCCGCCCAGTCCGGCAAGTGGATCGTGCCGGGCGGGCAAAGCACGCCCGCCGCCTGTTCCTCCTTCGTCGGCCGATCCTGCCGCAGGAAGCGATAGGTCTCGGCCTTGAAGGTCGAGGTGGCCACGGTCCAGAGCCGAGCCCCGCGCCGCAGCCGCTTGCCCGCGACGGTGGCATCGACATAGGTCGGCCCGGTCACCGGGCTCGTTCGCGTGAACCCCTCGACACCCTTCACCGGCGCCACCTGCGCGAAGCCCACCTGGCGCGACCAGGCATAAACCGCGCTGGTCTCGTAGCCCGTGTCGATCGCGAGCCGGGCGAGCGATAGCAGCTGCCCCGAGGAGTGCGTCCAAGTCCGTCCGAGCAGATCCGTCAGCTGCTGCCAGCAGGCCTGATCACCGGGGCCACCCTCGAGCACAAGGTGATCGACGAGCCAGCTTTCCAGCCCGCGGCCCCAGGCCCAGACGTCGACCTCGATCCGGTCCTTCTGAACGTCGGCGCCCGCTGTCAGGAACAGCCCCCGCTCCAGGACCGTGCCCGGGGACCAGGCTTCACGCCGGTCGGCCAGCCGCTGCCAGTCGGGCGCCTCGCCGGTCTCCATCCACGTCTCGCCGAGAATGGTGTTCCGGAACGCCCGCATCGCCTCGTCGCTGCCCCGTGCCGCCTCGTGCGCCCGTGCGATCCGCTGCCAGCTGAGCCAGCCCACCGGCGAATAGAGCGCCGAGAGGTGGTAGCCGACCGTCGTCGGATCGGCGGCTGTGGCGGTCGCCCGCCATTCGCCGCGCTCGAGCATCCGCGTCTTGTGGTGCTCCGCGATGGGCCGCTCGCAGCCCTCGCAGTGATATTCCGCCGTCTCTGGCCGCCCCTTCTCCCAGCGCAGCCGCTCGAAGCGAAGCCAATGCATCGCGTCGCAATGCGGGCACGGCACGAAGTAGCGCCGCTGGTCGCTGGCCTCATACTCCCGCTCGATCCGGCTCAACCCCCGGATGGTGGGCGTCGAGACCAGGAACACCTTGCGCCGGTGGGCAAAGGTCAGCGACCGCGCTTCGGCCAGCGTGACCGGGTCGCCTTCCTCGTCGGCCGAGGCCGGATAGGCGTCGACCTCGTCGAGGAAGATGTAGCGCGCCGGTGTGGACCGCAGCCCCACCGCCGAGTTCGCCCCGGTCATGATCAGGATGCCGCCCGCGAACTCCTTGGACAGCATCGTGTTGCCCGCATCGCGCGACCGGGCGGGTTTGACCCGCTCCCGCAACTCGGGGCTCTCGTCGATCAGCGGGTCGATCCGCTGGCGCGAGTTGCGCTTGGCCAGCTCGACCGTGGGCTGGACCGCCAGCATCGGCCCCGGCGCCTGGTGGATGGCGAACCCGATCCAGTTGTTGCCCGCCTCCGTCGCGCCGACCTGCGCGGCCTTCATGAATACGACCCGCTGGGTGGGATCGCCGGGCGACAGCCGGTCCATGATCTCGCGCATGTAGGGCGTGCGCACCGTGCGGTATCGCCCGGGTTCGGCCGAGGCGCGGCCCGAAAGCATCCGGTGCCTGTCCGCCCATTCCGACACGGTCAGGTCGGGGTCTGGCCGCAGCCCGTTGCCCCAGGCGCGCAGGATCTCGCCCGCGCCGTCGAAGTCCGTCAGGCCATCATCATCACCGGAAGTCGGGCCGGACCTCGGCGAGTTCGTCGAGGTGGGCGCGTACATGTTTCTCCAGCACCTTCTGCATCGCGGCTGGCTCCACGGTGATCTGCTGGCCCGTCGCGTCGCTGCACGAGGCCGAGAGCTCGGCCGCCATCAGCGCCGCCGCGCGTGCAGGCCAGTTCACCCACGCGTCCCGTTCCTCCCGCGCCAGGCGGAACACCAGCGCCAGCGCGCGGGCGCGCTCGATCAACTCCCCCTTCAGCTTCTGGAGCCGGATGCGCCGCTCCTGCGCCTTCAGCACCTCGTTCGCGGTCTTGGCCTGCAGGAACGTCGTGCCACCGCCGCCGGCCGGAGTGGAAAGCCCCTGTTCCCGCAGCGTGTCGCCCACGGCGGCGACGGCAGCCTCGGGCACGGGTTTCAGTTTCGGCGCCGGCGCCTTTCGGGTCTTCGACGGGTCCGTCGTCTCGGCCCGCCGCCTGTCGGAGGCCGCTGCGTCGATGCTGCCATCCTCGTGCAGGACGAGCCGGCCGGCGGCCTTCGCCTTCTGGATCGCGCCGCGCGACAACCCGACATGGGCGGCGTACTGGCGCTCGCTCATGCCCTGCATCGCCAGCCCCGATTACCGTTCAATGTCAGGCGCTTATAGAGTTGATAAGCCAGACGCGTGGAGCGAACGTCCATCCCACGACGACGATGCAACTCACCCGGAGCCACCACGATGACAACCCGCCTGAACCCCATCACCACCCCGCGCCACGAACTCCGCGCCGAGAAGGCCCGGCGCAACAAGGAAGCCGCGCTGAACGCCTTCATCGGCAAGAAGGCCGAGATCGACGAGATGCTCGCCCGGCTGCAGGCGCTTAGCGACGACCACTTCAACGCCCATCCCGACGAGGTGGGCTGGGCCATGGTCGGCACCCTCGAGCACTACGCAAGCCTCCTGAAGCGCATCACCGACAGCGCCTTCGGCGAGGGCGAACACGCCCGCTGATCTCCGGCACCGCCGGAACTCCTGCCGCGCGCCCTGCGCGGCTCGGGGTCGTAGGAGGGTCGCGACGGTCGCGGCCCCGAAAACGGAGACCCCAGATGACAAAGCTTTCCGACACCCAGCTCGTGATCCTCAGTGCCGCTGCGCAGCGCGAGGACCGCAACGTCCTGCCGCTCCCCGGCTCGCTCCGCGGCGGCGCCGCCGCCAAGGTGGTCGGCGCGCTGCTGAAGCGGGGGCTGATCGCCGAGACGGTGGCCGACAGCCAGACCAAGGCGGACGCGGCGCTCAACCGCATCTGGCGCAACGACGAGGACGGGCGGGCCATCCTCCTGCACATCACCGACGCGGGCCTCGCCGCCATCGGCATCGAGCCGGAGGACGGCGACGGCGCGCCCACGGGCGCCGACGCGGTGCCGAGCGCGGAGCCCCCGCAGGACGCTCCGACAGAGGCCGACCCCGCGCCCAAGGCGCGCACACCGCGCACGGGCACGAAGCAGGCGAAACTGATCGAGATGCTCCGCGCCGAGGGCGGAGCGACCGTCAACGAGATCGTCGCCGCCACGGGCTGGCAGCCGCACACGGTCCGCGGGGCATTTGCCGGAGCCCTCAAGAAGAAGCTCGGGCTCGAAGTGATCTCCGAGAAGGTCGAGGGCCGCGGGCGGGTCTACCGCTTGGAGGCCTGATCTCGTCTGATCGCAGGACCGAAATCGCGCCGATAAGGCAGCCGATGACGAACATGGCCGCCGCTCGCATCGAGCGGCGGTCTTGTTGTTCTGACCCGAATCGCCTCGAAGAGCCGCCGCAGGGCGAAGGACCGCGCGATGCTCACCACCGTGAACACCGCGCCCATCTTCAGGTTCTGCGCCAGCGTCGTGTGCAGCCCGAAGACCGGGAAGATCAGGGTCTGCGTCACGACCGCGACGCCGTAGCCGACGATCACGTTGGCGACGGACTCGACCAGCGACATGAGGCGGGACTGCTTCATGCCGCTGCCTCATCCATCGGCCAGCAGTTCAGCCGCCAGAGTTCGCAGCGCATGCGCCGCAACCAAGGGGACCACGCCGTTGCCACAGAGCCGAAGCCGGTCCACCCGGTGGGCCAGCCCATCAGCGCCTCGACGAACAGCGGGTTCAAGGTTCGGCGCGGATCGGAGGTATCGCTCCCAGCCATCGGCGTCACCAGGACCTGGCGGCCAAGCAGCCCGTTCACCGGCGTGTTCGCGAGGCTCGTCGCCCCGTCCTTGTGATCCCGCGCCGTCGGCGTCATCCACATCCGCGTCGCATCGCAGAGCGTCGTCCCGTCGTTGCGCGGGCGCGCCGTCTCGCTGCGATTGCTCGTCCGGTTCCGCTTGCCCTTGCTGTCGCCCGCCAGCGGCGTCGGCCAGAGCCGCATCATCTCCGTTCGGTTCCCGCCGCTCGACCGCGTTCCAGAGCAGGCGCGCGGGGTCGGCCAGGTGGTCACGCTCGCTGTGGGCGAGGATGAAGAGCCGCTCGCGTCGGTGGGGCGCGCCGACTTCCGCCGCCGTGAAGAGGCCTGCCGCAAGGCGGTAGCCCATGCCGACCAGTCCTGCGGCGACTTCGGGGAAGCCGAGGCGGAGATGATGGGCGACATTCTCGAGGAAGACGAAGGGCGGCTCGACCTCACCGATGATGCGGGCGACATGCGGCCAGAGGTGGCGCGGGTCGTCCGCGCCCCGGCGCTTGCCCGCGACCGAGAACGGCTGGCACGGATAGCCCGCAGTGACGATGTCCACCGCGCCGCGCCACGGGCGGCCGTCGAAGGTTCCAACGTCGTCCCAGACAGGCGCCCGATCCAGGGCCGCGTCTTCCATCCGCGCCACGAGGATGGCCGCGGCGTAGGCGTCCCGCTCGACGTGACCCACAGTGCGATATCCGGGGAGCGCGAGGTGCAGCCCGAGGTCGAGGCCGCCGGCGCCGGAGCAGAGCGAGAGGCCGAAGAGGCACGCGTCGTCGGCTCCGGCAGGCAGGCCGGAGGAAGGTAGAGCCACGCCATCCACGTCGTCAGGCCGCGTGGGCCCCCTCGGACGCGGCCGGGGTCTCGCCCAACCGCTCTGCCTTCACCGCGGCGAAGGTCCGACCGTCGCCTTCGAGGATCGCATCGCGGCCGGTCTCCGCCTGCCAGCGCTCGACCGCGACGTCGACATAGGCCGGGCTGATCTCCATCGCGAAGACGCGGCGGCCGTTCGCCTCGCCCGCCATGATCTGCGAGCCCGAGCCGCAGAACGGCTCGTAGCAGAGCCCGCCGCGGGCGACGTGCTGGCGCATCGGGATCCCGAAGGCGTCGAGCGGTTTCGGCGTTGGGTGGTCGGGGCGGTCATCCCTGGCGAAGGACGGCATCTCCCAGGTCGAGGGCAGCGTCTGCTCGGCGACCTTTGGGGGGCGGTTCGGACGCCGCCAGCCCATGAAGCAGGGCTCGTGCTTCCAGAGGTAGTGGGACCGGGTGAGCACCCCGCGGTCCTTCACCCAGATGATCTGCTGGTGCACGAAGGCGCCGGCCTTTTCCCAGCAGGCCTCGAGCATCGCCTGGCGGCGGGATGCGTGCCAGCAGTACCAGGCCGCATCCTCGGTGATCGCCTCGGCCACGGCCGCCGAGATGAACCCGTCGTAGAGTTCGGCCCCCTGCGAACTGTCGTCCCAGGTCGTGCCGTAGGACGCGGACCAGTCCTTGTTCCGGGTCGGGTGGTTCGAGCCGTCGTAGTCCACCAGATACGGCGGGTCGGTCGCGAACAGCACCGCGCGCTCGCCGTTCATCAGCCGGCGCACATCGTCATGCGAGGTCGAATCCCCGCAGAGCAGCCGGTGATCGCCGAGGATCCACAGATCGCCCGTGCGCGAGGCCGGGTTGCGCGGCGGTTCGGGGATGGTCACCGGCGGCACGGAACCTCCGGCGCCACCTTCTTCACCGTCGTCTTCCGCGACGTATGCCAGCACCTTGTCCAACTCGCCGTCGGAAAAGCCGACCAGCGACAGGTCGAAATCCTCGGCCAGCAGATCGTTCAGCTCCGCCGACAGCAGCGCCTCGTCCCAGGTGCCGAGTTCCGTCAGCTTGTTGTCCGCGATGCGATAGGCGCGCCGCTGCGCCTCGGTCAGGTGCCCGAGCACGATCACCGGCGCCTCGGTCAGCCCGAGCTGCGCCGCGGCCAGCACACGCCCGTGGCCCGCGATCAGCTCGCCGTCCTCGCCGACGAGGCAGGGCACGGTCCAGCCGAACTCGGCCATGCTGGCGGCGATCTTCGCGACCTGGTCGGGCCCGTGCACCTTCGCGTTCTTCGCGTAGGGCTGAAGGCGCGCAAGCGGCCACATCTCGATCCGCTCGGGGGCGAAGGCGAGGGTCATGCAGGTTCCTGTCGATGATCGATCGGCATTGGCCGGATGGACTCCGGCGTGGCGGGGTCCACCGGCTTCTGGCTGGACTCCGGTGTCCGCGGGGTATCCACCCTGCGCGGCCGGCTAGATTTTTTAATTCACAGTGGTTTCAGGGCGCCGCGGCTGGACGCCGGACTCCGGTGGATTCCCAAAAATCCGGCCCTGTCGCTGGCGAAATGCCGAGCTAAGCCCGCCAGCATACGTTTCGGCCCGGAAAGGAACCGGAAAACAAAGACTTGGCGGCCTGGACCCCGGCCGGACCCGGAAGCCAGCCCCGGTGTCCACTTCGGGATGAGCGTCGGTTCGCCCAAGCGCACGACCCCGAGTATATCGCCATGGATAGCGGCAGCGGGGCGATCCGTCTCGCCGTCCGGTGTCTCGCCGGAAATTGTCTCACGTGACTGTCGACCCTTGACAGGCTCATTGAGCAGCTTGCGCCACGACGAATTCCATCGACCGCTTCCGCGGCACCTGCCTTCCGTTCAGCCGCCACACGATCACCGCGATGCCGTACTGCCAGCGCCGGTTCGCGGTGGCACGGCTGATGCCCAGCTCCCAGCAGATCGGCTTCCATGGCTTGCGGTTCGCCCGCAGCCAGAGCAGGCGCGCATCGGCGGGCTCGAGCCAGCGCAGCCAGAGGAGAGCGTCCTCGGCTTCCGTAATGTCGCGCGGTCGGGGCTTGGGTCGGCGCATCCGAGGCTCCTGGCCGACCTGATCGGCGAAGCTGTGGAAGTACTCGGGCCAGGCGTTGAAGTAGCCCTGCGGTTTCACCTCGGGCAGCGATCGGAACACGTCGGCCGCGCTCTCGAGCCGGTCCTCGACCATGGTGGGCGTCCACTCAGCCATTCGCGGCCTCCCGGTCGTCCGCCCGAGGCCCATACAGCTTCTCACCGAGCTGACGGACCAGCTCGCGCTCTGGCCAGGTCAGGCGGTGGTCGTCGACGGAGACTGCGAGCACTCCTTCGTCATGCCAGCCATCGCGCTTTACCTGATCCGGATCCCGGCGCGTGCCGCCGTAGCCTTTCGGATACCACCTCATCCCAGGCCCCCGTTCGTCTCGATCGCCCAGTGCAGGATGGCGATCGCATCGGCCTCGTTGTCGTCCGCGGGTGAGAACCCTCGTGCTCGCGCCGCGGCGATCATCGCCTCCTTGGGCGCGTTGCCTTTGCCAGTCGCGTGGCGCTTGATCGTGCCGACCGGAACGCCCTCGTAGGGAACGCCGCGCAGTTCCGCCCACGAGGTCAGGGTTGCCATCAGCCCGCCATAGATGTGAGCCGCGTCAGTGCCGGCGTGGCGGCGGACCTCCTCGAACCAGATCGCGGCGATGGGCCCGGACAGCCGATCGAGTTCGGTCAGCCAGTTCGTGAAGCGGAGGTAGCGCATGCCGCCACCGTCGAAGCGGCCGGGCCGAAAGCTGACCGTGCCGCTGGTGATCAGTCCGTCATGGCTGCGGAGTGCCCAGCCGGTCGAGGTGCCGAGGTCGAGGGCGAGGATGCAGGACCGGGAAATCACGCCCGGCTCGGGGCGGATGTCCTGTGCGGGGATCGGTGCGTTCATCGTGAAGGCTCACAAGCTGTGGGCCTTCGGCTTCGGTCACCTCAGGATTTAGCATCCGGCGGTCCTCGGCCAAAGCGAAAACGACCAGGGACGACGCGGCCGGCGAAGATCGACGCGCTGCCCGTCCCGGTCCCAACCTCCGAACGCGTGGTCCCAACCTTCGAGGGGGGTTGGGACAGACCTTTATTGTTTCACTCCAATGGCTTGAACGGATGTGGTCCCAACCTCGGTGTCCCCAACGGGGGTCCTTCTCTTTTCGTATAGAAAAACATGTTCCCGACCTTTTCCGTTCTCCCACATGAATGTGTAGCAAAAGGTTGGGACCACCGGGTGAGGTTGGGGACACCGTTGTTTTTGAACGGCTTTTCGTGTCCCCAACCCCCTCGGGAGGTTGGGACAGGGTTGGGACCACGGGGAGGTTGGGACCACAAGCTGTAGTAGCGCAGATGAAGGCGGCAGGTTGCGCACTTGGCGGGGCACGGTGAGGAGCTTCGACCGACCGGACGTCTTCTTTGCTGGCTGGCCGCTTGCCCAAGGCAAGCCCGCGTGCATCATGGTCTGCAGTTTCACAACACAGATACTTTAGCGAGTCACGAATGCCGGAAATCGACCTGAAGCGCGCTCTAAATGCCGTGTCTGACGTCATTCGGAACCGACCACGGCCGATCCGACAGTTTGACCAAATCTATATGAAGGCCGGCGACATGGTCATGCAGAGCGAATTTGTAGCTAGGTGGGCGGATGGAAAGCGGCTTGTATTCATCGGAGACGGTGACGCCATCAGCGTGTGTGTCGCCTACATGCACAGCCGCGGCGTGCTTTCCTATGGTCCATCGAAAACCGTGGTCCTCGATTTCGACGAAAGGATTGTCAATGCCATTAAACGGTTCGCCGACAAAGAGCGTATCGAAAATCTCGACGCGCAATTGTACAATGTGTTGGACGCAATCCCGGACAGGTTACCTGATTTCGACTGCTTCTATACCAATCCACCGTGGGGACAGTACAACAGCGGCGAAAGCATAAACCTATTCGTCGACCGAGGTGTGGAGGCAATCAGCAATTGCGGCGAAGGGCTCGTTGTAATCGCCGACGACAGTGATCTTGATTGGCCGCAGGAGGTGTTGGCCGAGGTGCAGCAGCACGCGTCCAGGCGCGGCTTCTTCGTTGCGCGAATGCAGCCCGAGTTGCATGTCTACCACCTAGACGATGCGCCGGACCTAAAGTCGTGCAATCTGCTCTTTCGCTCAAGGCCGCGCAATTCGTCGGAACGTGACAGCCGGCCGGTGACAGACCAACAGCGGTTGGAGAACTTCTACGGTCGTGCGAAGATCCCGCGTGTACGGTATGTACGGGAGCTGAAGGCTCTGAATTATGGAGAAGCCCAAGAGTCGGAATACAAACTAGAGTTGTTGGAGGGGAAAGAGTGAACGAGATCCTCAAGCCCGGAGCTGGCATCCTGTTCATGAAGGTCGGCACGCACGCGAACGAGCCGCTGGAGGACATCATCAAGCGCAAGCAGAAGGAAATTGATGACGAAGGCTATGCGCTGTGGGGCTATGGAGGCAACACTTGCCACCCTATGACGATGGTCCAACCCTTTGCGGAGGAGCATGCAAGTGCCGGCTTGCCTATCGTACTCTGCATGCAGCCAATGGAATCAAAGCACTTCGCCGAACAGATACGGGCGAGTCAGTTCTCGCGGGACGGTATTCTCTGGGAGGATGTTCCGGCCGGCATCAATGCCGTCGGCTCCCGATATGCTCTTTGCATCAAGGATCTTTCACTGACGGACTTCGAACTGCCTCTGTCGGCGACAGAAGTTGCGGTAGGCCGCAGTGCCGGCCGGCTTGGCAACCAATACATCAAGGGCCGCGTCGATAAGGCCTGCCTGAATGTTCGCGACGAGGTGCTCCGTATGAACGACCTGAGCCAAGAGAAGACGATCAGCATCAAGCTGTCCGCGGAGCTCTGCGAGCCCTACGCCGTTTTTCTTCGTTCAGATGTCTAGGCTCGCCAAGGTGTAGTGCTTCGATCGCTTGGCGAGGTCCTTCTGGTAGCTTTCGAGCGCCGATAGCACGTCCGCGACTGGCACATCTTCTCTGGAGCAGGAGAAGCAGATTTCGGCGGTCTTGTCAGCGCTCTTGTCTGCGCAGACCCGTGCGCGAACGGCTCTATGGTCGAGGAGGCCGAGAAGTCGCGCGAGCACTTGCTCGGTGCTGACTATCCGGCCCCGCAGCCCTGCAATCTCAGGAAAATCCGGCTCGATCCCGGCGCAGCTACATACGGCTCGCTTATCCCCCGTGGCGACCATCGTTTCCGCGCGCATCATGGCCACGGCGAAGAGCTGGCTCTCACCGACGTCGATGTCCAGGCCTTCCGCCAGCGAGATTTCCTCGATTGACGCTGCCAGCGATATTTCGTCCTCCGTGGGCTCCAGAACGGACACCAGGTCGAGAAATTCCATGAGCGGTCTGCACACAGGCTCGCCGTGGGTCCTGCTGAGCCTCGCACCCACGACATACCGCAAGGCGCCGAGGACCAGGACGGCCTCGTGTTCTACAGAAAGGGATGGCGGAAGGTGATCAAGACACTGCCACCGGGCCATCTTTTCAACGAGGTCATTGTCCACAAGGGCGTTAGCCAAGCTCGACGCCCCCCATCACAGCCCGCAGATACTCCGTTTCGTCGTCCGAATACGCCTCCCAGTCCAGTTCGCGTGTCGCGATCCTGTTAAGAAATCGCCAGACATCGTCGGGTCGCTCGTAGATCCTGGCAAGAGCTGCGTAGGTCGTTGCCCAGTCCGACGCTTGGTAGCCGTAGCACATGGCGAGTGTACCGGGCTCGATCCTCGAGTCCTCAGCCGCGCGCATGACCGCTGCCGCCAACACTGCGCCGTTGGCCGGCCCTTGGTCGAATTCGATCTGCGGTGAGGCTTGGCCTGTCAGCAGACGTAGAGCAAAGCTGTCGGCCTCGAGCTCTTCAGAGTCCGGGCTTTTCTCCTCAAGCGGCTCGGACATGTCGACCAGAGCCGCGTTCGGCGCGAGATGGCCGCTGGCAATATGGCCCAGTTCGTGCGCGACGTGGTAGGCCGTCGGTGCTGGGTACTTCGCGTCCTTGCCGACCAGTATCGCGAAATGATCGCCATGTCGGACTGACATCGCCACCATGTGCTTGGCGGAAAGTGGAAACACCCTGAGATGGATTACCGGTATGCCGAGCCCCCACGAGGCCGCGCAAATATCCTGGAGTCGCACAAAGGGTGATGCACTAAGCAAGGTTCCTCTCAGGCGAAGCGGATCAAGACCAATTACCCTCTCGTCGAAAGTCGCTCGGACGCCCTTGGACAGGATCCGCGCGAGGGAAATGCCGAAAGACGACAGGGCCGCCTGCTCCTTGCTTCCATAGGTCGAAAGGCCCTTGAATTTTGCTTCGTGCCTCCAGACGAAAGTCGGTTCTTCCTCCCCGAGGAGCGACTTCGGCGAAAGCCCCAGACGGCGCGCAACGGTAAAGCGCAACTCTACCTGGGCCGAGTTCGACTGCTCCGCCTCATCGCTCCACCAGCTTGGCCAAACAGCATCGACTGCCTGCCCGGATATACCCAGTGTCCGAAGGTCTTGCCTGAACTTCTCAGCTGTCCTCTTCAAGCGTCACCCCCAGTCCATTCGTCAAGAAAATCATCAAGCGCCGCCAGCATCTTGTCCAGCGCAACCGCCTCCATGTCGGGAAGCGACCGAAGCCGTTCCGTGATGCGCTTCAGTCCAGCCCGTTCATCCTGAATAGATGAATATTCAAGATGAGGCTTGGTGGACTCCGGGGCAGAAGCCGCCGCCAACAAACCTTGGCGAATCTTCTTGGCCGCTGGACCAAGCCTGGTCGATCTTCTCTTCAAGGCCCTTGAAATACTTGGCTGACTCACTCCGAGGGCACGTGCAACTTCCGACTGCGTGTAGCCGCGCTCTCGCATGAAATCGCCCAGTGCTTCCCGCAGGTCTTGCATGAAGATGAATATACATGAATAATGAACGAAACCAAGAGGGAGGTGACCATGCCTTTGCCTGGGGCGTTTTGCTGGACGAGGTTCGGTGCCGAAGCTGGGCAGGATTTCGAAGCAATCCTGGCTCGCAAGGAGCAAGAGCGACGACAGAATGGTGGCGTGTTCCTCTGGGGCATTGGCAACAACGTGGCTCCATCGCTGCCGTCGCTGTTCGAACGGGTCCGCCGGCCGATGCTCGCGTTCAGTCCAATCAAGTCGCGTGCGCAAGCACACGATGAAAGCCCCGATCAGATCGCTGTGTGGACGCGAGCCACCGGCGCAAATGGCGAGCCTTTCCAGATTCCATCGGGCTCGATGGTCACGAGCCGGTATACGCCCGGCAAGACAAGGCACTATGCGCTCGTCTGCCAATCGCAGCAGCCGCTTCGGTCCTTGGCATCGCCCGAATGGGTCTCCATCGGGGCGCTGAGGAATGTGAAGACCGGAAACCCTGTAGGGTCCTCTCAGGTGACCGCCATAGTGAGCATCGACCCTGCGCGTGAGGAATCTGGCGCGATCTATCCGATAGCTTTCCATTGCGAATTGGCTGCCCCATACGTCCTTCAGCTCGAGGCACCGTTGGTCATCTCGGATGTCGCAATGGCAGAACGTGAATGGTCAGAGTATCGGGCTTCGAAGTGGGCAGAAGCCCCACAGCAGTTGCGCCTGGCAGTCTAAAGATAATCCATTGAAGAGCGTCTGAAGTGTTAATTGCTTCGACGTAGGGACGATCATCAGGCCGCAATGTCTCGTCGATACCGCCACTCCCGCGGCGCCTCGCGCCCGCCCTCGTCGCGACGCCGGTATCGCTCCCAGCCGTTCGCCTTGAGGTAGGCCGAGACGCGCATCTGGTCGCCGCGGGTCCATCGGGCAGGTTCGAGCCCAATCGCCTCCTCGAGGATCTCGCCGACCGACACATCTTTCAGCGGCTCCGGCCGCGGCACGCTCTCGCTGCGGGAGTTGCCGTAGTCGGGAAAGCCGTCCGAGACGGTGCGGATCTCGTGCGTCAGCCAGTATTCGATCAGGTCGTCCCAGGCGTCGGACTGGTAGCGGCGGTCCTGTTCCTCGCGG
>JAHDXW010000046.1 GCA_023383015.1 Paracoccaceae bacterium
GCGCCGCCGCGGCCGCGGCCGGCGGAGCAGCTGCGGCGGCCGGCGGCGCCGGGGCCGCGACAACGGCGGACGCGGGCGCAGGGGCAGACGGCGCGGTGGCGGTGGCGGTCCAGACCCCGGCGGCCGACACGCTGCGGCCGCGGCCGCGGCCGGCGCGCAACTGAACGGGGACGGGGGCCGCGATGAACCGCACCGAGTTCATCATCGCCGCAAGCCTGGTCCTGCTCGTGGCCTTCGCCGCGGGCTGGTTCGCCTACTGGCTGGTCAACCGCTTCACCCGCGTCACCCAGGCCGAGATGGGCGAGCTCGAATCGATGGCCCGCGCCCTGCACGAGGCCGAGGAGGTGCGCGACCAGGCGATCGCCTTTCTGCAGGAGCGCGAGGCCGAACTCGCCTCGCAACTCCTGCAGGCCGAGGCCGAGCTGCGGGCGGCGATGGAGGGGCTGCGCGACGCCCGCCGCGAGAACGAGGAGCTGCGCACCGCCCTCGAGCGCGCCCGCCACCGCGGCTGACCGCGCCGCCGCCGGTGGTGGTGGTGCGGCGGCGCCGCCCTAGCGGTGATGGCAGGCCAGAAGCCGGCCGTCCGGCCGCGGCGACAGCGCCGGCCGGTCGCTGCGGCAGAGCGCCGTGGCCAGCGGGCAGCGGGGATGGAAGGCACAGCCCGGCGGCACCGCCGCGGCCGAGGCGACCTCGTCGGCGGCCGGCGCGACCCGGCGGCGCCGCCGCGGGTCGGGCACCGGCGCGGAGGCCAGCAGCAGCTCGGCATAGGGATGGCGCGGGTCGGCGAACAGGAGCGGCTTGGGCGCAAGCTCGACGATCCGTCCCAGATACATCACCGCCACCCGGCGGGCGACATGCTCGACCACGCCGAGGTCGTGCGAGATCATCAGATAGGACAGGCCGAAGTCGCGCTGCAGGTCGGCCAGCAGGTTGAGGATCTGCGCCTGCACCGACACGTCCAGCGCCGACACCGGCTCGTCGAGGATCAGCACCTCGGGCTTCAGCGCCAGCGCCCGGGCGATGCCGATGCGCTGGCGCTGGCCGCCCGAGAACTGGTGGGGGAAGGCGCGCGCCTGGTCGGGGCGCAGCCCGACCCGCGCCATCAGCGCCGCCACCGCCTCCTCGCGCTCGGCCGGCCGGCCGATCCCGTGGATGTCAAGCGGCGCGCGCAGGATGGCGGCGATCCGCTGGCGTGGGTTGAGCGAGGAGAAGGGGTCCTGGAAGACGATGCCCATCCGCCGCCGGTGCGCGAGGGTGGCGCCGCCCGCCGCCCCGATCGGCGGCGCGCCGTCAAGGCGGATGGTGCCCGCGGTGGCGCGCACGAGGCCGAGCAGCGCAAGCCCGGTCGTCGACTTGCCGCAGCCCGATTCGCCCACCAGCCCCAGGGTCTCGCCGCGACCGAGGGCAAAGCTCACCCCGTCCACCGCCCGCACGCTGCCGACCCGCCGGCGCAGCAGGCCGCGGCGGATGGGGAAATGCACGCAAAGCCCGTCCACCGCCAGAAGCGGCGGCCCCTCCCGATGCCCCGCCTCCTCCGGCCGCGGCGCGCCACTCACGCCCCGCGCTCCCAGCAGGCGACCCGGTGGCCGGGGCGCGGCTCGGTCAGGGGCGGGCGCAGGGTCCGGCAGCGCGGGCCGGCCAGCGGGCAGCGCGGGGCGAAGGCGCAACCCGGCGGCAGCGCGGACAGCGGCGGCACCGTGCCGGGGATGTCGGCCAGCCGCGCACCGCCGCGGCCGCGCGGCACCGCCGCCATCAGCCCCTGCGTGTACGGGTGCAGCGGGGCATCGAAAAGCCCGGTCACCGCCGCCTCCTCGACCTTGCGGCCGGCATACATCACGATCACCCGGTCGGCCGTCTCGGCCACCACCCCGAGGTCGTGGGTGATCAGCACCACCGCGCTGCCGAGTTCGGCCTGCAGCGTTCCGATCAGGGCAAGGATCTGGGCCTGGATGGTGACGTCCAGCGCCGTCGTCGGCTCGTCGGCAAGGATCACCCGCGGCCGGTTGACCAGCGCCATCGCGATCACCGCGCGCTGGCGCATCCCGCCCGACAGCTCGTGCGGATAGGCGCGGGCGCGGGCGGCGGGGTCGGGCATGCGGACCAGGCGCAGCGCCTCGACCGCCTCGGCCCAGGCCGGGCGCCCGCCCAGCCCGCGGTGGCGCGCCACCGCCTCGGCGATCTGCGCACCCACCGTCATCACCGGGTTCAGCGCCGTCATCGGCTCCTGGAAGACCATGGCGATGCGGCTGCCGCGCAGGTCCTCGACCGCGCGCTCGGGCAGGGCGAGGATGTCCTGCCCGTCCAGCCGCACCGTGCCGGCAGCGACCTCCGCCCCCTCGGGCAGCAGCCGCATCAGGGCGAGCGCCGTCATCGTTTTGCCGCAGCCCGACTCGCCGACGATGGCGAGCGTCTCGCCGGCAGCGACGGCAAGGTCCATCCCGGCCACCACCTCGAAGCTGGCCGCCTCGGCGCGCAGCCGGACGGTCAGCCCCTCGGCGGCCAGGACGGGTGCGGCGGGCGCGCTCAGGGCTCGGCCCCCTCGAGGTTGCCGACCATGAAGCCGTAGTCGCCGCTCTCGACGAGGTTGCGGCTGAGGTGCGACAGGATCATCACGCCCCGCGCGTAGGGGGTGGGGATCTCCTCCAGCGTCTCGAAGCTGTAGGGGCTGGTCACCCGCGCCAGCAGCGCACCGCCGGCGATCTCCTCGCCCAGGGGCGGGCACAGCGGCTCCAGCCAGCCGCCGCGGGTAGGGCGGATGGTGGCGATCTCGCGCACCACGGTCTGCGCCGGCGGCGCGACCACATCGCCGGGGATCGCCCCCTTCTGGCGCAGCATGTTCATCACGCCGGCCACCGTGCGCGCGACATAGGGCGTCTGGTCGACGATCCCGCCGCCCAGCTCGACCACCACGCAGGGAATGCCTCGCCGGTCGAGCGTCACCACCTTCGTGGTGCCGGTGAAGACGGTGCCGCCCCGCCCCTGCGCCGGGCGGTACAGGATGCGCGAGCCGAAGGCGCGGCTCATCGCCTCGTCGTTCCAGATGTAGACATAGTCGACCGTGGGCCGGTCGGTGCCCGAATGCAGGTCGATGTGGACGTCGATCACCTCCAGGAAGTGGCGGCTGATCGCGCGGGCCAGCTGCTGGGTGTAGTTGCCGGCGGGGTCGCCGGGAAACTCGCGGTTGAGGTTCAGCTCGTCGATCGGCGTGAAGCGGTGGTTGACCGCGAAGGCCCGCGGGTTGGCCACCGGCAGGAGGAGCAGCCGGCCCTTCAGCGGCATGCCGCGCAGCAGGCGGAAGAGGTCGACGATCGCCTGGCTGCCGGCGTTCTCGTTGCCGTGGATCGAGGCCGAGATGCCGATCGTCGGGCCGTCGGCCTCGCCGACCAGCTCGGTGAATGTCAGCGTCGCGTCGCTGCCGTCGGCATGGGTGGTGAATGTCTCGCGCCAGCTGCGGATCGACTTGACCATGGGGACTCCTCTCTCAGGTCTTGCGGGTCGCGCCGGAGGCGCGGGTCAACTGGCGGGGGTCGAGCAGGTCGCGCAACCCGTCGCCGAGCAGGTTGAAGCCCAGCACGGTCAGCATGATCGCCGCGCCCGAGACGATCGACAGCCAGGGCGCCTCGCGCATGAAGCCGGTGCCGTAGGCAAGCGTCCAGCCCCAGGTCGGGGCCGGCGGCGGCAGGCCGAAGCCGAGGAAGGCGAGCGCCGATTCGGCGATCACCGCGGTGCCGAGGCCGAGCGAGGCGAGCACGATGATCGGCCCCGCGGCGTTGGGCAGGATCTCGCGCACGAGGATGCGCGCGGGCGATGCGCCCAGCGCGCGGGCGGCGGCGACATAGGTCTGCTCGCGCAGCACCAGCGTCGCGGCGCGCACGACACGGGCGTATTCGGTCCAGAACACCACCACCAGCGACAGCGCGACATTGGTCACCCCCGGGCCAAGCACCGCCACCAGCGCCAGCGCCAGCACGATCGCGGGAAAGCCGAGGAAGATGTCGGTGATGCGCATGAGGATCAGGTCGACCCAGCCGCCGAAGTAGCCCGCGGCCAGCCCCACCGCCGTGCCGATGGCCGCCGCCCCGGCGGTGGCGGCCAGCGCGATCGCCAGCGAGATGCGCGCCCCGGCCACCATCCGGCTCCACAGGTCGCGGCCGAAGTTGTCGGTGCCCAGCCAGTGCTCGGCCGATGGCAGCGCGAAGCGGTTGCGCATGTCCATCTGCGCGATGCCATGGGTGGCGACATGGGGGGCCAGAAGCGCCAGCAGCACGATCGTCGCCACGATCGCCACACCGATCACCAGCGAGGGGTTGGCAAGGGCGCGTCTCACGGCGTGCCTCCGTCGGCCGGCCGGCCGGCGTCCGGCTCGCCTTCGGGCCCCCTGTGCCGCCCGTGGCCCGGCGGCAACCGGGCCGGGCCGGGCGCGGCGGTGGCGGGGCGTGCCGGTTCCGGTTCGGCCACCGCCCCTACTCCAGCCGCACCCGCGGATCGACCGCGGCATAGAGCAGGTCGACCACGAGGTTGACCAGCGCAAAGACGATGGCGAAGGTCAGCACGATGCCCTGGATCAGCGGCAGGTCGCGCTGCGAGATTGCGGCGATGGTCAGCTGCCCGAGCCCCGGCCAGGCGAAGATCGACTCGGTCAGCACCGCGCCGCCGAGCAGTGCCCCGAACCGCAGCCCGATCACCGACAACACCGGCAGGAGCGCGTTGCGCAGCGCGTGCCGCACCACCACCCGCGGCCGCCGCAGCCCCTTGGCCCGCGCGGTGCGGACGAAATCCTCGCGCAGTACCTCAAGCATCGAGGCCCGCACCAGCCGCGAGATCACGGCGGCGGCGTTCATCGCCAGCGCGAAGGCGGGCAGCACGAGATAGGAGAGCGACTGCACCAGCATCTCGGGCCGGCCGCGCAGCGCCGCCCACAGCGCCTCGGACATGGGCGCGCCGCGGCCGACCGCGGGCAGCCAGCCCAGATGCACCGCAAACCCCAGCATCAGGAGCAAGGCCAGCCAGTAGACCGGCATCGACACGCCGAGCTGGGCGAACAGCATCGCCAGCGTGTCGACCCAGGAGCCCTGCCGCATCGCCGCGACGACGCCCAGCGAGATGCCGATCGCCGAGGCCAGGAGAAGTGCCGCGACCGCCAGCTCCACCGTCGCGCCGAGCCGGCCCCAGATGATCGTCGCCACCGGCTGGCTCTGGAACAGCGACATGCCCATGTCGCCCTGCACCAGCGCCAGGAAGTAGCGCCCCAGCCGCAGGTGCCAGGGATCGTCAAGCCCGAGGCTCCGCCGCAGCGCCGCGATCGCCTCGGCGGGGGCCTCCTGGCCCAGCATCAGCGCCGCCGGATCGCCCGGGATCAGCAGCAGGAGCCCGAAGGTGACCACGACCATGCCCGCCCCCATGGGGACCAGGAGAAGCAGGCGCCGGATGGTGTAGGCAAGCATGGCGGCGGTCCTCGGGCCGGGCCGCGGGGGGGGGCGCGGGGCGCCCCCCCCCCGCGGCCGGGGGGGGGCGCGCGGGGGGCCCGGCCGGCCCGCCCACGAGGAGCCCCCCCTGCACCCGCCCGCGCGCCGGTGGCGCGCGCGGCCCGCGGTCTGCGGTTCGCTCCGCGGGGGTCAGTTCGCCGGCGCCATGATCGCGCCGCGCAGGTAGCCGCGCGGGCTGGCGGTCGGCTTCACCGGCAGGTCGGCCTTGGCGAACATCTGGTAGCCCTGGTAGGAGACGATGAAGTAGGGCACCTCCTCGGCCAGCACCGCCGCCGCGCGCCGGTAGGCCTCGGTCCGGGCGGGGATGTCGAGCGCGGTGCGCCCCGCGGTCAGCGCCGCGTCGACCTCGGCGTTGGAATAGCCGCCCCAGTTCAGCGGCCCGCCGGTGGTCAGCTGGCCGTAGAGCATCCGGTCGGGATCGACGATGTTCAGCCAGCCGAGCAGGGCGATCTGGTGTTCGCTCTTCTGCACGTAGTTGGTCGAGAAGCCCGGCCAGTCGGTCAGCCGCACGCTGGCCTCGACTCCGGCCTGCTGCATCACCGCCTGCAGGTACTCGATGGTCTGCACGCGGTTCGGATCCTCGGTGTGGGTGGCCAGCGTCACCGCAAGCTTCCGGCCGTCGCGGTCGCGGATGCCGTCGCCGTTGCTGTCGCGCCAGCCCAGCGCCTCGAAGGCCGCGGCGGCGCCCTCGGGGTCGAATCCCGGCTGGCTGATGTCGGCCGAATAGGCCCAGGACGACGGCAGGATCACACCGGTCGCGACCGCGTCGACGCCTTGGTAGATCTCGTTGACGATGGTCTCCTGGTCGACCAGCATCGCGAAGGCGCGCCGCATCGCGGGATCGGCCAGCAGCGGGTCCCTGGTGTTGAAGTTCAGGTAGGTGACCCCGAGGCCGGGCATGATCGTGTTCTGGAACCGGCTGTCGGCGGCCAGCCGGGCGATGTCCTGGGGCGACAGCGGCGACTGGATGAGGTCGAGGTCGCCGGCCTCCAGCGCCTGGGCGCGGGCGTTGTTGTTGGCGATGATCTGCAGCGTCAGCCGCCCGACCGCGGGCGCGCCGCCCCAGTAGGCGGGGTTCGGCTCGAGCACGATGGCCGCGCCGCGGTTCCATTCGACCAGCCGCATCGGCCCGGCGCCGACGGGGTTGGCGGCGAGGTCGTGGCCGGCCTCGACCAGCGCCTTCGGCACGATGCCTATGTCGAGGTAGGACAGCACCGGCGCATAGGGCGCCGCGAGCGTGAACTTCACCGTCCGCGCGTCCACCGCCTCGACCGCCGCGATCGGGGCGTAGAGGGCGCGCATCGGTGCCGCGAAGTCGGGGTTCAGGATCGACTTGAAGGTGAAGACGACGTCGTCTGCAGTGAGCGGGCTGCCGTCCGAGAAGGTCAGCCCCTCGCGCAGCGTGAAGACCAGCGTCGTGGCGTCGGGCGCCTCCCAGGATTCGGCGAGTTCGGGCACCGCCTGCAGTTCGGGCGTCAGCTGCACGAGGCCCGAATAGATCAGGTCGGCGGTGCGGAAGGCGGTGGTGTCGCGGGCGAGACGGGGGTCGAGCGTGCCGGCGTCGACGTCCATGCCGATGGTGAGCGCCGGGCTCGTCTGGGCCGTGGCCGGGCCGGACAGGCCGAGAAGCAGGGCCAGCGCGGTGGCGCCGGTCAGTCGGGACAGTGTGGTCATCGGGGGTCCTCTCGCGGTTGGATGGGGCGGACGGCAGTCATCCCGCGGCCGCCGCCGGGCGGGCGGCGCGCGGGTCGGCGGGAGCGGCACCGCCCGTCCGGCCGAGGCGCAGGTCGGCCAGGGCCGGCACCAGGCGGTCCACCAGCGCCGTGGGGTCGGGCGCGTGGCGGAACTCGAAGCAGGCGATCCCGGGGGCGAGCCGGTCGGCCACCGCCTCGGCGCCCGAGGCGTAGACCACCGCATCGGCCGCGGCCAGCACCGCCCCGAGATCGGGCGAGGCGATCCAGCTCACCCTTATGTCGGCCACCTGGGGGGCAAACTCGCGCACCGAGGGGCGCATGACCGCGACATAGTCCTCGAAATAGGCGACCGCGGCGACGCTGCTGCGCGGGTCCAGCCCGGCCAGCGCCTGCCGGGTGCGGCGCGACGGCAGGAACGGCAGCGTCATCACCCGCGCCTCGGGCACCAGGGCCCGCAGCTGCGCCTCGCGGTTGACGAAGGTCAGCACCAGGTCGGCGGCGCGGCAGGCGGCGCGGGCGGCCTCCGCGCGCTCGATCTCGGCCAGAAGCAGCGGGCGGATACGGTCACGCGGGCCCAGCACGGCCCGGATCTCGGCCAGGTAGTCCCGCGTCGGCGCCTCGAACAGCCCGGCGAAGACCAGCTCGAGCCCGACCCGCGCCGCCCGACCCTGCCCGAGCGCCCCGATCATCGCCGCCAGGTCGGCCACCGACAGTCCCAGCCCCTCGGCCCGGGCGATCAGCGACAGGATGTCGGCGCGGAAGGCGGCCATCCGCACCCCCTCGCTGCGCCCGCGGCCGGTGGCGCGGGCGGTGAAGGCACCCAGCCCGGGCCGGATATCGACCATCCCGGCGTCGCGGAGCTGCTGGTAGACCTGCGCCACCGTCATCGGCGCGATCCCCAGCCGGCCGGCAAGCTCGCGCACCGACGGCAGCCGCGCCCCCTGCGGCAGGTCGTCGAAGGACAGCGCGTAGGACAGCAGCCCGTAAAGCTGCGCGCCCACCGGAACCGGCAGCGACTTGTCGATGGCGCTGGGGTCGATTCGGACCACGTGTCATTCCCGGCTGATACAGCGCAGCCTAGCATGGTGCCGCTGCCGTGCAAGCCGCCCGGATCGCGCGGCGCTTTTCGCTGGCAGCCTGCGCGATGCGCAGTAGACTGCGCCAGGACGCGAATGAGGCCGGAGGACCGTATCAATGGATTATGTCACCCTTGGCAGAACCGGGCTGAGGATCAGCCGGGTCGTGCTGGGCTGCATGGGCTTCGGCTCGCCGGCCTGGGCGGCCTGGGTGAAGGGCGAGGCCGAGGCCGCCGCGGTCATCGACCGCGCCCTCGATCTCGGCATCAACACCTTCGACCTTGCCGACGTCTACTCGCTCGGCGCCTCCGAGGAGATCGTCGGCCGGCTCCTGGCGGCGCGGCGAGCCCGCCACCGGCTGGTGATCGCCACCAAGCTGTTCAACCCCATGTCCGACGATCCCAACGACTGCGGCCTGTCGCGCAAGCATGTCTTCGACGCCATCGACGCCAGCCTGCGGCGGCTCGGAACCGACCACGTCGACCTCTGGCAGATCCACCGCTTCGACCGCGTGACGCCGCTCGAGGAGACGCTCGATGCTCTCGACGCCGTGGTGCGGGCCGGCAAGGTGCGCTACCTCGGGGCGTCCTCGATGTTCGCCTGGCAGTTCATGAAGGCGCTCGGCATGCAGCGGGCGGCACGGCTTGCGCCCTTCGTGTCGATGCAGCCCCACTACAATCTGATCTACCGCGAGGAAGAGCGCGAGATGCTGCCGCTCTGCCGCTCCGAGGGGATCGGCGTGATCCCCTGGAGCCCGCTCGCCCGCGGCCGGCTGACGCGGCCGGCCGATGCCCCGCCGGCCACCCTCCGGGCGGGCACCGACACCACGCAGGCGCGCCTCTATGACGCCAGCGCGGCACAGGACGGGGCGGTGATCGCGGCGCTGGCGCAGGTGGCGAAGGCCCGCAGCGTGCCGATGGCGCAGGTCGCCTACTCCTGGCTGGCCGCGCGGCCGGGGGTGACGGCGCCGATCGTCGGGGCGGTTCGGCCCGAGTTTCTCGACGACGCCGTGGCCGGGGTCGCCCTCGCGCTCGATTCCGCCGAGGTGGCCGCGCTCGAGGCGCCGTACCGGCCGAAGCCGGTGGCCGGGCACGAATAGGGCCCCGGCCCGACCGCCCGAACCCGACCTCCCGCCCCGGTCCGCGGCACGGCCTGGGCCGCCCCCCCTGCCGGTGCGCAGTGGCCCGGGCACCGGGCGCCCGGCGGGCCCGGACCCCGTGGCCGCCGGCATCCGCGCGCCCGGCCCCCGCGACCCGTCCCGGCACCGCCCGCCCCGTCCGCGACAAGGGGGCACCGTGGGCAGGCCCGGGGATGCGCCCGGCGGGCGCGGCCCTCTCCCCCGGGGGGAAGGGTGGCGCCGGCGCGGTTCGCCCATGCTCTTCCGGCCGGCCCCCCGGGTGGGGTGACAGCCCCGCCTCGCGGGCCACGCGCCCCCGGCGCCGCCCGCCGCGGCCGCAGGGGCGGCCGGCCCCGGCACCGCAGGGGGGTCCGCGCACCATGTGCCCCGCCGTCACTGGCGAACGCACGGGGCGCGGGCGCGCCTGCTGGGTCCGGCCGGCAGCGACGCGGCCGCCGGCAGCCAGCACTCCCGGACCTGCGGAGAAGGCCCCCTCCCCCTGCGGGCCCGGGCTCCGCAGTTACGGCCTGCGCTGCACGCCGTCATCGTCGCGGACCCCGCGGCTGGCCGGGGGCGGGCGCCCCGGGCCCGCGGCGCCGCCGCGCCCGCCCGGCCAGCCGCGGGGACCATCCTCTCCGCGGGCTGCCCGGTGGAAGCGGCCGGGGCCCGCGGCGGTCTTCGCCAACCGCGCACGGGGTGTACGTTGACATCAGGTATTGCACAAACAGCGAAGAAATCCGGTGATCAGCGAAGACCGGCAAAAATCGCCCGTTAACCGGCAGTTGCGGTCAATGCGGCAGCCGCTGGGGGCGGTGAAGCGTTGTCATGCACAAACCGCGGGAGTGGCGCGTGAAGAGGGCCTGAACGGCGGTTGGCGGGTGTCGGCGGCACTTGGCGGAACGGCTGCAGGACACTGAAAACGCGCGCAAAAAAGGCGTCCGAACGCGATGCTCACGGGTTCGTGATGTCGTCGGAACATGCAAGTCGGGTTACAGGTTTCGACGCCAGTTGCATGTTCGGCGCACCGCATTGATTTCCAAGCGAAACGGCGCCCGTGAAACCGACGCCGGGCGCCGTGAAACATGCAACTGGTTTCAGGCCGGAAAAGGCCGGTTGGCGATCAGGAGCTCGGCGCGATCGCCGGCGGAGGCAGCCCGGTTGCGGTCGATCGACCAGGTCGTGCGGACCTCGGTCAGGCGGAAGCCAGCGAAGGTGGCGCGGACCTCGGGGCAGTCGTTGAGCGACATCAGGAACGGCCCGCGCAGGCCGGCGAGGCACCCCGCCAGCCGCTCGAAGTCGGCGCGCGCGAAGAGGCCCGGGCCATACTCGCCCTCGCTGCCCCAGTAGGGCGGGTCGAGGCAGAAGAGCGTGCCCTCGCCGTCGTAGCGCGACAGTAGTTCGCCGAAGTCGAGGCATTCGATCACCACGCCGGCGAGGCGCTCGTGCAGGGCCTCGATCATGGGCTCCAGCGTGGTCAGGTTGAACCGGCCGGGCAGATCCCGCGACACGCCGAAGGCGCGCCCCGAGACCTTGCCGCTGTAGGCCGTGCGCTGGAGGTAGAGGAAGCGGGCGGCGCGCTCGAGGTCGGTCAGGGTGGCGGGGTCGGTCGCGACCAGGCGCTCGAACTCGGCCCGGGTGGTCAGGCCGAAGCGCAGCACCTCGAGGAACTGGACGTAGTGGCGCTGCAGGATGCGGAAGAGGTTGGCGATGTCGCGGCCGCGGTCGTTGATCACCTCGGCCCGCGGCCGCGACATGCAGCGCAGGAAGATGCCGCCCAAGGAGCGCGAGTTTGCCGCGAAGTCGATCACCGGCGGCGCGGCGACGCGCTACCGCTTCAAGCTGCGCGACGACGATCCGCTGGGCCTGTTCGCGGTGATCGGCTGCCAGATCGTCTGGGCCACGCCCTACTCCGGCCAGTCGAAGCCGATCGAGCGAGCGTTACGGGACATGTGCGACGCCATCGCCAGGGACCCGCAGCTCGACGGCGCCTGGACCGGCAGCCGGCCCGACGCGAAGCCCGAGGACTACGGATCCCGCGCGGTTCCGCTCGAGGAGTTCACCCGGGTCGTGGCGCAGGGGATCGAGGAGCACAACACCCGCCAGGGCCGGCGGTCCGAGGTCGCCTGCGGGCGGTCCTTCGCCGAGGTCTTCGACGCCAGCTACGCCGTGGCCCCGATCCGCAAGGCCACCGCCGCGCAGCGCCGGCTGTGGCTGATGGGGGCCGAGGGGCTGCGGGCCGACAGCCGCGGCGAGGTGCGGCTGATGGAGAACCGCTATTGGGCGCCCTGGATGGCCGGGATCGCGGGCGAGCGGGTGATCGTGCGCCTCGATCCGGCCGACCTGCATGCCGGGGTGCACGTCTACAGCGCCGACAACCGCTACCTCGGCGCGGCCGAGTGCCGCCACAAGGGCGGGTTCCCGTCGGGCGAGGATGCGCGCATCCGGGCACGGGCCCGGGCGGAATGGATGCGCGCCGAGAACCGCGCGGCTGCGGCCCATCGCAAGCTCACGGCCCGCGAGCTTGGTCTCGACCTCGATGCCCTCGCGCCAGCCTAGACGGCCCCGCCCCCCGAGGCCAAGGTCGTCCGACCGCTGTTTGGCCGATCAGCTCGCCCGGCCGCGCCGCGCAAGGCCGATCCCGGGCTGGCCGCGGCGCAGGCCGAGGTCGTGGCCGATCTCGCTGCCCGGAGGGCCATGCCGCTGCCCGATGCGCCCGAGGAGCCGCGCGCGGGCTTCCGGCGCGCGCTCGACATCGAGCGGCGGCGGGCGGCGGGCGAGGCGGTGACGGAGGATCAGGCACGCTGGCTGGCGGGCTACGGAACCACGCCGGAGTACCGGGCCCAGAGGATGCTCTGGGGGGACTTCGGCGAGGCGTATTTCGGGTGAGGAGGCGGGAATGACGGCGGAGCGCAGGCTCTACAACAGCATCGCACCGCTGCGGAACGTGGCCGCGCTGGTGGCGCTGATAGACAGGGTCAAAACCCGCGGGCTGAACCTGCCCGGGATGGCGACCTTCTACGGCTTCTCGGGCTACGGCAAGACGCAGGCGTCGATCTATGCGGCCAACAAGTTCCAGGTGGTGCTCTTGCAGGTGAAGAGCGCCTGGTCGGCGCGCAACCTCTGTCAGGCCGTCCTGGGCGAGTTGAGCGTGCCGGCCCGGGGCACGGTCGGCAACATGATCGACCTGATCGCGCAGACACTCGCCCTGCGGGACGTCCCGCTGATCATCGACGAAGCCGACCATCTGGTCACCCGGCGGATGATCGAGCTCGTGCGCGACATCTGCGAGGGCAGCCATGCCCCGGTGGTACTGATCGGGGAGGAGCTTCTGCCGCAGAAGCTGCGCGAATGGGAACGGGTGCACGGCCGGATGCTGGACTGGGTGGCGGCGCAGCCCGCCGACATGGGCGACCTGAACCATCTCGCGCCGATCTATGCGCCGCGCACGGTGATTGACGACGGCTTGAAGGCCGAGGTGCTGCGGATGTCCTCGGGCACGATCCGGCGGGTCTGAGTCAATCTCGCGGCGATCCACGAGCGGGCGCAGGTCCTCGGTGTGAGCCGGATCGGGCCGGCGGACTTCGAGGCGCGCCACCTGTTCCGCGGCACCGCCCCGGCGCCGCGACGGAGCGCGGCATGACGATGACCGATCTCGAGAGCGCGGCGCTCGATGCGGCAATGGGCAAGGAGCGCCTGGGTGTGGGACGGGGCGGCGGGCATCCTGTCGGGCACGCTCCCCGACGGCGCCCGCTGGGCGGCGCGGCTCGCGGACCCCGCGCCGCCGTTCCCCGGCCGCGCCCTCGTCCTCGAGATCGCCGACGGCGAGGCGACGACGACGCTGGTGCGCGCGCTCGCGCCCCACGAGCTCCTGCCGGCCTGAGGCCCGGCATGGGCAGGCTCCCGGGCGTCGTGCACCAGGCCCCCGCGGTGGCGGGCGCCCGCGGGGCTGCCGCATGAGCCTGCCGCCGCCGCCCGCCGCCCCGCGCCCGCCGGCGCATGTCGCGCCCTACGTCCGCGCGCTCGGGGCCGAGGCGGCGGCGGAGTTCCTGCTCGCCTTCGGCGGCGCCGAGATGGCCTTTGCCGCGGCACCGCGGGCGGCCTCGCGCCTGGTGCAGGCGGTGGGCGAGGCGGGGGCGGCGCGGCTGGTGGCCGCGCTCGGCCCCGTGAAGCGCCGCGTGCCGCTGGCCAAGACCTGGCTGGCCCATGTGCTGGCCGCGAGGGGCTTGCCTGCGGCCGCGATCGCGCGCAGGCTGCGGATGTCGGACGTGGCGGTGCGCCGCGCCCTGAAGGCACCGCCCGACGGCTCCACCCCCGGGCGGGCGGCGCGGGGGCGGCCGGGCGACCCGCGGCAGCTGCCGCTCCTCTGAGCAGGCGGCGCCTGAGGATGGCGCCCGGACCCGTCCCTGTCATCAGCCAGGCCTGATCGCAGCCTCCCGGCGCGGCGGCGCACGCCCTTGCGGATGGTCGGGCGGGGCCGCCCGGCCGATGCTTCCGCCCGTGCCGCCCGCGGAGGTCATCCATGCGTCTCAAGGCCCACCGGATCGAGGGGGTGCCGTTCCGCCCGGCCCGCTGGCCGGGCGGGCCGATCGCGCCCGAGCTGATCGTCGTCCACGACACCGCGAGCTGGCTTGCCCCGGGGTCGGCGGCGGCCTACCTGCGCAGCAACGGCGCGAAGACCAGCGTGCATTTCGTCGTCGAGCGCGACGGCAGCGTCGAGCAGCAGGTGGCAACCAGCCGGCGCGCCAACCACGCCGGGGCGAGCCGCTGGGAGGGGCGCGAGGGCTGCAACGCCTTCTCGGTCGGCATCGAGATCGTCAACACCGGGCGGATGACGCGGGCCGGCGGCGATGTCGCGCTGACCTGGTACGGCGAGCGGTTCGGGATCGCCGAGTGGGGCATCGTCGAGATGGCCACGCCCGCGCATGGCGCGGGCCTCTGGCTGCCCTACACCGCGGCCCAGCTGGCCGCCGTCGAGGCGCTGGCGGCGGCGCTGGTCGCGGGGATCCCGACCATCCGCGACCTGCGCCCGCACTGGTACGTGAGCCCCGGGCGGAAGATCGACACCAACCCGCTGTTCCCGGTCGAGGCCCTGCGCGCCCGCCTCTTCGGCCGCGACGATCCGGGTGACGTGGCGGCCGGGGCGGGCTCGGCCGCCGCGCCCGGGGATGGCCTTGTCCGCGTCGCCGCGCCCTCGGGGCTGAACCTGCGGCGCTGGCCGAGCTTCAATCCCAATGTCCTGGCGACGATCCCGCATGAGACGCGGGTGCCGGTCCTGCGCAGCGGCGTCTTCGCCGGGCGGAATTGGATCGCCACCACCTGGGGCGGCCACGATGGCTGGATCGTCGCCGCCTACGTCACCGCCGCCTGAAAGGAGAGACCCATGCATCCCGATGACGCCCCGGCCCCGCCGCTGCCGCCCCTGCCGGTCTGGCAGGCGCGCAGCTTCTGGGCCTCGCTGCTCCTGATCGCGACGGTGGCGGCGAACGCCGCCGGCATCGACCTCGCGGCGCATCTCGGCGACCCCGACACGGTGCTCGACCGCGGCGCCGGGATCGCCCAGGCGCTGGCGCCGCTGGCCTTCGGCCTCTGGGCCTGGCTCGAGCGGCGCGCCCCGGGCTACCGGCTGGTCTGGGGGCGGCCGTGAGGGCGGCGGCGGCGGTCCTGCTGGCCGCCCTCGCCCCGGCGGCGGCCCGGGCCGAGGGGGGCTGCGCGCCGGCCACCGAGGTGGCCGCGCTCCTGGCCCGCGACTGGGGCGAGGCCCGGCGCTTCGCCGGGATCGAGCCGCGCGGCGTGCTGGTCGAGCTCTGGCTGTCGGCGGCGGGGACGTGGACGATCCTCATCGTCTCGGCCGACGGCACCGCCTGCCTGGCCGCGGCAGGCGAGGCCGGGGCGCTTCTGCCGCCGCCCGCCCCGGCGGGCGAGCCCGGATGACCTTCGGCGTCGACCTGACGGTGACGATGATGGTCGTCGTCACCGTCTTTCTGGCCACCGTCGGCTGGGTCCGGGCCGGGCGGCGCGCGGTCGAGGACCGGCTGGCCGCGCTCGGCGGGCGCGCCGACGGCCAGGAGGCGCGCATTGCCGCCGTCGAGCAGGCCATGGGCGCCCTGCCCGGGCAGGGCCACATCCACGAGGTGCAGCTGTCGCTCGCGGACATGCGGGGAGAGCTGAGGGAGATCCGCGCCCTGATGCAGGGCAACGGCGCGGTCATGCAGCGCCTCGAGGCGATCGTGACGCGCCACGAGGAGCACCTGCTGGAGGCGAGGCGGTGAGCGACTACGGCGACACCATGCGGCGGCACCGCCGGCTGGCGATCCTGCGCCATCTGGAGGCCTGCACCGAATACACATCCAACGCCTCGATCCTGATCGACGTGCTGCGCGGGCTGGGCGTCACCTCGACCCGCAGCCAGGAGATCACCGAGCTCGTGTGGCTGCGCGAGAGCGGGCTGATCACGACGATCGACCAGGGCGAGTTCGTGATTGCCACGGCGACCGTGGCCGGGGTCGAGATCGCCCAGGGGGTGACCGTCCACCCCGAAATCCAGCGCCCGCGGCCGCGGGGCTGACATGCCCCCGCCGCGCAAGATCGCGACCCTGCCCCCCGAGATCCGCGACTGGCTGGAGGCCGAGCTGCGCGCCCGCGGCTTTGGGGGCTATGTCGAGCTGACGGCGGCGCTGAACGAGAAGCTGGCCGAGGCAGGGAAGGTCGTGACCTTCCACCCGGCCACCGTCCACCGCTTCGGCCAGGAGTACCGCGAGTTCGCCCGCACCCAGGAGGCCGCGAGCGCCTGGGCGCAGGGCTGGATGGTCGAGAACGGGCTCGAAGAAGAGGCCAGGCGCCACAACATCCTCTTCCAGATGGTCACCGCGCTCGCCTTCAAGGCGATGGAGGCGCAGATGCTCAAGGCCGGCGGCGACATCGACCCCAAGGACTTGCACTTCGTCGGCCGGATGCTCAAGGACATCATGACCTCGGCCGGGATCCGCCAGACGATGCTGGCGGCCGAGCGCAAGGCGCAGTCCGAACGGCTGGAGGCGGCGGTGGCCGCCGGGGACATCGACGCCGAGGCCGCCGCCAAGGCCCGCAGGATCATGGGGTTCGCATGAGCGCCCCCGCGCCGGCGCTGCCGCAGGTCGTCCGCTTCCTGCCCTACCAGCGCGCCTGGATCGAGGACGCGGCGCGCTTCAAGATCGGCATGTTCGCGCGCCAGACCGGCAAGACCTTCACGACCGGGGGCGAGTGTGTCGACGACTGCGTGCGCGCCTGGGTCGAGGGGCGGCGGGTGCGCTGGGTGATCCTGAGCCGCGGCGAGCGGCAGGCGGCCGAGATGATGGCCGAGGTCATCAAGCCCTTCACGGCGGCGTTCTACGGGGTCTACAACACCCTGTTGAGAGGGGGCGAACCCAGCTTTCACGAGGGCGAGTTCCGCAGCCCCCAGGCGGCCGGGCCCGATGCCGTCTGCAAGGCGCTCGAGGTGCGGTTTCCCGGCGGCAGCCGGATCACGGCGCTGCCCGCCAACCCCGACACCGCGCGCGGCTTCAGCGCCAACGTGATCCTCGACGAGTTCGCGTTTCACGCGAGGTCGCGCGACATCTGGGCGGCGCTCTTCCCGGTGATCAGCCGGACCGGGCTGAAACTCAGGGTGATCAGCACCCCGAACGGCAAGGGCAACAAGTTCCACGAGCTGATGACCGCCGAAGGCTCGGTCTGGTCGCGCCATGTGGTCGACATCCACGAGGCGGTGCGCCAGGGGCTCGAGCGCGACATCGACATGCTGCGCCGGGGCATGGCCGACGAGGATGCCTGGGCGCAGGAATACGAGCTGAAGTGGCTCGACGAGGCCAGCGCCTGGCTCGACTACGACCTGATCGCTGGCTGCGAGCACCCCGAGGCGGGGCGGCCCGAGCTCTACCGCGGCGGGCTCTGCTTCGTCGGCGTCGACATCGCGGCCCGCAACGACCTCTTCGTGATCTGGGTGGTCGAGGCGGTCGGCGACGTGCTCTGGACGCGCGAGATCATCGCCCGGCGCCGGATCAGCTTTGCCGAGCAGGACCGGCTCCTGGACGAGGTGATGCGCCGCTACCGCGTCGTGCGGGTGCGCATCGACCAGACCGGGATGGGCGAGAAGCCGGTCGAGGACGCGCAGCGCCGCCACGGCGCGCTGCGGGTCGAGGGGGTGCTGTTCACCGCCGCCGCGAAGCTCGACATGGCCACCACCCTGAAGGAGGCGATGCAGGACCGCCGCGCGCGCATCCCCGCCGGCGACGTCGCCCTGCGTGCCGACCTGCACGCGATCAAGGCCCAGGTGGGCATCACCGGCACCCGCCGCCTGGTGGCCGACGGCGACAGCGACGGCCACGCCGACCGGTTCTGGGCCGGGGCGCTGGCGGTCTCGGCCGCGCGCGAGGGGTCGGCGGACTACGCCTATCGCCCGGCCGGGCGCGGCGCGGGGGGCGCGGGCGAGCCGGAGGATGCGCTGCGGCCGTGGTGGCGGCGGCCGGCGGGCGCGGGACTGCGGGGGAGGCTGTGATGGCGGAGCGGACGGCGCGGCCGGAGACGGCACTTCTGACGCGCGAGATCGCCGGCGCGACGCTCGCCGGCGTGCGCTCTCCCCTGCCGGGATACCCCGCCGACGGGCTTGACCCCGTGCGGCTGGCCGCGATCCTGCGGCAGGCCGACCAGGGCGATGCGACCGCCTTCCTCGACCTCGCCGAGACCATCGAGGAGCGCGACCCCCACTACCTCGGCGTGCTCGCGACCCGCAAGCGGTCGGTCGCCCAGCTCGAGCTCAAGGTCGAGGCGGCCTCGGACGCGGCCGCCGACCTCGACCGGGCGGAGATGGTGCGCGCCTGGCTCGCGCGCGACGAGCTCGCAGCCGAGCTCTTCGACATCCTCGACAGCCTCGGCAAGGGGGTGAGCTTCACCGAGATCATCTGGGAGAAAAGCGCCGGCCAGTGGCGGCCGGTCCGCCTCGAGTGGCGCGACCCGCGCTGGTTCCGCCTCGACCGGCGCGACCTTGCCACGCCCCTGATGCTTGCCGCCGACGGCAGCGAGACGCCCCTGCCGCCGTTCAAGTTCATCGCCGCGCGGATCGCCGCCAAATCGGGCCTGCCGCTGCGCGGCGGGCTGGCCCGCGTCGCCGCCTGGGCCTGGATGTTCAAGGCCTACACCCAGCGCGACTGGGCGATCTTCACCCAGACCTACGGCCAGCCGCTGCGGCTGGGCAGGTACGGGGCCGGCGCCAGCGAGGCCGACCGCGACACGCTCTTCCGGGCGGTGGCCAACATCGCCGGGGACTGCGCCGCGATCGTGCCCGAGAGCATGCAGATCGAGTTCGTCCAGCCGCCGTCGCTGGCCGGGGCGGCCGAGCTGTACGAGCGGCGCGCCGACTGGCTGGACCGGCAGGTCAGCAAGGCGGTGCTGGGCCAGACCACGACCACCGACGCCGTCGCGGGAGGCCACGCCGTCAGCCGCGAGCACCGGCTGGTGCAGGAGGACATCGAGCGCGCCGACGCCCGCGCGCTGACCGCGATCCTCAACCGCGACCTGGTCCGGCCCTGGGTCGAACTGGAATGGGGGCCCCAGCCGCGCTATCCGCGCCTCGCGCTGGTGCGGCCCGAGGCCGAGGACATCGAGCGGATGGCGCGCACGCTGGCGCTGCTCGTCCCCCTCGGGCTGAGGGTCGAGACGGCGGAGGTGCGCGACCGGCTGGGGCTGGCCGACCCGGCGCCGGGGGCCGAGACGCTGGCCGCGCCCGCGGCGACCGACCCAGGGGGCGGGATGGCCTCATTGAACGGGGTTTTGGGGGTTTTTAAAGGGGGTCCCGGCCATCGGGCCACCTTGACCGCCCCCGGCGCGGAAGGGCCCTCAGCGGCCCTCCCAGCGCCTCCGGGGATCGAGGCTGCACCCGGGGTGCGGATGCAGGCCGAGGCGCCCCCCGTCACGCCCGACGCCCCGGCGCTGCTGGCCGCGCGGCTCGAGGCCGCGGCGCAGCCCGCGATCGCCGGCTGGCTGGCGCGGATCGAGGCGATCCTCGCCGCCGCCGGCAGCCTCGAGGAGGCGCGCGAGATGCTGCTTGCGGCCTTTCCCGACGTCGATGCGGGCCCGCTGGC
>JAHDXW010000047.1 GCA_023383015.1 Paracoccaceae bacterium
CGGCCGGAGGCGGTGCAGCGGCCGGAGGCGCGGCGGCGGCCGCATGCGCAGTGGCGGCCAGAGGCGGGGCAGGGGCAGGGGCAGGGGCAGGGGCAGGGGCAGGGGCGGCGGCGTCCGTCGCGGCCTCGCCCGGGGCAAGGATCAGCGCCATCGGCGCGCCCACCGGCAGCCGGTCGCCCGGCCGGGCATCGAGGCGCGCCACCACCCCCGGCTCGAAGCACTCGATCTCTATCGCCCCCTTCTGGGTCTCGACCACCGCCACGACGTCGCCGCGCGCCACCCGGTCGCCGGGCGCCACCAGCCATTCGGCCAGCGTGCCGGCCTCCATGTCGGCGCCGAGCGAGGGCATCGCGAAGACGCCCATCACGCCCGCCCTTCCATCAGCCCGCGCGCCGCCGCGACGATGCCCGCGACCGAGGGCAGGGCGGCCTCCTCCAGATGCCTCGGATAGGGGATCGGCACCTCAGCACTGCACAGCCGCGCCACCGGCGCGTCAAGCGCGAAGAATGCCCCCTCGACGATACGCTGGGCGACCTCGGCGGCCAGCGAGCCCGTCCGCCAGCCCTCGTCGACCACCAGCGCCCGGCGGGTGCGCGCCACCGAGGCCAGGATCGTGGCATCGTCGAGCGGGCGCAGCACCCGCAGGTCGACGACCTCGGCCTCGATCCCCTCGGCGGCCAGCGCCGCGGCGGCGGCCAGGCATTTGGGCAGCGAGCCGCCGGAGGTGACGATCGACAGGTCGCGGCCGGGCCGGCGCACCGCCGCCCGGTCGATGTCCACCGCGCCGGCGTTGGCCGCCAGCGGCCCGGCGGTGTTGTAGAGCATCACATGCTCGAAGATCAGCACCGGGTCGGGCTCGCGCAGCGCCGACGGCAGCATCCCCCTGGCATCCTCGATCGTCGCCGGCGCCAGCACCCGCAGCCCCGGGACATGCGCATACCAGCCCTCGAGCGAATGCGAATGCTGGGCGGCCAGCTGCCGGCCGGCGCCGGTGGCCATGCGGATCACCACCGGCGCGCCGAACTGGCCCCCCGACATGTGGCGGATGGTGGCGGCGGTGTTGAGGATCTGGTCGAGCGCCAGCAGCGAGAAGTTGACCGTCATGATCTCGACGATCGGGCGCATCCCGGCCATCGCCGCGCCGATGCCAGCGCCGGTGAAGCCGATCTCGGACAGGGGCGTGTCGCGGATGCGGTCGGGCCCGAACTCGGCCATCAGCCCCTTGGTGACGGCATAGCAGCCGCCGTAGGCGCCGACATCCTCGCCCATCAGGAACACCCGCGGATCGGCCCGCATCGCCTCACCGATGGCTGCCCGCACCGCCTCGCGGTAGGTGGTCTCGACCGCCGCCGCCGGCGGCGGCGCCACCGCCGGCGCCGGCCGGGCGGCCGCGGTGACATGCAGGGCCAGCGTCTCGACCGGCTCGACCGGCGCCTGCTCGGCGGCGGCCACCGCGTTGGCCACGGCCTGCCCGACCTCGGCCTCGATCGCGGCGACATCGGCCTCGTGCACCAGCCCCGCGCCGAGCGCCCAGTCGCGGAAGCGCCGGATCGGCCCGCGCGCGCGCCAGGCCTCGACCTCGGCCTTGTCGCGGTAGAGCTGGGCGTCGAACATCGAATGGGCGCGGAAGCGGTAGGTGCGGCACTCCATGAAATGCGGCGCCGGCGTGCCGCGCATCCGCGCCACCGCCCGTCGCGCGGCGGCCTCGACGGCGACCACGTCCATGCCGTCGACCGCCTCGGCGGTCATGCCGTAGCCGGCGGCCCGGCCGGCAAGATCGGGGTTGGCCTGGACGCGGGCGATCGCGCTGCCCATGGCGTAGAGATTGTTCTCGCAGACGAACAGCACCGGCAGCCGCCACAGTGCGGCAAGGTTCATCGCCTCGTGGAAGGCGCCCTCGGCCACCGCGCCGTCGCCGAAGAAGCAGGCGGTCACGGCCGGCCGGCCCTGCATCCGGTCGCCCAGCGCCAGCCCCGCCGCCAGCGGCAGCCCGCCGCCGACGATGGCGTTGCCTCCGTAGAAGTTCGTCTCGGCGTCGAACAGGTGCATCGAGCCGCCGCGGCCGCCGGCGCAGCCGGTCGCCTTGCCGAACATCTCGGCCATCGCCGCTTCCATGCTGACGCCGCGGGCCAGCGCCTGGCCGTGCTCGCGGTAGGTGGCGACGACGCGGTCCCTTGCGTCGAGCGCGGCCATCACGCCCACCGCCACCGCCTCCTCGCCGTCGTAGAGGTGCAGGAAGCCGCGGATCCGCTCGCGGGTGTAGAGTTCGAAGCAGGCCTCCTCGAAGCGGCGGATGCGGATCATCCCGCGCAGCAGTTCCAGCACATGGGCGCGGGTCAGCCGCGGCTTGTCGGCGTCGGTCATCGCTCGTCGGCCTCCAGGGTCGAGGTGTCGCCCTCCGGCAGCCCGAGCTCGCGCGCCTTCAGCAGCCGGCGCATGATCTTGCCCGAGCGCGTCTTGGGCAGGGACTGGCGGAAGGCGATCTCGCGCGGGGCCACCGCCGGGCCCAGCCGGCGGCGGGCGTGGCCGCGGATCTCGCGCTCCAGCGCCTCGGAGGGGGCGAACCCCGGCTTCAGCGCCACATAGGCCTTGACGATCTCGCCCGCCGCCTCGTCGGGCAGGCCGATCACCGCCGCCTCCGCCACCGCCGGATGCTCGATCAGCGCGCTTTCCACCTCGAAGGGGCCGATCAGATGTCCCGAGGACTTGATCAGGTCGTCGGCCCGGCCGACGAACCAGAAATAGCCGTCGGCGTCGCGCAGCGCGAGGTCGCCCGAGAGGTACCAGCCGCCGGCGAAGCAGCGCGCATAGCGGGCCTCCTCGTGCAGGTAGGCGCGCATCATCGACGGCCAGCCCGGCCTGAGCGCCAGCTCGCCGATCGCGCCGGCGGCGCATTCGCGCACCGTCCCGTCCTCGTCCCGCGCGACGATGGCGGCGGTCACCCCCGGCAGGGGCCGGCCCATCGAGCCGGGGCGGATGTCGCCCGCGGCGGTGTTGGCGATCATGATGCCGCCGGTCTCGGTCTGCCACCAGTTGTCGTGGAACGGCCGGCCGAGCACCTGCGCACCCCAGACCACGGCCTCGGGGTTGAGCGGCTCTCCCACGCTTGCAAGGAATCTGAGCGCCGAGAAATCATGGCCTTGCGCGGCGTCCCTTCCGGCGCGCATGAGCATGCGGATGGCCGTCGGCGCGGTGTAGAAGACCGTGACCCGCTCGGCGGCGAGAATGCCGTACCAGCGCCGGACGTCGAACTCGGCCTCGTCGACGACCATCGTCACCCGGTTGGCGAGCGGGGCGATGATGCCGTAGGAGGTGCCGGTCACCCAGCCCGGATCGGCGGTGCACCAGTAGATGTCGCCCGGCCGCAGGTCGAGCGCGAAGCGCCCCGTCGCGGCATGGGCGATCACCGCGGCATGGACATGCACGGCGCCCTTCGGCCGCCCGGTGGTGCCCGAGGTGAAGTGGATCAGCGCCATGTCCTCGGGCCCGGTCGGGTGGGTGGGAAACCGCTCGGGCGCCGCCGCCATCGCCGGGGCAAGCGCGGTGCAGCCGGCCGGCACCTCTGCCTCCTCGCCGTCGGCGATCAGCACCAGCCGCAGCGACGGCAGACCGCCCGCCCAGTCGGCAAGCTTGCGCCGCCACAGCGCCGCGGTGGTGACCAGCACCTCGGCACCGCCGATCTCCATCCGCGCCCGGATCGGCTCGGGCCCGAAGGCGGCGAACAGCGGGGTGAAGGTCATGCCCGCCTTGAGCGTTCCGAGCGCCGCGGCATAGAGCGCCGGCACCCGGCCGAGCAGCGAGAACACCCGCGTTCCCGGCCCGAAGCCGCGTGCCGCCAGCACGCCGGCAAAGCGCGCCGCATCGCCGGCAAGCCCGGCATAGGTGATCTCGCGCCGCGCACCGTCGCGGCCGAGCCAGCGGATCGCCACCTCCCCGCCGTGGCCCTCGGCGACATGGCGGTCGACCGCCTCATGGGCGATGTTCAGCCCGCCGCCGGGAAGCCCCGACAGCCGTGCCCGCGCCGCCTCCCAAGTGAAGCGCGCGCGCTCGGCGTCGGGGTCGGGCATCGCCGCCGCGGCGCGGGTGGCGGGGTCCTTGCGGATCGTCTCCCAGCTCATCGCGCCCCCTCCCGGCCCTGCCGTCGCGACGGACAGCCTGCCCGGCCCGGTGGCGGCGCGCCTTGACCGGGGTCAAACCGGCGGCGCGTTGATGGCCGCGCCTGTGGGCTGGCGCCCGGCGACGGCTGTGCCACAATGGACGGGCAGGCCATGGCCGTGTGGGAGGAAGCCGATGCCCGTCGTGAACCGGATCGCCGCCCTTGCGCCCGAGATGGCCGGCTGGCGCCGCCACATGCACCGCCAGCCCGAACTCGGCTACGACTGCCACGCCACCGCCGCCTTCGTCGCCGCCCGGCTGCGCGAGTTCGGCGTCGACGCGATCCACGAGGGCATCGCGCGTTCGGGCATCGTGGCGCTGATCGAGGGCCAGGGCAGCGGCCCGACGATCGGCCTGCGCGCCGACATGGACGCGCTGCCGATCGAGGAGGCGACCGGGCTTGCCCATGCCTCGCAGGTCCCGGGCGTGATGCATGCCTGCGGACATGACGGCCACACCGCCATGCTGCTTGGTGCCGCCGCCTATCTGGCCGAGACGCGCGCCTTCCGGGGCCGCGTCGCGCTGATCTTCCAGCCTGCGGAGGAGGCGGGCTCGGGCGCCGCCGCGATGGTGCGCGAGGGCATCATGGACCGCTTCGGGATCGGCCAGGTCTACGCGCTGCACAACGCCCCCAACCGCCCGATCGGCCACATCGCCACCGGCCCGGGGCCGATCATGGCCGCGGTCGACACCTTCCGCGTCGACATCCGCGGCCGCGGCGGCCATGCCGCCATGCCCCACGAGACCGCCGACCCCATCGTCGCCGCGGTGGCGATGGTGCAGGCGATCCAGACCGTCGTCAGCCGCAACCACCGCGCCACCGACGACCTCGTCGTCTCGGTCACCCGCCTGCAGGCGGGCACCGCCGACAACGTCGTGCCGGCGACCGCATGGTTCGGGGGCACGGTGCGCAGCTTCGCCGCCGAGATCCAGGCGATGGTGCGCCGGCGGCTGGCCGAGATCGTCTCCGGCACCGCCGCGGCGCACGGGGTTACGGCGGTGCTCGACTACGTCATCGGCGATCCCGCGACCGTGAACGACCCCGCCTGCGCGGCCTTCGCCGCCGCCGTCGCCGCCGAGGTCGTGGGCGAGGGCGACGTTGATGCCGCCGCCCAGCGCGAGATGGGCGCGGAGGATTTCGCCCACATGCTGGCCGCCCGTCCCGGTGCCTATCTCTTCGTCGGCCAGGGCGACGGGCCGCCGGTCCACCATCCGGAGTATGATTTCAACGACGCCGTGCTGCCGATCGGCGCAAGCCTGCTGGCCCGTCTGGTGGAACGCGCCCAGCCGCCGGGCCGGGCGGCGGCGGGCGGTGGCTGACCGGGGTCGCTGCGGCCTCCTGCCGAAGAATTGATGCGGGAAGTAATGGTATTTTATTTCAATGCGTTGTGACTTGTCTCACGCGTGGGACGGCCGCCCACGGGGCCGTCGGCAAGGCCGGCGGCCAGATAGGCGGCCGCCAGCCAGGCGCGGCGCAGGGGTGGCAGCGGAAAGCGCCGCGGCGGCGCGGCCAGCGGGGCGGGAATGCCCCCGTCCCCGCCCAGCATCGCCGCCGCCATCCGGCCGCCGGCCAGCGTGCCCATCGCCACGCCCGAGCCATGCCAGCCGAAGGCCGCAAACAGCCCCGCCGCCCCCGGCACCGGCCCGGCGAAGGCCGCAAGGCTGCCGGTCAGGCAGGCAAGGCCGGACCACGCCGCCGCCGTCTCCACCTCCCGCCAGGCGGGGAACATGGCCTCGAAATGCGCCCGCGCCCGCTCCTGCGTGCGCGCCAGCGCCGACGGCGCCGCCGACAGCCCGCCGCGCATCCCGAACAGGAAGCGGCCGTCGGGCAGGTGGCGGAAATAGTGCAGCAGGGTGCGCGAATCGAAGGCCATGCGGGCGTCGGTGAACCCAGCTGCGGCGCGCTCGGCCGGCGTCAGCGGCCGGGTGACGAGGATCGAGGACAGCACCGGCAGCGTCCGGCCCGCGATCCAGGGCGGCAGGGTCTCGGCCGAATAGCCGTTGGTGGCGACCAGCACCCGCCGCGCCAGCACCGGCCCGGCGGCGGTCTCGACCCGCCAGCCCCCGCCCTCGGGCGCCAGCCCGCGGACCGCCGTCATGCAGGCCAGCCGCACCCCGGCCGCCAGCGCAGCCCGCATCATCCCGTGCAGGAAGCGCAGCGGGTGGATGCCGAAGCCCACCGGGCTGACCGCGGCGCCGAAGAAGCCCGGTCCCGCAAGCCCCTCCGCCGCCAGCGCCGCCGCCGGCACCATCCGCGCCGGCGTGCCGCCAAGCCGGGCCCGTGCCGCCGCCGCCGCGGCCAGCCGGCCCATCGCCGCGGGCGAATGGGCCAGGCACACCTCGCCGGCCGGCCCCGTCTCAGCGGCGATCCCGTGGGTCGCGATCAGTGCCGCGACCTCCGCCACCGCCGCCTCCTGGAAGCGGACGAAGGCGCGCGCCTCCGCGTCCCCGAAGCGGCGTGCGATCGCGGTATCGGACAGCTTGGTGCCGCCGACGCAGACGAAGCCGCCGTTGCGCCCCGAGGCGCCCCAGCCCGGCGGACCGGCGTCGAGCACCGCCACCGCCTCGCCCCGCGCCGCGAGCGCGATCGCGGCGGCAAGCCCGGTGACCCCGGCGCCGATCACCGCCGTGCCCGTGCGCAGCGGACCGGCGAGCGGCGGGCAGGCGGGGGCTGGCCCGGCGGTGGCATGCCAGTGGCTCGCCGGCAGGCGGCTTGTGTCGTAGGCCGCGGCCTCGTAGAGGCGGGGCAGGTGCGGCGGCATGATCGGGGCCTCGCGTCGCTGGCCGGCCGGCCGAGCGGAACGCCGCCGCGGCCGGGCTGTCAAGCGGAGGGAACGATGGCGCTCCAGGATGCCGGCGGCGAGGTCGACCTCGCCTTCACCCGTCCCGACCTGCGCGGGCCGGCCTACGAGAACACCTTCGGCGGCGCGACGAGCTTCCTGCGCCGCCGCTACGCCAAGAACCTCGCCGGCGCCGATCTGGCGGTCTTCGGGGTGCCCTTCGACCAGGCGGTGACCAACCGGCCCGGCGCCCGCTTCGGCCCGCGCGCGATCCGCGAGGCCTCGGCCCTGCAGACCACCGATCCGCCCTACGGCTGGGGCTTCGACCCGCTGGCCGAGTTCGCCGTCGTCGACGCGGGCGACCTTGCCTACGACTACGCCCGCGCCGACCTCTTCCCCGGGCGGCTTCGCGAGCACGCCGCCGCCATCCTCGCCGCCGGGCCGGGCACGCTTGCGCTCGGCGGCGACCATTCGATCACCCTGCCGATCCTTGAGGCGCATGCGGCGCGCTTCGGGCCGATGGCGGTGATCCAGTTCGACGCCCACTCCGATCTCTGGGCCGACGACGATCCCGGGCGCATCGACCACGGCACCTTCATGTACAAGGCCGTGCGCCGGGGCCTTGTCGATGCCCGCCGCTCGGTGCAGGTCGGCATCCGCACCGAATGCCCCGACTACCTCGGCGTCAGCGTCATCGACGCGCGCACGGTGCACGAGCAGGGGCCGGCGGCGGTGGCGGCGAGGGTGCGCGCGATCGTCGGCGAGGCACCGGCCTACCTGACCTTCGACATCGACGCCCTCGACCCCGCCTTCGCGCCGGGCACCGGCACCCCGGTCTGGGGCGGGCTTGCGAGCTGGCAGGCGGCGGCGATCCTGCGCGGGCTGGCGGGCATCGCGCTGACGGGCGGCGACGTCGTCGAGGTCTCGCCTGCCTACGACCCCGCCGGCGCCACGGCGATCGCCGCGGCCCATGTGGCGACCGAGATCATCTGCCTGTGGGCCTGGCCGCGGCGGCAGCCGCGGTGTGGCTGATCGCGCGACGGTTGAACCGGGGGGCGGCCGCGGGGTAGTCTCGGGCGACGGGATGCCGCAGGGAGCGCGTCCCGGGCGCGCGGAGGACTGCCATGCTGTGCCGTCGCGGGGCCGTGCTCCTGCTTGCCGCGCATGCCGGGCTGGCCCAGCCGGCCGCGGCCGACCCGTTCCTGATCACGGTCGGCATCGCCCGGCATGCCGCGAAGGCCTACACCCCCGGGCAGGGAAGGGCCATCGTCGAGGAGATGAACCGCGTGCTGGGCAGCCAGAAGGCCAAGCACGACACATCCGACTGCCCGGTCCGCTTTGCCTTTGCCGGCATCAAGACCCTCGACCTTCCCGCGGCGATCAACGGAGAGGACAGCTACCGCAGGGTCGTGCGGCAGAACGCCACGCCGGTCGTCCTGGTCGACAAGATCACGGCCTGCATGGTGGGAAACACGCTCAAGACCGGGGTTTTCGCCGGATGCTCGTTTCCCGACTCGGCGGCCGCCGTCACCTGGACGATGACTACCCAGGGCAACCTCGCAATCGCGACGTCCGCCCTGATGTGGCTGCACGAGTTCGGGCACTCGCAGCGCCTCAACCACAGCACTGCGACGAAGTCGTTCATGCGCGCGACGATCAGCCACGAGGATTCCATGGTTCCCGAGGCAGACTGCCGGTCGCTCGGGCGTACCAACAGGGCGTTCCCGGCCGCCCTGCCCGGCACGCCGGTGGTCGTCGCCGGCGAACCGCAGGCGGCGCCCATGGCCTCCGGGATCGAGGGGCTTCTGGGTGCGCTGTGGATGGAGGACGTGCCGGTTGCCGACCTGCTGGAGGTCTCGGACGAGGTCGCTGTCCTGCGGGAGATCCTCTCCGATCCCGGCCGCGCCGGGCTCTGGCCCAATGCCGTGCTGGCGCTGGGCGTGCTGGGCGATGCCGGCGACGTCGGCAGGCTCGCGGAGTTCCACCGTGCGCTCGGCGCGGGCGAGCGGACGCCCGCGGCGGCCGAGACCCTGTTCAACCTGCCGCTGGCGATGGGCATGCTCGGCGGACGGACGGGGGAACCGGCGGCGGAGGCGTTCCTCGCCGATGTCCTTGACGACGCGATCGCAGGGGTTGCGGCGGCGCGGCAGGCCGGCGAGACCACGCCTGATTCGGTCTTTGCCGGCAACATCGGCTATTTCGCCCTTCTCGGGCGACAGGCGCTGGCGGGGCTCACGTTTTTCGCCGGCGGCGACATCGTGAAATCCAACGACCCGGCGGCGACGGCAGCGCAGGCCGAGGCGCTTGGCCTCGGGGCGGACGTCATCGCGGCGCTCGAGGCCTATTCCTTCGACGTGCAGCGGATGGGACTCCCGACCCTGCCGCGCGACGGCCGCTGACCAGGCGGGAAGGGCTTCGCGGCGGCATGGGGATGGGCGCGGGGGGCCATGCGCCGGCGGCGCTGATCCGCCCTGGCCGGCCCGGCGTATCAGCCGGGTCGGGCAACTGGCCTGGCACCGGCGGCGGGGGGCGATGCGGCGCGCGATCCTTTTCGGCATGGCCCTGGCCGGCCTCGCGGCCCTTGCCGCGCTGGCGCTGGCGGGCTTCGTGCGCCTTGCCCCCTCCGACCCCGCGCGCTGGCACACCGACCCCTCCGCCGGGGCGGCGGGGCCGAACAGCGAGGTGGCGGAGGCCGTCCTGCCGCTCGCGCCGGACGCGGCGCTCGCCGCGCTCGACGCCGTCGCGCTGGCCACGCCGCGCACCCGCCGCCTTGCCGGCAGCCCGGAGGAGGGGCGCATCACCTGGGTCTCGCGGTCGCGGCTGATGGGCTTTCCCGACTACACCACCGCCGCCGCTGCGGCCGTGCCGGGCGGAAGCCGGATCGTGGTCTTCGCCCGTGCCCGCTTCGGGCGCGACGACCTCGGGGTGAATGCGGCCCGCACGGGGCGCTGGATCGCGGCGCTGGAGGGTGCGGGGCAGGGGGGCGGCGCGCCCGGCCCGGCCAGGCCTTGACGCCGCCCGCCCCAGGGGCGACAGCACCGCCCATGCTTCCCGAGGACCGTCTCGACCAGATCCTGCGGCGCTTCGAGTTCCTCGAGGCGAAGCTCGGCGCCGGTGCCACCCCTGAGGAGCTGGCGCGGCTGGCGCGCGAATACGCCGAGCTGAAACCCGTGGCGGCCGAGATCGCGGCTTGGCGCGGGCTGGGCGCCGAACTCGCCGCCGCCGAGGCGATGATCGAGGATCCCGAGTTCCGCCCGCTGGCCGAGGAGGAGGCGGCGCGGCTGCGCGCGATGATGCCGCAGGCCGCGGCGCGGCTGCGCCGGGCGCTCCTGCCGCGCGACGCCGCCGACGCCCGCCCGGCCATCGTCGAGATCCGCCCCGGGACCGGGGGCGAGGAGGCGGCGCTTTTCGCCGCCGACCTGCTGCGCATGTACCAGCGCTTCGCCGAGGCGCAGGGCTGGCGGTTCCAGCTGCTCGAGTTTGCCGCAACCGAGCTCGGCGGTGTCCGCGAGGCGGTGGCGCGGATCGAGGGCGAGGGCGTCTATGCCCGCCTGAAGTTCGAATCGGGCGTCCACCGCGTCCAGCGCGTGCCCCAGACCGAGGCCGGAGGGCGCATCCACACCTCGGCCGCCACCGTCGCCGTGCTGCCCGAGGCCGAGGAGGTCGAGGTGGTGATCGACCCCGCCGAGATCCGCATCGACACCATGCGCGCCTCGGGCGCCGGCGGCCAGCACGTCAACACCACCGATTCGGCGGTGCGCATCACCCATCTGCCGACCGGGATCGTCGTCACCGCCTCGGAGAAGTCGCAGCACCAGAACCGAGCCGCGGCGATGGCGGTGCTGCGCGCCCGCCTCTACGACCGCGCCCGCGCCCGGGCGACGGCCGAGCGGGCGGCGGAGCGAAAGGGGCAGGTGGGCTCGGGCGACCGCAGCGAGCGCATCCGCACCTACAACTTCCCCCAGGGGCGGGTCACCGACCACCGCATCAACCTGACCCTCTACCGCCTGCCCGAGGTGCTGGCCGGCGACCTCGGCGCGCTGCTCGACGCGTTGGCCGCCGCCGACGAGGCGGCGCGGCTGGCCGAGGCCGAGGCGTGAGAGGCGCGACGGGCTGGCGGGCGGCGCTGCAGGCGGCGACGGCGCGGCTGGCGGCCGCCGGGGTGGAGGACCCCGCCGGCGACGCGCGCCGCCTGCTTGCCCATGCCCTGGGGCTGTCCCGCGAGCGGCTGGTGCTGGCGCTCGACGCCGCCCCCGGTGCGGCGGCGGCCGAGCACTTCGCGGGGCTTGTCGCGCTGCGCGCCGAGCGCCGCCCGCTGGCCCAGATCACCGGCCGGCGGCTGTTCTGGGGCCGCGCCTTCGCGGTCACGCCCGATGTGCTGGACCCCCGGCCCGAGACCGAGACGCTGGTCGTTGCGGCGCTCGAGGCGCCCTTCGGCCGGCTGCTCGACCTCGGCACCGGTTCGGGCTGCCTGGCCGTCACCCTCTTGGCCGAACGCCCCGCGGCCACCGGTGTGGCCAGCGATCTTTCGGCTGCGGCGCTGGCGGTGGCGCGGGTGAACGCCGCCGCCCATGGCGTGGCCGGGCGGCTCGCGGTCCTTGCCGCCGACTGGTTCGAGGGCGTCGCCGGGCGCTTCGACCTGATCCTCTCGAACCCCCCCTACATCCCTGCCGCCGGGCTTGCCGCCCTCGCCCCCGAGGTGCGGCTGTGGGAGCCCGCGGGCGCGCTGTCACCGGGGCCCGACGGGCTGGAGGCGTTCCGGGCGATCCTTGCCGGGGCTGGCGCGCATCTGGCCCCCGGCGGGCGCATCCTGCTCGAGGTCGGGGCCGGACAGGCCGGCGAGGTGGCCGCGCTTGCCCGTGCGGCGGGGCTGCGCGGCGTGCATGCCCGTGCCGACCTCGACGGCCGGCCGCGGGTGGTGGCGGCCCGCGCACCCTGAGCGTCGCCCCGGCGCGCCAGCGGCGGCCAAAACGTGCCCGCCCTCGCGCGCGAGGGCAGATTCCGCTTGTCTTGGACCGCCGGGCGTGCTTAGCAGGCTGCGTGCGGAGGGATGGTGTGCAGCCGTCCCCCGTGCCGGCAAGCCTGATTACAGCGGGAATCCGGACTGCAGCACGCGGTGCGCGGCACCCGGCTCGGACGCCTGCAAGGCACTGTCACGGCTGATCAAAGCGAGACACATGAGATCATCGAAGTCCCGTTCGCGTTCCAAGCCGAACCGCCCGCGGCCGCTTGGCAACATCGTCAACCGCGTGTTCGAGAGCTCGGGTCCCGATGGCAAGGTGCGGGGGACCCCGCAGCAGATCATCGAGAAGTACCTCATCCTCGCCCGCGACGCACAGCTTGGCAACGACCGCGTCGCCGCCGAGGCCTTCCTCCAGCATGCCGAGCACTACACCCGCCTTCTGGGCGATGCCCAGCGCGAGATGCAGCGCGAGCAGGAGGAGCGGCGGGGCATGGAGGGCGGACGCTTTCCCCGCGAGGGAGAGGGCAGCTATGCCAACGGCGGCGAGCATGGCGGCGCCGAGCGGGGGGCCTCCGACCAGGGCATGGCGCTGCGCGGTGACCGCGGTCCGGGCGATCGCGACCGCTACCAGGGCGAGCGCGGGCCGGGCGAGCGCGGGCAGGGCGAGCGCGGCCCGGGCGAGCGTGGCCCGGGCGATCGCGGGCAGGGCGATCGCGGGCAGGGCGAGCGGGGCCCGGGCGAGCGCGGCGGGCCGCGGCCCGACCGCCAGGGCGGCGAGCGCCCCGACCGCCGTTCCGACCGGCCCGCCGAGGCGCGCGGGCCCGACCAGCGCGGCGGCGAGGGCCGCGGCACCCCCCCGCAGCAGGGACAGCGCCCCTCGCGCCACGACGACCCCCGCCCGCCGCGGCGCGAACCCGCGGCGGCCGCGGTGATCGACCTCGGCGACGGCGAGGACGCGGTGCTGGTCGACACCCCCGAGGGCACGCGCAGCCCCGCAGCACCTGCAGCGGTTGCCGCACCCTCAGCCGGCATGGCGGCCCCAGTCCCGGCGGCCGAGGCGCCGCTGCCCCGGCCCGGCGGCGACGAGACCGCCGCCGGCACCGACCCTGCCGTGCCCGCGGCCGGCCGCCCACGCGGAGAGCGCGGCCGCAGCGAACGGCGCGGCCGGCCGCCGCGGGCCGAGGCACCGGCCGAGCCGGCGTCGCCCGTTCCGGCCGAACCCGTCCCCTCCCCCGAGAGCCCTGCCCCCGAGGGCCCCGCCACGGACGCCGCAGCACCCGCCGGGGATGTGCCGCGCGATCCCCCGCGCCGGCGCAGCTACACGCGCCGCCCGCGCGGCGGCGATGCCGCCGGCCCCGCCACCGACGCCCCCGCCGCCGAGTAGCCTCCGGGGGGACCCCGTCGGGCGGGCGGGCCGGGGGCGGGCGCCCTCAGGCCACGGGATGGCGGGCGTCGAGCGTGCGGGCGATGGCGCAGAAGGCGTCAAGCCCAAGCGTCTCGGCCCGTGCCGTGGGCGCGATGCCAAGCCCCGCGAGCAGCCCCTCGATGTCGGGCGCCAGCCCGCGGAGGCTCGCGCGCAGCATCTTGCGCCGCTGGCCGAAGGCCGCCGCTGTGACGCGGGCCAGCGTGGCGGGATCGGCCGGGAAGCGCGGTGCCGGCAGCGCCTCGAGGTGCACCACGGCCGAGGCGACCTTCGGCGGCGGGGTGAAGGCCGCGGCCGGCAGCGTCAGCGCGATGCGTGCCGTGCACCGCCACTGCGCGAGGATGCCGAGCCGCCCCCATGCCCGCGTGCCCGGCAGGGCCACGATCCGCTCGGCCACCTCCTTCTGGAACATCAGTGTCAGGCTCTGCCAGAACGGCGGCCAGCACGGCGGCGAAAGCCAGCCGGCCAGCAGTTCGGTACCGACATTGTAGGGCAGGTTCGCCACCACCCGGACGGGCGGTGTCAGCCGTGCGGCGGCGTCGATCTCCAGCGCGTCTCCGGCCACGACCTCCAGGCGGCCGGGAAAGGCCTCGGCGATCTCGGCCAGCGCCGGCAGGCAGCGGGGATCCTTCTCCACCGCCACCACCCGCCGCGCCCCGGCCGCCAGCAGCGCCCGCGTCAGCCCGCCCGGCCCCGGCCCGACCTCGAGCACATCGGCGCCGCGGAGGTCACCGGCGATGCGGGCGATCCGCGCCGTCAGGTTGAGGTCCAGGAGGAAGTGCTGGCCCAGCCCCTTGCGCGCGGCCAGCCCGTAACGGGCGATGACCTCGCGCAGGGGCGGCAGTCCGGCGGCCCCGGCCGCGCCCGGCGCGCCCGGCGCGGCCGCCGCGCCGGTCATCGGATGACGATATGGGCGTCGGCGCGCAACTCGGCGAGGTAGCCGTCGGCGAAGGCGCCGAGGCGCTGGTTGACCAGCCGCTGGCGGACCTCCTCGCGCAGCGGCACCGGCGGAGGGGCGGCGGCCTGCTCGCCCTCGCCTTCGCCCGCCGCGCCGGCCGGTGCCGTCGCGGCCGCAGGCGCCTCGGGCAGGGCCGCGGTTCGGCCGCACAGCATCAGGAACACCAGCGCATCGCCGCGCACCAGCGCCAGCGACACCTCGTTGTCGTCCAGCCGCGCAAGCTCCAGCGCGATGTCGGCGGGCACCTCGGGCTGGGCGCGGGTCTCGCGCAGCAGCCGGTCCTCGGGCAGGCCGCGGGCGATGCCGTAGAGGTCGTCGCAGCGGTCGACCCGCGCGCGGATGCGCGCCGCCTCGGCGGCCGCGGCGGGAGTGCCGGCGCCGGGGATGAAGAACTGCGCATATTCCACCGCCAGCGATTCGGGCGGCACCGGCGCCCCCTCGTCGATGGCCCGCAGCAGGAACAGCGCGATGACATTGCCAACCTGGATCGGCTGGGTCACCTCGCCGGGGGCGAGGGCGAGGATCTGGGTCGCCACCTCGGCGGGGATGCGCGACAGCGGCAGCCAGTCGAGCCGGCCGCCCTGCTCGCGCGAGGCCGAGACCGAATACTGCCGTGCCGCTGCCGCGAACGCCCCCTCGCCGCGCAGGCTGCGCGCCAGCCGCGCCGCCAGCGGCCTGCTTTCGGCGACATACTCCTCGGTGGCAGGCAGCAGCAGCTCGCTCAGGAGCACCCGGGCCGCACCCCGCCGCGAGGTCAGCGCCAGCGCCCGGTCGACCTCGGCCTCGGTGATCGCGGCCCTGGCGGCAAAGCGCAGCCGCACCACCTCGCGCCACGCCACCCCGGCCTCGACAAAGAAGCGGAAGGTGTCGGCGGCCACGCCGCGCTCGGCCAGGCCGGCAAGGAACTGCTCGGTGGTCAGGCTGGCGCGGCTCGCGAACTCGGCCATGCCGGCCTGGATCTGGTCCTCGCTCACCCGCACCCCGAACTGGGCGGCGGCCTGCAGGCGCAGCTTGTCCTCGATCAGCAGCTCGACCGCCTGCGCGTCAAGGTCGCCCGCCACCCCGATCACCTCGATGAAGCGCCGCCGCTGGGTGACCTCGTAATGGGTGATGGCGCCGTCGTTGACGATCACCCGCGGCGTGAACAGGTTTGCCTGGGCCGCCGCGGGGGCGGGGCCCAGCGCCGGCACGGCCAGCCCCGCGAGGGCGATGAGCGCGAGCAGGAACGGCAGTGGACGCATGATCGCTCCGAGATCCTCCGGTCAGCGCGGGGCGGCTGTGCAGGAGCGGGTGGGCGGCCCCGCCTCCTCCGTGCCGCCGAACCCCACAAGGCCCACGGTCAGGCTGAAATCCGTCGCCGGCTCGACGCTGGCCGAGGAAGTAAACCGTCGCGTGACGGAAAGATCAACCACCACGCATTCGTTCCGCCACACGAGGCCGAGACCGGCCTCCGTGGCGCGGTCGGTCTCGAAGTCGTAGCGGGTGTTGAACCGCCCCGTCCAGTTGGCGTTCAGCCGCACGGCGGCGTCCACCGTCCATTCGGCGGTGGCGGCGGGGCGGTTCTCGGCGGGGTCTGCGGCCAGCCACACGACCCCGGTGGACAGGTCCATCCGCGTCGTCGGCCAGCTCAGCCGCAGCTCGCCCCGCGAGACCTCGAGATCGTCGCCGACCAGTGCCCGGGCCGCGAGCCGACCGCCGCCGGGCGTCGCGGCGTCGGCGGCCAGGAACCAGTCCGAACTGCGCCCCGACAGACCCGAGCCCGGGCTGAAGGCCGCGTCGGCGCGGGTGCGCAGCACCCGTCCGAGTGCAAGCCCCCCCGACCAGCCCGAGGCCGTCCGGTGCCGCCACAGCAGCCCGAGATTGGCGCGCAGCCCGCTCTCGGCCGCATCGCCGCCGGGAAAGCGCGACAGCGCGAAGAGGTTGCCCTCGTCGAGTTCGACGATAGCGCCGTCCTCGTTGGGCCCGCCGCGGGTGCCGGGCGGGCTCCAGGCGATCTGGGCCACGGGTTCGAGCAGGCTCTCGCCGCCGTCCGCCGCCCGGCGGACGAGCGGCCAGCGCAGCTCGGCCGCCAGCGTGGGCGCGAGATGGCCGCGCCGGCCGGGGAAGGCGCTGTCCTGGGCCACCGCATGCAGTTCGCCCGCCGCCACCGCCTCCACCCGCGCCACCAGCCCGGGGCCGAACACCGCGGTGCGCTGCCAGTCCAGCCGCAGCGACAGCCGCCCGGTGTCACGCCCCGGGCCGTCGGCCTCGCTGGGCCGCAGCACGCCGAAGCCCTGCAGCCGCAGCCCGGCCGAGCCGCCGCCGAGCACGGGCGTGTCGAAACGCCGCTCCCACAGCCACTCGGCCATTGCCGCGGGCAGGGTGGAGTTGCCCTCGCCCGGGCGCAGCGAGCGGAAGCCGAGCAGGCGGGCACGCGCGATCTCGTCGCGGCGCACGCGCTCGAGGGTGATCCCGCTCGTCAGCCGGTCACGCCGGCCAAGCCCGTAGTCGGCCAGGTAGGTGGGGTCGGACACGGCCTCCAGCCGGAACGACAACCCCCAGCCGCGGCCGAGCGTCAGCGCACCGGCGCCGAAGATGTAGCCGCGCGTCGCCCCCGGCTGGAGGTCGTCGCGCGATACCGCTCCCTGGAAGCCGAAGCCGCCGTTGCGCAGTGCCTGGCGGTAGCGGAACTGCAGCGTCCGGGTCCTGTCGGTGGAGATGTAGGGGGTCAGCAGCAGGTCGCGGCTGGGTCCCAGCGCGATGAAATAGGGCAGGCGGATGCCGGTGCCGAGGGTCGAGGTGGTGCGGATCGAGGGCAGAAGGAAGCCGGTCGCGCGCTTCAGCGTTGGGTCGGGCATGCGCAGCCAGGGCAGCCACAGCACCGGCACCCCGGCAAGGCGGAACTGGGCCGAGCGGAAATGGAGCTGGCGCGCGGCCTCGTCATGCACGACCTCGGCGGCGCGGATCTCCCACAGCGGCACCGGCCGGTCGGCGCAGACCCGGCAGGAGGTGGCCACGACGCGGCGCAGCCGCGAATAGCGGCCCCCCGTGCGCATCAGGTCGGCGGCGGCAAGCTGGAGCTGCCGGTTCAGCACGATCCGGGCGCTCGCCATCAGCCCCTCGGTGAGGTCGGGGGTCAGCTCGGCCGCATCGGCCAGCACCACCACGGCCTCGCCGCGCGTCAGCACGATCGGCCCGGCGATGGTCAGCCGGTCGGCGGCGCGGTCGTAGACGATTCGCGCCGCCTTCAGGCGCGCATCGCGGTACATCACCTCGACGTTGCCCTCCGCGATCAGGAGCGTCCGGCTGGCCAGGAACACCCGGTCGGCGATCAGCGTCGCCGGCGCCGTCTCGGCCGCCGCCCGCAGCGGGGCCATGACCAGCGCGACCGCAACAAGCACCGCGGCAAGGGCGGCGGCCGGGCGCATCAGCCCTCCTCCAGATGCAGGAGCAGACCCAGCGACAGCAGCACCGCCGCCACCGGCGGACTCCAGGCCGCGACGGCGACCGGAATCTGGCCGTTCTCGCCCATCACCTGGGCGAAGTTGCGCAGGAAGAAGATGACGAAGCCCGCCAGCACCGCCATCAGCACCAGAAGGCCACGGTGGCCGGCGCGGGCATGGCGCATGGTGAAGCCCGCCGCCACCAGCACCATCGCCGCCATCAGCAGCGGCAGGGCGAGCTCCATCTGGAACCACACCCGGTGCTCGAGGGCCGCAAATCCCGCCCGGTCGAGGTTGTCGATGAAGGCCCGAAGCTCCCAGATCGGAATCGCCGAGGGCGTGCCGAAGCTGTCGCGGATCTGCTCGGGGGTCAGCGTCGTGGGCACCTCGAGCCGCGCGGCGCGGGTGGCGTCGCGCTCGGGGTTGGGGCGGGCGAAATCCCACAGCTTGGCATCGGCCAGCACCCAGGCGCCGCGGGCAAGCGTCGCCGAGGCCGCCTCGATCCGCCGCAGCGGACCGCCCGGCAAGCGCTCGCCGGCCGCCATCGGCGGCGGGAAATCCATGAAGCTGACCGCGATCAGCTCGGTGCCGTCGAGGTTTGCGCGCGCCGCCCGGATCACCCGCTGGCCATCGGCGCTGCCCTCGCGCAGCCACAGCCCTTCGCGGCTGACCGACAGCACGCTGCCGTCACCTCGCGACAGCACGTTGGCACGCGCCTCGTAGGCGCGCGAGGTCGCGGCCACCAGCGGGTTCAGCACCGCCACCGCGAAGGCGCCGACCACCACCGCCGCGGCCACCGGCGCCGCCAGGCTGCGCAGCGCCGACCGCCCGGCGGCACGGATGACCACCAGTTCGGAGGACCGCGACAGCGCCAGGAACAGCGCGATCGCGGCCAGGATGGTGATCAGCGGCAGGATCCGGTAGACCATCTCGGGCGTGTTCAGCGCCGCCAGCCCGGCGGTCCCCGCCAGCCCGACCCCTTCACCCGCGAAGCGCCGGATCTGCTCGACCATGTCGATCAGGAAGACAATCACGAGAAACGCCGCCAGGACGGCCAGGAAGGTCGAGAGGAAGCGGCGCGCGAGGTAGAGGCTGAGGGTCATGCCGCCCTACCTTTTTCTTGCGTTTCGACGTCTGCCTTTGCGGATCGCGTCCAAGATG
>JAHDXW010000048.1 GCA_023383015.1 Paracoccaceae bacterium
GCGGGCGCCGCGGCCGGCGGCTGCGGGCCGGGCCCGGCCCCCTGCGGCGGGTTCGGCGGCGGCGGCGGGAGTGGCAGTCCCGGGGCTGCGTGCATGCCCGCTGCGGCGGGCAGGCGCTGCCCTGCGGGGAGCTGCGGACCGGCGGGCGGATGCGGCGCGGCGGGAGGATGCCGCGGCTGCTGGCGGGCCGCCGGCCCGGGCGGGCCTCCTGCCGGCCGCGCGACGGCGGTCGCCGGCCCGCCGCCATCGCCGGCGAACAGATGCGCAAAGCCCTCTGCCCCGGCCGCGGCCGCCGCCGCGGCGACGGGGACGACAGTGCGGAGGGGATGGCCGCCGCCCGCCGCACGCTCTGCTGCCAGTCCGTCCACGTCTCACCCGACTTCTGCCGCATCCGGCCGCGCCGGACCGGGCGACTATGGCGGCAGCGGGTTACCGCATCTTTACCGGCGCCGGGCAGCCTTCGACGGACCCCTGCCGCGAGTCCCGCCATGACCGATGCCGCCCACTCCCCCGCCCTGCGCCAGGCAGCCGGGCCCGCCCTGCCGGCCGACCGGCGCGCCCGGCTCGAGGCCGCCGCCCGCGACCTCGAGGCCGCCTTCCTGGCCGAGATGCTGTCGGCCGCCGGACTCGGCCGGCCGGTCGAGGGGCCCGGCGGCGGCGGCATCGGCGAGGCGCAGTTCGCCTCGTTCCTGACCGAGGCGCAGGCGCGGGCGATCACCGGCCGCGGGGGGCTGGGCCTGGCCGAGGCGCTGTTCCGTGCCCTGCAGCGCGGCGAGGGCTGAGATGGATGCCGCCGACGCCCTTGCCCGGCTGACCGAGCGGCTGGAGGAGGATGGCCGCGCCCTGCGCGCCGGGCGGATCGCCGCGCTTGCCGCCGGCGCGGAGGCGGCCGCGGCCGAGACCGGGGCGCTGCTGGCGCGGCTGGCGGCAGTGCCGCATGCGAACGCCGGGCTTGCCCGCCTGCGCCGCCTCGCGGCCGAGAACGCGGCCCTTCTCGCCGCCGCGGCCGAGGGCGTGCGCGACGCCCGTGCCCGGCTGCGCGCCCGCGCCGCGGCCGCCGCCGGAACCACCACCTACGACGGCAGCGGCCGGGCGCGCCTGCTGGCCGCGCCGGCCGCGGCCCGGCTGGAGCGGCGCGCCTGACCGGCGCGATCGCTCAAATGCTGCCGATCGTGCCGGGGCGGCTTAGCGTTCTCTTAGAGGCTCGCACGGCAGGCTGCGCATGCATCCCGGCGACGGGGTGGCGCGGCGCGGACCGGCGGCGAACCGCCCGGCCCGGGGAACGGCCGCAGCGGCCAGAACGCCAGTCCCGGCGGGCGCCCGGTTCCGGGAGCCCGGTCAACCCCGGCGCAAAGCGCCGCCACCATAGGAACGCGCAATGTCCAGCATCCTGACCAACACCAGCGCGATGGTCGCGCTGCAGACCCTCAAGGGCATCAACCAATCGCTGAACAAGACCCAGAACGAGATCTCAACCGGCAAGTCGGTCGCCACCGCCAAGGACAACGCCGCCGTCTGGGCGATCTCCAAGGTGATGGAATCCGACGTGACGGGCTTCAAGGGGATTTCGGACAGCCTCTCGCTCGGCGAGTCCACCGTCGCGGTCGCCCGCCAGGCGGCCGAAACGGTCACCGACCTGCTCACCGAGATCAAGGGCAAGATCGTCGCCGCGCAGGAGGAGAACGTCGACCGCGCCAAGATCCAGGAGGATGTGGTGGCGCTGCGCGACCAGATCGCCTCGGTGGTCAGGGCCGCGCAGTTCAACGGCCTCAACCTCGTGGACGGTTCGCAGTCGACGGTGAACATCCTTGCCTCGCTCGACCGGGACACCGGCGGCAACATCGCCGTCTCCTCGATCGCGGTCACCGCCCAGGACCTCTCGATCGGCGCCTACGCGGCCAACGACGTCTTCGCGGCCGGCGGCGGCAACGCGGTGGTGTCCACCGCGGCCGACACCTTTGCCATGTCGCTCGACAACGGCGGCGGGAGCGACGAGATCACCGTCCAGGACGGCACCACGCCCTGGGCGGAGGGCGACCGGCTGTCGCTCACCGTCGCCGGCCAGACGGTGACCTACACGGTGACAGGCAACGACGTCGACAGCGGCAACAACACGGTCGCCGACCTGGTTGCGGTCGGGCTGAAGAACAAGATCGATGCGCTCGGGATCACCGGCCTGACGGTGGACTACGACAGCGCCAGCCCGGGCGTGCTGACCTTCACCAACGCCGGCGCCGTCGACCTGGCCGTGACCGGCCAGTTCGCCAACGCCGGCTCGGGCGGGCTGGGGGCACTGGCGGGGATCGACGTGTCCAGCTCGGGTGGCGCGTCCGCTGCGCTCGGCAACATCGAGGGACTGATCCAGACTGCGATCGACTCCTCGGCGAGCTTCGGCTCGGTGCAGAAACGCATCGGAATCCAGAGCGACTTCGTCGGCAAGCTCGTCGATTCGCTGAAATCCGGCATCGGCACGATGGTCGACGCCGACATGGAGGAGGCCTCGGCCCGGCTCCAGGCGCTGCAGGTCCAGCAGCAGCTCGGCATCCAGGCGCTGTCGATCGCCAACCAGGCGCCGCAGAACATCCTGGCGCTGTTCCGCTGAGACGCCGCCGGCGGGGGCCGACCAGCCCCCCCCGCGGCCCGCCCCATCCCCGGGAGGCCCCCTTGACCCCTTTGTCCCAGGCGCGCGCCGCCTATGCCGGCCACGCCCAGCCCACCCGTACCGCGCGCGGCACCGAGTACGAGCTCTTCGCCCGCGTCACCCACCGCCTGAAGTCCGCCGAGGCGCTGGGCCGCGACGGCTTTGCCGCGCTCGCCGGCGCGCTGCACGACAACCGCCAGCTGTGGACGGCGCTTGCTGGCGACGTGGCGAGCCCCGGCAACGCCCTGCCCGCCGCCCTGCGGGCCCGGATCTTCTACCTCGCCGAGTTCACCGCACTGCACAGCAGCCGGGTTCTGGCGCGCGAGGCCGGGCCGGGGGTGCTGATCGAGATCAACACCGCAATGATGCGCGGGCTGCGCGCCGGCGCCGCCGGCAGCGGCGGCGGGGAGGGTGCGGGATGAGCGGGCTGGTCCTCAAGCTCGCCCCCGGCGAGCGGGTGCTGATCAACGGCGCGGTGATCGAGAACGGCGAGCGGCGGTCGCGGATCGCGATCATGACCCCAAACGCCCACATCCTCCGCCTGCGCGACGCCATCCATCCCGAGCAAGTCAACACCCCCGTCCGCCGCGTCTGCTACATCGCCCAGCTGGTGCTGTCGGGCGACGTCGGGGCCGAGGACGCCCGCCACCAGCTCCTGCGCGGGATCGAGCAGCTGTCGCAGGCGCTGACCGACCACGACAGCCGCGGCCTTCTGACCGCGGCAACGGGGGCGGTGCTCGCCGGCGAGCACTACCAGGCACTGAAGGCCCTGCGGGCGCTGCTGCCGCGCGAGGCGCGCCTGCTCGCCGCGGCGGGCTGAGGGCGGTGGCGGGCGGGGTGTTCCAGCCGGTGGTGCCGGTCGGCGGCTACGCCGGCTGGCGCTTCCTCGAGCGCACCATGGTGCGCCAGCGCGCGGCCTTCGATGCCGCGCCCGCCGGCGCCCGCGACGCCGACCATTTCCGCGCCCGCATCGGCCGGATCGGCAGCGCCGCCGAGCTGGTCGCCGACCGCCGGCTGCTCAGGGTGGCGCTCGAGGCGTTCGGCCTCGAGGCCGACATCGACGCGCGCGCCTTCATCCGCCAGGTGCTCGAGGGCGGCACGCTGAAGCCGCAGGCGCTGGCCAACCGGCTGGCCGACCGCCGCTATGCGGATTTCTCGAGGGCCTTCGGCTTCGGCGACTACACGGTGCCGCGGACCCGGCTGTCGGACTTTCCCGACCGCATCCTTGCCGCCCGCGCCGAGCGCCTGTTCGAGGCCGCGGTGGGCGCGCGTGACCCCGCCCTGCGGCTGGCCCTCGGCGGCCGCCGCGAACTGGCCGCGATCGCCGCCCGCGACGTCACCGACACCGCCGGCTGGCTGAACGCCCTCGGCAACCCGCCGGTGCGCCGCCTGTTCGAGACCGCCTTCGGCCTGCCCGCCGGCTTCGCCGCGGTCGACCTCGATGCCCAGGTCGCGACCATGCGGGAGAAGGCGCGCGCCGCCTTCGGCGACGACCGCATCGCCGCCTTCGCCGAACCGGCGCGCATGGAGGCGCTGGTGCGCCGGTTCCTGTTCCGCGCCGAGGCCGCGGCCGGCACGCTCGCCCCCGGGCCGGCGGCCAACGCGCTGTTCCTGCTGCGCGCCGCGTCGCCGGGGTGAACACGCTCAGCTGAGACAGGCGGCAAGCCGGCGGAAGGCGGCGGCGACGCCGTCGGGCGAGGCCTCGGCGAGGAAGGCGTCGAGCCGGGGGTACACCCGCACCGCGGCGTCGACGGCCGGATCGGACCCCGTGGCGTAGAGCCCCGCGCGGATCATCATCTCGGCCCGGTCGTAGGCCCCGAGCAGCCGGCGCGCCTCGGCGATCAGCGCGTTCTCCGCCGCGCTCGCCGCACCCGGCAGGCTGCGCGAGACCGAGCGCAAGAGGTCGATGGCCGGAAAGCGGCCGCGCTCGGCGATCGCCCGGTCGAGCACGACATGGCCGTCCAGCACCCCGCGCAGGATGTCGGCCACCGGCTCCTCCATGTCCGAGCCCGGGACCAGGACGCTGAAGACCGCGGTGATGTCGCCCGCCCCCTCGGGCCCGGGCCCGGCCCGCTCGGCCAGCGCCCCGATCAGATGCGCCGTCGAGGCCGGCCAGCCGCCGAGACCGGCCACCTCGCCGCCGGCGAGCGCGATCTCGCGGTGCGCCTCGGCGAAGCGGGTGACCGAATCGCACAGGAAGAGCACATGCGCCCCGGCGTCGCGGAAATGCTCGGCCACCGCCATGCCGGCCCAGGCGGCGCGGCGGCGGGCCAGCGGCGGGGCATCTGAGGTGGCGGTGACGATCACCGACCGCGCCAGCCCCTCGTGGCCGAGCGTGCCCTCGACGAACTCGCGCAGCTCGCGCCCGCGCTCGCCGACCAGCGCGATCACGACGACATCGGCCGCAACCCCGCGCGCCAGCCGCCCCAGCAGCATCGACTTGCCCACCCCCGAGCCGGCAAAGAGCCCGATCCGCTGGCCGCGGACGACCGGCAGCAGCGTGTCGAACACCGCCAGCCCGGTGGCCAGCCGCGGCCCGAGCCGCCGGCGCGACGCCGCCGCCGGCGCCGGCGCGCGCAGCGGCCGTGCCGCCCGCCCCGCGCGCAGCGGCCGGCCGTCGAGCGCGGTTCCCGCGGGATCGACGATGCGGCCGATCCAGCCGTCGTCGGGCGCCAGCACGGCGGGGCCCAGATGCTCCACCCGGTCGCCGATGGCGAGCCCCTCGGCGGGGCCCTCGGGCAGCACCTCCGCCCCGGCGGGGCCGAGACGCAGCACCTCGCCCGCCCGCGCACCGCCCGACTGCGCCTCGATCCGCACCCGGTCGCCCAGCGCCGTGGCGGCCGGCAGGCCGGCGACGCCCAGCGTGCTTGCCCCGGCGGCGGCGATGCGGCCGAAGTGGCGCACCCCGCGCACGGCGGCGATGGCGAAGGCGAGCGGGGCGAAGGCGGCTTCGGGCATCGGGGTCTCCCTCGGGGCTGCACGGTTTCTAAAGGAATCACCCTTAAGCCCCGGTGTAGACCTGTCGAGGGAGAAGCCCCGATGTTCGACCTGCCGCTGATCGCCCGCCTCGCCGGCGCCATGGCCGGCCACGCCGCCGACCGCCACGCGGTGATCGCCCGCAACGTCGCGCATGCCGATACACCGGGCTACCGCGCCCAGGACCTGCCCGCCTTCGCCGCCGTCCTCGAGGAGGCGACCCCGGTCCGCCTGACCGCCCCCGACCAGCGCCGGCCGGCCGACGGACCCGGCCCGCGCTGGCCGATGAGCCCGCTGAGGGGCCTGATGCCGGTGCAGGACGACCGCGCCGAGGCGGCGCCGAACGGTAACTCGGTGAGCATCGAGCGCGAGTTCGTGAAGGCCGCCGAGGCGCGCCACCAGCACGACCTCGCGCTGGCCATCCTGCGCAGCGCCACCGGGCAGCTGCGCAGCGCGCTCGGCCGCTGAGGGCCCGGCGATGTCCGACGTGCTCGCCACCCTCGCCGTCGCCGCCGACGGCATGCGCGCCCAGGGCCAGCGGCTGCGCCATGTCGCCGAGAACATCGCCAACGCCGACACCCCCGGATACCGGCGCAAGATCGTCGCCTTCGCGGCGGCCGGCCCCGGCGCGGCAGAGGCGGTGCGCCTCGCCCCCGTGCGGCTCGATCCCGCCGACCTGCCGCGCCTCTACGCCCCCGGCCATCCGCTCGCCGACGCCACCGGCCACTACCGGGGTTCCAACGTCGCGCTGATGGTCGAGGTCGCCGACGCCCGCGAGGCCCAGCGCAGCTACGAGGCCAACCTCGCCATGTTCGATCAGGCCCGCCAGATGGCGGCGGCTCTCGTCGATCTCCTCAAGCGATAGGGCCGGCCGATGGACATCCGCTCCGCCCTCGCCGCCCAGTCCTACGCCCGCTCCCGCCCGGCGACCCAGCCCGACCCCGCCGCCGCAGCCCCGGCGGGCGCCGCGGGCCGCCTCGCCACGGGCTTCGCCGACACCCTCCGCGCCGGCGAATCGGCGGCTGCCGCGGCGGTCGCCGGCCGCGCCGACCCGCACGCGCTGGTCCAGGCCCTCGCCGCCAGCGAGCTGGCCGTCGAGACGGCGGTGACGCTGCGCAACAAGGTCGTGGAGGCCTACCAGGAACTCCTGCGCATGCCGGTGTGAGGGACCATGTCCGACGCCCTCCTCTTCGACAGCCTGCGCCAGGCGCTCTGGCTCGCGGTGACGATCTCGGCGCCGATGCTGACCGTGGCGCTCGCCGCAGGACTCGCCATCGGCCTCGTCCAGGCGCTGACCTCGGTGCAGGAGATGACGCTGACCTTCGTGCCGAAGGTGGCGGCGATGATCGCCGTCTTCTGGGCGTCGATGAGCTTCATGACCGGGGCGCTGGTCAGCTTCCTGCACGACCGCATCCTGCCCCAGATCGCCGGAGGCTGAGATGGAGAATGCCGTCTACGCAACGCTCGCCCGCCAGTCCGGGCTCATGCGCGAGATGCAGGCAATCGCCCACAACCTGGCCAACCTCGCCACCACCGGCTACCGCCGCGAGGGGCTGGTGTTCGCCGAGCATGTCCGCGCCGTCGACGGCGGCCCGCCGCTCGCGCTCGCCCATGCCACCGCACGCTGGACCGACGCGCTGCCCGGGCCGCTCGCGGCGACCGGCGGCAGCCTCGACTTCGCCATCGAGGGCGAGGGCTACTTCCTCGTCGAGACGCCCGCAGGCGAGCGGCTGACGCGCGCCGGCCGCTTCTCGCCCGACGCGGCGGGCGAACTCGCCACGCCCGACGGCCACCGGCTGCTCGATGAGGGCGGCGGTCCGGTGTTCGTGCCGCCGACAGCGCGCACGGTGACGCTCGCGGCCGACGGCACGCTTGCCGCCGACGGCGTGCCGCTCGCCCGCATCGCCCTCTGGGCGCCGGTCGACCCGCTCGGCCTCGAGCGCGGGGCCGGCACGCTCTTTGCCGCCCCGGGCGGGGTGGAACCGGCGGCGGGCGGCACGCTGCGTCAGGGGTTCCTCGAGGAATCGAACGTCAGCGCGGTGGCCGAGGTGGCGCGGATGGTGGAGGTCAGCCGCGCCTACGAGCTCGGCCAGGGCTTCCTCGCCCGCGAGGACGACCGCCAGCGCGGCGTCATCCGCACGCTCGGCCGCTAGGGGGACGGCATGCGTGCACTGCACATCGCCGCCACCGGGATGGCCGCCCAGCAGATGAAGGTCGAGGTCGTCTCCAACAACCTCGCCAACATGAGCACGACCGGCTACAACCCCCGACGGGCCGAGTTCGCCGACCTGCACTACCAGCAGTTCACCCGCCCCGGCACCATTACCTCCGCCGACGGTACGCTGGTGCCCACCGGCGTCCAGCTCGGCCTCGGCGTGCGCCCGGTCTCGGTGACGGTGATGCTGGCCCAGGGGCCGCTGAGCCAGACCGGCGGCGACCTCGACGTGGCCATCGAGGGGCGCGGCTATCTGGAGGTGACCCTGCCCGGGGGGCTTGCGGCCTACACCCGCGACGGGGCGCTGAAGCGGTCGGCCGACGGGCTGATCGTCACCTCCGAGGGGCATGCGGTGGCGCCCGGGATCACCCTGCCCACCGATGCGCGGGCGGTCTCGATCAACGCCGCGGGCGAGGTCTGGGCCTATTTCGGCGATCGGGTGCAGCCCGAACTGCTCGGCCAGCTCACGCTCGCCGGCTTCGCCAACGACAAGGGGCTCGAGGCGATGGGCACCAACCTCTATCTCGAGACCGCCGCTTCGGGACCGGCGCTGGTCGGGGTGCCGGGCGAGGACGGGCTCGGCACGCTGCGCCAAGGCTATCTCGAGGACAGCGCCGTCGACGCGGTGCGCGAGGTCACCGAGCTCATCAAGGCCCAGCGCGGATACGAGCTGAACGCCAAGGTCATCACCGCCGCCGACCAGATGCTCGGCGCCACCGTGCAGGTGCGATGATGCGCGCGCTCCTTGTGGCCCTCCTCCTGGCCGCGGCCCCGGCCTGGGCGCAGACACTCGTCGCCGCGCGCACCATCCGCGCCCAGACCGTGCTGGCCCCGGGCGACCTCGTCACCGGCCCGGTGGCGGTGCCCGGGGCGCTTGCGGACCCCGCGGCGGCGATCGGGCTCGAGGCGCGGGTGATCCTGCACGCCGGCCGGCCGGTGCGGGCGGCCGACCTCGGCCCGCCGGCGCTGGTCGAGCGCAACGCGCTCGTCACCCTGGCCTGGCGGGCGGGGCTACTGACCATCCGGGCCGAGGGCCGCGCCCTCGGCCGCGCCGGCGCCGGCGAGACGGTGCGCGTGCTCAACCTCGCCTCCCGCGCCACGGTGACGGGCCGCGTCGCGGCCGACGGCACCGTCGTCGTGGGGGCATCGACCCCGGAGGCCCCGTGATGCACCGCTGCCTGCTCCTGCTTGCGGCCCTGGCCGCCGCCTGCGGCCGGATCTCCGAGGTCGGCCGCGCCCCCTCCTTCGACCCGCTGGAGGGCAGCCACGCCCACCACGCCCTCTATTCGGCGCCGCTGCCCGACGTGCAGGACCGCGTCCGCTCCGCCGACGAGGCCTCGCTCTGGAGCACCGGCCAGAGCTCGCTTCTGGGCAACCGCCGGGCGGCGCAGCGCGGCGACATCCTGACCGTGGTGATCGCGATCGACGAGCGGGCGGAGATGTCCAACGCCTCCGGCCGCAGCCGGGCGGGCAGCGACAGCATGGGCATTCCGCAGCTCTTCGGCCTGCCCCAGCGCGCCGACCGGCTCTTGCCGCCGGGGGCGAGCATGGCCCAGGCGGTCGAGACCGCCTCGGCCAGCGCCTACCGCGGCGAGGGAGCGGTGCGGCGGGCCGAGCGGCTGACCCTGCGCGTCGCCGCCACCGTGGTCGAGCGGCTGCCGAACGGGGTTCTCAGGATCGAGGGCAGCCAGCAGGTGCGGGTGAACTTCGAGTTGCGCGACCTCGTGGTGACGGGCTACGTCCGGCCGGAGGACATCTCGCGGCAGAACGAGATCACCTACGACCGCATCGCCGGAGCCCGCATCGCCTACGGCGGGCGCGGCCAGATCACCGACGTTCAGCAGCCGCGGCTGGGCCAGCAGCTCGCCGACATCCTGCTGCCGTTCTGAGGGCCGCCCGCCGTGCTGCGCCTGGTTCCGGTCGTGCTGGTGGTCCTGGGCGCCCTCGCCGGCGGCGCCGCGGGCTATCTCGCCCGCAGCCCCGGGGAGGCGCCGGCGGCCGCGGCCGCCCCGGGCGAGGTGGCACGCGACTACGTCCGGCTCAACAACCAGTTCGTGGTCCCGGTGGTCGAGGGCGGGCAGGTGCGGGCGCTGGTGATCCTGTCGCTGACGATCGAGGCGGTGGCCGGGGCGAGCGAGGAGGTCTACTTGCGCGAGCCGCGGCTGCGCGACGCCTTCCTGCGGGTGCTCTTCGACCATGCCAACACCGGCGGCTTCCGCGGCGCGTTCACTGCCGGCGGCGCGCTCGAGCTGTTGCGCGCGGCCCTGCGCGAGGCGGCCGTCCGGGTGCTGGGCCCGATCGCGGTGGACGTGCTGATCGTCGACATCGCCCGCCAGGACGCCTGAGGTCGGCCGGGCGCCGCCGGCCTCAGCGCAGACCGCCGCCACGGGCCAGCCGGGCGAGCGCCTCGGCCCGGCCGAGGGCGGCGACGGCGGCGGCCCGGCGCACCTCCGCCTCGGCCCGCGCCGCCGCCAGGCGTGCGTCCAGCACCGGCCGGCGCGCCGCCTGCCAGCGGGCATGGAGGCCTTCGACCGAGGCCGGCAGGCCGGGCGCCGGTGCGCCCCCGGCCGCCAGCGCGGCGAGGGCATCCTCGGCCGCCCGGCATGCGGCGCGGGCGGCGCCGGCCTCGGTGGTGCGGGCTTCGGCGAGCATCCGGGCCAGCCCGGCCAGCCCGGCGAGCGCGGGGTGCGGCCGCGGCGCGCTCACCGGGCCGGGCCCGCGGCCGGCGGGCGGCCGCGGGCCCGGGCGCGGGCGCGGATCGCCTCGGCGAAGCGGATGGCGGCAGCGACGGCGCGGTAGTGCTCCGGCCGGATCTCGCCGCCGACCTCGACGGTGGCGTGCAGGGCCCGCGCCGTCGCCGGATCGCGGTGGAGCGGAACGCCCGCCGCCTGCGCCGCCTCGCGGATGCGTGCGGCCATCGCATCGACGCCCTTGGCGAGGCAGCGCGGCGCGCCGCGGTCGCCGCGCTGCCACTTCAGCGCCACCGCGTAATGGGCGGGGTTGACGATCACCACATCGGCCTTCCCCACGTCGGCGAGCATCCGGCTGGTGGCGATGGCCCGGCCGCGGCGCCGCCGCTCGCCGCGCAGATGCGGGTCGCCCTCGCTGCGCTTCAGTTCCTCCATGAGCTCCTCGCGCGACATGCGGTTGCGCCGCCGATGCGCGGCCCGCTGCCAGAGGAGGTCGAGGATGCCGAAGGGCACGGCGATCGCCACCGCCATGGCGAGGAACTCCACCGTCAGCGCGAGGCTGTCCTGCGCCGCCGGCCCGGGCCCCAGCGCCGCAAGCTCCAGCATCCGCGGCAACCGCGCGAGAAGGTAGGCGCCGAGCAGCCCCGCGATCACCGATAGGCGCAGGGCGCTCTTGGCGAAGTCGAAGAGCCCGTCGCGGCCGAACTTGGCACGCGCGTTCGACACGGGGTTCAGCCGCGACAGCCGCGGCACGAGCCGCCCGGGGGTGACCAGGAGCGCGCGCAGGCCGGCCAGCGCGGCGAGCGCGGCGAGCGCCGGCAGAAGCAGGAGCGGCGCCAGCGCCACCGCCACCGCCCCGAGCAGGCCGCCGGCAAGTGCCGGCCCGGCCGTCAGGAGCGGCGCCAGCCGGTCGGCCTGGCCCAGCACCACGGCCCCGGCGGTGCCGAGCCGCTCGGCCGTCCAGCCGCCGAGGCCGGCGAGCGCGGCAAGCAACCCCGCCGCCGCCGCCGCAGCGACGAGGTCGGGCGAGCGCGGCACGTCGCCCTGCCGGCGCGCCTCCTCGAGCTTCTGCGGCGAGGGCTCGTGCTCCTTCTCGGGGCCGTCGCGGTCGTCCTCGCCGCTGCCGCTCATGGCAGGCCGAGCGGGTCGGCGAGCCGGTCGCCGAAGGCCGCGAGCCAGAGCCCGACCAGCCCCGGCGCGGCGAGGGCGAGCAGCGCGAGCCCCCCGAGGGTGAGCGCCGGCGCGCCCACGAAGGCGACCATCAGCTGCGGCATCGCCCGGCTGATGATGCCGAGGGCGAGGTTGTAGACCAGCGCCGCCGCGGTGAAGGGGGCGGCCAGCCCGAAGGCGAGGGCGAAGGCGTGCCCCGCCTGCGCCTGCCCCCATGCGGCAAGCTCGGCCCCCGAGGCAAGCCGGCCGGCGGGCATCGGGCCGTAGGACAGCACGAGCAGCTGGGCCAGATGCACATGCAGCCCGGCCGCCACCGCGAGCGCGAGCCCGGCGGCAAGGAGGAGCTGGCCGATCGCCGGCTGCGGTTCGGGCCCGCCGTTGCCCAGCACCTGGCTGAGCGAGACCGCCTGCGCCGCCATCGCCCCGGCGATCTGCAGCGCCTGCACCATCAGCCGCAGCGCCAGGCCGAGCACCAGGCCGGCCAGCGGCTCGGTGAACAAAAGCCGCAGGGGCGCCCGCGCCATCGCCTCGCCGGCGCCCGGCACCGCCGGGGCGACGACGAGCGTGAAGCCGACGGCGAGCGCGAGGCGGAAACGCAGCGGCAGGATGGCCTCGCCGAAGGCCGGGGCCACGGCGAGGACGGCACCGACGCGCAGGAACACCGCGAACCCCGCCGACGCCGCCTCCCCGGCCGCCGCGAGCGCGGCCGCGAGCGCCGCGGCGAGCGGGCTCATGCGGCGATCGTCCCGACCAGGGCGGGGCGCGCCTCCATCCCGATCTCCTCGTAGGACAGCACCGGTGCCGCGAGCCCGCGGGCGGCGAGCACGCTGCGCAGGAAGCGGCGCCGCCGGACCGAGGTGACCAGGGCGGGAAACACCCCCGATTCGGCCGCCCGCGCCAGCCGCTCGGCAAGGCTGCCGGCGAGGCGGGCGAAATCGGCCGGCGGCAGGGCGACCTCGGCCACCCCGCGCTCGCCGGCGAGCTCGTGGGCGGCGAAGGCCTGTTCCCACTCCGGGGCGAGCTGGAGGAGCGGGATGGTCCCGTCCTCGCGCTTCAGTTCGGCCACGAGCTGGAAGCCGAGCCGCTGGCGGACATGCTCGGCCACCGCCTCGGGCCCGCCGAGGCCGCGACCCTCCGCCACCGCCTCGAGGATCAGGGGCAGGTTGCGGATCGACACCCGCTCCTCGAGCAGGAGCCGCAGTACGGCGAGGAGGAGGTCGACCGGCACCTTGTCGGGGATGAGCTCGTCGAGCAGCCGGCGGTTGGCCTCGGCGCGGCTGCGGTCGCCGAGCTGGGTCATCTCGTCGAGCAGCCGCCGCAGGACCCTGAGGGTGAGAAGCCGCGGCAGGTTGCGCTTGATCACCTCGAGCAGGTGGGTGGCCAGCACCTCCGGCGGGCTGACGACGGTAAGCCCGGCCAGCGCCGCGGCCTCCTGCGCGGCGGGGGCGAGCCAGCGCGCGGGGGCGCCCCAGACCGGCTCCCTAGCGTCCTGGCCCGGCGGCAGGCCGGCCTCGCCCGTGCCCTCGGGAAGGAGCGCGAGCACCCGCTCGGGCAGGAGCCGGCCGCGTCCCTGCTCGACCCCCTGGATGCGGATGCGGTAGGCACCCGGCGCGAGGGTGGCATCGTCGGTCAGCCGCATCTCGGGCAGGATCAGACCGAAACCGGTAGCGACATGCGCCCTCATGCTGGCGATGCGCGCGTCAAGACCGGTCGCGGGGTCGAGCACCATGGCGACGAGGTCGGGTGCGAACTCGACATGGATGTCGTCAAGGTCGATGAGGTCGCCCATCGAGGCGGCCCGGGCCGGCTGCGGAGCGACGCCGGCCTCCGGCACGGCGGGCGGGGCGGCGCGGCGCAGCGACCACACCGCCGCCGCCGCGAGCCCGCCGGCGGCACCGAGGAAGGGCACCGCCGGCAGCCCGGGGAAGAGCGCGAAGACGGCCAGCAGCCCCGCCACCGTGCCCAGTGCCGCCGGGTGGCCGCCGAGCTGGCGGAACATCGTCTGGTCGGCCACCCCGGTCGCGCCGCCGCGGGCGAGCAGCAGGGCGGCGGCGATCGAGATGATGACCGCCGGAATCTGGCTGACGAGCCCGTCGCCGACGGTGAGGATGGCGTAGGTCTCGAACGCCTCCCCGGCGGCCATGCCGTGCACGAGCATGCCGATGGCGAGGCCGACGGTGATGTTGAGCAGGGTGATGAGCAGCCCGGCCACCGCATCGCCCTTGACGAACTTGGAGGCGCCGTCGAGCGAGCCGAAGAAGCTGGTCTCGGCCTGCTCGCGCTCGCGCCGGGCCCGGGCCTCGGCATGGTCGATGGCGCCGGCCGACATGTCGCTGTCGATGGCGAGCTGCTTGCCGGGCATCGCGTCGAGGGCGAAGCGGGCGCCGACCTCGGCCATCCGCCCGGCACCCTTGGTGATGACGACGAAGTTGACGATCAGCAGCACGCAGAAGATGACGACGCCGACGAAGACGTTGCCGCCCATGATGAACATGGCGAAGCCGTGGATCACGTCGCCGGCCGCCTGCGGGCCGGTGTGGCCTTCCGCTACGATGAGCTTGGTGGAGGCGACATTGAGCGACAGCCGCAGCATCAGCGAGGCGAGCAGCACCGTCGGGAAGGCCGAGAAGTCGAGCGGGCGTTCGATGAAGAGGGTGACGGTGAACATCAGGATCGCGAGCGCGAAGGAGGCGGCCAGCCCGGCGTCGAGCAGCCAGGCCGGGACCGGCAGCACCATCATGACGATGACCGCCATCAGCGCGAGCGCGAGCAGGACGGTCGGCCGGAAGAGGGCGGCGGGGGCGATGGCGGGCACGCGTGCTCAGCCCCCGCTGAGCAGGGGCCGGGCGGGACCGGCCAGGAGCGGCCGGCCCGCGGCATCGGCGGCAAACAGCGTCCCCGTGCTCGCGGGCAGACGCGCGGGAACGGGCGCAGTTGCACGGGGCGGGGGCGGAGCGGACGGGAGTGCGTGCGGTCCGGCGGCGGGGCGGGGGCGGGGGCGCGGATGGGCAGCGGGGGCCGCGGGGGCGCCCAGCATGCCGCGCAGCGCCGCGATGCGCGCGCCATAGGCCCGCGCTCGGTCGGGGTCGCGCGAGTGGTACGCCCCGGCGGCGGCGTCCCAGCTGCCGAGGCGGGCGGCGAGGCCGGCGAGGAAGCCTGCCGCATGGCGGGCCCCGCCCTCGGGGTCGAGCATGGCGGCGGCCGATGCGAAGGCCTCGCCGTGCCAGCGGCGGTTGATCTGGAAGCAGCCGATGTCGAAGCTCGCCTCCCCCCGCGCGGCAAGCGTGGCCAGGAAGGCCTCCGCCTCGGCGCGGGTGGCAAACCAGTGGCCGCGACTGCCGTCGTTCACCGTCCAGGGCCAGGGCCTGAGGCGGCCGTCGCGCCGGTGGCCCGATTCGGCGAGGGCGATGGCGGCCATCAGGTCGGCCGGCACGCCGGCGGCGGCGGCGGCGCGGCGGGCGGCGGCCTCGCAGAGCGCGGCGGGATCGGGAGGGGCGTCCATCGCTGCCGCCGGCCCGCCGCAGGCGATCCCGGCCGCGAGCCCTGCCGCGAGCCAGGTCGCGCCTCCGGCCGCGACCCATGCCGCGCCCCTTGCCGAGCGCGCCGCGCGCGCGATCGCCGGCGCCGGCGCCGGGGCGCGGGGCGGCCGGACGGCAGCGGGCCGGGCTGGGGGCAGGGGGGGGGGAGGGGTCGGTGACATCGGTGGGGCCGCAGTTCTTGCCGCTCGGGCCCGGAGGCTAGGAGCGCAAGGTTGAGGAAGCGTTAGAGTGCGATCATATCAAATGGAGGCGCCCCCTGCGTTTGGCGAGTAGCTGCTGGCTTCCTGCGGTGAGAAGCTGTCGAGCGCTGGTCCGAGGCGGTTCCGGACTGCCTCGACTGTTCGCTCGGAGGCGGTGCGCATCAGCTGCTCGAGTTTGGCGAAGACCTGTTCGATCGGGTTGAGCGCCGCGCCGTATGGCGGCAGGACGAGCAGGTGTGCGCCTGCGGTCCTGATGGCCCCGCGCACCGCGCCACCCTTGCGGCTGCCGAGGTTGTCCATGACCACCACGTCGCCCTGGCGCAGGGTCGGGGCAGGCATCTGTTCGACCCAGGCGGTGAACAGCTCGCCGTTGATCGGGCCGTCTAACACGCACGGCGCGTCGATCCGGTCGACCCTGAGCGCCCAAACGAAGGTCATCGTGCGCCAGTGCCCGTGCTTGCTGCGGTCTGGCAGGCGGGCGCCCTTCGGCCCCCAGCCGCGCAGTGGAGCCATGATTGTCCTCACCCGGGTTTCGTCAATGAACACGGGCCGGCGGGGGGGGCGATCCGATGCTGGTGGCGGCGCCGGCGGGCGCGGCGGCGGGCGAAGTCGGGCCGCCTGGTCTCGGCCGCGGGGACGGTCCTTTCCTGAACGACAGACCCTCGGCGTGAACGAGATTCCACGGCGCGCAGCAGCCGACCCTGACCGCGCGCCCGGCCAGTTCAGCCTGCAGCCGGCGCAGGGGAAGCGACGCCGGCTCGGCCAGACGGGCCAGCGCCTCGTCACGTCCCGCCGCCATCGCATCCCGCCGACGCCCGCCCATCGGCCGGGCCTCCGCGCTCCCCCTCGCCCGCCACCGCTGCGAATACCTCACCACGCTCGACACGCTCACGCCGGTTCCGTGGCGACAGCGCGAACCGTCTCACCTGCTGCAACGCGCGCGGCAACAGGTTCACGAAGGTCGTTGCACAAGGGTCTCGCCATGGAGCCTGGCCCCCTTCCCCAGCATCCATGTCGACTCAGATCATGCCCGACCCGGGAATCCAGGACTCAGCCCGAAACGATCCCGCTCCGGCGACGTCCGGGCAGACGGGCTCAGGGCGGCGGATAGGCCGCCAGCAGGACCGCCGCGGCGGTCCGTCGGGCGGCACTGTCGGCGAGCAGCGCGCGCGCTGCGGCCAGCGGGGCGTCGCCGCCGCCCTCGGCCGGCGTCGCGCCGTCCACGGCCGGCGCCAGCGCCGCGAGGGCGGAGGCCACTGCCGGCGGGGAGGCCGCCCCGCCGCCCGCGGCAGCGCGCCAGCCAGCGGCGGCGGCGCGGTCGGGATCGCTGCCGGCGAACGCGGCGGCCGCGCCGCGGTGGTCGCCGAGACGCGACAGGGCGTCGCCGCGGATCGCCGCGGCCGCGGCCGAGCCATCGCCCGCGAGGGCCGCGACCGCGGCGCGCGGGTCGCCTGCGGCCAGTGCCGCTGCGGCCCAGAGCGGGCGGTCCCCGGGGGGAAGGGCAGCGGCCGGGCCGAGCAGCGCCTGCGCCTCGGGCCCGAAGCCGAGCCCGACCAGCCGCCCGGCCAGCGCCCGCCGCGCCGGCGCCCCGGAGGGCCGATGCGGGGCGGCCGGTGCCGACCCGGGCAGGGCGGCGAAGGCGTGGCGCAGGAAGCTCGCCTCGGACGCGCCGGCGGCGAGCGTGGCGTGGAGCGCGTCGGCGAGCGCCGCCGTCGCCGGCCCGGGGGGCATGCGGGCGAGGGCGGCGAAGGCCGCGTCATGCTCGCCGCGGGCGGCAAGCGCCCGGGCATGGGCGGAGGCAAGGCGCGTGCCGGTGGCGGTGCCGGAAAGTTCGTAGGCGAAGGCCTCGGCGGCGGTGACGTGTCCGGGCGCGACCTCGGCGCCGCGGGACAGGAGCGTCTCGACCAGAAGCGCCAGCGCCTCGGCCGCCTCCGGCCCGGGCCGGGTGGCGAGCGCCGCCAGCGCCGCCTCGGCCTCATCGACCCGTCCGCGGGCCAGCGCGATCCGTGCCGAGACGAGGTCGATGGCATCGCCCCCCGGCCCGCCGGCGCGCTCGGCCGCATCGCGCAGCGCGCGCGCCGTCTCGGCGTCGCCGGTGTCGAGGAAGCGGTCGGCGAGCGGCCGGCCGAGCAGCCGGCGCAGATGCAGGGGCAGCGCCGAGAAGCCCCGCACCACCGCGCCGGCGGCCACCGGCGCCCCGGTCTCGAGCCGCGGGGCGGCGAGCACGGCCCAGAGCGCGACCGCCCCGTCGCAGGCCTCGAGCCCGGCGAAGGGCGCTGCCGGCGCGGCGGCGGCCCCGTCGACGAGAAGGGCGAGGGCGGCGAGCCGCTCGACCTCCTCGCCACCGGCACCGAAAGCGGCAAGCGCCGCCCCGGCCTCGGCGCCGAAGCCGAGATGCACATAGAGCCGCGCCAGCGCCAGCACGGCGGCCGGGTCGGGGCGGTCGAACTCGCCGATCAAGGCCGCCCGCCGCGCGGCGATGGCGTCGGCCGGCCCCCCCTCCCCGCCCCAGGCGGGGACATCGAAGGCGGCATCTTCCGGACAGTCGCCGCCGCCGGGTGTGAGCGCGATCCGCGGCGTGCCGCGGGCGGCGCGGTCGAGCCCGGTCTCGACCATTATCGGCACCGCCGGGGCGGCGTTGACCGGTGCCGGCGGCGGGCCGGGCGGCGCCTCGGGTGCGGGGGGCGGCGGCGGAAGGAGGGCGGGCGGCGCGGCTTCGACCATGCCCTGGGCGGCGGCGCGGGCGAGCGCGAAGCGCCGCGCCGCCCGCGCCGCCGCGAGCGGGTCGTCGGCCGCCCCGCCGGCGTCCGGATCGCCGGCCGCCCCGTCGTTGCCGCTGCTGCCGGCCGCCCCTG
>JAHDXW010000049.1 GCA_023383015.1 Paracoccaceae bacterium
GGTGCCGCGGCGGCGGCAGGGGCGGCAGGGGCGGCGGCGGTGCGCGGCGTCACCGGGGCGGGCGCCGGGGCAGGCGCCGGGGCCGGTGCCGCGGCAGGGGCGGCAGGGGCGGGCCGCGGCGAGGCGGCGGCGAAGGTCGGGGTCTGGCCGCAGAGCGGACGGCGGTCGTTGCCGAACCGCGGCACCCAAGTCACCCGGCCGCCGTAACCCGCGCGGATGAACACGCATCCGCGGCTGTCGACGTACTGGTTGCCGGCGAAGCTCTCGGGCGGCCGCTCGGCGGGGTTCCATGGGTCGGACTGCGCCGCCGCCGGTGCCGCCTGAAGGCCCAGCGTCGCGGCCAGAACGGCCGCCGTGATCCCTGCCCTGACACGCATCGGCACCCCCCCCCGCGGACCCTGCCCACAGAATGCCGAACCACCCCGGCCGAGTAAAGGCCATCCCCCCGATTTTGTGTCTATGCCCCGACCTCACGCAGCCGATAGGGGCGCCCGACTCATTTCGTTCCGAACATCCGGTCGCCGGCATCGCCGAGGCCGGGCACGATGTAGCCATGCCCGTTCAGCCGCTCGTCGACCGCCGCGGTCACGATCGGCACGTCGGGATGGGCCGCGGCCATCCGCGCCACCCCCTCGGGTGCAGCCAGCAGGCAGAGAAAGCGGATGCGGTTGGCGCCGCGTTCCTTCAGAAGCTCCACCGCCCGGGCGGTGGAGTTGCCGGTGGCCAGCATCGGGTCGAGCAGGATCACCAGCCGGTCCTCGAGATCGGCGGGAACCTTGCAGTAGTACTGCACCGGCTGTAGCGTCTCGGGGTCGCGATAGAGGCCGATGAAGCCCACCCGCGCCGAGGGGATCAGCTCCAGCACCCCGTCCAGAAGCCCGTTGCCGGCGCGCAGGATCGAGACCAGCGCCAGCTTCTTTCCGGCCAGCACGGGGGCCTGCATCGGCGCCAGCGGCGTCTCGATCGTGCGTGTCGTCATCGGCAGCTCGCGCGTGATCTCGTAGGCGAGAAGCTGCGAGATCTCCTTCAGCAGCTGACGGAACACCGCCGTGGGCGTCGCCGCCTCGCGCATCAGCGTCAGCTTGTGCTGCACCAGCGGGTGGGTGACGACGGTCAGATGTCCGGTCATGCGGCGGTCTCCAGGCGCTTGAGGATGGTCTCGCGGGTGGCCGCGTCGCAGAAGGCGGCACGCGCCGCGGTGGCGTTGATCGCGGCGAAGACCCCCGCGTCCCAGCCGAAGGCATCGGCCAGCTGGGCGTATTCGCGTTCCAGGCTGGTGGCGAAGAAGGGCGGGTCGTCGGTCGACAGCGTCACCTTCACCCCCCGCTGGTGCAGCCGGCCGACCGGATGGCGGCGGAAGTCGGGGTAAAGCCCCAGCGCGATGTTGGAGCCCGGGCAGACCTCGAGCACGACGCCGCGCTCGGCCAGTTCGTCCACCAGCGCGGGGTCCTCGGCAGCGCGCACGCCATGGCCGATGCGCTCGACGCCGAGCGCGGCCAGCGCCTCGCGCACCGAACTGGGCCCGCCCCACTCGCCGGCATGGGCGGTCAGCCGCAGGCCCGCCTCGCGGGCGCAGTCGAAGGCCCAGGCGAAGTCGGCCGGCCGGCCGGCCGTCTCGTCGCCGGCGATGCCGAAGCCGACCAGGAAGGCGCCCGCGGTCTCGGCCGCGCAGCGGGCGATCTGCCGCGCCCGCCCGGGCCCGAAGTGGCGGACGCAGGTGACGATGGCGCGCAGCTCGACCGCCGGGGCGCTGGCCGCCGCCTCGGCGATGGCGGCGAGATACTCGCGCCAGGCGGCGATGTCGCCGCCGCCGCAGAAGTCGGGCGAGAGGAACGTCTCGAGGTAGATCACCCCGTCGGCGGCCCGCGCCTCGATGACCGCCGCGGTCAACGCCGCATAGTCGGCCGGCGTGGTCAGCACCGAGGTCGCCGCCTCGTAGACGCGCAGGAAGTGGGCGAAGTCGCGGAAGCAGTAGTTGCCGGCGGCGTCGAAGATGCCGGCAAGGTCCACCCCCCGCGCCCGTGCCAGCCCGCGCACGAAGGACGGCGGCGCCGCCCCCTCCAGATGCAGGTGCAGCTCGACCTTCGGGATCACAGGAAGCTCCTTCCCGGCCCGGCATCCGGCAGGCCCAGATGTGCCGCGACCGAGGACGCGACATCGGCGAAGGCCACCAGCCCCGCCGCCTTCCGCCCCGCCCCGTGGGCAAGCACCGGCACCCGCTCGCGGGTGTGGTCGGTACCCGGCCAGGTGGGGTCGTTGCCGTGGTCGGCGGTGAACAGGACCAGATCCCCCGGCCGCGCCTGCGCGATCCAGCCCGCGGCCCAGCCGTCGAAGGCCTCGAGCGCGCGGGCGTAGCCGGCCACGTCACGCCGGTGGCCCCACAGGCTGTCGAACTCCACGAAGTTGGCGAAGGTCAGCGATCCGTCCTCTGCCGCCCCGATGGCCCGTGCCAGATGTCCGGAAAGTTCAAGATCGCTCTTGCCCCTGTGCGACTCGGTAAGGCCGCGGCCGGAGAAGATGTCGCCGATCTTGCCCACCCCGATGACCTGCCGCCCGGCCGCCGCCGCCCGGTCGAGCAGGGTCGGGGCGGGCGGCGGGACGGCAAAGTCGCGCCGGTTCGGCGTGCGCCGGAAGCCCTCTCCATCGCTGCCAGTGAAGGGCCGCGCGATCACCCGGCCGACGCGCATCGCATGCAGCCGCGGCGCCAGCCGCTCGCAGAGCGCAAGCAGGCGGCCGAGACCGAAGGCCTCCTCATGCGCGGCGATCTGGAAGACGCTGTCGGCCGAGGTGTAGCAGATCGGCCAGCCGCTGCGCAGATGCTCGGCGCCAAGGCGGGCGATGATCTCGGTACCCGAGGCGCGGCAGTTGCCGAGGATTCCCGCGGTGCCGGCCAGCCGCGCGGCCTCGGCGGCAAGCGCGTCGGGAAAGGCCGGGACGGTGTCGGGGAAGGTCGTCCACTCCCAGGGAACCGGCACGCCGGCAAGCTCCCAGTGGCCCGAGGGCGTGTCCTTGCCGCGCGACACCTCGGTTGCCGCCCCCCACAGGCCGCCGGGCGCCGCCCCGAGGCCAGGCGCCGCGCGCCCCGAGGCCAGGCGGACGGCGGCACCGAGGCCGAGGCCGTCGAGCACCGGCAGCCGCAGCGGCCCGGCCCGGCCCGCATCGGCCCGGCCGGCGGCGCAGGCCTCGGCGATGTGCAGCACCGTGTTGGCGCCCTCGTCGCCGAAGGCGGCGGCGTCGGGGGCGCCGCCGATGCCGACGCTGTCCATCACCACGACGACGGCGCGGGCCATCAGCCGACCCGCGCGATGATCAAGGGCGGATCGTCCACCTCATCGGGCCCGACCGCGAAGGCCGCCCGCACCGCCGCCTCGACCGCGTCGGCTGCTGCCTCGGAGGGGGCGTGGATCAGCGCGAGCGGCAGGTCGGGGGCAACCTCCTCGCCGATGCCGGCGATCTCGGACAGCCCCACCGAGGGGTTCACCCGGTCGCCCTGCACCCGCCTGCCGCCGCCGAGGTCGACCACTGCCATCCCGAGGGCAAAGCCGTCGATCGCGGTGACATAGCCGCGCCGCTCGGCACCGACCTCGCGCACTACCGGGGCCGAGGGCAGCCGGTCGGGCCAGCGCTCGACGAAGTCGGTCGGCCCGCCCTGGGCCGCGACCATGGCGCCGAAGACCTCGGCCGCCCGGCCCGAGCGCAGCACCGCCGCGACCTTCTCCTCGCCGTCGGCGGCGTCGGCCGCCAGCCCTCCCAGCGCCAGCGCCTCGCCGCCCAGCGCCACCGTCACGTCCCAGAGCGCGTGGTTGACCGAGGTGCCGGTCAGCGTCTCCATGACCTCGATCACCTCCAGCGCGTTGCCGGCGGCGGCGGCGAGCGGCTGGCTCATGTCGGTGATCAGCGCCCGCGTCATGCAGCCGGCACCCTGGGCCGCGGCGACCAGCGCGCGCGCCAGCGCCCCGGCATCCTCCGGCGTCTTCATGAAGGCGCCCGAGCCGCACTTGACGTCGAGCACCAGCGCCTCGAGCCCGGCGGCAAGCTTCTTCGACAGGATCGAAGCGGTGATCAGGTCGATCGATTCCACCGTCGAGGTGACGTCGCGGATGGCGTAGAGACGCCGGTCGGCGGGGGCGACGCGGTCGCTGGCGGCGACGATGGCGCAGCCAGTTTGGGCCACGACGCGGCGGAACTCGTCGGGCGCGAGCCCGGTGCGGTATCCCGGGATCGCCTCGAGCTTGTCGAGCGTGCCGCCGGTGTGGCCGAGACCGCGGCCCGAGACCATCGGCACATAGGCGCCGCAGGCCGCCAGCGCGGGGGCAAGCAGCAGCGATGTGCAGTCGCCGATGCCGCCGGTGGAATGCTTGTCGAGGACCGGTCCGGGCAGGTCCCAGGCCATGACCTCGCCCGAATCGCGCATTGCCCGTGTCAGCGCGACCCGCCCTGCCCCGGTCAGGCCGCGGCACAGCACCGCCATGGCGAAGGCGGCCGCCTGCGCGTCGTTCACGGTGCCGTCCGCAAGCCCGCGCGCGAACCAGAGGGCCTCGGCATCCGACAGCGCGCGGCGGTCGCGGACGGCGGCGATGATGCGGCGAGCGTCCATCCCGCTCAGGCCCCCAGGAAGCGGGCCGAGAACATCCCCGGCAGCAGCTCGCCCACCGTGGTGATGCGCCGCGCGCCGGCGGTGGTGGCCAGGATCACCGGCACGTCGGGGGCAGCGAACTCGGCCAGCTTCTGGCGGCAGCCGCCGCAGGGCGGCACCGGGTCGGGGGCGTCGGCGATCACCGCGACCTCCTCGATCACGGTCTCGCCGGCGGCCACCATCGCCGCGATCGCCCCGGCCTCGGCGCAGGTGCCCTCGGGATAGGCGGCGTTCTCGACGTTGCAGCCGAGGTGCACGGCCCCGCCCCTGCCGCGGATCGCCGCCCCCACCAGGAAGCCCGAATAGGGCGCATAGGCCCGCACGCGCACCGCCTCGGCCTGCTCGACCAGCGTCATCCACCCCTCCCCTGCCGCCCACGGGGCGGCCGGGCCAGAGTGACGGCAGCCCGGGCGGGATGCAAGTTCCGCTTGATGGGGCGCCCCGCGGCGGAGTATGCCCGATGGGCGCGCCGGAGATAGTTGAACGCTAAACAAAGGGCCCGCGGCATGAGCGACCAACGCCAGGAAGGGGCGCGCCAGGCCGCGCTCGACTACCATGAGTTCCCGCGCCCGGGAAAGCTGGAGGTGCGGGCGACCAAGCCGCTCGCCAACGGCCGCGACCTGTCGCGCGCCTATTCGCCGGGGGTGGCCGAGGCCTGCCTCGAGATCCGCGCCGACCCGGCCAGCGCCCGCCGCTTCACCGGCCGCGGCAACCTCGTCGCGGTGGTGTCGAACGGCACCGCGGTGCTGGGGCTCGGCGCCATCGGGCCGCTTGCCGCCAAGCCGGTGATGGAGGGCAAGGCGGTCCTGTTCAAGAAGTTCGCCAACATCGACTGCTTCGACATCGAGCTCGACGAGCCCGACCCGGTGAAGCTGGCCGAGATCGTCTGCGCGCTCGAGCCAACCTTCGGCGCCATCAACCTCGAGGACATCAAGGCGCCGGACTGCTTCACCGTCGAGGAGATCTGCAGGCGCAGGATGCGCATCCCGGTCTTCCACGACGACCAGCACGGTACCGCCATCGTCGTCGGGGCGGCGGTGACCAATGCGCTGCGGGTCGCGGGCAAGCGCTTCGAGGACATCCGCGTCGTCTCGACCGGCGGCGGGGCGGCGGGCATCGCCTGCCTCAACATGCTGGTCAAGCTCGGCGTGCCGCGCGAGGCGATTTGGCTGTGCGACCTGCACGGGCTGGTGCACGAGGGCCGCACGGCCGACATGACGCCGCAGAAGGCGGCCTTCGCCCAGCCCGGCGGGCAGCGGACGCTGGCCGAGGTGATCGAGGGCGCCGACCTCTTCCTCGGCCTCTCCGGTCCGGGCGTGCTGAGCGGGGCGATGGTGCGGCGCATGGCCGCCCGGCCGATCATCTTCGCGCTCGCCAACCCCACGCCCGAGATCATGCCCGAGGAGGCGCGCGCCGCCGCCCCCGACGCCATCATCGCCACCGGCCGGTCGGACTATCCCAACCAGGTCAACAACGTCCTCTGCTTTCCCTTCATCTTCCGCGGCGCCCTCGACGTCGGCGCGACCGAGATCAACGACGCCATGCAGATCGCCTGCATCGAGGGCATCGCGTCGCTGGCACGCGCCACCACCAGCGCCGAGGCCGCCGCCGCCTATCGTGGCGAGAGCCTCACCTTCGGCCCCGACTACCTGATCCCCAAGCCGTTCGACCCCCGCCTGATGGGCGTGGTTGCCCCGGCAGTGGCGCGGGCGGCGATGGACTCGGGGGTCGCGACGCGGCCGCTTGCGGACCTCGCCGCCTACAAGCAGCGGCTCGACGGCTCGGTGTTCCGCTCGGCCCTGCTGATGCGGCCGGTCTTCGAGGCGGCGCGCGAGGCGAGCCGGCGGATCGTCTTCGCCGAGGGCGAGGACGAGCGCGTGCTGCGTGCCGCCAACGCGATCCTCGAGGAGACCACCGAGGTACCGATCCTGATCGGCCGGCCCGAGGTGGTGGCGATGCGGGCCGAGCGCGCCGGCCTGCCGATCCGGCCCGACCGCGACTTCGAGATCGTCAATCCCGAAAGCGACCGCCGCTACCGCGCCTACTGGGAAACCTACCACGGGCTGATGGAGCGGCGCGGCGTCACCCCCGACCTCGCCCGCGCCATCCTGCGCACCAACACCACGGCGATCGGCGCCGTCATGGTGCACCGCGGCGAGGCCGATTCGCTCATCTGCGGCACGTTCGGCCAGTTCCTGTGGCATCTGAACTACGTCGGACAGGTGCTGGCGCGCGACGGGCTGCGCCCGATCGGGGCACTGTCGCTGATGATCCAGGAGGAGGGGCCGCTCCTCATCGCCGACACCCAGGTGCACCCCGAGCCCTCGCCCGAGCAGATCGCCGAGACCGCGGCCGGGGCGGCGCGCCATGCCCGCCGCTTCGGCCTCAGCCCGCGCGTCGCGCTGTGCTCGCAGTCGCAGTTCGGCAACCTCGACACCGCCAGCGCCCAGCGGATGCGCGCGGCGCTGGCGCTCCTGGACGCCCGCGGGGTGGATTTCGCCTACGAGGGCGAGATGTCGATCGACCTTGCGCTCGACCCCGAGCTGCGCGCCCGCATCTTCCCCGCCGCCCGCTACGCCGAGCCTGCCAACATCCTCGTCTTCGCCTCGGCCGACACCGCCAGCGGCGTGCGCAACATCCTGCGCATGCGCGGCAACGGGCTCGAGGTCGGGCCGATCCTGATGGGCATGGGCAACCGCGCCCACATCGTCACGCCCTCGATCACCCCCCGCGGGCTGCTGAACATGTCGGCGATCGCCGGCACACCGGTGTCGCGCTACGGCTGAGGGCGGGCGCCGCACCCGAGGCGGCGCCCGCACCGCGCTCAGCGCTGGCGGAGCACCGTCGCCTCGAACCTCGCGATGCAGCCGGGCACCCCGCCCCAGCCGCGGATCTGGCCGACGAGGCGGATCTGGGGCGTGGTGTCGGTCAGCGTCGCCGGGGCATGGGTGGTGACACGAACCTGCGACGTGCCCGCGTCGTATGCCCAGTGCGACGAGCCCACCTGCCCGGCGTCGACATCACGCCAGGTGCGGTCGAAGCGGCGGCCGTCAAGCCTGTAGCCGGCCGCATAGAAGCGGTCGAAGAAGGCCAGCCGGCTGTCGGTGTTGCTGCCCAGACCGAAGGGGCGGTAGCGGAGATTGAAGAGGGCCGTCCCGGTCCAGCCGTCGGCCACGCAGGCGGCGTTGAAGTCGGAGACATAGGAGACCCCGCGGAAATCCACGGACTGGGCGGCGGCCCCGCCGGGCAGGGCGGCGGCTGCGGCAAGGGCAAGCACAGCCGACAGGATGGCACGCCGAAGGCGGGACGCGGTGGCAAGAGGCATGGGATGCTCCGGAGATGGGTGGTGGTGAATCGGCAATGCAGCATTTGACATCGTGACACGCTAGCAGCCGCCATGCGGTCCACCAACAGCGATCGTGGCGGCGGCCGGCGCCGCGTTGCGGCGCCGTGGCGTCTTGCCCGGGGGCGGGGCGGGCGGTAGAGGTCGCCCGCGACGGCGGCAGCGGAGGCGGGGCATGACCGGGCTGGTCACGATCTACGGCGGATCGGGCTTCATCGGGCGCTACATCGCCCGCGGGCTGGCGCGCGCAGGCTGGCGGGTGCGCGTCGCGGTGCGGCGGCCGAACGAGGCGGGCTTCGTTCGCACCTACGGCGTGGTCGGCCAGGTCGAGCCGGTGCTCTGCAACGTCCGCGACGACGCCTCGGTGGCCGCGGCGCTGGCGGGGGCGGATGCGGTCGTGAACTGCGTCGGCATCCTGGCCGAGCGGGGACCGAACCGCTTCGGCCCGGTGCAGGCCGAGGCGCCGGGGCGCATCGCCCGGGCGGCGGCGGCCGCCGGGGTGGCCCGCCTCGTGCACATCTCGGCGATCGGGGCGGACCGCCAGAGCCCCAGCGCCTACGCCCGGACCAAGGCGGAGGGCGAGGAGCACGTGCTCGAGCATTTCCCGCGGGCGGTGATCCTGCGCCCGTCGGTGGTGTTCGGCCCCGAGGACCGCTTCTTCAACCGCTTCGCGGCGATGGCGCGGTTCGGCCCGGTGCTGCCGGTGGTGGGCGCGGCGACCCGCTTCCAGCCGGTCTTCGTCGAGGACGTGGCCGCCGCAGCGGTCGGCGCCGCGACCGGCGGCGTCCGGCCCGGCATCTACGAGCTTGGCGGGCCCGAGGTGCTGACCTTCCGCGCCTGCATGGAGCGGATGCTGCAGGTGATCGGGCGGCGGCGGCTGGTGCTCGGCCTGCCCTTCGTCGTCGCCCGGATCATGGCCGGCGTGCTCGACCTCGCCCAGACGGCGACGCTGGGGCTGTTCCACAACGCGGTGCTGACCCGCGACCAGGTCCGCAACCTTGCCCGCGACAACGTCGTGACCGCCGGGCGGATGGGGTTTGCCGAACTCGGGATCGTGCCGACCCCCGTCGACGCGATCCTGCCGTCCTACCTCTGGCCCTACCGGCCGACCGGCCAGTTCGACGCCATCAAGCGCTCGGCGCGCGCGCTGCGCCGCTGAGCGGGCGCCGCCCGCAGCCTGGCAGGACCGTGAAGGAACCCATGCTCGCGCAGGGAGATACGAAGCAAGTCAGTGATTTGCGGGTGTCCCACGCATGGGACACCTGCCCCGCCGGGCGCCCCGGGCGCGGCCGGCGGGCGTTCATGGCCAGCGCGGCGCCAGCCGCAGCGCACCGTCGATACGGATCGTCTCGCCGTTCAGGTAGCGGTTCTCCAGCACATGGGCGACCAGCGCAGCGTATTCGGCCGGATCGCCCAGCCGGCCGGGGAAGGGAATGGCCCGGCCCAGCGCATCCTGGTCGGCCGCCGGCAGGTCGGACAGCATGGGCGTGCGGAAGATGCCCGGGGCGAGGGTGACGACGCGGATGCCGAACCGCGCCAGCTCGCGCGCGGCCGGCAGGGTCATCCCCGCGACGCCGCCCTTGGAGGCCGAATAGGCCGCCTGCCCCACCTGCCCCTCGAAGGCGGCGACCGAGGCGGTCATCACCACCACGCCCCCCTCGCCGGCGGTGAGCGGCGGCACCGCCGCGATGCGCTGCGCCGCCAGCCGCATGACGTTGAAGCTGCCGACCAGGTTGACGCGGACCATCCGCTCGAACAACGCCAGGTCATGGGGCCCGTCGCGGCCGAGGATCCGCGCCGCCCCGCCGATCCCGGCGCACAGCACCACCGCCCGCGGCACGCCGTGCAGGGCCGCGGCCTTGTCGAGCGCGGCCGCGACCTCGGCCTCGCTGGTCACGTCGGCCGGCAGCGCCAGGCCCCGCACCTTCGCCGCCACCCCGGCGGCCGCCTCTGCGTTGCGGTCCATCACGGCGACGCGCGCCCCCCGGGCCGCCAGCAGCTCGGCCGTCGCCGCCCCGAGGCCCGAGCCGCCGCCGGTCACCAGGGCCGAGAGTCCTGCAATCTCCATCCCAACCTCCCGCTTGCTCGCCGCGGCGGGCCGGGCCCGCCCTGCCCCGCATCCGGCACCGCGCCGCCGGCCGCCCCTCGCCTTCGGGAAGCATCCACCAAACGGGCGGCCCTGGAAAGTCCGGCGGCGGCGGGCAGCCCTTCGCAGATGTGACCCCCACCGGCCTTGCCGATCACGCCCGCTTCGTGGTGATCATCGCCGAGCCGGGCGACGCGATCATCCTGCCCGGCCTCCGCGGGTGGGGCGCATGGACCATCTTCTGACCGCCGACGAACGCGCCTTCCGCGACGAGCTGGCCGCGACCCTGCGCCGGATCGTCCCGGCGGACCTGCGCGACCGCAACGCCGCCGACCGCGAGCTTGCGCGCGACGACTTCGTGGCGGCGCAGAAGGCCCTGCACGCCGCGGGGCTGGCGGTTCCGCACTGGCCGGCCGAATGGGGCGGGCGCGGCTGGACGGCGACGCAGCGCTTCCTGTGGATGCACGAGATCCAGGTGGCGGGCGTTCCCCAGCCGCTGCCCTTCAACGTCGACATGATCGGCCCGGTGCTGTGCGCCTTCGGCAGCGGGGCGCAGAAGGCGCGCTTCCTGCCGGCGACGGCGGCGCTGGACATCTGGTGGTGCCAGGGCTTCTCGGAGCCGGGCGCCGGGTCGGACCTAGCGGGGCTTTCGACCCGCGCGGTGCGCGACGGCGACGCCTATGTGGTCGACGGCCAGAAGACCTGGACCAGCTACGCCCAGCATGCCGACTGGATTTTCGCGCTCGTGCGCACCGACCCGGCGGCGCCGCGCAAGCAGATGGGAATCAGCTTCCTGCTGATCGACATGGGCACGCCCGGGATCAGCGTCCGCCCGATCCGCACCGCCGACGGCCGCCACGAGGTCAACGAGGTGTTCTTCGATTCGGTGCGCGTGCCGGCGGCCAACCTTGTCGGCGCCGAGAACCGCGGCTGGGACGTGGCCAAGTTCCTGCTGGCCAACGAGCGGCACGCGATCGCGGGGGTGGGGCTGTGCCGGCTGCGGCTGGGTCGGGCGGCGGCGCTGATGGCCGCCCCGGGCCCCGGCGGGCGGCGGGCGGCCGACGAGCCTGCGCTGGCCGGGCGCCTGGCGCGGCACGAGGCCGATCTCGCCGCGCTCGAGACGCTGCAGCTGCTGGCGCTGAAGGGGCTGCCCGCGGGCGCCTTCGGCGCCGCCGAGCACGCCGCGTCGGTGCTGAAGATCCGCGGCACGGAACTGCAGCAGGCGACCACCGAGCTGCTGCTCGATCTTGCCGTGCGGGTCCGGCCGGAGGCCGCCGACGATGCCGCGCGCGGCTATTTCTCGATGCGCAAGGTGTCGATCTACGGCGGCTCGAACGAGGTGCAGCGCGAGATCCTCGCCAAGGCTGCGCTGGGGGTGTGAGATGCTGGAGCCGACCGAAGAGCAGACGCTGCTGGCCGACCAGATCGCCCGCTTCCTCGAGGCCGGTCCGGCCGACTGGGCGGGGCTGGCCGGGATCGGGCTGACCGGCATCACCGTCGCGGCCGACCACGGCGGCATCGGCGGCGGCGCCCGTGAGGCCTGGATCGCTGCGCGCGCGGCGGGGGCCGCCTGCCTTGCCCAGCCGCTGACCCATGGCGCGATCCTGCCCGGCCTGCTTCTGGACGACGGCGCGGCCGCCGCGGCGCTGGCCGCGGGCCGACGCCGCATCATCGCGCTGCCCGCCGCCGCGGCGGCGGAGGGCGAGCTGCTGGCCGGGGTGCCGTGGGTCGACGGCGCCGAGGCGCTGATCCTCGCACCCGGTGGGGCGCCCGCGCTTCTCGACCTCGGGGCCGACCGCGGGGCGGTGACGCCGCGGCCGCTGATCGACGGCATGCCCGGCGCCGACATCCGCCTGACCCCCGCGCTCCTGCAGTCGCGCCGGCCGCTGGGAGGCGGGGCCGCGGCGCTGGTGAGGGCGGAGCGCTTCGAGCGGCTGGCGACGGTGGCCGAGGCGGCGGGCGCGGCCGAGGCGGCAGTGGCGCTGACCGCGCGCTACCTGACCGAGCGTCGCCAGTTCGGCCAGCCGCTGGCCGCCTTCCAGGCCCTGCGCCACCGGCTGGTGGAGGCGATGGTGTCGGCCCAGGAGATCCATGCCGCCGGGCTGTCGGCCTGCCTGGCCGTCACCGGGGACGCCCCGGCCGCCGACCGCCTGCTTGCGGCGGCGCTCTACAAGGCGGCCACCGCCGGCCGGCGCGTCGCCGAGGAGGCGGTGCAGCTGCACGGCGGCGTCGGCGTGACCGAGGAATTCCGCGTGAGCCACCTGTTCCGGCGGCTGGTCAGGCTGTCGCTCGCATTCGGCGGGGCGCCGGCGCATCTGGCCCGGCTGGCCGCGGCGTGAGGCCACGGGCGGCCGGGCGCCGATGCTCCGCGGGCCGCTTTATTCGCCCGCGCCGCGACGCTATGCAGGACGCATGCTGTGGACGCTGCCGAACCTCCTGACCGTCCTGCGCCTGTTCGCCGCGCCGCTGGTGCCGGTGCTGTTCCTGTTCTTCCACCGGCCGTGGGCCGACTGGCTGGCGCTGGCGCTGTTTCTCGGCGCGGCGGTCACGGACTATTTCGACGGCTACCTGGCGCGGCTGTGGAAGCAGCAGTCGCGCTTCGGCGCGATGCTCGACCCCATCGCCGACAAGGTGATGGTGGTGATCGCGCTGGCCCTTCTGTGCGCCACCTCGGGGCTGTCGCCGTGGATGGTGCTGCCCGCGACCGCGATCCTGTTCCGCGAGATCTTCGTCGCCGGGCTGCGCGAGTTCCTGGGCGAGGTGTCGGGCCTCCTGAAGGTCACCCCGCTTGCCAAGTGGAAGACGACGCTCCAGATGGTGTCCATCGGCATCCTGTTCCTGGCGACCGGGCTGGTCGAGCTCGAGCGCGGGGCCGGCGCGGCGGGGGCGGGGCCGGTGCTGGCCTGGACGGCCTGGCTGGCCAATGCCGTCGGGCTGGCGCTGCTGTGGGTTGCGGCCGGGCTGACGGTGATCACCGGCGCCGACTACTTCGCCAAGGCGCTGCCGCATCTGAGGGGAGGCCAGCGATGAGGCTTGATGTGCGCTACTTCGCCTGGGTGCGCGAGCGCGTGGGCGCGCCGCGCGAGACGGTCGAGACCGGGGCGCCGACCGTCGCGCTCTTGATCGACGAGCTGCGCGCGCGCAGCGAGGGACATGCCGCCGCCTTCGCCGACACCACGGCGCTTCGGGTGGCGGTGGATCAGGCGCTGGCGGGCTTCGACGCGCCGCTCGCGGGCGCGCGCGAGGTGGCCTTCTTCCCGCCGATGACCGGCGGCTGACGGGCAGAAGGGGGGAGGGAGCCTGGCGATGGCGGCAGACGGGCAGGCGGGCGGCACGGCGGGCCGGGTGCGGGTGCAGCCGGAGGCCTTCGACTTCGCAGCCGAGGCCGCGGCCTTCGCCGCCGCCCAGACGGGGGCGGGGGCGGTCGTCACTTTCACGGGCATCGTCCGCGACGACGGCGGCGACCTTCTGGAGATGCAGATCGAGCACTACCCGGGGATGACCGAGGCCCAGATCGGCCGCATCGCCGCCGAGGCCGCGGCGCGCTGGCGGCTGACCGGCTTGAGCGTCATCCACCGCCACGGCGCGCTCGGCCCCGGCGAGACCATCATGATGGTGGCGACCGCCGCCCGCCACCGCGCCGACGCCTTCGCCGCGGCCGAGTTCCTGATGGACTACCTCAAGTCGCGCGCCCCCTTCTGGAAGAAGGAGCGGCGCCGGTCGGGCGCGGGCTGGGTTGCGGCGCGGGCGGAGGACGAGGCCGCGCTGTCGCGCTGGTAGCTCAGCCGCGGGCGCCCTGCCCGCGGGCGTAGACATCCTCGTGGCGGATGATGTCGTCCTCGCCGAGGTAGGCGCCGGTCTGGACCTCGATCAGCACCATGTCGAGGCGGCCGGGATTCTCGAGGCGGTGGCGGGCGCCGAGGGGAATGTAGACCGACTGGTTCTCGGCCACGAGCCGGACGTCGGCGTCGACGGTGACGCGGGCGGTGCCGCGGACGACGATCCAGTGCTCGGCGCGGTGCATGTGGCTCTGCAGCGACAGCGACCGGCCGGGGTGGACGACGATGCGCTTGACCTGGAAGCGCTCGCCGAGCGCCAGCGTCTCGAACCAGCCCCAGGGGCGGTGGTCGCGGGGGAAGGTTTCGGCCTGCCGGGCGCCGCGGGCCTTGAGCGCGGCCACCGCCCGGCGCACGTCCTGGGCGCGGGACCGGTCGGCCACCAGTACGGCGTCGGGCATGGCCACCGCGACGACGTCGCGCAGCCCGATGCCGACCAGTTCCAGCCCCTCGGCTTCCGACCGCAGCAGGCTGCCGGTGCAGTCGATGGCGGTGACTGGGCCGGCCGCGGTCACCCCGGCGCCGTCCTGCGGACCCTCGCGCCAGACCGCATCCCAGTCGCCGAGGTCCGACCAGCTGCCGTCGAAGGGCACCGCGACCAGGTTCGGCGCCTTCTCCATCACCGCGTAGTCGATCGAGATGTCGGCGGCCTCGGCCCAGGGCGCGGCGGCGAGCCGCAGGAACCCCAGATCCGTCCGCGCCCCCTCCACCGCCGCCCGCACCGGGCCCATCAGGGCCGGGGCATGGGCGGCGAAGGCGGCGAGGATCGTACCGGCCGTGAACAGGAAGAGGCCGGCGTTCCACAGGTACCGCCCCTCCGCCAGCATCGCCGCCGCGCGCCCGGCATCGGGCTTCTCGACGAAGCGCGCCAGCGGCACCGCGGCGCCGGCAGCGGCGGGGCCCGACAGCTCGAGCCAGCCATAGCCGGTCTCGGGCCGCGTCGGGCGGATCCCGAAGGTGACGATCGCGCCCCCCCGGGCGGCTGCCTCGCCGGCCGCCACTGCGGACCGGAAAGCCGCCGCATCCGCCACCACATGGTCGGAGGGCGCCACCAGGATCAGCCGGTCGGGGTCGTCCGAGGCCACGTGCAGCGCCGCCGCCAGCACGGCGGGTGCGGTGTTGCGCGCCGCCGGCTCGATCAGCACCGCGCCCGGATCGATCCCCGCCTGGACCAGCTGCTCGGCGACGATGAAGCGGAAGTCGGCATGCGTCACCACCACCGGCGCGGCGAAGCCCGGCCCCGAGAGGCGCCGCGCCGAGGCCTGGAAGAGCGTCCCCTCCCCGCCGAGCGCCGCGAACTGCTTGGGGTAGCTCTTGCGCGACAGCGGCCACAGCCGCGTTCCCGAACCGCCGCACAGAAGAAGGGGGGTGATCGCCATCGCCGCCTCGCCGAACGCTCCTGTCCCGGTGCCCTCATATCCGTCATCGGCGGCTGCGCAAACGCGACCCCTTGCCGGCCTTGCCGCAGCGGGCATCCGGGCAACACCCGCCCGGCCCGCCGACACCCCCCCCTGCGCCTGCGGCACGGCTTGACGCGCCCCGGCCCGCGCGGCAGGGCAGGGACGGGCGCGGGAACGGAGAGAGCGATGCCGCAACTGACCTGCTTCAAGGCCTACGACATCCGCGGCACGCTCGGCCGCGACCTCGACGAGGGCATCGCCGCCCGCATCGGCCGCGCCTTCGCCGAGGCCACCGGGTCGCGGCGGGTCGTGCTGGGCCGCGACGGCCGCGCCTCCTCGGAAGGGCTGGCCGATGCGGTGGCAGGCGGGCTTGCCGAGGCCGGCGCCGAGGTGCTGGATCTCGGGCTGTCGGGCACCGAGGAGATGTACTTCGCGGTCACCCACCTCGGCGCCGACGGCGGCATCACCGTGACCGCCTCGCACAACCCGATCTCGGACAACGGCATGAAGCTCGTCGGCCGCGGCTCGGCGCCGCTCGATCCGGCGACCGAGCTTGCCCGCGTCCGGGCGCTGGCCGAGGACGCGGCGTTTCCCCCCGCCCGACCCGGCGGCGGCCGGCGCGATGTCGCGGCCGCTGCCCGCGCGGCCTATGTCGCGCGCGTCTGCGGCTTCGTCGATGCCGCCGCGCTTGCGCCGCTGACCATCCTCGTGAACGCCGGCAACGGCGCCGCCGGCCCGACCTTCGATGCCATCGCTGCCGGGCTGGCCGCCCGGGGCGCGCCCCTGGCCTTCGTGCGCATGCACCACGATCCCGATCCGGGCTTTCCCAACGGCATCCCCAACCCGCTCCTGCCCGAGAACCAGCCGCCCACGGCCGCCGCGGTCCGCGCCGCCGGGGCCGATTTCGGCGTCGCCTGGGACGGCGACTTCGACCGCTGCTTCCTCTTCGACCACGAGGGGCGCTTCGTGCCCGGCGAATACATCGTCGGCCTGCTGGCCGAGGCGTTCCTGGCCCGGGAGCCCGGCGCCACCATCGTCCACGATCCCCGGGTGGTGTGGAACACGCTCGACGTCGTCGCCCGCATGGGCGGGAGGGCGGTGGCCGCACGCACCGGCCACGCCTTCCTGAAGGCGGCGATGCGCGGCTCGGGCGCCGTCTACGGCGGCGAGATGTCGGCCCACCACTACTTCCGCGACTTCGTGCACTGCGACTCGGGGATGATCCCCTGGCTGCTGGTTGCCGAGCTTGTCAGCCGGCGCGGCCGCAGCCTTGCCGATCTGGTCGCCGAGCGCCGGGCGGCCTTCCCGTCCTCGGGCGAGATCAACTTCCGCCTCGCAGACCCGGCCGCGGCCATCGCCCGTGTCGGCGCGGCACTGCGCCCCGCCGCGGTCGGCGAGGACACCACCGACGGGCTGGCCCTGGCGTTTTCCGACTGGCGCTTCAACCTGCGGTCCTCCAACACCGAGCCGCTCGTCCGGCTGAACGTCGAGGCGCGGGACGACGCGGGGCTGGTCGCCGCGGGGGTGGCGCGCATCAGGGCGCTGCTCGAGGGTTGAGGCCGGCGCAAGGGCCGCCGCGGCGGCGTGCAGCGGCCGCCCCTCCCACGCCCGGTTAACCCTGCCCGGTCACGGTCGCGCCGCCACAAGTTGCGGAGTCGCGGCCATGTCCGATGCCTCGCCCATCCTGGGCCTGCCCTACATCCTGCCGTCGCAGGCGCAAAAGCACGTCACCCACAACGAGGCGATCCGTCTCCTCGACGTCCTGGTGCAGCTTGCAGTCGCCGATCGCGGCCGGACCACCGCCCCGACCGACCCCGCCGCCGGCGACCGCCACATCGTCGGCCCCGGGGCCAACGGCACCTGGGCGGGCCGCGACGGCCAGATCGCGGTCTGGGAGGCGACGGGATGGGCCTTCCTCGCCCCCCTGCCGGGCTGGCGTGCGGCGGTCCTCGACGAGGCGCGCACCGTCGTCTGGGACGGAGCCGGCTGGGTGTCGGCCGCCGACCTGCCGCAGAGCTTTCCCCGGCTTGGCGTCGCCGCGACAGCCGATGACACCAACCGGCTGGCGGTGGGCTCGCCGGCAAGCCTGTTCTCCCATGCCGGCAGCGGCGGCCACCAGATGAAGCTGAACAAGGCCCTGCCGGCCGACACCGCCAGCATGCTCTTCCAGACCGGGTTCTCGGGGCGCGCCGAGGTCGGTCTCGCCGGCAGCGACGGGCTGTCGGTGAAGGTCAGCGCCGACGGCACGGCCTGGCTGGACGCTCTCGCGGCCGACCCCGCGAGCGGGCGGATGCGCCTTCCCGGCGGGCTCAGCCTGCCGGACGGAAGCGCCGCCGCACCCGCGCTGGCCTTCCAGGACGACCCCGACACCGGGCTGCGCCGCCCCGCGGCCGACCAGATCGGGATGGTCGCCGGCGCCGTCCAGCGAGCGACGCTGTCGTCAGCGGCCTTCCAGATCGACGTGCCGGTGACGGGCACGGCGGTGCAGTCCTCGGTGACCGACACCACCGCCGGCAGACTGGCATTGGTGGGCGCATTCGGGCTGGGGCAGACGGGGCTCTTGCCTGCCCTGGGGGACGTGAACTCCACCTCCACGGCCACCGGGTGGTGGTACTACAACAGCGGCACGACCAACTACGCCTCCCTGCCGGCCGCCGCCCAGGGCAACGGCCTGATGCGGGTGGAGCGCCGTGCCGGCGATACCCTCGTCCAGACCGTGCATCTGATGAACCTGAGCGGTGGCGTCTGGGTGCGCGGGTATGCCGCCAGCACCTGGGGGCCGTGGCGGATGCTCTACACGCAGGCGACCGCCCTGGGGACGGTCAGCCAGTCCGGGGGCGTGCCGACCGGGGCGATCATCGAAACCGGATCGGGCGCGAACGGCAGCTACACGCGCCTTGCGGACGGCACCCAGTTCTGCGCGATCAGCATCAACGAGACCGACACCGCCTGGTCCACC
>JAHDXW010000050.1 GCA_023383015.1 Paracoccaceae bacterium
TTGCCCTCGTAGGGGATGCCGCGGCCGCGGTCGAGCTCGAGGATCCAGCCGGTGATCTCGTCGAGGAAATAGCGGTCGTGAGTGACGATCAGGATGGTGCCCCTGTACTCGATCAGGTGCTTCTGCAGCCAGGCCACCGTCTCGGCGTCGAGGTGGTTGGTGGGCTCGTCCAGAAGCAGCATGTCGGGCGCCTCGAGGAGAAGCTTGCAGAGCGCCACGCGGCGCTTCTCGCCGCCCGACAGCGTGTCGACCGAGGCCTCGTCGGGCGGGCAGCGCAGCGCCTCCATGGCGACGTCGACCTGGGCGTCGAGATCCCAGAGGTTCTCGGCGTCGATCTCGTCCTGGAGCCGCGCCATCTCCTCGGCGGTGTCGTCGGAGTAGTTCATGGCGAGCTCGTTGTAGCGGTCGAGCTTGGCCTGCTTCGCCTTCACCCCCTCCATGACGTTGCCGCGGACGTTCAGCGCTGGGTCGAGCTCGGGCTCCTGGGGAAGGTAGCCGACGCGGGCGCCCTTGGCAGCCCAGGCCTCGCCGCTGTGGTCGCGGTCGATCCCGGCCATGACGCGCAGGAGGGTGGACTTGCCCGAGCCGTTGACGCCGACGACGCCGATCTTCACCCCGGGCAGGAAGTTGAGGCGGATGTTCTCGAAGACCTTCTTGCCGCCGGGATAGGTCTTGGAGACGCCGTCCATGTGATAGACGTACTGGTAGGAGGCCATGGGTTTCCTCGTCATGCCGGGATCGGGGGGCTTCTAGGCGCTTGTGCCGGCGGGGGCAACGGCCGCGCGGCGGGTCCGGGTTCCGCGCCGGGGCGGGCGGGTGTAGCCTGACCCGCGGAGGCCGGCCGGGCAGGGGCCGGTCGGCACGAGGGAGAAGAGGGGCATGGAGGAGGGGGCGCTGTGCGCGCTTGCCGACCGGGTGGCAATCGGGGAGGTGCTGGCGGCCTATTGCCGGGGCCTCGACCGGATGGACCTTGATGCGGTCGCGGCGCTGTTCACGGAGGATTGTGCGGTGTCTTTCGGCAGCCATCCCGCGCTTCAGAGCGCTGGGCGGGAGGCGTTGCGGCGCGACCTCGAGCGGCTGTGGCGCTTCCGGCGCACCGCTCACCACCTCTCCAACCTCGAGGTGCGCGCGGCCGGCGACAGTGCCGAGGCCGTCTCCTATGTGATGGCCTGGCACGAGCGTCCCGACGGAAGCACCGCGACGCTGTTCGGCGGCTACGAGGACATGCTGCGGCGCGAGGCCGGCGGCTGGCGGATCGCCCGGCGGCGGCAGTTCATGAACGGCGCCGACGCGGGCTTTGCCGCGCCGATCCACCCCGCGCCGCGCCGGGGGCCACCGCCGGGATGGGCGCCGCCGCCGGGCCTGCGCTGAGCAGGCCCGCCGCGCCGCACGCTGCCCGGCCGGCGCGCCCCGGGGGCGCCAGTCCACGCCCGCCCGGGGCCGGCCATCCGGCTTGCGCGCCCCCGGGGCTGCGGCTAGGGTGCGCGCGATCTCCGGGAGCAGCCCGCCGCTGCGCCCCGGCTGGCCACTGACCGGTGCGCGCGCCCGCGCGCCACCCACCTTGAAGGGACACCGATGCTCGTCACCCCCGCCCACGCCCAGGCCGCCGACGGCGCCGGCGGCGCCCTTTTCAGCTTCATGCCGCTGATCCTGATCTTCATCATCATGTACTTCCTGCTGATCCGCCCGCAGCAGAAGAAGCTGAAGGAACACAAGGCGATGGTAGAGGCGATCCGGCGCGGCGACGAGGTGCTGACGCAGGGCGGCATCATCGGCAAGGTGAGCAAGGTGAAGGACGACGGCGAGCTCGAGGTCGAGATCGCTGCCAACGTGCGCGTCCGCGTCCCCCGCCACACCATCACCCAGGTGCTGAAGAAGACCGACGTGGCCAACGCCTGAGGGGTCGATGCTTCACATCTCGCTCTGGAAGCGCCTGCTGATCTGGGCGGTCTGTGCCGCCGGGCTGCTGCTTGCCGCGCCGAACCTGTTCTACGACCGGGTCGAGAGGGCCAACGATGCCCGCGCCGCCGTGGAGGCCGGTGCCCTGCCGACGCCGGAGCAGGAGGCAGCGATGGCCGCCTGGCCGTCCTGGCTGCCCTCGGCGCTGGTCAACCTCGGGCTTGACCTGCGGGGTGGTGCGCATCTCCTGGCCGAGGTGCGGGTTGCCGACGTCTACCGCCAGCGGATGGATGCCTTCTGGCCGGAACTGCGCGACGCGCTGGTGGCCGAGCGGGCCACGGTCGGGCCGGTGCGCCGGCTGGCGGCGCCGGAGGGCGAGCTGCGCGTGCAGATCGGCACCGCCGAGGGGATGGGGCGGGCGACCGAGATCGCCCGCGGCCTCGCGCGCCCGATCCTGACGCTGACGGGGATCGGTGCCTCGGACTACGAGGTGGCAAGCGACGGCGAGGTGCTGGTGGTCAGGCTGTCGGAGGCCGAGCGTGCGGCCACCGACGAGCGCACCATGCAGCAGTCGGTCGAGATCGTCCGGCGGCGGATCGACGAGGTCGGCACGCGCGAGCCGACGATCGTGCGCCAGGGGGCCGACCGCATCCTGATCCAGGTTCCCGGGATCGGGTCGGCGGCGGAGCTGAAGGCGCTGATCGGCACCACCGCGCAACTGACGTTCCATCCGGTGGTCAGCCGCAGCGCCGATGCCGGCACCGCGCCGGGGGTGGGCAACCTGCTTCTGCCGTCGCTGGACGAGGAGGGGATCTTCTACATCATCGAGGCGGTTCCGGTGGTCACCGGGGAGGAGCTGGTCGACGCCCAGCCCTCGTTCGACCAGAACAACCGCCCGGCGGTGTCGTTCCGCTTCAACCCCTCGGGGGCGCGCAAGTTCGGCGACTACACCGCGCGCAACATCGGTTCGCCCTTCGCCATCGTGCTGGACGGCAAGGTCATCTCGGCGCCGGTGATCCAGTCGCACATCCCCGGCGGCTCGGGGATCATCACGGGGCGCTTCTCGGTCGAGGAATCGACGCGGCTGGCGGTGCTGCTGCGGGCCGGGGCACTGCCGGCCGAGATGGACTTCCTCGAGGAGCGCACCATCGGTCCCGAACTCGGCCAGGACAGCATCGATGCGGGGCGTATCGCATCGCTGGTGGCGATGGTCGGGGTGGTGGTGTTCATGATCGCCTCCTACGGGCTCTTCGGCGTCTACGCGACGATCGCGCTGGGACTGAACGTGGCGCTGATCTTCGGCGCGCTGTCGGCGATCGGCGCGACGCTGACCCTGCCCGGCATCGCCGGCATCGTGCTGACCATCGGCATGGCGGTGGACGCCAACGTGCTGGTGTTCGAGCGCATCCGCGAGGAGCTGCGCGGCGCCCGCGGGCCGGCGCGGGCCATCGACCAAGGCTATTCGCGGGCGCTGTCGGCGATCGTGGACGCCAACGTCACCACCTTCATCACCGCGGTGATCCTGTTCGCGCTCGGCTCGGGGCCGGTGCGGGGCTTTGCCATCACGCTGGGGCTGGGAATCATGACCTCGGTCTTCACCGCCGTGTTCGTGACGCGGCTGATCATCGTCACCTGGTTCGACCGTCGCCGGCCGAAGGCGATCGTGGTGTAGGGAGGGGGCGATGCGGCACCTCAGGCTGGTACCCGACAAGACCAACATCGACTTCTTCGCCGCCGCGCGCATCACTTTCGGTGCCTCGGTGGTGGCGATGGTCCTGTCGGTGGTCCTCGCCCTGACCATGGGGCTGAACTTCGGCATCGACTTCCGCGGCGGTACGACGATCCGCACCGAAAGCGCCCTGCCGGTGGACATCGGCGCCTACCGCGCCGCGATTGCGCCGCTGGCCTTGGGCGATGTCAGCATCACGGAGGTGTTCGACCCCACCTTCGGGCCCGAGCAGAACGTCGCGATGGTGCGCATCCAGGCCCAGCCCGGAGCGGAATCGGTTCCGCCCGCGACGGTCGCGGCGGTCGAGGCGGCGCTGAAGGCGGTGGCGCCGGATGTGCGCTTCGTCTCGGTCGAATCGGTCGGGCCCAAGGTCTCGGGCGAGCTCATCTGGGCGGCGATCCTGTCGGTGCTGGCGGCGACGGGGGGCATCCTCGTCTACATCTGGCTGCGCTTCGAGTGGCAGTTCGCGGTCGGCGCAGTGGCGGCGCTTGTCCATGACGTGGTGCTGACGATCGGCATCTTCGCGCTGCTGCAGATCCGCTTCGACCTCGCGATCATCGCGGCGCTGCTGACGATCCTCGGCTATTCGATCAACGATACCGTCGTGGTGTTCGACCGGCTGCGCGAGAACCTGATCAAGTACAAGAAGATGCCGCTGCGCGACGTGATGAACCTCAGCGTCAACGAGACGCTGTCGCGGACGCTGATGACCTCGGGCACGACACTGCTGGCCCTGATCCCGCTCATCATCCTCGGTGGTGACGTCATCCGCGGCTTCACCTTCGCGATCGCCTGGGGCATCGTGGTCGGCACCTATTCCTCGGTCTACATGGCCAAGAACGTGGTGCTGTGGCTCGGCGTCAACCGCGACGGGCCGAAGCCGGGTGCCGAGGCCGGCACGCAGTACCCCACCGAGGGCTAGGTCGGCGGACGGCTCCGGGGCCGGGGCGGGAGAGGTGCGATGCGCCTGACCGAGATCGCATTCCGCGACGCCCGCCCGGTCGAGGGCTACGGGCCGAGCTTCTTCCGCATCGCCGGGCAGGTGATCGAGGGGCCGGTGCTGGTGACGCGGACGGGTGCGCGCGCCTGGGGCGGGCTCGACGACGCGGCGCCGCTGGTGGCGCTGGCGAGCGAGGTGGACGTGCTGTTCATCGGTCTCGGCGCGGCGCCGGGGCGGCTGCCTGCAGCGCTTGCGGCGCGGCTGGAGGCGGCGGGAATCGGGGTGGAGGCAATGGCCACGCCCCCCGCGGCGCGCACCTACAACGTGCTCCTGGCCGAGGCGCGGCGGGTCGCGGCGGCGCTTCTGCCGGTCGGCGGCGGCGCGGCGGGGGGGCGATGACGCTTGCCGTCGCCGGGCTTGCGGTCGCCCGCGGCGGGGTGCGGCTGCTGGCGGGTCTGGACTTCCGCGTGCCGGCCGGAACCGCCCTGATCCTGCGGGGGCCGAACGGGGCGGGAAAGACGACGCTGCTGCGCACGCTCGCCGGGCTGCAGCCGCCGGCGGCCGGAACGATCGCGCTGCCGCCCGAGGGCGTGGCCTATGCCGCGCATGCCGACGGGCTGAAGCCGGCGCTGACCGCGGCCGAGAATCTGGCCTTCTGGGCAGATGTCTACGGGGCCGGCGGCGACGTGGCCGGGGCGCTGGCGGCGCTGGGGCTTGCCGATCTGGCGGACCGGCCGGCGGGCCAGATGTCGGCGGGGCAGAAGCGCCGGCTGGGGCTGGCGCGGCTGGTGGTGGCAGGGCGGGCGCTGTGGCTTCTGGACGAGCCGACGGTGTCGCTGGACGCCGCGGCGGTGGCGCGATTCGCCGACCTCGTGCGGGCGCATCTGGCGGCCGGGGGGGCAGCGGTGGTGGCGACGCATGTCGATCCGGGCCTTCCCGGCGCGGCGGTGCTGGACGTTGGCCGCTTCACCGTCAGGGCGGCCGCCGGCCCGCCGGGCGGCTTCGACGAGGCCTTCGCATGAGGGCGGTGCTGATGCGCGACCTTGCGCTGGCGGTGCGCGCCGGGGGCGGCTTCGGCCTGGCACTTGCATTCTTCCTGATGGTGGCGGTGCTGGTGCCCCTGGGCGTCGGGCCGGAGGGGGCGACGCTGGGGCGCATCGCGCCGGGCATCCTGTGGGTGGGGGCGCTGCTGGCCTGCCTGCTGTCGCTTGACCGCATCTTCGCGCTCGACTGGGAGGACGGCTCGCTCGACCTGCTTGCAACGGCGCCGATCCCGATGGAGGCGGTGGTGGCGATGAAGTCGCTGGCCCACTGGATGGTGACGGGGCTGCCGCTGGTGCTGCTTGCGCCGGTCCTTGGCGTGCTCCTGAGCCTGCCGCCGGCGGGGCAGCCCTGGCTGGTGCTTGCGCTTGCCGTCGGGACGCCCGCGCTGTCGGTGATCGGCACCTTCGGCGCCGCGCTGACGGTCGGAATCCGCCGGGGCGGGCTGCTCTTGTCGCTGATCGTGCTGCCGCTCTACGTGCCGACGCTGGTCTTCGGGGCCGAGGCGGTGGCGCGCGGCGCGGCGGGGCAGGCTAATGCGACGCCGCTTCTGCTGCTGGCCGGGATCACGGCCGGGGCGGCCGGGCTGCTGCCCTTCGCGACGGCTGCGGCAATCCGCGTCAATCTGCGCTAGCGCTCACATGCTATTGGCTTGAGCCGGCCTCGGGGAGAGCCTAGGACGCCGCGCATGTCGCTCTGGGAATACGCGAATCCGACGAAGTTCATGCAGACCTCGGGGGCGGTTCTGCCCTGGGTGTCGTGGCTCGCCGCGGCGGTACTTGCGGCGGCGCTGGTGTGGGGCTTCTTCCTGACGCCCGACGATTTCCGGCAGGGCGCGACCGTCAAGATCGTCTTCATCCATGTGCCGGCGGCGATGATGGCGATCAACGCCTGGATCATGATGCTGGTCACCTCGCTGGTCTGGCTGGTGCGTCGCCACCATGTCTCGGCGCTGGCGGCAAAGGCGGCCGCGCCGGTCGGGGTGACGATGACGCTGGTGGCGCTGGTGACGGGGGCGGTCTGGGGCCAGCCGATGTGGGGCACCTGGTGGGCCTGGGATCCGCGGCTGACCTCGTTCCTGATCCTGTTCCTGTTCTACCTCGGCTACATCGCGCTGTGGGAGGCGGTGGAGGACCCCGACACCGCGGCCGACCTGACGTCGGTGCTGTGCCTCGTCGGTTCGGTCTTCGCGGTGCTGTCGCGCTATGCGGTGAACTTCTGGAACCAGGGGCTGCATCAGGGCGCCTCGCTGTCGGTGGCGCCGGGCGAGCGGATGAACGAGGCCTTCCGGCACCCGCTGTATCTGGCGATGGCCGGCTTCGTGCTTCTGTTCCTGGCGCTGGTGCTGGCGCGCACGCGCACCGAGATCCGCGCCCGCAGGCTCAAGGCGCTGATCGCGCGGGAGCGGATGGGATGATGCCGGCGCTGGGGAAATATGCCGTCTGGGTGCTGTCGGCCTATGGCGTGTCGCTGGTGCTGATCGGGGCCCTGGTGGGGCTGACGCTGTGGCAGGGGGCGCGGGTGCGGCGGGCGCTGTCCGAAGTGGAGCGGCGGCAGGTGGGTCGCGGTGGCTAGGGTCTCGCCCCTCATGCTGATCCCGCCGCTGGCCTTCGCGGCCTTTGCGGCGCTGGCGCTGGCGGGGATGTTCCGCGACGATCCCGACGCGCTGCCGACGACGCGCGAGGGCCGGCCGGCGCCGGCCATCCGGGTCGAGGCGATGGCGGGCCAGCCCACATTCGACGATGCGGCGCTGCGGGCGGGGCAGGTGACGGTGGTCAACTTCTGGGCCAGCTGGTGCCCGCCCTGCCGGGCCGAGCACCCCATGCTGGTGCGCCTTGCCGCCGAGGGGGTCACCGTCTACGGCATCAACTACAAGGATCGCCCTGCCGATGCGGCGGCCTTCCTGGCCGAGCTCGGCAACCCCTATGCCGGAATGGTGGCCGACGGCACGGGGCGCAACGGCATCGAATGGGGCGTCATCGCAATGCCCGAGACCTTCGTCATCGGCGGCGACGGGACGGTGTTGCTGCACTTCCGCGGCGCGGTGACAGAGCGGGCGCTAGACGACAGCTTCCGCCCGGTGATCAAGGCGGCGGGCGGCGGCTGAGGCCGCCGAGCTATCCCCCGGCGGCGTAGGCGAGGGCGATCAGGACGAGGGCTGCGGCCTCGGCAAGCGGTGCGGGGATTCGCGGGACGGAGAACATGCGCATTCCCACTGGCTACCCCGGCGATGGTTGACGGAGAATTGCCGAGGGCTCCGGAATGCCGCCCCCCGAGGAAACGCTGCGTTTCCGCAACGGCCGGGCCGCGGCCGCTGCCCGGCCGCGGCCGGCGCCGGGAGGCGCGGGCCGCAGCCGGGCCGGAGGTCAGGCGGCGCGTGCGAGGTTGCGCAGCACGTAGTGCAGCACGCCGCCGTTGCGGACGTAGTCGAGTTCCACCTCGGTGTCGATCCGGCACCTGAGCGCGATCGTCGTGCCCGTCCCGTCGGCGCGGGCGATGGTGCAGGGCACGAGCGCCAGCGGCCGCAGGTCGCCCGCGAGCCCGGCGATCGAGAGCACCTCGTCGCCCTTCAGGCCCAGCGTCCTGCGGCTCTGGCCGTCGGTGAACTCGAAGGGGATCACGCCCATGCCGACGAGGTTCGAGCGGTGGATGCGCTCGAAGCTTTCGGCGATCACCGCCTTGACGCCGAGGAGCGCGGTGCCCTTGGCCGCCCAGTCGCGCGACGAGCCCGCGCCGTACTCGACGCCGCCGACTACGACGAGCGGCACGCCCTTCGACTGCCATGCCATCGCCGCCTCGAAGATCGAGGTCTGCACCCCGTCCGGGCCGAGGGTGTAGCCCCCCTCCACCCCCGCAAGCATCTCGTTGCGGATGCGGATGTTGGCGAAGGTGCCGCGCATCATCACCTCGTGGTTGCCGCGGCGCGCGCCGTAGGAATTGAACTCGCTGGCCGGAACCTGCCGCTCGACGAGGTAGCGGCCTGCCGGGGTGGTGTCCCGGAAGCTGCCGGCGGGGCTGATGTGGTCGGTCGTGACCATGTCGCCGAGGATGGCGAGCAGGCGGGCGCCGGCGATGTCGGTGATCACGCCGGGGGTGGGCTTCATGCCGCGGAAGTAGGGCGGGTTCTGGACGTAGGTCGAACTGGGCGGCCAGTCGTAGGTCAGGCTGTCGGTGGTCTTTACCGCCTGCCAGCGGCTGTCGCCCTTGAAGACGTCGGCGTATCTGCGGAGGAAGGCTTCGCGCGTCACCGTCCGGTGCACAAGGTCGGCGATCTCGGCGTTGGTGGGCCAGATGTCGCGCAGGAACACCGGCCGGCCGTCGGGGGTGTGGGCGAGCGGCTCGGCCGTGAGGTCGATGTTCATGTCGCCGGCGATGGCATAGGCGACCACGAGCGGCGGCGAGGCGAGGTAGTTGGCGCGCACGTCGGGGCTGATGCGGCCCTCGAAGTTGCGGTTGCCCGACAGGACGGCGGCGGCGATCAGGTCGCCCGCGGCTATCGCCCGCGAGATCTCGGGGGCGAGCGGGCCGGAGTTGCCGATGCAGGTGGTGCAGCCGTAGCCGACGAGGTTGAAGCCCAGCGCGTCGAGATCTTCCTGCAGGCCGGCGGCCTCGAGATACTCGGAGACCACCTGGCTGCCGGGGGCGAGCGAGGTCTTGACCCAGGGCCTGCGCGTCAGCCCCAGCGCGCGCGCCTTGCGCGCCACGAGCCCCGCGCCGATCATGACGTAGGGGTTGGAAGTGTTGGTACAGGAGGTGATGGCGGCGATCACCACCGAGCCGTCGTGCAGCTTCCAGCCCTGGCCCTCGACCGCGGCCTCCTTGATCGGCGCGCCCTTGCGGTAGTCGGCCGCCACCTTGCGGAAGCCGGCCACCGCCTCGGTCAGCGGAGTGTGGTCCTGCGGGCGCCTCGGTCCCGAGATGGCGGGCACGACATCGCCCATGTCGAGGTGCAGCGTGTCGGAGTAGACCGGGTCGTAGTCGGGCCCGCGCCACATGCCCTGGGCCTTGGCGTAGGCCTCGACGAGGGCGACGCGCGCCTCCTCGCGGCCGGTCTGGCGCAGGTAGCGCAGCGTCTCGTCGTCGACGGGGAAGAAGCCGCAGGTGGCGCCGTATTCGGGCGCCATGTTGGCGATCGTCGCCCGGTCGGCCAGCGGCAGGTGGTCGAGGCCGGGCCCGTAGAACTCGACGAACTTGTTGACGACGCCCTTCTTGCGCAGCATCTGGACGACCTTGAGCACGAGGTCGGTGGCGGTGGTGCCCTCGCGCATCTGCCCGGTCAGGCGGAAGCCGACAACCTCGGGGATCAGCATCGAGACCGGCTGGCCGAGCATCGCCGCCTCGGCCTCGATGCCGCCCACCCCCCAGCCGAGCACGGCCAGGCCATTGACCATGGTGGTGTGGCTGTCGGTGCCGACCAGCGTGTCGGGATAGGCGACCGTGGCGCCGGTCTGGTCGGTGTCGGTCCAGACGGTCTGGGCGAGATACTCGAGGTTGACCTGGTGGCAGATGCCGGTGCCGGGGGGAACGACGCGGAAGTTGTCGAAGGCGTTCTGCCCCCATTTGAGGAAGGTGTAGCGCTCCATGTTGCGCTCGTACTCGCGCGCGACGTTGAGCTGGAAGGCGCGCGGGTTGCCGAACTCGTCGACCATCACCGAATGGTCGATGACGAGGTCCACGGGATTGAGCGGGTTGATCTTCCTCGGGTCGCCGCCGAGTGCGACGATGCCGTCGCGCATCGCCGCAAGGTCGACGACGGCGGGCACGCCGGTGAAGTCCTGCATCAGCACCCGGGCCGGGCGATAGGCGATCTCGCGCGTGCTGCGGCCGCCGGCCGCCGCCCAGTCGCCAAAGGCACGGATGTCGTCGAGGCTGACGGTGTGGCCGCCGTCCTCGAAGCGCAGCATGTTCTCGAGCACCACCTTCAGGCTGGCCGGCAGGCGCGCGAACGCCCCTAGGCCCGCGGCCTCGGCCGCCGGGATCGAGAAGTAGTCGACGCTCTGGCCGCCGGCCGCGAGGCGGCGGCGGACGCGGGCGGAATCTTGTCCGACGGTGATGGGCATCTCGGGCCTCCGGGCAGGATCGGGCTGGGTCGCGGCGGTCTTGCCGCAATCGGACGCACCGTTCAAGGGGGGTGAGGCAATTTTCGTATACCATGGTGCACAAACGCGCCGCGACCGCCCTGCAACACCCCCGTGCCCCTCGCAGAACCTTGATTGGTCAGCCGCGCGCGGGGGTCGCTACGGTGCCGCGCCGGGGAACGGACGGAGGAACGGATGCAGGCCATCCGGGTGGTGGTGCTTGCGGTTCTGGCAGCTCTTGCGGTTCTTGCGGGGATGGGCGGCGGTCGGGCCGACCCGGTGGCGGCGCCGGTGGTGGTCGAGCACTACACCTCGCAGGGCTGCGCGGCCTGCCTGCCGTCGGACATCTTCTTTGCCGAGCTGGCGGGGCGCGAGGATGTGATCGCCCTGGCGCTGCATGTCGACTACTGGGACTACATGGGCTGGCGCGACGGCTTTGCCCAGCCGCGGTTCACGGCGCGGCAGAAGGCCTATGCCCGCGCCGCACGCAGCCGCATCCTCTACACCCCCCAGATGATCGTCGCCGGCAGCGCCGAGGTGCCGGGATTCCGCCCGATGCAGGTGATCGAGCTGATCCAGGCCGCCCGTGCCCGGCCGCCGGTGGTGCGACTGTCGCTCGTGCGTGCCGGGGAGGAGTTGCTCATCGCCGCCGAGGGCGCGGCCGGCGCCCTGCCGCCGGTGGTGGTGCAGCTCGTGCGCTACCTGCCGTCGCGGACGGTGCGCATCGACAACGGCGAGAACGCCGGCCGCACCGTGACCTACCGCAACATCGTCACCGGCTGGGAGGTGCTGGCGCGCTGGGACGGCCATGGCCGCTACGAGGGGCAGGCCGAGGCGGCCGGGGAGGAGACGGTGGTGGTGATCCTGCAGGCCGAGGGTCACGGGCCCATCCTGGCGGCGGCCCGCGCGCGCTGAGGCGTGGGCGCGCGCCAGCGCCGGTGGATCCACAGCCACTGGTCCATGTGCGTGCGGACCTGCGCCTCGAGGCTGTCGTTCAGCGCCTGGGTGAGCGCCTCGGCCGTGTCGCCCCCGACGGGTGCCTCGACGAGGATGGAGAAGCCCACCCCGTCAGGGGCGCGGATGCCGTAGATCGGGATCAGCGGCGCCCCGACCTTCAGCGCCATTTCGGCCGCCGAGAGCGCGGTGTGCGCGGTGTGGCCGAAGAAGCGGAGCGGCGCGCCGCGGCTCATGTGCTGGTCGATCATGATGCCGAGCGCGCCGCCCTCGCGCAGGAACCTCAGCATCTCTGCCAGCCCCCGCCGGCTGCGGGCGAAGGTCGGCCGACCGAGGGTCTCGAGCGCGGCGGCATAGTGGTCGTCGAAGAAGGGGTTGCTCATCGGCCGGTAGAGCACGCCGACGCGGAAGCCGCGCGCCAGCATGGCCACGCGCGCGGCCTCGTAGTTGCCGAGATGGGCCGAGACGAACACGATCGGCCGGCCCGCATCGCGTGCCGACTCGGCCGCGGCCAGCCCCGGACCGGCGACCGGGCTCTGGCGGGCGCGGGCGACGAACTCGGCGCCCGAGAAGGTCTCGATCAGGTTCCGGCCGAAGTTGGCGGGCACGGCGCGGGCCAGGCGCGCGACCTCGGCCGCCGGCAGTTCGGGGCGGATGCGGGCGAGGTTGTCGCGCACCCGTTGCCGCCAGCCGAGGAGGGGGGCAAGAAGCTGCGCGGCCACCCAGGCCGCGGCCGCGAGGCGCCGTTCGTAGGGTAGCCGCAGTGCGGCCGCGATCGCCGCCCGCGCGATGCGGTCGGACAGGCGGTCGAGCGTGCGGTTGCGCGGCTTGGGCACGGGGCCCGGCCTCCCTGCCGACGGGGCGGACGATGCCTGCCGAGGTAGCCGCAGGGCGACGGGCGCGCAAGCCGGCCCGCGGGCCGTCGGGACCGGGCCGCTTGTCAGCCCCTGCATGTCTTGCTAGGTCAGCACGCAACCGCCGGCCGCCGCCGGCCGACCCTCGCCAGCCGGCCGCGGAAGGAGCGACCGATGAACGAAGCCGCCCCGCCCCAGGCCGCCGCGACCGACGCGGACCTTGCGCTGATCCAGCGCATCATCCCGCACCGCTATCCCTTCCTGATGGTTGACCGCGTGCGGGCGATCGTGCCGGGCGCCTCGGCGGTGGGGATCAAGAACGTCACCGCCAACGAGCCGCATTTCCAGGGCCACTTTCCCGGCCTTCCGATCATGCCGGGGGTGACGATCATCGAGGCGATGGCGCAGACGGCGGGCGTGCTGGTGGGGCTGACGCTGGGGCTGGAGAACAAGGGCGCGCTCGTCTACTTCATGTCGATCGAGCGCGGCAAGTTCCGCCGCAAGGTGGTGCCGGGCGACGTGCTGGAGCTGCATGTCCGCGTCATCCGCGGCGGCAGCCGGGTGTGGAAGTTCGAGGGCCTCGGCATGGTCGGGACCGAGCTTGCCGCCGAGGCCGAGTTCACGGCGATGATCGACTACCGGAAGGACTGACCGCAATGAGAGAGGCCGCGGCGACCGCGGGAAGGGAGGGCATCGACCCGACCGCCCGAATCCACCCCGCCGCGATCGTCGAGGCCGGGGCCCGCATCGGTGCGGGCTGCAGCATCGGGCCGTTTTCGGTGATCGGCGCCGAGGTGACGCTGGGCGAGGACGTCACGGTGCGGCCGCACGGGCTGGTGACCGGCTGGACCGAGGTCGGCGCGGGCAGCACCGTCTTCTCCTTCGCCAGTGTCGGCGAGGTGCCCCAAGACCTCAAGTACCGGGGCGAGCGCACCCGGCTTGTGGTGGGCGCGCGCTGCCGCATCCGCGAGGGGGCGACGCTGAACATCGGCACCGAGGGCGGCGGCGGGCTGACGCGGGTGGGCGACGACTGCCTGATCATGGCCGGAGCCCATGTCGGCCATGACGTGCAACTCGGCAACCGCGTGATCATGGCCAACTATGCCGCCATCGCCGGACATGCGGTGCTGGAGGACGATGTCATCGTCGGCGGGCTGGCCGGGATTCACCAGTTCGTGCGCATCGGGCGCGGCGCGATCATCGGTGCCGGCGCGATGGTCGCCCATGACGTGATCCCGCATGCGCTGGTGATCGGCCCGCGGCCGGTGGTCGAGGGGCTGAACCTTGTCGGGCTGAAGCGTCGCGGCGTGGCACGCGAGGACATCGCCGCCCTGCGCGCCGCCTACGAGGCGCTGGCGCGCGGCGAGGGGGCGCTGGCCGACCGAGCCCGCCGGTTGACCGAGACCGCGGCGAACCCGCTTGTGCGCGAGGTCGCGGGCTTCATCCTGGCCGACAGCGACCGGCGCATCCTGCCGCTGGAGTAGGTGCCATGGGACGCATCGCCATCGTCGGGGGGACCGGGGTGTTGCCGGCGGCGCTGCAGCGGGCGCTGGTCGCGGCGGGCGAGGCGCCGCTGCTGGCCGAGCTTGCGGGCTTTCCGCTGGAGGGGCTTCAGGGAGCGGAGATCGAGCGCTTCCGCCTCGAGCGGCTGGTGCCGTTCTTGGACCGGCTGGTCGCGCTCGGGGTGGACCGGGTGGTGCTGGCCGGGGCGGTCAGGCGGCCGCGGCTCGACCCGGCGCTGTTCGATGCGCGCACCGCCGCGCTGGTGCCGCGCTTCCTGGCAGCGATGCAATCGGGCGACGATGCGGCGCTGCGGATCATGATCACGCTGATCGAGGAGGCGGGCCTGGAGGTCCTCGGCGCCGCTGCGGTGGCGCCGGCGCTGGTGCCGGGGCCGGGCGTGCTGGGGCGGGTGCAGCCCGCCACGGCCGACCGCCGCGACGCCGCCCGCGCCGCGGCGGTGGTCGCGGCGCTTGGCGGCGTCGACGTGGGCCAGGGGGCGGTGGTGGCGGGCGGGCTGTGTCTGGGCGTCGAGGCGCTGCCGGGCACGGATGCGCTGCTGGCGCAGGTGGCGGCACTGCCAGTGCCGATGGGGCCCTCGGCGGGGGTCCGCCGCGGGCTGCTTTACAAGGCGCCGAAGCCGGGGCAGGACCGGCGCGTGGACATGCCGGCGCTGGGCCCGGCCACGGTGGTGGGCGCGGCGGCGGCTGGGCTTGCCGGGATCGCCTTCGAGGCCGGCGGCGTCCTGCTTCTGGACCGCGACAAGGCGGTGGCGGCGGCGGATGCGGCGGGGCTGTTCCTGTGGGCGCGCGATCCCTCCGGCTCGTCCTGATCGCGGGCGAGCCCTCGGGCGATGCGCTCGGGGCGCCGCTGATCGCCGGGCTGCGGGAGCTTGCGCCGGAGGTGGAGGTCTCGGGCGTCGGCGGGCCGCTGATGCAGGCCGAGGGGCTGGAAAGCCTTTTTCCGATGGAGGATCTGGCGGTCATGGGGCTGGCCGAGGTGGTGCCGGCGCTGCCGCGCATCTTGCGCCGGCTGCGGCAGGCGGCGGCCCATGTCGCAGCCGCCCGGCCCGACGCGCTGGTGACGATCGATAGCCCCGACTTCTGCCTGCGGCTGGCGGCGCGGGCGCGGGCGGCGCAGCCGGGGCTGCGCACCATCCACTACGTCGCCCCCTCGGTCTGGGCCTGGCGGCCGGGGCGTGCGGCGAGGATGGCGCGGGTGATCGACCATGTGCTTGCGCTGTTGCCGTTCGAGCCGCCCTACATGACCGCGGCCGGCATGGGCTGCGACTTCGTCGGCCACCCCGCTGCCGCCGTGCCGCCGGCCGGCCCGGGCGTGGCCGCGGCCTTCCGCGCCGCCCATGCCATCGCGCCGGAGGCGCCGGTCGTGCTGGCGCTGCCCGGGTCGCGGCGGGGCGAGGTTGCCCGGCTGTCGGCGCGCTTCGGGGCGACTCTGGGCCTGGTGGCGGCGGCGCGCCCGGGCCTTCGGGTGGTGCTGCCGACGGTGCGCGGCGTCGCGGGCCAGGTTGCGGAGGAGGTGCGGGGCTGGCCGGTCGCCCCCGTCATCGTCGGGCCGGGGCGCGATGGGGCGGCGGCCAAGGCCGCGGCCTTCGCGGCCGCCGATGCCGCGATCGCGGCCTCGGGGACGGTGTCGCTCGAGCTTGCCGCGGCGGGGGTGCCGATGGTGATCGGATACGATGCGAGCCCGCTGACACGGCTGATGGCGCGGGCGCTGCTGAAGGTCGACACGGTGACGCTGGTCAACCTGGTCAGCGGCACGCGGGCGGTGCCGGAGTTCCTGGGCGCGGCCTGCACGCCTGCGGCCATGGCGCCGGCGCTGGCGGCCCTCCTGGCTCCCGGCCCGGCCCGCGCGGCGCAGGAGGCGGCGATGGCGGTGACGATGGAACGGCTGGGACGCGGAGGGCCGCGTCCCGGCCTGCGCGCGGCGCGGGCGGTTCTGGCGGCGCTGGGACGACCGGCCGCGGCCGGCTGAACGGGGGAGGGGAAGGTGCCGATCTCGATGGGCAGGATCCGCCGGCGCGGCGGAAGGGCGATCTGGCCGGCGCTGGCCGTGCTGGCACTGGCAGGCCCGGCGGCGGGCGACGGCGGCGAGGGGATCGCCGAGGCGGGGGCGGCCGCCTATGTTTCGCTCTGCGGCCGGTGCCACGGCTCTCCGGCCGGGATCGCCCACCGCTTCCAGGGTGAAGACGAGGCAGCCCGCCGCGACTGGCTCGACCGGCTGCTGGGCGGGCACCATGCCGAGGGTGCCGAGGACCGTGCGGCGATCGTCGCATATCTCCTGGGCTTCTGAGGCGGTCGCCGGAGCGGCACCGCCTCAGCCCGGCGCCGGCACCCGCGTCCAGCCCTCCATGGCATTGCGGAACCAGGTGCGCTGCCGCTTGGCATAGGCGCGGGTGGTCTGCTGGCCGGCGGCGACGGCGGCCGCAAGGCTGGTCTGGCCGCGCAGATGCGCCACCAGCGCCGCCGCGCCGAGGGCGCGCGCGGAGGGACGCGCGGGGTCCCAGAAGGGCAGTTCGGCGGTGACCTCGTCGAGCGCCCCGGCCGCCACCATGGCGGCGAAGCGGGCGTCGATGCGGGCGTTGAGCCAGTCGCGGTCGGCCTCGAGAACGAAGGCCGCGGCCGATGCGAGCGGCAGGAGCGGCGGGCCGGTCGCGGCCTGCCAGTCGGCCAGGCCGCGGCCGGTCGCCTGCAGGACCTCCCATGCGCGCAGCACGCGCGCCGGGTTGGAAAGGTCGATGCGCGCGGCGGATGCGGGGTCGAGTTCGGACGCAAGGGCCGCCAGCCCGCGCGCGTCCAGCCGCGCCTGAGCGGTGGCCCGGACCGCGGCCGGCACCGCCGGCACCGGTGCGAGCCCCCGCGTGAGGGCGCGGAAGTAGAGGCCGGTGCCGCCCACCACCACCGGCCGGCGCCCCTCGGCCAGCACCGCGGCCAGCGCACGCAGCCAGTGGCCGGCCGACCAGGGAGCATCGCGGGGCAGATGGCCGTAGAGGCGGTGCGGTAGCGCCGCCTCCTCGGCAGCGGAGGGGCGCGCGGTCAGCACCCGCCAGGGGGCGTAGACCTGCAGCGCGTCGGCATTGACGATGACGCCGCCCCGGGCGGCGACAAGCGCGGCTGCCAGTGCCGACTTGCCCGAGGCGGTGGGGCCGGCGATCAGCACCGGCCGGTCGGGCGGAAGCCCGGCAAGCCAGCCGGGCAGGGGGGCCGTCATCGCCGCCTCCCCGGCCGGGCACGGGCCGGATTGGCGTTGATCCGCACCCGGTTTTCCGACATGGGTAGGCGCGATCCGCCCCCCATCCGCCGCGCCCGGCCGCGCCGGGGTGCGCTGCCCCCAGGAAGATCCGCGCCATGCCTGACCCTGCCCGCCTTGCCGCCGAGCCCGCGCCGGCCGCGCGCCCCGCGTCCGCTGCCCAGCCCCTGCCCGTCGCCGAACCCGCGCCGCTGCGCTACCGCCGCGTGATGCTCAAGATTTCCGGCGAGGCGCTGATGGGCCCGCAAGGCTACGGGCTGCATCCGCCGACGGTGCAACGCATCGCCGCCGAGGTGAAGTCGGTCCACGACCTCGGCATCGAGATCTGCATGGTGATCGGCGGCGGCAACATCTTCCGCGGCCTCCAGGGCTCGGCCCAGGGGATGGAGCGGACGACGGCCGACTACATGGGGATGCTGG
>JAHDXW010000051.1 GCA_023383015.1 Paracoccaceae bacterium
TGATGACGCGGCGGTAGAGGTCGTTGAGGTCCGAGGTCGCGAAGCGGCCGCCGTCCAGCGGCACCAGCGGGCGCAGCTCGGGCGGGATCACCGGCAGGACGGTCAGCACCATCCATTCCGGGCGGTTGCCGCTCTCGAGAAAGTTCTCGACGATCTTCAGCCGCTTGATGATCTTCTTGGGCTTGAGTTCGCCGGTCGCCTCCTTCAGCTCCTCGCGCAGCCGATCGGCCTCGGCCTCGAGATCGATCGCCGCCAGCATCTCGCGGATCGCTTCGGCGCCGATGTTGGCGCTGAAGGCGTCGGCGCCGAAGCGGTCCTGGGCGTCGAGATACTCCTCCTCGGTCAGGAGCTGGCCGTAGGTGAGCTCGGTCATCCCCGGTTCGGTGACGACGTAGTTCTCGAAGTAGAGGATGCGCTCGAGGTCGCGCAGCGTCAGGTCGAGCATCAGGCCGATGCGCGAGGGCAGCGACTTCAGGAACCAGATGTGCGCCACCGGCGCGGCAAGCTCGATGTGGCCCATGCGCTCGCGCCGGACCTTCTGCAGCGTCACCTCGACGCCGCATTTCTCGCAGACCACGCCGCGGTACTTCATCCGCTTGTACTTGCCGCACAGGCACTCGTAGTCCTTGATCGGCCCGAAGATCCGGGCGCAGAACAGCCCGTCGCGCTCGGGTTTGAAGGTGCGGTAGTTGATCGTCTCGGGCTTCTTGATCTCGCCGTAGGACCAGCTGAGGATCTGCTCGGGGCTGGCGAGCGAAATCTTGATCTCGTCGAAGGTCTTGGGCGCGGCGAGCGGGCCGAACGGGTTCGTCGTGAGTTCCTGGTTCATGTCCAAAGCCTCGAAATGGGGCGGTCGGTGGCGGGATGGCGGGGGGTGAGGGCCTGCCATCCCAGGGGCATGGGGCGGGCTTCAGCCCGCCGCGCGCTCACTCCTCCTCGGCATCCAGGAGTTCCATGTTGAGGCCCAGACCCCGGACCTCCTTGACCAGCACGTTGAACGATTCCGGCACGCCGGCCTCGAAGTTGTCCTCGCCCTTCACGATCGATTCGTAGACCTTGGTCCGGCCGGCAACGTCGTCGGACTTCACCGTCAGCATCTCCTGCAAGGTGTAGGCGGCACCATAGGCCTCCAGCGCCCAGACCTCCATCTCGCCCAGCCGCTGGCCGCCGAACTGCGCCTTGCCGCCCAGCGGCTGCTGGGTGACCAGGCTGTAGGGACCGGTGGACCGCGCGTGCAGCTTGTCGTCGACAAGGTGGTGGAGCTTCAGCATGTACTTCACGCCCACCGTCACCGGGCGCGCGAAGCGCTCGCCGGTGCGCCCGTCGTGTACCCAGGACTGGCCCGACATGTCGAAGCCCGCCCGCCGCAGCGCGTCGTTGACGTCCTGCTCCTTGGCGCCGTCGAACACGGGCGTGGCGATCGGGACGCCACCGGTGACGGTGGCGGCGCTTTCCACGAGGTCGTGCTCGTCCATGCCGGCGAAGGTCGCCGCGAAGGTCTCGTCGCCATAGGCCAGATGCATCGCGTCGCGCAGCGGCCGGACATCGCCCTTGCGGCGGTATTCCTGCAGCGCCTCGTCGATCTTCAGCCCCAGGCCGCGGGCGGCCCAGCCCATGTGGGTCTCGAGGATCTGGCCGACGTTCATGCGCGAGGGCACGCCGAGGGGGTTCAGCACCAGGTCGACGGGCGTGCCGTCGGCCAGGAAGGGCATGTCCTCGATCGGCACGACCTTCGAGACGACGCCCTTGTTGCCGTGCCGGCCGGCCATCTTGTCGCCTGCCTGCAGCTTGCGCTTCACCGCCACGAAGACCTTGACCATCTTCATGACGCCCGGCGGCAGGTCGTCGCCGCGGCGTACCTTCTCGACCTTGTCCTCGAAGCGGTGCTCGAGCGCGCGCTTCTGCTGGTCGAACTGGGCGTTCAGCGCCTCGACCTCGGCGGCGGTGTCGGCCTCCTCGATGGCCAGCTGCCACCACTGTCCGCGCGACAGCGTGCCCAGGAGGTCCTCGGTGATGGCCGATCCGGCGCGCACGCCCTTCGGCCCCTTCACCGCCACCTTGCCGAGGATCAGCGCCCTCAGCCGCGCGTAGGTGTTGCGCTCGAGGATCGCGAGCTCGTCGTCGCGGTCGCGGGCCAGCCGCTCGATCTCCTCGCGCTCGATCTGCAGCGAGCGCTCGTCCTTGTCGACGCCGTGGCGGTTGAACACCCGAACCTCGACGACCGTACCGTAGGCCCCGGGCGGCAGCCTGAGCGAGGTGTCGCGGACGTCGGAGGCCTTCTCGCCGAAGATCGCGCGCAGGAGCTTCTCCTCGGGCGTCATCGGGCTTTCGCCCTTGGGCGTGATCTTGCCCACCAGGATGTCGCCGGGCTGCACCTCGGCGCCGATGTAGACGATTCCCGCCTCGTCGAGGTTGCGCAGCGCCTCCTCGCCGACGTTGGGGATGTCGCGGGTGATCTCCTCGGGCCCGAGCTTGGTGTCGCGGGCGGCGACCTCGTACTCCTCGATGTGGATCGAGGTGAAGACGTCGTCGAAGTGGATGCGCTCGGAGATGAGGATGGAATCTTCGTAGTTGTAGCCGTTCCAGGGCATGAAGGCGACGACGACGTTGCGGCCCAGCGCCAGCTCGCCCATGTCGGTGCAGGGGCCGTCCGCGATCACCTGCCCGCGGGCGACGCTGTCGCCCACCTTCACCAGCGGCCGCTGGTTGATGCAGGACGACTGGTTCGACCGCTTGAACTTGCGCAGCCGGTAGATGTCCACGCCGGGCTCGCCGGGCTCCAGAAGCTCGGTGGCACGCACGACGATCCGGGTCGCGTCGACCTGGTCGATGACGCCCGCGCGGCGGGCCATGAAGGCCGCCCCGCTGTCGCGGGCCACCACACCCTCGATGCCCGTGCCGACGAACGGCGCCTCCGACTGCAGCAGCGGCACCGCCTGGCGCTGCATGTTCGAGCCCATCAGAGCGCGGTTGGCGTCATCGTTCTCCAGGAACGGGATCAGCGAGGCCGCGACCGAGACGAGCTGCTTGGGGCTGACGTCGATCAGGTCGACGCTCTCGCGCGGGTTCAGCATGAACTCGCCGCCCTTGCGGGTCGAGACGAACTCGTTGATGAACCGCCCCCCGTCGTCCAGCGTCGCGTTGGCCTGGGCGATGGTGTGGCGCATCTCCTCGGTCGCCGACATGTAGATCACCTCGTCGGTGACCTGGGCGTTCCTGACCTTCCGGTAGGGGGTCTCGATGAAGCCGTACTTGTTCACCCGCGCGTAGGTGGCCAGCGAGTTGATCAGGCCGATGTTCTGGCCTTCGGGCGTCTCGATGGGGCACATCCGCCCGTAGTGGGTGGGGTGAACGTCGCGCACCTCGAAGCCCGCCCGCTCGCGCGTCAGGCCCCCCGGCCCCAGCGCCGACAGCCGCCGCTTGTGGGTGACCTCCGACAGCGGGTTGGTCTGGTCCATGAACTGCGAGAGCTGCGAGGAGCCGAAGAACTCGCGCACGCTCGCCGCCGCCGGCTTGGCGTTGATCAGGTCCTGCGGCATGATCGTGTCGATCTCGACCGAACTCATCCGCTCCTTGATCGCCCGCTCCATGCGCAGAAGGCCGAGGCGGTACTGGTTCTCCATCAGCTCGCCAACCGAGCGCACCCGGCGGTTGCCGAGATGGTCGATATCGTCGATCTCACCGTTGCCGTCGCGCAGGTCCACCAGCGCCTTGATGCAGGCGATGATGTCCTCGCGGCGCAGCGTGCGATGGGTGTCGGGCGCATCGAGGTCGAGACGCATGTTCATCTTCACCCGGCCGACGGCCGACAGGTCGTAGCGCTCGGAGTCGAAGAACAGCGTGTCGAACAGCGTCGAGGCGGCCTCTACCGTCGGCGGCTCGCCCGGGCGCATCACCCGGTAGATCTCCATCAGCGCGCCGTCGCGGTTCCACACCTTGTCGGCGGCCATGGTGTTGCGGATGTAAGGGCCGACCGAGACGCCGTCGATGTCCAGCACCGGGATTTCGGTGATGCCCTTGTCGAGCAGCAGCTTCAGCGTCCCGCCCTTGACCGCGCCGTCACGGTCGAGCTCCCATGTCAACTCGTCGCCGGCCTCGACCCAGATCGCGCCGGTGGTCTCGTCGATGATGTCGCGGGCGGCATAGCGGCCGACGATCTGCTCGAAGGGCACGAGGATCTCGGCGATCCGCCCCTCCTTGATCCAGGCGCTGACCATCCGTGGCGTCACCTTGTCGCCGGCCTTGCAGATCACCTCGCCGGTGCCGGCGTCGATGAGGTCGAAGGTCGGGCGGGTGCCGCGCACCCGCTCGGGGAAGAAGCGGGTGACCCAGCCCTTGCCCTTGACATGGCGGTAGCCGACGGTGGCGTAGTAGGCCGTCATGACGGCGTCCTGGTCCATCCCCAGCGCATAGAGCAGCGTCGTCACCGGCAGCTTCCGCCGCCGGTCGATGCGCGCGTAGACGAGGTCCTTGGCGTCAAACTCGAAATCCAGCCACGACCCGCGGTAGGGGATGATCCGGCACTGGAAGAGAAGCTTGCCCGACGAGTGCGTCTTGCCCTTGTCGTGATCGAAGAAGACGCCCGGCGAGCGGTGCATCTGGCTGACCACCACGCGCTCGGTGCCGTTGACGATGAAGGTGCCGTTCGCCGTCATGAGCGGCATGTCGCCCATGTAGACGTCCTGCTCCTTGATGTCCTTGACCGACTTCGCGCCGGTGTCGGGGTCGACGTCGAACACGATCAGCCGGAGCGTCACCTTGAGCGGCGCGGCATAGGTCATGTCGCGCTGCATGCACTCGTCGACGTCGTATTTCGGCTTCTCGAGCTCGTACTTGACGAACTCCAGCACGGCGGTCTCGTTGAAGTCCCTGATCGGGAACACCGACTGGAAGACGTTCTGCAGGCCCTCGCCGTCGCGCGGCCGCTCGCCGTCACCCGAACGCAGGAAAAGGTCGTAGGAGGATTTCTGAACCTCGATGAGGTTCGGCATCTCCAGGACTTCGCGGATCTTGCCGAAATAGCGCCGGATGCGCTTCTGACCGACGTATGCCTGAGCCATGCTCCTGATCACCTTTCGTCTCTCGCGGGCGCACGTGCCGCCGGGCCCCGGCCGCCGCCCCTCGCGAAACAGGGGTAAGGTTCAATACCTGCGCGCCCGCCCCGCGGCACGCTCCCGAACCTCGATCCGCCCAGGGAGGGGCCCGCCGCTGCCGGGCCCCTGCCGAGACGGGTCCGGCCGGGCCCGGGGTCACCCCGGGCCCGGCCCGCTGTCATGCCGCAATGCGGGGCGCCAGGCGCCCCTGCGTCATCACTTGAGTTCGACCTTCGCGCCGGCCGCCTCGAGCTTCTTCTTGATCTCCTCGGCCTCGGCCTTCGACACCTGCTCCTTCACGGCCTTGCCGCCGGCCTCGACGAGATCCTTGGCCTCCTTCAGGCCGAGGCTCGTGATCGCGCGCACTTCCTTGATCACGTTGATCTTCTGCGCACCGGCGTCGACCAGGATGACGTCGAACTCGGTCTTCTCCTCGACCGGGGCGGCGGCTGGGCCGGCGGCGGCGGGGCCGGCCATCATCACCGCGCCACCGGCGGCGGGCTCGATGCCGTACTTGTCCTTCAGGATCTGCTTCAGCTCCTGGGCCTGCAGCAGGGTGAGGTTGACGATCTCTTCGGCGAGTTTGTTCAGGTCAGCCATTTTTCCGTTTCCGTTCCGTCAGTTGGGTTCCGGCCACGGCGGGATCGTCCCGCCGGCGGCATGGGTCTCTCAGGCGGCTTCGCGCTCTTCCAGCGTCTTGAGGATGCCCGCGATGTTCGCCGCCGGCGCACCGATCGCCCCGGCCAGGCCGGAAGCGGGCGCCCCGATGCAGCCCACGACCTGCGCGACAAGTTCCTCGCGCGAGGGCATGGCGGCCACCGCCTTCACCCCCTCGGCATCCAGCCCCGCCGCTCCCATGGCCCCGCCGAGGACGACGAACTTGTCGTTCGTCCGGGCGTAGTCCACGACCACCTTCGCCGCGGCGACGGGGTCGTCGGAGTAGCAGAGGACCGTCATGCCGGTCAGCAGCCCGGCCATGCCGGCACTGGGCTTGCCCTCGAGGGCGATCTTGGCGAGCCGGTTCTTGGCGACGCGGACGGACCCACCCGCTTCACGCATCATCGCGCGCAGGCCCTGCATCTGGGACACCGTGATACCTTCGTAGCGTGCAACCACGACCACGCCCGAGCGTTCGAAGACCTGGCCGAGTTCCTCGACCACCTTCGCTTTCTGGGCTCTATCCACGAGTGCTTCTCCACTTTGGGGGGCAAGGCGCCCCCCGGCTCACTGTCTGCCGCCGGGGGTTGCCCCCCGGTGGCGTCGGGTCCGCTTCCCGGGTCCCGAGGCCAAGGCCGCCCGAGGGCCGCAACCCCCGGAAAACTCGTCTCGATCCCCGTCTCGGGCAGGACATTAAGGGCCGTGCGGCCCACCCGCCGTCTCGGACAGGACGGGGTCCGCCGGCTGCCCGGCCTCCCCGCCGATCACCCGCGGGGCTGGCGCCCCGCGGGATTCCTCCGGGCGGGCCGCCGCCCGCCATGCCCGCGGGGGCAGGCCCCCGGGCCAGAACCGTCACCGCCCCGAGGCCGAGGCGAGGTCGACGCTGACGCCGGGGCCCATGGTCGAGGCCACCGACACCTTCTTGAGGTAGGTGCCCTTGGCCCCCGACGGCTTGGCGCGCAGGATCGCGTCGACGAAGGCGCGGACGTTCTCGGCCAGCTTCTCGGGCGGGAATGACACCTTGCCCACCCCGGCATGGACGATTCCGGCCTTCTCGACCTTGAACTGCACCTCGCCGCCCTTGGCCGCCTTGACCGCGTTCACCACGTCCATCGTCACCGTCCCCACCTTGGGGTTCGGCATCAGGTTGCGCGGGCCAAGGATCTTGCCCAGCCGGCCGACCAGCGGCATCATGTCGGGCGTGGCGATGCAGCGGTCGAAGTCGATCGTGCCGCCCTGGATGCGCTCGACCAGATCCTCGGCGCCGACGATGTCGGCACCCGCGCCGCGGGCCTCGTCGGCCTTGGCACCGCGGGCGAACACCGCCACCCGCACCGTCTTGCCGGTGCCGTTGGGCAGCATCACCACGCCGCGCACCATCTGGTCGGCATGACGGGGATCCACCCCGAGGTTGATCGCGACCTCCACGGTCTCGTCGAACTTCGCCGAGGCGGCCTGCTTGACCGCCGCCACGGCCTGGTCCAGCGGCAGGTTGCCCCTGCCGGCGACGGCGTCGCGCGCGACGCGGATGCGTTTGCCGAGCTTCGCCATCGCCTTACCCCTTCACCTCGATGCCCATGGACCGGGCCGAGCCGAGCACCATCTGCATCGCCGCCTCGATGTCCTTGGTGTTCAGGTCCTTCATCTTGGCCTCGGCGATCCGGCGCACGTCGGCCGCGGTGATCGCGCCCGCCACCCCCCGGCCTGGGGTCTTGGAGCCTGCGTCGACCTTGGCCGCCTTCTTGATGAGATAGGACGCCGGCGGCGTCTTGATCTCCATCGTGAAGGACTTGTCCTGGTAGTAGCTGATGATCACCGGGGTCGGCGCACCCGGCTCGAACTGCGCCGTCTTGGCGTTGAATTCCTTCACGAAGGCCATGATGTTGATGCCGCGCTGGCCAAGCGCGGGGCCCACCGGCGGCGAGGGGTTGGCCTGGCCGGCCTTCACCTGCAGCTTGACCGTCCCGATCAGTTTCTTGGCCATCCCGGCCGCTCCTTTCGCTCACACGCCGGGGGCCGTGGCCCCGCGGCTGCTGAGTGGTCCGGCGCCCCGGCCTGCCGGCCGCGCGCCTCCCACGGCTCGCACCTCAGGCCCCCTTGGAGACCTGGGTGAACTCCAGATCGACCGGCGTCGCGCGGCCGAAGATCGACACCGTCACCTTCAGCCGGCTCGCGCCCTCATCGACATCCTCGACCATGCCGGTGAAGCCCTCGAAAGGCCCGTCGGTCACCTTGACCTGCTCGCCCACCTCGAAGCGGATCAGGTTGCGCGGCGCCTCCTGCCCTTCCTCGACGCGGTTGAGGATCGCGTTGACCTCCTCGTCGCGCAGCGGCTGCGGCTTGCCCTGCGGACCGAGGAAGCCGGTGACGCGGTTGATCGAGGAGATCGTGTGATAGACCCGGTTCGACATCTCGGCGCGCACCAGAACATAGCCGGGCATGAAGCGCCGCTCCGACGTCACCTTCTTGCCGCGGCGGACCTCGATCACCTCCTCGGTCGGCACAAGCACCTCGTCGATCTCGTCCTGAAGGCCGCCGTCGGCCGCGGCCTGCCGGATCTGCTCGGCGACCTTCTTCTCGAAGTTCGAGAGCACGCTCACCGAATACCAGCGTTTCGCCATGCCCGAGCCACCCTGCACCTGCCGTCCACCTGCCCGCGCCCTCATGACAAGCAGACCGGGCGCGGAACCCGAATCGGGGGCCGCGCCGCGGGCGGGACAGGGCGCCCCGTCTAGCCCCGTTCCCCGCGCCATGCAAGCCCGACCCGGCGCGCCCGCGCCGGGCCGTTCAGCCGAACAGGCCCAGGAGCAGCGACAGGCCGGTGCGGATCATCCAGTCGACCAGGAAGAAGAACAGGCCGGTGAGGGTGGCCATGACGAACACCATCACGGTGGTCAAGAACACCTCGCGGCGGGTCGGCCAGACGACCTTGGAGACCTCCGCGCGCACCTGCTGGAGGAACTGAAGGGGGTTCGCCTTGGCCATGGGTCCGTCCTGTTCGCGCCTGCGGCCGAGATAACGGGCCGGCGGGGGGGAATCAAGGTGCAGGGGCGCCGCCGTCCCGGCGCCGCCCGGCGCGTCCGCGGCCTCAGCGGACGGGAATCTCCAGCAGCGTCGGTCCCGGCCGCCCCAGCGCCCGCGCAACCGCGGCGGCAATCGCACCGGGGCGGTCGGCCCGCTCGGCCGGCACGCCCATAGCGGCGGCGAGGTGCTGGAAGTCCACCGCCGGGTCGTCCACCGCCATGCCGACGAAGCGGCCGGCCAGCGCGTTGGCGCAGCCGAGGTCGCGCGCCACCCGCTGCAGCACGTCGTAGCGACGGTTGTTGAAGACCACGAAGACCACCTGCCGGCGGGTGCGGGCGGCGCTCCACAGCGCCTGCGGCGAATACATCGCCCCGCCGTCACCAACCAGCGCGAAGACCGGCGCCGCGACCGCCAGCGCCGCGCCCACCGCCGCCGGCATGGCGCAGCCCAGCACCCCGCCGCGGGCAAAGAAGTAGCGCCCCGGCGCCGCCTCGATCAGCTCGCTCACCCGCCCGAAGGTGGCGGCGGCCTCGTTGGCGATCAGCGCCCCCTCCGGCATCGCCTCGAGCACGGCCAGAACGGCGGCGTCGGGCGACAGCGGCAGGTCGGCCGCCTCGGCGCGGATCGCCGCTGCCAGCGCGGCGCGGTGGCGGGCGCGGGCCCCGGCGCGGGCCGCCGCGCGGGCGGCGCGGCGGGCGGGGTCGATGCGCGGGGCCAGCGCCGCGGCCGCGGCGGCCAGCGTCGCCCCGATGTCGCCCACCAGCGCAAGATCAGCCGGGAACTCGCGGCCGATCGCCACCGGGGTCGCCGCCACATGATAGAGCGCCGCGCCCTCGGGCAGGGGCCGCACGTCGCGGTAGGGATAGGCGATGAAGGCCCGCCCGCCGGCGACAACCACCGCCTCCATGCCCTCGAGCGCGGCGCGGATCGCCGCGAAGTCGGCCTTGAGCACCCCGCCCCACCACGGGTTGGCACCCGGGAACGCGGTGCGCGAGCCGACCTGCGAGCCCCAGACCGCGAATCCCCCCGCCTCGGCCAGCGCGACCAGCCCCGCCGCCGCCTCGGCCGGCAGGTCGTCGGCCATCAGGATCGCCACCCGGTCGGGGTCGTGGTCGGCCAGCCGGTCGGCAAGCAGCCCCGCATCGGGCGAGGGTCCGGGCCGGGCGACGGCCGACCGCGGCGGTACCGGCGCGGCCACCGGCTGGTCCAGCACGTCCATCGGCAGCGACAGGAACACCGGCCCCGTCGGCGGGGCGGCGGCGAGCGCGAAGGCACGGCGCAGCGCCCAGCCGAGGTCCTCGCCGCGACGCACCTCGGCGGCCCATTTGGTCACCGGCTGGGCGATGCCGACAAGGTCGCCGGCAAGCCAGGGCTCGGTCATCAGGTGGCGGGTGTCCTGCTGGCCGGCAGTGACGACCAGCGGCGTACCCGAGGCCCGCGCCGCCACCAGCGCCCCCATCGCATTGCCAAGCCCGCCGGCGGCATGGAGGTTGACGAACCCCGTCCTCCCGGTGGCCAGCGCCCAGCCGTCGGCCATGGCCAGCGCCGTCGCCTCCTGCGGGCCGAGGACATAGGTCAGGTCGGGGGCGTCGACGAGGGCATCCATCAGCGGCATCTCGGTGGAGCCGGGGTTGCCGAAGATGTGCGTCACCCCCTCGTCGCGCAGGATGTCGAGCAGGATGTCGCGGGCAAGGCGGGTCATGGCGGGCTCCGGTACGGTCTCGTGGTCGTTGCGGGCGCGGGCGGTCGACGGCGGGCCGGCCCCGGCGCCCTCCGCCCGCCCGCGGGGCGCGGGCGTTCCGGCGCCGGGACGGCACGGCCTTGCCGCCGGGGGTGGTTCTATCCCGGCTGCGGCGAAATCTGGCGTCTTTCTCGGGGCTCCTTGACGAAATTTGGCAATCAGGTTGCGCTTTGGGGCAATTATGCGCTATCTGCTGCCCATGGACGCCACCGACCGACGGATCCTGCGCATCCTCCAGACCGATGCCGCAATCCGCAACCAGGACCTCGCGGCCCGCGTCGGGCTGTCGCCCTCGCCATGCCTCCGGCGGGTGCGCGCGCTGCAGGCGGCGGGCGTCATCCGCGGCCATGTCGCGCTGCTTGATGCCGCGGCCGTCGGCGCCGGCTTCTCGGCCTTCGTCGAGGTCCGGCTCGAGCGGCAGGCGCAGGCCGTCTCGCAGGGCTTCGAGGCGGCCGTGATGCGCCGCGAGGAGGTGCTGGAATGCGCCTTCATCACCGGCGACTACGACTATCTCCTGAAGGTCGCGGTGGCCGACCTCGCCGCCTTCCACGACTTCATGACCGGCTTCCTCGGCCGGCTGCCGGGGCTTGCCAACACCCGCACGATCATCCCGGTCAAATGGGTCAAGGCGACGACGGCGCTGCCGGTGGCGGCGGGCTGACAGCCGCCCGCCACTGCGGCCCGGGTGACGCGGGCGCCCCGGAATCCCGCCATGCCCGGGCACAGTCCGCTCGCCATCGGGCCCGGAGGCTGCGTATGATGCCGCGCGCCGGCGAACGGCCGTTCGCCGGCACCACGTGGGAGGAGGACCACATGAACGCTCATCTGAAGGCTGCCGCGCTGGCGGCCGCAGCGGCATTGATGCCGCTCGCGGCGTCGGCGCAGGCGAACTGGCCCAGCCAGCCGGTCACGATCATCGTCCCGTTCTCGCCCGGCGGCGGGACCGACACCACCGCCCGGCTGCTCGGCGGGGTGGTGTCCGAGCGGCTGGGCCAGCCGATCGCGGTCGACAACCGGCCCGGCGGCAGCACCAACATCGGGGTCCAGGCGGTCGCATCGGCGGATGCGAACGGTTACACCTTCGGTCTGGTCACGCCCAACTTCGCGATCAATCCGACGCTGTACGGCCCGGCCGACTTCGACCCCCTGACCGACCTGACCGGCGTCGCAAGCCTCGTCGCCGTCGTCGACATCATCGCCGTGCATCCCTCGCTCGGCATCTCGACGCTGCCCGAACTGCTCGACCTCGCGCGCAAGGATCCGGGGGGCATGTTCTACAGCTCCTCCGGGATCGGCTCCGCCTCGCACCTTGCGGTGCTGCTGCTCGAGAAGATGGCCGAGGTCCGCTTCGAGCACATCCCCTACTCCGGCTCGGGGCCGGCGGTGACGGCGCTTCTCGCCAACGAGGTGGGCATGGGCATGGTGGCCGCCGGATCGGCCGCGCCCTATTTCGCCGACGGCTCGCTCGTGCCCATCGCCGTGACCAGTGCCGAGCGGCTGCCCGGCTTCCCCGACATCCCCACGGTGGCCGAGCACGGGCTTGAGGGCTACGAGCTGCTCACCTGGATCGGCATGATCGCCCCGGCCGGCACGCCCGCCGAGATCGTCCAGCGGATGAGCGACGAGATGCTGGCGGCGATGGAACTGCCCGAGGTCAGCGAACGGCTCCAGTCGCTCGGCTACCTGAAGAACCCGATGGGTCCGGCCGAGTTCCAGGCCTTCGTCGAATCGGAGGTCACCCGCTGGCAGCCGATCATCCAGGGCGAGATCGACGCCGGACGCATGACCGTCAAGTGACGGCGCGACCGTGACATGACAGCCTGGCCGGGCGCGGCAGCGCGTCCGGCCGCCAACCGATGCCGCGCGGCCGCGCATCGCCCCGGAGGGATGCCCCTGCCGCGCCTGGGGACAAGAGATGTCTGACCTGCTGACCCACTGGGCGGCGCTGGACGATTGCAGCCGCCTCGCCCGCCACGACGACCGCATCGCGCCCGCCTTCCGCGAGGTTCTGGGGGGCGAACTTTCCTTTGCACGGCTCGGCACCATCAGCTTCGGCGGCAACAGCTGGATGCGCCCGGTCCTTGAGGCGGTACGCGCCAGCGGCGGCCCAGGGGCGAGCGAGCGCAACCGCCGCAACCTCTCCTTTGTGCTGGGCGGGCTGGTCCACCAGGCGGTGGACCGGGTGATGAAGCCGGTGCTGTCGGAAGCCGCCGGCATGGACTGGAACGACGCCCACTACCGGATGCAGGGCAAGCCGGGCTACGGCCCGATCAGCGAGGCCGAGATCCGGAAGGTGCAGGAGGTCTCGGGCTATTTCGACGCCGAGGTGTTCCGCGAGGTCTATCTCGGCGGCGAGGCCGACCCGGTGAGCGCCTTCTTCATGGGCCGCACGACCGGCCGCGGCGCGGCCTTCGAGGACGTCATCTTCGGCATGTTCCAGCGCGCGCTCCTGGCCTGCCACACGCTGAAGCCAGACGGCGACAACATCGAGGCCTGGCTCGACGAGCTCGCCCGCAAGGTGCAGCCGTTCTACCTCCGCGTGCCCGAATGGGTCGCCGCCTTCCAGACGCGCGATCCCGCAAGGCTGGCCGAATACGGGATCGAGACGCGCTTCTACCGCCGCGACGACCCGACCATCCTGGCGGCGCGCACGCTCCTGGCGGGGGGGGTACTGCCGGACGACCTGCACGAGCGCGCGATCCGGCGCGGCGAGACGACAAGCACCTACGGCGAGGTGCTCCAGAAGGGCCTGGCCTACCTGCGCAACGGATCGGCCTTCTGGGCCGGCACGACCGACGTGCTGGACACCAGCAACTATGGCTGACCGGCGCGGGGGCGGGGCGGGGCGGGGGCGATGAACCGCGGGGTGCTCGACGAGGTGGTGGCGGGGCTGATCGTCGCGGCGATCGGCGCCTTCTTCCTCTACCACTCCTTCAGCTACGGGATCGGCCCGGTCAACCGCATGCAGCCCGGCCACTTCCCCATGCTCCTCGGCGCGATCGCCGTGGCGCTGGGGCTCGCCATCGCGGCGATCGGCATGCTCCGCGGCGGCGCGGCCGACGGTTCGCGCCGGCGCTGGCCGGTGCGCTCGATCCTCGCCGTCCTGGCCGGCATCGCCGCCTTCGCGCTCCTGCTGCGTCCGCTGGGCCTTGTCCCGGCGGCGGCGATCGCGGCCGCGGCCGCGGCCGCCGGGGACCCGACGGCGCGGCTGCCAGCGATCCTCGGCGTCGGCCTGTTCATGGGTGCCCTCGCCTGGGCGGTCTTCAAGCTCGGCTTCGGGCTGACGGTGCCCTCCTTCGACTGGAGGTTCTGATGGAACTCTTCACCATCGGCTTTCCCGTCGCGATGACGCTGCAGAACCTCAGCTACTGCCTCATCGGCGTCTCCCTGGGGATGATCGTCGGCGTGATCCCCGGGATCGGCTCGATGATGGCCATCACGCTCCTGCTGCCGATGACCTTCTACCTCGACCCCGTGACCGCGCTGGTGATGCTCGGCGGGGTCTACTACGGGGCCGAATACGGCGGCTCTACCTCGTCGATCCTGCTCAATCTCCCGGGTACCGATTCGAACGCGATCACCTGCCTCGACGGCTATCCCATGGCGCAGCAGGGCAAGGCGGGCGTGGCGCTGCTGATCCGTACCGTCGCCTCGTTCTTCGGCGGCAGCATCGGCATCCTCCTGTTGATGTGGCTGTCGCCGTTCTTCGTGACCGTCGCCCTGTCGTTCGCGGCGGCCGAATACTTCGCCGCGATCCTGTTCGCGCTGGTCGCCTCGGCCACGATCTCGCAGGGCTCGCCGCTGAAGGGCCTGGCGATGGTGGTGGTAGGGCTCCTGCTCGGCACCATCGGCACCGACATCTACACCGGCGCCAACCGCTTCACCTTCGGGCAGACCGCCCTCTTCGACGGCATCGGGGTGATCGTTCTTGCGATGGGCCTCTTCGGCGTCACCGAGGTGGTCGGCTCGATCGGCAACAAGTATCCCTCCAGCCAGACCGGCCGCGTCACCATGCGCTCGATGGTCCCCGGGCGCGAGGACGCGCGCCGGCTCCCCGGCCCGCTGCTGCGCGGCAGCGGCATCGGCTGCCTGATCGGCACCCTGCCCGGCACCGGCCCGCTGGTCGCGACGCTGATGAGCTATGCGGTCGAGAAGCGCGTGTCGCGCACGCCCGAGCGCTTCGGGAAGGGCGCGGTTGAGGGGGTGGCGGGGCCGGAATCGGCCAACAATGCCGGCGTGCAGACGGCGTTCATCCCCACCCTGTCGCTCGGCATCCCCGGCAGCGCGACCATGGCCATCATCCTCGGCGCGCTGATGATCCACGGCATAACCCCGGGCCCGCAGCTGATCGCCAAGCACCCCGAGCTGTTCTGGGGCCTGGTGGCGAGCTTCTGGATCGGCAACCTGATGCTGCTGGTGCTCAACATCCCGCTGATCGGCATCTGGGTGCGGCTGCTGCAGATTCCCTATCGGTTCCTGTTCCCCGTGATCCTGGTGCTCATCTGCGTCGGCGCCTTCGCCTCGCAGAACAGCGTCTTCGACGTGTGGTCGGTGCTGGTGATCGGGATCGGCGGCTTCGTGCTGCGCTGGTACGGCTTCGAGGCGGCGCCGCTGCTGGTCGGGTTCGTGCTGGGCCCCATGCTCGAGGAGAACTTCCGCCGAGCGATGCTGCTGGCGCGGGGCGATTTCCTGTGGCTGCTGCAGCGCCCCGTTGCCGGCACGATCCTCGCCGTCACGGCGCTGATGCTGGCCTGGGCGGCCGTCTCGGCGCTGCGGCGCTGGCGACGGCAGGCCGCCGCGCCCGGCTGAGCCACATCCCCTGACAGCGTCGGCGGCGGGGCGGGCCCGGCCCGCTCCCCGGGGAGGACGAAACGGATGCTGGCACGGGAACCGGCCTGGCAGGGGCAGCAGGACTCGAACCCGCGACCCTCGGTTTTGGAGACCGATGCTCTACCGACTGAGCTATACCCCTGCGGGCCGTCGCCTGCGAGTTAGTCCAGCGCCGGCGGCTGCGCAAGGGGCTTGTGGGCCCCGGCCGTCCCGGTGCTGCCCGCGGCGCGGGCCGCGGCCTCCAGCGCGGCAAGGTCGGCGCCGCAGATCGACGCCTCGGCGGCCAGGATCGCCGCGATCGGCCAGTCCCACCAGGCAAGGGCGCGCAGCCGCGCCACGGTCGGCGCATCGAAGCGCATCCTGAGTACCCGGGCGGGGTTGCCGGCCACGATCGCATAGGGCGGCACCTCGCCCCCCGCCACCGCCCCCGCGCCGATGATCGCCCCGTCCCCCAGCCGCGCCCCCGGCAGGATGCTCGCCCCCTGCCCGATCCAGACGTCGTTGCCCACCACCGTGTCGGGCCCTGGGCCCGGCAGCGACGGGGCGCCGTCGAAGCGGCGGTGGAACACCGCGAAGGGATAGCTCGAGAAACCGTCGTGCCGGTGGTTCGCCGAGGCGGTGATGAAGCGCACGCCATCGGCGATCTGGCAGAAGCGGCCGATCACCAGCCGCTCGGGCGAGAAGGGGTAGAGATAGGGCGCAAGCCGCCCCGCCCAGCCGCCCGCGGGCGGGGGGTCGTTGCTGCTGGCATAGCTGTAGGCGCCGACCTGCCAGCGCGGATGGTCGATCTCGGCGGCCAGGAAGACGGTGCCGGCAAGGCGGCTGCCGTCCTGCAAGACGATCGGCAGCCGGCAGTCCGGCGACGGAAAGATGCCCGGCATGCGGCAGGCCCCGGCAAGGTGGCGGCGCCCCGGGGGGCGCGCGCGCGCGCGGCGGCTGCCCCCCGGGCGCGTCCTTCTGCCACGGCCCGCTTCGTGCCGCAACCCTGCGGCGGGCGCGCCGGGACGCGGCGAGGGGCGGTTCCCCCCCGCACCGGTTCTGCGCTAGGCTCGCGGCCATGCCGCCCCACCCCGCCCCCCCCCCGCTGCCGCCCGGTGCTGCCGCCTTCGACCGCGCTCCCTGGCTCGACCTCCCCGCCGGCCGGCTCGACCCCTGCCGGGGCGTGCCGACGATGCTGTCGGAGGCCGAGCAGCGGCTCTACTGGTGGCTCGGCGCGCGCTGGGTGCAGGATGCCGGTGCGGTGGTCGATCTCGGCTGCTTCGCCGGCGGCTCGACCGCCCGGCTGGCCGAGGGGCTGCGGGCCGGCGGCCGGACCGCGCCGGTGGTGGCCTACGACCGCTTCCGCATCGCCCCGGCGCACCAGCGCAGGTTCCTCGCCCCTGCCGGCCTGCCGCCGCTGCCGGATGACGACGCGCTCGGGCTCGTGGCGCGGCTGCTCGCGCCCTGGGGCGGGCGCATCCGCCTCGTGCGGGCCGAGGTCGGCGCCGGCCTCGCCTGGGACGGCGGGCCGATCGAGGTGCTGGTCATCGACCTTGCCAAGTCGGCGGCCAGCGCCGATGCGGTCGCCGCCGCCTTCTTTCCCGCCCTCGTCCCCGGCCGGTCGGTGGTGGTCCAGCAGGATTTCCTGCACCAGGCACAGCCCTGGCTGCCGGCGCAGATGCAGGCGCTCTCGCGCCATTTCCTGCCCGTGGCCCACTGCCCGCCGGCCTCGATGGCCTTCCTCTGCGTCCGCGCGGTGGACGCGGCGGCGCTGGCCGGGGCGCGGCTGGCCGACATGGACGATGCCGCGATCGCCCGCCGGCTGGCCGCGGCGCGGCGGCGCTATGCCGGCTGGGGGCTCGGCCGGCGCATCGCCGCGGCGCAGGCGG
>JAHDXW010000052.1 GCA_023383015.1 Paracoccaceae bacterium
GGTGGACCAGGCGGTGTCGGTCTCGTTGATGCTGATCGCGCAGAACTGGGTGCCGCCGGCGAGGCGCGTGTAGCTGCCGTTCGCGCCCTCGCCGCGCTCCACCTCGCGGGCGAGCACCCAGGCCGAGCCGGTGAAGACCGCCTCGGTATCGACATCGGTGCGGATGTAGCCCGCCGGCAGGGCCGCGCCGGTGACGGTGACGCAAGCGACGGCACTGCCCCCGTCCAGCGCGATCGTCGCCGCGCCGGTGTTGGCGGACGCCGCGCGGAAGCGCAGCAGCAGGCCGGTCGGCGGCGTGCCCGAGATCATGGCGCCCGAGGTCAGCGTCAGCGCGTCGGCGGTGCCGCCGACGGTGGCGCGCAGCGCCGGGCTGGCCGACAGCACCGTGGCCGACGCCCCGGCCAGCAGCAGCCGGCCGGCGGTGGCGTCGGTGGCCGCCGACTGCACCGCCGTGCCCGTCACCGGCACATCGACCTGGAAGGCCGATGACGACAGCAGCGCCCGGGCGGTGCCGCCGGCGGAAAGGCCGAGCGTGTTGGCGGCCGAGCGGTAGATGCCGGTGTCGGCATCCCCCGGGAAGGCGAGGGCCGGGGCGGCGGCGGTGCCCGCGGCCGGGGCCAGAAGCGGGCCGCCGCCGGCGCCGGGCAGGGCGGCGCTGGCCCAGCCCGAGCCGGTGGAGATGAGGATCGCCGCGCGCCCGGCCTCGAGCGTCGCGGTCGCGGCACCGTCGATGGTCTCGGCATCGGCGGGGTCGACGGTGATCGTGCCCGACCCGGCGTTGGCGACGATGACGGCGAAGCCCGCCCCGGCCGTCGCCGCGGCCAGCAGCGACAGCGTCCAGCTGCCGGTGCAGCCAAGCCACTTGCCGCGGTCGCCGGCGGCGACGCTGCCGGTGCCGCTGCGCGCTTCGTGACGGGCAAGGGGGGCGTAGAGCGCGGCCAGCGCGCCCGCTTGCGTGCCGTCGGTGCCAAGGATGCCGGCAAGGAAGTCGCGCATGGCCGCCACCGCGTCGGAGAAGCGGATCGCCGCCATGTCGTTGTCGGTGAACTCGGTTACGGCGGGAAGGGCGGTCATGCGGGCTCCCTGATCTGGCCCCAGAGGGTGGTCGTGGCGCGGTCGCCCCAGAGGATGTCGGTGGCCCGTTTGAGCCAGAGGTGGTCGAGGTCGTTGTCCTCGCGCGCCCGCCAGAGGAGCGGGCGGGCGATCCCGGCCTGGACCTCAGCCCAGGGCCCCGCCGCCCGGCCGATGGCGCGGACGCGGAAGCGCGAGCGCGGGCCCCAGGGCGGGCGCAGCGTCACCGCCGCGGCGGCGGTGTCGACGGCGCGCGTCCAGCCGGGGCTGTCGCCGGCGCGGGCGCCGCCTTCGGCCATCTCGACCTCGTAATGTGTGGCCCCGGCAGCGGGGGCCCAGGCGAGGAAGGCGGTGGCGTCGGGGGCAAGGCGGACGGCCAGCCCGGCGACGGCCGGCGCGTCGGCGAGCCGCGGCAGGGCGGACAGGCGCAGGGGCGGGGCGATAGCACCGGTCTCGGCCGTGTGCACCGAGGGGTCCTCGACCACCGCCTCGATCTCGACGACGAGGGCATCGCGCGGCCGCAGGCCGACCACCCGGGCCGGCGCCCGCCAGCTCTCGCCGCGGCCGATGGCGACATGGGTGCGCAGGCGGCCCTGGCCGGTGTCGGGGATGATGCCCGGGTCGGCGGCGAGGAGCAGCTCGGCGTCGTGGCCCCCGCGGCTCACCGCCACCGGCCCGGCGAGGGTGCCGTCGCGGCGCCGGAGCCCGACGACGTGGCCCTCGCCCGACCAGTCGACGGGCTCGGACAGCGTCAGCCGCAGCGCCCCGCCGTCCCAGGCCGTGGCCTCGGCGTGGGCGCCCCAGCCGACGAGGTCGTGCTGGACGGCGATCAGGTCGCCCGGGGCGGGGATGAACCCCTCCATCTCGGTCGCGAGGCGGATGATGCGGCGGCGGTAGCGGGCGCAGGCGGCGTGGTAGAGGCCCTCGCGCAGCGCCTGCGCGCGCGAGGTGACGCCCTCGAGGCGGATGGTCGCGGGGCGCGCGACGGTGCTGCCGGGCAGCGCTGCCGTCACCCGCTCGGGCCGCCAGGTCGCGGCGTCGAGGTAGCTGACCTCGACGGCGTCGGCGGTCCCCGGGCCGGGCATCAGGTAGTCGATGCCGAAGGAGCCCTCGACAATGTTGCGCTGGCTGAACAGCGCGACGGGGATCGTCTCGGGCCCGTCGCGCACCGCCCGGAGCCGGCCGCCCTGCATCAGCATGCGCGCCCGGCCGCAGATCGCGACCTTCTGCGCGGCCTCCCACCAGGTCTCCTCGGCGGTGAAGCGGATGTCGCAGGCATCGCCGCGGGCGGCCCAGAGGGCATCGAGCGCGGCGAGCCCGGCGAGGTCGATGCGGTTGTCGCCGAGCCCCGGGCCGTAGTCGGCCGCCCGCGCCATGTCGGCGAGCGCCCAGGCGATCGAGCGGGTGGCGACCGGCGCCGACCAGGCCGTGCCGTCCCAGACCGGCAGCTTGCGCGTCGCCGTCACCAGGACCGAGCGCGAGGCCTGGCGCGACAGGTTGCCGGTGGCGCGCATGCGCATGGCGATCAGCGTCACCGCCGGCCAGTCCTGCGCCTCGGTCAGGTAGCCGCGCAGGCCGGCCCAGTGGACGTCGTGGGCATCCTTGTCGTCGCCCGAGCGCGCATCGAGCCGCCAGCCGCGCACCGCCCAGCGGCCGTGGGGGTCGAGCGGGAAGCGCCAGGAGCGGCGCTGGGGGGTGCGGGTCTTGTCGGTCACCTCGACGTCGCCGAGGTCCATCCAGTTGCCGAGCGGGGCGTCGTCGTCGCCGATCCGGCGCGCCTGCCAGCGCACCTCGGTGGTCCGGCTGGACAGCTTGCCAGTGTCGGTGATGTTGGCCAGCCCCGCCGGCCACAGCAGGTCGACGCCGACCGCGGTTGCCACCGCCCCGGAGCCGGCGGCGGGAAACCCCTCCGCGCCGCCGAGCACGCTCCAGATGTCGGCCTTGCCCGAGGCCGCGCTCCAGCCCGGCGCCTCGAAGGTCCAGTGGTCCTCGTCGGGCACCGCCGCGACGGCGGCAAAGAGCGCTGCCTCGCCCGCGGCCTCGACGCGCACGGTCTGGCCCGAGGCGCGGCGGTGGCCCTCCTCCTCGACGGTGACGGTGGTGCCGGCGCGGGTGAAGTCGGCCTCGATGAGGCCGCGCATCTCCTGGCCCGAGACGAGCGGCGAGGTGAAGACGGCGGTGGGAAAGAGCGTGACCTGCCCGCCCGGCTCCACCACCTCGACCTCGACCTCGCCGAAGGCCTCGAGGGTGACGTCGCCGATGCGGATGTCCTCGATCTCGTAGGCGCCGGCACCGAGGCAGTAGAGCAGGTAGAGGAAGTGCTCGTTGCCCGCCGCCTCGGCCCAGGGCGCGGCCGCGAAGTCGGGGGCGACGCGCAGCCGGCCGTACTGCACGGGCAGCGGCGCCTCGAGGCGGGCGGCGTTGCCCTGGGCGGTCAGCGCGAAGACGTCCCCGGGCTCCTTCGGCGGCTTCGGCGGCGGCATCAGGACGTTCAGCAGCACCTGCCCGCCAAGCAGGATGGCCGCCTGCGCGGCCTTGGCGAGCAGCCCGCCGGCCGGCACCAGCCAGCCCGCGAGCGGGCCGGCCACGACGAGGAGCGCGATCGAGAGGAGCGTGCGCAGGGGGTCCGACCCGCCCGCCCCGCCGCCCTCGGGCAGAAGGATGATGGCGAGATGGTCGCCGTCGGCGAGCCGCCGGCGCCAGCCGGGGCTGCCCGTCCCGGCCGGCAGCGGCGGCTGGCCGGGGCGGGAGGAGCGGCGCAGGAGCGGCCGGCCGTTCAGGATGACCAGCGCCCGGCGGCCGGCCGGCACGAGGGCGCGGATGCGGCGGCGGCGGCGCAGGATGTGCCGCTCGGCCTCCCAGGGGCGCAGCAGGTCGTGGGCGATGACGACCGCCGCCTTCATGGCGCGCTCCAGTCGGGGTGGCTTGGCGCGCTCCAGTCGGGGTGGCGCAGCACCGCCGCCATCCGGTAGCCGGTCTCGGCCAGCCGCGTTGCCGGCGTGCAGACGGCGCCGGTGCGCTCGAGGGCGTGCAGCACCCGGTCGGGCGCCACCCAGACGCCGATGTGGCAGGGCTGGGCGCCGGCTGCGCGGGCCATCAGGACCGCGTCGCCCTCGGCCGGGGATGCGGGCACGATCCAGCCCGCGCGGCCGGAGCGCAGCGCCCGGACGCCGGCGGCAAGGTCGCGGGGGTCGACCGGCAGGGCCGGCACCTCGCGGTTGAACTCATGGGCCCAGACGGCACGGGCGAGCGACCAGCAGTCGCTCGTCCCGGCCAGCCAGGGCCGGCCGATCCAGCGGCAGGTCCAGTGGGCGGCGGCGGTCATCCGTCCTCCAGGGTCGGGAAGCGGTCGCGGGAGTAGACGAGGCGCGGCCAGCGCTCGCCGGTCAGGTCGTGCCAGCCGGCCTGCGCGACCAGCCGCGCCGGCGTCGCCGAGGCGCTGCGGACCGTCAGCCCGCCCACCACATAGTCCGGCCCGGCGAGCGCGCCGGCCGCGATGAAGCGGCGCCAAATCACCTCGACGGGGTCGAGCGACACCGCGGCCGCCTCGAGCTCGACGAGGATCTCGCGCCCGGTGGCGTCGATCTCGGCCTCGAGCACGCCGGGCGCCTCGGCGATCGCCTCGGGCGGGCGCAGCCGGAAGCCGAGCGGGATGAAGCTCACCACCTCGCCGCCCTCGCGGGGGGCATCGGCCTCGAGGCGGGCGTCGAGCGCGCGGTCGTCGGCGACGATGCGCAGCGCCGCGGTGAAGGCGGGATGCCAGATCTCGAGGGTGTCGAGCACCACGGCGTCGGCGGGGGCCGAGGCATAGGCCTCGGCCAGCGCGGCACTCACCAGCGGGTCAGGCATCGCGCGCCTCCGTCTCGATCTCGAACTCCCAGTTCAGGCCGGGTCGCGGCGAGGCGCGCAGCGCGGCGAGCGGCAGGAGCTCGCGCCGCACCAGCCCGCCCCCGGTGCCGATCTCGCAGAAGAACCAGGCCGAGCCGCCGGCGGCGCCGAGCGCCGCGCCGGTCGCGTCGCAGGGCACGAAGACGCCGCTCGCGCCCCGGCGGAGATTGACCTGGCCGAAGGCGAGCGCCGCCGCGCCGTCGCTGCCGGCGTAATCGGCCGCGCCGGCGTCGAGCGCGCCCACGCGCAGCCGCGGCGTCTCGCCGCCCTCGCCCGCCGGGGCGGTCAGCTGCAGCCGCTGCCAGCCGCGGTGCGGCCGCGAGCGGGCGGTGACACCCGCGTCGACGGCGGAAAGCTCGCCGGTGGCAAGGTCGAGCGTGGCGCCGCGCAGCACCCCGTCGCGCCCGCGGATCGCGACGCGCGCGCCGCTCCTCGTGAGCCCCAGAAGCGACAGGACGGCGGTGCAGGCATCGCCCTCGACCCAGCCTGCGGCGTCGAGCGTCACCTCGGCCCGGTGCTCGCCCGTCCCCGCCGTCTCGGCCAGCGCGTCGCAGGCCACCGCGTCGGGCCCGGGCACGGCCAGGGCGGCGCGGGTGGCGCCGGTGAAGGCCCAGTGCTCGAGGCTGTCGGAGGCACCGGCGAGCGAGACGGCCTCGTCGCCCCACCAGGCGCGCAGGGCCTCGAACTCGGCATCGGTCAGCCGCGCCGACAGCACCGGGCGGTCGCGGCGCGAGGTGGTGATCCGCCGCGCCCGCACCGCGACCTCCATCTCGGTGCGGCGGGCGGCATCGGCGAGCCCCAGCCGGTAGCCCGGGCCAAGCGGCGGCGGCAGGCCGTCGGGCCAGCGCCGGACGCTCACCGCCCGACCCTCCTCAGCCCGTAGCCGCCGGCCAGCGCCGCGGCGACCCGCCCCGTGCCGCGCTGCAGGCCCTGCGCGATCGCCTGCTCGACGCGGTCGATCATCACCGTCAGCACCTCGCGGCCCTCCTCGCCGGACAGGCGGACATCGCCGACCTCGGCCGCCCCCGCGGCGTGGTTTTCGACGTTGACGATCAGCGGGCGCCCGCCCCCCCCGACCCCGCCGGCCGCCCCTCCGGCCGCCCCTCCGGCCGCCCCTCCGGCCAGCGCCCCCGCGCGGCCGGGGATGTCCGCGAGCCAGGCCGGCAGGCCGCCCGCGGCGAAGGCGCGGACGCCGCGCTCCATCTCGCCGGGCAGGCGGATGGCCAGGTGGCCCGAGGCGGACCGCGTCAGCGCCGCCGCCGTCTCCTCCCCGCCGGGCAGGACGGCGCGCACCGCCGGGGCGGCGACGCTGCCGAGCAGCGGCATGATCGCCTCGGCGCCGGCCTCGCCCATCAGCCCCGCCTGCCCGCCGCCCAGCCCGAAGACGGTCGGCCCCTCGACGATGCGGTCGCGGAAACCGGCAAGCCCGGGCAGGCCGCCCGCGGCGAAGGGCTGGACGGCGCCGGCCGCCACGACCCCGCCGCGGGCCAGCCCGAAGATGGAGAGCAGGCCCCTCAGGAGCGGCTGGATCAGGGGCGAGATGACCTCGGCATAGGCGATCCGGGCGAGCTCGGTCAGGATGGCGTCGGCCATCATCTGGCCGACATCCCGCGCCCCCTTCACCCAGGCCAGGAAGCTGTCCTCGAAGATGCCGTCGAGGGCCTCTCCAAGGCCGTTCGCGGGGGCCTCGAAGCCCTGTCCGATCTCGGCGGCAAGCCTTGCCAGCGCCGCCCGCGCCTCCTCGCCGGCCGCCGCGCCGGCCGGGCCCAGCGCCTCGAGCAGCGGGATGAGGTCGGCCAGCCCCTCGGCGACGCGCCGCTGCTCGGCGGCCAGCGCCTCGGCGCCCTCGGCGCCGGTCATCAGCCCGGCCCGGATGCGCTCGCCGACCTGCGCGGCCTTGAGCGGCAGGGCCTCCATCAGCCGGCCGAGCTCGCCCAGCTCGCCCGCCACCGCCGCGCCGCCGCCGGTGCCGCCGCCGGTGCCGCCGCCGGTGCCGCCGCCGGTGCCGCCGCCGGTGCCGCCCCGCGGCAGCGACGCCGCCGCCGCCCGCCGCGCGTTGGCGACCGTCTCGTCCAGCAGCCTGTCGAGCGCCATCCGTTCCAGCCGGTCGGCAACCGCGCGCGCCTCGGCCTGCGCGGCCATCGTCCGCGCCCGCGCAAGCTCGCCGGCCAGCGCGACCGGGTCGTCCGCCAGCCGCTGCCGCAGCTCGGCCTCATCGGCCTGGCGGGCGTAATCGGCCGCCAGCCCCTGCGAGGCGGCGACGCCACGCGCCAGCGTCGCGACCAGCGCATCCGCCTCGGCCCGGGCCGCCACGATGCCCGAGGCGAGGTCAACCCCGGCCAGGCCCTCGGCTGCCTGCCAGGCCGCGATCAGCCGGGCGCGCAGCTCGTCGGCCAGCCCCGCGGCGCGGGCCTGCTCCTCGATCGCCGCGCGCTCGGCCAGCAGCCGCGCCTGCGCCGCCTCGGCGCTGTCGCGGCCGAAGGCGGCCTCGGCGCGGGCGACCGCGGCGCGCCGCTCGAAGGCGGCGATCTCGGCCTCGGCCCGGTCGGAGGCGTCGAGGCGGGCAAGCTCGGCGCGCGCCTCCGCCACCGCCGCCGCATAGGCCGCCGCGGCCCTCTTCGCGGCCTCCCACGCCTCGCGCTGGCCGGCGGTGGCGTCGGCCGGCAGGGGCGTGCGCGCCTCGAACTCCAGCCGCGCCAGGGCCCCGGCCTGCCACGGCCCGGGCAGGCCGCGGCTCTCGATCTCGAAGCGCAGGCGCGTGAGCTCGTCCAGCCGCCGGCCGGCCTCGCCGGCGGCCGCGGCCGTGCCGGCCATGCCCTCGGTGCCCTTCGCCCCGACCTCGCCCAGCCCGGCGGCAAGCTCGGCGGTCAGCTGCACCAGCCGGGCGACATGGCCGGCCAGCCCGCCGGTCGCGGCATCGGCCTGGGCCAGCGAGCCGTAGGCCGCCTCCATTTCGGCCAGGAGCGCCGCCGCCGCCTCGGCCCGCGGCGCGCCGCCGCCGGCCTCGGCGAGCGCGGCGGCGGCGCGGGCCAGCGCCAGCGCCTTCTCCTCGGTCAGGCCAAGCTCGGCCGCGGTCGCGCGCAGCGCGTCCTGCCAGGCGAGCAGCGGCGCCGGCAGGTCGCGGCCGGCCCGCGCGTGATCGAGGTCGAGATCGACGAGTACCTTGCGCAGCGCCTCGATGCGCGCCTGGGCGCGCCCGAGCGCGGCCCCGCCCGCGCCGTCGCCGGCCAGGCGGGCGAGCGCCTCCTGCGCCGCCGCCAGCGCCGCCTGCACCGCCGCCCGCGCCGCCGCCAGCTCCGCCAGCGCCGGCGCCATCGCCCCGATCGTCGCCCCGCTGCCGAGGCGCGCGAGCGGCATCGCCGCGATGGCCTCCGTCGCCTGCTCCTGCGCCTCGGCCGCGGCCAGCTCGCGCCGGGCCGCGATCGCCGCGCGCACCGCCCCGGCGAGGCGGCCGTAGCGCGAGATCTGCTCCTCGACCGGGGCCGCGGCGTCCCGGCCTGACCGCAGCGCGGCGTCGGTGGCGCGGGCCAGCGCGTCCATCGTCGCGGCAAGGTCCCCGGTCTCGTCCCCGGCCCGCAGCGCCCCGATCGCCCACTGGGCGAGGATCGCGACCCCGGCGGTCAGCCCGATCACGGCCAGGTTGACGGGGTTCAGCGCCGCGAGAAGCGCCTGGCCGAAGGCCCGCGCCGCCCCCGCCGCCCCCATCGGCCCCAGCGCCTGCGACAGCTGGGTGCCCTGCTGGACGGCCAGCACCAGCGGGTTCTGCCCGGCCGCGATCATCTGGCCGATGTCGTTGATCTGGGCGACGAGGTTGCCCATCTGGGGGGCGGCCGCCGCGGCCCCGGCGCCGGCCCCCTGAAGGCCGCGGCCGAAGGCCGCCGCCTCGCCGCGCGCCGCGGCCAGCGCCACCCGGGCGCGCTCGACGTTTGCCGTCAGCTCGAGCGCCCGGGCCGGGTCGGTGCCGCCGCCGGCCCGGGCCGCCTCGCTGAAGGCCCGGAGCTCCGCCTGCGCCCGGCCCAGCGCCACCGCCGCCGCCGCGGTCGCCGCCTCCAGCCGCCGGCCGGCCTCGGCCGCCGTGCCGGCCGCCGGGGCAAGCTCGCCCAGCCGCTGCCGGGCCCCGGCCAGCGCCTCCTCGGCCTGCGCGACCTCGGCCTCCAGCACCAGCCTGAGCCGCAGCGCGTCGGTCACCTCAGCCCTCCCCGTCCCAGCCCTCGAGCCAGTCGGCCCGCCGCCCGGGCCCGTCCTCGAGGCCCGCCTCCGTCAGCCGGCGGAAGTCGTCGGCATCGGCCCAGACGGCGGCGCGGATCGCCCCCATCTGCGCCCGCCGCTCGGCCGCATCGACCGCCGCGTGCCCCTCCGCGAGCACCCGCAGCCCGGCGGGCGTCAGGCCCAGCACCTCCGCCAGCGGATGGCCGCGGCGGACCAGCCAGGCGATCAGCCCGCCCCAGCCCCGGTCCGGATCGCCGCCGTCTCGGCCGCGATCCGGCTCGTGAAAGGGCCGGCAACATAGGCGCGGTTGACGCGCAGGACGGCGAGGACGGCGATCACCGTCTCGCCCCAGGGGGCCTCGCCCCAGACCTCCGGCCCGGTGCCGAGCAGGCGCGCGAGGTCGGCCGCCAGCGCCTCGGCCCGCGTCTCCACCGCCGCGGCAAGGTCGCCGGCGGCCAGCACCTCGGCCGCCGCGGCGGTCAGCCGGCGCAGGGCCGGCAGCTGGCGCAGGCTGGCCGGGCAGATCTCGACGGCGATGCCGGCAAGCACGGCGCGCTCGCCCCGGGGCTCGAGGGCCTCGATCTCGTCGGGGGTCACTTCGGTCATTTCACGCAGAGCCTCATGAAGTCGTCGTTGGGGTCGTCCTTGTCGAGGATCGCCCCGAAGTTCACCTCGGCCCGGCGGAAGCGGTTCTCCTCGATGCCCTGCAGCTCCTGCCGCTGCAGCCGGCGGATGAAGAGGACGATGCTGCGGCCGGCGCCGGTGGACAGCTGCCAGCCCATGCTCGTCTCGGTGCCGGCGTTCATGTCGCTGCGCCAGGCCGCCTCCTGCGCGGCGCTCAGTTCCATGACCATCCGGCCCTTCGGCTGGCGGTCGGTGACGACCACCTTCTCGCCCCCGAGGATCGCGTCGTAGGTCAGCGTGTTGCCCAGGTCGAGGGTCAGGCCCTTGCTCGGGTAGGCCGTCCCGCCCGACAGCGCGCCGGCGGTGTAGCTGCAGCCGAGCTTGATGTCGCCGCTGGTCGTGTCCATCGGCATCACCGGGGTCTGCCAGCCGGCATAGGGCGAGGCCGGGCCGCCCCAGGCGCTCGCGGTTCCCTGGGTGTCGAAGCCCTCGAAGCGGAACTTCAGGACCGGGATCTTGTAGGCCTCGGCCTCGAGAGTCACCTGGCCGCGGCAGCCCTTCGCGACATAGGCGTGGCCGTCCTCCCAGTAGCGCAGCACGAGGCTCTCGCCGGGATCGGAGACCGGGGTGTACTCGACGCGGGTGTCGGCGGTGACCGTCTCGGCGAACTGGCAGGCGCGCAGCAGCTTGCCCCACATGGGCGCGGTGCCGGCGGCGCCCGAGGGGGCCATCTCGACCTCGAACTCGATCTCCTGCACCCGCGGCCCGACGAGTTCGTCGGACGCACCCAGGAAGGGCAGGTAGAGGTCGCGCGCCTCGTTCATCCGCCGGATGCGGTGCCGCGGCCGGCTGCGCGGCAGGACCTGCAGCGCCGCGCCCCAGGTCTGCCCGCCGCTCAGGCCGGCGCCGTAGGTCGTCTCGATCTCCGCCATCAGCGCCACGCGCCGTGCCAGCCTGGACATGTCAGCTCTCCCCGGTGATCTTCTCGTGCCGCCCCGCGGCGGCGTTCCAGCGCCAGCGCCCCGGCCCCGGCGGCGCGGGCGTGTCGGCCGGGGCGGGGGCGGGGGCGGCGGCATCGGGGGCGGCCGGCCCGGCGGCGGTCTCCTGCCCCGCTCCGGCCGCCGGGGCCTCCCGCGCGGCGCGAAGCCCCGCCGCGACGGCATCCATGATCTCGTCCTGCCGGTCGTCCGCGCCCCTGCCGGCGCCCGCCGTCCCCGCCTTCCTGCTCATTGTACCTCCTCGGCGTCATCGAGGGCGAAGACCATCTCCGCCACCAGCGTGCCGCCCTCGCGCGCCATGACCTCGCTGCCCTCGAGCCGCATCACCCCGGGCGTCGTCTCCTCCGGGGTCCAGCCGGCCAGCGCGGCCAGCACCGCCTCGGCCAGTGCCTCGATGTCGTCCGTCCGCCGCGCCTCGGCGCCGCCCGGCGCGCGCAGCACGATCGCCACGCCGACGCGGCGGACGACGATCTGGCGCCATGCGCCCATCACCGCCACGACCGGCCCGCCCTGCGCGCCGAGCGGCATGACCACCGCCGCCGGCGTCACCTGCGGCAGCCGGTTCTGCGCAATCAGCCGCTGCATGTCGGCCGCCCCCAGCACCCGCCCGGCGAGGTCGGCGACCCCGGCCTCGAGGCGCGCGCGGACGGCGGCGGCGAGCAGCATCAGATGAAACCCCTGAGCGTGGCCTCGGTCATCGGCCGGTCGCGGTCGGTCAGCCGCGCGCCCTGCCCGCCGCTGCCCGCCGGCTCGACGCCGGCGACCGCAAGCCGCGCCGCCCCGGTCGAGAGGTCGCGCAGCAGCCGCAGCGCCTCGCGCCAGTCGGCCTCGGTCTTGGGGTCGGGGGCCACCGGGTGCAGCTTCCAGAGCGCGATCGCCACGGCGGCGTCGCGCAGAAGCGGCGGGGTCTCGGCCAGGGGCAGGGCGTAGCGGACCGCGAGGTAGCCGTCGATCACCGCATCGGCATGGGCCAGCGCGGCATCGACGACGTCCGCGTCGATCTCGCCCGCGGGTTCGGCGGCGCGGTCGGTCAGATCGACGAGCGTGCGCGCGCCGACCCGGTCGGTGAGGTCCTGAAGGCTCGCGTAGGGCATCGGCGGGGCGCGCTCCGGGGCTCGGGGGGCCGGGGGCCCGAAGGCCCCGCGGCAGGGCGCCCCCGCGGGGGGCGCCGGCTGCGGGCGGCGCTCAGCCCGCCGGCAGGACCGTCTCGGCCACGACGAGCCGGGGGTCGGCGCGGATCGCCGCCTCGGCCGCGGGACCGATCGCGTCCGGCGCCAGCACCGCCGGCTCCGGCCCGAAATGCCGGCCGGCGCGCCAGCGCCCGCCGGCCGGGCCGGTGACCGAGATCGCCGGGCGACCGGCGGCCCCGGGCAGGAGGGCAGCCGCCGCCCCGCCCGGATTTTCCCCCTCCCCCGGCGGCACCGCCGCCGGGGCCTGCCCCTCGGGATCGGTCTTCGGCCGGCGCGCCATCACGCCAGCCACGGCACGACCAGGAGGTCGGCCGTGCCCTTCCACTCGTTGCTCTCGCCGCCCGAGGCATACTCGGAGTTGAGGAGCTTGCGCGCCGCGCCCTCGAGCGCGGGCGGCACGATCAGGAGGTCGGGCATCAGCCCCAGCGGCCGGCCGCCGTCGGCCCTGAAGCCCATGATCGCCGCCCGCGCGGTCGCGTAACGGGTGGCATCGAGGGTCTGCTTCGATCCCCAGCAGAGCTGCGGCAGGCCGTAGCCGACGTTGCAGCGCATGTCGGCGCCGTAGACGACCTGGTTCTCCCAGAAGACGTTGTCGTCGTCCGGCCGGTCCTTGACGGTGAACGCGACCGCCTTGCGCTCCTGGTAGATGACCGGCCTGATCGCGCGCCGCGTGACGGCGAGAAACCAGGCCGTGCCCGCCCCGCCGTCGGTGTTGGCGAAGGTGCCGGCGGTGCCGTCGGCCAGCAGGACCGGATGGTCGGTGTCGAAGAAATACTGCCCGTCCCAGCAGTCGGTCGTGAAGCCCGCCTTCAGGAGATCCCAGACCAGCGTCTCGGGCAGGGCGGCGGCGGCCTCGCCCAGCAGGCGGAAGGCGGCCGCGTACTGGCCGAGGTTGTCGTCCTCGATGTCGGTGCGCCGGACCCCGACGGTCTTCTCGAAGGCCCGGTTGACGATCGCGTAGGCGGCCTCGGAGAGGTTGTCGACGGTGCGCGGGCCGATCCACTCGCGCATGCCGGGCAGCGCCTTCATCCAGCCGTAGCGGTTCTCGCCGGTGGTCGAGCGGATGGTGGTCGCGATGCGCTCGCGCAGGACCGGCGTGGCGGCGATGCCGGCCTGGAACTCGGCGTGAAAGCCGATCCGCAGGTCGGCGAGCAGCGGGGCGGTGATGATCATGGCATCTCCTCTCAGGCGGCCTTCGTCAGGGCTTCGTCGCAGCGCACCCAGACGCCCAGGGCGTCGACGTCCTCGACGATGCCGGCCCGGCTGCGGGTGCCGGTGCCGTCGGTCTTCGCCACCGTCTGGTCGTCGACGATGAAGCAGGCCGCGCCGGCCTCGGCGATGGTGATGGCATCGCCGGCGGCCGAGTTCGCGAAGCGGAAGGTGCCGCGGCGGTAGCGGATCGCGGTCACCCCCGCGGTGGTCGAGGTCATCGCCTCCTCGGCCCGGCCGACGCCGACCGACCCCGTGGCGGTCGCGCCCTCGATCAGATGGCCCGAGGCGTTGCGCATCAGCAGCGCCCCGGCAAAGATCGTCTGGTTCGCGCCGAGCAGGCCCGCGAGGTCGTTGCCGACACGCTCGGGCGTGTTCCGGCCTTCGGTCAGTGCGGCCATCAGCGGGCCTCCCCTTCGGCGGCCTCGGCCGCCAGAACATCGCGGTAGCGTGCCGGGTCGGTGCCGAGCGCGCGGATCACCTCGCGCTGCTGCGCCGTCAGCCCCTCGCCCGGGCGGCCGGGTGCCGCGGCGGGCGGGCGCCCGGCGTCGGCGCCGGACCGGCCGAGGTCGGGGTAGAGCGCGACGATGCGCGCGGCCCGCGCCGGATCCTCGGCGTGCAGCGCGACCAGCCCCTCGCGGTCCGCCGCCGGGATCGCGCGGGTCAGCCCCGCCATCCAGGCCTCGGCCGCCGCGCGGGCCTGCCGGGCGGCGGCCGCCGCCATCCCGGCGCGCAGGTCGGCAAGCTCGGCCTGCAGCGCGGCCACCGCCCCGCTGCCTGCCGCCCGCGCCGCGGCGACCAGCGCCGCCGCCCCGCCGCCCTCGACCCCCAGCGCCGCCGCGGCCTCCGTGAGCGCCGCGCGCTGCGCCGCCGCAGCCTCGATGAGCGCCCCGGGCAGGGCGCCGGCGGCCAGCCCCAGGGCGGCCGCCAGCCGGTCAGACAGATCCTCCATCGGATCCTCCGTGTTGAGCGCGGCCAGCCCGCGCAGGTTCGGAACGTTGACGAGGCTCGCCCGCGCCACCCGGAGCACCGTCCGGCGGTCGGCGGGGTCGAGGATCAGCACCGGCGACAGGCCGCGGTAGGCGCGGCCGCGCACCAGCGCCTCGCCCTGCGCCGTCCAGTCGACGCGGCCCCAGAGCGCGCCCTCGCGCACCTCCAGCGCCTCGATCCAGCCCATCGCCGGCGCGCTCGCCTGGCCGAGGTCGGTCGCGTGCCCCTCGTCGATGAACAGCCCGCGCGGATCGGCCATCGAGGCCCGCGCCAGCGCCGCCATGTCGGCCACGCGGTAGGGGCCGCGGCCGTCGAAGGTGCGCACCTCGTCCCCGGCGGGCAGCAGCTGCACCCAGTCGGGAAGCGCCCCCGCCGGGGCGGCGGGCAGCGCGCTCCCGGCCGCCAGGACGGCGGCGGCAGGGGCCGGGGCAGGCTGGGGCGCGGGGCGGGCCATGGCGCCCGGTATGGCGGGCGCAGCACGGCGCGGCCATCCGCAAGGGCGTGCGCCCGGGGTGCCGCAGCCGGCGCGCGGTGCGCCCGCACGGGGCCCCGGCGGGGCCCGGCGCGGGGCGTTTCGCGGGTGTTGCCAGCCTGCGCCGGCCGCGCCGGCGCGTCAAGCGCCCGCCCGGGGCACAGCCCTGCCTCCAGGATCGCGCCAGAAGCCGTCCAAAAAACGCAAGAAGGGGGGGCGGGGACGGGTTCGGGCCGCGGCCGGCCGGGAGGGCCGCCTGCGGCCCGCCTGCGGGCGCGGGCGGGCTCAGCCCGCGGCGGCCGCCTCGATCTCCTCGGCGATCAGGTCGAGGCTCGCCGTCCGGTCTTCCGCCGACAGGCCGAGGAAGGGGCGCGCGGGGATGTCGCCCCAGAGATGGGCAAAGCGCGCCTTCCGGCCGCCGAACTGCATCATCGCGGCGTAGATGCGGTTCGAGCCGACCTCGACCGAGGCCGGCCCGGCCTGCATGGCGATGGTCTTCGCCAGATCGCCCCGCCAGAACAGCGGCCGCGGGTCGGGCGGGTCGCCCCGGCGCGCCTGCGCGGCGGTGGTCGAGGGCTTCTTCGGCGCCCATGGGCTGGCGTCGGGCGCCTTTCCCGCCTTGAACCGCTCGTCGGTCGAGAGCTGGAGATACTCGCCCACCTCCTGCATCAGCGGCGTCAGGTCCCCCAGCGCCGCCGCCACCCGCCCGAAGGCCGCGGTCACCTCGCCGTCGTCAAGCCGGATGCGGATCATCCACCTCTCTCCCTGCTGCCGTCCGGGGTTGCCATGCTGTCCCGTCGGGATTACGTCTCAGGACGGGACGGCGACCCTGGAAATCGGGTTCCAGGATGCCGGCCGGAGACGGCCGCTAGCACATGAGGGGTGCCCCGACCCTCCGCCGTTCCGCCGTTCCGCAGTTCACTCACTGGATCGAGCCCGCAATGAGCGCCACAAGCCCGCCTGCGAGCCGCGCGGCGAGGTCCACGGGCCGGATGCGATAGGCCGAGACGACCATGTTGACGGTCTCCGTGCGACGGGCGATCCGGGTCCGGTAATCGAGACGCACGGCGATCTGCGCCGTGCCGTCCGCTGCCGGGAAGACGTAGAGCAGGGCGCCGGTGCGCACGTCCAGCAGGACCGCGGAGGGGCTTCGCAGCCCCATCGGCATCCGTTCCCAGTCGGCTTCGGTCAGGGCATCGCCGTCGCGGGCATGCCGGTCCGCCTTGGGCCCGAGAAGAAGCCCGGCATGCACCATGATCTCGGCCGAGGTCGGCTCGACGCCCTGCGCTGCGAGCGGCTTCAGCACCTCCTGCGAGAGGGTTCCGACCAGCGCCGGCTCTTCCCGCCGGCCGGAGCGGACCGCAGCCAGCCAGGCCGGCCATGCCCGTGCGACCTGTGCTGCGGCCGCATCGCCAAGGGCGGACCCAAGCGGTGCGGGAAGGGCGGCAATCTTCCGCGCGAGCTGCTGGACTTGCCCGGCCACCGTCGCCCCCGGCGCATGGGCCCAGCCCTTGTCGATGCCCGGGGGCGC
>JAHDXW010000053.1 GCA_023383015.1 Paracoccaceae bacterium
ACGACGACCAGTCGATCTACGGCTGGCGCGGCGCCGAGGTCGGCAACATCCTGCGATTCGAGCGCGACTTCCCCGGCGCGCAGGTGATCCGGCTGGAGCAGAACTACCGCTCGACCCGCCACATCCTGGCCGCCGCCGCCGGGCTGATCGCCGCCAACCGCGACCGTCTGGGCAAGACGCTGTGGACCGAGGCCGAGGGCGGCGAGAAGCTGCGCCTGATCGGCCACTGGGACGGCGAGGAGGAGGCGCGCTGGATCGGCGAGGAGGCCGAGGCGCTGACCCGCGGCACCCGCGGGCTCGACCCCTTCGGGCTCGACGACATGGCGATCCTCGTCCGCGCCTCCCACCAGATGCGCGCCTTCGAGGACCGCTTCCTGACCATCGGCCTGCCCTATCGGGTGATCGGCGGCCCGCGCTTCTACGAGCGCGCCGAGATCCGCGACGCCATGGCCTACTTCCGCCTCGCGGTCTCGCCCGACGACGACCTCGCCTTCGAGCGCATCGTCAACACCCCCCGCCGCGGACTGGGCGAGAAGGCCCAGCAGGCGATCCAGCGCCTCGCGCGGGCGGCCGGGGTGCCGCTGGCCGAGGGCGCCCGGCGGGCGCTTGCCGCGGGCGAGCTGGCCGGCCGCGGCGCGGCCGAGTTGCGCCTGCTGCTGGCCGCGATCGACCGCTGGCACCGGCTCGTCCGTGCCGACGGCCCGGGCCATGTCGCGCTGGCCGAGACGATCCTCGACGAATCGGGCTACACGGCCATGTGGCAGGCCGACCGCACGCCCGAGGCGCCTGGCCGGCTGGAAAACCTCAAGGAACTGGTCAAGGCGCTGGAGGGGTTCGAGAACCTCCAGGGCTTCCTCGAGCATGTCGCGCTGATCCTCGACAACGACACCGACGAGGGCGGGGCGCGCGTCACCATCATGACCCTGCATGCCGCCAAGGGGCTGGAGTTCCCGGTCGTCTTTCTTCCGGGCTGGGAGGACGGGCTGTTCCCCAGCCAGCGGGCGATGGACGAGAGCGGCCAGCGCGGCCTCGAGGAGGAGCGGCGGCTGGCCTATGTCGGCATCACCCGCGCCGAGCGGCTCGCGACCATCTCGTTTGCCGCCAACCGCCGCGTCTACGGACAGTGGCAGAGCCAGCTGCCCTCGCGCTTCATCGACGAACTGCCGGCCGCCGAGGTCGAGGTGCTGACCCCGCCCGGCCTCTACGGCGGCGGCTACGGCGCCGCCGGCATGGCCGGGATGGCCGGCACCGGCGGGGGGATCGAGGCGCGGGCGGCGCGGGCCGATGTCTACGCCTCGCCGGGTTGGCAGCGGATGCAGGCGCGCGCCGCGGTCCGGCCCGCGGCGGCGCCGCAGGAGGCGCGCGGACTGGTCATCGACCCCGCCGCCCCGGCCGCCCACGGCCCCGGGGCGCGCGTCTTCCACGACAAGTTCGGCTACGGCACCGTCACCGCGACCGAGGGCGACAAGCTCGACATCGCCTTCGACAGGGCCGGTGCCAAGAAGGTGGTGGCCCGCTTCGTGCGCCCCGCCGGCCGGGCCGGCGAGGGGGATGTGCCGTTCTGAGCCGCTGCCCGCCCGGCCTCAGCCGTGCTCCTTCAGCAGCCGGCGCTTCTGGAGGTCCCAGTCGCGGCGGGCCTCGGTAGCGCGCTTGTCGGCAACCTTCTTGCCGCGGGCGATGCCGATGCGCAGCTTCACGATGCCGCGGTCGTTGAAGTACATCGCCAGCGGCACCAGCGTCATCCCCTGGCGCGACGTCGCCGCCCAGAGCCGCGCAAGCTCGCGCCCCCTCACCAGCAGCTTGCGCCTGCGCCGCTCCTCGTGGCCCCAGGTCTTGGCCGGAGCGTAGGTGGCGATGTAGGCGTTGATCAGCCACAGCTCGCCGCCCTCGACGCTGGCATAGCTCTCGCCGATGTTGGCCGCCCCGGCCCGCAGCGACTTCACCTCCGAGCCCGTCAGCACGACCCCGGCCTCGAGCGTGTCCTCGATGAAATAGTCGAAGCGCGCGCGCCGGTTCTCGGCGATCAGCTTCGCGTTGGGGTCGGACCTGGGCGGCATGGCCGGGCAGGGATAGGGGATGGCCCGGCGGCTGTCCAGTGTCGCGGGTCCGGTCGTCGGCCGCCCGCGGCCGCCCGCGGGCGGCCGGCGCGCGCCCGGTGCGCAGCCGGTGCGCGGGCGCTCGATCGTGCTGGGGCGGGGCGCCGGTTCGTGCTAAGGTTGTAAAGGTGAGGGCGGAGGACGGGCGATGCGCGGCGGCGGGATGGCGGTGGTCTGGGCGCTGGCGGCACTGGCGGGGGTGCCGGCGGGCGCGTCGGGCTGGGCGTGCTCGGGCGAGGGGCTGCCGCAGGTCGGCTGCGGCGCGGGCGGCTGCGAGGCCGGCGAGGGGCTGACCCCGGTCGCCGTCAGCCTGACGCCCGGCGGCATCCTGAGCGCGTGCTACTACACCGGCTGCCACGAGGGGCCGGTGACGGCGCTGCTCCTGGACGGCGGGCTTCTGACCGCCGTCGCCCGCGACGCGGGCTGGAGCCACCCCGGCGGTTCGGCCGAGCCCGTGGGCCTGATGCTGCGGCCCGATGCGGGTTTCGGCGTACTCGTGGCCAGCGGTTTCTTCACCCCCGTGCGCTGCGATCCCTGGGACGGACCTGCGGAAGGGGAGGACTGAAGATGATACCGGTCGACGGCGACTTCATCCGCGCGGTGGCCCCGCGCTTCACCGGTGCAAGGGCAGCGGCGCAGGAGCGCATCATCGGCGCGATCTCGGGCGCCTTCGCGCCGATGCTTGCCGCCTACGCCATCGACAACGTCCTGCGCATCGCCCATTTCATGGGCCAGGTGACGCATGAATGCGCAGGCTTCCGCACCACCGAGGAGTTCGCCTCCGGTGCCGCCTACGAAGGGCGCGAGGACCTCGGCAACATCCGGCCAAGGGACGGGCGGCGCTACAAGGGCCGCGGGCTGATCCAGCTGACCGGGCGGGCCAACTACCGCCGGATCGGCGGCATCCTCGGCCTGCCGCTCGAGGACCAGCCAGAACTGGCGGCCGATCCGCTGACCTCGCTGAGAATCGCCTGCGAGTACTGGAAGGACCGGCAGATCAGCGGCCCTGCCGACGCCGACGACCTCGTGACGGTGACGCGGCGGGTCAACGGCGGGCTGAACGGGCTCGAGGACCGGCGGACCTACCTGCGCCGGGCGAGGACGGCGCTTGCCGCAATCGCCGGCACGCTGGTCGCGGCCGGGCAGGGGGGGGCGGTGACCGTGCTGCGCCGCGGCTCGACCGGCGATGCAGTGGGCGAGGCGCAGGCGCTGCTGCGGGCGAAGGGCTTCCCGATCACGGTCGACAACGATTTCGGTCCGGCGACCGAACTTGCGGTGATGGAGTTCCAGCGCCGCGCCGGCCTCGCCGCCGACGGCATCATCGGCCGCGACACCTGGACCGCCCTGCGCGCCTGACCGGCCGCCGCGCTGCGGCCCGAGTCATGCCTCAGTTCAGCAGCCCCGCGTGCCGCATCGCGGCGTCCATCCGCGCCCGGGTGGCCGGCGTCAGCCCGACCAGCGGCAGGCGCACCTCCTCGGCGCAGCGGCCGAGGCGTGAGAGGCCGTATTTTGCCCCCGCCACTCCGGGTTCGAGGAAGATCGCCACATGCAGGGGCATCAGCCGGTCCTGGAGATCCAGCGCGGCCGCGTAGTCGCCGCGCAGGGTGGCGGCCTGGAACTCGGCACAGAGCCGGGGCGCGACATTGGCGGTGACCGAGATGCAGCCCGTCCCGCCATGGGCATTGAAGCCGAGCGCGGTGGCGTCCTCGCCCGACAGCTGGATGAAGCCCGGCCCGCAGGCCTCGCGCTGAAGCGACACGCGCTCGATCTTCCCCGTCGCGTCCTTGACGCCGACGATGCGCGGCAGGCGCGCGAGTTCGCCCATCGTCTCGGGCGCCATGTCGATCACCGACCGCCCGGGAATGTTGTAGATGATGATGGGCAGCCCGCAGCAGTCGTGCAGGGCCCGGTAGTGGGCGATCAGCCCGGCCTGCGTCGGCTTGTTGTAGTAGGGCGTGACGACGAGGGCGGCGCTGGCGCCCACCTTCTCGGCATGGCGCATCAGCCGCACCGCCTCGGCGGTGTTGTTCGAGCCCGCCCCGGCGATCACCGGCACGCGGCCGGCGGCGGTGCGCACCACCGCCTCGACCACCGCCTCGTGCTCCTCGTGGCTGAGGGTCGGGCTTTCGCCGGTGGTTCCCACGGGCACGAGGCCGGTCGAGCCCTCGGCGATCTGCCACTCGACCAGCGCCTCGAGCGCGGCGAAATCGACCTTGCCGTCACGGAAGGGGGTCACGAGGGCGGGAATCGAGCCGCGGATCTGCATCGTCAGCCTCCGTTCGGCGGACGCCGGGCGTGGCCGCCCGAGTCGTCCGGCTGCAGGTCGGCGCGACCCTAGACGCGGTGCGGCCGGTTGCCAAGTTTGTGTGTTGCGGTGCCGCGCCGGCCCCCTAGGCTGGCCGCCGCGGGCGGTGCCGGCCGCCGCCCGCCTGCCGCAACCCGTCAGAGAGGAGCGCGCGACGCATGCCGATGCGCCTGGTGATGACCTTGGTCCTGATGGTGATGGCCGCGCCGGTGCCGGTGCCGGCGGCGGCGCAGGGCGCAGGAGAGGTGGCGGCGATGCAGGGCGCGCTCGCGCACGCCCGGGCGCGCGACTGGCCGCAGGCGATCGCCGCCGGGGCGCGGGCCGGTGCGGTGGGGCGCGATGTGATCGAGTGGATGCGGCTGCGCGACGGGGCGGGCGATCTGGCCGCCGCGGCGGCCTTCCTGGCCCGCCGGCCGGACTGGCCGGGTCTGCCGCTGCTGCGCGAGAAGGCCGAGGCGGCAGTCGGGGCGGGCACCGACCCCGCGGCGGTGGAGGCCTTCTTCCGCGCCGCCCCGCCGGTCACCGGCGCCGGCGCCCTGGCGCTGGTGACGGCCCTGCGCGCGCGCGGCGAGGCCGGCGCCGCCGAGGCCGAGGCGGTGCGCGCCTGGCGCGAGCTGCCGCTGTCGGCCGCCGACGAGGAGGCGCTGGTCGCTCTCCACGGCGCCGCGCTCGCCGCCCACCATGCCGTGCGGCTCGACCGGCTTCTCTGGCAGGGCCGGGCGGAGGAGGCGCGGCGGATGCTGCCCCGTATCGATGCGGGCCGGCGGCTTCTGGCAGAGGCGCGGCTGGCGCTGCGGGACCGGGCGGATGGGGTGGACGCGCGCATCGCCGCGGTGCCGGCCGCGCTTGCGGCCGACCCCGGGCTTGCCTACGAGCGCTTCATCTGGCGGATGCGGGCCGAGCGCTACGGGCCGGCGGCCGAGCTGATCCTCGAGCGGTCCGATTCGGCGGCGGCGCTTGGCGATCCCGCCATCTGGGGCCAGAGGCGGGCGCTGCTGGCCCGGCGCGAACTGCGCACCGGCGACGCCCGGCGCGCATACCGGATCGCCGCGCGCCACCACATCGTCGGGGGCGGGGCCGAGGTTGCCGAGCTCGAGTTCGTCGCCGGCTTCATCGCCCTGCGCCATCTCGGCGATCCGGCTCGCGCCCTGGGGCATTTCCGGGCCCTGCGCGCCGCCGTCTCGACCCCCATCAGCCTGTCGCGCGCCCTCTACTGGGAGGGCCGGGCCGAGGAGGCGCGGGGCGAGCGCGCCGCCGCCGCCGCCGCCTGGCGCGAGGCCGCACGCCACCAGACCGCTTACTACGGCCAGCTTGCCGCCGAGCGCGCGGGCATCGCCATGGACCCCGCGCTGGCCGCCGGCGGGCGGCAGGGCGACTGGCGGCAGGCGGCCTTCCGCGCCTCGTCGCTGTTCGAGGCGGTGCGCCTGCTGCGCGCGGCCGGCGATCGGCCGCTGGCGCGCCGCTTCCTTCTGCACCTCGCCGAGGGGCTGGACGCGCGCGGGCTGGCCGACCTCGCCGATTACGCGCTTGCCGAGGGCGAGGCGAACTGGGCGGTGCTGGTGGCCAAGCAGGCAGCCGGGCGGGGCATCATCCTGCCGGCAGCCTACTTTCCGCTGGTCGATCTCGGCGCCGCCGACCCCGCAGTGCCGCGCGAGCTTGCCCTCGCCGTCGCCCGCCGCGAGAGCGAGTTCGACGCCGCGGTCGTCAGCCCGGCCGGCGCACGCGGGCTGATGCAGGTCATGCCGGCCACCGCCGAGCGCATGGCCCGCGGCCTCGGCATGCCCTACGTGCCTGCCCGGCTGACCTCGGATCCGGCCTACAACGCCCGGCTGGGGATCGCCTATCTGGCCGAGCTCAGGGCCGAGTTCGGGTCCAACCCGGCGCTGCTCGCCGCCGCCTACAACGCCGGCCCCGGCCGGCCGCGGGCCTGGCTGGCCGAGATCGGCGATCCGCGCGCGGCCGGCGTCGACCCTGTCGACTGGGTCGAGATGGTGCCCTTCGCCGAGACCCGGACCTACATCATGCGGGTGGTGGAATCGCTGCCTGTCTACCGTGCGCGCCTCGCCGGCCGCCCCGTCGCCTTCCGCCCGGCCGAGGAGCTGAAGGCCCGCTGACCCCCCGTCCGCCCCGGCCGGCCGGGGCGGGGCCCGTGCCCCTCCGGTGGGGAGGGAAGGCCCGGTCGCGCCGCCACCTCCGCCCCGCATTGGCCGCGCGCGTCCCTCCCCGTCGTCCGGTCCGCACATGCGGCCCGCGCGGGGCTGCGCCGGGCCGGACGGGCGCCGCCGCGGCGGAGGGACGCACCCGCCGCGTCCCGCGTCCGCTGGCCGCCTGCCGCTGCGCGGTCAGGGCGGGACGGCCGGCGCGGGCGGGGTGGCGGCCGGCGCCATCGCGGCCCGGAGGGCCGCGACGAGTTCGGCCACGAGCTTCAACGCCTGCGGGTCGGTCAGCCGGCCGGCGGCGTCGAAATGGTCGGGCGCGCGGCCGCCCATCACCGCCGGCCCGGCAAGCAGCCGCGGCCGGAACCGGGGCCGACCCAGCCGCCGCGCACACTGCGCCCGCTCGCCCCCGGCGCGGCCCGCGGCCGCCGACATGATCGCCACCGGCTTGCCGCGCAGGGCGTGGCCGGGCACCCGGCTGACCCAGTCGAGCGCGTTTTTCAGCACTCCCGGCACCGACTTGTTGTATTCCGGCGTCGCGACCAGCACCGCGTCGGCCCCGCGCATCAGGGACGCGAGGCGCTGGACTGCGGGCGGGATGCCCTCGCGCGATTCGACGTCCTCGTCCATCAGCGGCAGCCGCAGGTCGGCGGCCTCGACGACGGCGGGGCCGAAGGCGCGCACCGCCTCGGCCAGCAGCATCCGGTTGTACGATCCCGCGCGGAGCGAGCCGCACAGCGTCAGGAGGCGGGGGTGGGACATCGGGCCTCGGGGTTGCGGGGCTGCGCCTGGCACGGCTATCTAGCCGGGGTCGCCGGCGCCGCAAGGGCCCGGCCGGGCAGGGAGGGCGCGATGCGGCACGGCGGGCAGATCCTGGTGGACCAGCTGCGGCTGCACGGGGTGGAGAGGGTCTTCTCGGTGCCCGGCGAGAGCTTCCTGGCCGTGCTCGACGGGCTGGTGGACAGCGGTATCGCCAACATCGTCTGCCGCCACGAGGGCGGGGCGGCGATGATGGCCGAGGCGACCGGCAAGCTGACCGGCCGGCCGGGCATCGCCTTCGTCACGCGCGGGCCTGGGGCGGCCAACGCCGCCGCGGGCGTGCATGTCGCGCGCCAGGACTCGACACCGATGATCCTGTTCGTCGGCCAGATCGCCCGCGGCCACCGCGACCGCGAGGCCTTCCAGGAGGTCGACCACCGCGCCTTCTTCACCCCGCTGGCCAAATGGGCGGCCGAGATCGACGAGGTCGCGCGCATCCCCGAGTACCTCGCCCGCGCCTTCCGCACCGCATGCTCGGGTCGGCCCGGGCCGGTGGTTCTGGCCCTGCCCGAGGACGTGCTGTCGGCCGCCGCCGCGGTCGCCGACCTGCCGCCGCCGCCCCCCGCCCCGGCCGGGGTCGACGCCGAGGCGGCCGCCGCAATCGCCGCCGCGCTGGCCGGGGCCGAGCGGCCCCTGGTGGTCGCCGGAGGGCCCGCCTGGTCGCCGGCCGCGGCCACGGCACTGGCCCGCTTCGCCGCCGCCTGGGAGCTGCCGGTCGCCGTGTCGTTCCGCCGCCAGGACCGGATCGACAACGACCATCCCTGCTATGTCGGCGATCTCGGCGTCGGCATGAACCCCCGCCTCGGCCGGCGGCTGGCCGCGGCCGATGTGGTCCTTGCCCTCGGAACGCGGCTCGGCGATCCGGTGACGGGGGGCTACGAGCTGCTCGACCCCGCACGGCCGGGGCCGCGCATCATCCATGTCCACACCGACCCCGACGAGATCGGGCGCGTCTGGCCGGCCAATCCCGCCGTCGTCGCGCCCGCCGCGGCAGTGGCCGCGGCGCTGGCCGCGACGGTGCCTCCCAACCACCGCCCCTGGGCCGGCCAGACGGCCGCGGCGCGGGCCGAATACGAGGCCTGGCAGCGCCCGCTGCCCACCCCCGGCGCGGTCGGGCTCGAGCGGGTGGTGGCCTGGCTTGCCGCCAGCCTGCCGCCGGACGCCATCCTCACCAACGGCGCGGGCAACTACGCCGCCTTCCTGCACCGCTACTACCGCTGGCGGCGCCACGGCACCCAGCTTGCGCCGACATCGGGCTCGATGGGCTACGGCTTTCCGGCCGCCATCGCGGCCTGCCTGCAGCATCCCGGGCGCCGCGTCGTCTGCCTGGCAGGCGACGGCTGCTTCCAGATGACGCTGAACGAGATGTCGACCGCCGTCCAGCACGGCGCGGCGCCCGTCGTCATCGTCGCCAACAACGGCCGCTACGGCACGATCCGCATGCACCAGGAGCGCAGCTACCCCGGCCGCGTCTCGGGCACCGATCTCGCCAACCCCGATTTCGCGGCACTGGCCCGTGCCTATGGCGGGCATGGCGAGAGGGTGGAAAGCGACGCCGACTTCCCCGCAGCCTTCGCGCGCGCCGCCGCCGCCGGCGTGCCGTCGGTGATCGAGCTTGCGCTCGACCCCGCGATGCTTGCCACCGGCGCCACCCTGGCCGAGGTGCGCGCCCAGGGGCTGGCGGCCCGCGCGGGGCGCTGAGGCCGGCGCCACCCGACCGTGGCCTCAGCCGAACAGCGCCAGCGCCAGCGGCGCCAGCACCGCCGTCAGTACGGCGTTCATCGCCATTCCGAGGCCGGCGAAGCTGCCGGCGGTGTCGTTGACCTGGAAGGCACGCGCGGTGCCGATGCCGTGGGCAGCGACGCCGGTGGCAAAGCCGCGCGCCCGCCAGTCGCGCAGGCCGAGCGCGTTGAAGAGCGGGGTCACCGCGACCGCGCCGATGATCCCGGTCAGGATCACCAGCACCGCCGTCAGCGTCGGCGAGCCGCCCAGCCGTTCGGCGATGCCGATCGCCACCGGTGCGGTGGCCGACTTCGGCGCCAGCGCCGCCAGCGTCGCGGGGCTGGCGCCGAGGGCCGCGGCCAGCCCGAGTGCCGTCAGAACGGCGGTGGCCGAACCCGCCGCCAGTGCCGCCGCCAGGGGCAGCGCCGCCCGCCGCACCACCGCCCGCTGCTGCCACAGCGGCACCGCCAGCGCCACCGTCGCCGGGCCGAGCAGGAAGTGGACGAACTGTGCCCCCTCGAAGTAGTCGGCATAGGGCGTGCCGGTGGCCCACAGCAGGGCTGCAAGCAGCGCCGCCGCGACCAGCACCGGGTTGACGGCAGGCCGCCGCCCGGCGGCCCGGAAGGCCGCATCGCCGGCGACATAGGCGGCCAGCGTCGCTGCAAGCCAGGTCAGCGGCGCGGTGGCGAGGTAGCTCCAGATCTCTGTGAACTCACGCATCGCCCGCCCCCGTCGCCCGCGCGACCAGGACGAAGGCGGCCGCCCCGGCGACCAGCGCGGCCAGCGTCGAGACGACGAGCGCGGCAAGGATCGGCAGGGCCTCGGCGCCCAGGCGGTCGAGGTGGCCGACCACCCCGGTGCCGGCCGGCACGAACAGCAGCGCGAGATGGGCAAGGATCGCCTGCGCCACCGGCCGCACCGCCTCGGCCAGCCGCGGCCGGGCAAGGAAGACGAGGGTGAGCAGGACCAGCCCGGCCACCGGGCCGGGCAGCGGCAGCGACAGCGCACGCACGAGCGTCTCGCCGGCAAGCTGGGCGAGGAGAAGGATGGCGAGGGCGGGGATCATGGCATCTCCGGCGGCGAGAGGGCCGCCGGAGCCTAGTGCCAAATCCGGCCGGATGGAAACCGACCCGCCGGGCCCGCTGCCGGGGCCCGGCGGACCGCCGGCCGGCTACTCGCCCAGTGTCAGCGTGTAGCTGCCGACGGCAAAGCTTTCCACGCCCACGAGCGGCTGCGCCCCCTCGACCGCGAAGGCGAAGACATGCATCGCGTCATGGCCGATCGCCAGCCGGCAGAACCGGTCGGGCCCTGACAGCGCGGCGGGGCAGTCCTCGAGGTCGAGATGCGGCACGGCCGCCTCGAAGAGCTCGTAGGTCATCTCGAAGGCGGCCGCGGGAAGGGCGGCCAGTGCCGCGGCGAGGGCGGCAGGCAGGGCAGGGCGCATGTCAGGCTCCGTGCAGGAAGCGGTTTCGGGGGGATGGCCTGGCGGCTGCGGGCAGTGCCTGCGGCTGGCTGGAGAGCATCCTGGCGAAACGCTCGGGCATCGGCGACGGGACGCGTTGCCGCAGGCCGGGGGGCGGGCCCGCCGGACCCGCCCCCCCCGATGCCCGGGGGCCCGGTGCGGCCCGCCGCTCAGGCGGCGGGCACCGCCGGCACAGGCCGCGGCCGGCCGAAGTGCTTGCGGTTCAGCAGCACCACCAGCCCGATGGTCGCGATCTGGATCGCCACCGCCACGGCCGAGACCGTCCAGTAGGCGGCCGAGAACTTCGCCACCACGCCGGCGTCCACCAGCCCCTTGTTCAGCCAGAAGTGCACCATCACCGACAGCGCGACCCCCGGGCAGACCAGCGCGTAGGAGCCCGCCGAGGCCTCCCCGCCGAACAGGAAGCGCGACGCATAGCCCAGCCGCGCCATCACCGCCGCGCCGAAAAGCAGGAACAGCACCTGCGCCGACAGCATCCGCGACAGGAACACCAGGCGCTCGGCGCCGCCGTCGGCGACGTCGAAATGGGTGCTCAGGCCGTGGGTCTGGCGCAGCATCAGGATGCCCAGCACGGTCAGGAGCGGCACGAAGATGGTCAGCGTCGGCGCGGTCTCGATGCTGGCGCCGTTCTCCATCAGCGACCGCAGGCCAAGCACCAGCGCCGCCGCCGCGATCAGGATCGCACCGACCAGGAAGAAGCTCGACAGCACCACCGACGCCCCGACGACCGCGGTGTTCGCCGACATTGCCGCGGGCGCCGACAGCCCCACCCCGGTCATGGCCAGCGCGAAGGCCGGCAGGACCTGCGCGAAGGAGTTGTTGGCCGTGCAGTTGAAGCCGCGGGTGGTGAGCACCCGCCCGAGGAAGGCGCCGATCTGGCGCAGCGCGAGCGTGCCGATCGCAAGGAAGGCCAGCATGGCCGGCGGGAAGAGGTACTCGACCACGCCCCAGAGCCCCGGCACGAAGACGAGACCGAGGATGAAGCTGACGTTGACGCTCATCGCCAGGGCGAGCGGAAGGGCCAGAAGCTGGGTCTCGGCGTTCGAGGCGCGCAGCCGCGCATGGCCCTCGCCGTGCCGCCACGCCGCCAGCCGGGCAAGGTTCCAGCCGAGCGCGCGCAGGTTCATCGCGCCGGTCACGGCGATGCCGGCCAGCGCCAGCACGATCATGCCCTGCACCAGCGGGCCGCCGGTGGCGAAGGCGGCGGCGATGTCCTCGAAGACCGGCACCGTTCTGCCTGGATGGGGGATCCAGAACATCAGCCACATGAAGAACGACACCGTCAGCCCCCCCGCGCCGACCGAGGCGAGGAAGTAAAGGGGGGCGTAGCTGTCGGCGGGTCGTGCGGGTGCAGCCATGGCGGCCTCCTGTAAATTCATAATTGGGAATATGTATGATTGTGCGGCGCCGCGGCGGGAATGCGGCAGACTGTCCCGCCCCCCACGGCAACCTGGCCCCGGGGCGGCCGCGCCGGGCCGCTCAGACCGGCTTGCGGAAGGTCAGGAAGGTCGCGCGCGAATGGCCGGGATGGGCGCCTGCCCCGACGCGCGCAAACCCCAGCGCGGCAAGGGCGGCGTGGTTCTCCTCAAGCTCGACGCGCGCCTGCGCCTCAAGGGCCGGCAGGCCCAGCGCCCGGGCCCGCGCCTCGGCCACCGCCACCAGCTTGCGGGCAAGGCCGCGCCGCCGCCACCCCGCCGCGACCGCAAGGCGGCCGATCCGCATTGCGCCGCCGGCCGGCGTCAGAAGCGCCGCAGCCACCGGCGCGCCGTCCTCGCCGAGCACCCAGAGCTCGCCCGAGGACGCCGCGGCAGCCAGCCCCGCAAGATCCATGGCTGCCACCGCCGACGGCGGGTCGATTCGCCCGGCATGCCCGGCGAAGGCCGCCTGCATCAGTGCCAGGACCGCCGGCAGCCCGTCGGCGCCGGCGGCCAGCCGGCGGGGCAGGGGCGAGAGATTCTTCTCCATGAAAAGGCTCGCCGGATGCGCGCGGTAGGTGCCGAAGGGGCCGCGCGGCCGGTAGCCCGACCGGCGGTAGAGCGCCAGCGCCGCTGCCAGCCGCCCGCCGGTCTCGAGCCGCACCGCGGCAAGGCCCGCCGCCATCGCCGCGGCCTCCAGCGCGCCCATCAGCGCCCGCCCCGCCCCTGTCCCGCGGGCGGCGGGGCGGACGTAGAGGCGCTTGACCTCGCCATAGCCCCCGCAGTCGACCAGTGCCACGCAGCCCGCCGCCGGTCCGCCATCGGCGGTTCCCGTGCGCGCGACCAGAAAGACCGTGTCCGGCCGCGCCAGCTCCGCGGCGGTGAAGCTGAAGATGTCCTCGGGCGGATAGACCGCCTCCAGCGCCGCCTGGCTTTCGGCGACCAGCGCCCGGCCCTCGGGCGACAGCGGATCGGCATGGGCGACGGTCGGCGCCATGGGCCCCCCTTGCGGCGCCGGCAGAAGGCCGCGCCGGGGCGACCGCGTCAAGCCCCTGCCAGATGTTGCGGCCGCGGGCGGCGCGGTCGCAAGATCGGGGAAAGGGCGGTTGACAGGGACGCCCCGGAGGGCGACCATGGCGTCGCCGCCCCGCCCCGCCGGAGCCCGCCCGCCTTGCGCTTCACCCGCCTTCGTCTGAACGGATTCAAGAGCTTCGTGGACCCCACGGAGCTTGTCATCGCGGACGGGCTGACCGGGGTCGTGGGACCGAACGGCTGCGGCAAGTCGAACCTTGTCGAGGCGCTGCGCTGGGTGATGGGCGAATCGCGTCCCACCGTGATGCGCGGCGAGGGAATGGAGGATGTCATCTTCGCCGGCGCCGCCGGCCGGCCGGCGCGCGCCTTCGCCGAGGCGGCGCTGGTGATCGACAACGCCGAGCGGCGTGCGCCGGCGGGCTTCAACGACGCCGACCGGCTCGAGATCGCGCGGCGGATCACCCGCGACGGCGGCTCGACCTACCGCGCGAACGGCCGCGAGGTGCGGGCGCGCGACGTGGCGGTGCTGTTTGCCGACGCCGGCAGTGGCGCCGGCTCGCCCTCGCTGGTCCGCCAGGGGCAGGTGGCCGAACTGGTTGCCGCCCGGCCCCGGGCCCGCCGCCGCGTTCTCGAGGATGCGGCCGGCATCGCCGGCCTCTACGCCCGCCGGCACGAGGCCGAGCTGCGGCTGGTGGCGACCGAGGCCAACCTCGCCCGCGTCGCCGATGTCATCGAGGCGCTGAAGGCCCAGCTGGTCCAGCTGGTCCGGCAGGCGAAGGCGGCGGCGCGCTACCGCGAGATCGGTGCGGCGCTGCGCGCGGCCGAGGGCCGCCTCCTGCTCGCCCGCTGGCACGCGGCCGAGGCGGCGCGGGCGACCGCCGAGGCCGGCCTCGCCGCGGCGCTGCGGGCGGTGGCCCGGGCCGAGGCCGCGGCGCTGGCCGCGACGCGCGAGCGCGAGTCCGCTGAGGCTGGGCTGCCGCCCCTGCGCGAGGAGGCTGCGATCGCCGCCGCCGTCGTCGCCCGGCTCGCCGCCGAGGAGGCGGGGCTTGCCGCCGAGGCTGCCCGCGCCGCCGGGGAATCGCGGGCGGCGGCGGCTCGGCTGGCTCAGATCGAAGCCGACCTCGCGCGCGAGGAGGCGCTCTGCCGCGACGCCGACGAGACCATGGCGCGGCTCGCCGAGGAGGCCGGGCGGCTGGAGCGGGCGGCCGACGGCCAGGAGGGCCGGCTGGCCACCGCGGCAGCGGCCGCCCGGGCGGCGGCGGTCGGCCTCGATGCCGGGGAGGCCGCGCTCGCCGCCGCCACCGAGGACGCCGCCGCCCTGTCGGCGCGCCACCTTTCGGCCGCGCGGCAGCTGGCC
>JAHDXW010000054.1 GCA_023383015.1 Paracoccaceae bacterium
GCCCTTCACGGAAAACTTCAAAACTGCCGCTTGACTTCCGCATTAGGCTACACCCTCCCGCCCCCTGGCGACGCGGTAGTAGGCCCAGAGCAGGTTGGCCGCAACCGCCCGCCACGGCGACCAGCCCGCCGCCATCGCCCGCAGTGCCGCCTCGCGCGGGCGGTCGGGCAGCTCGAAGAGCATCCGCGCCGCCTCCTGCAGGGCGAGGTCGGCCGGGGCGAAGACATCGGCGCGGCCGAGCGAGAACATGGCATAGATCTCGGCCGTCCAGCGGCCGATGCCGGGCAGGGCGACGAGGGTGGCGACGACCGCCTCGTCGGGGGCCTCGCGCAGCGCGGCGAAGTCGATGCCGGCCGCCGCCAGCGCGCGGGCATAGCGCACCTTCTGTCGCGACAGGCCGGCGGCGCGCAGCGCCTCCTCGGGTGCGGCGAGGATTTCGCCGGGGGCGACGAGGCCGCCGGCCTCGAGCCGGGCCCACATCGCGCGGGCCGCGGCAGTGGAGACCTGCTGGCTGACGATTGCCCCGAGCAGGGAGGCAAAGCCGTCCTCGCGGCGGCGCAGCGGCAGTGGCCCGGTGGCGGCGAGCGCGGCGGCGAAGCGCGGTTCGGCGCGGGCGAGCCAGGCCGCGCCCTCGGCCAGGCAGGCCTGGGTCTTGATGATCCGCCCGACCATGGTGCCACCCTCCCGCCGGACCCTGCGACAACCTGAATAGACCGGGACGGCGGCGAATGCGAGCGGCCGCCCTTCCGCTCGCCCGCGGGCGGGAGTAGGCAGGCGCCATGACCGCGCGTGCCCCCGACCCCGCCACCGCCGCCGCCGCCGACGGGCGCGCGATGCGCAATGTCGCCGTGCTCGTCGCCTCGCAGGCGCTGCTCGGGGCGCAGCTGCCGATGGTGATCGTCGTCGCCGGGCTGTCGGGGCAGGCGCTTGCCTCCAACCCCTGCTGGGCGACGCTGCCGGTGTCGCTGATGGTGCTGGGCTCGATGCTGGCGGCGACGCCGCTGTCGGCGCTGATGCAGGTCCACGGCCGGCGGGCGGGGTTCCTGGTCGGCACGCTCGGGGGGGCGGCGGGCGGGGCGATCGGGGCGGCGGGGCTGTTCTGGGGCTCGTTCCCGGTCTTCCTCGCCGGCGCGTTCTGCACCGGCATCTACATGTCGGCGCACGGATTCTACCGCTTCGCCGCGGCCGACACGGCCAGCCCCGCGTTCAGGCCCAAGGCGATCTCCTGGGTGATGGCGGGGGGCCTTCTGTCGGCGATCGTCGGGCCGCAGCTTGTCAAGGTCACGGCCGATGCGCTGGTGATCCCCTTTGTCGGCACGTATCTGGCGGTGGTGGTGCTGAACCTGGCCGGCGCGCCGCTGTTTGCCTTCCTCGACATCCCCCGCCCGGCAGCGCCGGCCGCCGGCGCCCCGCGCGGGCGCAGCCGGGGCGAGATGCTGCGCAGCCCGGCGATCGCGGTGGCGATCATCTGCGCCACCGTCTCCTACGCGCTGATGAACCTGGTGATGACCTCCTCGCCGCTGGCGGTGGTCGGCTGCGGCTTCGCGACCGGGGATGCGGCGAACGTGGTCACGGCGCATGTGCTGGCGATGTACGTCCCCTCGTTCTTCACCGGCCACCTGATCGCCCGGTTCGGAACCCGGCGGATCATGGGCACGGGGCTGGTGATCCTGGCCGGGGCGGGGGCGGTGGCGCTGTCGGGGGTGACGCTGGCGCATTTCTTCGGCGCGCTGGTGCTGCTCGGCGTCGGCTGGAACTTCGGCTTCATCGGCGCCACGGCGATGCTGGCAGGCGCCCACGACCCCGAGGAGCGCGGCCGGCTGCAGGGGATGAACGACCTGATCGTGTTCGGGGGGGTGACGCTTGCATCGCTGTCCTCGGGCGGGCTGATGAACTGCCTGGGCGGGTCGGTGCAGGCGGGGTGGTCGGCGGTGAATCTGGCCATGGTGCCGTTCCTGGTGCTGGCCGGCGGGGCGCTGATCTGGCTGGGGCTGCGGCCGCGGCAGGGCTGATGGCGGAGCCGGCGGCGCGGGTCGGGCCCGCCTTGCGGCGGGCGGCGCGGTGCGTGCATAGTGGGCGGGCGGGCACAGGGCCCCGCATGTGAGGCATCATGACCGACGCGCCCGACCTGCGAGCGCCTGCCGCCGCCGACCGCGCGGCGTGGGAGGATCTCTGGTCGCGCTACCTTGCCTTCTACGACACCCGGCTGCCCGGCGCGGTGCATGACGCCACCTTCGCGCGGCTTCTGGCGCCCGGGCCGGACGGGCCGTTCGGGCTGATCGCCTGGCAGGGCGGCCGGCCGGTCGGGCTGGTGCACTGGCTCTACCACCTGCACTGCTGGCGGATCGACCGGGCCTGCTACCTGCAGGATCTGTTCGTGGACGAGGCGGCGCGCGGCGGCGGCGTGGGGCGGGCACTGATCGGGGCGGTTTGCGCGGCCGCCGATGCCGCCGGCGCGCCGGGCGTCTACTGGCTGACGCAGGAGAACAACACCCGGGCGCGGGCGCTGTACGACCGGGTTGCCCGGCTGACCCCCTTCGTGCGCTACGTGCGGGCGTGAGCACCCCCTTCCCCGCCCCCTGCCGCGCCGGGACGGCGCGGCGCGACGGCGTCCGGGCGCTGGCGGCGCTGGCCGTGGGCGTGCTGGCGCTGGCCGGCTGCGCACCCGGCCCGCAGGTGACCGCGGCGGCGCCGCCGCCGCTGGCCGCCCTGCCCGAGCCGCTGCCGGCGGCGCGGCGCTTTGCCCCCCGCCCCGCCCCGCCGCCCGCCCGCAGCAACGCCGAGATCGCGCAGGACGTGATCGAGCTTGCCTTCCGCCTCGAGAGCGGCCGGCGGCTTGCGCGGCTGACGCGCTTCGAGGGGCCGGTGACGGTGGGGCTGGCCGGGGCGGTGCCGCCGCTGGCGGCCGCGGACCTGGCCGACCTCCTCGGCCGGCTGCGCGCCGAGGCGGGGATCGAGGTCACCGCCGCCCGGCCGGGGCAGCCGGCGGCGATCACGGTGGAGTTCCTGCCGCGCCGGCGGATGCAGGCGGCGGTGCCGCAGGCGGCCTGCTATGTCGTGCCGGCGGTGTCGTCCTTCGAGGAGTTCCTTGCCGTCCGCGGCACCGACCGGATCGACTGGGCGCGGCTGGAGCGGCGCGAGCGCGCGGCGGTCTTCATTCCCTCCGACGCCACCCCGCAGGACGTGCGCGACTGCCTGCACGAGGAGGTGGCGCAGGCGCTGGGGCCGCTGAACGACCTCTACCGGCTGCCCGACAGCATCTTCAACGACGACAACTTCCATGCCGTGCTGACCGGCTTCGACATGCTGGTGCTGCGGCTGATCTATGCGCCCGAGCTTGCCTCGGGCATGGGCGAGGCCGAGGTCGCGGCGCGGCTGCCTGCGCTTCTGGCCCGCGAGAACCCCGCCGGCGCGGGCGGCCGGCCGCTGCCGGCCGGCCTTGCCGAGACCCCGCGCGCCTGGTCGGATGCGATCGAGGCCGCGCTGGGAGCCCGCAGCACCACCTCCGACCGCGGGACGGCGGCGCGGGCAGCGGTGCAGATCGCCCAGTCGCGGGGCTGGCAGGATTCGCGGGCGGGGTTTTCGTATTTCGCGCTCGGGCGCATCTCGACGGCGCGCGACACCGAGCTTGCGCTCGCCTCGTTCCTGCAGGCGGCCGCCATCTTCCGCCGCCTGCCGGGGGCGGCGCCGCACGTCGCCCATGCCGAGATGCAGCTTGCCGCCCATGCCCTTGCCGTCGGCCAGCACGAGCGGGCGCTGGCACTGGCCAACGCCAACCTGCGGGCGGCGGCCGAGGCGCAGAACGCCGGCCTTCTGGCGACGCTGATGATGATCAAGGCGGCCGCGCTCGAGGCGCTGGGCCGGCAGGCCGAGGCGCGCGCCGCGCGGCTCGACTCGCTCGGCTGGGCGCGCTATGGCTTCGGCTCCGACGAGGCGGTGCGGGCGCGGCTGGCCGAGATCGACGCGCTGGCCGGGCTGCGGTCAAGGCAGGCGGGCGGATGATCGTGCTGGCGGGCATGCTGACAGGGGCGCTGTGGGGGGCGGGCGTGGCCCGCCGCCGGCAGGGCAACGGACTTGACATCGCCCAGTACGCGGCGGCCTACGGCATCCTGTTCGGGCTGGTGGGGCTGTTCGCCACCGTCCTGGCCGAGCGGCTGCTCTAGGCCGGGGGCGGGGCGCGTGCGACCTCTCCGCCGCCCACCGCCACGCGGCCACGGGCGGCAACGGGCCGTGGGGGTCGCCCGCGGCCGCTTCGCGGGGCGCTAGGCGATGTTCCTGCCCTTCTTCGCGTCACTGCGCGAGCACGGGGTGCCGGTGACGCTGCGCGAGTTCCTGACCTTCCTCGACGGCGTCGGCCGGGGGCTGGCGACCTGGGACGTCGAGGCCTTCTACCACCTCGCCCGCTGCACGATGGTCAAGGACGAGCGCCACCTCGACCGCTTCGACCGCGCCTTCGCGGCAAGCTTCCGCGGTCTCGAGGCGATTCCCCCGGAGGCGGTGCTGGCGGCGCTCGACCTTCCGGCGGACTGGCTGCGCAAGCTGGCCGAGCGCCATCTCTCGGCCGAGGAGCGGGCGGCGGTGGCCGCCCTCGGCGGCTTCGAGAAGCTGATGGAGACCCTGCGCCAGCGGCTGGCCGAGCAGGAGGGCCGCCACCAGGGCGGCTCGAAATGGGTCGGCACCGCCGGCACCTCGCCCTTCGGCGCCTGGGGCTACAACCCCGAGGGGGTGCGCATCGGCCAGACCGAGAGCCGCCACCAGCGGGCGGTGAAGGTGTGGGACCGGCGCGAGTTCCGCGACCTCGACGACCGGGTCGAGATCGGGACGCGAGCGATGAAGCTCGCGCTGCGCCGGCTGCGCCGGTTCGCGCGCGAGGGCGCGGCCGAGGAGCTGGACCTGCCGGGCACGATCCGCGCCACCGCCGAGCAGGGCTGGCTGGACGTGCGCACCCGGCCCGAGCGCAGGAACGCGGTGCGGCTGCTGCTGTTTCTCGACATCGGCGGGTCGATGGACGCGCATGTGCGGATGGTGGAGGAGCTCTTTTCGGCCGCCCGCGCCGAGTTCCGCCATCTCGAGGCGTTCTACTTCCACAACTGCCTCTACGAGGGCGTCTGGCGCGAGAACCGGCGGCGGTGGGACGCCCAGACCGCCACGGCCGAGCTGCTGCGCACCTACGGGCCGGGCTGGAAATGCGTCTTCGTCGGCGACGCCACCATGTCGCCCTACGAGATCACCCATCCCGGCGGCGCCAACGAGCACTGGAACCCGGAGCCCGGCCGGCTGTGGCTGGAGCGGGCGCGCGCGGCCTGGCCGGCCTCGGCCTGGATCAACCCGGTGCCGGAGCGGCTGTGGCCGCAGATCCCCTCGGTGGGGATGATCCGGGCGCTGTTCGAGCAGCGGATGTATCCGCTCACGCTCGAGGGGCTGACCGCGGCGATGCGGGCGCTCGGCTGATGCGTGGGCGGATCGCGCGCGCCTGGGCCGAGCACCGGCTCGTCTTCCTCGCCTTCCTGCTTGCCGTGGCGGCGACGCTGTTCTTCGCCGTCAAGCTGGTCGTGGTCGCGGTCGTCTGGTCCGATCCCGCCCGTCGCGACCAGCCGGTGGCGGGCTGGATGACGCCGGGCTATGTGGCGCGCAGCTGGCGGGTGTCGCTGGACGACATCCTTGCGGCGCTGGCGCTGCAGCGCGGGCCGGGCACCCGTCCGACGACGCTGGCCGAGATCGCCGAGCGGAGCGGCCGGCCGCTGGCCGAGGTGATCGCCACCGTCGAGGCGGTGATCGCCGCCGCCCGCACGGACGGCCGGCCGCCGCCGTGACCGAGGCGCTGCTGGCCCTCGTCCCCGTCTGGGGCATCTGGCTGGTGGCGGCGGGCACCTTCCTGTCCTGCCTCGCGCTGCCGGTGCCGTCCTCGCTGATCATGCTCGCTGCCGGAGGCTTCGCGGCGGCCGGCGACCTTGTCCTCTGGCAGGTGGCGGCGGCGGCCTGGGGCGGGGCGCTGGCCGGCGACCAGACGGGCTACGGCGCCGGCCGGGCGGGCGGGCGGGTGCTGCTCGAGCGGCTGCGCCGGCGGCCGTCGAGCGCGGCGGCGCTGGCCCGTGCCGAGGGCTTCGTGGCCCGGCGGGGCGGGATGGCCGTCTTCCTGAGCCGCTGGCTGGTCAGCCCGCTGGGCCCCTACGTCAACCTGCTGACCGGGGCGGCGGGGCTGGGCTGGGGCCGCTTCACGCTGGCCGACGCGGCGGGCGAGGCGGTCTGGGTGGCGATCTACGTCGGCCTCGGCTTTGCCTTCGCCGACCGCATCGCGGCGCTGGCCGACCTGCTTGGCAACCTCTCGGGGCTGCTGGCGGCGGGCGTGGTGGCAGCCGGGCTCGGCGTCTGGCTGTTCCGCACCGGCCGCCGGGCGGGGGCGGTCAGGCCGCCGGCCGGCGGAGGATGAAGAACAGCCGGCGGAAGGGGAAGAGGACGCTGCCGTCGGCCTCGGCGGGATAGGCGCGGGCGAGGCCGGCCTCGTAGTCGGCGACGAAGGCCGTCGCCTCGGCCGGCGTCAGCGGCTCGAGCCAGGGGCGCAGCGCCGTCGCCTCGGTGAAGCGGCGCACCGGGTGGGCGCCGGCGACCGCCGGCAGCCGTTGCAGATAGACCGTCTCCCAGAGGTCGAGGGCGCCGAGCGGGGCGAGCAGGCGGGCGTAGACCTCGGGCGCGGCGACGCGCGGGGCCCGGCCGAGGCCGCCGTGCCGGCCGGGCAGGCGGCGGGCCGCGACGGCGCGCATCAGCGCGTGCGAGGGCGCGTCCTCCTGCCGGGGCATCTGGACGGCAAGCACGCCGCCCGGCGGCAGGAACCCGGCGAGCCGCGGCATCAGCGCGGCGTGATCGTCCAGCCAGTGCAGCGCGGCGTTGGAGAAGAGGAGCGCCGGCGGCGCCGCAGGCAGCCAGGCGGCGATGTCGGCGGCAACCGTGGCGTCGTGGCCCCCGGCCCCGGCAAGCATCGCCGGCGATGCATCGACGCCCAGCAGGCGGCGGCCCGGCAGGCGGGCGGCCAGCGCCGCCGCCGCCGCCCCGCTGCCGCAGCCGAGATCCACGACGTCGCCCGCGGGCAGGTCGGGCGGCACCCGCGCCAGCAGATCAAGGGCGGGGCGCAGCCGGAGGTCGGCAAAGCGCCCGTAGGCGGCCGGATCCCAGTCGGCCACGGCCTGCCGCGCCTCAGGCGGTCGGCTCCGGCTCGAGCCCGCCCTCCTTGCCGCGGCCCTTGGCGGTCTTGGGGATCGCGATGACGCTGGCGCCGCCGGGCGGGGTGCGCGGCTCCTCGCCCGAATCGTCGCCACGGTCGAGCGGGTCGCCGTTGATCACCTTGCGGATCTCGGGCCCGGTCAGGGTCTCGTATTCGAGCAGGCCCTGGGCGAGACGGTGCAGGTCGTCGATCCTCTCGGTCAGGATGCGCTGGGCGGTCTCGTGGCCCTCGTCGACGATGCGCCGGACCTCGGCGTCGATCAGCCGCTGGGTCTCGGGCGAGGCGTTCACGCCCTGCGTCCAGCTGCCGAGGAAGCTCTGCTGCTCGTTGGCGTAGTCGATGGTGCCGAGCTTCTCGGAGAAGCCGAGCTGGGTGACCATCGCACGGGCGATCCGCGTCACCTGCTGGATGTCGGAGGCGGCCCCCGAGGTGACGTTGTCCTTGCCGAAGATCAACTCCTCGGCCACGCGGCCGCCCATGGCCATGGCGATCTTGGACTTGAACTTGGTCAGCGTCACCGACAGCTGGTCGCGCTCGGGCAGGCTGAGGACAAGGCCGAGCGCCCGGCCGCGCGGGATGATCGTCGCCTTGTGGATCGGGTCGTGCTGGGGCACGTTCAGCCCGACGATGGCATGGCCGGCCTCGTGATAGGCGGTGAGCCGCTTCTCGTCCTCGGACATCACCATCGAGCGGCGCTCGGCGCCCATCATCACCTTGTCCTTGGCGTGCTCGAAATCGTCCATGGTGACGATCCGCCGGCCGATGCGGGCCGCCCTCAGCGCCGCCTCGTTGACAAGGTTGGCAAGGTCGGCGCCCGAGAAGCCGGGCGTGCCGCGGGCGATGATGCGGAGGTCGACGTCGGGTCCGAGCGGCACCTTGCGGGCATGCACCGAGAGGATCTTCTCGCGGCCCTTGATGTCGGGGTTCGGAACCTGGATCTGGCGGTCGAAGCGGCCGGGGCGCAGGAGCGCGGGGTCCAGCACGTCGGGCCGGTTGGTGGCGGCGATGATGATGATGCCCTCGTTGGCCTCGAAGCCGTCCATCTCGACCAGAAGCTGGTTCAGCGTCTGCTCGCGCTCGTCGTTGCCGCCGCCGTAGCCGACCCCGCGCGAGCGGCCGACGGCGTCGATCTCGTCGATGAAGACGATGCAGGGGGCGTTCTTCTTGGCTTGCTCGAACATGTCGCGGACGCGGGACGCGCCGACGCCGACGAACATCTCGACGAAGTCCGAGCCCGAGATGGTGAAGAACGGCACCCCGGCCTCGCCGGCGATGGCGCGGGCAAGGAGCGTCTTGCCGGTGCCGGGCGGGCCGACAAGCAGCGCGCCCTTCGGGATCTTGCCGCCGAGGCGCGAGAACTTCTGGGGGTTGCGCAGGAACTCGACGATCTCCTCGAGCTCCTCCTTGGCCTCGTCGATGCCGGCGACGTCGTCGAAGGTCACGCGGCCGTGTTTCTCGGTCAGCAGCTTGGCCTTGGACTTGCCGAAGCCCATGGCGCCGCCGCGCCCGCCGCCCTGCATCCGGTTCATGAAGAAGATCCAGATGCCGATCAGCACCAGGAACGGCAACCACAGCGACAGCATCGAGAAGAAGCCCGACTGCTCCTGCGGCTTGGCCTCCACCCGGACGTCGCTGGCCAAGAGCCGCTCGGTCACGTCCACCCCGTCGGGCTTGATGGCGACGTAGCTCTGCCCGTCGCGGCTGCGGATCAGGACCCGCTCGCCGTCGAGCGTCACCGAGGCGACCTCGCCCGCGTCGACGCGCGCCACGAAATCCGAATAGCTGATGGTGCGCGCGCTGATCGACGTCTGGCCGCCGCTGAACAGGTTGAACAGCGCCAGGATCAACAGGAACAGCACGACCCAGAACGCGACGTTGCGCAAGTTGCCCAAGGCGGAACCTCCTAGCAGCGCCCGCGGGCGCCGGTTTGGTCTAAGATAGACATGCCGGCCGGGGGTTCAATGCGAAAGGACCGACGCGGCGAAGGGCGGCAGCGGCAGGGCACGCCATCCCGCCGGCCGGCCGGCCAGCGGGGCCGCGACCAGCCGCGTGCCCTCCCAGACAGCCGGGGTGACGAGGAGCGCCGCGCGCGGCGCCCCGCAGTCGCGCCAGCCCGGGCAGGCGGCAAGCCCCGGGCCGCCCAGCGCGGCGACCTCGAGCCCCGGCCGGTGCGGCCCCGCGAGGCGCCAGCGCCCGTCCCAGGTTGCATCGGCGGGCAGGCGCAGACCCGCCACTGCCCGCGGCTCGCGCAGAAGCTGCAGCGCCGGCCCGGCAGGGACAAGCCGCACCCCGGCGAGGGTGGCGCCCCGCCCCGCCGCCGCCGCCGCGAGGAACCGGTCGATCGCGTCGGCGCGGGGGGGGTGGGCCAGGCCCGCGATCCAGCGCAGCCCCGCGACGATCAGCCGCCGCCGCAGCTCGGCGGGCAGTGCCATCAGGCCGGCGCGGTCGATGACCAGCGCGCCGGCGGTCTCGGCGGCGATGCGCCCCGCGGCCTCGGCCGCGGCGGCGTCGAGGGCGGCGCGCGCCTGGGCAAGGTTGGCCGCGGCGCGGGCGAGGGCCGGCACGCCGGCACCGAGCGGGGCGAGCGCGGCCAGCGCCCGGCGGGCGCGGCTGCGGGCAAAGCGTGCGTCATCGTTGGTCGGGTCCTCGTGCCAGGCGATGCCGCGGCGGACGAGCAAGGCGCGCAGCTCCGCGCGCGTCACCGCGAGCCAGGGGCGCACCCAGACGAGGCCGCCCGCCTCCCATCGCGGGCGCATGCCGGCCAGGCCGTCGATGCCGGCGGCGCGCGCCAGCCCCATCAGCAGCGTCTCGGCCTGGTCGTCGGCGGTGTGGGCAAGCGCGACATGGGAAAGCCCGGCGGCCGCTGCCCAGCCGGCCAGCAGGCGGTAGCGCCCTGCCCGCGCCGCTTCCATCAGGTTGCCGGGGCCCTCCGGCCGCTGCCAGCGCAGGATGCTGTGGGCCACGCCGAGCCCCGCACAGGCGGCGGCGACAGCCGCGGCCTCGACGGCCGCCTGCGGGCGCAAGCCATGGTCGACGGTCGCCGCGGCCAGCGACCAGCCGGCCGCCGGCGCCGTCTCGGCCAGCATCTGCAGGAGGGCGCGCGAATCCCCCCCGCCGGAGACCGCCGCACCGACCCGCGCCCCGGGCGGCAGCGCCGCCAGCAGGGCCGCCGCGGGCACCCCCTCGCCCGCAGCCGGACCGTCCTGGCCCGCCGTCCCGCTCAGGGGCACGCCAGCGCCTGCCGCGCCGCCGCCGCCGGGGCCGCCCACGGGCTGGCGGGAAAGCGCGCGCCGACCTCGCCCAGCATCACGCAGGCCTCGTCCCGCTGGCCGAGTGCGGCGAGGCTTTCGCCCAGGCGCAGGAGCGCCCGGTCGGCCGCCGGCCCGTCGGGGGCGCCGGTGAAGGCGGCCAGGAACGCCCGCGCCGCCTCGCGCAGCTCGCCCAGGCCCGCCAGCGCCTCGCCGCGCAGCACCAGCGCCTCCTGGGTCAGCGGCCCGGCCGGGTAGGTCTCGGCGAAGGCGGCCAGAAGCCCGGCGGCCTCGGCCAGCTCACCGCGGTCGTAGGCGGCGCGGGCGACGTCGAAATCGGCCTGTTCGGACGCCGCCAGCAGCGGCCCGGCCGGTGCCGGCGCGGCGGGTGCGGCGGGTCCGGCGAGTGCCGGTGCCGGCGCGGAGGGGTCCGGCGGATCGGCGGCGACCCCGGCCGGCCTGCCGGCCGGGGCGGCGCCGGCCAGATCGGCAAGCCGGACCTCCAGCGCGGAAAGCCGTCCGCCAAGGTCGGCGGCAAGCCCGGCGACGCGGTTCTCGAGCTCTTCGGTCCGTGCGGTCAGCAGCGCAAGCTCGGCCTCGATCAGCGCCACGCGCTCGAGCACGCTGCCGCTGATCGCCGCGCCCTGCCCGCCGCCCGGGGCAAGCTCGGTCCTGAGGGTCGCAACCTCGGCGGCGAGCGCGGCGACCGCCGCGCGCAGGTCGGCCAGCGTCTCGGCGCCGGCCGTTCCGAACGGCGCGGCGGAAAGGATTGCCGCGGCCAGCAGCCCGGCCAGGGCGCGCCGGACCCGCCCGGGGCACGCCCGGCCCCGCGATGGCGCGCCCGCCGCCCCTCCGGCCGGCGCAGCGCGGCCGGGCGCAGGGGCGGGGTTGGTTCCGGCGGTTCCGATCATGCCCTAGCTGCTGGCCGGACGGGTGAGCACGGTCACCGCGCGGCGGTTCTTGGTCCAGCACGGATCGTCGGAGCAGACCTCGACCGGACGCTCCTTGCCGTAGCTGACGGTGCGCAGCCGCGCCGGCGCGACGCCCTGAGTGATCAGGAACTCCTGCACCGCGCTGGCGCGGCGGGCGCCGAGCGAGAGGTTGTACTCGCGGGTGCCGCGCTCGTCGGCGTGGCCCTCGATGACGATGCCGTAGGCGGGGTTCTCGTTCAGCCAGCGCGCCTGCAGTACCAGCGTGTCGCGCGCCTCGGCCGACAGCACCGACTGGTCGACGAGGAAGAACACCCGGTCGCCCACCCGCGCCTGGAAGAAGGCCGGCGAGGTGGGGTTGTTGACGTCGCCGAGCGGGGCGCTGTCGATCCCGTCGCTGCCGGTGCCCCAGCCGCCGTCGAAGCCCGCCCCGCCGCCGGTGTCGCCGTCGGCGTAGCGATCGGGGTTGTTGCAGGCCGCAAGCCCAAGTGCGGCGACGAGAAGAAGTGCCTTCGGAAAGATGGCCATGGCCTGTCCCTTATGGGTTGTCTGCTCAGCATGTCACGATAGCAGAAGCCGCCGCGCATGGGAACGCGCTGGCCTCAGGCCAGCAGCGGCCCCCAGGAGGCGTCGGAGGCGAAGGTCTCGGTCGGCACCTGCCGCAGGTTGCGGCCGGTGATGTCGACCGTGAACAGCCCCGGCGCGCCACCCTCGCCGGCGGTCTCGCGGGTGAACATGATCACCCGCCCGTTCGGCGCCCAGCTTGGCCCCTCCTCGAGGAAGGAGGCGGTCAGCAGCCGCTCGGCCGAGCCGTCGGCGCGCATCACGCCGATGTGGAAACGGCCCTGGTGCTGCTTGGTGAAGGCAACGAGGTCGCCGCGCGGCGACCACACCGGAGTGGCATAGCGGCCCTCGCCGAAGCTGATCCGCCGTGGCTCGCCGCCGCCGGCGGCGGTGACGTAGAGCTGCTGGGTGCCCGAGCGGTCGCTCTCGAAGACGACGGTGGCACCGTCGGGAGCGAAGGCCGGGGCGGTGTCGATCGCGGGATGCTCGGTCAGCCGCGTGCGGGTGCCGCTGCGGAGGTCGAAGCTGACCACCTCGCTGTTGCCGCCCTGCTCGAGCGCGAAGAGGATGGTGTTGCCGTCGGGGGCGAAGCGGGGTGCGAAGGTCATCGTGCCGGGCTGCTCGGCCACCGCCCGGCGGCTGCCGGTGGCCAGGTCCATCACCACCACCCGCGGGAAGCCGCGCTCGTAGGAGACATAGAGGATGCGGTCGCCCTGCGGCGAGAACCGCGGCGACAGCACCAGCGCGCTGGCGTCGGTGAGGTAGGACAGGCTGGCACCGTCGTAATCCATCAGTGCCAGCCGCTTGCGGCGGGCGTTCTTCAGCCCGCTCTCGGCCACGAACACCACCCGACTGTCGAAATAGCCGCCCTCGCCGGTGATCCGGGCATAGACCGCGTCGGCGACCTTGTGGGCCATCCGCCGCCAGGCCTCGGCGCCGCCGGAGAACTGCAGCCCCTGCCCGACCTCCTGGCCGGTGAGCACATCCCACAGGCGGAACTTGACGCTGACGCGGCCGCCCGTCACCGCCGCCGCCCCGGTCACCAGCGCCTGCACCCCGAGCGCCCGCCAGCGGGCGTGCTCGACGGGCGCCTCGAAGCCGGTGACGAGGCCGCGATGCGCGGCCGGGTCGATCTCGCGGAAGAGGCCGGTGCCCGAGAGGTCGGCGGCGACGACCCGGGCGATGCGCTCGGCCGGCTCGGCGGCGGCAGCGGTCTCGGGCAGGAAGGCGGCGACCGCGAAGGGCATCGGCGCCATCACGCCCTCGGTGATGGTGATCCGCAGGGGGGGCGCGGACTGGGCCGACAGGGTCCGGGGCAGCGCGGCGGCAAGCAGGCCGCCGCCGAGCGCGGCGAACGCGCCGCGGCGGGTGAGGGACATCACCGGATCCTCATGGCTTCGGGGTTGAACTCCATCTCGATCTCCCTCCAGGCGTCGTATTTCTCGGGCGGCAGGGCGACGTTGCGGGCGCAGAGGATGGCGCGCTGGGCGCGCTCCCAGGCGATCCGGTTGGCGGCCTCGGTGGCGCCGTCGGCCGAAACGAGGCGCAGGTTCACGGGCTCGCCGGCCGGGGTCATCGAGAAGGCGACGACGACCGTCGTCTCCAGGAGCTCGGCCGCGGCCGCGCCGAGCTGCCAGCACTGCGCGACGGCAAGGCGCAGCGCCTCGACCTCGCTGGTGGTCAGCGCGCCGGAATCCGCCGCCGGACCCGGCGCCGGGGCCGCAAGCGCTGCGGCGACCGCATCGGCGATGGCCGCGGCGGCGGGGTCGCCGGCCGGCGGCTCGGCGACCGGGGCCGGCGAGGGTGCGGGCGGGGGCTCTGGCGCCGGCGCGGGCTGGGGGGCCGGGGCGGGCGCGGGCTGGGGGACCGGGGCGGGTGACGGCGGGGGCGGCGCGGGCTGGGCCGGACGGGCGCGCGGCCGGACGCTG
>JAHDXW010000055.1 GCA_023383015.1 Paracoccaceae bacterium
CGCGGCAGGGGGGCGAGCCCCGCGACCAGCACCGCGGTCATCGGGTGGTCGGGGGCGCGGGCGCCGTGGCGGGCCAGAAGCGCCGCCGCCGCCGCCGCGGCGTCGGCACCATCGGGCAGGCTGAGCGCCCAGTCGACGAGGATCGAGCGGCATTCGGACGCACCGATGCCGGGGATCGCATAGGCCTCGCGGACGAGGCCCTTGGGGTCGGATGCGTCCTGCGTCATGGCGCCGTGCCCCCCGTTGCCGCCGTCGCCGCGGCGCCTTCACCGAGTGCTTCCGATGAGCCGGGTGCCGCAAGCAGCCGCGCCACCGCGGCCTCGGTGGCGGCCACATGCGCCGCCAGCCGGTCGGCCAGCCCGGCGACCGTCCCGGCCCCGGTCTCGCGCAGCAGGAAGGCCGTGGCACCTGCACCGACATCGTCCAGCGCCAGCGGCCGGTCGGTCAGCAGCCGCGCACCGGCATGCAGCCGCCAGTAGAGGCGGCTGGCCGAGGCGAGCGCGGCGCCGTCGTCGCGCCCGATCAACCCCGCCCGGACGCCGGCGGCAAGCTGGCCTTCCACCCCGCGCTCGGCCGAGCCGGCGAAGAGCGCCCCGGCTTGGGCGACAAGCTCGATGTCCTGCATCCGGCCGGGGCCGGACCTGACATCCCACGGTCCCTCGGGGGGCTTGGCGGCATGCAGGCGGGCCCGCATCTCGGCCACGTCGGGCAGGATCTCGCGCCGGCCAGCCTTGGCGCGCAGCAGCGCCCGGCGGAACCCCTCGACCTCGGCGCCGAGCGCGGGGTCGCCGGCCACCGGGCGGGCGCGGGTCAGGGCCAGATGCTCCCAGGTCCAGGCCTCGTGCTCCTGGTAGTGGCGGAAGGCGGCGAGCGCGGTGGCGACCGGCCCCTGCCGGCCCGAGGGGCGCAGCCGCATGTCCACCGCATAAAGCCGCCCCGCCGCCATCGGCGCCGCCAGCGCGGTGACGAAGGCCTTGGTCAGCCGGGCGTAGTAGGCGGTGGAAGCCAGCGGCCGCGGGCCCCGGGAGGCCTCGGCACCGGCGGGGTCGTAGATCACGATCAGGTCGACGTCGGAGGCGGCATTCAGCCGGCGGGCGCCGAGCGAACCCATTCCCAGCACCATTGCCCCACGCCCCGGCGGCGGGCCGTGGCGGCGGGCGAACTCTTCGGCGCAGGGTGCCCAGAGCGCGGCGAGGCAGGCCTCGGCGAGGTCGGCATACTGCGCGGCGGCCTCGACGGCGTCGACAAGCCCGCGCAGGTGGTGGACGCCGATACGGAAATGCCATTCCCTGGCCCAGAGCCGGGCGGCGTCGAGCTTGCGCTCGTAGTCGGCCACCGTCGCCAGCCGCGCGTCCAGCGACGCGCGCAGCGACCCTGCCCCCGGCCATGGCGCGAAGAAGTCGCCGCCGATCACCGCATCCAGCACCCCGGCGTTGTGGGCAAGGTAGCGCGCGAGCCCCGGGGCGGTCGCCGCGATGTCGGCGATCAGGTCGACAAGCTGGGGGTTGGCGTCGAACAGCGCGAACAGCTGCACCCCCGCCGGCAGCCCGGCGAGGAAGCTGTCGAAGGCGGCCAGCGCGGCCTGCGGGTCGGCGGCGCGGTGGAGGCGCGACAGGAGCGCCGGGCGGATGCGGCGGAAGAGGGTGCGCGCACGCTCGGTGCGCAGCGCGGGGTAGGACGGCCAGCGGTCGACGACCGCCCGTGCCGCCGGCGACAGCGCCGGCCCCTCGGCCGCCGCGCCGGGGGCGAAGAAGCCCTCGGTCAGCGCGGCGACCTCGTCCAGCCGGCGCGCGAGGGCGGCGCGGAAAGCGGCGGTGTCGGCCTCGCCGGCCAGTCGGGCGATCCGCGCCACCCCCTCGGCGGTGGCCGGCATGGCGTGGGTCTGGGCGTCGTTGACCATCTGCAGCCGGTGCTCGAGCGAGCGGTGGGCGCGGTAGTTGTCGGTCAGCCGGGTGGCGACCTCCGCGGGCACCCAGCCGCGCGCGGCCAATCGCGCCAGCCCCTCGACGGTGCCGCGCACCCGCAGGCCGGGGTCGCGGCCGCCGGCGATCAGCTGGCGGGTCTGGGTGAAGAACTCGATCTCGCGGATGCCGCCGGCGCCGAGCTTCAGGTCGTGGCCCTCGACCGTCACCGGCCCGTGCAGGCCGCGGTGGGCGCGGATGCGCAGGCGCATGTCGTGGGCGTCCTGGATGGCCGCGAAGTCGAGGTGCCGGCGCCAGACGAAGGGCGTCAGCGCGGCGAGGAAGCGCTCGCCGGCAGCGATGTCGCCAGCGCAGGGGCGGGCCTTGATGTAGGCGGCGCGCTCCCAGGTGCGTCCCTCGGCCTCGTAGTAGCGCTCGGCGGCCTCCGTCGACAGGCAGACCGGCGTAACGGCGGCGTCGGGGCGCAGCCGCAGGTCGGTGCGGAAGACGTAGCCGTCGGCCGTCAGGTCCGACAGGAGCGCGCACATCCGCCGTGTCACGCGCAGGAAGCCCGCCCGTGCCGCATGCAGGTCGGCGGGGTCGAAGTGGGTCTCGTCGTAGAGGCAGACGAGGTCGATGTCGGAGGAGTAGTTAAGCTCGCCGGCGCCCATCTTGCCCATGGCGATGACGACCATGCCGGCGCCGGTGCCGGCATCGCCCGGGCCCTGGCCGGGGATGCGGCCGCGGCGCAGTTCCTCGGCCAGAGCGGCCTCGAGCGCGCGGGCGACGGCAAGGTCGGCCAGCCGGGTCAGCGCGGCGGTGACGGTCTCGAGCGGCCAAACACCGCCGAGGTCGGCAAGAGCCACGATCAGCGCGGTGCGCCGCCGCGCCTGCCGCAGCGCCGCGGCCACCGGCTCGGCCCCTGCCGCGGCCGCCGGTACGGCGGCGAGCGCGGCTGCCAGGGCCTCCTCGGGCGCGCCCGCGAGCGCGGGGGCGAGCCAGCCTGCCTCCTGCCGGACCAGCCCCGCCAGGAAGGGGCTGCAGCCGCCCGCCCCGGCGACGAGCGGGACCAGCGCGGCATCGAGCCCCGGCAGGGCGGCGACCGCCTCGGCGCCGCGGTCGGCGTCGAAGGGGATGGGCGCGCTCGTCAGGCGGGCGGCGAAGGGGGCGTGCATGGGCCGACCATGGCGGCTGCCCCGGGCGGGGTCAACGCCCCCGGCAGGGGGGTGCGGGGGGCGGCGGAATCGTGTAGGCCGCCGGCCAGGGCGGCCGGGGACGGGAGGCAGGGTCGAATGAGCAGGAGCGTGGCGCGGGTGGCGGCGGCGCTGGCCGCCGCGGGGCTGGAGACTCGCATCCTCGAGATGGCCTCCGAGACGCGCACGGCCGTGCAGGCGGCAGCGGCGGCGGGCTGCGAGCTGGACCAGATCGTCAAGTCGATCGTCTTCCGCGGCGAGCGGTCGGGCCATGTCGTGCTGTTCCTGACCGCCGGCGGCAACCGGGTCGACCCCGGGCGCGCCGCGCTGCTGGCCGGCGAGCCCCTGGGCAAGGCCGATGCGGCGCTGGTGCGGGCCGAGACAGGGTTCGTCATCGGCGGGGTGGCGCCGGTCGGGCACCTGCGCGCGCCGCGCACCTTCCTCGATCCCAGGCTGGACGACTTCGCCGTCGTCTGGGCGGCGGCGGGCACGCCCTTCCACATCTTCGCCATCGCCCCGGCCGATCTGCGGCGCATCACCGCGGCGGTGCCCGGCGCCTTCACGGCCTGAGCCCCCGCCGGGGGGCCGGTGCGGGTGGGCCGCGGCGGATGTGAAGAAACTTTACATCTGCTCTTGAAGGCACCGGGGGTGTGGCCCACATGGGTGATGTGAAGCGAGTTCACATCGTGGCGCCCCCCGCCGAGCCGGGGTATAGAGAAAGGAGACCCGCCCATGACGTCCATCGCCTCGTGGCCCGGACAGGCCGAAGCCTGGCTTGACGAGCGCGGCAAGCCCGCCTGGATCGTGGCCACGGTGATCGGCTTCGTCGTCTTCTGGCCGATCGGCCTTGCCCTTCTGGCCTATCTGATCTGGAGCAAGCGCATGTTCAGAAAGTCCTGCCGCCACGCCTGGGGCCGCACCCACGGCTTCAAGTCGTCCGGCAACACCGCCTTCGACTCCTACAAGGCCGAGACGCTGCGCCGGCTGGAGGAGGAGCAGGCCGCCTTCGAGGCCTTCCTGCAGCGCCTGCGCGAGGCCAAGGACAAGTCCGAGTTCGACCAGTTCATGGACGAGCGCGCCCGCCGCGCCGCCGCCGAGCGCTCGGGCGAGCGCCGGGACGAGCGGACAGGCGAAACCGTCTGACCCCCGCCTTCCGCCGGCCCCCTGCACGCAGGGGGCCGGCACGTCACGTTCCGGAGCCCCCTGCCCCACCCCGGCGAGCCCCCCATGCCCATCGAGCGCACCCCACCCGGCCTTCCCGGCCTGCCCGACCCCGAACTCCAGGCCGCCTTCTATGCCGGCGTTCCTGCCAAGCGCCTGCTCGCCTGGCTGATCGACGCCCTGGCGATCGGCGTGCTGGTCCTTGTTGCCCTGCCCTTCACCGTCTTCATCGGGATCTTCTTCCTGCCGGTCATGTTCCTGGTGCTGGGATTTGCCTACCGCCTGGTCACCATCGCCGGCGCCTCGGCCACGCCGGGCATGCGGCTGATGGCGATCGAGTTCCGCGACCGGGGCGGGCGGCGGTTCGACGGCGGCACGGCGCTGGCCCACACGCTGCTGTTCACGCTGGCCTGCGCGATCGCGCCCCTGCAGCTCGTCTCGGCGGTGATGATGGCGACCTCGGCGCGCGGGCAGGGCCTGGGCGACATGCTGCTCGGCACCACCGCGATCAACCGGGCCGCGGCCGCCTGACGCGGCGACGCAACGGCCCGACCCAACCCCCCTTGGCGGCAGGCGAAAGGCTTGCTAGCCTTGCGTCCCGGGCCCCGCACACCGCAGCACAGGCATGCGCCACACCCTTCCGCTCGCGCCGCAGTTCTACGTGACGGCACCGCAGCCATGCCCCTATCTGGAGGGGCGCATGGAGCGGAAGCTCTTTACCGCGCTGCAGGGCGACCATGCCGAACGGCTGAACGACGCGCTGTCCAAGCAGGGCTTCCGGCGGTCGCAGAACGTGCTCTACCGCCCCTCCTGCTCGGATTGCTCGGCCTGCCTGTCGGCGCGCATCCGTGTCGCCGACTTCGAGCCCTCGCGCGGGCAGCGCCGGACGCTGCGGCGCAACGGGCACCTGCGCCGCGAGGCGACCTCGCCCTGGGCAACCGAGGAGCAGTACGCGCTGTTCCGCCGCTACCTCGACAGCCGGCACGCCGACGGCGGCATGGCCGACATGGACATCTTCGAGTTCGCGGCGATGATCGAGGAGACGCCGATCCGGTCGCGCGTGATCGAGTACAGCGACCCGCCCGCGACCGGGCGGCGCCAGCGCAGGCTGGCGGCGGTGTGCCTGACCGACGTGCTGGATGACGGGCTGTCGATGGTCTATTCCTTCTACGATCCCGACCTGGCCGAGGACAGCCTGGGCACCTACGTGATCCTGGACCATGTGGCGCTGGCCCGCGAGGCGGGCCTGCCCTATGTCTACCTCGGCTACTGGGTTCCGGGCAGCCGCAAGATGGGCTACAAGTCGCGCTTCGCGGCGCTGGAGATCTACAAGGGCGGGGCGTGGCGCGACATCGGCCCGCTTCAGGCGCATTCCGCCGAGACCCATCCCCTGTCGGTGGACCCCATCGCCGAACAGGTGGCGCGCATCACCCTGCCCGACCTTCGCCAGTCGCGCGGCTGACCCGCCGGCCGGCGGCCCGCGAACCGGGCTGCCCGTGCCCGGCCGAGGGCCGGCGGGCCGCACGCGGGGCCGGGGCCGCAGGCGCCCGTCCGAAGACCGTTGACCCGCCGGCAGCGGTGGCGGCATAGAGGCCCTGCCTCCGGCCGGGGCCCGCGCAGGACCGGGGGGCGGACAGAACGGGCCCGTCGCAACAGGAGAGGACGCCCCGTGGCACCCCTTGCCCTCGTCATGCGCGCCGTGAACGCGCTCAACCGCCTGGTCGGCAACGTCTTCGCCTGGCTTGCCCCGGCGATCGTGATCGTCTGTTTCTGGGTGGTGGTGGAACGCTACTTCTTCGCCAACACGCGGCTGTGGATGCAGGACCTCTATGTCTGGCTGAACGGGGCGATGTTCACGGCGGTGGCAGGCTATGCGCTCTACCGCAACGACCATGTGCGGGTGGACATCTTCTTCCGGCCCGCCAGCCTGCGGCGCAAGGCGTTCCTGGACCTGATCGGCGTGGTCGTGTTCCTGCTTCCCTTCGCCTATATCGTCTGGACCTATTCCTGGCCGAACGTGGCGCGCTCATGGGCGCGCCTTGAGCCCTCGGCGAACGTCGGTGGCATGCCGGGTCTGTTCGTGCTGCGCAGCTTCATCCTCGGCTTCGCGGCGCTGCTGGCGCTGCAGGGCATCGCGATGGCGATCCGCTCGGTGCTGATCCTCGGCGGACGCAGCGACCTCGTCCCGGAGGACTTCCGCTACAGGTACGAGCAGGAGTGACGGTGGTGGATCCGGTGCTCATCGGCGAGATCCTCGCCGGCCTGATGTTCTTCGGCGTGATCGGGATGCTGATGATCGGCTTCCCGGTGGCCTTCACCCTTGCGGGGACCTCGCTCCTGTTCGGCCTCGCGGGGATCTGGCTGGGGGTGTTCGACCCCTCGAACCTCGGCGCGCTGGCCGGGCGCTACATCGGCTACATGACCAACGAGGTGCTGGTGGCGGTGCCGCTGTTCATCTTCATGGGGGTGACGCTGGAGCGGTCGGGGATCGCCGAGCGGCTGCTGCTGACGATGGGCAAGCTGTTCGGCAACCTGCGCGGGGGCCTCGGCATCTCGGTGGTGGTCGTGGGGGCGATGCTGGCGGCCTCGACCGGGGTGGTCGGCGCGACCGTCGTGACGATGGGACTGATCTCGTTGCCGGCGATGCTGCGCTCGGGCTATTCGCCGCGGCTCGCCTCGGGGACGATCTGCGCGGCCGGCACGCTCGGCCAGATCATCCCGCCGTCGACGGTGCTGATCTTCATGGGTGACATGATCGCCGGCATCAACGCCCAGGTGCAGATGCAGAAGGGCAACTTCGCGCCTACCGCGGTTTCGGTGGGGGATCTGTTCGCGGGCGCGTTCATCCCCGGGCTGATGCTGGTCGCGGCCTATCTGCTCTACATCGTCTGGAAGGCGGTCACCGACCCGGCAAGCTGCCCGGCGACGCCGGTTCCGGCGAGCGAACGGGCGAACCTCGGCCGCGAGGTCGTCACTGCGCTCGTCCCGCCGCTGCTGCTGATCGTGGCGGTGCTGGGCTCGATCCTCGGGGGCATCGCGACGCCGACTGAGGCGGCCTCGGTCGGAGCGGTGGGCGCGACGCTGCTGGCACTGCTGCGGGGCAAGCTGTCGCTGACGATGCTGCGCGAGGTCTCGGTGGCGACGGCCACGATCACCTCGATGGTGTTCATCATCCTCTTCGGCGCCTCGGTCTTCGCGGTCGTCTTCCGCCAGATGGGCGGCGACAACCTCGTGCACGAGTTCCTGACCGGACTGCCGGGCGGGGCCTTGGGGGCCATGATCGTGGTGATGCTCATCATGTTCGTGCTGGGCTTTATCCTCGACACCTTCGAGATCATCTTCATCGTCATCCCGATCACGGCGCCGGTGCTGCTGTTCCTGGGGCTCGACCCGATCTGGCTGGGCGTGATGGTGGGGGTGAACCTGCAGACTTCGTTCTTGACCCCGCCGTTCGGCTTCGCCCTCTTCTACCTGCGCGGCGTGGCGCCGAACTCGGTCACGACGGGGATGATCTACCGCGGCGTCATCCCCTTCGTGGCGCTGCAGATCGTGGTGATCGCGATCCTGCTGACCTTCCCGCGGCTCGTGACCTGGCTGCCCGACCTCGTGCGAGGCTGAGGCCGGGGCCGGGAGAGCGCGGGCCGGAACGCAGAAGGCCCGGGCAACCGCCCGGGCCTCAGCCCATGCCGCGCGGGGCGCGGGCGTGCGGGCTCAGATCTGGAAGTACTTCTGCCGCGCGACGAGGAAGCCCTCGTCGGTGCCCTCGGTCCGGGTACGGACGGTGCGCAGGGCCGCGATGTAGCTCTCGGTGGTCTTCTTGGCGAGCGCGTCGCCCCCGTCGCGGATGCGCGCGAGGATGTCGCCGGCCGCCTTGGCCGCCGCCTCGAGGATGCTGTCGGGGAAACTGCGGTGCGTGATCACGCCGTGCTCGTTGACCAGCGTCGAGAGCGCGCGCGGGTCGTTGGCATAGAAGTCCGAGGCGACCTGGTCGTACTCCGCCTGGCAGACGTCGCGGATGACGGACTGGATGCTGGCCGGCAGGGCGCTGTACTTGGCCTTGTCGACGACCAACTCGGTGGCCAGCCCCGGCTCGGTGAACGACGATGTGTAGTAGTGCTTGCGGACCTGGTGGAAGCCCAGCGCGAGGTCATTGTAGGGGCCGACGAACTCGGCCGCGTCCAGCGCGCCCGATTGCAGCGCGGCGAAGATCTCGCCGGCGGCGAGGTTCGTCACCGAGGCGCCGAGCGCCTGCCAGACCTGCCCGCCGAGGCCGGGAGTGCGGAAGCGCAGCCCCTGGATCGATTCAAGCCCGGTCAGCTCGTTGGGGAACCAGCCGCCGCACTGGGTGCCGGTGTCGCCCGACAGGAAGCCCTGCAGGCCGAACTGGTCGTAGATCTCGTCCCAGACCTCCTGACCGCCCATGTAGCGCACCCAGGCGGCAAGCTCGCGCGAGGTCATCCCGAACGGCACGCCGGTGAAGAACGACAGGCCGGTGGACTTGTTCTGCCAGTAGTAGGCGGCTCCGTGGCTCATCTCGGCCGACTGGTCGATGACGGCATCGAGCGCCTGCAGCGCCGGCACCATCTCGCCGGCCGAGAACACCTGGACCGTCAGCTGCCCGTCGGTGGCGGCGGTGATGCGGTCGGCAAGCCGCTGGGCCCCGACGCCAAGGCCGGGAAAGTTCTTCGGCCAGGTCGTGACCATGCGCCAAGTGATGCGACCCTGCGCCACCGCCGGGGCCGCAAGGGTGGAAGCAGCGGCGGCGGCCGTGCCGGCCAGCGCCGTGGTACGAAGGAACGAGCGACGATTCATGTTACCTCCCGTGTTCAAGCCGTCCGAGACCGCGGCCTGACGCCGCGCGATATAGAGCAGGACGCGCAGGATTTCAAAAGCTTCGCGTGAAAACCCCACCCCGGCGGCGGCCTGCCGCCCGCGGCCTGCGATCCGGACCGAAGCTTGCGCGATGCACCGGCGCGGCGCAAGTCCCCGAAAGCCGCAGGCCCTAGCTGCGACATTTTCTTCCAGCGACAGGGAGGTTGACGCCATCGCCCGCCGCCCATAATGTCGCGCCCGGACCGGGAGGGACCCATGGCGTGCGGAAATGCCATCGTAATCGACGGGGTGGGGCGCATGGGCCGCTGACGCCGCCTGTGTCACCGCCCCACACGCCCCCGATGCCCTCGGGGGTTTTTTGTTGCCACGCCGCCGGCCCCGACCGGCAGGAATGGAGATCAGGCCGATGCGCGAGATGACCGGCGCGAAGATGGTGGTGCAGGCGCTCAAGGACCAGGGCGTCGAGGTGGTGTTCGGCTATCCCGGCGGAGCCGTGCTGCCGATCTACGACGAGCTGTTCCTGCAGAACGACATCCGCCACATCCTGGTGCGCCACGAGCAGGGGGCAGTGCATGCCGCCGAGGGCTATGCGCGCTCGACCGGGCGGCCGGGGGTCGTGCTTGTCACCTCGGGCCCCGGGGCGACCAATGCCGTGACCGGGATCGTCGACGCGCTGATGGATTCGATCCCGATCGTCGTGCTCACCGGCCAGGTCCCGACCTTCATGGTCGGCACCGACGCCTTCCAGGAGGCCGACACCGTCGGCATCACCCGGCCCTGCACCAAGCACAACTGGCTGGTGAAGGACCCCGAGAAGCTGGCCGAGACGATCCACCAGGCCTTTCACGTCGCCACCACCGGCCGGCCGGGCCCGGTGCTGGTCGACATCCCCAAGGACGTGCAGTTCGCGACCGGCACATACACGCCGCCCGAGAAGGCGCGCACCGACCACTACCGCCCCCGCACCGAGGGCGACCCCGCGCAGATCCTGCGCCTGGTCGAGGCGATCGAGACGGCCGAGCGGCCGGTCTTCTACACCGGCGGCGGGGTGATCAACTCCGGCCCCGAGGCCAGCCGGCTGCTTCGCGCACTGGTGGACGCCACCGGCTTCCCCGTCACCTCGACGCTGATGGGACTTGGCGCCTACCCGGCGTCGGGGCGGCACTGGCTGGGGATGCTGGGGATGCACGGCCTCTACGAGGCCAACCTCGCGATGCACGGCTGCGACCTGATGATCAACGTCGGCGCCCGCTTCGACGACCGCATCACCGGCAGGATCCGGGATTTCTCGCCGGGCAGCCGGCGGGCCCACATCGACATCGACCCCTCCTCGATCAACAAGGTGATCCGGACCGACATCCCGATCCTCGGCGATGCCGCCACGGTGCTGGCGGCGGTGCTCGAACTGTGGAGCCAGCGCGGCCGGCGCACCAGCCGCGAGGCGGTCGCGCGCTGGTGGGGCCAGATCGGCGCGTGGCGCAAGGTCGACTGCCTTGCCTTCCGGCCGTCGCAGAAGACGATCAAGCCCCAGCACGCGCTGCAGCGCCTCGAGGCGCTGACCCGCGGAACGGACCGCTACGTCACCACCGATGTCGGCCAGCACCAGATGTGGGCGGCCCAGTTCATGGGCTTCGAGGCGCCCAACCGCTGGATGACCTCGGGGGGACTGGGCACCATGGGCTACGGGCTGCCGGCCTCGATCGGGGTGCAGATCGCCCACCCCGAGGCGCTGGTCATCAACGTCTCGGGCGAGGCGTCGTGGCTGATGAACATGCAGGAGATGGGCACGGCGGTGCAGTTCCGCCTGCCGGTCAAGCAGTTCATCCTCAACAACGAGCGCCTCGGCATGGTCCGCCAGTGGCAGGAGTTGCTGCACGGCGAGCGCTACTCGCACAGCTGGTCGGAGGCGCTGCCTGACTTCGTCAAGCTGGCCGAGGCCTTCGGCGCCAAGGGCATCCACTGCGCCGACCCCGCCGACCTTGATGCCGCGATCCGCGAGATGATCGCTTATCCTGGGCCGGTGGTCTTCGACTGCCTGGTCGAGAAGCACGAGAACTGCTTCCCGATGATCCCTTCGGGCAAGCCGCACAACGAGATGCTGCTGGGCGAGGCGGAGACCAAGGGCGTGATCGGCGCCGAGGGCGGGGTTCTGGTGTGACCCCGGCGGCCGTCGCGCCGCCCCCGCCGAGCAGGACCGACGTCAGTTGAAACAGGGCATCCACGTCCCGGAAAGGCCGCCATGTCCCCCCTGAAGATCGAGCAGGGCACGTCGAAGCACTCCGCCTACGACCTCCGCGCGAGCTTCGCCGACGTGCAGGAGACGCACACGCTTGCCGTCATCGTCGACAACGAGCCCGGGGTTCTGGCCCGCGTCATCGGGCTTTTCTCGGGCCGCGGCTACAACATCGAGAGCCTGACCGTGGCCGAGACCGACCACGCCGGCCACCGCTCGCGCATCACCGTGGTGACGACCGGCACGCCGCAGGTGATCGAGCAGATCAAGGCCCAGCTCGGCCGCATGGTGCCGGTGCACGAGGTGCACGACCTGACGGTCGAGGGGCCGGCAGTGCAGCGCGAGCTGGCGCTGTTCAAGGTCGTGGGCAGGGGCGAGGCGCGGATCGAGGCGCTGCGGCTGGCCGAGATCTTCCGGGCCAATGTCGTCGATTCGACGCTCCAGAGCTTTGTCTTCGAGATCACCGGCAACTCCGAGAAGATCGACGCCTTCGCCGACCTCATGCGCCCGCTCGGGCTGGCGGAGATGGCCCGCACCGGCGTCGCCGCGCTGGCCCGCGGGGTCTGACCGCCCCCCCCGGCCGGCGCCGCCCTCGGGCCGCCGGCGCCTCAGGCCACGAGTGCCTCGGCCCGGCGCAGGTCGACGCTGACAAGCTGGCTGACCCCCGGCTCGGCCATCGTGACGCCGTAGAGGCGGTCCATCCGCGCCATGGTGACGGCATGGTGGGTGATGACGAGGAAGCGCGTGCCGGTACGCCGCGCGATCTCGGCCACGAGGTCGCAGAAACGGGCGACGTTGGCATCGTCGAGCGGCGCGTCGACCTCGTCGAGCACCGACACCGGCGCGGGGTTGGCAAGGAAGACGGCGAAGATCAGCGCCAGCGCCGTCAGCGTCTGCTCGCCGCCCGACAGCAGCGACAGGGTCGCGAGCTTCTTGCCCGGCGGCTGGGCGAGGATCTCGAGCCCTGCCTCGAGCGGGTCGTCGCTTTCCACCAGGGTCAGGCGGGCCTCGCCGCCACCGAAGAGCTGGGCGAAAAGGCCGGCGAAGCTCGCGTTGACCTGCTCGAAGGCGGTCAGGAGCCGTTCGCGCCCCTCGCGGTTGAGCGCGCCGATGCCGCCGCGCAGCCGGGCAACCGCCTGGGCGAGGTCGGCGCGCTCCCGCTCCAGCGTGTCGTGCTCGCGCGTGGCTGCGGCGAGGTCGTCCCCGGCGCGCAGGTTGACCGCGCCCAGTGCCTCGCGCGCCCGCCGCAGTCGGCCGACCTCGGCCTCGAGCGCGGCGCCGTCTGCCGCCCCGGGCAAGGCGGCCGGATCGGCGGCAAGGTCTGCGGCGAGTGCCGTCGGGGCGGCGCCGGTCTCGGCGGCGATGCGGTCTGCAGCCGCAGCCGCGGCCACGGCGGCGGCCCCGGCGGCGGCATCGGCGCCGGCGCGGGCCTCGCGGGCGGCGGCGGCGGCGCGTTCGGCCTCGCGC
>JAHDXW010000056.1 GCA_023383015.1 Paracoccaceae bacterium
CTCGCCGCGCGCCTGCGCGGCGCCCCCCGGACGGGCTGAGCAAGGGCCGTCCGCGCCGCCCCGCGGTGAGCCGGGAAAATCCTTCGTCCGAAGGATTTTCCCGGCCCGGCCGGGCCGCTGCCGGCTGCCCGCGCAGCGCCTGCCGGCCAAGCCGTGCGCCTGCCGTCCGCGCCGCCCCGAGGGGGACGGGAAATCCTTCGGACGAAGGATTTTCCCGGCCTGGCCCGGCCGGGCCGGGCCGGCTGCCGGCCTCAGCCGAGAAGCCGGCGGGCGGCCGCAGCCACCGCCGCGGGGGTGATGCCGAAATGGGCATACAGCGCCTCGGCCGGGGCGGAGGCGCCGAAGCCGGTCATGCCGACGAAGGCCGCTCGCGCCGACCGCCCGCCCTCGCCGCAGAGCCAGCGCTCCCAGCCCATGCCGACCCCGGCCTCCACCGCCACCCGCACCGGCCCTGGCGGCAGCACCTTCCGTCGCCAGGCCTCGGGCTGCTCGGCGAACAGCTCCCATGACGGCATCGAGACGACGCGGGTGCCGATGCCCTCGGCCTGCAGCGCCTCGCGCGCGGCCATCGCCAGCGCTACCTCAGAGCCGGTGGCGATCAGGATGGCCTGCCGCCGCCCCCCGGCCTCGGCCAGCACATAGGCGCCGCGGGCCGCGAGGTTCCGGCTCCCGGGCGCGGCGCGCAGGGTCGGCAGGTTCTGCCGGGTCAGCGCGATCACCGTCGGCCGCGACGTCTGGGCCAGCGCGATCGCCCAGGCCTCGGCGGTCTCGACGCTGTCGGCCGGCCGCAGGACGACGAGGTTCGGCGTCGCCCGCAGCATTGCCAGATGCTCTACCGGCTGGTGGGTCGGGCCGTCCTCGCCGAGGCCGATGGAATCATGGGTCAGCACATGGACCGCCGGCACCCCCATCAGTGCCGCCAGCCGGATCGCCCCGCGGGCATAGTCGGCAAAGCACAGGAAGGTGCCGCCGTAGGGCCGCACCCCGCCGTGCAGCGCCAGTCCGTTCATGACCGCGGCCATTGCATGCTCGCGCACGCCGTAGTGGATGTAGCGGCCCTTGCGGTTGGCGGGATCGAAGATGCCGAGGCCGGGGGTGAGCGTGTTGTTCGACCCCGTGAGGTCGGCCGAGCCGCCGATCGTCTCGGGGCAGAGGCGGTTGACGACCTCGAGCACCATCTCGGAGGACTTGCGGGTCGCCAGGGACGGCGCCTTCGCGGCCACCGCCCGGCAGAAGCCGCGCAGCGCCGGGGCCAGCCGTGCCGGCGGCCGGCCCGAGAGCTGGCGCAGGAACTCGGCGCGGCGGCGGTCGGACAGCGCATCGAGCCGCCCCTCCCAGCTGCGGCGCGCCGCCTGACCGCGCGCCCCGGCCGCGGCCCAGTCGGCGCGCACCTCCGTGGGGATCTCGAACGGCAGATGTTCCCAGCCGTAGGCGGCGCGGGTCGCGGCGATCTCGGCGGCGCCGAGGGGCGAGCCGTGGGCGGCGGCGGTGTCCTGCTTCTTCGGCGCGCCGAAGCCGATCACCGTCCTGCAGTCCACCAGCACCGGCCGCTCGGCGGTCCCGGCCGCGGTCAGTGCCCGGTCGATGTCGTCGGGGTCGTGGCCGTCGCAGGCGAGCACCTGCCAGCCCGCGGCGGCAAAGCGCGCCCGCTGGTCGGTGCGGTCGGCCAGACCGACCCGGCCGTCGATCGAGATGTCGTTGTTGTCCCACAGCACCACCAGCCGGGCGAGCCGCTGCATCCCGGCAAGGCCGATCGCCTCGTGGCTGATGCCCTCCATCAGGCAGCCGTCGCCGGCGATAACCCAGGTGCGGTGGTCGACAAGGCCCGGCCCGAAGCGGGCGCGCAGGCTTTCCTCGGCGATGGCGAAACCCACCGCATTGGCAAGCCCCTGGCCCAGCGGGCCGGTGGTCGTCTCCACCCCCGCGGCATGGCCGTATTCGGGGTGGCCTGGCGTGCGGCTGCCGAGCTGGCGGAAGCGGCGCAGCTCCTCCAGCGGCATGTCGGCGTGACCGGTCAGATGGAGCAGGCCGTAGAGCAGCATCGAACCGTGGCCGGCCGAAAGGATGAAGCGGTCGCGGTCGGCCCAGCCCGGGGCGGCGGCGTCGAACCTCAGATGGCGCGCGAAGAGCACGGTGGCGACGTCGGCCATGCCCATCGGCATGCCGGGGTGGCCCGAGTTCGCCGCCTGCACCGCGTCCATGGCCAGCACGCGCAGCGCCGCGGCCATGCGCCAGTGCCGTGGATGGTGCTGGCGCAGCCGGGCGATGGCGGCGGATGTGTCGACGGCGCTCGGGGCGGCGACGGTCGCGGTGCTCACGGGGCGGTCTCCTCTGCCGGGCGGGCGGCCCGCGCGTGATAGCAGCCGGGGGCCGAAGTGCAAGCACGACACCGCCGCCGGCGCCCCCCCGCCGGGGCCGCCGCGGAACCCGCTTGCAACATGAGCCGCGTCCTGCAAGGCTCTGTCGCGCAAGCAGGCAGCAGCCGGGCCGGGAGGGCGGGCATGGGCGCGGACAGCGCGAGCGAGTTGGAGCGGCGGATCGCCGCCGCGCTCGACCGGATCGCCGCGGGGCTGGAGCGGACGCCGCGCCCGCAGGCCGGCGAGACGGGGCAGCTGCGCGAGGCGCTGGAGGCCGAGCGCAGCGCCAACGCCCAGCTCACCGAGCGCGTGCGCGCCATCAAGGAGCGGCAGGAGAGCGTGGTCGCGGGCCTCGAGCGGCGGCTGGCACGCCAGACCGAGCTGCTCGACGTCCAGGGGCTCGAGCTGCAGCGCCTGAAGAAGAGCGTCATCCAGCTTCGCGAGGCCAACCGGGTGCTGCGCGAAGCCCAGGAGGCCGGGCTTGCCGATCCCGCGGCGATCAACCGGAGCCTGCAGGCCGAGGTCGAGGGGCTGCGCGCCACCCGCGCGGCCGAGATCGCCGAGCTCGACGAGATTCTCGCCGAACTCCGGCCGCTGGTGGGGGAGGGCGGGGATGCCTGAGCTGACGGTCGAGGTCGGAGGGCGGCCGTTCACGGTTGCCTGCCAGGAGGGCGAGGAGGAGTTCCTGCGCGCCGCCGCGGCGCTTCTGGATGCCGAGGCGACCACGCTGGTGGCCCAGATCGGGCGCATGCCCGAGGCGCGGATGCTGCTGATGGCCGGGCTCATGCTGGCTGACAAGACCGCCGCGCTCGAGGACCAGCTGCGCGGCCTGCGCGGCGTGCTCGAGGTTCGCGACGCCGAGCTGGCCCAGCTGCGCGCCCGTCCCGCCCAGCGGGTGGAGGTGCCGGTGATGCCGGTGGGCCTGTCCGAGAGGATGGCCGAGCTTGCAGCGCGCGCGGAATCGCTGGCCGCCCGCATCGAGGAGCGCGGAGGCGCCTAGGCCGCCCTTCCCCCGGCCGTCGGCGGGGGGGGCGGTTGCTCTCCCGGGCGCCGCGGCGTCACCAGGGGGCGACCCGCCGCCAGCGCTCGGTGAGGAACCCGATCAGGATCGAGGCCAGCACGCAGCCGGTGAAGGCCCATGTCCCCCAGTGCAGTGTCACCGTGCCGAGCCCGATGCCGCGGAAGGCGATGATGTAGAGCGCCACCACGAAGATGTCGGCCATGGCCAGCTTGCCGAGCAGGTGCAGCGCCACCAGGAGGCGCGGCGAGGCGAGGCGGAAATGAACCAGCGCCAGCCCGATGGTCTTCAGGTAGGGTGCGAACACGGCGAAGAAGGTCAGGAGGAACGCCAGTCCCAGATCCTCGCGCCAGAGCGTCTGCAGCCCCGAGACGACGCTGACCGTGCTGCCGCCCCAGACCGGCAGCGAGGCCGTCAGCAGCGGCGCGAACCATGCCACCGGATAGGCGATGAGAAGCTGCAGGTTCGGGATCGCCAGCCCCCAGGGCACCCGGCGGCGCATGGGCCTAGCGCAGCGCGGCGATCGGGCCCTCGGCCCGGCCGTGGATGAACTGCTGCAGGAAGGGGTCGGAGGCGGCGTCCATCCCGGCCACCGGCCCCTGCCAGCGGATGACGCCGTCGTGCAGCATCGCCACCCGGTCGGCAATGGCGCGCACGCTTGCCATGTCGTGGGTGATGGTGATGGCTGTCGCCCCCATCTCGACCACGATCTCGCGGATCAGCGCGTTGATGACCCCCGCCATGATCGGGTCGAGCCCGGTCGTCGGCTCGTCGAAGAAGATCACCTCCGGGTCGGCGGCAATGGCGCGGGCGAGTCCCACGCGCTTCTGCATGCCGCCCGACAGCTCGGCCGGGTAGAGGTCGGCCGTTGCCGCGCCAAGGCCCACCCGCGCGAGCTTGGCGATCGCCGCCGCCCGCGCCTCGGCCCGCGGCCGTCGGCCTGGCCCGCGCAGCAGGCGGAAGGCAACATTCTCCCACACCCTGAGCGAATCGAACAGCGCCCCGCCCTGGAACAGCATGCCGAAGCGGGCCAGGAAGGGGTCGCGCGGCAGGCGCGTGACGTCCTGCCCGTCCAGCGCGATGCGCCCCGAATCGGGCGGCACCAGGCCAAGGATGCATTTCAGCAGCACCGACTTGCCGCTGCCCGATCCGCCGATGACCACGAGGCTTTCGCCGCGCCCCACCGACAGCGTCACGCCGCACAGCACGCGGTTCGCCCCGAAGGCCTTGCAGACGTCGTCGAGCGCGATCATGCGGAAAAGAAGAGCTCGGTCAGGACGTAGTTGGCGGCAAGGATCAGGACCGAGGCGGTGACCACCGCCGCCTTGGTCGCCGCCCCCACCCCCTGCGCCCCGCGCGCCGAGTTCATCCCGAACCAGGCGCCCATCAACGCCACGATGAAGCCGAACACCGCCCCCTTCACGAGGCCCGAGCCGATGTCCCAGAACTCCAGGAAATCCACCGTGTTGCGGAGATAGGTGGCGGCATCGAAGCCGAGCCGGGTGGTGCCGACGAGATAGCCCCCGAAGATGCCGATGGCGTCGCCCACCCCCACCAGCACCGGCACGGCCAGCGTCGCCGCCAGCACCCGCGGCACGGCGAGGTACTTGAGCGGATGGGTCGACAGCGTCACCAGCGCGTCGATCTGCTCGGTCACCTTCATCGTGCCAAGCTCGGCGGCGATCGACGAGGCGACGCGCGCTGCCACCATCAGCCCGCCTAGCACCGGGCCGAGCTCGCGCACCATGCCGATCGCCACGATCGAGGGCACCACCGCCTCGGCATTGAAGCGGGCGCCGCCGGCGTAGATCTGCAGTGCCAGCGCCCCGCCGGTGAACAGCGCCGTCAGTCCCACCACCGGCAGCGAGAAGTAGCCGATCGTCATCAGCGCCGATGCGAACTCGCGCAGATAGAAGGGTGGCCGGAGCAGATGGCTCAGCACCGAGAGCGCAAACAGCGTCGCCCGCCCGACCCCGGCCAGCAGGCCCAGCACCGCCGCCCCGGTGACGGCCAGCGGCGCAAGGACGATCCTCACCCCGCGTCCCCGAGGTGGACGCGGCTAAGCCTTGCGCCGAGGCCGGTGAGAATCTCGTAGCCGATCGTCCCGGCGGCCTCGGCCAGCGCATCCACCCCCTGCGAGGGGCCGATCAGGTCCAGCGCCTCGGGAACGGCGTCCAGATGGGTGACGTCGACGGTCACCAGGTCCATCGACACCCGGCCGACCAGCGGGCAGGCGATCGCGCCGGCGTAGAGGGTGGCGCGGTTCGACAGCGTCCGCGGGATGCCGTCGGCATAGCCCGCGCCCAGCGTGGCGATCCGCGCGGGAATCGCGGCCGTCCAGGTGCAGCCGTAGCCCACCGTCTCGCCGGGCTCGAGCTCGCGGATCTGGACCACCGGCAGCGACAGGCGCACCGCCGGCAGCCCGGCTCCGAACGGCGCCGCGCCGTAGAGCCCGATGCCCGGGCGCGTCAGGTCGAAATGGTAGGCCGGGCCGAGCAGGATGCCCCCGGTGGCGGCCAGCGAGCGCGGCACGCCGATGCCGTCGGTCAGCGCCCGGAACAGGGCCAGCTGGCCTTCGTTCATCGGGTCGGCGGGGTCGTCGGCGCAGGCAAGGTGGCTTACCAGCAGCACCGGCCCGTGCTCGAGCGCGAACCCCGCGACCTCGGCCCATTCGGCGGGCTCCATCCCGAGGCGGTTCATGCCGGTGTCGATCTGGATCGCGAAGGCAGCGCCCGGCAGGGCCTCGAGGTGACGGGCAAGCTGCTCGGCCGAGTTCAGCACCGGCGTCAGGACGAGGTCGCGGATCGCCCAGGCGTCGCCGGCCATGTGCCCCGACAGCACCATGATGTCCGGCCCCGGGCCGAGCACGCGCCTGAGCGCCGCGCCCTCCTCGGCAGTGGCGACGAAATATTGCCGCACGCCGGCGACCGCCAGCGCGCGCGACACCCGCGCGGCGTCAAGCCCGTAGGCGTCGGCCTTCACCACCGCGGCGGTGGCGGTGGCCGGCCCGGACGCGGCGTCCAGCGCCCGCCAGTTGGCGGTCACGGCGTCGAGGTCGATGGTCAGCGTCGGTGTCGCCATGCCCGCCCTTGTGGCAGGGCGGCGGGCGAGGTCAAGGGCCAAGGGCACGCGCCGGCGCCGGCTCAGGGGATGTCCCAGCCGCGGCGCTGCCACAGCTTCTCGCCGATCAGGCAGTCGGTGCCGCCGGGGCCTGCGGCCTGCGGCGCCGGCGCCTGGGCGGCGTGCAGCAGCGCCGGCCGGCCGGCGATCTCGAGCACCAGCTTCAGCCGCACGGCGGCGGCGAATTCGCCCCATGCCCGCACGCCGATGGCGAAGGCGCCGGGGCCGCCGATGACGCAGTCGCGGTAGTAGCGGTCGAGGTCGGCGATGCCGGGAAAGCCCCACGGCCCGCCGCCGAAGCCGCCCGCACCGTCGTCGGCCATGATGGCCAGCCCGTTCACGGTGATCCCGCGGCCGATGACGCTGTCGCGTGCGGCCGTCACCGGCTGCCCCTCGTTGTTCGGTCCGTCGCCCGAGATGTCGATCACCCGTCGCCACGACGACAGTCCGTTGTCCTCGAACAGCCCGGCCGCGAACAGGAGCGCCCCCGAGATCGAGGTCCGCCTGAGCGTCGCCGGGAACCGCCCGCCCAGCACCCCCGCCGCGCGGGCGGCATCCCCGGCGCCGGCAATCACTGTCCAGGGCAGCACGACGCGCTGCGAATCCGGCCCGGCCCATTCGACGTAGGTCACCGCGATCTGGCCGGTGAAGCCGCCGGCGATCGCCGCCAGCACTTCCGGGCTGGTCAGCGCCGCGGCATAGCCCTGCCGCTGGATCTCCAGCTCGCCCGGCGACATCGATCGCGACACGTCGACGGCGAGCACCAGCTGCATGTCGACCTCGACCGGGGCGGCCGGCCCCTGCGCCCGCCCCTGCGGTGCGGCCAGGGCGAGGGCTAGGGCGATCAGTGATGCCGGCAGTCCGCGGCGCATGCGCCCGACTGTGCGCGCCCCCGCCGGCCCGGTCCAGTCACGTTTGCGTCCCCCCGCCGGAGAGCGGGGCGCGCAGCGGACTCAGCGGAGGCCGTCCTCGGCCCCCTTCTGCCAGTTGCGCACGAGGTTGGAGAACCGCGTCAGCTTGCCGTCGAAGGCCAGGTCCACCGTGCCGATCGGCCCGTGGCGCTGCTTGCCGATGACCACTTCGGCCTTGCCGTGCACCGCCTCCATCGCCGCCTGCCACTTGGCCATGGCGTCGAGATTGTCCTCCGACGGCTTCTCGCGCTCGCGGTAGTACTCCTCGCGGAACACGAACATCACGACGTCGGCGTCCTGCTCGATCGAGCCCGAATCGCGCAGGTCCGAGAGCTGGGGGCGCTTGTCGTCGCGGCTTTCCACCTGCCGCGACAGCTGCGACAGAGCCACCACCGGGATGTCGAGCTCCTTGGCGATGGCCTTCAGCGCCTGGGTGATCTCGGAGACCTCGTTGACGCGGCTGTCGCGCATCGTCGCGGGGCGGATCAGCTGGAGGTAGTCGACGAACAGCACATCCAGCCCGTGGGTACGCTTCAGCCGCCGGGCCCGCGCGGCCAGCTGCGCGATCGGGATCGCCGGCGTGTCGTCGATGTAGAGCGGGCAGGCCTCGAGCTCGCGCGCCGCCTCGGCGAAGCGGCGGAATTCCTCCCATGTCAGGTCGCCGCGGCGGATGCGGTCGGAGGGGATGCCCGAGGCCTCCGACAGGATGCGCGCGGCCAGCTGCTCGGCTGACATCTCCAGCGAGAAGAAGCCGACCACCCCGCCCTCGACGGTGCCTTCGGTACCGTCGGGCTTCGGCCCGCGGCGGTGGCTGCGGGCGATGGCGAAGGCGATGTTGGTGGCCAGCGCCGTCTTGCCCATCGACGGGCGTCCGGCAAGGATGACAAGGTCCGAGCGGTGCAGCCCGCCGAGCTTGCGGTCGAGATCGTCAAGGCCGGTGGACATGCCCGCCAGCCCGCCGTCGCGGCGCCGCGCGGCATCGGCGACCTCGACCGCCTCGAGCGCGGCGGCCACGAAGGGGCGGAAGCCGCGCTCGGGCCCACCGGTCTCGGCAAGCCGGTAGAGGCGCTGCTCGGCCTCGACGATCTGCTCGCGCGCCTCCCCCTCGACCTCGACCCGGGCCGCCCGGTCGGCGATGTCGCGCCCGAGCCCCACAAGTTCGCGCCGCAGCGAGAGGTCGCGGACAAGTTGGGCATAGTCGCGCGCCGCATAGGTCGAGATGGCGCCTCCGGCGAGGCGGGCAAGGTAGCCCGGCCCGCCGAGAAGCCGCAGCCCCTCGTCACCCTCCAGGAACGCCTTCAGCGTCACCGGCGAGGCTAGCGCCCCCTTCTGGATGCGCTGGGCGGCGGCGGCGAAGATGCGCCCGTGCACCGGGTCGAAGAAATGCTCGGCCCGGACGATCGCGACGATGCGCTCGAAGATGTCGTTGTTGGTCAGGATCGCGCCGAGAAGCTGCTGCTCGGCCTCGATGTTGTGGGGAAGCGAGCCGATGTGCTCGATCTCCGCCGGGCCACGGTCGGCCGCGGCCGGCAGGCTGCCTGTCGCCATTGGTCTGCCCGTTCTCCCTTCGCGTGGCAACGATCTATGACGGATCGGCCACGCGCGTTCAATCTGGATATCCCCGGGGACAATCCGGGGGAATCCTGTGGGCGCACGCCCGCGCCCGACCGCATGTTGCGCCCGCAGGTGCCTTCGCGTCAACTGATTGGGCGGCCGGGGCGGCGGCGCAGTTGCTGCGGGCGACCCTCGGCACGGCCCCCCCCCGCACGCGCGCCGGCGCCGTCATCCCCGCGTCGCCCGCCAGCCCGCGGGATCCTCCAGGTAGGCTGCCACCCCCGACAGGGTGGCCGCGTCGAAGGCCTGCTGCGCCCGCGCCTCGGCCAGGACGTCGTGCCATGTGCACAGCGCGTGCAGCGTCAGCCCCTCGGCCGCCAGCCGGGCCATGGCACCCGGAAAGATGCCGTAGGAGAAGATCACCGCGCTGTGGGCGCAGACGGCCCCCGCCTCGCGGATCGCCGCCGCGAAGGCGAGCTTGGAGCCGCCGTCGGTGGCCAGGTCCTCGACCAGCAGCACCCGGTCGCCGGGCCCGATGACGCCCTCGATCCGGGCGTTGCGGCCGTAGCCCTTGGGCTTCTTGCGGACATAGGCCATCGGCAGGGCAAGCCGCTCGGCGATCAGCGCGGCGAAGGGAATGCCCGCGGTCTCGCCGCCGGCGATGACGTCGAAGGCCTCGAAGCCCGCCGCCCGGAGAACCGTGCAGGCCATGAAGTCCATCAGCGTCGCGCGCACCCGCGGGAAGGACAGCAGCCGGCGGCAGTCGATGTAGGTCGGCGCCCTGTGCCCGGAGGCGTGCACGAAGGGCTCGGCATCGTTGAGGTGGACCGCGCCGACCTCGAGCAGCATCCGCGCCGTCAGGCGGGCGATCTCCGCAGGCGGGGGATAGGCTGAGGGAATCATCGGAGCACCTGCCAGTGAAGGGGAAAGCCCGGGTCGAACACGGTCACCCCGGCCTCGCCCGCCGGCAGCCGGCCGGGACGTGGCAGGGGGGGGCCGCGTTCCAGCGTCACCGTCGCGGCGTTCGGCGCAAGCCCGTAGAAGGCCGCCCCGTTCAGGCTTGCGAAGCGCTCCAGCCGGTCGAGCGCACCGGCCCGGTCGAAGACCTCGGCCAGAACCGGCAGCGCCACCGGCGCGGTGTAGCAGCCCGCGCAGCCGCAGGCCGCTTCCTTGTCGGCGTCGGGATGGGGGGCCGAATCGGTGCCGAGGAAGAAGCAGGGCGGGGCCGCGGTGGCCGCCGCGACCAGCGCCTGCCGGTGGCTCTCGCGCTTGGCCACCGGCAGGCAGTAGTAGTGCGGGCGGATGCCGCCGGCGAGGATGGCGTTGCGGTTGATGACCAGGTGATGGGCGGTGATGGTGCCGCCGATCTGCGGCCCGCCCGAGCGCACATAGTCCAGCCCCTCGGCGGTGGTGACATGCTCGAGCACCACCCTGAGCCCGGGCGTCGCGCGGCGGATGGGGTCGAGCACGCGGGTCAGGAACACCGCCTCGCGGTCGAAGATGTCCACCTCGGGGTCGGTCACCTCGCCGTGCACGCAGAGCGGCACGCCCGCCTCGGCCATCGCCTCGAGCACCGGGCGGATCCGGTCGAAGTCGCGGACGCCGGAGGTCGAGTTGGTGGTCGCGCCGGCCGGGTAGAGCTTGACCGCCGCGATCAGCCCGGCGCGATGGGCGCAGACGACGTCGCGGGGGTTGGTCTCCTCGGTCAGGTACAGCGTCATCAGGGGTGTGAAGTCGACGTCCGGCGGCAGCGCGGCAAGGATGCGGGCGCGGTAGGCGGCGGCGTCGGCCCCCGTCCGCACCGGCGGGACGAGATTCGGCATCACCAGCGCCCGGGCGAAGTGGCGGGCGCTGTGGGGCAGCACGGCGGCCAGCATCGCGCCGTCGCGCAGATGCAGGTGCCAGTCGTCGGGGCGCCTCAAGGTGATCCGGGTCATGGCGGGGGCGTAGACGAACGCGCGCGGCGGATCAATCGGGCAGCCCCGCGCGCGCCGGGGGGCCCGCCGCTGCGGCCTGCCGTCGCCGCACCGCCGCGGCGGTTGAGACCCGGCCGCCGGCTGCCTACATCGCCGCCAGGACCGGCCGGCCGCGCAGCCGGCCGGCCGCGCGGCAGGGCGCCCCGCCCCGGCGGCATGGAGGAGAGCTTTGGCACGACGACCCGCAACCCCGATCGACTACTGGCTGCACGGCGTCCGCCTGTGGTGCCGCGCGGTCCAGGCCCAGGCCGAGCTCGCGGCACGGACGCAGGCGACCCTCGGCGCCGCACTGGGGGGACGCGCCGCCCCGGCCGCCACCGCGCGCCGCGGCGGGCCTGCCGCGCCCGCCGTCCCGCCGCCAGCCGCGGCCGGGATTGCTGCATCGCCTGCCGCCGCCGCGCCGTCCTGCGCAGCC
>JAHDXW010000057.1 GCA_023383015.1 Paracoccaceae bacterium
CCGCCCCCGCCGCCGCCGCGGCGGCGGCCCCGGCGCCGCCGATCCCCACCCGCGCCTCGGTCGCCCAGCAGGCGACGCTCGCGCGCGCGATCGACCTGCGCCAGACCAACCTGATCGGCGTCTTCGGCGCCCCCAACGCCCGGCGGGCGCTGGTGCGGCTGGCCGACGGGCGCATCGTCGAGGTCGGCGTCGGCGACCGGCTCGACGGCGGCCAGGTCGCCCAGATCGGCGAGCGGCAACTGCGCTACGTCCGCGGCGGCCGCAGCTACGAGCTTGTCATCCCCGCCGGCTGAGCCCGCGGTCAGGAGGGGCCGAGGGCCCCGCCCTTCACCTTCACCGGCACCAGCCGCTCGGTGCCGATCGTTCCGTCGCCAAGCTGGCCCATGTCGTTGTTGCCCCAGCAGCGGTAGCTGCCATCGGCCAGCAGCGCGCAGCTGACGCGGTCGCCGGCCCGCACGGCGGCCACCCCCGCAGTCAGCCGCCGGGTCTGGGTCGGGACATAGCGCGTCTGGGTGCTGCCGATGCCGAGCGCGCCGCGGGCGCCCGAGCCCCAGCAGCGCACCGCGCCGGTTGCTAGCCGCGCGCAGCTGTGCAGGCCACCGGCCGAGATCTGCGCGACCGCGCCCGGCAGCCGCCTGACCCACACCGGCGCAAGACGGTCGGCGTCCGAACCGTCGCCCAGTTGGCCGTAGTCGTTGCGTCCCCAGCAGCGCGGGGTTCCGTCGTTGCGCAGGGCGCAACTGTGCATGGCCCCCGCCGAGATCGCGGTGACACCGCTCGACAGCCTGCGCACCGTCACCGGCGTCGTCCGGCGGTCGATCGTGCCGTCGCCAAGCTGGCCGCGGTCGTTGCGGCCCCAGCACCGCGCGCCGCCGCCGCCGGTCACGGCGCAGGTGTGGAACCAGCCGGCCGCGATGGCGGCCACCCCTCCGCCCAGCCCGGCCACCTGCACCGGCCGGGGTCGGGTCGTGGTGCTGCCGTCGCCAAGCTGGCCGTCGCCGTTGTAGCCCCAGCACCACACGCCGCGGGCGGAAGTCAGCGCGCAACTGTGGTCGTTGCCCGCCGCGATCGCCACCGCCGGCGGCAGGTCGACCACCCGCACGGGCAGCAGGCGCAGGGTGCCCTGGGAGCCGTCGCCGACCTGGCCGTAGGCGTTCCAGCCCCAGCACCAGACGCCGCCGCCCTCGCCCAGGGCGCAGCTGTGCCGCTCGCCGGCGGCGACGGCCAGCGCGCCGCGGCGGAACCCCGGCACCGGCAGGCCCGGGCGCGTGCGGTAGACTTAGGTTCCGTCGCCAAGCTGGCCCGCGCCGTTTCCACCCCAGCAGCGCACGCCGCCGACCTCGGTCAGGGCGCAGCTGTGGTCGCGCCCCAGCGCCAGTGCCTGCGGGCCGGCGGCAGCCGCGGTCGCGGCCGCCTCGACCGCCCCGGCGCCCGTGCCATCACCCCATCCCTTTCCTGAGCCCTTCCGGCAGAACGTTCGGCCGGAGCCGGCGCCGACGCCATGACACATGTCAATGTGAGCAGTTCATCGCACGGGCGCCTGCCGCCGCGACGTCCGCCATCGCCGGCAGCCTGCCTCAGACCTGAGCGCGCAACTCGGCCAGATGGGCCGGCAGCGCCCGCGCGCCCACCGCCGCCTCGCGCACCAGCCAGTCGAAGTGCTGGGCAAAGCCTGCCACGCGGGTGCTGTCGCGGAAGGCAAGGTAGTGGCGGCCGAGGTAGAGCACCGCCAGCAGCGGCCCGAAGACGGTGAGCGGGGCCGAGAAGACCCGCCGGGCATCGAAGAGATAGACGCGCAGCGCCGGGTACAGCTGCCCGGCGAGGGCGGCCAGACGGTCGATCTGGGCCAGCCGCAGCTCGGCGGGCAGGCCGGCATAATAGCCCTCCGCCCGGGCGAAGGAGGCCAGCTCGTGCAGCGGCAGGGCGATCTCGTAGTCCGACCCCGATCCGCGCATGAAGGCCAGACGGTCCTCGGCCGCCCCGATCGCCTGCTCGACCGTGCGGCCGAGATGGGGCTCGTATTCCCAGTGCAGCAGCGCGCGGGTCTTCAGCATGTCGGGCAGCGTTGCGGGCACATGGCGGATCTTGTAACCCGCCGCCTCGCGGTGCCAGCCGGCGATCTGCTCGTCGACCAACGCCCGCGGCGCCTCGGTCACGCTGACCGCCGCCGCCAGAAGCTCCGCCACCCGCTCCGGCCGCTCGGTCAGCCCCAGAAGCCAGTCGGCCGACACCCCGAGCGCGGCGGCGCATTCGGCCACCACCTGCGCGTTGGGCAGCCGCGTGGCGCCCTCGGCAAGCAGCTGCGAGACGGTGGAACGGTCCACCCCCACGGCGCGGGCCAGCGCGCTCTGGCTCAGCCCGGCCTCGCGCATCGCCTGGCCAAGCCGCTGGCGGAACAGGGCGGCGCGATCCCGCTTGTCGCGATTCTCAAGCATTGGTGTGAAAAATCACGGATGTTCCGTTTCTGCTGATCATATGCAGGATAGCGAAACAACGTCTCCGCATCTAGCCTGCCGGCGGTTTCCGACAACAGGCAGGACGGTGACGGCGGCATGGAGACGCGCAGGCGGACGCTGGCAAAGGCAGCGGGCTGGCAGGTTCTGGGGCTGGCGGTGATGACCGCGGCCGGAGCGCTGGTGACCGGGTCGGTCACGCTTGGCGGCGGGCTAGCGGCGCTCAACGCGGGGCTCGGGCTTCTGCTCTACTTCGGCTACGAGCGCCTCTGGGCCGGCATCGCCTGGGGGCGGCGGTGACCGCGGGGGCCGGTGCGCCCGCCGCGGCGCCGACCGAATGGCCGACGCTCGCCCTGATCGCCGGCTGCCATGCGGCCTGGGCGGCCGCAACCACCGTGCTGGCGGCCGCCTCGCTGCCGCTCGCGCTGGCGGCGACGACGGTCCTCGTGGCGCTCTTCTCCTCGATCCAGCACGAGGTGCTGCACGGCCACCCCTTCCGCAGCCGCCGCCTGAACGAGGCGCTGGTCTTTCCCTCGCTGACCCTGCTCATCCCCTACGGCCGGTTCCGCGACACCCATCTGGCGCATCACCGCGACGAGTTCCTGACCGATCCCTATGACGACCCGGAATCGAACTACCTCGACCCCGCCGTCTGGGCGCGCCTGTCGGTGCCGCTGCAGGCGCTGCTTCGCTTCAACAACACCCTGCTCGGGCGGATGCTGGTCGGCCCGGCGATCAGCCAGGCGACCTTCATGGCCGCCGACCTGCGCGCGCTGCTGGCCGGCGACGGGGCGGTGGCGCGGGCCTGGGCGCTGCATCTGGCCGGCGCGGGGCTGGTCGTCGGGTGGCTGGTCACGCTCGGGCATATGCCGCTCTGGGCCTATCTCGGCGCCGCCTATGCCGGCCACGGGCTGCTGAAGATCCGCACCTTCCTCGAGCACCGCGCGCATGAGCGCGCGCGCGGCCGCTCGGTCGTGGTCGAGGACCGCGGGCCGCTGGCGCTGCTGTTTCTCAACAACAACTTCCACGCCGTGCACCACGCCCACCCGCAATTGCCCTGGTACCGGCTGCCGTCCTTCTACGCCGCCCGGCGCGACCGCTTCCTCGCCCTGAACGGCGGCTACAGCTATCCCTCCTACGCGGCGGTGTTCCGCCGCCACTTCCTGCGCGCGAAGGACCCCGTTCCCCATCCCTTCTGGCCGCAGGGTGACCGCTGATGCCGCCGGCGGGCGCCATGCGCCGGGCGCAACCCCGCCATGCCGCTTCCGGGCCCCAGTGCAAGCCCCTCGCCAAAGCCCCGCGGCCGGCCTAGGAAGGGCCATGCTCGCGCCCCTGCGCCAGATCACGCTGGAGGATGCCGCGCGACTGCCGGCGTGGCGGCGGCCGGTGGCGCTGCTGGTGCTGATGGCGGCCGGGATGCCGATCGCCTTCGCCACCTGGTCGGCGCTGCTCAACAACTTCGTGATCGAGCGGGCGGGCTTCACCGGGGTCGAGATCGGCTGGCTGCACACCGTGCGCGAGATCCCGGGCTTCCTTGCCATCGGGGTGATCGCGCTCATCCTGATCATGCGCGAGCAGGTGCTGGCGGTGGTCTCGCTTGCCCTTCTCGGCGTCGCGTCGGCGCTGACCGCCTGGTTCCCCAGCTTCGGGGGGCTGCTGTTCATCACCCTGCTGTCGTCGATCGGTTTCCATTATTACGAGACCGTGAACCAGTCGCTCCAGCTGCAGTGGATCGAGCGGCGGCGCGCGCCGCAGGTGCTGGGCTGGCTGGTGGCCGTTGGCTCGGGCGCCTCGCTGGTTGCCTACGGGCTTCTCGTGGTCACCTGGCGCGCCTACGATCTGTCCTACAACCTCGTCTACATGGTCTCGGGCGGGATCACCGCTTCGATCGCGCTCTACTGCTTCCTCGCCTTCCCGCAATTCGAGGCGCCGCATCCGCAGCTCAAGCGCATGGTGCTGCGCCGCCGCTACTGGCTCTACTACGCGCTGCAGTTCGTCTCCGGCGCGCGGCGGCAGATCTTCGTTGTCTTCGCCGCCTTCATGATGGTCGAGCGCTTCGGCTTCGATGTCCACCAGGTGACGGCGCTGCTGCTGCTCAACTTCCTCGTCAATATGCTCGCCGCACCGCTGATGGGCCGGGCGGTGGCGCGCTGGGGCGAGCGCAACGTGATGGGCTTCGAGTACCTCGGCCTTGCGCTGGTGTTTCTCGCCTACGGCGGCATCTACTGGTTCGGCTGGGGCGCGCTGCTCGCTGCCGGCCTCTACGTGCTCGACCACCTCTTCTTCGCGCTGTCCTTCGCGCTCAAGACCTACTTCCAGAAGATCGCCGACCCCGGCGACATCGCGCCCACCGCCGCGGTGGCCTTCACGATCAACCACATCGCCGCGGTGTTCCTGCCGGCGGCGCTGGGTTACCTGTGGATCACCGCGCCGGTGGCGGTGTTCATGCTGGCGGCCGGCCTTGCCGGGGTGGCGCTGGTGCTCGTGTTGCTGATCCCCCGCCATCCCTCCCAGGGGTACGAGACGATCCTCGCGCGCGGCTACGCCCGCCCCGCGGCGGCCGAATAGCGCCTCTGGCGGCGGCCGGCACGGCGCCCTATCTTGGCGTCCGGATCCCGACAGGAGGCGCGCCGATGTTCCCGATGTCCCGCAGCACGTCCGCGATCGTCGCGCCGGCCGAGGCGCTGCCCGGGCGCGCCGAACCGATCCCCACCGCCGAGACGCATGTCGTCTTCGGTCGGCCGCTGAAGGCGCCGCTGCCTGCCGGCACGGCCGAGGCGACGCTGGGCATGGGCTGCTTCTGGGGGGTCGAGCGGCTGTTCTGGCAGCTTCCCGGCGTGTGGATGACCGCCGCGGGCTATGCCGGCGGCCACACCCCGAACCCCACCTACAAGGAGGTGTGCTCGGGTCGTACCGGCCATGCCGAGGTGGTGCGGATCGTCTTCGATCCCGCGGTCCTGTCCTATGCCACGCTGCTGCGCCATTTCTGGGAGAACCACGACCCCACCCAGGGGATGCGGCAGGGCAACGACTTCGGCACCCAGTACCGCTCGGCGATCTACGTCCACGACGCCGCCCAGCGCGCCGTCGCCGAGGCCGGCCGGGCGGCCTACCAGGGTCGGCTCGCGGCGGCGGGGCATGGCGCCATCACCACCGAGATCCGCGACGCGCCGCCCTTCTACTACGCCGAGGACTACCACCAGCAGTATCTGGCCAGGAACCCAGGCGGCTACTGCGGCATCGGCGGCACCGGCGTGACCTGTCCCGTGGGTCTAGGGGCCTGAGCCCGGCCGCCGGCGGGTGGCCGCCGCCTACGACCTCGCGGTGATCGGCGCCGGCCCGGCCGGGGCGGCGGCCGCCGCCACCGCCGCGCGCGCCGGGCTGGCGGTGGCGCTGGTCGACAGGGCGCGCTTTCCCCGCGACAAGCTCTGCGGCGGCGGCGTCACCGGGCGGGCCCGGAGGGCGCTTGCCGCGGTGTTCGGCCCGCTGCCCGCGGCGCTCTTCCTCGACTGCGCACGGGTGCGGCTGGTGGCGGGCGACCGCCTGCTGGGCGAGGTCGCCGATGCCCCGCCCCTGTCGCTGACCATGCGGCGCGACTTCGACGCCGCGCTGCGTGCCGCTGCGCTCGCCGCCGGGGCCGACGATCTTGCCGGCCGCCGCCCCGCCGCGCTCGATCCCGCGTCCGGGCGCATCGCCTTCGAGGACGGAGGCAGCCTCGCGGCCGCGCTGGTCATCGGCGCGGACGGGGCCAACTCCTTCGTCGCCCGCAGCCTCTGGGGCCGCGCCTTCGACCCCGCCCGGATCGGCTTCGCGCTCGAGGTCGAGGCGCCGCGCCCCGGCCCCGCCGAGGACGACGCGGTCGAGGTCGACCTTGCCGCCGCCGCCTGGGGATACGGCTGGGCCTTTCCCAAGCCGCGGTCGATGACCCTCGGGGTCGGCGGCCTGCACCCGGCCAACCCCGACCTGCGCGGCCGGCTTGCGGCCTACCTTGCCCGCCACGGCGCCACCGGGGCAGGGCGGGTGCGCGGCGCCTTCGTGCCCGCCGGGGCGGTGCGGCGCGTGCCGGGGCGGGGGCGGGTCCTGGTGGCGGGCGATGCCGCGGGGCTGGTCGATCCCGTCACCGGCGAGGGCATCGCCTGGGCGGTGATCTCGGGGGCGGCGGCCGGCCGGGCGGTCGCCGCCGCGCTTGCCGACGGCCGGCCGGAGCGCGCGCTGCCCGCCTATGGCCGCGCGCTGGCCCCGGTGCGGGCCGAGCTGTTCCGCGCCAACCTGCTGCGCCGGCTGGTCTATCCCGGCCCGCTGCGGGGCCGCTTCGCGTCTCTCCTGGCGCGCCAGCCGCGGCTGCAGCGGCGCTACCTTGCCCTGCTCGCGGGCGAGATCGACTATGCCGACATCCGCGCCGCCTCGCTCCTGCGGATCGCCCTGCGGCTTGTCGCCGGCCGGGGGTAGGCAGAGCGGCGCCCGGCCGCCCCCCCACGGCCGCGGGAGGGCCGGAAGAAGGGGTGAATCAGGGGCACGGAGGAACACCTTGCCAATGCGCCGGGTGTCGTTCCAAGCGCGGGGCGACGCCCGCCTCAGGCAAGGCGCAGGCTGACCGCCGGCAGCGGGATGCCGGCGAACCGCACCGTCCATGTCTCGCCCGGCGCCACCGGCATCGCGTCGGTCAGGCTGCCGGTCGTCACCATCTCGCCGGCGGCCAGCGGCAGTGCTCCGGGCGCCGCCGCCAGCCCCTCGGCCAGCATCCCCGCCACCGCGAGCGGGCTGCCCAGCACGTTCGCCCCGGCCCCCGGGTGCAGGCGCCCGTCGGGTCCGGCCAGCGTCATCGTGAACGCCGCAAGCCGCTGCGCCCAGCCTGCCTCATCGCCGGACACCGCCACCCGCGGCCCGACCAGCAGCGCCCCGTGCAGCGCCCAGCCGGCCACCGCGTCGGCGGCCGTGAAGCGCCAGCCCGGATAGGGCGACTGGACGATCTCGAAGCCGGGCGCCACCCACTCAAGGCAGCCGGCCAGCGCCGCCGGCCCCATCCCCGGCTCGGGGGCGCGGGCCAGGCCCAGCACGATCTCGGGCTCGATGAGCGGCTCGGCAAGCCCGGCCAGGTCGAAGGCGCCGATCGCCTCCGGCAGCAGGGCACAGCTGTCGTCCCACAACTCGCCCCAGATCGGGGCCGAGACGCCGAAGCGGTCCCACAGCGCGCGGTTCGAGAACCCCACCTTCCGCCCCACCCGGCGCCTGCCGGCGGCCTCGCGCAGCGCTGACATCCGGGCCGCGACCCGATAGCCGGCCGCTAGCCCAAGGCCCCCCGGCCGCGCCGAGGGCGGTGTCACCTGCCGCCCCGTCCCGCGCAGTGCCACAAGCTCGGCCGCCAGTTCCGCCTCGCGATCCATGCCCGCATCCCTCCCGGCGCCGCCCGGCTGCGAGCATAGCGCCACGGGCCGGCACGCGCACCACCCTTGGCGCGGCCGCGCCGGCGGGGCAAGCTCGGCAGCGGCGGCGGCAGCAGCGGTGGCGGCGGCAGGGAGGGCGGGCCATGGATCTGGGATTGCAGGACCGCGTTGTGGCGATCACCGGCGGGGCCTCGGGGATCGGCGCGGCGATCGCCGAAGTGCTGGCCGGCGAGGGCGCGGTGCCGGTCATCCTCGACCGCGCCGCTCCGCCGCCGGCGCTGATGTCCCGCCTCGTCGCCGCTAGCCCGCGCGCCGGCCGGATCGCGGTCGAGCTTGCCGACGACGCGGCCTGCGCCGCGGCGGTGGCCGCGCTGCGCGCCGGCTGGGGCCGGCCATGGGGTCTTGTCAACAACGCCGGGCGCAACGACGGGGTGGGCATCGAGGCCGGGCCGGCGGCCTTCCGCACCTCGCTCGACGCCAATCTCGTCCCCGCCTACACGCTCGTCCACCACCTTGCCGATGACCTCGCCGCCGGGCCCGGGGCGGTCGTCAACGTCGCCTCCAAGGTGGCGGTCACCGGGCAGGGGGCGACCTCGGCCTATGCCGCGGCCAAGGCCGGGCTCCTGGGGCTGACGCGCGAATGGGCGGCCGCGCTCGCCCCGCGCGGGGTGCGGGTGAACGCGGTCGTGCCCGCCGAGGTGATGACGCCCATGTATGCCGCCTGGCTCGGCGGCTTTGCCGACCCCGCGGCGCGCCGCGCCGCGATCGAGGCGCGCATTCCGCTCGGCCGGCGGATGACGACGCCGCGCGAGATTGCCGATGCGGTGGCCTTCCTGCTGTCGCCGCGCGCGGGCCATACCACCGGCCAGTGGCTGTTCGTCGACGGCGGCTACGTCCACCTCGACCGGGCGCTGGCATGACGGGCCCCGCCGAGGGCGGCCCCGGGGCCGGGCCCGTGCACCGCTTCGCCTGCCGCGTCTACTACGAGGACACCGACCTCGCCGGCATCGTCTACTATGCCAACTACCTGAAGTTCATCGAGCGGGCGCGCAGCGAATGGGTGCGCGGGATGGGCCTCGACCAGGGCCGCCTGCGGGCCGAGACCGGGGTGGTCTTCGCCGTCCGCCGGCTGGTGGCCGACTACCTGCGCCCGGCCCGCTTCGACGATCTCCTGACGGTCGAGACGCGCCCGCTGGCCGTGCGTCCCGCCCGGCTGGTGCTGGCCCAGGAGGTGCTGCGCGGGGCCGAGCGGCTGTTCGCGGCCGAGGTGACGCTGGTGGCGCTGACGTCCCTCGGCACGCCGGCCCGGCTGCCGGCGGCGCTCCGGGCCGGCGCGGGCGGCTGAAATCGGCGCCGCGCCGCATGGAAACCTTGGCAATCGGGCCGAAAACCGGCTAGATGCAGGCAAAACCCGCGAGCCGGTCCCCCGGCCGAACCTCACGAGCAGGCCCCGCATGCCCCAGGAGATCGATTTCTCCCTGCTTGCGCTTTTCGCGCGCGCCACCCTGACGGTGCAGGTGGTGATGATCCTCCTCATCGCCATGTCCTTCTGGGGCTGGGCGGTCATCGTCAACAAGTTCCTCTCCTTCCGCGCCGCGCGGCGCGAGGCCGCGGGCTTCGACCGCGCCTTCTGGTCGGGCGAGCCGCTCGACGAGCTCTACGAGCGCCTCGGCCCCGACCCTGCCGGCGCCGCCCAGCGCATCTTCGCCGCCGGCATGACCGAGTGGCGGCGCAGCCACCGCGACGACGGCGCGCTGATCGCCGGGGCGCAGGCGCGCATCGACCGCTCGATGGATGTGGCGATCTCGAAGGCGGCCGAGCGGCTGAACGGCGGGCTTGCCTATCTTGCCACGGTCGGCTCGACGGCGCCCTTCATCGGGCTCTTCGGCACCGTCTGGGGCATCAAGCACGCCTTCGAGCAGATCGCCATCGCCCAGAACACCAATCTCGCGGTGGTGGCGCCGGGCATCGCCGAGGCGCTCCTGGCCACCGGCCTCGGCCTTCTGGCGGCGATCCCGGCGGTGGTGTTCTACAACAAGCTGTCGGCCGACAGCGACCGCATCGTGGCCGGCTACGAGGCCTTCGCCGACGAGTTCGCGACCATCCTGTCGCGCCAGTTGGACGGCTGAGGGGTGGCGGGCGGGGTGGTCCAGGCCGGCGGCAGCGCGGGCCGGCGCGGCCGCCGGCGGGCGCGCCGCGCCCGGCCGATCGCCGAGATCAACGTCACCCCCTTCGTGGACGTGATGCTGGTGCTGCTGATCATCTTCATGGTGGCGGCGCCGCTCCTGACCGCGGGGGTGCCGGTGGCGCTGCCGCGCACCGCCGCCACCGCGCTCCCGCAGGAGGCCGAGCCGCCGCTGACCGTGACGCTGACGGCCGACGGGCTGGTGCTGGTGCAGGATGTCGAGACCGCCGAGGGGGCGCTGATCCCGCAGCTTCGCTCGGCGGCCGCGGGGCGGGCCGACCCGCGGGTCTATCTGCGTGCGGACGGCGCGCTGCCCTACGAACGGGTGGCGCAGGTGATGGGGGCGCTGAACGCGGGCGGTTTCACCGACATCGGTCTGGTGACCGAGACCGGCGGGCCCGCCTTCGGGGGCGAGTGAGCGCGGTCGCGCGATGGTGATTCCGTGCCCGTGGGGCGCGGGGCTATGGGGTTGTGCCCGGGCCCGGGGGTCCGGTGCGGGAGCGCAGGGTGGGGCCGGAGGGCATGGACACCGGCACGAAGGTCTCGGCGGCCGGGCATGGGGGGCTGATCCTGTGGGTCATGCTCGCCGGCCTCTTCGACGCATCCGAGGTTCCGCCGCCGGTGGTCACCGAGGTGACGCTGCTCAGCGCCGCGGAGTTCGCCGCGCTGGAGGCGCGCGCCGCCCCCGCCCCCGAGCCTGCCCCGCGGCCCGCGCCGCGGCCCGCCCCGCCGCCTGCCCCCGCGCCGCCCCCGCCGGTGCCGTCCGCGCCTGAACCGGCCGCCCCCGAACCGCCCCCAGCGCTTCCACCCGCGGCCGAACCGCCCGCCCCCGAGCCGCCCGCACCGCTGCCACCCGCAGCCGAACCGCGGTCCGCGCCCGCACCCCTGCCGTCGCCCGCACCCGAGCCTCCTCCGCCGCCGCCGGCGCCGGTTCCGGCGGCCCAGCCGGTGCCGCCCCCGGTCGTGCCGCCGCCGCCCGCCCCGCGGACAAGCCCGCGGCCGGCGCCGCGCCCCGCGCTGCCGGTCCCCGCCGCGGCGGTGGCGCCCGCACCCGAACCCGAGCCCGAACCGGCGCCCGAACCGGCGACCGAACCCGAGCCCGAGCCGCCGCCGGCGCCGGAGCCCGTGCCCGCACCGCTGCCCGCCGCCGCGCCGGAACCGCCGCCGGCGGCACCCTCCGCTCCCGAGACCAGCGCGCCGCCGCGCGCCCCGCCGGCCCCGCCCGCGCCGCCCCCCCCGGCCCCCCCCCCCCCGCCCCCCCCCCCCCCCGCCCCCGGCCCCCCCCCCCCCCCC
>JAHDXW010000058.1 GCA_023383015.1 Paracoccaceae bacterium
CATGCGGAAGGGCTTTGCGGCCTTGGCGGCACAGGCCGAGGCGGTGCTGAAGCAGGACCCCTTCGCCGGGCAACTGTTCGTGTTCCGTGGTCGCCAGCCCGCGCGCGATTTCGGCTCGCCCATCTGGTTGTAGGCGTCCGCGCGCTGGCGGATGTGGATGAAGCCCTTGTCGAAATCCACGTCCTGCCAGCGCAGTCCCCGCAGTTCCGATGCGCGCAGGCCACCGAGGGCCGAAACGATCAGATGCGGCCTGAAGTCCTCGTCGGCCGCCTCGATCAGCGCGCGGATCGCCTCCTTCGAAGGGACTGGCGCCTTGTGGTCGATCCGGCTCGACTTGATGATGCGGACGCCATGGGCGGCGTTGGTGAACAGCTGGCCGTTGTCGATGGCGTGGTCAAGGATCAGCTTCAGCACCGAAATCGCGCGGCGGGTCAGATGCTCGGACCGGTCGTTCAGCAGCAGCCGGTCGCGGAACTCATTGACATGGCGGCAGGTCAGCTGGGCGATCAGCTTGTCCCCGATGCCGACCTCGGGATCCTTGATGTGCAGCCGCACATAGTCGCTGTAGCCGCGAAGCGTCGAGCGCTCCATCCGCCGCCCGGTCTTGCAGCGCACCTCGCAGTGGTCGAGCCAACTTTTGGCGGCCTCGGCCACCGTGATGCTCTCGCTGTCGGCCAGATAGGTGTGGTTGGCGACCAGCGAGCGGACCTTCACCAGATAGACGTCGGCATCCTTCCGGCGCGGGAACAGCTTCGAGCGGCGCTTGCCGGCCTGGTCGGTGAAATCCACCTGCCAGCGCACCAGGCCCGAGGGCAGCGTTCTCTTCCGGATCGTGGCCATGCGCGTCCTCCAACGCTTCATCACGCTCAGGTTCGCGGGACAGGCAAGGCCCGAATTCCTGAGGCGAAAGAATACAATTGACAGCGTGTCGGAGGACATCTACCCATAGCTCAGACGCACTGTCAAAGGTAATCGCCATGAACCAGGAATTCACCATCCAGCAGCTCGCGGATGCGGCGCAGCTGACCCGCTACCAGGTCGAGGCCTGGATCTCCCGCGGCCACTTCAAGCCGGAAAACCCGGTCGAGACCGGCAAGGCCCGGAAGTTCACCTACGAGGATGCCATCGTTCTCGGCGCGGTTGCCGAGTTCAGCCGCCTCGGGCTCTCGCCTGCGGTCGTCTCGATGCACATGGCGCAACTGCGGTTCCGCGACGGGCGTGGGGCGCTGTTCGTGATCAGCACGGTCTTCCGGCAGGTCAGCGCCACCGAGGCCAACCCGGACATCGCTGGCGAGATCGACATCACCTCGGGCAGCATCGTCCCGACCGACGAGATCGCCAGCATCGTCGCCGATCCGAAGGTTCGCGCCTTCGCGGTGGTGAACCTCGAGCAACTCGAACACCGGGTGCGGGCGTCCCTCGGCGTCGCCTGACCCCACCAGAATCTTCGGAGGACATCATGCAGGAGCAATTGCGGGCTGGACCCGCCACGGGAGAGGTTTGCCCGACGCTGGCCGACGATCTGCTGCGCGGCGCGGACGCCATCGCGATCTTCGTCTTCGGCGACGCGAAGGCGCGCCGGAAGGTCTACTACTATGCGGGCGAGGCCAAGGTGCGGATGCCCACCTTCCGGATGGGCAACGTGATCTGCGCATGCAAATCGCGGCTTCTCGACTGGATCGAGCAGCAGGAGGCCGCTTGATGATGGATCCGCTGTACCGGTTCCTGCCCTGGGATCACGTCTCGCTTGGCCAGCGCTTACGCCAGGCACGCGAGGCCACGATGGGCCTTCTGCTGGTTGCCCCGCCCGACAGCGAGGTCAGCCGCATTGCGCGAAAGACCGTCGCCGCGATGGACCGCCTCCGCTCCGAGATGGATTGCCATCTGCAAGTGACGAGGCCCTTGTGGCGCGATCCGAGGCGCATGACGCGGCACATCTATGGCGGGCTGACGCACATCTCCGGCTGCCTGACCAACGAGGAGGAACGGGAGAAGGACGATCTTGCAGGATGGGAGCTCGAGGAGTGACCATGGACGAGCCCATCCCCCTGACCATCGACACGTCTTGCGCCGACACTGTGGATGCGACGTCCGGCACTCCAGCTGCGCCAGAGGATCCGACCGAACTGCGCCTGCGGCTGCATCGCAACGGCTATCGCCCGATCCCGGTTCTGGGTGCGCATGTCGCGATGAAGGGCGCGGGCAAGCGGCCGATGATGAAGGGCTGGGAGACGGTCTGCGCCAGCGCCGCCGAGGCCGAGATCGCGCGCTGGACGAGGGCGCAGCGCAACTGCACCAACACGGGCCTGCTCTGCGGCGAGTTGGTCGGCGTCGACATCGACGTGCTGGACCGCGACCATGCCCACCGGCTGACCTGCATCGCGACCGAGATGCTCGGCATGTCGACTGCCTCCCGCATCGGGCGCGCACCGAAGATCCTGCTCGCCCTCCGCACCGATGCGCCGTTCGACAAGGTGCAGACCAGCGAGTTCCACATGCTCGACGGCACGGTGGCGCGGGTCGAGGTGCTGGCGACCGGGCAGCAGTTCGTGGCCTTCGGCATCCACCCCGACACGAAGGCACCCTATCGCTGGCCGGAACGCTCGCCGCTCGACGTGCCGCTGCACGAGCTGCCGGTCGTCAACCGCGACCGCTGCTTGGCCTTCATCGCGGCGGCCGAGGAGTACCTGCGCAAGGTGGGCGGCCAGACCACCGCCGACCGGCGCGAGATCGACCGCGATGGACGCAAGGCCGCCGGGCTCAAGCAGAAGGAAGCCCCGTCGCGCGCGCTGATCGAGGAAGCGGTCGCCCACCTCCGCAACGACGAGCTGCCCTACGACGACTGGATCAAGGTCGGGCTCGCGCTCTACGCGGCGCTCGGGCCCGATGGCCGCGGCCTGTGGGAGACCTGGTCGGCTGAGGCGTCGAAGAACGACGCTGCCTGCACCGCCGAGAAATGGGACAGCTTCTCGTCCGCGCGCAGCGTGACCGTGGGCACGCTGTTCTGGCTCGCACGGCAGAACGGCTGGCGCGCGGAACGGGTGGAGCGGGTGCGAACCTCGCGCGCTCGTATTCCAGACGGCCAGGATGCCGACGATGACGACGGAGACGGCCGCCCGGTGATCCGCATCTTTGCGGGCTTCCTGCACCGGGCCGTCGACATGGCCGAGGGCGCGCTGATGCAGGCCGGGCTCGGCTACTATCAGCGCGGCAGCATCGTCGTGCGCCCGGCGATGGTGCCGGTGGCGGTCTCGGACGGGCGCACGGTCGACGCGCCCCGGCTGGTGCACGTCAAGGCGCACCACATGGCCGAGGCCTTCACCCGCGCCGCGAACTGGAAGCGGTTCGACAAGCGCGAGGGCGACTGGCTGAGCACCGACTGCCCGCACAGGATCGCGGAGACCTTCCTGGCGCGCGAAGGCCAGTGGCGCCTGCCGGTGCTGACCGGGATGTTCAACTGCGCAACCCTGCGGCCTGACGGCTCGATCCTCGATCTGCCCGGTTATGATGTGCAGACCGGGTTGCTGTTCGACCCGCAGGACGTGCGCTTCCCCGCCCTTCCGCGCGATCCCGACCGGGCCACGGCCCTGCGCGCGCTCGGCTTCCTCAAGGACCTGATCTCGACCTTCCCGTTCGTGACCGACGCGGACCGGTCGGTCGCGCTCTCCGGGATCCTCACCGCGCTGATCCGCCGGTCGCTGCCCACGGCGCCGCTCCACGCGTTCAACGCGCCGACGGCCGGGACGGGCAAATCCATGGTGGTCGACCTGGCAAGCCAGATCGCCACCGCCCGCCCCGCGCCGGTGATCGCGCAGGGCAAGTCCGAGAAGGAGATGGAAAAGCGGCTGGGCCCGGCGCTGATCGCGGGCGACGTGCTGATCGCCATCGACAACTGCGAGGAAGCGCTGGGCGGCGAGCTTCTGTGCCAGACCCTCACCCAGACCAGTCTCAAGGTCCGCATCCTCGGCAAGTCCGTCAACGCCGAGGTGCCGAGCAACGCCGCCGTCTTCGCCACCGGCAACAACCTGACCCTCGAGGGCGACATGACCCGCCGCGCCATCCGGGCGACGCTGGACGCGGGCGTCGAGCGGCCCGAGCTGCGCGCCTTCGACCGCGATCCGCTCGCCATGGTGACGGCGCAGCGCGGCGACTATGTCTCTGCCGGGCTGACGATCCTGCGCGCATACCACATCGCCGTTCGGCCCGAGATGCGCGCGCCGCTCGGCTCCTTCACTGACTGGTCGCGCTGGATCCGCGACGCCTTGATCTGGCTGGGCGAGGCCGATCCCTGCGACACGATGGAGGGCATGCGCGGCGCCGACCCGAAGCTGGAGGCGCTGACCACCGTGCTGGAGCAATGGCGCGAGGTGATCGGCATGGACCGGGTCAGCGTTCGCGAGATCATCGAACGCGCGACGGACCAGCGCCCGCAGCTCTACGGCCGGTCCGAGTTCATCCACCCCGAGTTCCGCGAGGCCCTGCTGCGTGTGGCGGGCGAAGGCGGCGCGGTCAACGGCGGGCGGCTCGGCAAGTGGATCGGCGGGCAGCAGAACCGCATCGTGAACGGGCTGCGCCTGGTCTCCGCAGGCGTGTCGGCAGGGCGCGCGCGCTGGCAGCTGGAGGTCGCGGAAGCCGGGGCGGCGCCGATCAACAACGGTTCTGAAGTTCTCCGGAGCCATGCCGATGCGTGACGCTCATTCCCGATCCGTCTGGTGGGTTTGGTGGGTTTGGTGGACTTGTCCCCGTCCAAATCTGTGTTTGTCGCCCGAAGTGTCAGCGACGTGGAACGTCGTGACACGTGACGCCATGCATCTCACCACCACGCATGACATAAGAGTTTACAGGGGCGGGCCGGATCACCCCACCAATCTCCACCATCCCCACCAGACAGATCGCCAACCGGCGGGACGGCCCGGCACGCCCCGCGACAACTTCAGAACCGTCGTTAGCGGCCGGGAACGCCGGATCGCGGGCCACCGGGCGGTTCCTCCCGGGCCGATCCGTATGTGGGGACGCGCAGCGCATTCGCCCGCCAGCGTCAGGGGGCGGAAATGACTAAACTCGACAGCCACGAGACCAAGACTGCCTTCGCCGCCCGCGTCGGGCTGACCAAGGGGCGCATCTCGCAGCTGGTGGCCGAGGGGCTGCCGGTGCGCGGCGACGGCCGGATCGACGTGGCCGAGGGCCTCGCCTGGATCGAGGACAACCTCGACCCCGCCCGGCGCAACAAGGGCGGCGCCGTCCCCACTCGCGCCACGACCACGCTGGCCGAGGCCAAGCGGCTGCATGAGATCGTCAAGGTCCAGCGCGCCAAGCTGGCGTTCGAACGCGAACAGGGACAGCTGGTCGAGACCGCCGCAGCCACGCGCTCCGTGTTCGCGCGCGCCCGTGCCGAACGCGACGCGCACATGGCGTGGGTTCAGCGCACCGCGCCCCTGCTGGCGGCCGAGCTTGGCGCCGATCCCCGCGCCACCTTCGCCGCGCTCGACCGGATGATGCGCGAGCATCTCGAACACCTGGCCGACCTGCCGCTGGGGAGCTTTGGCGATGGTGCCTGACATCGACCTCGCGTGGCGGCGCGTCATCCGCCCCGAACCACCGATCCCGGTCTCGGACTGGGCCGACCGGCACCGCATCCTGCCGCCGACCTCGGCCGAGCCGGGCCGCTGGCGCACCGACCGCACGCCCTACCTGCGCGCCGTGATGGACGCCCTCTCGACCGCGAGTCCTTACGAGCGCGTCGTGCTGATGAAAGGCACGCAGACCGGCGGCTCGGAGGCGGGGCTGAACTGGCTCGGCTACATCATCCAGAACGCGCCCGGCATCGCCATGCTGGTGATGCCCTCGCTCGACATGGTACGCCGGAACACGACCGTCCGCATCGACCCGCTGATCGAGGCGACGCCTGCGCTCCGCGAGCTCGTCGCCGCGCCCCGCTCCCGCGACGCGGGCAACAGCCTGTTCCGCAAGTCCTTCCCGGGCGGCCAGCTGGTGATGACCGGGGCGACAGCGCCGTCGGCCTCCGCTCGACCCCGGTCCGATACCTGTTCCTGGACGAGGTGGACGGCTATCCAGGCGACGCCGATGGCGAAGGCGACCCGGTCGATCTGGCCATCCAGCGCACCGCCACCTTCCGCGGGCGGCGCAAGATCTACATGGTCTCCACGCCCAGGCCATGGCCGTGCGCGCGATGGTCGAGAGCGGCGAGAGCTTCGCCCGGCCTCGCGTCGCCAGCGTCGCCGCCAGCATCCCCCTTCACCTCGAGCTTCTGGATCGCGAGCAGGTTCCCATGGAGCTGGATCGCGAGATCGGCGGCGGGGCGCGGATCCGGGCGGGCATCGAGTTCGATGCCGCCGGTCGCCGGGTCGCCTACCGGGTCTTGTCCTCCCGCCCGGGCGATCCGCTGGGGTCTCTCCGCATGGACCCGTTCCGCGTCCCCGCCGCCGATTGCCTCCACCTGTTCAAGCCGCTCGCGGCGGGCCAGTTGCGCGGGATCACCGGCTCGCGCCGGTACTGCTGCGGCTGCACGAGCTCGACCAGTTCGAGGACGCCGCGCTGGTGAAGGCCAAGGTGGCAGCGCTCTTCACCGGCTTCATCACCGACCCGGACGGCACGGCGGGCGGACTGTCGGGCGCCAACACCGGCGGCGCGCTGACCGTGGGCATGGAGCCCGGCAGCCTGATCCCGCTGCCGCCCGGCACCGACATCCGGTTCTCCAACCCGACCGAGCACGACGCCTACGCGCCCTTCGTGAAGAGCCACCTGCGCGCCGTCGCGGCCGGGCTCGGCCTGCCCTACGAGCTGGTCTCGGGCGACCTGGAGGGCGTCACCTATTCCTCGATCCGCGCTGGGCTGATCGAGTTTCGCCGCCGGGTCGAGCAGCTGCAGCACAACGTTGTGGTGCACCTGTTCTGCCGTCCCGTCTGGGACCGCTTCGTACGGCTGGCTGTGCTGTCGGGCGATCTGCCCGCGCGGGATTTCGACCGCGATCCCGCAGCCTATCTCGGCTGCGAATGGCTCCCGCCCAAGTTCGACTACGTCGATCCCAAGAAGGACGTCGAGGCCGAGATCCTCGCCATCAACGCAGGTCTCAAGAGCCGACGCCAGGCAATTTTCGAACGGGGCTACGACGCCGAACAGGTCGATGCCGAGATCGCTGCCGACAAGGCGCGGTCGGACGGCCTGGGGCTGACCTTCGGTGCCACGCCCGCCGCCAAGGAGGATACTGCCGATGACTGATACCGTCACCCTGCTGACCCGCCGCGCCGACCTGGCTCCGTCCAGCGCCAACCGCGATGCACGCACCGTCGAGGTGATCTGGTCTACCGGTGCACCTGTGCGCCGCCGCGACATGGCGGGCCAGTACATCGAACGCCTCAGCCTTGCGCCGGAGGCGGTGGACCTGTCGCGCCTGCAGGGCGCCAGCGTCCTGGATGCGCATCGCCAGTCTGCCGTCCGCGATGTGCTGGGCAGCGTGCAGTCTGCCGCCGTCGATGGCCAGCGCGGCACGGCACTGATCCGCTTCTCGTCCCGGCCAGAAGTGGAACCGCTCTGGCAGGACGTCCTGTCCGGGATCCTGCGCCATGTCTCGGTCGGCTATTCGGTCGAAGAATGGGCCGAGACGACCGAGAACAGCGCGCGCGTGCTGACCGCCGTGCGCTGGACGCCCCACGAGATTTCCCTGGTGCCGACGCCCGCCGACCCCGGCGCCCACATCCGCATGGAGACCCATATGACCGACGCCACCCCTGCCCCGCCCGAGTCCCAGACCCGCGCCGCCATCAACACCGAGATCCGCTCCATCGCCCGCATCGCCGGGCTGGACCAGTCCTGGATCGACGGCCAGATCGATGCCGCCGCCGATGCGGACACAGCTCGTCGTGCGGCCTTCGAGGCGCTGGCCAGCCGCAGCGCGCCCACGATCCGCACCGAACAGGTCCGCGTCGAGATGGGCGATAGCAAGGATGACCCGAGCCTGCGTGCCCGCCAGATGGGCGAGGCCCTTTATGCGCGCATCAACCCGCGCCACGAGCTTTCCGAACCGGCGCGCCGCTACGCCTACGCCACGCCGGTCGATATGGCCAAAGAACTGCTGACCCTGCGCGGCGAGTCCACCATGGCCCTGTCGCCCGCCAGCCTCGTCACCCGCGCACTGCACACCACGTCGGACTTCCCGATCATCCTCGGCAACACCGTGGGCCGGGTGCTGCGCGATGCCTACCAGGCCGCCCCTTCAGGCATCCGCCGCCTCGGCCGCCAGACTTCGGCGCGGGATTTCCGCTCGGTGAACAAGATCATGCTGGGCGAAGCGCCGCTGCTGGAAAAGCTGAACGAGCATGGCGAGATCAAGGCTGGGACGATGGCCGAGGCGCGCGAGGCCTACAAGATCGAGACTTGGGCCAGGAAGATCGGCATCACCCGGCAGGTGCTGGTGAACGACGATCTAGGGGCCTTCTCGGACCTCGCGCGCCGCATGGGCCAGGGGGCGGCAGAAACCGAGGCGCGGATCCTCGTCACCCTCTTGGAGGCGAACAGCGGCAACGGCCCGACCCTGTCGGACAGCAAGGCGCTGTTCCATGCCGATCATGGCAACAAGGCGGGCAGCGGCGCCGTTATCTCTGATGCCACACTGTCGGCAGCCCGGCTGGCGCTGCGCACCCAGAAGGGGATCGACGGTCGCATCATCCGCGTGACGCCGAAGAACCTGCTGGTCCCGCCCGCGCTGGAAACGGTAGCCGAGAAGTGGCTCGCGACCATTGCACCTGCCACCGCAGCTGATGTGAACCCATTCTCGGGGGCGATGTCGCTGGTGGTCGAGCCCCGGTTGTCCAGCGCGACCCGCTGGTATGTCACCGCCGATCCTGGCGAGATCGACGGCCTCGAGTTCGCCTATCTCTCGGGCAACGAGGGGCCCCAGGTGGAAAGCCGGTCGGGTTGGGATGTGGACGGCGTAGAAATCCGGGTGATCCTGGACTTCGGCGCAGGCTTCATCGACCACCGCGGCTGGTTCCAGAATCCGGGGGCGTAAGATGGCCGACCTCGCCCAACTCACCGCCTGGCGCGATGCCCTGATGGCCGCCCGCTATCAGGGCATCCGCACCGTCGAATACGACGGCAAGCGGGTGACCTATGCCAGCGACGCGGAAATGGCGGCCGCGCTGGGCGACCTGAACCGCCAGATCACCGTAGCCACGGGCCGCATCGCCGTGGTTCGCATCCAATCGTCGAAAGGGCTTTGACCATGCAGAACTTCATCCAGAATGGGCACATCATCCACGTCACCGCACCTGCGGGCGGCATCGTATCGGGCGAGGGATTGATCATCGGGGGCCTGTTCGGCATCGCCGCCTACTCCTCGGCCGAGGGCGATCCCGTCGAGCTAGGGACCACGGGCGTCTACCAGTTGCCGAAGGCGTTAGCCGCCGTGCTGACGGTCGGTGCACGTGTCGCGTGGGACAACACGGCCAAGAACATCAATCTGCCGGGCGCCGGGCGCTTCCCGGTGGGGATCGCCACCGAGGCAGCCGGGAACGGCATCACCAGCGTCGCGGTGCGGCTGGATGGCGTGGCGACAGTGGCGGCGTGATCTGCCCGCAAATAGGCGTTGGAGATCACAACGCGTTTTGCATTTCCGGTTTCGGCAGCCAGAGCTTGATCCTACTCTGGGCCCGGAAGACGAATCTTTCGGGCCTTTTCATGAACATCGACATTCCGAGCCTGCTCATCGACCTTGCCGCACGCCGGCCGGTCTTCCACTCGGAGGCCGATCTCCAGCATGAACTCGCGTGGCACCTGCGAGAAGTTTTCCCGGGCGTACGCCTGCGCCTCGAGTATCCGCTCGCACGGCCCAGCAATGCGGCCATCGACATCCTGATCAGGAATGGCGGTGAGGAGATGGCGCTGGAACTAAAGTACCTGTGCCAACGCATCGAGCACGAGTTCGATGGCGAGCAGTTTGCACTCAAGCCGCAGGGCGCTCAGGACATCCGGCGCTACGACGTGCTGAAGGATGTGTGGCGTATGGAACGGTTCCTGGCAGGGCGCCCCACCGCATCCGCTGCTGTCCTGGTGCTGACGAATGATCCGGCGTACTGGCGCGGGCCCCGAGGCGAGAGCACATGCGACGCCGCCTTTGCTCTGCGCGAGGGGCGTTCGGTGACGGGCCTTCTCGACTGGTCGCAGCATACGGGTGCGGGAACAATGCGGGGCCGCGAAGCCGCCATCGACCTGAAGGGCGAGTACGCGATGAGGTGGGCCGACTATTCCCGCATCGACCGCCTGTTCGGGGAATTCCGCTTCCTGTACCTGCCCGTGGCGTGCCCATGAGGCGGGCGCCAATCGCTGACACGCGCCGCCGGGGTTCTGTTGACACAGTGTTGACACGGATGCGGAACGCAAAAAGCCTCCCGAGTGGGAGGCTCTTAAGCAGCTGTATTATTTGATAGATTTGGTTGCGGGGGCAGGATTTGAACCTGCGGCCTTCAGGTTATGAGCCTGACGAGCTACCGGGCTGCTCCACCCCGCGGAGGTTTGTTTCGAGCGGATGTTTCGTCGCTTTCCAGGTCTGGCGGCGACCTACTCTCCCGCGTCTTGAGACGCAGTACCATGGGCGCGGCGGCACTTAACTTCCGAGTTCGGGATGGGATCGGGTGTATTGCTCGCGCTGTGACCACCAGACCGGGGAAGCGGCGATCCATCGGCGTTGTGCGTGTCCGGCGTCGTCGTACGCTGGGAAGGTCTGCTCGTTCCGGATCGGATCAAGCCTGTCGGGCGATTAGTACCGGTCGACTGAGCGCGTTGCCGCGCGTGCATCTCCGGCCTATCGACGTGGTGGTCTTCCACGGCCCTGATGGGGAGACCTTGTTTCGAGGTGGGCTTCCCGCTTAGATGCCTTCAGCGGTTATCCTGTCCGTTCATAGCTACCCGGCACTGCGGCTGGCGCCACAACCGGTCCACCAGTGGAACGTTCACCCCGGTCCTCTCGTACTAGGGGCAAGTCCTCTCAAGTCTCCGACACCCACGGCAGATAGGGACCGAACTGTCTCACGACGTTCTAAACCCAGCTCAC
>JAHDXW010000059.1 GCA_023383015.1 Paracoccaceae bacterium
CAACAAGCGCCCGCTGAAATCGCTCGCCGACATGCTGAAGGGCAAGCAGGGCCGGTTCCGCCAGAACCTGCTCGGCAAGCGCGTCGACTTCTCGGGCCGCTCGGTGATCGTCACCGGGCCGGAGCTGAAGCTGCACCAGTGCGGGCTGCCCAAGAAGATGGCGCTCGAGCTCTTCAAGCCGTTCATCTACAGCCGGCTCGAGGCCAAGGGGCTGTCGAGCACCGTCAAGCAGGCCAAGAAGCTTGTCGAGAAGGAGCGCCCCGAGGTCTGGGACATCCTCGACGAGGTGATCCGCGAGCACCCGGTGCTGCTGAACCGCGCGCCGACCCTGCACCGGCTGGGCATCCAGGCGTTCGAGCCGATCCTGATCGAGGGCAAGGCGATCCAGCTGCACCCGCTGGTGTGCTCGGCCTTCAACGCCGACTTCGACGGCGACCAGATGGCGGTGCACGTGCCCCTGTCGCTCGAGGCCCAACTCGAGGCGCGCGTGCTGATGATGAGCACCAACAACGTGCTCTCGCCGGCCAACGGCGCCCCGATCATCGTGCCCAGCCAGGACATGATTCTCGGCCTCTACTATGCCTCGATGCAGCGCGAGGGGATGAAGGGCGAGGGGATGCTGTTCGCCTCGGTGGAGGAGGTCGAACATGCGCTCGCCGCCGGCGAGGTGCATCTGCACGCCCGCATCACGGCCCGCATCCGGCAGATCGACGAGGAGGGCAACGAGGTCTGGAAGCGCTACGAGACGACGCCCGGCCGCGCCCGCCTGGGCGCGCTGCTGCCGATGAACGTCAAGGCGCCCTTCGAGCTCGTGAACCGGCTGCTGCGCAAGAAGGACGTCCAGAACGTCATCGACACCGTCTACCGCTACTGCGGCCAGAAGGAGAGCGTGATCTTCTGCGACCAGATCATGGGCATGGGCTTCCGCGAGGCGTTCCGGGCCGGAATCTCGTTCGGCAAGGACGACATGCTGATTCCCGGCTCGAAGTGGGAGATCGTCAACCAGACGCGCGAGCAGGTGAAGGAGTTCGAGCAGCAGTACATGGACGGGCTCATCACCCAGGGCGAGAAGTACAACAAGGTGGTGGACGCCTGGTCGAAGTGCTCCGATGCCGTCGCGGCAGCGATGATGCAGGACATCTCGTCGGTCCGTAAGGACGACGCCGGGGCCGAGCTCGAGCCGAACTCGGTCTACATGATGTCGCACTCGGGCGCCCGCGGCTCGCCGGCGCAGATGAAGCAGTTGGGCGGGATGCGCGGGCTGATGGCCAAGCCCTCGGGCGAGATCATCGAGACGCCGATCATCTCGAACTTCAAGGAAGGGCTGACCGTGCTGGAGTACTTCAACTCCACCCACGGCGCCCGCAAGGGCCTGGCCGACACCGCGCTCAAGACCGCCAACTCGGGCTATCTGACACGCCGGCTGGTCGACGTCGCCCAGGACTGCATCATCCGCAGCCACGACTGCGGCACCGAGCGGTCGATCACCGCAGAGCCGGCGGTCAAGGACGGCGAGGTGGTCGCCTCGCTGCCCGAGCGCGTGCTGGGCCGGGTGGTGGCCGAGGACGTGCTGCACCCGGCGACGGGCGAGGTGCTGGTGGAGCGCGGCGAACTGATCGACGAGCGCACCGCCGATGCGATCGGCGCGGCGCGCGTCGCCGCGATCCGCATCCGCTCGCCGCTGACCTGCGACGCCGAGGAGGGCGTCTGCGCGACCTGCTACGGGCGCGACCTTGCCCGCGGGACGCTGGTCAACGTCGGCGAGGCGGTGGGCATCATCGCCGCCCAGTCGATCGGCGAGCCCGGCACGCAGCTGACGATGCGCACGTTCCACATCGGCGGCATCGCCCAGGGCGCCCAGCAGACCTCGCTCGAGGCCAGCCAGGAGGGCCGGGTGGTGTTCCGCAACGCCAGCCTGATCGAGAACGCGGCCGGCGAGGCGATCGTCGTCGCACGGGCGATGCAGATCGGCATCGTCGACGACTCCGGCACCGAGCGCGCCAGCCACAAGCTGAACTACGGCGCCCGGCTGTTCGTGAAGGAGGGCGACCACGTCCGGCGCGGCACCAAGCTGTTCGGCTGGGACCCCTCGAACCTGCCGATCATCGCCGAGAAGCGCGGCGTCGTCCGCTTCGTCGACCTGATCTCGGGGCTGTCGGTGCGCGAGGAGACCGACGAGGCGACCGGGATGAGCCGCAAGGTCGTCTCCGACTGGCGCAGCGTGCCCAAGGGCGGCAGCCTGAAGCCCGAGATCATCCTGGCCGACCCCGCCTCGGGCGATCCGGTGCGCAACGACCAGGGCAACCCGATCACCTACGCGATGTCGGTGGACGCGATCCTGTCGGTCGAGGACGGGCAGCAGGTGCGCCCCGGCGACGTGATCGCGCGCATCCCGCGCGAGGGCCAGCGGACCAAGGACATCACCGGCGGCCTGCCGCGGGTGGCCGAGCTGTTCGAGGCGCGCCGGCCCAAGGACCACGCCATCATCGCCGAGATCGACGGCTACGTCCGCTTCGGCAAGGACTACAAGAACAAGCGCCGGATCGTCATCGAACCCACCGCCGAGGGGCTTGCGGCGGTCGAGTACATGATCCCGAAGGGTAAGCACATCCCCGTCCAGGATGGCGACTTCGTCCAGAAGGGCGACTACATCATGGATGGCAACCCCGCCCCGCACGACATCCTGCGGATCATGGGCATCGAGGCGCTGGCCAACTACCTGATCGACGAGGTCCAGGACGTCTACCGGCTGCAGGGCGTCAAGATCAACGACAAGCACATCGAGGTCATCGTCCGGCAGATGCTGCAGAAGCTCGAGATCACCGACTCGGGCGAGACGACGCTCCTGAAGGGCGAGCATGTCGACAAGGACGAGTTCGACGAGATGAACGCCAAGGCCGAGGCCCAGGGGCTGAAGCCGGCGGCGGGCGAGCCGATTCTGCTCGGCATCACCAAGGCCAGCCTGCAGACGCGCTCGTTCATCTCGGCCGCCTCGTTCCAGGAGACGACCCGGGTGCTGACCGAGGCCGCCGTCCAGGGCAAGCGCGACAAGCTTGTGGGGCTGAAGGAGAACGTCATCGTCGGCCGGCTGATCCCGGCCGGCACCGGCGGGGCGACCAAGCGCGTGCGGCTCGAGGCGCAGCGGCGCGACCACAAGGTGATCGAGACCCGCCGGCGCGAGGCCGAGGCGGCGCTGGCCGCGCCGGAGCCGCAGGTGTTCGGCGACGACGCCGAGCTTGGCCTCGTCGAGACGCCCGAGAGCCGCGACTGACGCTGCGGCGCCGGAGGCAGCGGAGGGCCCCGCCGGCGAGGCGGGGCCCTTGCACGTCCGGACCACTGGCTGATGGCCCTCACTCCTGCTAGCCCCTCGCCGCGGAGGTGCCCGGAATGGCGCTGATCGACAACACGCGCAGCGCACTGCTGCTGGTGGCCGGTACGGCCGCGTTCACGCTCAGCGACGTGTTCATGAAGCTGCTCGCCACCGAACTGCCGCTGATGCAGACGGTGGCGCTGCGCGGGGTGCTGGTGACGGCGGGATTCCTGGCCATCGCGGCGCCCAGCGGCGCGCTGTCGGTGCGGCTGGCGCGCGGCGACGCCGTGCTGGTGGCGCTGCGCGCGGTGGCCGAGGTCGCGACCGCGTTCTTCTTCCTCACCGCGCTGGCGCATCTGCCGCTGGCCAACCTCACGGCGATCCTGCAGGCGCTGCCGCTGACCGTGACGCTGGCGGCGGCGGTGTTTCTGGGCGAGCCGGTCGGCTGGCGGCGGCTGACGGCGGTGCTGGTCGGGCTGGCGGGGGTGATGCTGATCGTCCGGCCGGGGCCCGAGGGCTTTTCCCTGCATGCCCTATACGGGCTGGCGTCGGTGGTCTGCATCACGTTCCGCGACATCGCGACCCGGAGGCTGTCGGCGGCGGTGCCGTCGCTTCTGGTGGCGCTGGTGACGGCCGGCAGCGTCACCCTGGCGGCGGCGGCGGCGGCGGTTGCGGGCGAGTGGGTCGACCCGACGCCCGCTGCGGCGGGCATGATCCTGGGGGCGGCGGTGGCGGTGTTCGCGGGCTATCTGCTCAGCGTCATGGCGATGCGACGGGCCGAACTCGGCTTCCTGTCGCCGTTCCGCTACACCGGCCTCGTCTGGGCGCTGGCACTCGGCCTTGTCGTCTTCGGCGACTGGCCCGATGCGCTGACGCTGCTGGGCGCGGCGATCGTGGTGGCCACCGGCCTCTACACCTTCCACCGCGAGCGCACGCGCGCCGCCGCGGCGTCGGCGCCACAGGGTTGACATGATGCCGCCATGCGGCCTCCCCTGAACTGTCGGATGCCGGGCGCCGCCCCCGCGCCGCCTGACGGAGAGCCATGACCCGGACGACCTCGACCCGCGCCCTCCTGCTTGTCGCGCTGTTCGCGGCCGAACTCGCGGCGCTGGCAGCGAGCTACCAGCTGTTCGCAAGCTTCGACTGCGCCGCCAGCGGCGCCTTCGACGCCTGCCGCTTCCTGCGCGGCCTGCTCGGCCGGGCGATTTCGGTGCTCGGGGCGGGGTGCCTCCTGCTCTGGGCCTGGCCGCAGGTGGTCGCGCGGCTGCTGCGCGGGGGCGCGGCGGCGGGGCAAGGGCCCTGGCCGTGGCTGCATGCCGCCGGGGTGGTGCTGCTGTTCCTGCCGCTTGCCGTCGCGGGGGAGCGCGACTTCTCGGGCGCGTTCGCGCTGGCGCTTGGCCCCTGGCTTGCGGGCGCGGCGGCGGCGGTGGCGGGGGGGCTGTTCTGGCTTGCGCCGCCGGCCGCCTGGGCCGGGCTGGCCCGCGGCGAGCGGCGGGTGATCGTGGCGGCGCTCGTGCTTGCGGCGCTGGTGCCCGACGCCGCGGCGCTGGCGGCGCCGCTGTGGGATCTGGGCCCGCTGACAAGGGGCACCTTCGCCGCGGTGGTGGCGCTGCTGCGGCTCTGGCGGGTCGAGCCCGATGTCGCCGCCGCCGACTACGTCATCGGGGTGGACGACTTCTACGTCCAGATCGCGCAAGCCTGCTCGGGCGTCGAGGGGCTTGCGCTCGTCACCGGCTTCACGATCGTCTACGCGCTGCTGTTCCGCGACACGATCCGGCCGCTGCGGTTCGCGGCCACGGTGTTGCCGGCGGCGCTGGCGGCAAGCTGGGCGCTGAACGCCCTGCGCATCGCCGTTCTCATCATGATCGGCGCCCGCATCTCGCCCGACCTGGCGGTGGAGGGCTTCCACAGCTATGCCGGCTGGCTGTTCTTCACGCTGCTCGCGCTGGGGCTGATGGCGGCAGTGCAGGCGACGCCATGGCTGCACCGCCCGGCTGCGGCGGCGGCCGCGCCGGCGGCAGCACCGCGGCTGCGTGCCGACCCGCTGGCGGCGCGGATCCTGCCCTTCGTCGCCTTCATGCTGGCCGGGGTGGCGGCCGGCGCCTTCTTCGTGCCTGCCGACCTCGGCTATCCCCTGAAGGCGGTGGTGCTGGCGCTGGCGGTGGCGCTGTTCTGGCCGGCGATCAGGGAGATGCCCTGGCGCGTCGATCCGGCCGCTGCCGCGGCGGGGGCGGGGGTGGGCGTGCTGTGGCTGGCGCTGGCGCCGGCGGGGGCCGAGCCGGCGCTGGCCGCGGCGCTGGCGGCGCTGCCGGGCTGGGCCATGGCCGGCTGGGCGGTCGCACGGCTTGTCGGAACCGTGGCGCTGGTGCCGCTGGTGGAGGAGCTGTTCTTCCGCGGCTATGTGCTGGCGCGCCTCGACCGCGGCGGCGCGGCGATGCGCGCCCTTGCCGTGGCGGTGTCCACGGCGGCCTTCGCGACGCTGCACGGCCAGTGGTTGGCCGCGGGCATCGCGGGGGCGGTCTTTGCGGCGGTGATGCTGTGGCGGGGGCGGGTGACGGATGCCGTCGTGGCCCATATTGTCGCCAATGCCGTGGTCGGGGGCGTGGCGCTTCTGCGCGGCGACTGGGCGGTGATCTGAGGACGCCCCCCGCGCGGGGGGCATCCCGGGGGGCAGGTCAGGCGCGGACGGCGCGGGTGCGGCGGCGCTTGACTTCCCAGGCGAAGGCGAGGGCGGCGAACAGCGCGGCCACGGCCAGAAGCCCGGTCGATGCATCGATCTCGGGAACGACGCGCGGGCGGCGGTTGATCGCCTGGGCAAGGACAGGTCCGGCAACCATGACCATCGGCAGAGCCGCCAGCGACAGGCGGATCAGAAAGGTGCGCATGGCATTCTCCATTCGTATGGGTGGAGGATAAGGCACAGTCCCGGCCGCCCTGCAAGAAGTCTTTGCAGACGGCTCACCCGATCCGGCCGGCCGGGAAACGGAAGCGGCGGCGGGCCGCCGGTTGTTGCGGCCCCCGAAACGCCGCGCTGCCCGCAAGGGGCGACTCACTCCCCTGACCTCCCCCGATCGGCGCGACTCGGGCTCCGGAGGGGGCGTGTTGACATCCCCGCCGACTCCCCCTATACGGCCCGCACCCGGGCGCCAGGGAAACCTGCCGCCCGTCAGCAACGCTTGAAGTGGTCAAGATCCGGGCCTCGGCCCCGATCCTCTGGGTTTCCACCGCGTCGCTCCCGCCGAGAGGGGGCGTATGCGGTCTTGGCGTTTTGCCGCTTGGCAGGGCGCCCGATGACAAGAACGGGATGCAATACGGGGAACCGGAATGCCGACGATCCAGCAGCTGATCCGCAATCCGCGGCAGCCCAAGGTGCGACGCTCCAAGTCGCAGCACCTCGAAGCCTGTCCGCAGAAGCGGGGCGTCTGCACGCGCGTCTACACCACGACGCCGAAGAAGCCCAACTCGGCCATGCGAAGGGTCGCCAAGGTGCGGCTGACCAATGGCTTCGAGGTGATCAGCTACATCCCCGGCGAGAAGCACAACCTGCAGGAGCATTCGGTGGTGCTGATCCGCGGCGGCCGGGTGAAGGACCTTCCCGGCGTCCGCTACCACATCCTGCGCGGCGTGCTGGATACCCAGGGCGTCAAGAACCGCCGCCAGAGCCGCTCGAAATACGGCGCCAAGCGTCCCAAGTGAGGGGTTGAGAGATGTCCCGCCGCCACAGCGCCGACCGGCGCGAAATCCTGCCCGACGCCAAGTTCGGCGACAAGGTGCTGACCAAGTTCATGAACAACCTGATGGCCGACGGCAAGAAATCCGTCGCCGAGGGGATTGTCTACACCGCGATGGACCGGGTCGAGCGCCGCCTCAAGCGGGCGCCGATCGAGGTGTTCCACGAGGCGCTCGACAACATCAAGCCGTCGGTCGAGGTGCGCTCGCGCCGGGTCGGCGGCGCGACATACCAGGTTCCGGTCGAGGTGCGCCCGGAGCGCCGTGAGGCGCTGGCGATCCGCTGGCTGATCCAGGCGGCGCGCAAGCGCAATGAGAACACGATGGAAGAGCGGCTGGCGGGGGAACTGCTCGATGCCGCCAACAACCGTGGGACGGCGGTGAAGAAGCGGGAGGACACCCACAAGATGGCCGACGCCAACAAGGCGTTCAGCCACTACCGATGGTAACCGATTTCAGCGCAAGGACCTGACTGATGGCCCGCGAATACCCGCTCGCGTTCTACCGCAACTTCGGCATCATGGCCCACATCGATGCCGGCAAGACCACGACCACGGAACGGATCCTGTTCTACACCGGCAAGTCGCACAAGCTCGGCGAGGTCCATGACGGCGCTGCCACCATGGACTGGATGGAGCAGGAGCAGGAGCGCGGGATCACCATCACCTCGGCGGCGACGACGACCTTCTGGGCGCGCACGCTCGACGGCACGCCCCAGGGCCCCAAGCACCGCTTCAACATCATCGACACGCCCGGCCACGTCGACTTCACCATCGAGGTGGAGCGCTCGCTCGCCGTGCTCGACGGCGCGATCTGCCTGCTCGATGCCAACGCCGGCGTCGAGCCCCAGACCGAGACGGTGTGGCGCCAGGCCGACCGCTACGAGGTGCCGCGGATCGTGTTCGTCAACAAGATGGACAAGATCGGCGCTGACTTCTTCAACTGCGTTCGGATGATCAAGGACCGCGTCGGCGGCACGCCGGCGGTGATCGCGCTTCCGATCGGCGCAGAGGACAAGTTCGAGGGCATCGTCGACCTGATCGACATGGTGGAGTGGACCTGGAAGGGCGACGACCTCGGCGCCTCCTGGACCCGCCAGCCGGTCCGCGAGGGGATGCGGGCGCTCGCCGAGGAGTGGCGCGGCAAGCTGGTCGAACTGGTCGTCGAGCAGGACGACGCGGCGATGGAGGCCTATCTCGAGGGCAGCGAGCCGGATGTGGCGACGTTGCGGGCGCTGATCCGCAAGGGCTGCCTGTCGCTGTCCTTCTTCCCGGTCACGGCCGGCTCGGCGTTCAAGAACAAGGGCGTGCAGCCGCTGCTGAACTCGGTCATCGACTACCTGCCGGGGCCGCTCGACGTGCCGGCCTACATGGGCTTCGCACCCGGCGACGAGACCGAGACGCGCAGCATCGCGCGGTCGGCCGATGACGGCCAGCCGTTCGCCGGCCTCGCCTTCAAGATCATGAACGACCCCTTCGTCGGCTCGCTCACCTTCGTGCGCATCTACGCGGGCCAGCTCCGCAAGGGCGACCAGATGATGAACTCGACCAAGGGCAAGCGCGAACGGGTCGGGCGCATGATGATGATGCACGCCAACAGCCGCGAGGAGATCGACGAGGCCTTCGCCGGCGACATCATCGCGCTGGCCGGGCTGAAGGAGACGACCACCGGCGACACGCTCTGCGATCCCGCCAAGCCGGTCGTGCTGGAGACCATGACCTTCCCCGAGCCGGTGATCGAGATCGCCGTCGAGCCGAAGTCGAAGGCCGATCAGGAAAAGATGGCGATGGCGCTGGCGCGGCTGGCCGCCGAGGATCCCTCGTTCCGGGTCGAGACCGACATCGAATCGGGCCAGACGATCATGAAGGGGATGGGCGAGCTGCACCTCGACATCCTCGTCGACCGGATGCGCCGCGAGTTCAAGGTCGAGGCCAACATCGGCGCGCCGCAGGTGGCCTACCGCGAGACCATCAGCCGCGCGGCCGAGATCGACTACACCCACAAGAAGCAGACCGGCGGCTCGGGCCAGTTCGCCCGCATCAAGCTGGTGATCGAGCCCCAGGAGCCCGGCCAGGGCTATGCCTTCGAGAACAAGATCGTCGGTGGCGTGGTCCCCAGGGAGTATGTCCCGGGGGTCGAGAAGGGCATCAAGTCGGTGATGGACTCCGGGCCGCTCGCCGGCTTCCCGGTGATCGACTTCAAGGTGGCGCTGGTCGACGGGGCGACGCACGACGTCGACTCCTCGGTCCTCGCCTTCGAGATCGCCAGCCGCGCGGCGATGCGCGAGGGGCTGCGGAAGGCCGGTGCCAAGTTGCTCGAGCCGATCATGAAGGTCGAGGTGGTGACGCCCGAGGAGTACACGGGCTCGATCATCGGCGACCTGACCAGCCGCCGGGGGCAGGTGACGGGCCAGGACAGCCGCGGCAACGCGGTGTCCATCAACGCCTTCGTGCCGCTCGCCAACATGTTCGGCTACATCAACACGCTGCGGTCCATGTCCTCGGGCCGGGCGGTGTTCACGATGCAGTTCGACCACTACGAGGCCGTGCCGCAGAACATCTCGGAAGAGATCCAGAAGAAGTACGCATGACGGGAAGGCGGGGTGAACCCCGCCCTACCCCCCAACCCGTAGGGCGGGGACGACCCCGCCACCCGACAAAGGAGACGCCACCATGGCCAAGGCGAAATTCGAACGGACGAAACCGCATGTGAACGTTGGGACGAT
>JAHDXW010000060.1 GCA_023383015.1 Paracoccaceae bacterium
GGCGGGGGCCCGCCGCGGCGCCCAGGTGAAGGTGATGAAGACCTCCGTCTCGCCACCCGCACCGGCCTCGGCCTCGGCAGCGGAGGCCCCGGCCGCCGGGCCATCGGACGGCGGGGCGTCGGCGTGGGAGGATGCGGCGACGGCGGCAGGGGCCTCGGCCGCCGCGCCATCGGCCGCGGGCTCGCCGGACGGGGCCGGTGGGGCGGCGACAGGCACCCCCGTCGTGGGCGCGTCGGGCTCCCCGGACGCCATCTCTCCGGCGGCCTCCGGGGCGGCGGCGGCGGGAAGCGGCGCGTCGGCCGCCGCCGGGGCGGCGGCGGGCACGGGCGCCGCCGGCCGCGGCTTTGGCCGCTCGCCGCGCTCGGCGCGGTAGCCGAGACCGCCCATGAGGTCGGCGAACTGGTCGAGCGTCATGCCGGTGATCGACAGCATCTCGGGGCTCGCCTCGAAGCCGGCGCGCGAATCCCTTGCCCGCAGGAGGTCGGCCAGGCGTTCGAGCATGTCGATGCGGATCGCCCGCGCACCGGCGGGCCGGTAGCCGGCGAGCGTGTAGTGCTGGCGCGGCACCTCGCGCAGGTTGGGTATGGTGACGAGGCCGGGCGGCGGGCTTTCGGGGAACTCCTTTAGCCCCTGGGCCAGCGACCACAGCACCAGCCGCAGGCGGGTGGGCGCGGGTTTCAGCAGCTGCGGCAGGAACACCGTGTACTGGCCGAAGCGCACCCCGTGCTTGCGCAGCGCCGCCCGCGCGTCCTGGTCGAGCGCCTTGACCTCGTCGGTGACGCCCTCGCGCGGCAGCACGCCCAGCGACTCGACCAGACGGAAGGCGAAGCCGCGGGCAAGGCCGGCGAGCGTCTCGTCGCGCTGCAGCGCCACGAGGGGCTCGAACAGCGCGGCGACCTTGCGGTCCATGAAATGCTGGAGCCGGCGCCTGACCTTCTCGGCGACCTCGGGGCCGGCCTCCTCGTCGACGAAGGGGTCGATGCCCGGCTTCATCGGCTCGGGGCCGGCGACGAGCTTGCCCACCGCCGCCGTGCCCCACATCAGCCCGCCCTGGGTGGTGAAGTCGATCTCGGCGTCGCGGGTGTTGTAGAAGCGGTCCGCGCGCAGCGCGAACTCGGGGCGCAGCGCCTCGTAGGCCGCCTGGCGCAGGGTGCGGGCCGCGTCCTGCGTGGCGGTCGCATCCATGTGGAAGCGGAACCCCTCGAGCCGCCCGGCGAACTCGCCCTCGACGGACACCTCGCCCTTGTCGTTCACCTCGGCCACGAGGCTCTCCCTCTCCTTGAGACGGCGCATCAGGACCGAGGTGCGCCGGTCGACGAACCGCTGCGTGAGGCGCGCATGCAGGGCATCGGACAGGCGGTCTTCTACCGCGCGCGTCACCTCGCGCCAATGGCCTTCGTCGGCCACCCAGCCGGGGCGCTGGGCGACATAGGTCCAAGTGCGGATGTAGGCCAGCCGGCGCGAGATGGCGTCGAGGTCGCCGTCCTGGCGGTCGATGCGGGCGATGTTGCGGGCCAGCCAGTCCTCGGGCACCTGTCCGCCGTCCTGCAGGAAGCCCCAGATGCGGGCGAGCAGCCCGGCATGCTCGGCCTCGGAGATCGAGCGGAAGTCGGGGATGCGGCAGACCTCCCACAGCAGCCGGGTGTCGGCCGGGCCGGCGACGCGGGGCCGCACCGCGGGGTTGGCGGCCAGCGCCTTCAGCGCCACAAGGTCATCGGCATCGCGGGTGCGCGACAGCCAGTCGTCGGAGGTGGGCGCCTCGAGGCTGCGGATCAGCCGCTCGGGGCTGGCGAAGTTGAGCGCGGCGTTGCGCCATTCGAGCTTGCGCACCGGGGTGAACTGGTGGCTCTCGATCGCCTCGACCACCTCGTCGGGCAGGGGCCGCGCCTCGCCGGTGGTGCCGAAGCTGCCCGGCGTCATGTGGCGGCCGGCACGGCCGGCGATCTGGGCAAGCTCGTTGGGGATGAGCTGGCGGATCCGCCGGCCGTCGAACTTGGCGGTGTTCGAGAAGGCGACGTGGTGGATGTCGAGGTTCAGCCCCATGCCGATGGCGTCGGTGGCGATCAGGTAGTCGACGTCGCCGGCCTGGTAGAGCGCGACCTGGGCGTTGCGCGTGCGCGGGCTGAGCGCCCCCATCACCACCGCGCAACCGCCCTTCTGGCGGCGCATGAATTCGGCGATGGCATAGACGCTCTCGACCGAGAAGCCGACGATGGCCGAGCGTGGCGGCATGCGGCTGAGCTTCTTCTCGCCGGTGTGGGTGAGCGCCGAGAAGCGGTCGCGGCGGATGAAGACGGTGCGCGGCACCAGGGCGGCGATCGCCCCGCGCATCGTCTCGGAGCCGAGAAACATCGTCTCCTGCAGTCCGCGGGCGTTCATGAGCCGGTCGGTGAAGACATGGCCGCGCTCGGGGTCGGCGCAGAGCTGGATCTCGTCCACGGCAAGGAAGTCGGCGCCGATGTCGACCGGCATCGCCTCGACGGTGCAGACCCAGTAACAGGCCCGCTCGGGCACGATCCGCTCCTCGCCGGTGACCAGCGCCACCACCGAGGGCCCGCGCAGGGCGAGGATGCGGTCGTAGACCTCGCGCGCGAGCAGCCTGAGCGGCAGGCCGATGACCCCGGTGCGGTGGGCGAGCATGCGCTCGATCGCGTAATGCGTCTTGCCGGTGTTCGTGGGTCCGAGCACCGCGGTGACGCGCGCCTGACGTTCCATGCCTGCCGTCCCGCCCCGCTGCCCCGGGGCCGTCTCAGATCGCCTCTCCGGCCAGCGCCCGCTCGAGCCGGGCTAGGCCGGCCTGCGCCGCCTCCAGATGCGGATGGATCGCCAGCGCCGCGCGGTAGGCCTCGCGAGCCTCCGGCTTGCGGCCGACATCCTCGAGGATGATCCCCAGCGCCACGAGCGCGCCGAAATGCCGCGGCTCGAGCGCCAGCGCCGTCTGCAGGTCGTCGAGGGCCGGGCCGTAGGCGCCGCGCAGGTAGTGGGCTGTGGCGCGCGCGTTCCAGCCCTCGGCGAAGCCGGGGGCGTGGTCGGTCAGCGCGGTCAGGTGCTCCACCGCCGCATCGATCTCGCCCGCCTCGATGGCGTCGCGGCCGCGGCTGAGAAGCAGGTCCATCGCCGCCGAGCCCGAGCGCGACCATTCGCGCCAGATGCGGGCCTCGATGCGCGCCCAGTTCTCCTGGCCGGGGGCGCGCAGATCCTCGAGCAGCGACTCGATCGCCGGAGCTGCCGGTCCGGGTGCGGCCGGTCCCTGCCCCGTCGTCGCGGGCGGCGTAGCCCCGGGGGCGGGCGACTGCGCCGCCGCCGCCCCGGCAAGCGCCGCCGCGGCGATCAGGGCGTTGAGAAAGCGTCGCGGAGCCATCATATCGGGCAGTGTAACGCAGGCCGCGCCGTTGGCGAGGGGGTGCGGGTCACAATTGGAGGATGAGCCATGAGCGAGGCGATCACCGGGGCCGTCGCGGCGCTGAACGACCGCATCGGGGGCGACTTCGCGGGGGCGGCGAAGTTCGTGATCGCCGGCGAGGGCGCGATCCTGGTCGGCCCCGGTGGGGTGCGGGCAGCCAATGATGACGCCGGTGCCGACGTCACCCTGACCGCCGACCTGGCCACCTTCCGGGCGATCTTCGAGGGTGCGCTTAGCCCCACCGCGGCCTTCATGACCGGCCGTCTGAAGGTCGAGGGCGACATGGCAACGGCGCTCCGGCTGGCCGGGGCGCTGGCCTGAGGGGCCGGGATGCAGCCGATGCAGCCGGCTCCCTTCCTTGCCCCCGTACCGGCCGCGCTGTCGCTGCCGCGGTCGGTATTCGTGCGCGCCGCCGACGGGGTGCGGCTGCGCGTCGTCCACTACCCGCCGCCGGCGGGCGGGGCCGGCTGGCTTCTGATGCTGCCCGGCCGGTCGGAGTGGGCCGAGAAATACCTCACCCCCGCTGCCGACTTCGCGACCGCGGGCTACGGGCTGCTCATGCCCGACTGGCGCGGGCAGGCGCTGTCGGACCGGCTGCACCCCGACCCGCGGCTCGGCCATGTCGGGCGCTTCGCCGACTACCGGCTCGACCTTGCCGCCACCCTGGCGGTGGCCGAGGCATGGGGGCTGGGCCCGCCGGCGGGGCTGGTCGCCCATTCGATGGGCGGCACCATCGCGCTCGCCGCGCTGGCCGACGGGCTGGCCGTGCCGGCGGCGGTGTTCTCGGCGCCGATGTGGGGCCTGGCGCCGGCGACCTACCTGCGGCCGGCGCTGCGGCTGGCGCGCGACATCGTGCGCCGCGCCGGGCGGGGCGAGCCGCCCCCGGACGTGGCCGCGGCCACCTACATCGCCGAGGCGCCCTTCGAGGGCAATGTCCTGACCGCCGACCCCGACCTCTATGCCGCGGTGCAGGCAATGGCGCGCGCCCACCCCGGCCTGGCGCTGGGCAACCCGACCCTCCGCTGGCTGCTCGAGGCGCTGCGCGAGATGCGCCGCCTGGCCTCCGCGCCCCTGCCCGCCGTCCCGGCGCTGGCCGCCGTCGGCTCGCAGGAGACGCTCGTCGCCCCCGGCGCGATCCGCGACCGCATCGCCCGCTGGCCGTCGGCGCGGCTGATGGTGATCGAGGGCGCGCGCCACGAGCCGATGATCGAGGTGGCGGCGGTACGCCGGGCCTTCGTGGCCGCGAGCGTGGCGCTGATCGCCGGGGCCGGGCGGCGCGCGGCCTGACCCGCCGGCCGCGCCGTGCCGCAAGGGTCCGGGCATGGCGCGGGCGGTCAGCTCTCGATGCGGCGGAAGGCGTCGCGCAGCCCTGCCGACCAGGCCTCGCTCATCGCCTTGAACTGCGGGTCGCCGGCCTCGATCCGCCGCGCCTCGGCCACCCGGCAGGCGTCGCGCTCGACCACCAGCAGGTCGAGCGGCAGGCCGACCGACAGGTTCGAGCGCATGGTCGAATCCATCGACAGCAGCACCGCCTTGCGCGCGTCGGCCAGCGAGGTGTCCGGCCGCACGACGCGGTCGAGGATCGGCTTGCCGTACTTGTGCTCGCCGATCTGCAGGAAGGGCGTGTCCTCGGTCGCCTCGATGAAGTTGCCCTCGGGGTAGATCAGGAACATCCGCATGTCGCCGCCGCGGCGCTGGCCGCCGACGATCATGCTGGCCGAGGCGCCCTGCTTCATGCGGACCAGCTTCTCGGAGATCTCGGCAGTCACCTCGGCGAGGGTGCGGCCGATGATGCCGGCCACCTTCAGCATCGTCTGGGCGCGGAGGATCGAGCCGTCCTCGTCGGCGCTGTTGTCCTCGATCGCCTCGCGCAGCCGCGCCAGCGTCGTCTGGGTGACCGACAGGCTGCCGGCGGTCATGATCGCGACCACCCGTTCGCCCGGCACCTCGAAGACGAACTGCTTGCGGTAGGTGGCTATGTTGTCCAGCCCCGCGTTGGTGCGGGTGTCGGCGAGCATCACCATGCCCCGGTCCAGCAGGAGCCCAACGCAGTAGGTCATGCCGCTCTCCCGCCCGGCCGCCGGCCGGTCCGCCCGCCGTGCCGACTCGACCGGCCGAGGCTATTGCTGCGCCGCCGCGACCGCAACGGCGACGTCGAGCGACTCGCCGCCGCCGCCCCGGGCGATGCCGCGGATCGGCGCCGCGGCGCGGGCGTCGAGGCCCGAGCCGAGGCGGATGTAGCGCGCATCCGGGCAGCAGCGGTTGGCCGGGTCGAACCCCACCCAGCCGAGCCCCTGCACATGCAGCTCGGCCCAGGCATGCGCGGCCTCGGCCGGCCCCTCGCCGGCCAGCATGTAGCCGGCGACGTAGCGCGCCGGGATGCCGCGCAGCCGCGCCACGGCGATCAGCGCATGGGCGTGATCCTGGCAGACCCCCTCGCCGAGGGCCAGCGCCTCGGCGGCGGAGGTGTGGGGATGGGTCGTGCCGGGCCGGTAGGCGATCGCGTCGGCCACCGCCCCCGACAGCCGGTGCGCGGCCGCGAGCGCGTCGCCCGCCCCTGCCGCCGCCGCCTCGGCCAGTTCGGCCAGTGCGCGGTCAGGGCGCGTGGCGGCGGTCTCGCGCAGCCAGGCCTCGCGCGGGGTGACCTCGCGGTGGCCGCGCAGGACACCGGCGAGATCCTGCGTCTCGACCCTGCCGGCGACCGCCACCACGATCTGGTCGACCGGCCCGCGCACCGACCAGCCCTGCACCACATCCCCCGCCCCGTCGCGGAAGCTGCCGCCGGGAATGCCGCCCGACACCGTCACCGCCCAGTCCAGGACCCGCTGGCCGTCGAAGGCCGAGGGCGTCAGCCGGTGGCTCTGGACCGCGCCGCGGACCGGGGCCGCGTAGCGGTAGACCGTGCGATGGGAGACCGTGAGGATCATCATGCCTCGCCGCTGAGGTAGCTGTCGGCGATGGTGGTGCCGAGGCGGGCGACCGCGGCGATGAAGCGGCCGAGGAACTCGTGCAATCCCTCCTCGAAGATCGCCTCGACGGTGGCCCCGGAGACGCCGGCCAGAAGCGCCCGCGCCGCCCCCTGCGCCGCGGTCTGCCGTCCGTAGCGCGCGGCCAGCCGGTCGAGATGGACGACCGCGCCCTCCGCGCAGGTGACCAGCGCCCGCGGGCACATCGGGTTGAGGATCAGGAAATGGGCAATCTTGGCGGCCGTGATCTCGCCGCCGTAGGCCCAGTGGAAGGCGCGCTGGGCCGACATCGCCCGCAGCAGCGTCAGCCACTGGTAGTTGTCGAGGCCCGAGCCGACGAAGTCGACCTTCGGCAGGAGCACGAAGTACTTCACGTCCAGAAGCCGGGCGGTGTTGTCGGCGCGCTCGAGGGCGTAGCCGAGGTTCATGAAGTCGTAGCCGTCGTTTCTGAGCTGCGTCGCCTGGATCGCACCGCGCACCAGCGCGGTGGTGCGCATGGTCCAGTCGGTGAGCTGCGACAGCGCCAGTTCCGACCGCGGCCGGCGCTCGAGCGCGCGCATCTCCTGGAAGGCGGTGTTGAGCGCGTCCCATACCTGGGTGGTCAGCGCGGTGCGCACGATCCGCCCGTTCTCGCGCGCCCGCCCGATGCAGGCCGCGACCGACGAGGGGTTGTCGCGGTCGAAGAAGAGGTAGCTCTCGATGTTGCGCTGGACCGGGTCGCCGTACTTCCGGGCGAAGCCGGCAGCCGTGCCCGAGGCACGCAGCAGCGAATCCCACTCGCTGCGGTAGCCGTGCCCGGCGTTCGGGATCAGGCTGATGCGGCTGCCGACCTCGAGCAGCCGCGCCGAGGTCTCGGCCCGCTCCATGTAGCGGGCAAGCCAGTAGAGGTTGTCGGCGGTGCGGCTCAGCATCCCCCTACTCCGCCAGCACCCAGGTGTCCTTGACGCCGCCGCCCTGGCTGGAGTTGACAACGAGGCTGCCCTCGCGCAGCGCCACCCGCGTCAGCCCGCCCGGCACCAGTTCCACCCGCTCGCCGACCAGGCAGTAGGGACGAAGGTCGACATGGCGCGGCGCCACCCCCTCGGCGACGAAGGCGGGAACCGTCGACAGGGCCAGCGTCGGCTGGGCGATGTAGCCCGCGGGGTTGGCCACCAGCTTGTCGCGGAAGGCGGCGATCTCGGCGGCCGAGGCGCGGGGCCCGACCAGCATGCCGTAGCCGCCCGAGCCGTGCACCTCCTTGACCACGAGTTCCCCGAGGTGGTCGAGGACGTGGCGCAGGTCCTCCCGCCGGCCGCACTGCCAGGTCGGCACGTTCTGCAGGATCGGCTCCTCGCCGAGGTAGAAGCGCACCATCTCGGGGACATGGACGTAGACGGCCTTGTCGTCGGCCACCCCCGCCCCCGGCGCCGAGGCCAGCGTCACCCCGCCCGAGCGGTAGACGTCCATCAGCCCCGCCACCCCCAGCATCGAATCGGGGCGGAAGCACAGCGGGTCGAGGAAGGCATCGTCGATCCGCCGGTAGATGACGTCCACCCGCCTCGGCCCCTCGGTGGTGCGCATGAAGACGAACTCGCCCTCGACGAAGAGGTCCTGGCCCTCGACCAGTTCCACCCCCATCAGGTCGGCCAGGAAGGAGTGCTCGTAATAGGCCGAGTTGTAGCTGCCCGGGGTGAGCAGCACGATCACCGGCTCGCGGTCGCATCTGGGCGGCGCCACCGAGGCCAGCGTGCGGCGCAGCCGCTCGGGGTAGCCGTCGACCGGCTCGATGCGGTTGGCGCGGAACAGCTCGGGAAACATCCGCATCATGATCTCGCGGTTCTCGAGCATGTAGGAGACGCCCGAGGGGGTGCGGCAGTTGTCCTCGAGCACATAGAATTCGCCCGGCCCCGTGCGCACGATGTCGATGCCGACGATGTGGCTGAACACCCCCCGCGGTGGGGCGAAGCCGGCCATCGCCGCCTCGTAGGCGGGGTTGCCGTAGACCAGGGCGGCGGGGACGCGGCCGGCGCGGACGATCTCGCCGCGGGCGTAGATGTCGGCGAGGAAGGCGTTGAGCGCCCGCGCCCGCTGCCTGATGCCGCGGTCCAGCCGGCGCCACTCCTCCTGGGTGAAGACGCGCGGGAACATGTCGAAGGGGATCAGCCGGTCGGGATCGCCGCCCTCGCCGTAGACGGCGAAGGTGATGCCGATGCGCCGGAACAGCGCCTCGGCCTCGGCCTGCTTGAGGCTGCGCAGTTCGGCCGGCATCGTCCGCAGCCAGTCCTCGAGCCGCGCGTAGGGCGCCCGCACCGCGCCCGCCTCGTACATCTCGTTGAAGACGTCCATGCCCGCCCCGCTGCCGCCGGGCAAGGTTAGCCGCGCCGCGGCCGGCCTGGGAAGGGCAAAAGGCGTCCGCCGGCCGGCCGGCGGAGGCGGGGCGGGGCGGACGGCCAGCAGCGGCCGGGCGGCGGGGCTGGCACGGGGCGGCGCCGGGCCTGTCCGCGCCTCGTCGCCGGGGGGACACGGGCATCGCCCGGCCGCGCGGCGCGGCGCGGCGGAACCGTCGTCCCGGCGGGGCGGCGGGGTCCCGAAGGACGCCCCGGCGCCGGCGCCCGCCGGAGGCACGCCCGCGGGGCGACGGGGGGCCGGCGCTGCCGCGCGCGGGCCGCACGGG
>JAHDXW010000061.1 GCA_023383015.1 Paracoccaceae bacterium
GATGGTTCGACCGACGCGCTGATTGCCGGCCGGACACGAGTTGGCGCAGGCCGATCTCGACGCCGCCGCGGGCTGGCTCCGACACCGCCTGCCGACCCGCCGACCGGCCGGGCACATTCCGGACCGGAATGAACGCGCCACAAAACGGCAACAGCCTTCCGCCGCGAAGCTGGCTATGATCGGCCGCGTCTGACATGGAGGAACAGATAATGGCACATGGACGCATCTGGACGGCGATGTGTCTTTCGGCCGCGCTTGCCCCCCTCGCCGCGAAGGCCGAAGGGCCGGTCGCGCCGCCGATCACCTTCCTGACCTGGCCGGCGGCCAGCTACCAGCATTACTACGAGACGTCGAACTACATCGCCGAAAGCTGGCGCGAACTGGGCATCGAGGTGACGCTGAACCCGCAGCCCTTCCCCTCGCCGATGCTGGGCATGTGGTTCACCGAGCGCGATTTCGACGTGGTCATGTCGGTCCTCTCGGGCTCTCCGGCGCGGCTGGATCCCGAGTTCTTTGCCGTCACCCAGTTCATCGACGCCTCGGCCGCGCCCGGCGGGATGAACGTCGGCGGCTTCCATTCCGACGAGATGGAGCGGCTCCACGCCGAGCAGCGCCGCCTCTACGACCCGGAGGCGAGGCGCGAGCTCATCTACCGCATCCAGGAGCTGATCCATGACGAGCAGCCCGAGGGCCTCATCGCCTCGGTCATCAACACGATGGCGCTGAACACCGATGTGGTGAAGCTCGACGAGTACCGTGCCTCGCCCGACGGATTGCGGTCGATCTGGAACCTGATCCGGCTGGAGCCCGTGGGCGCTGCGACCGATGTCCGGCTCGGCTGGACCATCGACCAGGACAGCTGGAACCCGCTCACCCTGCGCACGCTCGAAGACCTGGACCGCGTCAGCCTGATCTACGACCGCCTCGTCGTCACCGGCCCCGACGGTCGGCCCGAGATGTGGGCGGCGACGGCGATTGAGGTCGTGGACGACACCACGATCGAAGTCACGCTGCGCGACGATCTGGTGTTCAACGACGGCACGCCGGTCACTGCCGAGGATGTCGCCTTCACCTTCCGCTTCCTGAAGGACAACGGGGCGGTCTACTTCCGCTCGGTCCTGTCCAGTCTCGCCGCGGTCGAGGCCGGCGAGGGTTCCGTGCGCTTCACGCTCACCGGCCCATCGGCTTCGTTCGTGTCGCAGGCGCTGGGGCTGATCCCGATCCTGCCCGAACATGTCTGGTCGGAAATCAACGATCCGGCGAGCCACCCCAATACCGAGCCGGTCGGCAGCGGGCCATTCAACCTCGCCTACTGGCGGCAGGGGCAGGAAATCTCGTTCACGCGCAAGGCGGATCATTTCATGGAGCCGCGCGCCGATCTGCTGATGATCCAGTACGGCTCGGCCGAGGTGCTGGCAGCGGCGCTTCGGAGCGGCGAGATCGGCGTGTCGCTGCAGCCGATCGTGCCGACGGTGGTCGAGCTTTTCGAGGACGAGGATCACCTGCAGCTGATCCGCGCGCAGTCAAACGGGCACATGTCGGCGCGCTACAATCTGGCCCATCCGCTGCTGGCCCAGAAGGCAGTGCGGCAGGCGCTGGCGCATGCGATCCCGCGGGACATGATCATCCGGGACATCCTGAACGACGATGCGGTGGCGATCGCCACGCCGCTGGTGCCGGTCAATGCCTACTGGTCGCACCCGGGGCTCGAGGTGCCGGCCTACGACCTCGACCGCGCCCGCACGATCCTGTCCGAGGCGGGGTTCACCTGGGACGGCGACGGCCGGCTGCGCATGCCGGAGTGAGGCGCGCGCGGAAATGCGCACCCGTGCGCACTTCTGCAAGATACTGATCTGAATGCTACGATCAGCGACCTTGACCGCACTGAGGCTTTCGGTGAGGTGCCGGAAGGCGGAAGGCCCGGGCAGCGACGCCCGGGCCTTCCGTGTCGGCGGTGCCGGTCAGCTGGCGGCGGCGGTCGCTTCCTCGATGATCTTGTGCAGCCGGCAGCGATAGGCTTCGGGCAGTCCCAGCGCCTTTGCGCCCCTGTGGATCGGGCCGACATAGCTTTCGGTCGGCGCGTGCGGGCCGCTGTCGTTCGGGATGTGGTAGGTGACCGACTCGATCGCCTGCCCGGACGGGGTGAGGACAATGACGGGCTTGTGCGCCCAGCGTCCTTCGGCAATGCCTGCGGAGGCATCGAGCGCGGCCATGTCCTCGTCCGAGAGTTCGTAATGCACGCCCCAGGTCTCGGCGCCCTCGACGCGGGCGAGTGTGCAGCCGCCATGCGCGGGATCGCTGCACTTTGCGAAGCGCATCTCGTGGTCCGGCAGCCGGGCGACGGCGATGGCGCGCGCCGAGGGGCAGACGCTGCGCATCAGCTCGATATCCATGAGGTTGCAGTAGGCGAAATAGCGCATGTCAGATCCCTTCTATGCTTCCGGTGTCGATGGTGTCGGGGACGGGGGCGCCGCGCTCCCAGGTCTCGGCAAGGCGGGCGTCCGGGCGCAGCACCGCCATCTCGTCGCTGCGGTGGCAGCGCGCGACGTGGTCCGCGCCAAGACGATTCAGCGGCGGAGCGGTCGTGCAGCGCGGCTGGGCGAACGGGCAGCGGCCGGCGAAGCGGCAGCCCGGCGGCGGTGCGACGAGGTCGGGCGGGCGGCCGGGGATCGAGATCGGTTCGACCCCAGCCCCCAGCCGCGGCAGCGCGTTGTAGAGGCCGAGCGTGTAGGGATGCCCCGACGCCCCGATCACCTGCGCGGTCGGCCCCGCCTCGACGATCATGCCGCCGTACATCACCACGATCCGTTCGCAATTCTCGATCACGAGGCCAAGGTCGTGCGTGACCAGAAGCATGGCGAAACCCAGTTCCTTGCGCAGCGCGTCCAGCCGGCGGAAAATCTGGTTCTGCACGATCACGTCGAGCGCCGTCGTCGGCTCGTCGGCCAGCAGGACCGGCGGGCGCAGCGCCAGCGCCATGGCAATCAGCACCCGCTGGCGCATCCCGCCAGAGAACTGGTGCGGAAAATCGTCGATCCGCGCGGGGTCCACGCCCACCATCTCGAATAGCTCGACAATGCGGGCGCGGAGCTTGTCACGCGGCCAATCCTCGTGCGCGCGGATCGCCTCGGCGATCTGGGCGCTGACGCGCTTGACGGGGTTCAGGGCGTTGAGCGCGCTCTGGGCGATCATCGCGATGCCGGACCAACGGGCGCGTCGCCACACCTCGGGGCCTGCGGTGACGAGGTCGGTTCCCATGAACCGGATCGCGCCCGTCTCGATGGTGGCATTGGGCGGCATGACGCCCATCACCGCCTTCAGGAGCGTGCTTTTCCCGCAGCCGGATTCGCCCACGATGCCGACGCTTTCGCCCGCCGCTACCGACAGGGAAACGTCGCGGAGCGCTGCCGCCGTGCCGGCACGCGTGGCGTAGCCGAGGTCGAGCCGGTCGATCTCCAGAACGGGCGTTCTCATATCGCCCTCAGCCGTGGGTTGATGACCTGCTCGTAGGCCCGGCCCATGAAGTAGACGGCGCTGACCAGCACCATGATCGCGATGCCCGGCGGCACCACCCACCAGGGCGCGCGGTACATGACCTGGCTGGCGTAGGCATCATAAAGGATGGAGCCCCAGCTGATCACATTCGGATCACCGAAGCCGAGGAAGCCGATGCTCGCCTCGGTGATGATCGCCCAGGCGAGCGCGAAGGCGGTCGAGACCAGCGCCAGCGGCAGGACGTTTGGCGCGATCTCTCGATATAGGATCGCCCAGTCGCCGGCGCCGGTGGTCCGTGCCGCAGCGACGAAGGGCATCTCGCGCAAGCTCAGGACCTGGGCTCGGATCACCCGCGCGGTCGATCGCCACATGACGATGGTCATGGCGAAGATGATCGTCCAGATGCTGCGCCCGGACATGGCGAGAACGACGATGATGAAGGGCAGGAAGGGCAGGCCGAGGAAGATGTCGGTGATGCGCATCAGCACCGCGTCGACCCGGCCACCGAAATAGCCCGCAACGAGCCCGATGTTGAGCCCGATCAGCACGGTGCCGACGGCCGTCATGCCGCCGACCAGGAACGCGGGACGCGCGCCGTAGAGCATCTGGCTTGCGATGTCGCGGCCCATCAGCGTCGTGCCCAGCCAATGCTCGGCCGAGGGGCCCGCGAGCCGCACCAGCCGTCCGTCGGCCCCGTAGGTGCGGGCCATCGGGTCGAAGGGGGCGATCCAGGGCCCGAGGACGGCCAGGCCGAGAAAGAGCGCGAGCACGACCAGCGCGACCCGTCCCGAGGGAACGGCCCAGACCGCCGCGACGAAGTATCTCAGAACGCGCATCCGGTCACCTGTAGACGATACGGGGATCCAGGAGGCCGTAGAGCAGGTCGGCCACGAAGGTGCCCAGGATCGTCAGCACCGCGATCAGCAGGAAGGCCCCCTGCACCACCGGATAGTCCGACCGCGTGATCCCCTCGATCATCAGAAGGCCAAGGCCCGGCCAGCTGAACACCGTCTCGATCACGACCGAGCCCGCGACCGACCAGCCGAGGATCATCGGCAGTGTGGTGGCCAGCGGCAGGAGCGAGTTGCGCATGGCGTGGCCGTAGAGCACCTGCCGCTCGCGCAGGCCCTTCATGCGGGCAAGTTCGACATAGTCCTCGCCGATGGTAGACAGCATCGTCGAGCGCATCAGCAGTAGCGGGAAACACAGATTGTAGAGCGTGTTGACGAGGAATGGCAGCGCCAGGTGGTGGAGGAAATCGAGTGTCAGGTACATCCGCCAGGACGGCTCGGGGAAGCGGCCGGGCGTGACGATGTGGCCGGTGGGAAACCAGTCGAGCCAGATCGAGAAGACGAGGATCGCCAGCATCCCCAGCCAGAAGACCGGCGCCGACTGCAGCGCGGTCGCTGCCAGCACGAGGCTGCCCTCCGCCCGGCCGCCGCGATACCAGGCCATCAGCGCGCCGCCGATTGCGCCGATCACATAGGCGGCAATCATCGAGGGCAGGATCAGAAGGAGCGTGTTGACCAGCCGCAGTTCGATCAGCTCCCACACCGGGCGGGAAGTGCGGAAGGAAAGGCCGAAATCGAGACGGGCCAGACTGGCGAGATAGACAAAATACTGCTCGATCAGCGGCCGGTCGAGGCCGAAGCGCGCCTGCATCGCGGCGCGGGCATCGGCGTCCAGCGCCGGGCTGATGACCGTGGCCGTCGGATCGCCGGGCAGCATCCGGAACAGGAAGAACATCAGTGTGATCATCGCGAAGAACGTGATCGCCATGTGGAGGAGGCGGCGCAGGACGAAGCGTCCCATCACGCCCCTCCGCCGCCCTTGAGCGGGTTGATGCAGGCCACGGCGTGCGGTTGGTCGCCCGGCATCGGGTCGGTCGCGGCGCAGGCGGGCAGCGCCCGCGGGCAGCGCGGGGCGAAGCGGCAGCCGACGGGCAGCGCGGTCGCGTCGGGGATCGCGCCGCGGATGTCGGGGGCGGGGCGTGCTGCGCCTGGAACGGGGCTGGGAATGGCCGAGACGAGCGCCGCGGTGTAGGGATGAAGAGGGGTCGCCATCACCTCGGCGGTCGGGCCGATTTCCACGATGCGGCCAAGGTACATGATCGCCAGCCGGTCGCACACCGCGCCGACGGTGGCGAGATCGTGAGTGATGTAGACAAGCGAGATTCCGCGGTCGCGCACGAGACGGCGCAGGAGGCGGATGATGCCCCACTTGATGGATACATCCAGCATCGAGATCGGCTCGTCCGCGACCAGTATCTCGGGCTCCAGCACCAAGGTGCGGGCGATGCAGACGCGCTGGCGCTGCCCGCCCGAGATCTGGTGGGGGAACTTCTCGAGATACTGCTCGACGGGCGAAAGCCCCGCCTGCTCCAGCGACGCGACCACGCGCGCCCGCATCCCGGCCCCGCGCTTCATCCCCTGGTAGAGGAGCGGGCGCGCGACGATCTCGCCGATCGTGTGCTGGGGGTTGAGGGAACCGTAGGGGTCCTGGAAGATCATCTGCACGCGCCGGTGAAAGGCGCGCCGGTCGGCGAGGCGCAGGGCCCGGGCGTCGGTGCCGCCGAAACTGACGCGCCCGCCGCCCGGCTCCTCCAGCCCGACGAGGAGGCGCCCGGTCGTCGACTTGCCGCAGCCGGACTCGCCCACGAGGCCCAGAACCTCCCCGCTCGCCAGCGTGAAGCTGATCCCGTCGACGGCGCGCAGCACGCGGTCGCGCCGCGTGTCGAAGAGCGCGCGCAGGCCGCTGGCAAGGGGGTAGTGCTTTGTCAGCCCCTCGACCGCGATCATGCCGTGCCCCGGCCGCCGGAAATGTCGCCCCTGTGCATCATCGGGTTCATTCTGGCCCGTGCCGCGCGGCGATGTACATTGCCAATTCTTGCGACTATCATTCCGTATCCGAATGACCGGAGCCTGCGGCTATGCGCCGTACCCTGCCTTCCACCCGCGACATGTGCTGCTTCGAGGCGGTCGTGCGCAACGGCTCGGTCACGCGCGCGGCGCAGGAGCTGAACATGACCCAGAGTGCGGTCAGCCGACGGATCGGCTACCTGGAGGACGTGCTGGGCCAGAAACTCTTCGTGCGCGAGAGACAGCGCGTGATCCCGACGCTGGCGGCGCAGGAGTATGCCGACTGCCTGCACCAGCTGATCAACGGGATCGAGGTGGCGACGACGCGGATCCTGACGCACGGGCGCAAGGGCGGCACCCTGGTCCTGGCCTGCCTGCCGACCTTCGGCTCTCGCTGGCTGGTGCCGCGGCTCAACCGCTTCCTGGAAGGAAACCCGGGCATCGATATCAACCTCGTCTCGAAGATCTCGCGCTTCTCGTTCGAGGGCGAGGGGCCGCACGCGGCAATCTACTTCGGCGAGGGCGAATGGCCGGGCGCCGAGATGCGCTACCTCATGCCCGAGAGCGTGGTGCCGGTCGCCGCGCCCTCGCTGGTCGGCCGGGCGCCGTTGGCTGATCCCGGGGCCCTGAACAACATGACGCTGATCCAGCACACGACGCGCCCGACGCTCTGGCGGGAATGGCTGGATTTCGCCGGGCTGCCCTCGGCCAACGGGACGGTGGGGCCGAAGTTCGAATACTACGCGCTGGTGATCGAGGCGGCGGTGGCAGGGATCGGCGTTGCGCTCTTGCCTGAGTTCCTCGTCCGGCGCGAGATCACCAGCGGACTTCTGGTCCGCCCGGTCGATTTGCCGATGCAGTGCCGCGAGGCCTATTACTACGTCTATCCGCGAAAATATGCCGACAACCCAAACGTCGCCTGTTTCGGCGCCTGGCTCAAGCACGAGGTCGAGAGCTTCGTCGCCGAACCGCCGCCGACTGGCCCGCGCCTGCCCGTCTGAGCGCACGGGACTTCGATCGTCAGGTTGCGGAGTTCCCGGCGCGTGTCGCCATCCTGAACGGCTTCACCGCGCCCGGCACACCCGTTACAGAGGTCGCGGGACAATTTCTTCCGGGGAATGGGAACTCCGGCCCCCGGCCGATTTGTGCAACAGAGCCCGCGACATGGGCAGGGCGGCGAGCGCCCATGCGCCCATCCGGGACTGAACATTCGGGACGTGCGCACCCGTCGTCGAGTACAGCCGGAAGCTTGAGGAGCGGGCGGTCGAGGAGCTGGCCTTGCCGCCGGTGGGCACGGCGATCGCGGAGGTGATTCGCGACTGCGCCCTGATGAGGTCCGCGCCTTCATCTTTCCGCAGTCGCCCGCCCTCCGCCTGCGCGAGCTGCATGAGTCGTTCCGAAGGCCCCGGTCAGGCGCTTGAGCGTCCCCTCGACCTCCACTGCACGCGCTTCGATGGCCGGATCGTTGGTGTCCGACCTGAACCACGCCCTGGCGCAGGCGATCGTCGCCGCCGCGACAGCGCGGGGCCTCGTGCCGCCCACGCCTGCAGATGTCGCTGAAATCCCTGGCGAAGATGTCGAAGGCCATGTCGAGAGCCGGAAGGTCATCGTCGTCGGCGACAGGTTCGTGGCCGCCCGTGTCGGGCGGCCATCGGGTGACCACCCCGCGATGGCCGCTGGATCGGTCCTCGTCGCCGTCGCGGTCGACGGGCACATTGCGGGGCACCTTGTCACGTCCGGTTCGCTGCGAGAGGACGCAGGCGCCATGCTGGACGGGCTGTGCCGTGAAGGGACCGCGCGCATCCTTCGCTCCACCGGCGACCGTACGGACGTCGCCGGGCGCGTGACCGAGGGGCCCGGTCTCGACGGTGTGGTGGCCGGGCTGCCTCCGGAAAAGACGGTGCTGCTCGTCCTCAGCGAGCGCAGGCGCGGGCCCATCATGATGCTGGGCGACGGGGCGAACGACGCACCCGCGAGGGCCGCCGCCGATGTGGGTGTCGCCATGGGCGCGTGGGGCGCTGAGGCCTCGGCCGGGTCGCCGTCGTGGTGGATGATGCTCTCCTCTGACGGCATCGCAAGGCCCCAGGGTCCCGACGCCAACGCACAGTTGAAGG
>JAHDXW010000062.1 GCA_023383015.1 Paracoccaceae bacterium
GCCAGCCCTTCACGGAAAACTTCAAAACTGCCGCTTGACTTCCGCATTAGGCTACCTCCCCGGCCGAGGCGCGGTGGTCGGCCAGCCTCAGGCAGGCTTCGAGAAAGGCGAGGCCCCAGAGCCCATGGCAGGCCTGAAGGTCGATCATCAGCCCCGCCCAGTCGCGCCCCCGCCAGTCGAATTCGAGCTTGTCGGGGCCGGGGGCCGGGACGAGCGGAAGGTCGAGAAGCGTCATTGCATGGGCGTCCCAGTCGTCATCATGGCCGAAGAACGGCCGGCCGTGGCCGTGATGGGTGCCGATCAGCCAGAGCAGGAGGTCCGGTTGGGCCGCCTCCCCTGCCTGCGCCAGCCGCGCCGCAGCCATGCGGACCGAGGCCACCTCGTGCCGCCAGCGATCTGGCAGCGACGCCGCCGCGCGCAGGGCGCGCTGACGGCCGGGACTTGCAGGGGCGGTGGTCTTGGCGATGGGCGGGCCGTCCTCCGGCAGCCCCTCGATCGACCTGAGCCAGAGTTGGAAACGCGGATCGGCCTTGCCGTCGTCGTGCCAGCGCCCTGCCTTCTCGAGCGTCTCGGCAAGCTCACCGACCAGGCCGATCGCTTCGGCATGACGCCGCGCCATCGCGGCGACGGCACAGGCATGATCCTCGAGCGGAAGGGGTTCGGAACCCAACAGGCCCTCGTCCCCTTCGGTTGCGGGCGGCGCGGCTTCGAGCGTCTGCTGACCGGCAAGTCCCCTCGGCGCGATCAGGACCGCTCCGGCTGCCGGATCCGCGCCATAGGGCCAGGCGAGGGAGAGTCCCTTCGCCTCGGACCATTCCTTGCGGCCCGTGGCGCGCGCGATCTCGCTCACCGCCGCTCCGGCTTCGAGCAAGTATTCGATCTCGCTCCAGGGGGCGGCTTTCTCGGGCCAGACGGCGGGATGCAGCCTCAGCGCAGCCCGCTGCCCCGCATAGGGCGCAGCTGCACGATCGGCTATATCCACCACCGGGGCCTCGCTTGCTGGCGCCCAGCCGAAGGCATCGCAGCCGCCGTGCGCGGCGGGCAGGATCACTACATCCCCCGAGCGCAGCTCTGCGGGCAAGACAAGGGCGAGGTCGTCGCGCCCCCGCCAGCGCAGGACGGTTTCGGCCTCATGTTGAGCATCCGCACCATTCTCCTGTGCGGCGCCGGCAGGGATGTCGGCCAGCGGGTCATCCTTCCTCAGCTCATCTCCCGCCAGCCACCGCCGCGCCGTCCAGAGCGGCAGCCGAAGTGCCTCGGCCGGGCGTGGCGGTACAAGCGCGAGCAATTCGGTCAGCCCGGCCAGCGCGCCGTCGCGGGCATCGGCAAGGCCAAGACGGTCAAGAAGAGCATCGATACCGCCGCGCCAGACCAGGCTGACCTCGGCCTCATCCCGAAAATCGCCGTGCAGGAAGGGGGCCGGGTCGGGGTCCGGGAAAGGACGGGGCGCGGTCATGGCGAAGGCCGCAAGGTCGGCGTCGCGCAGCGGCGGCGCCGAGGGCGCGGGTGTCGTGCAGTCCGCGCCGGGAGGGTTGCACTCGATCAGCGCGTCGAGCGCGTCCGGTCCGAAATCCACGACCGACGTCTTGTTGTGCTCCGTCGCAACGCGCTTGAGCCAATCCCAGGTCTCGGCCGGGGCGCGGCCGTAGATCGGATCGCTCTTTTTCGTTCCGGTCTCCGCGCCGGCGGCGAGAATGATGCCGTGGGCCGGAGCGTCGCCACGGTTGCCGCGGCGCGCGAGCCGGCCGAAGCGCTGGCGCAGGGCATCAAGGGGCGCGATCTGGCTTACCATCGCATCGAAGTCGAAATCCGCGCCGGCCTCGATGCACTGGGTCGCAACCACGAAGAGCGGGCGACCGCCATCGCGGGCGCGCCCCTCGAGCCGGTCGCGCCATTCCTGGATCAGACGATCTCTCTCAATGGGGCGGACGCGCCCCGTGAGCAGGATGGCCTTCGCGTCCTCATCCTGGCGCAGGGTCTCGAACACCTGTCGCGCCAGCATCACGCGGTTGACGACCACGGCGATGACGGGTGCTGCACTGCCGCGCCCTGCTAACCGCTTGCGCAAGTCGCGCGCTGCGACGGCGAAGGCTTCTGCATCGGCGGCCTCCTTCGGCTGGCTCAGCTCGACGTCCTTGCGCGCCGCCAACCGGCGGCGGATCGCCCCTTCGTCGCGCTCCTCGTCGGTCAATCTGAACACTCCGGCCCCCGCCGCGCGGGGCGTCGCGGTGAGCGCTGTCCAGCCCCAGGGGAGCCCGAGGGAACTTTCGGCCTGCCGCGCGCGGGCGATGGCGGCGAGCGTCTCCTCGAAGGCCCTCGACAGATGCGCCTCGTCGAGGATCAGCAGCGCGTCGCACCCCAGCAGCCCGGCGTGGACGGGCGCCATGCTGTCGCTCACGCCATAGCCGCGGAACAGAAGCCGCGACCCGAGTTGATCGACCGTCGTGCACAGGATGGTCGGCTGGTCGGGGCGGCGCGCCCAGTCGCGCTCGAGCGGCATGCCGCCCCGCAGCTCGGCGATGTGCAGGGGCTTGTCCCCGGACAGCGCTCGCAGTCGCGTCGCCATCCGCGCCAGCGCGGTCTCGCCCGCGTCGGCGTCAAGCGCGTCGCGGATGCGGCAAGCGCGCTCAAAGGCCTGATCGACGATGATCCGCCGATCCACCGCCACAACGACGCGCAGCGGCGCCCGGCGCGGCCGGGCCCCGGATTCACGCGCCAGATGAAACAGCGCCACGTCCAGAACGGCGGTCTTGCCCGCGCCGGTCGGGGCCGCGACGCCGCCAGGCCAGCCGCCGGACTCCGCCACCTCCTCAAGGAGCCGCCGCTGCCAGGCGTAGGGTGCGTGGCCATGGATGGACTCGAAGACCTCGGGAAACTCCCCGACATCGAGCGGCGGCAGTTCCGTCATGCCTGGCCCTCGCGCATCGGCAGGAAAAGCCCCAGACCGCGAAATCGCCCCGCGCCCAACAGGACCGGGCCGGTGACCGCAGCATCGAAGGCCAGCCGCGCATGCACGAGCGCGCGTCCTCCGAAGCTCTTTCGCCGCGCCCAGCCCGTCCAGCTCGGGTTGCCGCCCGCAGGCCGCGCGGGGGGCGCGCCGGCGACGGCGGCGTGCTTGGTCAGCGTGACCGCTGCGGGGTCGGGCAGGCCGACCCGGGCGCAGGCGGCGCGGATCATGTCCTCGGCCTCGGCGCTGCGCTCCGGGGGCTCGGCGGACTTGAGATGTCGGTCGAGCAGCACCGGCGTCGCGCTGGCCCACATGGCTGCGCGGCCCAGATATCGCGCCGGATCGAGCGAACGCAGCCCCGAGGTGGCGGGCGCCAGCCGCCACCGCCACGCCCCGCCCCCCTGCGGCGCGAGGGTCAGGATCGCTCGGCCATCCGGCTCCACTTCTCCTAGCCTGGCCACCGCCTGGCGGAAGGCCCGCCGCCGCTCGAAGGCCGCAGGGCCCGGCGCGGCCCAGGCGGAGGTCTCGCTGGCGGGGGGCACCAGGGCGAGCCCTATCAACCGGCCATCGGAATGGTCCCAGCCGAGATTCGCCATCGGCACGACCGCGAGATGGGGGTCGCGCGCGGGCGCTCCATCCGACTCGTGCCCCGAAATCCAGGCGGGCGCAGGCGTGCGATTGGCCTGCGTCCAAGCCTCCATCAGTGCCAGGCGCAAGGCCTCGGCAAGCCCCGCCTGCGCGCGCAGATCGGGCCGCGCGCCGCCGGCATGTTCGAACACGACCCATTGGGCGCTGTCGGTGGCAAAGGGGCGCGGGGAGGTCGGGGCCGCAGGGGGCGTGCCGCGCCGCGTCGCCGGGCGCGGCCGGGCATTGGCGGCGCCCGCCATGTGGCGCCGGTAGAGCGCCTCGAGCTCGGCGAGCCGCCCCCGATAGGGCGCGCGCCGTGACACGAGCAGGCCATCGGGCAGCGCATCGCCGTCGCGGAACATCGCACGCACCAGGCTGGCCGAATGCCCCATATGGCTCGTGCGGCGCGCGAGCGCATCGAGCGCAGGGCGGTGTTTCTCGGGTGCCTCCGTATCCCACAGGAGGGACAGATGCACCCGCGCCCCGGGATCGAGCGCAAGGGCGGGAAAGGTTCGGTCCTGCCGCTTGCGGTTCGCGGGCAGGACCGTGACGCCCTTGGGATCGTTCGGCGGCACATAGACCTTGACCGTCTGGCGCGGATGGGCCTGCTCGCTCAGGTGCAGGCGCGGCGGTTCCTGCGACTCGAGCCATTCGAGTGCTGCGCGCTCGGCCGGGTCCTCGCCGCCGAGCCCCCAGCTGGCGACAAGGGCCGAGAAGATGCGGTCGGGCTGAGGCGGCCAGTCGGGCGCGAGGTCGGAGGGGTCGCGGGCCAGGAACGCCGTGCCCGTCAGCCAGGCGATGTCGAGGCAGAGCATGGCTCAGTTCCCGTCCGCCTCGCCGCCTTCGTCGGCCAGCGCCTTCTGCTGTGACAGTCTTATGAGCTCGACGAGCTTGGCTTGAGGTTTCAGGATCACCGGGTCGGGGTCGAGGGCGAAGCCGGCGGCCAGCGCGGCCTCGAATGCCGCCTCGTGCAGGCGCACGGCCGCCTCGGCGTCGATCTCCACGTCGCGCGTGCTGCCGTCGAAGGCCACGAGTTCCAGCGGCGCAAGCCCGTCTTCGCAGACCAGATCGCAGCGCGAGCGCAGCGCCATGCCCTGCCGGTTGCCCTCGATCATCGCGACGATGCCGAGTGCGGCTAAATATGTGCGCGCGGCAAGGGTCTTCGCCTCGTCCGTGCCGAAGCGCAGCCGCCTGAGCCCCGCGAAGGTGAGCACCTGGGTCTGCAGCGCGTAGGCGCAGGTGACGCCAAGCTGATCGACGCTGGGTGCGATGTTGCCATGGTTGATCTTGGCCGGACTGCCTGCATCGCCAGAGCTTTTCTTCTTGCCGCTGTAGAGATTCGGCTCCTTCGGGCCGCCCTTGGCCTCGGCAGGATCGAGCGTCCAGTCCTTCAGATTGTCCTTGTGTTCGTAGATCCGCGCAGCTTCCTTGATGATCCCCAGCGGGTCGATCCGGCTGCCGGTGCGCCGTCCGGCGCTGCGCAGGGTGATCTCGCCGCTGCGGCGGTCGGCCATTTCCTCCACCGGCACGTCCACCCCGATCACCTCCGAAACGATGGCGCGGGCGAACTTGGCGCCGAGGCCGCCGCCCTCGCCCGTCGAATTCCAGGCCCCGAACAGAAGCGCGGTGGGCGCGGCCTGAAGAATCGCCGTCGCGTCGGCGGGCGTCGCCTGACGCAGGCTCTTCCCCAGGTCGCTGTCGCGAAAGGATGTGTCGCCGAGCGCGCTGTCGCGCAGGATGGCGTCGAAGATGCGGTGCGGGGCCTCGAGCACGCTGATCGGCCCGACCGAGTTCAGCCCCGCACCGGGGAAATCCACCACCAGCCGCGGCAGGCGGATGCGCCCGGCTTCGGCCGCAGCCTGCAGGGCCTCCTCCAGCCGGTTGGCCTGGGACTGCACGCTGTCGATCAGCACGCAGACCCGCTCCTTGCCGTCGATTCGGCGGCGCTCGAACACATGGCTCGGGCCGCTCTCGCCCGGATATGTCGGCGGGAAGAGCTTGTCGCCCGGCCCGCCCGCCGGCTGGAGCCGCTGTCGCCGGCGCAAGGCGGCGCCCTGCGCGACCATCTGCCGGAGCTCGTCGGGTTGCATGCCGGTCACCTTCTTTGGCCATACCAGAAACTGGTATGTTGATGAAAAGACGGCATGTGTGATTCTGTCAAGCCGAAGGACGTGTGGCTTTCGGTCGGCGGCGAGGCATCCATGCAGAACCCGGAGCAAACCAGATGGAGCGTGGCGCAGCGGCTCGAGTTCGCAACCGACCGCCTGTTCTGGGACGGATCGCTGCAACGCGAGGATCTGATCCTGCGCTTCGGGCTGTCTCCGGCCCAGGCCACGGCCGATATCGCTCGACTGCGCGAAAGGCTCGGTCCGGGAATCGTCTACGACGTCTCGGGCCGGGCCTATGTGCCCACGGACGCGTTGACCGATCCGCCGACAGGCGCGACCGGGCTCCTTGCCGAACTTCGCCTGATCGCCGAGGGGATCATCGACCGCGCTGCGGGGATTCTGGCCAGCCCGCCGCCGGTCGAGGTGGCGGCGGCATTGGTGCGCTCGGTGGATGCCGAGGTCCTCCGGTCGGTCATTCGGGCGATACGGGAGCGAAGGGTGATCGAAGCCACCTATGTGTCGTTCCAGCGGCCGGAGGTGATGCGCCGTCGTCTGTCGCCGCATGCCCTGGTCTTCGACGGGTTCCGCTGGCATGCCCGTGCCCATGATGCCACCGACGGGGGCTTCAAGGATTTCCTGCTGTCACGTTTGTCCGAGTCGGCGGTCGGCAGCGAGGCTGTCGCCACGGCCGAAACGGACGCGGCCTGGCAGGCATGGCGCCTGTTGCGTATCGTTCCTCATCCCGGCCTGACAGAGCACCAGAAAAGGGTCGTCATGCAGGATTACCGGATGTCGGAGGGCAAGCTCGATCTGACGGTTCGCGCCGCGGTCGCCTTTTATGTGAAGCGACGCCTCGGCCTCCTTGATGGGCATGAGCAGCGCCCCCCCCGTGAGCAGCACATCGTGCTGCATTCCGAGATCATTCAGTCCTGACCGACGATATGTAGCCCGGAGCGATCTACCGGCACGTCAACGGAACCTTGGTCGGTGACGTGCAGTTTGCTTTCCTTTGAGGCAACCTGCCCAACTTGCCACTGCCAATCTGCCGGACACGGCTCCAGCACCCGCGCCAGCGTCACCTCCGGCCCCTGCGTCCCGTTCAGGATCGCCTCGACGGTGTCGGGCGCGAGCAGCGTCAGGCGCAGGACGCGGGTCATGTAGGAGGGTGCGATGCACTCGCGCTCAGCGAGGTCAGCGATGGTCGCGAACTCCCCGGATTCGAGCATCCGCTTCCATCAGAACGTGCGGGCCAGAGCCTTGACCAGCGTGTTGTCCGCCCTGCGGCCTGGCCGGACGCCCTCGGGCAGTTGCATCTCCTTGCGCCTGCCCCGCTTCACGATGCGGAATGGCACGTTGAGAGTCACCGTTTCGGGGATCGCGGTGGAGCGGCTCATGCCGATTCACCAATGCCGCCGGCCAGCATCTCGCGAGCGAGGCTACCGAGTCCGTCGACGCGGAGCCCACCGCGACGGCCTCCTGAGGCGGCGTCAATGTCGTCTGCAAGCGGTGCGGCGTGTGGCTCCGGTCGTGAACGTCGGCGCGACCCCGCCACTTCCAGACCGTCTGTTCCGAGATCCCGCAGCGCTCCGCCACCAGTCAGGCCGGTTCGCTGCTCGCCTGGATTGCGGCGCGGATCCTTGGCGTCGTGGTCGCCTGCTTGTGCAGAGAGATCAGCATGCTCCCACCCCATCACGAACCTCTCGCAGGATCGACCTCGCCATGAACAGCGCAGACCAGCGAGGGTCTATGTGATCATCCGGGATGGAACAGCTAGGAGCTGATACCAAAGCACGATTGGCCCGCACCTGCGATCGTATTCATTCTTGCTTATCTTGAATACACGCAGATGGAGGCCACCATGTCCCAGACCACGACGATGACAGTCCGGATCAGCGGCGCGCTGAGCGAGTTCGTGGCGTCGAACGTGGGCGAGAACGGGTCGTACGAGAACATCAGCGAATACGTCCGCGACCTGATCCGTCGCGACAAGGAGCGGGTGGAGCGTGAGGCGTTCGAGCGTCTGAAGGCGGAACTGACGCGCGCCTTTGCGGCGCCGGAGGAAAGCTTTCGCCCGTTGACCGCCGCCGAGATCATAGCCCGGAACCGGGGCTGATGACGTGGCTATTGGCGTCCAGGAGGCCGCATCGTTGCGGCTTGACGAGATCTACCGCTACACCCGCGACCGCTGGGGCCCTGAGCAGGCGGATCGGTACATCTCCGACCTCTTCGCAGCGTTCGACCAGATCGATAGCCACGGCGTCGCGTCACGCCCCATCCCGGCCGAGTTCGGGGTCGAGGGCTTCTACTTCCGCCACGCGCATCATTTCGTGTACTGGCGGCGGCTGGCGAACGGGGACATCGGCATCGTGACGATCCTGCATGAGCGGAGGCACCATCGTAACCGTCCGGCCTGACCGCTCTGCCGGTCGCTGATGGTGCCGGTTAGTGTCCACTATCATTGGTGGACACCA
>JAHDXW010000063.1 GCA_023383015.1 Paracoccaceae bacterium
CGCCCCTTGCCGGCCGCCGCGGCCCCCGCCGCCCCCGCCGCCCCCGCGCCGGCGGCCCCGGCCGGGGCCGTGCCGGCCGCGGAGGGGGCGGCCGCGCCGGCCGATCCGGCGGCCGCCGCCGCCGTCGCCGCCTCCGTCGCGCCGCCGGCCGCAGGCGTCGAGGAGGCGGTGGCTGCGGCAATCCACGCACCGACGCGCGGCGATGCCACAGCCGCCGAGCCGGCAGCGGTTGCGGTGGCGGTCCCCCCGGCCGCCCCCTTGCCGGTCGGGCCGGCCCTGCGCCCGCGCCCCCGTCCGGCGACGGCCGCGGTGGAGGTGACGCGCGCCGCCATCGCCCCGGCGCTGTCGCCGCTCGCCGTGCTCTCCAGCGCGCGCCCGCGCGCCCGGCCGGCGGTGCTGCGCCGGCCGCCGCGGGCCGCGGCAGCAGCCCCGCCGGTGGTGCAGGCCTCTGCCGCCGCGGCCGGCGTGCGCGTCCAGCCCGACCCCGCGGCGATCGTCGGCCGGCCGGGTGCGCTGTGCGGGACCGACGGGCTGCAGGGCCGTGCGCTGCCGCCCGTGGCCTCGAGCGTGCGGGGCTGCGGGATCGCCAACCCGGTGCGGCTGACCTCGGTGGCCGGGGTGGCGCTGTCGCCCAACCCGGTGCTGGACTGCGACACCGCCCGCGCGCTGCACCGCTGGGTCACCATCGCGGCCAGGCCCGCGGTCGGCGGCACCGGCGGCGGCATCGCCGAGCTGACCATCGGCTCGCACTACGCCTGTCGGCCGCGCAACAACCGCCCCGGCGCCCGCATCTCGGAGCACGGCCGCGGCCGGGCCATCGACATCATGACGATCCGGCTGAAGGACGGGCAGGTGATGAACGTGCTGCGCGACTTCCGGTCGGGCCCGTTCTCGGCGCCGCTGAAGGCGATGCACCGCGCCGCCTGCGGCATCTTCGGCACCACCCTCGGGCCGGGGTCGGACCGCTACCACGAGAACCATTTCCACTACGACACCGCCCGCCACCGCAGCGGCGCCTACTGCCGCTGAACGGGCCTGCGCTCAGAGCCGCGGGGCAGGCCCGAGGACCAGCGGGCCGAGGCGCATCCGCCCGCCGGACATGACGAGCGGCACCTCGAGCCGGCCGTCGGCGCTGCCCTCGTCCATCGCCGCGAGGGCGCGGGCGTAGGTGGGTGCCACCCGCTCGGCCACCAGCCCGGCGCGGACGGCGAGCGCGAGCAGGCCCTCCCAATCGTCGGCGGCGATGTCGATGCGCCCCTCCGCCAGCCCGTCAAGGCCGATGTGGAGGCTGCCGGAAGCGGTCAGCGCCATGCCGCCCCAGACCGCGCGCGCCTCGCGCAGGACGATGCGCCGGGGCCGCGGCGGCGGCCCCTGAAGCGCGTGGCGGTCGAGCGGGGCGTCGAGCGCGATCTCGACGTCCAGCGCCACGGCCTCGGCCGCCGCCGGCAGCCGCTGCCCGGGGTCGAGCCGGTCGCGCAGCCCGGCGCCGGGGGCAAGGCCGATGAGCGCCACGCCGAGGTCGTAGCGCGCCCCGTCGCCGGGGGCCGCGCGCAGGGCGAGGCGGACGTCGGCCAGCCGGGCCCGCCAGCCGCCGGCGCCCGAGAGCTCGACCTCCTCGGCCACGAAGGCGGTGCGGTCGAGCGCCAGCGCGGTGCCGGGCGTGACCACGAGGCTAGCCCGCATCTGCCCGGAGGTGACCTCCACCCGTTCGCCGGCCAGTTCGACCACCTGGCTCGCGGGCCAGACGGCGATGACGTGGTTCGGCTGGTAGCTGAGCGCGAGAACCTGGAAGAACGGCGCCGACCAGCCGATGCCGGCCAGCGGGTGGGCCAGTTCCGGCGCGGTCGCGGTGAGATCGAAGCGGTTGGGAAAGCCGTTGACCGCCAGCCCTGCGTGGGTGGCGCGCAGCCCGCCCGCGGCGGCCCCGGCGAAGGCCTCGCCGGCCGCCCGCTTGAGCGCCGCCGCACCCGCGAACCAGTATCCGCCCCAAAGCGTGCAGGCGACGACCACAGCCCCCAGAAGCCAGCGCATCGGCCCCCTTCCCCTTCCCGCGCGCGCGTCCTAGACGGGCCGGGTCTAGCGGCGGCCGGGGCCGGCCGCCAGTCACATGCGCATGACGGTGCGGCGGTGGAGCGGGCAGGCGAGGGCAGCGGCCTCTGGGTGTTCGGCTACGGGTCGCTGATGTGGAACCCGGATTTCCCGGTCGCCGCGGCGCGGCGCGCGCGGCTGGACGGCTGGCACCGCAGCTTCTGCATGCGTTCGGTCCACCACCGCGGCACGCCCGAACGCCCGGGCCTGGTGCTGGCGCTGGACGCCGCGCCGGGGGCGGCCTGCGAGGGGGTCGCCTTCGCGGTGGCGGCGGGGGCGGAGGCGGCGACGCTCGCGGCGCTGCGCGAGCGCGAACTGGTCTCGTCGGCCTATCTCGAGACGGTGCTGCCGGTGGCGCTTGCCGGCGGCGGCACGGTGGCGGCGGTGGCCTTCGTGATCGACCGGGCGCATGTGCAGTACTGCGGCGGCCTGGCGCCGGAGGAGCAGGCGGCGATCATTGCCGCGGCCGCGGGCGGGCGCGGCCCGAACCCGGAATACCTGTTCAACACCGTCGCGCATCTGGACGCGCTTGGCATCCGCGACGGCGAGCTTCACTGGCTTGCCGCCCGCGTGCGCGGCCTTCTCGGCCTCACGCCCGCGCACGGCGCAGACACCGAAAGCTGATTGCCGCGAGGCAGAAAGGCAATTGGCTTCGACACACCCGGAGCCTATCATCGCCCACCAGAAAGAGCGGTCGGTGCCGAGCCCGTGAACAAGACCTTGCGTGCGGCCGAGCCGCACTTCTCGCAGCCGGTGCGCGCGATCACGATGATGCTGGTCGTGCTCGGTCTGTTCCTTGCCGGGGCCTATGTGGCGGCACCGCGGGTGGCGGCGGTGTTCCTGTCGAACCCGTTCCTCAACGGGTTCATCCTGGCCGTCTTCGTGATCGGCGTGCTCACCTGCTTCGTGCAGGTGATCCAGCTGTCGTCCTCGGTGGTGTGGATCGAGGGATACGCGGCCGAGCGGCCGGGCCACCAGATCACCATCGCGCCGCGGCTGCTGGCGCCGCTGGCCTCGCTGCTGCGCACGCGCGGGCGGGGGACGCAGTTGTCGGCGACCTCGGCGCGCTCGATCCTCGACTCGGTGGCGACGCGCATCGACGAGGCGCGCGAGATCACGCGCTACATCGTCTCGCTGCTGATCTTCCTCGGGCTGCTCGGTACCTTCTACGGGCTTGCCACGACGGTGCCGGCGGTGGTCGAGACGATCCGCTCGCTCGGCTCGTCGGACGGCGAGGGCGTGGCCGTCTTCGACCGGCTGATGACCGGCCTCGAATCCCAGCTCGGTGGCATGGGGACGGCGTTCTCCTCCTCGCTGCTGGGGCTTGCGGGGTCGCTGGTGGTGGGGCTGCTCGAGCTGTTCGCAGGGCAGAGCCAGAACCGCTTCTACCGCGAACTCGAGGAGTGGCTGTCGACGATCACGCGGCTTGGGGTCGCGGGCGCCGAGGGCGAGGGGTCGGGCGAGGCGTCGGCGATCGCCCAGGTCATCGACCAGATGGCCGAGCAACTGGTTCTGATGCATGAGGCGATGGCGCAGGGCGAGGCCGCGCGCGGCCGGGTGGACGCGCAGCTCGGCCAGCTCGGGGCGACGCTGGAGAGGCTGGCCCAGCGGCTGGAGGCCGACAACGCCGCCGGCGCCGCCCTGGCCCGCATCGCCGACGGGCAGGAACGGCTGATCGCGGCGCTGGAGCGGCGCGGCGACCAGCCGGCCGACTTCGCCGACGCCGAGAACCGGATGCGGCTGCGGTCGATCGACGTGCAGCTGCTGCGCATCCTCGAGGAGATCTCGGCCGGCCGGCTGGAGAGCATCGCCGAGATCCGCAACGATCTTGCGGCACTCAACCGTTCGATCCGGCAGCTCTCGCGCGGGGCGGCGGCGGTCAGCGAGTGGAAGGGCTAGGCGATGGCCACGCTCAGGCGGAACGGCACGCGCGCCTCGGTCAACATCTGGCCGGGCTTCGTGGACGCGATGACGGCGCTGCTGCTTGTGCTGATGTTCGTGCTGTCGATCTTCATGATCGTCCAGTTCGTGCTGCGCGAGACGATCAGTTCCCAGGACAGCGAATTGGACCAGCTGTCGGAGGAGGTCGCCTCGCTGGCCTCGGCCCTGGGGCTCGAGCGCAGCCGGTCGGCGAGCCTCGGTGCCGAGGTCGCCCGGCTGGGCGGCGAGCTGTCGACGGCCGAGCGGCAGGCGGAGGCGCAGGCCGAGCTGATCGTCCGCCTGTCGGGGCGGATCGCTGCCCAGGACGCGGCGCTGGCCGACGCCGGCAGCCGCATCGCGAGCTTCGAGGACCAGGTGGCGACGCTGCTGGCCGAGCGCGACGCGGCGCGCGGGGAAGGGGCGCGGCTGGCGGCGGGGCTGGCCGAGGTGGAGGCCGCCAATGCAGTGCTGATCGACGAGCGCAGCGCCCTGCAGCTGGCGCTTGCCCGCGCCCGCGAGGAGATCGACGCCGGGGTCGAGGCGGCACGCCTTGCCGCCGCCCAGCGCGAGGCGATCGAGGCGATGCTGGCCGAGACCCGCGCGACGCTGGACGCCCGCGAGACGTCGCTGGCCGAGTCGCTCGCGGCGCTGAGCGCGGCGCGCGAGGCGGGCGCGGCGCAGGATGCCGAGATCGCGCTGCTGACCGAGGCCGCCGCCGCGGCTGCGGCCGAGCGTGCGGCGCTCGAGACGCTGCTGGGCGAGGCGCAGGCCGCCGTGGCGTCGCGCGAGCGGTCGCTGGCCGAGACGCTGGCCCTGCTCGAGGCGGCATCCTCGGCCCGCGACGCCCGCTCCGCCGAGGTTGCGGCGCTGGAGGATGCGGCCCGGGCGGCAGCCCTGCGCGAGGCGGCGTTGCGCGAGCTTGTGGCCGACCGCGAGACGGCGCTGGTCGCCCGCGAGCGGTCGCTGGCCGAGACGCTGGCGCTGCTCGAGGCCGCGACGGCGGACCGCGAGCGGCTGGCCGCCGAGGGCGCGGCGCGGGAGCGCAGTCTCGCCGAGACGCTGGCGATGCTGGAGGCGGCGAGCGCCGAGCGCGAGCGGCTGGCCGCCGAGGGCGCGGCCCAAGCCGAGGCGCTGCAGGCCGAGGCGGATGCGCGGGCGGCGGCGGCGGCGCGTGCCGACGGGCTTGCGGCGCTGCTGGCCGCGGCCCGCGGCGAGGCCGAGGCGCAGGCGCTGTCGCTGTCGCGGACGCTGGCGCTGCTTGACGGCGCGGCCGCCGACCGTGACCGGTTCGCGGCCGAACTGGCCACCCGCGAGGCGCTGCTTGCCAGGGCCGCGGCCGAGCGGTCGGCAGAGGCCGAGGCGGCGGTGTCGTTGCGGGGCCGGCTGGAGGCGCTGGGGGCCGAGCTGTCGGCGGCGGAGACGGCGCGGCTGGCCGAGGCGGCGGCGGCGGCGGCGCTGCGGACCCGCCTGGAGGGGGCCGAGGCGCGGCTGACCGAGGAAGAGCGGTTGCGGCTGGCCGAGGCCGCCGCCGCCGGCGCGCTTCGCGACGAGCTGGCCGGCGCGGAGGCGCGGCTGTCGGCGGCCGAGGAGGCGCGGCTGGCCGAGCTGGCCGCCGCCGAGGGGCTGCGGCGGATGCTCGCGGAGACCGAGGCGCGGCTGGCGGCGGCCGAGGAGGCGCGGCTGGCCGAGGTTGCCGCCGCCGCGGCGCTGCAGGTGCGACTGGCCGAGCTCGAGGCGGCGCTGACGGAGGAGGAACAGGCGCGGCTGGCCGAGGCCGCGGCCGCGACGGCGCTGCGCGACCGGCTGACCGGCGCGGAGGCCGGGCTTGACGCGGCCGAGCGGGCACGGCTGGCCGAGGCGGCGACCGCCGAGGCGCTGCGCCTCCGGCTGGCCGAGGTGGAGACGGCCCTGACCGAGGCCGACCGCGCCCGGCTGGCCGAGGCGGCCGCGGTGGCCGCGCTGCAGGCCCGGCTGGACGACAGCCTTGCCGCCCTGTCGGCCGAGGAGCAGGCGCGGCTGGCCGATGCCGCCGCGGCCGCGGCGCTGCGCGACCGGCTGGCCGGCGCCGATGCCGAGCTGACCGCGATGTCGTTGATGCTGGATGAGGAGCGCCGGCGCGCCGAGGAGACGCTGACGCTCCTGGCGGCCGCGCAGGCTGCCGCCGAGGCGGCCGACGGCCGCACCGCCGGCGCGCTGGGCGAGGCCGAGCGGCAGGCCGCGCTTCTGGCCATCGCCCGCCAGGCGCTGGCCGCCGAGGAGGAGAAATCGACCGAGGCGCAGCGGCAGCTGGCGGTGCTGAACACCCAGGTCGCCGAGTTCCGCCGGCAGGTCGGAATCCTGCAGACCCTGATCGACGAGGCGCGCGACCGCGAGGTGACGTCGCAGACCGAGATCCGCAACTTGACCGGCGACCTTGCCGCCGCGATGGCCGCCACGGCGCTGGAGGAGCGTCGCCGGCGCGAGCTCGAGGAAGCCGAGCGCCGCCGGCTGGAGGCCGAGAAGGCGCAGCTCGAGCGCTACCGCTCGGAGTTCTTCGGCCGCCTGTCGGAGATCCTGGCCGGGCGCGAGGGGGTGCGCGTGGTCGGCGACCGCTTCCTGTTCTCGTCGGAGGTGCTGTTCCCGATCGGCTCGGCCGAGCTGTCGGCCGAGGGGCAGGCCCAGATCGCCCGGGTGGTGCAGGCGCTGCGCGAGGTGGCAGGACAGATTCCGCCCGAGATCGACTGGATCATCCGGGTCGACGGGCACACCGACAACATCCCCGTCACCGGTTTCGGGGCCTGGCGCTCGAACTGGGAGCTGAGCCAGGCGCGGGCCCTGTCGGTGGTGCGCTTCATGACCGAGGGCCTGGGCTTCCCGGCAGATCGGCTGGCGGCCGCCGGGTTCGGCGAATACCGCCCGGTGGACGGGCGCGATACGGCCGAGGCGCGGGCTGCGAACCGGCGCATCGAGCTGAAGCTGACCGAGCCCTGAGCGGCCGCGGGCACCGGGGGCGGCGGTTCGGTTCTGGAAGGCCGGCGAACGCCGCTGCAACGGCGGCCGGCGTCGCAGCGGCCGGGCGGGCCCGCCGGAACGCCGCCGTGCCCTGCCGCAGCGTGCGCCGCCCCGGCGCGGGCGCGGACGCGGGGGCGGGGCAGGAACGAAGGCCCTATTCGGCGGTGAGCAGCGGCGGCCTGGTGCTGGAGATGCGCGCCTTCTGCGGCTCTTCGATGACAAGGTCGATGCGGTCGTCCCTGACCCCGACGCGCACCACCCCGCCCTTGGTCAGCCGGCCAAACAGCAGTTCCTCGGCCAGCGGCTTCTTGACGTGCTCCTGGATGACGCGGGCGAGCGGCCGGGCGCCCATCCGGTCGTCATAGCCCTTGTCGCCCAGCCAGGCCGCGGCCTCGGCCGAAAGCTCGATGTGGACGCCGCGGTCCATCAGCTGCGCCTCGAGCTGGAGGACGAACTTCTCGACCACCTGCATGATCGTCTCCTTCGCCAGCGGCGCGAAGGAGATGACGGCATCCAGCCGGTTGCGGAACTCGGGCGTGAACAGCCGCTCGATTGCCGCGGTGTCCTCGCCCTCGCGCCGCTCGCGGCCGAAGCCGACCGCGGCCTTGGCCTGCTCGGTGGCGCCGGCATTGGTGGTCA
>JAHDXW010000064.1 GCA_023383015.1 Paracoccaceae bacterium
GGCGCCGGCCGAGGCCCCGGCCCGCCGGCCCGAGGCCGCCGAGCGCCCGAACCGCCCGCACGCCGCGGAGCGCCCGAACCGCCCGCACGCCGCCGAGGCCCGCCCCGGCCAGCCGCCCCGCCGGGACGACCGGCCCGACCGCGGCCCCCGCCCGCGCCAGGATTCGCGCCGCTCCGACGACGGACCGCGCGTCTACGAGGCCGGCCCGCCGCGGCCGAAGGACCGCATCGACCCCGACAACCCCTTCGCCAAGGCCCTGATGGCATTGCGCGACAAGACGTGAGGGCAGGATGGCGGCAGGACCCCGGGCCGCAGGCCAGACCCTGACCGCAAGGGACGTGGCCGCCGCAATCGGGCCTGGCGGCAGCCGTCCGGCACGGCGCAGGCTGGCCCGCGCGGCCCGGGGCCTGCGATGCGGCGCCGATGCCCGGGGGCAGGGCCACATGCCGCTCAGCTGACCGTGCCCCGGCATCCGACCGCCGCCGGCGCCGCGCCGCCGCCAGAGCCTGCCCGACCCGCTGCCTGCGGGCCAGATGCCGTCTGAGCGATGGCCGCGCGTCCCGGTCCGCCGCCGCCTGCCGCCGCGCTGCGGCTCGACAAGTGGCTCTTCGTCGCCCGCTTCTTCCGCAGCCGTGCGGCGGCGGCGGCGGCGGTGGCGGCCGGGCGGGTGCGGCTGAACGGCCTGCGCATCGACAAGCCGGCCCGCCAGGTCGCCCCCGGCGACACGCTGACCCTCGTCCACGCCGGCCGCGTGCGGGTGGTGCGCGTCCTTGCCCTCGGCCTGCGCCGCGGCACGACGGCCGAGGCCGCGACCCTCTGGCGAGACCTCGACGCGCCCGATCCGTCGCAGGCGCCGGTCCTTGAATGATCTGGCCGGCTGATCTAGCTAGCCGGGCATCGGCCGGACGATCCGGCGCCCGAGAGGCCCGCGCATGACCTATGTGGTGACCGACAACTGCATCGCCTGCAAGTACACCGACTGCGTGGAGGTCTGCCCCGTCGACTGCTTCTACGAGGGCCAGAACATGCTCGTCATCCACCCCGACGAGTGCATCGACTGCGGCGTCTGCGAACCCGAGTGCCCGGCGGACGCGATCCGCCCCGACACCGAGCCGGATACCGAGAAATGGGTCGAGTTCAACCGCAAGTACGCCCAGGCGTGGCCGGTGATCATCACCAAGAAGGATCCGCTGCCCGGCGCCGAGGACCGCGACGGCGAGGCCGGCAAGCTCGAGAAGTACTTCACCCCCGATCCCGGCGGCTGACCCGCAGGGCGGCGGGATTCCACGCGGCAGTGCGGCGCGGGTCTTTGAATCCGCCGTCCGCCGTGTTATATTCCATTCACGAAATCAGCATGGACCCTCGACCGCGACTCGCAGGAGTGCTCGCCTGCGTGTCGGTTGTCCGCGAACGCGACGGGTGCGGACGGGGCATTTCCTGCCCCGGTCCGTGTTCTTGTCACCGCACGGACGGGGTCTGACCGAGGAAGCGACCGTATGACCAAGACCAAGCGTCCCGAGTTCCACCCCAACGACTTCGTCGTCTATCCCGCGCACGGGGTGGGGCGGATCATCTCGATCGAGGAACAGGAGGTCGCCGGCATCCGCATCGAGATGTTCGTGATCTCGTTCGAGAAGGACAAGATGACGCTGCGCGTGCCGACCCATCGCGCGACGGCGGTCGGGATGCGGTCGCTGTCCACCCCCGACGTGGTCAGCAAGGCGCTCGAGACGCTGCGGGGCCGGGCGCGGGTCAAGCGCGCGATGTGGTCGCGCCGTGCCCAGGAGTACGAGCAGAAGATCAACTCCGGCGACCTTCTGTCGATCGCCGAGGTGGTGCGCGACCTGCACCGTGCCGACGACCAGCGCGAGCAGTCCTATTCCGAGCGCCAGCTCTACGAGGCCGCGCTCGAGCGGCTGACCCGCGAGGTCGCGGCCGTCAGCGGCATCGACGACGCCCATGCCGCCCGCCAGGTCGGCAGCGTGCTGGTGTCGCGCGCGGCCTGAGGACGACCCCGGATGCGGCCGGCCCCCGGGGCCGGCCGCTGCGGCGCCGCGCCCCCGGGGTGCGGCGCCGTCGTCTGTCGGGCCGGCACCGGGCCGGCACCGGTCGGGGGCGGCCACAGTCCGGTTGCCGCCGCGGTCGGGGGCGGATATGCCGCCGATATCACCTGCGCGCCAGCCGGTCCCGCCGATGGAACTGCACTTCGAGAGCGTCTTCTACGAGATCGCCGCGCTGGTGCTGCTGGCCGGCGCGGCAGGCTTCGTCGGCCTGCTCCTCCGCCAGCCGCTGATCGTGTCCTTCATCGCCGTGGGCGTGGTCGCGGGGCCCGACGCGCTGGGGCTTGCCACCTCGACCCAGGTCATCGACCTGCTGGGCGAGATCAGCATCGCGGTGCTGCTGTTCCTGGTCGGGCTGAAGCTCGACGTCGGCCTGGTCCGCTCGATCGGCCGGGTGGCGGTGGCGACCGGCCTCGGCCAGGTCGGCTTCACCTCGCTCTTCGGCTTCCTCATCTGCCTCGCGCTCGGGATCGACGTGGTCACCTCGGTCTATGTCGCGGTGGCGCTGACGTTCTCCTCCACGATCATCATCGTCAAGCTGCTCAGCGACAAGCGCGAGCTCGGGGCGCTGCACGGGCGGATCGCGCTCGGCTTCCTGATCGTGCAGGACATCTTCGTGGTGTTCTGCATGGTCACGCTGTCGGCTCTCGGCGTCGGGTTGGGCGAGGACACCGGCGATCCGCTCGACATCCTGGTCGTCGGCGGCGGCGGGGTGGCCATGGTGGCCTTCGTGATCGCCTTCATCCGCTACGTCGCCGATCCGCTGCTTGGCCTGATCGCGCGCTCGGCCGAACTTCTGGTGATCTTCGCGGTCGGCTGGGCGGCGGGGCTGGCGGCGGTGGGCGACGCCGTCGGCTTCGGCAAGGAACTCGGCGGACTGCTGGCCGGGGTGGCGCTCGCCTCCACCCCCTACCGCGAGGCGATCGTCTCGCGGCTGGCATCCTTGCGCGACTTCCTGCTCCTGTTCTTCTTCATCGCCCTCGGCGCCGGGCTGAACCTGCAGGGGCTGGGCGCCGAGCTCGTCGCCGCGGCCGTGCTGTCGGTCTTCGTCCTGGTCGGCAATCCGCTGATCGTGCTCGCGATCATGGGGGCCATGGGCTACCGCAAGCGGACCGGCTTCCTGGCCGGGCTGACGGTCGCCCAGATCTCGGAGTTCTCGCTGATCTTCATGGCGATGGGCGTCAACCTCGGGCACGTGCCCGAATCGGCCCTCGGCCTGGTCACCCTCGTCGGCCTCGTGACGATCGCGCTGTCGGTCTACATGATCACCTGGTCCGGCCAGCTCTACGACCGGTTGGAGCCGCTGCTGGCGCCGTTCGAGCGCCGGCGGCCCCACCGCGAGTCGGCGGGGGCCGGGGCGGCCCCGGTGGTGGCGGCGCACGACTACGTCATCTTCGGGCTCGGCCGCTACGGCACGCGCATCGGCATCGGGCTCGAGGCGGCGGGCTACCGCGTGCTCGGCGTCGATTTCGACCCCGAGGCGCTGCAGCACTGGCGGGCGCTGGGGATGGAGGCGGTCTATGGTGACGCCACCGATCCCGAGTTCATCGCCCATCTGCCGCTCGAGCGGGTCAAGGTGGTGGTCTCGGCGGTCTCGCGCGAGCGCGGCACGCTGACCGAGGCCAGCACGCAGCTGTCGCTCCTGCACGGTCTGCACGCGGCCGGCTTCCGCGGGGCCATCGCCCTCAGCGTCCAGGCCGCCGAGGATGCGCCGGCGCTGCTGGCCAAGGGGGCGACGATGGTGCTGGCGCCCGCCGACGATGCGGCCGAATACGCCGTCGAGCGGCTGATGGTCTGGGCGGTCCCCAAGGCCGGCAGCGGCGCGCAGGTCGTGGGCTGACCGGGCACGGGCCCGGGGCCGGAGGGAGCACCCGCAGGCAGCCGCGCCGGAGGGCGCGAATCGGTGCCTGGCGCCATGCCGCGGGCGGCACGGGCCGCCGCGCACCCGTATCCAGGGCAGGGCTCGCGCGCGGCATGCGCTCTCGCGCCGGCGGTGCCCCCGGGGCCGCCATCGGTCGTGCGCCACCCCGTCGCCGCCGGCGGCCGCCGATTGCGCCGGGCGGGGGCATCCCCTAGGCTCGCCGCCGTCCATCTCGCCCGGAGGCACCACACCGACCATGTCCGAAGGACGCACCTACGGCTTCGACACGCTGCAGATCCATGCCGGCGCCCGCCCCGACCCCGCCACCGGCGCGCGCCAGACGCCGATCTACCAGACCACCGCCTATGTGTTCCGCAGCGCCGAACATGCCGCCGCGCTCTTCAACCTGCAGGAGGTGGGCTACATCTACTCCCGCCTGACCAACCCCACCGTCGCGGCCCTGCAGGAACGGGTGGCCACGCTCGAGGGCGGGGCCGGGGCGGTCTGCTGCTCGTCGGGTCACGCGGCGCAGATCATGGCACTCTTTCCGCTGATGGCGCCGGGGCGCAACGTCGTCGCCTCGACCCGCCTCTACGGCGGCACGGTGACCCAGCTCACCCAGACCATTCGCCGCTTCGGCTGGTCTGCCCGTTTCGTCGACACCGAGGATCTCGCCGCCGTGGCCGCGGCGATCGACGGCGACACCCGCGCCATCTTCTGCGAATCCATCGCCAACCCGGGCGGCTACGTCACCGACATCCGGGCGCTGGCCGACATCGCCGACCGCGCCGGCATCCCGCTCGTCGTCGACAACACCTCGGCCTCGCCCTGGCTGTGCCGGCCGATCGAGCAGGGCGCGACGCTGGTCGTCCACTCGATGACCAAGTACCTCACTGGCAACGGCACCGTCACCGGCGGGGCGATCGTCGATTCGGGGCGCTTCGACTGGTCGGCATCCGACAAGTTCCCCTCGCTCTCGGCGCCCGAGCCGGCCTACCACGGGCTGAGGTTCCACGAGACCTTCGGCTCGCTCGCCTTCACCTTCCACGGCATCGCCGTCGGCCTGCGCGACCTCGGCATGACGCTGAACCCGCAGGCCGCGCATTACACGCTGCTCGGCATCGAGACGCTGTCGCTGAGGATGGAGCGGCATGTCGCCAACGCCGTGAAGGTGGCCGAGTGGCTCGAGGCCGACCCGCGGGTGGAGCAGGTCACCTATGCCGGGCTGAAGTCCTCGCCCTTCTACGAGCGGGCGCAGCGGCTCTATCCGCGCGGGGCGGGGGCGCTTTTCACCTTCGCCGTCAGGGGCGGCTACGAGGCCTGCGTGCGGCTGGTGGATTCGCTGCAGATCTTCAGCCATGTCGCCAACCTCGGCGATTCCCGCTCGCTGGTGATCCACTCGGCCTCCACCACCCACCGCCAGCTCACCCCCGAGCAGCAGAAGGCCGCCGGCGCCTCGCCCAACGTGGTGCGGCTGTCGATCGGGCTGGAGGACCCCGCCGACCTGATCGCCGATCTCGACCAGGCACTGGCGAGGGCAGCCGGCTAGGAAGGCGGCCGGGGCGCGGCCCGCCCGTCCGGGGGCCGCCCGTGGCCGCCCGGCGGGACGACGCAGGCGGGGGCGCCGGCCCCGCCGGCCATCCCGGCGGCGGGCGCGGTCCGATCGCGGCGCCCGGGCGCCGGCGCGTCCGCACCCCCTCCGTGCCGCCCTGCCGGTCTCAGGGAGCGATGGCGAAATCCACGGTGACCGACACGACGATGTCCACCTCGCCCGCGGCCACCGGCACCGGGGCCGAGGCCTCCATCACCGGGGCGTCGCGGAACTGCGGCTCGGGGCCACGGTAGCCCGCGTTCTCGACCAGGGCCAGCACCGGCCCGAGGCCGACGCCCAGCCCCTGCGCGAAGGTCTCGGCCCGGGCGCGGGCGTCGCGGGCGGCGGCAAGGCGGGCCTCGGTCATCGCCGCCGTCGGGTCGGCCAGCGCGAAGGACAGCCCGTTCAGCTGGTTGGCCCCGCCGCGCACCACCGCGTCGAGCAGCGCGCCGAGGCCCTCGAGCGCCCGCACCCTCACGGTCACGCTGTTGGAGACCTGGTAGCCGCGGATGCGCGGCTGGCCGTCCGGTCGGCGGCTCTCGTAGTCGTACTGCGGCGACAGCGACAGTCCCGAGGTCTGCACGTCGCGGGGCGCGATTCCGGCCGCCTCGACCAGCGCCAGCACCTCGGTCAGGCGGGTGGAGTTCTCGGCCAGCGCCCGCGCGGCCTCGGGCGCCTCGGTCACCACCCCGAGGCTCACCACCGCCATGTCGGGCGCCGCCGACACGCGGCCCTCGCCCGCGACAGTGATGCGGGCGGGCTGGGCGGTCTGCGCCGCTGCCGGGGCGGGGCAGGCAAGGGCAAGTGCGATGGCCGGGATCAGGGCCAGGGCCGGGAAGGGCAGGTGTCGCATGGGGGGCCTCCTTGGGGGGCGCGCGGGTCGCTCCGGGCACCATGCCCGGGCGCAGTGCGGCTCTGACGCGCCAGCCATGGCCCATCCTTGGCCACCGCGGCAACCGCGCGCGGTCATGATCCTTCCGTTCGGCGGTTTGTTGCTGTAGGAATGCCGGACACTTCGACGTGACTCCACGGCTTTTCGGCAGAGTGCTAGACGCCGGCGCATGAAACCCGCCTTCGCCCTTGACCTGTCCCATGAGGGGATCGGGCTTTATCATCGCAGCGCGCGGGGCTGGACGCATGTCGGCTCGGTGGCGCTGGACGATCCCAAGTTCACCGATACGCTCGGCTTCCTGCGCACCACCGCGGTCGGGCTGGCGCCGCGCGGGCTGTCCACCAAGCTCGTGATCCCGAACTCCGAGGTGCTCTACCTCTCGGTTCACGCGCCCGGCCCCGGCGAGGCGGAGCGGCACGACCAGATCCGCACCGCGCTCGAGGGGCGCACGCCGTACGCCGTTGCCGACCTCGTCTTCGACTGGTCGGGCACGGGGCCCGAGGTCCGGGTTGCGGTGGTCACGCGCGAGACGCTTGAGGAGGCCGAGGCCTTCGCCGCCGACCACCGCTTCAACCCGCTCTGCTTCGTGGCGGCGCCCGAGCCCGGCCGTTTCGACGGCGAGCCGCTCTTCGGTCTCGCGCGGGGCGCGGCGGGGCTGCTGGCCGAGGGCGAGGCGGTGGACCGCGACGACCTGCCGCTGGTCATCGGGGCCCGCACCGCGGCCGAGGGCGAGACAACCGCGCCGCCGCCCCCGGCGGCGCCTGTGTCCCAGGCGCCGGCGGCGACCGCGGCCGAGGCGCCGGCGGCGGCCGAGGGGGAAGCGCCGGCCGCAACCGAGGCCGATGCGCCGGTGGCGGCCGAGGCGGCCGCGCCGCGCCCCGCCCTTTCAGCCCCCGGCCTTCCGGCCCCCGGGGGGCAGGCCGTCGCCCTGCCACCCGTCGTCGTCGCCGACGCCGCAGCCGCCGACGGCGGGCCTGCCGTCGCGGGATCGGCAGGGGGCGTCTCCGCCGACGCCCCGCCCCCCGTCCCGTCTGCTGTTGCGGGCGATGCCGCGGCCGCGCCTGCGGCAGACGGCCCGGAATCCGGCCTTGCCGGGCCCGCCACGGCGCCGGCGGCCGCGGACGGCATGACCGCGGGCGGCGCGCGGCGCGGCGCGGCCGCCGGCGAGCGGGCGGCG
>JAHDXW010000065.1 GCA_023383015.1 Paracoccaceae bacterium
GCCGCCACAGCCGCCGCAGCCGCCAGCACCGCCTCCCGCCGCGGCCGGCGATGCCGCCCGGCGGGGCGCGCTGCGCTTCTCCTCCCTCTCCGGCTTCCGGAGGCGCTGACATGGCCCTGCACCGCGGCCGCGGCTTTGCGGCGATCAACTACCCCATCGGCATGAACCTCGGCGGCGACCCCAGCCAGGCACTCGTCCATTCGAACCCCGACGGCAAGTTCACCGTCGCGCTGTCCTCCATCGACCTCGGCCAGGGGATGAAATCGGTCACCCGCCAGATCGCCGCCGAGACCCTCGGCGTGCCGGTCGAGGATGTCTGGGTCGACACCGCCGACAGCGACACCGGCCCGCACTGCATGGGCAGCTTCGCCAGCCGCGGCACCCACCGCGTCGGCAACGCGGTGATCGAAGCGGCGCGCGAGGCGCGCGCGGTGATGCTCGAGGCGGCCGCCGAGGAGCTCGAGGTCGACGCCGCCGACCTCGTCACCGACGGGCGCGGCAACATCCATGTCCGGGGCGCGCCGTCGCGGTCGATCACCACCATGGCCGCCGCCCAGGCCGCGCAGTTCCGCCAGGGCCGCACCGTCGCCGGGCGCGGCATCTTCCTCATCCCGCTGTCGCCGGTCGACCCCGACACCGGCGAGATGACGCCGGTCTCCTGCTTTGCCCATGCCGCGATGATGGTCGAGGTCGAGGTCGACGACGAGACCGGCGTGGTCCGCGTCACCGACATGCAGTCGGCCTACGAGGTCGGCCGGGCGCTGAACCCCCGCCTCGTCGAGCAGCAGCTCACCGGCGGCGCCTGGATGGGGATGAGCCACGCGCTGTGGGAGACGACCGAGCCCTGGTATCCCGACCGCGCCCACGGGCCGGTCGACTTCAACAGCTACCTGATGCCGGGACCGGGCGACCTCGCCCCCCACCACATCAGCGTCCTCGAGCGCCCCGCCCCCGACGGCCCCTTCGGGGCCAAGGGGCCGGGAGAGATGTGCGCCAACCCGGTCCTGCCGGCGGTGGCGAATGCGGTCTACGACGCGGTGGGCGTGCGCGTGGACGAGCTGCCGATCACCCCCGAGAAGGTGCTGCGCGGGCTGCGCGCCCAGGGCGGCGCGCAGCCGCGGCGGCGGGGCTAGGCGGACATGACGGTCAGGGCGCGGGTCGGGGGGATCGACGGGCCGGGCGCGCTTGCCCGGGCGCTGCGCGACGCCCAGTACATCGCCGACGAGGGCTTTGCCACCGCCGCCTACCTCGCGCTTGCCCTCGGCAAGCCGCTCCTTCTCGAGGGCGCGCCGGGGGTGGGCAAGACCGAAGGCGCCAAGGCCCTGGCCTCGGTGCTCGGCCGCCAGCTCCTGCGGCTGCAGTGCTACGAGGGGATCGACGCGGCCGCCGCCCTTTACGAATGGAACTTCCCCCGCCAGATGCTGGCCATCCGCCAGGCGGGCGACAGCTACGTCAACCTCTACGCCGACGAGTACCTGATCGCCCGGCCGATGCTCGAGGCGCTGCAGGCCCCGCGCGAGCGGGTGCTGCTGATCGACGAGATCGATCGCGCCGATCCCGAGTTCGAGGCCTTCCTGCTGGAGTTGCTGTCGGACTTCACCATATCGATCCCCGAGCGCGGGACCGTCCGGGCGGCCGAGCCGCCGGTGGTGGTGCTGACCTCCAACCGCACGCGCGAGTTGCACGAGGCGCTGCGGCGGCGCTGCGTCTACCACTGGATCGACTACCCCGACCCCGCGCTCGAGGCCGAGATCGTGATGATGCGCGCCTCATCGGTGGCGCGGGCGACAGCGCAGAAGGTGGTGGCGGCGGTCGGCGCCCTGCGCGCCCGGCCGCTGGCCAAGCCGCCCGGCGTGGCCGAGACGGTGGAATGGGCCGAGGCGGCGACGCTGCTGCACGGCCAGGGGGCGGCGTGGCCGGCGGCCTTCGCGCGCGCCCTCGGCGTGGTGCTGAAGGACCAGGATGACCTTGCCCACGTCGCCCCCGACCTCGACCGGCTGCTGGCGGAGACGGTCGCGTGACCCGGGGCCCAAGGATTTTCGGCGAAAATCCTTGGGACGGCGCGCCCGCGCCGGGCGCCTGGCCGGGGCTGGGGAGGTCCGGCGAGAACCCACTGCCGGCGGCGCTGCGGCCCTTTCTTGCCCTTGCCGCCCGGCTGCGCGCGGCGGGCTTCGCGGCGGCGCCCGACCAGACGCAGGGCTTCATCGCCGCGACGGGCCTGCTCGGCCCGCGCTGCATGGGCGATGTCCGCCGGGCCGCGCACGCCCTCTTCGGGCCCCCGCCCGAGCGGCGGGGCGAGTTCGACGCGCTCTTCGACGCCGTCTTCCTCGGCCGGGCGCTCGCTGCCCCCGCCGCCGGGCGGGACGAGGACATGCCTTCGGCCTTCGACGCCGCCGGCCCCGACGCCATGCCCGAGGCCGAGGAGGGCGAGGAGCCCGCAGGTGCGGCGGCCAGCGCCGCCGAGCGGCTGCACGCCCGCAGCTTCGCCGCCCTGGACGAGGCGGCTGCGCTGGCCGCCTTCCGCCGCGCCGCGCCCGCCCTCCTGCCCCGCCGGCTGGGCCGGCGGCTGATGCGCGACGACCGCGGGGCCCGCCCCGATGTCCGCCGCGCCTTCCGTGCCATGGCCCGCCGCGACGGCGAGCTCGCCGCGCTGCCCCGCATGGGCCGCCGGACGCGGCAGCGGCGGGTGCTCCTTCTCGTCGACGTCTCGGGCTCCATGAAGGGGCAGACCGACAGCGCCCTGCGCACTGCGCACGCGCTCCTGCGCGCGGCCGAGCGGGCCGAGGTCTTCACGCTCGGCACGCGGCTGACGCGGGTCACGCGCGCGCTCGCCCACCGCGCGGCGGCGGCCGCGCTCGCCCGTGCCGCGGGCCTTGTCGCCGACTGGGACGGCGGCACGCGGCTCGGCGACGCCCTGCAGGTCTTCCTCGCCGTGCCGCGCTTTGCCGCCCACGCCCGCGGCGCGCTGGTGGTCGTGCTCTCCGACGGGCTCGAGCGCGGCGGGCCGGAGGCGCTGGTCGCGGCGATGACGCGGCTCCGGCGCCTTGCCTGGGGCATCCTGTGGCTGACGCCGCTGAAGGCCGATGCCGGCTTCGCACCCTCGACCGCGGCGCTCGCCGCCATCCTGCCCCTACTCGACCGTCTCGGCGACGGCTCGGCGCCCGCCCGGGTCTGCGCCGAGGTGCTTGCATTCGCCCGCGAGGTGCGGCCCTGAGGCCGGCCCGCCAACCCGCACGGGAGGACGCCCATGCCCCTTGAGATCAAGCTTCTGGACTATGGCGACATCGAACTCGAATCCTCCTTCCTGGTTCTGGGACGCGACTGCGGGCGGGTCCGGCGGGTGCCGGTCTACGGCTTCCTGATCCTCGGCGGGCAGTACCCGCTGGTCGTCGACACCGGCTACCGCGACAACGCGATCATGGGCAGCCTCGGCATGCGCGGCCTGCAGTTCCACGAGAACATGGTCGAGCGCCAGCTGGCCAACCACGGCGTGAAGGTGGGCGACGTCCGCTACGTGCTGCACACCCATCTGCACATCGACCACGCCGGCACCGACGACCGCTTCCCGATGAACACAACCGTCGTCATCAACCGCCGCGAGCTCGAATACTCGGTCTCCGGGCTGATGCACCCCCAGTATCCCAAGCCCGACATCATCCATCTGGTCGAGCGGCTGCACACGCCCGGCGCGCTCAGGCTCGAGGATCTCGAGATCTCGGGGCCGATCGAGCTGATGCCGGGGGTGGTGCTCGAGGCCGCCGGCGCCCATACCGAGGGCTCGATGAACGTCCATGTCGAGACCGCCGAGGGCCGGGCGACGATCTGCGGCGACGTCATCTACGACTTCAACGACCAGATCATCGAGCCCCAGCGCAGCTTCGGGCCCGAGGAGTTCCAGGTCACCGGCAACCACGGCGGCTCCAAGCGCGACGAGAAAGGGCAGATGCGCAAGCTGATGCACGGCGCGCGCTTCCTGCTGCCGATCCACGACAAGCCCGCCAGGGTCGAGGGCGGGCGCGTCACCGGCCGGCTGGACATGGCGGTGCCGGGGCCGGTCAGCCAGTCGGTGCCGCGCCGCGCCTGGTTCCCGGCCTGAGGTCGCGGCGATGGCACATGAGGCGCTCGACCCCGCCTTCCGCCGGCTGATCGACGAGCACGCGCCCGTCCGCCAGCTTGGCCACGGCTTCACCTTCACCGAGGGGCCGATCTGGCACCCGGTGGACCACTACCTGCTCTTTTCCGACATGCCGGCCGATGCCCGCCGCCGCTGGGACCGGGCCGGCGTGCGCGAGGTGATGCGGCCCTCGAACAAGGGCAACGGCATGACTTACGATGCCGAGCTCAACCTTCTGGTCTGCGAGCATGCGACCAGCGCGGTCGCCCGCTTCCGCCCCGACGGCCGGCGCGAGGTGCTGGCCTCGCATTTCGAGGGGCGCGAGCTGAACAGCCCCAACGACATCTGCGTGAAGTCCGACGGCAGCATCTGGTTCACCGACCCATGGTACGGGCGGATGCCCGTCTACGGGGTGGAGCGGCCGCGCCAGCTGGGCTGGCAGGGCGTCTTCCGCCTGCCGCCCGGCCACCGGCCGGGGGCCGAGCCCGAGCTCGTCGTCGACCGCTACCTCTTTTCCATGCCGAACGGCCTCTGCTTCTCGCCCGACGAGCGGCTCCTCTACGTCAACGACACCGAGCAGGCCAACATCCGCGTCTTCGAGGTCGACGGCGGGCGGCTGCGCTCGGGGCGGGTGTTCGCGAGCGGCCTGCGCGACAGCCTGAAGCCGGGTGTGCCGGACGGCATGAAATGCGACGCCGAAGGCAACATCTGGGTGACCGCGCCGGGCGGGCTGTGGGTCTATGCGCCCTCGGGCCGGCTGATCGGCAAGGTCGCGATCCCCGAGCTGCCGGCCAACCTGCACTGGGGGGGGGCGGACTGGCGGACGCTGTTCGTCTGCGCCTCGACCTCGCTCTACGGCATCGACGTCCGGCTCGGTCCGCGCAACGAGCCCTTCATGCGCGCCCGGCCGGCCGCGGGCGCCACCCCCGCGGCAACCGGGGGCGGCGCGGGTCTGCGGCTTGACCCCGCGCGCTGCGCGCTGATCGTCCAGGACATGCAGAACGACGTGGTGATGGAGGGCGGCGCCTTCGCCTCGTCGGGATCGCCTGCCCACTGCCGCGACCAGGGCGCCATCGCCCATGCCCGCGCCCTGGCCGAGCATGCCCGCGCCCGCGGGGTGCCGGTGATCCATGTCTGGTTCGTGGTTCCGCCGGGGGCCAAGGGGATGACCCTGAACGCGCCCCTCTTCGAGGGCGTGGCCGACGGCAACGCCTGCGTGCGCGGCAGCTGGGGGGCGGCGCCGGTCGCCGGGCTCGAACCGCAGCCCGGCGACCATGTCGTCGAGAAGATGCGGATGTCGGCCTGGGAAGGGACGAACCTCGAGACGATCCTGAAGGCCGAGGGGCGCGACATCGTCATCGTCACCGGCGCCTGGACCAACATGTCGATCGAGCACACCGCGCGCACCGGGGCCGACAAGGGCTATGTCATGGTGGTGCCCGAGGACGCCTGCTCGACCATGAACGCCGACTGGCACCGGGCGAGCATCAACTACGCGCTGCAGAACGTCTCGCTGGTGACGACGACGGCCGAGGTGCTGTCCGCCCTGTGAAACCGCCGGCTCTGGACGGCGCGCGGGGGCCGGGCTAAGGCGGCCCGGCCGCGGCCGGGCCCCTCCGGGGCTGGCGGTGCGGGGACCCGCGTGGGATACCGGGCCAGCAGATTCGGGACGGGAAGCGCCTCGGGCGCCCTCCCGGGGCGAGGGGAGGACGGCAATGGGACGGCTCGCGGGCAAGCGCTGTTTCGCGACGGCGGCCGGGCAGGGCATCGGGCGGGCGAGCGTGCTGGCCATGTTGCGCGAGGGGGCGCAGGTGGTTGCCACCGACATCAACGAAAGCCTGCTGCCCGACCTGGCCGCGGCCGGGGCCGAGACCTTCGCGCTGGACGTGCGCGACCGCGCCGCGGTGCAGGCGGCGGCAGGGCGGGCGGGCGAGGTCGACGTGCTCTTCAACTGCGCCGGCCATGTCGCCCATGGCAGCATCCTCGACTGCGACGAGGAGCAGTGGGCCTTCTCGGTCGAGCTGAACATGACCGGGATGTACCGGGTCACGCGCGCCTTCCTGCCGGGGATGCTGGCGCGGGGCGGCGGCAGCATCATCAGCATGTCCTCGGTCGCCTCCTCGATCCTCGGCGTGCCGAACCGCTTCGTCTACGGCGCCACCAAGGCGGCGGTGATCGGGATGACCCGGTCGATCGCCAAGGACTACGTCAAGCAGGGCATCCGTGCCAACGCGATCTGCCCCGGCACGGTCGAGAGCCCCTCGCTGCAGGATCGCATCCGGGCGCAGGGCGACTACGAGGCGGCGCGGGCGGCCTTCGTCGCACGCCAGCCGATGGGGCGGATCGGCCGGCCCGAGGAGATCGCGGCGCTGGTGGTCTACCTCGCCTCCGACGAAAGCGCCTTCACCACCGGCGTGGAACATGTGATCGACGGCGGCATGACGAACGCCTGAAGCGAAGGAGAACGGCATGAGACTGTTGCGCTGGGGCCCCGCGGGGCAGGAACGGCCCGGGATGCTGGATTCGGCAGGGCGCATCCGCGACCTGACCGGCCTGGTGCCCGACATCGGGGGGGCCGTCCTGTCGGACGCGGGCCTTGCCATGCTGCGCGCGATCGACCCCGCCGCGCTGCCCGCGGTCGACCCCGCGGTGCGGCTTGGCCCGCCGGTGGCAGGGATCGGCAAGTTCGTCTGCATCGGGCTGAACTATGCCGACCACGCGGCCGAATCGGGCATGGCGGTGCCGCCCGAGCCAGTGGTGTTCATGAAGGCGACAAGCGCGGTCTGCGGGCCGAACGACGCCATCGTGATTCCCCGCGGCTCGCTCAAGACCGACTGGGAGGTCGAGCTTGCGGTCGTCATCGGCACCAGGGCGAAATACGTCTCCGAGGCCGAGGCGCTGGCCCATGTCGCAGGCTATGCGGTGGCCAACGATGTCAGCGAGCGCGCCTTCCAGGCCGAGCGTGCCGGCCAGTGGACGAAGGGCAAGAGCTGCGACGCCTTCGGCCAGATCGGCCCCTGGCTGGTGACCCGCGACGAGGTCGCCGACCCCCAGGACCTGGCGATGTGGCTCAAGGTCAACGGCCAGTCGATGCAGGACGGCTCGACCCGCACCATGGTCTACGGGGTCGCGCATGTGGTCAGCTACCTCAGCCAGTTCTTCACCCTGCACCCCGGCGACGTGATCTCGACCGGCACGCCCCCCGGCGTCGGCATGGGCAAGAAGCCGCCGCGCTACCTGCGGGCGGGCGATGTGGTGGAACTGGGCATCGCGGGCCTCGGCACCCAGCGCCAGGACGTGGTCGCCGACGCCTGACGCGCAAGAAGCCGCCCCGGCCCCGCCGCACGCGGCCGTGCGCGGCGGGGCCGCGTGCGGCGCCCTACCCCCCGGCCGCGTCGGCCCACCGGGCGGCGTGGCCGGCAAGCCCCAGCGGCCCGGCCGCGAC
>JAHDXW010000066.1 GCA_023383015.1 Paracoccaceae bacterium
CGGCCGAAGCCGACCGCGGCCTTGGCCTGCTCGGTGGCGCCGGCATTGGTGGTCAGGATCAGGATGACGTTGCGGAAATCGACCTGCCGGCCGTTGTGGTCGGTCAGCTTGCCGTGGTCCATCACCTGCAGGAGGATGTTGTAGACGTCCGGATGCGCCTTCTCGATCTCGTCGAGCAGGAGCACGCAGTGGGGATGCTGGTCGACGCCGTCGGTCAGAAGCCCGCCCTGGTCGAAGCCGACATAGCCCGGCGGCGCCCCGATCAGCCGCGAGACGGCGTGCTTCTCCATGTACTCGGACATGTCGAAGCGCAGCAGTTCGACGCCCAGGGTCTTGGCAAGCTGGCGCGCAACCTCGGTCTTGCCGACCCCGGTCGGCCCGGCGAAGAGGTAGTTGCCGATCGGCTTCTCGGGCTCGCGCAGCCCCGCGCGGGCGAGCTTGATCGCCGAGGCCAGCGCCCCGATGGCCGCGTTCTGGCCGAAGACGACGCGCTTGAGGCTGGTGTCGAGGTCGCGCAGCACCGCGGCGTCGTCCTTGGAGACGTTCTTGGGCGGGATGCGGGCGATCTTGGCTACCACTGCCTCGATCTCCTTCGTCCCGATGGTCTTGCGCCGCTTGCTCTCGGTCACGAGATGCTGGGCGGCGCCGGCCTCGTCGATGACGTCGATCGCCTTGTCGGGCAGCTTGCGGTCGTGGATGTAGCGTGCCGAGAGTTCCACCGCCGAGCGGATCGCCTCGTTGGTGTAGCGCAGGTCGTGGTGCTTCTCGAAATAGGGCTTGATGCCCATGAGGATCTTGACCGAATCCTCGACCGTAGGCTCGTTGACGTCGATCTTCTGGAAGCGCCGCGAGAGCGCGCGGTCCTTCTCGAAGTGCTGGCGGTATTCCTTGTAGGTGGTCGAGCCCATGCAGCGCAGCTTGCCGCCCTGCAGCGCCGGCTTGAGCAGGTTCGAGGCGTCCATCGCCCCGCCCGAGGTCGCGCCCGCGCCGATGACGGTGTGGATCTCGTCGATGAAAAGGATCGCGTCGGGGTGCTCCTCGAGCTCCTTGACAACCGCCTTCAGCCGCTCCTCGAAGTCGCCGCGGTAGCGGGTGCCGGCGAGCAGCGCGCCCATGTCGAGCGAGTAGATGGTCGAGCGGCGCAGCACGTCGGGCGTCTCGCCCTGGACGATCTTGCGGGCGAGGCCCTCGGCGATGGCGGTCTTGCCGACGCCGGGGTCGCCCACCAGCAGCGGGTTGTTCTTGCGCCGCCGGCACAGCACCTGGATGCAGCGCTCGACCTCGGCGTCGCGGCCGATCAGCGGGTCGACGTCACCCTTGCGGGCCTTGGCGTTGAGGTCGACGCAGTACTTCGCGAGCGCCGAGTCCTTGGCCTCGCTCTCGGGCTTGTCGGCCCGGGCGGGCTGTTCGGCCTCTGGCTCGGACTGGGTGCCGGTGACGGGCCGCGTCTCGCCGAAGTTGGGGTCCTTGGCCACGCCATGGGCGATGAAGTTGACCGCGTCGTAGCGGGTCATGTCCTGCTCCTGCAGGAAGTAGGCCGCGTTCGACTCGCGCTCGGCGAAGATCGCCACCAGCACGTTGGCGCCCGTCACCTCCGACCGGCCGGAGCTTTGCACATGGATCGCGGCGCGCTGGATGACGCGCTGGAAGGCCGCCGTCGGCACCGCCTCGGAGCCCTCGATGTCGGTGACGAGGGTGGAGAGGTCGTCGTCGATGAAATCCTCGAGCGTCTTGCGCAGCACGTCGAGGTTGACGCTGCAGGCGCGCATCACCTTGGCCGCGTCGGGCTCGTCGATCAGGGCGAGCAGAAGGTGCTCCAGCGTCGCGAGCTCGTGCCGGCGGGCGTTGGCGAGAGCCAGCGCGGCGTGGATGGCCTTTTCCAGACTCGGCGAAAACGACGGCACGTTGCGTGCTCCTCTGCTCTGGGCCGGAAGCGGGGATGCCGCCCCGGCCTCATCCCTCGCCCCTAGAGTTCGGTGATCTTCGGCAGGCTTCAAGCGGATTCTGAAATAAAGATGAGGCGGGCGGAAGCCCCCCGCGAAAAGTGATCGGAAAAGCGCCCCGCGGGGCGCGGCGGGCGCGCCTCAGCCGCGAGCGGCGATGGCGCGCATGGCGGCCTGCGTCTCGTGCACCGCGGTCGCCGCCATCGAGCGCATGACCCAGATCTCCAGCGTCGCCGCGTCGCGCCGGCAGAGCAGGACGGGGCAGTGGATGAGGGTGCTGCGGGCGGTGGCGCCGGCGGGGAATGCAGACGGCCGCAGGTCGAGCGGGACCAGCCGGGCGAGCACCGCGGCGTGGGCGGGGCCCGACAGCGCCATCACCGCCCAGGCGTCGGTCTGGTCGGTCAGGGCGGCCAGACCGGCGAGCACGTCGGGCGGGGCGGCGCCGACCAGGAAGGCGGCGCCGCGCCCGGCCCAGAGGATGCGCGCCGTCCCCGCGGCGGCCGATGTCCCGGGAGCGGGAAATCCCAGGCCGAGCTGGGCAAGGGCGGCGCCGGTCGCGGCGGTGCGGCCGCGGAAGGGGGCGATGGCGGTGACGCGGCCGGGCACGGCGGCCTCAAGCAGGGCGTCCCCGGCGGCGATGGGAAGGCCGAGGCCGGCAAGGGCGGGGGTGTCGATCAGGCTAGCCACGCATCCGCCCTCCCTCGGGGTCGTGGAACACCGGCGAAGTCACCAGGCAGGGGACGTCGACCTTGCGCAGGTGGTCGACGAGGCGGACCTCCTGCCCGACCCGCGCCCGCCCGTCCCGGAGGAAGCCGAGCCCGATGTGGCTGCCGAGCGTCGGCGAGTAGCACGCGGAGGTGACGTGGCCCTCGTCGGTTTCGCGGTGGATGCGCGCGCCGGGCGCGAACAGATGCGCCCCCGCGCCGATCGCCGTCGCGGGGTCGGCCGGGCAGAGGCCGACAAGCTGCTCGCGCGCCGGCCCCGTCAGCCCCGGCCGGGCCGCGGCCGCCTTGCCGATGAAGTCGCCGGCCTTGCACATCCCCTGCAACCCGAGGTCGAAGGCGGTCACCCGGCCGTTGATCTCGGCATGGGTCACGAACCCCTTCTCGATCCGCAGCACGTTCAGCGCCTCGAGCCCGTAGGGCCCGCCGCCGAGGGTTTCGGCCCGGGCGCAGAGATCGCGGAACAGCGCCGCGCCGCGACCGGCCGGGACGGCGATCTCGTAGCCCTCCTCGCCCGAGAAGGAGATGCGGAACACCCGCCCCGGCACCCCCATCACCCCGACCGCCGCGCAGCCCATGAAGCCGAGGTCGAGCGGTCCGTCGAGCACCGAGGCGACGAGACGGCGCGCCAGCGGCCCGGCCGCCGCCATCTGCGCCCATTGCTCGGTGACCGAGATCACCCGCACGTCGAGGTCGGGCCGCAGGCCCTGGGTCACGAACTCGAGGTGCCGCATCACCTGTCCGGCGGCAGCGGTCGTCGTCGTCATCACGAAGTGGTCCGGGGCAAGGCGGGCCGAGGTGCCGTCGTCCATGACGAAGCCGTCCTCGCGGAGCATCAGCCCGTAGCGGACCCGCCCGACCGGCAGGGTGGAGAAGGTGCCGGTGTAGACGAGGTCGAGCAGCCGGCCGGCGTCGGGGCCCTGGATGTCGATCTTGCCGAGGGTGGAGACGTCGCAGACCCCGACCGCGCCGCGGACCATCGCGACCTCGCGGTCGCAGCTGTCGCGCCAGGTCGCCTCGCCGGGGCGCGGGAACCAGGCGGGGCGGTACCACAGCCCGGCCTCGAGCATCGGCGCGCCGCGGGCGAGGCTTGCTGCATGCGAGGCGGGCAGCCGTTCGGGGGCGAAGCCCTTGCCCCTGCCACCGGCGCCGAGCGCGGCGATCGGGACCGGCACGAACGGCGGGCGGTAGGTGGTGGTGCCGGTCCCCGGAATGGTCTGCCCGGTGGCCTGCGCCAGCACCGCGAGCGCCCCGAGGTTGGAATTGCGACCCTGGTCGGGGGCCATGCCCTGGGTGGTGTAGCGCTTCATGTGCTCGACCGAGGCGTAGCCCTCGGCCGCGGCAAGGCGGACGTCCTTGGTCGTGACGTCGTTGGCGAAGTCGAGCCAGGCACGCCCCGGCGCGTCGACCGCCCAGAGCGGGCGGGCGCTGCGCGGGCCGTCCTCGGCAGGTGGAAGGGCGAGGTCGGGGGCACGGCGGCCGAGCGCGTCGAGCGCTGCGCGCGCCGCGGCCTGCCCGTCGGCAAGGCAGGCGGCGGTCGTGGCATGGCCGTTGACCGCGCCGGCCGCCGTCATCCCCGGCACCGCCCCCGGCGCGGGGACGAAGGCGGCGATGTCCTCGCGCCAGAGCGGGCGGTTGTTGCGGTGGCAGGCAAGGTGGACGGTGGGCGTCCAGCCGCCGGCGACAGCGAGGCAGTCGGCCTCGATCCAGCGTTCGGGCCCGCCGGGGTCGCGCAGGCGGATCGCCCGCAGGCCCCTCCGGCCGCGGGTGGCCGTGACCACCGCACCGCGCAGGAGGGGGGCCGAGCAGATCGCCGAGGCGTCGGCGCGCGCGTCGATCACCTGCACCACGTTGACGCCGGCGGCGACGAGATCCTCGGCGGCGGCGCGGCCGGAATCGCAGGTGGTGAAGACGGCCACCGCCCGCCCCGCCGCCACCGCCCAGCGGTTGGCGTAGGCGCGCACCGCCGAGGCGAGCATCACCCCCGGCCGGTCGTTGCCGGGGAACGCCACCGGCCGCTCGAGCGCCCCGGCGGCGAGGATCGCCTGCCGCGCCACGATCCGCCAGACGCATTCGCGCGGCAGGTCGGCGGGGGGATCGGCAAGGTGCAGCCCGACCCGCTCCAGCGCGCCGAAGACGCCGTCGTCATAGGCGCCGAAGACCGCGGTGCGCGGCATCAGCCGGACGTTCGGCAGGGCCGCAAGCTCGGCCTGCGTCGCCGCGACCCACTCGGCGGCGGGCATCCCGGCCACCTCCTGACGGTCGGCGAGCAGCCGGCCGCCGAGGCGGAAGTCCTGCTCGGCGAGGATCACATCGGCCCCGGCGTGGGCGGCGGCGAGCGCGGCCGCGAGCCCCGCCGGGCCGGCGCCGATCACCAGCAGGTCGCAGAAGGCCCAGGCCTTCTCGCAGCGCCCCTCGTCGTGCTGCCCCGACAGCCGGCCGAGGCCGGCGGCGCGGCGGATCAGCGGTTCGTAGACGCGCTCCCACCAGGCGGGCGGCCACATGAAGGTCTTGTAGTAGAAGCCCGCGCCGAAGAACGGCGCGAGGACGTCGTTGACCGCCATCAGATCGAAGCCGAGCGAGGGCCAGGCGTTCTGGCTGCGCACGTCGAGGCCGTCGAACGCCTCCTGCACTGTGGCGCGCACGTTCGGCGTGCGCTGGCTGCCCTCGCGCACCTCGATGAGCGCGTTCGGCTCTTCGGGGCCGGCGGTCATGATGCCGCGCGGGCGGTGATACTTGAAGCTGCGCCCGACCAGCCGCACGCCCTTGGCCAGCAGCGCCGAGGCGACGGTGTCGCCGGCGTAGCCCCGCACCCCGACCATGTCGAAGGCGAAGCCGAGGGGGCGGGTGCGGTCGATCAGCCCGCCGGAGTCAAGTCGCATCGCGTCCCTCCCCGGCCAGCGCCGCGCCGGCGATCTCATGCGTCACCGTGTCGCGGCTGACGACGATCCATGCCTGGCAGCCGGCCTCGTGGAACCACAGGTCGCGCGTCGCGCCGGCGGGGTTGTCGCGCAGGTGCAGGTAGGCGTCCCAGGCCTCGGCCGGGGCGTCGGCGGCGGGGCGGCGCAGGAAGTCGTCGGCGCCCATGTAGGTGAACTCGCGCCGGTCGCGGGGGCCGCAGAGGGGGCAGGGGATGCGCATGGGCGGCCTCAGTGCAGGTTGTGCTGCGCGCCGGTGCCTTCCTCGTCGATGACGTGGCCGGTCGCGAAGCGGTCGAGGCGGTAGCGGGCGGCGACGGGATGCGGCTCGCCGGTGGCGATCAGATGGGCGAGGCACCAGCCCGAGGCCGGCACCGCCTTGAAGCCGCCGTAGTTCCAGCCGCAGTTGAGATAGAGCCCCGTGACCGGGGTGCGGTCGATGATGGGCGAGCCGTCAGGCGACATGTCCATGATCCCGCCCCATGATCGCAGCACCCTGGCACGGCCGATCATCGGCATCAGCGTCATGCCGGCCTCCATCACGTGCTCGACCATCGGCAGGTTGCCGCGCGCGGCATAGGAGGCGTAGAAGTCGAGGTCGCCGCCGAAGACCAGCCCGCCCTTGTCGGACTG
>JAHDXW010000067.1 GCA_023383015.1 Paracoccaceae bacterium
CCTTGCCGAGCCGCCGGCGGCCTGGGCGGGACTGCCCTTCTTCGCCCGCGACTGGCCCGCGCTGGCGGCACGGCTCGCCAGCCGTCCGCGGCCCTGGCAGCCCGCCCCCGGCGACATCTTCCGCGCTCTCGCGCTGACCCCGCCCGACGCGGTGCGCGCAGTGATCCTCGGCCAGGATCCCTACCACGCCCCCGGCCGCGCCACCGGCCTCGCCTTCGGCTACCCCGCCGGAATGCGGCCGGACCGGTCGCTGGCCAACATCCTGGCCGAGCTTGCCGACGACCTCGGTATCCGCCGTGCCGACGGCGAGCTGTCGGGCTGGGCGCGGCAGGGGGTGCTGCTGTGGAACACGGTGCTGACGGTGGATGCCGGGGCGGGCACCGCCGGCTCGCACCGCCGCCTCGGCTGGGAGGCGCTGACGGCGCAGGTGCTGGCACGGGTCGCCGCCGGGCGGCCGGTGGCGTTCCTGCTGTGGGGCGCGGCGGCGCAGGCGGCGGCGCGGCCCCACCTCGCCGCCGGCCATCCCCATCTCGTCCTCGCTGCCCCGCACCCCTCGCCGCTCGCCGCCGGCCGCGGATTCCGCGGCGCCCGTCCCTTCGGCCGCGTCAACGCCTGGCTGGCTGCCCGCGGCGAGGCGCCGGTCGACTGGGCGGCGCGGTAGCACCCGCCCTGCCCGCCGTCCTGCGGCGGGATCTCCCGCCGGCGGCGGCAGGCCGCGGCGAGGAGCGGCCCCGGCCGCTTCCCTTTGCCGCACGGCCGCGCTACCTCTGCGCCCATGACCGACATTCTCGACCGCATCCGCGCCTACAAGCTCGAGGAAATCGCCGCCGGCAAGGCCCTGCAGCCGGCCGCCGGGATCGAGGCTGCCGCCCGCGCCGCCCCGGCGCCGCGCGGCTTTGCCGAGGCGCTGCGCCGCGCGGCGGCAGGCGGCTACGGGCTGATCGCCGAGATCAAGAAGGCCAGCCCCTCCAGGGGCCTGATCCGTGCGGACTTTGACCCGCCGGCACTGGCGCGGGCCTATGCCGCGGGCGGGGCCGCCTGCCTGTCGGTCCTGACCGACGGCCCCTCGTTCCAGGGCGCGTCCGGGCATCTGGCGGCGGCGCGCGCGGCCTGCGCCCTGCCGGTGCTGCGCAAGGATTTCCTGTTCGATCCCTGGCAGGTGGCCGAGGCGCGGGCGATGGGCGCCGATGCGGTGCTGGTGATCATGGCGGCGGTATCGGACGCGCAGGCCGCCGAGATCGAGGCGGCGGCGACGGCGCTCGGCATGGACGTGCTGGCCGAGGTGCACGACGCCGGCGAACTCGATCGCGCGGCCCGCCTCGACACCCCTCTGATCGGCATAAACAACCGCGACCTCAGGACCTTCTCGGTCGATCTTGCGGTGACGCGCAGGCTTGCCCGGCACGTGCCCGAGGGGCGGCTGATCGTCTCCGAGAGCGGGCTCTCCCGGCCGGCCGACCTGGCCGATCTTGCCCGCTACGGGGCGCGCTGCTTCCTCGTCGGCGAAAGCCTGATGCGGGCACAGGACGTGGCGGCGGCGACGCGGGCCCTGATCGGCTCGCCGCCGGCCGAGCAGGGGGGGATGTAGGCGATGGCGGGGCTCACCCATTTCGACGCCGAGGGGCGGGCGCGGATGGTCGATGTCACCGACAAGCCGGTGACCGACCGCGTCGCCGTGGCCGAGGGGGCGGTGCGGATGCAGGCCGCGACGCTGGAGCTGATCGCGGCGGGGCGGGCGGCCAAGGGCGACGTCATCGGGGTGGCGCGGCTGGCGGGGATCATGGGCGCCAAGCGTACCGCCGAGCTGATCCCGCTCTGCCACCCGCTGCCGCTGTCGAAGGTCGAGCTCGACCTCGTCGCCGACGCCGCCCTGCCGGGACTGCGCATCACCGCCACCGTCCGCACCAGCGGCCGCACCGGGGTGGAGATGGAGGCGCTGACGGCGGTCGCCACCGCGGCGCTGACCGTTTACGACATGGTCAAGGCGGTCGACCGCGGCATGGCGATCGAGGGCGTCCGGCTGGTGCTGAAGGACGGCGGCGCCTCGGGCCGCTGGGAGGCGCGGCCGTGATCCCGGTCGCCGAGGCCCAGGCGCGGGTGCTGGCGCTCGCCCGGCCGCTGCCGCCCGAGCCGGTGGCGCTGCGCGCCGCCGCCGGCCGGGTGCTGGCCGCCGATGCGGTGGCGCTGCGCGACCAGCCGCCCTTCGACTGCTCGGCGATGGACGGCTGGGCGGTGCGCGCGGCCGAGGCCCCGGCGGGCGCACGGCGGGCGGCCGCCGGCGCGGCGGCGGCGGGCGGCGGGCGGCCCGGCCCGCTTGCCCCCGGCAGCGCGATGCGCATCTTCACCGGCGCGCCGGTGCCCGATGGCGCCGACGCGGTGGTCATCCAGGAGGAGGCGACGCTTGCGGAGGGCCGCGTGGCGATCGCCGCCGCCGCCGCGCCCGGCGACAACATCCGCCGCCGCGGCGGCGACTTCGCCGCCGGCGCCCGGCTGGCCGCACCACGGCGGCTGTCGGCGGCCGATCTGGCGCTGCTGGCCGCGATGGGGGTCGCCACGCCGGCGGTGGCGCGCCGGCCGGTGGTGGCCATTGCCATGACCGGCGACGAGCTGGTGCTGCCCGGCGAGACGCCGGCGCCCGATCAGATCTTCGCCTCGAACGGCTACGGTCTGCTCGCCATGGCCGAGGCCGAGGGGGCGGACGTGCGCCTGCTGCCCATCGCCCGCGACCGCCCCGAGACGCTTGCCGCCGTCCTCGGCCTGGCCCGGGAGGCCGATGTGGTGGTCACGGTCGGCGGCGCTTCGGTCGGCGACCACGACCTCGTCGGCCGGGTGGCGTCCGGGATGGGCCTCGAACGCGCGTTCTGGAAGGTGGCCATGCGGCCGGGCAAGCCGCTGATGGCCGGCCGGCTGGGCGAGGCGATCCTTCTCGGCCTGCCGGGCAACCCGGTGTCGGCGCTGGTCTGCGGGCATCTCTTCCTGCTGCCGCTCCTGCGGGCGCTGCAGGGGCTGGCCGCGCCGCTGCCGCGCCCGCGGCGGGCGGTGCTTTCCCGGGCGGTGGAGGCCAACGGGCCGCGCGCCCACTACATGCGCGCCACGCTTCTGCCCGGTGACCCGCTGCCGGCGATCCGCCCCTTCCCCAGCCAGGACAGCTCGCTCCTGATGCCGCTCGCGGCGGCCGATGCGCTGCTGGTCCGCCCGCCGGGGGCGCCGGCCGAACCCGAGGGGGCGATGGCCGAGTATCTGCCGCTGACCGGAACCGGTTGACACAAAAGGGGAACACGGGTAGAACACGGATCGAACCCGTCCCTGCCCCTGCCGCCCACTGTCACCGGAGCCCGCCGCCGTGCTGACCCGCAAGCAACTGGAACTCCTGCAGTTCATCCATTCGCGGCTGCAGTCCGATGGGGTGCCGCCGTCATTCGACGAGATGAAGGCGGCGCTCGAACTGCGTTCGAAGTCGGGGATCCACCGGCTGATCACCGCGCTCGAGGAGCGCGGCTTCATCCGCCGGCTCGCCCACCGCGCCCGGGCGATCGAGATCGTCCGCCTGCCCGAGGCGATGGAGCGCCCCGCCACCACCGCCTCCCCGGCGGCGCCGTCCGTGCGCGAGGGGTTCACCCCCCGCGTGGTCGAAGGCGACCGCGCCCGCCAGCCGCGCAGTGCCCGCCCGGTGTCGGCCGAGGGGGTTCGCGAGCTGCCGCTGATGGGCCGGATCGCCGCCGGCACGCCGATCGAGGCGATCAGCGAGGTGGCCAACCATGTCTCGGTGCCCGCCGGCATGCTGGCCGGGCGCGGCCAGCACTACGCGCTCGAGGTGCGGGGCGATTCGATGGTCGAGGCCGGCATCAACGACGGCGACATCGTGGTCATCCGCCAGCAGGACAGCGCCGAGAACGGCGACATCGTGGTCGCCCTCGTCGAGGGGCAGGAGGCGACGCTGAAGCGCTTCCGCCGCCGCGGCGCGATGATCGCGCTCGAGGCCGCCAATCCCGCCTACGAGACCAGGCTCCTGCGCGAGGACCAGGTGCGCGTGCAGGGCCGGCTGGTCGGACTGATCCGCAGCTACTGACCCGCCAGCCCAACGCCGCCGGGCCGGGCGGGCCCCGTCCACGGCCGCCGGCCGGCGCGCCCGGCGGCGGCCGTGGCCTCGAGCCCGCCCGGGCCGGGGGTGAGCGCCAGGGCGCCGGTGCGGGCCAGCACGGCCCGGTCAATCAGCCGGCAGGGCCGCGGTTCCGCCGCCTCGGGCGCCGCCGCGCCGAGTATGACCACCGCGCCCGGGCGGCATGCCTCCTCCAGCCGGTCGCGCGCGCCGCGCCCGGCAAGGTGGACCACCTCGACCCCGCCGAGGACCAGCCGGCCGGGACCCGGCCCGGGCCAGGGCCGCGCCGCCGCCGCCTCGGGCAGGGCGGCATCACCGTCGGACTCAAGCCAGCTGCGGCCGACGAAGGTCTCGCCCGTGCCCTTGGAGAGCACCCGCCCCTGCGGCCCGAGCACGCCGATCAGCGTGCCGGTCTCGGCCACCAGCAGCACCGGGCGCGGCGCCCCTGCCCAGAGCGCGGCGGCGACCGCCACCGGCAGCAGCCCGGCCAGCCGGGCCCGCCCCGGCCAGAGCAGTGCCCAGAGCGCGCCGAACGCGGCCAGCGGCAGCACCGTGCGCGGCGGGGCGACCACCGCGGTGACCGCGCCGTCGAGCCCGGCGACCATGTGGGCGACGCCGAGGATCCAGCGCGTCCCCGCCTCCATCGCCCACAGACCCGGCGCCTCGGCCCCGAGCGGCGCCAGCAGCCCCGCGAACACCGCGCCGGGAATCACCAGCGTGCCCATCGCCGGCACGCCGAGGACGTTGGCAAGCAGCCCGTAGTCGGCAAGCCGCCCGAAGGCCGCCGCGGCGATCGGCGCGGTCGCCGCCCCGGCCACTGCCGAGGACATGACCAGCCCCGCCGCCGCCCCCGCCAGCGGCGGCAGCCGCCGGCCGCGGGCCCGCGCGGAAAGCGCCGTGAAGGCGGCGACCAGCGCGACGGTGGCGGCAAAGGACATCTGGAAGCCCGCGCCCAGCATCGCCTCGGGCTGCCAGACGAGGATCAGCGTCGCGGCGATGGCGACCGAGTGCAGCGAGATCGCGCGGCGGTCGGCCAGCACGGCGGCGAGCATCACCGCGACCATGACGAAGGCGCGTTCGGTGGCGACGTTGCCGCCCGACAGCACGAGGTAGAACGCCGCCGCCGCGAGCGCGAGGACGGCCGCGATCTTCTTGGCCGGCAGCCGCAGCGCCAGCGGCGGCACCAGCGCCATCCCGCGGCGGACGAGGGCGAAGACGAAGGCGGTGAGCAGGCCCATGTGAAGCCCGGAGATGGCGAGCAGATGCGCCAGACTCGAATCGCGCAGCGCATCGAGCGTCGGCCGGCCGATGCCGGCGCGGTCGCCGGTCAGCACCGCGGCGGCAAAGGCCCCTGCCTCGCCCGGGACCACGGCCCGGACGGCGGCCGAGATGCGCGCCCGCAGGCGCGCCGCGGCAAGTGCGCCCGGCCCCGCGGGCGGGGGCTCGAGCATCAGCACCGGCGTGCGGGTGTAGCCCACCGCCCCCAGCCCCTCGAACCAGGCGTGGCGACGGAAGTCGAAGCCGCCGGGCTCGGCAGGTCCCGCGGGGGGAGAGAGATGGGCGGTCGCGATCACCACCATGCCGGGCACGGGGGCCAGATGCGCCCCTGCCCGCCCGTGCAGGGCGATGCGGACGCGGGCCGGCGTGGCCTCGGGCGCGAGCCCCTCGAGCACGACGCGGTCGAGGGTGAGGCGGACGGCGTCCGAGAGCGAGCGGTCGATGGCCACGAGGCGCCCCTCGACGGCGCCGTGGAAGTGCCGCGCGAGCACCGGTGCGGCAACGGCCTGCGAGCGCAGGAGCGCCAGGAGCAGCCCCGCGAGCACCAGCGCGGCGGCGGCGGCAAGCGGCCGGGCGGCCTCGGGCCCGCGCAGCGCGATGCCGGCGGCGACGAGCGCGCCGGCAAGCGCCAGCGCCTGCGCCGCCGGCCCGGGCTCGGCCGGGAGCAGGAAGTAGAGCCCGACGCCGGTGCCGAGGAACACCGGCACGAAGGGAACGAGCCGGCCGCGCGCCGCCGCCAGCGCG
>JAHDXW010000068.1 GCA_023383015.1 Paracoccaceae bacterium
CGATCACAACCGTCCGCGTCCGCGATTCAAGAACCGTCCGCGTCATCGCTCTGCCCTCCTTCAGGGTTCCGCAGGGGTCTGGCCATGGGCCCGCGCCCACTCCGCGGCCGCCGCGATCCCGCCGAGAGGGAAGATGTGCACCGCCTCGACCGGGAAGGCCGGATCGGCCTCCCGGCGGGCGGCAAGGGCGGCGACGATCTCGGTGGGCTCGAACGGCATCAGGAGCCGCGTGACGTCGCGCGCGCGCCGTTCGAGCACCCGCAGCGACGGCCCGACGCCGCAGGCGATGGCGAATTTCAGGAGCGTCTGCAGCTTCGCCGGGCCGGCGACGCCGATGTGCACCGGCAGGCCGATGCCCGCCGCCGCCAGCCGCCCGGCCCAGGCGACGACCGGCGCCGGGTCGAAGACGAACTGGGTGACGATCGCCATCTCGGCGCCGGTCCGCGCCGCGAAGGCCTGCTTCCAGCCGAGCGCGGCCATGGCACCGGCCTCGCCGCCGCCGGGGTCGACGTCGCGGCTGCCCTCGGGGTGCCCGGCGACGTGCAGGCGGCGGAAGTCGCCGAGAAGCCCGGTGTCGAGCATGTCCATCGACGAGGCGAAGGCGCCGGCCGGCCGGTCGATGCCGCCGGCGATCAGCAGCGCCTCGCGCACGCCGGCCTCGCCGCGGTAGCGCGCCAGCCAGTCGGCGAGCGTCGCGCGGTCGGGGATGGCGCGCGCCGGCAGATGCGGCATCGGCTCGAACCCCTCGCCGCGCAGCCGCCGGGCGGTGGCCACCATCTCGGCGATGCCGGTTCCGGCGATGTGGGCGATGCAGACCCGCGTTCCCGCCGGCAGCAGCCGGCGGAAGCTGTCAACCCGGGCGGCGGTGCGCGGCATCACCTCGATCGAGAATCCCGCCAGCGCAGCGGCGACCGCCGCGGCCTCCGCGCCTGCCGGGGCGGTCCGCGCCCGCCCGCCGAACAGCGTCATCCACATCTCCCTCGCGCGGCGGGATCACTCCCGCCCGTGGTTGACCACCAGCCGCGCGAGCCGCGCGCTGTCGTATTCGGCATCGATGCGCGCCGCCGCGGCGGTGGCCACCTCGGCGGGCTCGCCCTGCATCTCGACCGGCGCCGCCTTGCGCCACTCGGCGAGATAGGCGTCGGTGTCGCGCGCCCCCGCCCGCATCGCCGCCCGGTCGATGGCCTGCTCGAAGCGCTCGGGAAGGGCGGCGCGCACCGCCCGCCGGCCGCTGCCCGCGATCACCTGACCGGGGATGTCGCGCCAGTAGATGATCGTGACCGCGGCCATCGCCCGCCTCCCTGCCCCGGCCACTGCTTACGCCGCGCGGCCGCGCCGGCGGCATCCGAATCCGACCCAAGTCGGCGGCGTTGCGACCGGACGCGGTGCTTGCGGGGGGGCGGGCGCGCGCCTATTGTGACAGCAACTCGTCTTGGAGGGCGACACATGACGCCCGAGCGTCCGTGGGGTGCGGACGTGATCCCGGGTCTTTCGGTCGAGCCGTCGCGCACCCCGCCGAAGACTGACCGGCCCGCGCTGTATGCGGCGCTGGATCTGGGTACCAATTCCTGCCGGATGCTCGTGGCACAGCCGCGGGGGCCGGAGTTCCATGTCGTCGACAGCTTCTCCAAGACCGTGCAGCTCGGCAGCGGGCTGGAGGCCTCGGGGCGGCTGTCGCGCGAGGCGATGGCACGCACGGTGGCGGCGCTGCGCGTCTGCCAGCGCAAGCTGGAAAGCCATGGCGTGCGGCGGATGCGCCTGGTGGCGACCGAGGCCTGCCGGCGCGCCCGCAATGCCCGCGACTTCATCCGCGCGGTGCGCGACCAGACCGGGCTGGCGCTGGAGATAATTCCCCCCGAGGAGGAGGCCCGGCTCGCGGTGATCTCCTGCGCCCCGCTGGTGCACGGGGCCACCGAGCAGCTTCTGGTCGTCGACATCGGCGGCGGCTCGACCGAACTGGTCTGGATCGACCTTGGCGCGGTTCCCCGCGAGGGGCGGACGCGGGCGCTGATCTCGCTGGGCAAGGGCTTTGCGCCGTCCGGCGGCACGGCCGGCTCGCCGCGGGTCCGCGACTGGATCAGCGTGCCGCTCGGGGTGCAGACGCTGCGCGACCAGTTCTGCGATGTCGAGGACGACAGCGCGCGATTCGCGCTGATGAGCTGGTACTTCGAGGAGCGGCTGGCCGATTTCCCCCCCTGCCAGCGGACGGCCCCGCGCGAGGGCTTCCAGATCATCGGCACCTCGGGGACGATCACCACGGTGGCGGCCACCTGGCTTGGCCTGCGCCGCTACGACCGTACCAAGGTGGACGGGCTGGTGATGACCTCCGAACAGATCGAGCAGGTGATCCGCGAGTATCTGGCGCTGGGGCCCGAGGGGCGGCGCGACGACCCGCGCATCGGCCGCGACCGGCACGCGCTGATCATGTCGGGGGCGGCGATCCTGCAGGCGGTGATGCGGCTGTGGCCGACCGACCGGATGTCGGTGGCCGACCGCGGCCTGCGCGAAGGGCTGCTCTACGCGCTGATGGCAGCCGACGGGGTGTTGGCGGAGGCGGCGCGCTGAGCCGGGTCGGGCCGCGTGCACCGCTTCGCCCGGCCGGCCGCCGCCCGGGGCCGTCTCAGGGCCGGCTGGCAACCAGCGTCCAGCCGCCCGAGGCGTCGTCCCAGTACTGCGCGGCCAGGCCGGCGGCGGCGTAGCGGCGCCAGAGGCCGCGCGCGGCCTCGACCGCGGCGGGATCGCGGCCGTCGAAGATGACGCACACGCGGGCGAGCGCCGCCACCTCGCCGGGGTCGGCCTCGGCGCCGTCGAGCAGCATCAGCGTCGCGGCGCCATTGGCGATCGCGCCCCTGCGGGTCAGGAGCAGCGGCTGCTCGGCGTCGTGGGTGCCGCCTTCAAGGCCATGGGGCAGGAACTCGTCCTCGGGCTCGATCCAAAGCCGGTCGTCGAGCCAGGCCAGCCGGGCGGGGTCGGCGCCGCGGACGCAGGCACGCATGCCCTCGGCGGCGGCGCGCAGCGCGAGCGCCCGCACCGTCCGGTCGATGCCCGCGCGGTTCAGCCGGTAGAAGCGCGCCTCGCCCATCGCACCCGGCCTGCCTCAGCGCTCCTCGTAGCGGTCTCGGACCAGCCGGTTCAGCATGCGCACCCCCCAGCCGGTCGCCCCCTTGGGCCACAGCGCTCCCGCCTCCTTGGCGAGGGTGACGCCGGCGATGTCGAGATGCGCCCAGGGGGTGCCGGGACGGATGAAGCGCTGCAGGAAGCAGGCGGCCGAGATCGCCCCGCCCTCGCGGGTGCCGACGTTCTTCATGTCGGCGATGCGGCTCTTGAGCAGCTTGTCGTATCCCTCGCCCAGCGGCATCCGCCAGGCGCCCTCGCCCTCGGCGCGGGCGGCGGCGAGAATCGCCCCGGCCAGCGCGTCGTCATTGGCAAACAGCCCCGCGTTCTCGTGACCGAGAGCGATCATGATGGCCCCGGTCAGCGTCGCGAGGTCGATCACTGCCGAGGGTGTGAAGCGGTCCTGCGCGTACCAGAGCACATCGGCCAGGACCAGCCGGCCCTCGGCATCGGTGTTGATCACCTCGACGGTGTCGCCCTTCATGCTGCGCACCACGTCGCCGGGGCGCTGCGCGCTGCCCGAAGGCATGTTCTCGACAAGGCCGACAAGGCCGACGACATGGGCCCGGGCGCGGCGCAGCGCCAGGGCCCGCATGGCGCCGGCCACGACCGCGGCGCCGCCCATGTCCATCGTCATCTCCTCCATGCCCGCCGCGGGTTTCATCGAGATGCCGCCGGTATCGAACACCACCCCCTTGCCGACCAGCGCGAGCGGGGGGCCGCCGGCCCCCTTCCACTGCATCACCACCACCCGCGAGGGGCTGGCCGAGCCCTGGCCCACGGCCAGCAGCGTGCGCATCCCCAGCCGCACGAGCGCGTCCTCCTCCAGCACCTCGACCTCGAGGCCGAGCTCGCGCATCGCCGACAGACGGGCGGCGAACTCGGTCGTCGTCAGGACGTTGGCGGGCTCGTTGACGAGGTCGCGGGCGAAATGCACCGCCGCCGCCGCCGCCGTCCCCGGCGCCGCGGCGTCGGCTAGGGCCTCGGGGCGGGCGGCCATCACCGTCACCGTCCCCGGCTCGGGCCGCGGCGCGGTGCGGTGGGCGGAAAAGTCGTAGGCCGCCAGCGCGAAGCCCGTCGCGACGTCGGCCGCCAGCGGATGCGCCCCCGCGACGATCAGCAGCTCGCCCTTGCCGCGGGCGCGGGCAATCGCCCCGCCGGCGCTCCGCGCCGCCGCCGCCCCCGCCTTCCGCCCCAGACGGACCAGCAGCAGCGCCTCGGCGGCAAGCCCGGCGGGGAAGGCAAGCTCCAGCGCCTCGCCGGTCTTGAGCTCGGCGAAGGCGGGGCTGGCGAGCGCCCGGGCGACGGCCCCGCGCGCCAGCCGGTCGATGCGGCGCACCGCCGCATCGGGTCTGACGCCCGCCTCGGCGAGCACGGCCACGCGCCCGCCGCGGCCGGCGATCTCCTCCAGCGCGACCGGGGCGAAGCGCAGTTCGGGCGGGGCGGTCATGGGCGGACACTCCGTAGGGGGGGCGGTCGTGCCCTGCTTAGCCCCGCCCCCGGGCCTTGGCCAGATGCCACCGGCACCGGCTTCCTCCCGGCGCCGGCCGCGGCGGCGCCGGGAGGAAGCCGCTTCCAACCGGCTGGCCCTTGCCCTAGCCTGCCTGGCCAGGGGGAGTGCGCCGCCGATGTCGCGTCTGGACCGTTACCTGCTCGCACAGCTGCTGATGCTGTTCGGCTTCTTCGCGCTGGTGCTGGTGGGCGTCTACTGGATCAACCGCGCGGTGCAGTTGTTCGACCGGATCGTCGGCGACGGCCAGACGGCAGCGGTGTTCTTCGAGCTGACCATCCTCGCCCTGCCCAACGTCATCCGCCTGGTGCTGCCGGTCGCGGCCTTCGCGGCCGCGGTCTATGTCGTCCACCGCGCCGCGACCGAGAGCGAGCTTGTGGTGATGCAGGCGGCGGGGCTGTCGCCCTGGCGGCTGGCGCGGCCGGTGCTGGCGTTCGGGCTGATCGTTGCGGCGCTCCTGTCGGTTCTCAACCACCACCTCGTGCCGGCCAGCCGAACGGCGCTGCTGGACCGTCGCGCCGAGATCGCCGAGAACATCGCCGCGCGGTTCCTGACGGCGGGGGCGTTCCTTCACCCCGCCCCCGGCATCACCCTCTACATCCGCGAGATCACGCCCGAGGGCGAGATGCGCGACCTCTATCTCGCCGACACCCGCGAGCAGGGCATGCAGGTCACCTACACCGCCCAGAGCGCGCTTCTGGTGCGGGCAGGCGGGCGCCAGAAGCTCGTGATGCTCGACGGCATGTCGCAGACGCTGCGGCTGGACGACGGGCGGCTGGCGACAACGCGCTTCACCGACTTCGCCTATGACATCGCCGCGCTGATCGACGGCGGCGCACGCCAGGGTCGGACGGTGGAGGAGCTGTCGACGCCCGAGCTGCTGGGGGCGGCGCCGGAGCTGCTGGCCGAGACCCGGAGCACCCCGGCGGTGATGCTGCACGAAGCGCATGCGCGCCTTGCCCATCCCTTCCTTGCCACCGTCGGCGCGCTGATCGGGGCGGCGACGCTGATGCTCGGCGCCTTCAGCCGCCTCGGCGTCTGGCGGCAGGTGCTGGGGGCGGTCGTGCTCCTGATCCTGGTGCAGCTTGCCGCCAACGCCGCCGAGGGCGTGGCCCGCCGCGACGCCTGGCTGTGGCCGGTGGCCTACCTGCCGCTTGTCACCGGCGGGCTGACGGCCGCGGGGCTTCTGTGGCTCGCCGGGCGGCGGCGGGCGGTGCCGGCCGCGCCGCCGGACGGGATGTAGCCTAATGCGGAAGTCAAGCGGCAGTTTTGAAGTTTTCCGTGAAGGG
>JAHDXW010000069.1 GCA_023383015.1 Paracoccaceae bacterium
TGATCTGCTTCTCCGACGACATGGACGGCATGCGCAAGGTGCCCGACAACGTGCCGAACCCGGCGATGCTGCGCGAGCATCTCCAGCGGCCGCTGACCTCGGTGCCCGACCCCTTCGGCGAATACCCGAGCTTCGGTCACCACAACAACGCGATGCTCCGCCGCTTCCTGGACACCTTCGGCTTCGCCTACGAGTTCATCTCCGCCACCGACTTCTACCGCTCGGGACGCTTCGACGCGGTGCTGCTGCGCGCCGCCGAGCGCTACGACGCCATCATGGCGGTCATGATGAAGTCCCTGCGCGAGGAGCGCCAGCAGACCTACTCCTGCTTCCTGCCGATCCACCCCGAGACCGGCCGCGTCCTCTACGTGCCGATCCGCCATGTCGACGCCCGCGAGGGCACCGTCACCTTCGACGACGAGCGCGGCCGGGAGTGGACGCTGCCCGTGACCGGCGGAAACGTGAAGCTGCAGTGGAAGCCCGACTTCGGCGCCCGCTGGGCCGCACTCGACGTCGACTTCGAGATGTACGGCAAGGACCATTCGACCAACACGCCGATCTATGATTCGATCTGCGAACTTCTCGGCGGCCGGAAGCCGGAGCATTTCGTCTACGAGCTCTTCCTCGACCAGAACGGCGAGAAGATCTCGAAGTCCAGGGGCAACGGGCTGACCATCGACGAATGGCTGACCTACGCCAGCCGCGAGAGCCTGGCCCATTTCATGTACCAGAAGCCGAAGACGGCCAAGCGGCTGCACTTCGACGTCATCCCGAAGGCCGAGGACGAGTACCACCAGCTGCTGCGTGCCTTCCCCGGCCAGGACACCACCGCGCGCCTCGACAACCCCGTCTGGCACATCCACGCCGGCGAGCCGCCCGAAAGCCGGATGGTGGTGCCCTACAGCATGCTGCTCAACCTCGCCAGCGTCGTGGCGACGCCCGATCCGGCGCGGCTGTGGGCCTTCATCCGCCGCTATGCGCCCGAAGCGAGCGCGGCCACGCACCCAGACCTCGACGCCGCGGTGGGCCATGCGGTCGCCTATGTGCGCGACTTCGTCGTGCCCGCCCGCCGCTATCGCGCCCCCGACGCGCGCGAGCGCGCAGCGCTCGCGGACCTCGCCGCGCGGCTGCGGCAGTGGGAGGGGGTGGCCGATCCCGAGGCGCTGCAGGCGGTCGTCTATGCGGTCGGTCGCGACCACGGCTTCGAGCCGATGCGCGAGTGGTTCCGCTGCCTCTACGAGGTTCTGCTCGGCGCCTCGGAGGGGCCCCGCTTCGGCGGCTTCGTGGCGCTTTACGGCCTTGCCGAGACCGGGACGCTGATCGGCCGCGCGCTGGACGGCAGCCTGCCGGCCTGACCCCGTCCGGGCGGCCGGGCGCGGCCCCGTGCCGGCGCCCGGCGGCAGGCGCGGGCGGGAAGGTCCCGGGCAGCCGCGCCGCTCCCGGCGCACCCCCTCTTGCCTCGAAGCCGCGGACCGCTCCGGCCAGAGGGAGACGGCGACGGTTCGCCCCGGGGCCGCTCAGGCCCGGTGGACGGCCGCCCAGCGCTCGATGAGCTGCTGCTGCAGGCGGCGGGCGCGGGCGGTCCACTCCGGCCCACCCGGCGGCCGTTCGCGCTCGGCCGCCGACAGGCGGTCGCGCCGGGCCACGTCGGCGCAGAAGATCGCGAAGGCAAGCTCGCGCCCGCCGGGAATCCGGGCATAGCCGCCGAGCCCGGAGACGAAGTTCAACGTCCCGGTCTTGGCCGCCACCCCGACGGGGTGAGCGCGCTGCGCCCTGCCCTGGGCATCGCGCATCTCCATCCGCCGCATCAGCCCGCGCAACGGCCCCTCCGGCCCTGCCCGCAGCAGCGCCCGCAACATGTCGGCAGCGCTGACGCGGGCGCCGTCGCCCAGCCCCGAATGATCGACGAAACGCGCCCCGGCGATCCCCAGCCGCGCCCGTGCCCACTCCTCCATCCGGCCGGCCGACGCGGCCAGCGAGCCCACCGGCCCGCCGCGCGCCGCCGAAGCGGCAAGCCCCACGCTCTCGGCCGTCAGGTTGGTGGAGAAGCGCAGCATGTCGCGCAGAACGGTGGCGAGGTCGTCGCCCGGCCGCTCCACCAGCGCGGTCCCGCGGATCGCACCGCGCGTCCGCTCGGCCACGGGCAGGGCGATGCCCTGCGCGCGGGCGAGGGTCCGGAACACCTCGGCGGCATAGACCGCCGGCCGCCGCACCGGCAGCCAGCGGCTGCCATGGGCGTTCAGCGCCCGCGCCGCGACCGTCCAGCGCTCGCGCCCGCCCTCCTCGGCATAGGCGAAGACCGGGGCGTCGCGGTCGACGACGCGTACCTCCGCGGTGCCCACTGCCGGGCGGAACCGCTCGCCGCGCGCGTCAACCTCGACCCGCCAGCCCTGCCCGGCCCGCCGCCATTCCACATGGACCCGGTTGAAGTTGAGGTTCAGCCCCGAGATCGCGGGGTTGTAGCCGACATGCTCGGGCTGGGCGGGGTCGATCCGGTCGATCTGCGGCAGCGCCTCAGCATGGTAGAGGAAGCGCCCCGCCACCCCCCGCACCCCGGCCGCCCGCAGCGCCGCCGCCATGTCGCCCAGCGCATCGGTCGACAGCGCCGGATCGCCTCCGCCCACCAGCACGAGATCGCCGGCCAGGCTGCCGCCCTGCAGCGGGCCCGTGGACACGAGCCGGGTGGGAAAGCGATGGCCCGCACCGAGCGTGTCGAGCGCGTAGAGCGCGGTGATGGCCTTGGTGACGCTGGCGGGCGGCATCGCCGCCTCGGCATCGCGCGCCTCGAGGATGGCGCCGCTGCGCGCGTCGGCAACGGCAAAGCCGACCCGCCCGCCCAGACGCGCCGCCTCGATCAGCGCCTCGGCCGCCGCGGCGACCGGCGCCGCCCGCTGCGGGGCGGCCGCAACCGCCACTGCCACGGCGGGCCGCGGCCGCGGCCGCGGCGAGGTTGCCGGGGCGCCGGCAAGCGCAGGAAGGGCGGCACCGGCCAGCATGCCGGCCAGCAGCGCCCGGCGGCCGATCGGTTGTGCCCCGTCCCCCATGGCTACCAGTAAACCCGATGCGGACGCCGCCGGCAAGGCGCCCTGCCCCGTCAGCCCGCCGCGGGCCAGGCGCCGCGGGCGCGCAGCGCCGTCGACGAGGCGTGCGACAGCGGCAGGACGACATAGGCCCAGGCCGGCGGCCGCCGGCGGCCGACCAGCGCCGCCGCCGCCGCCGGCAGCCTTGCGCCGGCGAAACGCCGCGCGCTGCGCGACCCCAGCGCCTTGAGGCCGCTGCCGGGCCGGGCCAGCACGGCCACCGGGACCTGCTGCATGATCGCCTGCCAGCGGTCCCAGCGGTGGAAGCCGGCAAGGTTGTCGGCGCCCATCAGCCAGACGAAGCGCACGCCGGGGTAGCGCGCAACCAGCGCCGCCAACGTGGCGACGGTGGCACGGGTGCCCAGCCGCGCCTCGATGTCGCTCACCCGCACCCGCGGGTGGCGCATCACCGCCCGCGCCGCCGCAAGCCGCAGGGGCAGCGACGCCGGCGCCCGCGCCTTCAGCGGGTTGCCCGGGCTCACCAGCCACCAGACGGCATCGAGTCCCAGCCGCTTCAGCGCCTCGCGCGTGATGTGCGCATGACCGGCGTGGGGCGGGTCGAACGAGCCGCCGAGAAGCCCGATGCGCTGGCCCGCCCGGGCCACGGGCCAGCCGGTACGCACGCGCCTCAGTCCCCGATCTCGACCGCGAGCTCGAAGCTGCCCGCCTTGCCCGAGTGCCGGTCGCGCAGCGTCGTCACGAGGCGGTAGCGCCCCGGCCCGGCCCCCGACCAGTCATAGGTGATGGCGGCGGGAAACTCGCGCATCTGCGCGCGGCTGCGCAGCGCGATCGTCTGGATGCCGTCGATGCGGGCAATCCTGCGGCCCTCGGCGTCGAGGATGGCAAGGTCGACGTCGAAGGCGATCTCCCAGAACTCGCCCACCCGGCCGTGGCCGAAGCCCACCGGCTCGGCATAGACGCGGATCGGCTCGCCGGGGGCGAAGGGGATGTCGGCGCGCGGCTCGTAAAGGCCGAAGCCCGCCGGCGGCGACGCCACCAGCGTCGCGGCGGCAAAGCCCAGCGGCGCTGCCGCCCATACCGCCTGCACCAGCGGGTCGAGCGCGGCGATCGCCGCCACGCCCTGGCCCTCGGCCAGCCGCGCTTCCGCCGCCGCGACCGCGACAGCCGCGACGTCGCCGAGCGGGCCGGCCTTCAGCCCGCCCGCGGCCAGCACCGCGCCCACTACCAGACCGGTCGCACCCGCGGCCCGGCCCCAACCCTTCCCCATGCCGTCCCTCTCCGGTTTCCGGATGATTCCGGCCAGCCGATAACGATTCCGGGCGCCCGCGCAAGGGGCAGCCCGTGCAGCGGTCTTGCGTGACGGGGCAAAATCTGTCATGAGGCGGGCGCGACGTTACGCTATCGATCTGCTGTCTCCCTCGCGGCCACAGTCACTCGATCTGCCATGACTGAGCCGGGCTGCCGCACTCCCGCGGGCAGCGAAACGACGAGGAGACTCACGATGGCCACGGGCACCGTGAAATGGTTCAACGCCACCAAGGGCTTCGGCTTCATCCAGCCCGACGGCGGCAGCAAGGACGTGTTCGTCCACATCTCCGCGGTCGAGCGCGCGGGTCTGCGCGGGCTGAACGACGGCCAGAAGGTCACCTTCGACCTCGAGACCGGTCGCGACGGCCGCCAGTCGGCGACCAACCTCGCCATCGCGCGCTGAGGCGCGCCATCCGGCGCGGGCGCGGCGCGCCCGGTCCGGGAGGGAACGGCATCGGGGCGCGGGGGCCGGCGGGCGGCCGTCGCGCCCCTTGCACATCGCCCCCCTTGCCCGGCCCGGTGGCCGCTGTAGGCTGGGCCGGCCTGGCCGCTTGCCGGAACCGGTAGACGGATCCGACTTAAAATCGGAGGCCCGCGAGGGCGTGGGGGTTCGAGGCCCCCAGCGGCCAGGGGCGGCGCCCCGCGCCCGGCCGGATGCCTGCGTGTCCGGCCGGGTGCAGCGGCGGCGGCGGACGGCCATGGCCGCGACTGCGCATGACGGGGCCGCGATCTTGCAGTGAGGCGAGACCTTTGCCGGCAACCAGGGCGTCTCCTGCGGCGGCTTTGCGTCGACGGTCGGGGCGCGCGGCATCTGCATGAACATCCTGCCGACGCCGCCGGGGGCTGTGCCCAGCGCCCGCTGCCACGAGTGAATCGAGACGATTGCCCACATGCCGCAGGGGACATGCGCCGTCCGCCCGATCAGGGACTCGGGGGGCGCGTCCCGGTGCGCCATGGCGGGCGGCAAGTCGTCGCCGCGGGCGTGCCGCAGACATCGCGCAACAGGAACGGCCGGCCCTGCACCGGGGTCGTGGCGCAGTCCCCGGGAAGCGACCGGGACGGCATCGTCCTCATGCCCGCCCCCGACGAAGGCCTCGCCCTCCGGCCGGCGGCGGCCGCGGGGCCCGGCAGGCAGGGCCGAGCCTGCGGCAACGCGGCGGACGCCGCCTCACGCATCCATCTTCAGCGCCTGGATGAACGCCGTCTGCGGGATCTCCACCTTCCCGAACTGGCGCATCTTCTTCTTGCCTTCCTTCTGCTTGTCGAGAAGCTTGCGCTTCCGCGTCACGTCGCCGCCGTAGCACTTGGCGGTGACGTCCTTCCTCAGCGCGGCGATCGTCTCGCGGGCGATCACCCGGCCGCCGATCGCCGCCTGGATCGGGATCTTGAACATGTGGCGCGGGATCAGGT
>JAHDXW010000070.1 GCA_023383015.1 Paracoccaceae bacterium
GCCAGCGGGCCCGCATCGACGTCGGGAAAGGCCGCAAGCAGCATCTCGCGCGCCTGCCCCGAGGCCGGGCGCCCCGGCCGGTCCGCGCGCGCGAGGCCGGAAGCGCCACCCTTGCCGTCCTTGGCTGCCCCCGCCGGCTCGCCGGCACCCTGCCGCGGACCCCCTTCCGGGCCCGCCCCTGACCCGTTCCGAGGCCGCCCCGTCACCGTCCCGGACTGCCCGGGAAGGCCCCTGCGGGGTCCGTGTGTCCGTGCCGCAGTCCGATCGCCGAGCGATCTGCCCGATGTCACCGGTCGCGGTGTGCGTCGTCGATCCTGTCCGGGCATTTGCGGTCACGCCCGCGACGCCTGTTGAAGGGCCCTTCCGGCCGTCGCCCGCCGCATCGCCCGGCCCCCCTCCGGTTGCCGGAAGACACCGTCACGACCCCCATTTGAACGCCACGTGCTGGGCTTCGAGGGCCCCCCGCCCGGGCCCGGCACCCCCTGCGTCATCTGCCCGCCGGCACCGACGCGGGCGGTGCCGCCAGCCTTCCCGCCCGGCAGGTGGCGACCTGGCCGGACCGCGCGTGACCGGACCGCGCGGGACCGGAGCGGGAGGCGCGGGCAGGGACGATTCCACCGGCCGCGATCCTGCACTAGGTTCGCCCTGCAACAGCAGGTGTGGCGATGTCGAATCCCTGGGCTCTCGTCTTCCTGGCCGGCGCTCTCGAGATCGTCTGGGCGCTGGGGCTGAAGTACTCGGTGGGCTTCACCCGCTTCTGGCCCTCGGCGGCGGTGGTGGTCTTCGCGCTGGCAAGCTTCGTCGTGCTGGCCGAGGCGGCGCGCAGCCTGCCCCTCGGCACCGCCTATGCCGTCTGGGTGGGTATCGGCGCGCTCGGCACCGCGATCGCCGGGATGGTGCTGTTCGCCGAGCCGGCGACAATGCTGCGGATCGGCGGGATCCTCCTGATCGTGGCCGGGATCGTCCTGCTGAAACTCGCCTGAGGCGGGGGCCGGGCGGGTTGTCCCGGGCCGGTGACGCTGGCAGACTGGGAACGTGACGGCGGAACGGGCAGGGCAGGGCGGCATGCGCGGACTGAGGGCGGCAATCATGGCGCTCTCGGCGGCGGCGCCGGCGGCGGCCGACCAGGCGGTGCCTGCGGGCCACTGGGTGGCGGTGGGCGACCCGCTGGGGCTGGTCATCGGCCATCTGGAGGAACTCGACCTCGCCCCCGGCGGGGAGGTGACGGTGATCGTCCACCGCATCGAGCCGCGCTGGCGCGACGAATGCGCCCGCACCCAGCCGCCGGCCGACTGTGCCCTGGCGGTGGCGACGGCGCGCGGCCGGCTGGAGGCGGGATCGGGGCGGCTGAGGATCGCCGCGGCCGAGACCCTCGCCCCGGCCTTCGCCCATCCGGCCGACGCGCAGGGCTGGGCGCTGACCGCCACCGCCAGCGGCCGGTCGTGGGCGCTGCGGATTGACGGCGAGCGGATGGAGCTTGGCTCCGAGGTGGCGGCGGCGGGACGGTCGCTGCCGCTCGTCAAGCAGTTCCACCGCGTGCCCGCGGGCTTCGCCGCCGACTGGCTGACGCTGGCGGCCGACCTGCACGACGTGCCGGTGGCGCGGACGGGCTGCGCGCTGGCGGCGGCGCTGGACGGGCCGGAGGCGCGCGGCGAGGTGTTCGCGACCGTGGCCGCCGCCGCCCGCGTCCAGCGCGGCATCGCGGCGGCGCGCGCCGCCCTTCGCCTGCCCGGCGCGCCGCGGCGGACGATCATGGACGAGGTGCTGTCGCCCTTCGCCGCCCAGACCGGCGATCCCGCGGCGCCGGTGGCGGCTGCGCCGGGGTTCGATCCCGAGGACTGGGCGCGCGCGGTCGCGCTGGTCCGCTGGGCGCGGGCGGGGGCGGACCGCGGCGCGCGGATGCTGCCGGCGTCCGAGGCCGGCGACGGCGGCGCGGCGCTGGCGGCCTGCATGGCCGCCCCCGGCGGGGGCTGAGCCGGCAGGGGCCGGGACGGCGCCGGTGGCCCCAGCGGCGGGGGGGTCAGCCCGCCGGCGGAGGGCGGAAGCCCGCCTCGGCCATCAGCAGGTCCGAGGCCGCCTCGATCTCGGCCACGAGGCGGGCCATGAAGGGGTCGGGCGCGACGCCCGGCCCGATCGGCGGCAGGAAGGCCACGACGGCCAGCCCGGGGTCGCGCCGGGTGCCGTGGCGGGGCCAGAAGACGCCGACATTGGTGGCCACCGGCACGCAGGTCGCGCCCAGCTCCTGATAGAGCACCGCGGTGCCGATCTTGTAGGGCCGCCGGTCGCCGGGGGCGACGCGGGTGCCCTGGGGATAGATGATGAGCTGCCCCGCCTCCTGCCGGCCCCTGGCCACATCCTCGACCATCGCGCGGATCGCCGCGCCGCGCCGGCCGCGGTCGACGGGCACGCAGCCGATGCGCAGCGCGTACCAGCCGAGGATCGGGGTGCGCACGAGTTCCTGCTTCATGATGAAGCGCGGCCGCGGCAGCACCGAGCAGAGGATGATGATGTCGAAGAAGCTCTGGTGCTTGGCGGCGATCAGCACCTCGCCGGCGGGCACCTCCCCGCGCACCTCCGAGCGCAGCCCCACCATCAGGGCCGCCGTCCAGCGCACCCAGCGGCAGAAGGTGTGGATGCCGGCATAGGCGCCGCGCCGGTCGAACAGCGCCCAGGGCGTGAAGACGACCGCGAGCAGCGCCATCGCAGCATACATCTGGCCGATGAAAAGGACGGCGCGGATCCGGCGCATCAGGGAAGCTCGCGCAGAAGGCGGAAGGCGGCCGCGCGGGTGGCCGCCCAGGCGACGATCGCGGCCAGCCCGGGAATGGTGAGCGGCAGCACCCACTCGACCCCGGCGAAGCCGAGGCCGGCGAACAGGCCCGCGGCCTCGCCCGTGGCGGGCAGGGCCGCCACCGCCGCCGTTCCCGCGGCGGTGCCGGCCGCCGCCCCGAACAGCGCCCGCCGGGTGAAGCGGCGCACGAAGGCGCGCGCGATGTAGGCGTCGCGCGCCCCCACCAGCCGCAGCACCCCGATCACCTGCCGGTTGGCGGCCAGCGCGGCCTGGGCGGCCAGCGCGATCATCGCCGCCGTCGTCGCGCCGATCAGCAGGATGGCGCCCAGCGCCAGCAGCCGTAGGCGCTCGGCCGCGACGACGACGGGCCGGCGCCAGCGCCCGTGGTCATCAAGCACCGCGCCCGGTGCCTCGGCCGCAAGGCGCATCCGCAACCCCTCGGAATCGAAGCCGGCTGGTTCGCCCGTGACCTCGATCATGGCCGGCAGGGGCAGGCTCTCGAGAGGCAGGTCGGGGCCGAACCACGGCGCCAGCAGCGCCCGCTGGGCGGCAGGGTCGAGGGCCCGGGCCGCAGCGATGCCCGGCGTCTGGGCGAGGATGCCGAGCACCGCCCTGACCTGGGCGGCCATCTGGTCGGGAGGGGCCGAGACGCGCACCGTCGCCGTCCCCTCCAGCGCATCCTGCCAGCGGTCGGCCAGGCGGCCGGCGGCCAGCGCCAGCGCCAGCGCGAACACCGCAAGGAAGGCCATCGCGGCGGCGCTGAAGGCCGTCAGCCGGGCGGTGAAGCCCGAGGGCGGCACCACCCGGTCGGCCCGGCCGTCGGCTGGGTGCGGCGGCGGCCTCCGGCTCACAGCTCGGCCCCCGCAAGCTGCACCCGGCGGTCGCGGATGCGCAGGACGCGCGCCGGCACCTGCGCCTTGACGGCCCTGATCAGGTTGAGGTCGTGGGTGGCGATCAGCACCGCCTTGCCCATGCGGTTGAGCTCCACCAGCAGCGTCAGAAGCCTGAGCGACATTTCCCAGTCGAGGTTGCCGGTCGGCTCGTCGGCAAGGATGACGTCGGGCGACAGGATGATGGCGCGCGCAAGGGCCGCACGCTGGCGCTCGCCCCCCGACAGCTCGGGCGGCCGTGCCTCGGCGCGCGGCGCCAGCCCGACCCAGGCAAGAAGCTCGGGCAGCGCGGCGGCCTCGGGGCCGGCCGTGCGGCCCGAGACCAGCAGCGGCAGCGCCACATTCTCGCTCAGCGTCAGGTGGTCGAGGAACTGGCAGTCCTGGTGGACGATCCCGATCCGCCGGCGGATGCGGGCAAGATCGTCGCGGCTGATCCGGCGGCGGTCCTGGTCGAACAGCAGCACCTCGCCGGCCGATGCGACGAGTTCGCCGTAGGCCAGCCGCAGGAGGGTGGTCTTGCCGGCGCCCGAGGGTCCGGTGAGGAAATGGAAGGTTCCCGGGGCGAGCCGCAGCGACACCTCGCCCAGAAGCTCCACCCCGCTCCAGCGGTGGGTGACGTTCCGGAACTCGATCATGCGCGGCGGTCGGACCTCCCCTGCCGCGCGGCCATTGGGGCGCCCGGCGGCGGGACGAGCTATGCCCCAGCCGCCCTGCGGTTGCAATCGGGCCGACACAAAGCCTTGGAGATCGCCGGCCGAGGCGCTACAAGATCGGCAGTAAGGGTTGGCGGCCTGCGGCCGGGCAAGCCCTGTCTGCCGTGCGGAAGTCCCGATGCGCCTGACCTGCCCGAACTGCGCAGCCCAGTACGAGGTCGACGACCGGTTGATCCCGCCGGGCGGGCGCGACGTGCAGTGCTCGGCCTGCGGGCATGCCTGGTTCTTCATGGCCGAGGCCGAGGAGGGCGCCCTTTCGGCACCGCCCCCGCGCGACGCCGCCGCCCGGCCCGCCGCACCGCCGCCGCACACCACGGCCCCGTCGCCGCCCCGGTCCGCTCCCCCGTCTGCACCGGCGTCTGCACCGGCGTCTCCACCGCCGCCTGCTTCCGCGTCTGCGCAGCCGCGCCCGGACGAGCCGGCCGCGCCGGTGCCGGCGCCGGCCGCTGGGGCCGCGGGCGCCGAGCCGCGGCGGCCCGCGCTCGACCCCGCGGTTGCCGATGTCCTGCGCGCCGAGGCCGAGCGCGAGGCGCGGGCACGGCGGGCGGAGGCGGCGGCGATCGAATCCCAGG
>JAHDXW010000071.1 GCA_023383015.1 Paracoccaceae bacterium
CCACGCGCGCCCCGCGCAAACACCAATGAACGCTGGCCTTCCGACCGGACACCGCAGGTGGCCGCTGGACCCCGCTTGGAGTCCGGCCCCGCATCCGGAGTCCGGAAGCCACCGGCATCCACCCGACCGAGGAACCTTGCCCACCATGACGCTGAGCTTCGCCCCGGACGCGATCGAGACGTGGCCGCTGGCCAAGCTCCAGCCCTACGCGAAGAACGCGAAGGCACATGGGCCGGACCAGGTCGCGAAGATCGCCGCCAGCATGGCCGAATTCGGCTGGACCGTGCCTTGCCTCGTGGGCGAAGACGGGGAACTGATCGCCGGGCATGGGCGTGTGCTGGCCGCAACGCAGCTCGGGCTGACCGAGGCGCCGGTGATCGTGCTGGGGCACCTGACCGAGGCGCAGCGGCGGGCGTACCGGATCGCGGACAACAAGCTGACGGAACTCGGCACTTGGGACGAGGCGCTGCTGTCGGCCGAACTGAACGACCTGCTGGCGGAGGATTTCGACCTGTCGCTGGTCGGGTTCTCCGATGGCGAACTCGACAAGCTGCTGGCCTACGCGCCGGAGGAGGACGGTGAAGAAGGTGGCACCGGAGGCTCCGTGCCGCCGGTGACCATCCCCGAGCCGCCGCGCTATCCAGCATCGCGGACGGGTGATCTCTGGATCCTTGGCGACCACCGGCTGCTCTGCGGCGACAGCACCAGCGCTGCCGATGTGCGCCGCCTGATGAATGGCGAGCGGGCGATCCTGTTCGCGACCGATCCGCCGTACCTCGTCGACTACGACGGCTCGAACCATCCGACCCGGAACAAGGACTGGTCGGCGTCCTACGGCACCACCTGGGACGACAGTTCGCAGGGGGCCGAGCTTTACGATGGCTTCATCGCGGCCGCCGTGGCGGAAGCCCTCGCCGAAAATGCCGCCTGGTACTGCTGGCACGCCTCGCGCCGCCAGGCGATGCTGGAAGCCTGCTGGGAGAAGGCCGGCGCCTTCGTCCATCAGCAAATCATCTGGGTGAAGGACCGCGGGGTGCTGACCCGGTCGCATTACCTGTGGAAGCACGAGCCCTGCTTCATGGGCTGGCGCCGGCCGAACCGCCCGCCGAAGGTGGCCGAGGAAACGCTGCCCTCAACATGGGCGCTACCGAGCTTCGCCAAGGATGACCGGCCCGACCACCCGACGCCGAAACCGCTCGACGCCTTCGGGATCCCGATGCGCCAGCATGTGGCGCGGGGCGGCCTCTGCTATGAGCCGTTCTCCGGCTCCGGGTCGCAGATCATGGCGGGCGAGGCCAATGGCCGCCGCGTCTTCGCAATGGAGATCAGCGCGGCGTATGTCGATGTCGCCGTGGAGCGTTGGCAGGCCGAAACCGGCAAGGACGCGATCCTCGACGGCGACGGCCGGACCTTCGCGCAGGTGAAGGCGGAGCGGCGGGGCGACGTCACCGATACGCCGGACACGGACGCCGAACCCGAACCCGCGCGAAAGCGCCAGACCGCCGCGTGACATGCATGACCTGGCTCTACCTTCCTCCGGAGACGCTTCCGGAGCCGGAGACGCATGTCTGTTCGGCCTCTCCCTCTGCTCCGGCGCGGGCGGTCTCGACCTCGGGCTCGTCCTCGCCATCCCCGGATATCGTGCTGTGGGCCATGTCGAACGGGAAACCTTCGCCGCAGCCACTCTCGTGGCGCGGATGGAAGACGCGTCCCTGGATCAGGCTGTTGTCTGGGACGACGTTGGAACCTTCGACGGCCGCCCGTGGCGCGGCGCGGTGGACATCGTCACTGCGGGCTATCCGTGCCAGCCGTTCTCGGTCGCGGGCAAGCGCCGGGGCGCGGACGACCCGCGCCACCTCTGGCCGCATGTCGCCCGCATCATCGGTGAGGTCGAGCCGCCCTTCGTCTTCCTCGAGAATGTCGCCCATCATCTCCGCCTCGGCTTCCCCGAAGTCGCCAGCGGACTGGTCGGCCTGGGCTACAAGCTTGCGGCAGGCCTCTTCACGGCGGCGGAGGTCGGCGCGCCCCACAAGCGCGAACGGCTCTTCATCCTCGCCATCCGCGAGGGGGACGAGTTGGCCGACCCCGCGCGCCTGCTCTGGCACCCGGTCGAGTGGCGGGAACCGGACGGAACTGCTGCGCCTGTGGCCGACACCCCGCGCCAGCGCCAACGAGAACCGGCAGACCAAGCCGACGCCGTCGCAGGAAGCAGGCCAGCACGGCATGAACCTGGCGACGACGGCCGCGATGTGGCCCACGCCGCAGATCGACAGCTTCCGCAGCCGGGGTGGCGAGCGGAAGGACGAAAAGGGCCTGGACCGTATGGCCCGGGACTGGCCGACACCGATGGCGAACGACGGCTGCAAGCCGAGCGCGGGCAACCGCCGGACGGCCGATCTGACCCATGCGGCGGGGATGTGGATGACGCCGACGGCGCGGGATCACAAGGACGGAGCGACGACACTTGCGAACACGCCGGTGAACGGCCTCCTTGGCCGCCAGGTCCTGGTGACGCCGATGGCTGGGAGCGATACCTCCGAGCCGCGCCGGACCTTGAACCCGCTGTTCGTCGAGGCGCTGATGGGCTGGCCCACCGGGTGGACCGGCTTCGGCTCTGTGGCAACGGCGTGGTCCCCTTGGTTGCGGCGCATGCGCTGCGAACTCTGGCGGCTGAACTGCTGGCCGATGGATGAGGCAGCGGCATGAAGCAGTCCCGCCTCATGTCGCTGGTCGAGTCCGTCGCCAACGTGATCGTCGGCTACGGCGTCGCGGTCATGACGCAGATCCTGATCTTCCCGATATTCGGCCTGCACACGACGCTGGCGCAGAACCTGAAGATGGGCGCCATCTTCACCATTGTGTCGATAGCGCGTTCCTTCGCTCTGCGACGGGTCTTCGAGGCGATCCGGATGCGGAGCGCCAAATGATCGACCGCCGCCACGGAGGGACGGCGGCCATCAACCTGTCGGGGGTCCGATTCGTCAGGCTGCGGGGAGTTTGTAGACGCGCCCCCGGTTCTCGACCTTCTCCGAGGTCACCTCAAGCCCGAGTTTCTTCTTCAGCGCTCCGGCCATCGCGCCGCGCACCGTGTGCGACTGCCAGCCCGTTGCGGCCATGATCTCCTCGATGGTCGCGCCATCCGGCGCGCGCAGCATGGCAATCAGGGTGGCCTGCTTGGTGCCCTCGCGCGGTGCGCGCGCCTTGGGCGCGGCTTCGGGTCCGGTGGGGGTGTCCGGCGCCGGCTCTTCGGTCGGCGCGTCCGTCGCCCCCGCAGGCGCGGTGTCCGCATCCTCGGGCTCGATCCCGATTGCGGCGAGGCCTGCGTCGGTGGCGACCAGCGTGACGCCGTGGCCGTCGCCGGTCTCGCGCCAGACGGACTCACCCTTGCGCAGATCAGTGTCGACCTCTTCGAGGAAGCCCTTGGTGAGCATCGCGCTGATCACCTTGGCGGCGGCGACACCCCGCAGGCTCTCGGGCAGCGGCAATGCGATGCGGTCCTCGCGCTGTGCGGCGGCACTGAGGATGATGGCTTGAGTGTCGGAAAGCTGGGTCATCGTCGTCTCCCGTATCGGGGCGCGCGGAATGCGGGCCCTTCTACGAGGCCGAGCCCGCCAGTCGGCGGGCGGGACCGGGACCGGGTCGTCTCACTCGGCGTGTTCGCCTTCGCTGAAGGCCATGTCGGTGATCTCGCGCAGCTTGGCGCGGTAGTGGTTCAGGGTGCCGACATGGCCCCAGTTGATCTCGTCGGGGCTGGTCTCGAAATGCTCCGCGCTGAGGGCGGCGAGCCGCTCCAGCATCGCGTCGATCTCGGTCTTGGCGGCGATGAAGGCGTCGAGGGCTTTCGTGTTGTCCTGTGCGCGGCGGGTCATCGGGGTGGCTCCTTGGGTCGAGTTGCATCGCTTCGTCGGAGTGACGTTCGCTCCGGTGGCGCCGCTTATCAACTCGATAAGCACATGATTTCGAATGATAATCGGAGCCGTCGATGCAGGGCATGAGCGAGCGCCAGTACGCCGCCCATGTCGGGCTGTCGCGGGGCGCGATCCAGAAGGCGAAGACGGCCGAGCGGCTGGTCCTCTATCCGGACGGCAGCATCAACGCGGCCGCCAGCGACGCCAGACGGGCCGAGACGACGGACCCGTCGAAGACGAGGAAGGCACCAGGGCCGACGCTGAAGCCTGTTCCCGAGGCGGCAGTGACAGCCGTCGGCGACACGCTGCGCGAACAGGGTCTGGCCGTGCCCGCCGTCGGCGGCGGCACCACCTTTCTGCAGGCGAAGACCGCGAACGAGGTGCTGAAGGCGCAGGAGCGGCGCATCCGGC
>JAHDXW010000072.1 GCA_023383015.1 Paracoccaceae bacterium
GCAGACCGGGCGCTAGACAGTGTGCCGGGGTTGATCGTGGCGAATTGGGTGGAGGGACAAGTGACTTGAGACGTCTTTTGCCAGTAAGGAGCGGTTTCCGACGACGACGCCCTCTTCAAGCCAGCAGTAGCAAGTCTGCTTCAAAATCAGCAAATTCACGCCACTCGAGAAGCCTAACCACTTCGAAAGCTAAATTTCGTTGCAGGTAGTCTCCCAACGCAGGATCCGCTGCCTTAAGCGCCTCGAAGCATTGCCTGACAGCGGGTCTGAGCTGTCCTTCCTCCCAATGCATTGACTGGTTTCGTCCCTGCCAGATCACGGATTTGAGCTCAACGCCATGAACGATCCTGCCGCTTGGACAATTTTGAATTCCGCCGTGTACGAGCGAAATGCCCTGCTTGGCGAACTGTAGAACGGACCCGGCCAACGACGTGCAAGCGAACGCCCGTACGTCACGTTGCTGCTCAAGGTCAGGAAGAGATGCTTCCGCGTGGTATCTTTCTTTGTCCGGCCCGAAATAGGTGTCCCAGTGGATGCCTACACCGAGCATGTAGTCATCAGGATCCTCAAACTGTTGAAATGCCTCTGCGCGGCGGTAGCCCTCCACGGTGGCGGCCGTCAGCGAGGCTATTTTCCCCTTGAGAGCTTCAACGGCGTCCCACTCGGACCAAACCGAGGGAAAGACGGTTTCGCACGCATGCCGGATCTCCGACAAATAGGACGCCATGTCCATTCGAGGCACCTCTTTATTTCTTCACATCAATAGATGTGGGATCTCGGCCCAGTGCTCACACGCCGAAACATATGCGTGAGCGCCGTCGGAAGTTACTATGGCTGAGGCGAAAATGACTACCCCACGCGAAACCATCCTCGCCGCGCTGCACGCGCGGCTCTCGGCGCTGCCCGCCACGGCTCTCCGCGGCGACGTGCTGCCCGAGCGCGTCCCGGCCGAGGGGCTCCTGATCCTGCGCGACGGCGAGCCGGGGGACCCCGAGGTGACGCTCTCGCCGCTCGCCTATCACTACGAGCACCGCGCCGAGATCGAGGCTGTCGTTCAGGGCGCCGACCGTGACGCCGCCTTCGACACGCTGACCGCCAGCATCGGCGCGGCCATCGCCACCGACCGCACGCTTGGCGGCCTCTGCGACTGGGTCGAGGCGGAAGCGCCACGGCCCGTGGACCTGCCTGTCGAGGGCGCGGCCAGCCTCAAGGCGGCCATGATCCCGGTGGTCCTGCACTATTCCACGGCCGACCAGCTGGCCTGACCCCGACAACCCGAGGAGAACACCATGGCACGAGCCCAGGGGGCGCGGGCGCTGATGGCGCTTGCGTTCGAGACGACCTATGGAACGCCGCCCGCCAGCGGCTTCACCCGCATGCCCTTCGCCAGCACCTCGCTGGGCGCGGAGCAACCGCTGCTGAACTCGGAACTGCTCGGCTACGGCCGCGATCCGCTTGCGCCGATCAAGGACGCGGTGACGGCGGATGGCGATGTCGTCGTGCCGCTCGACGCCGAAGCCTTCGGCTTCTGGCTGAAGGCGGCGTTCGGCGCGCCCACGACCACTGGTGCGGAAGCGCCCTACACCCACGAATTCCAATCCGGGTCCTGGACGCTGCCCTCTATGTCGATCGAGACCGGCATGCCGGAGGTGCCGCGATACGCGATGTACTCGGGCTGCGTGCTCGACCAGATCACCTGGCAGATGCAGCGCTCCGGCCTGCTGACCGCCACGGCGCGGCTGGTGGCGCAGGGCGAAACGGTCGGGACCACGACCAGCGCAGGTACACCGGCGGCGTTGGAGCTGAAGCGCTTCGGCCATTTCAACGGCTCGATCACCCGGAACGGCTCGGCTCTCGGCAACGTGGTCTCGGCCGAGATCACCTACGCCAACAACCTCGACCGGATCGAGACCATCCGCAGCGACGGGCGGATCGACGGAGCGGACCCGTCCATCGCCGCGCTGACCGGTCGGATCGAGGTGCGCTTCGCCGACCAGACGCTGGTGACGCAGGCGATCAACGGCGAGGCCTGCGAGATGGAGTTCGCCTATGTCCTGCCCTCGGGCGAGAGCTTCACCTTCACGGTGCACGCCGTCTACCTGCCGCGCCCGCGGATCGAGATTTCCGGGCCGCAGGGCGTACAGGCCACCTTCGACTGGCAGGCCGCCCGCGACAGCGTGGTCGGCCGGATGTGCACCGCCACCCTCGTGAACGATGTGGAGACGTATTGATGCTGACGCTCGACCTGACCAACGCGCCACGCTGGCATGACCTCGCCCCCGGCGTCCGGGTACAGCTGCGCCCGCTCACCACCGCCCTGATGGTGGCGACGCGCAGCGATCCCGCCGTCGAGGCTGTGCCCGAAGAGGCCTCTGACGAGGAGCGCGCCGTCGCCTTCGCCAAGGCGCTCGCGCGCCGCGCGGTGCTCGCCTGGGAGGGCATCGGCGACGCCGACGGCAACCCCATCGACCCGAGACCCGAGGCCATAGACGCGTTGCTCGACGTCTGGCCGATCTTCGAGGCCTTCCAGCTGACCTACGTCTCCAAGGGCCTGCTGCTGGAACAGGAAAAAAACGTCTCCGCGCCCTCGCCGAATGGTCCTTCGGCGGGGGCGAGCGCTACTGCGAAGCCTGCGCGCAAGCCTGCCCGGACTGCCCGGCGCGGCTGAACCGTCCGGAAACTCCGGAAGGTTGGCAGGTCTGGGACCTGGTCGGCCGCCTCGGAGGCCAGCTGCGTGTCCTGCCCGGCGCGGTGATCGGCTGGGACATGTCGGCGGCGCTGGCGCTCGGTGACGCGCTCGGCGTGCCGCCGCTCCCCATGGCCGAACTGCTGCCCGTCATCGAAGCGGTGATGGTCGCCAAACTCAACGAACAGATGGATCACTCCCATGGCGGAAAAACGGGTTAGCGTCCGCCTCGCGGCCGTGGGCGGACGGCAGGTGCGCGCCGAACTGGAAGGCGTGGGCGAGGCTGGCGCGCGCGGCTTCGGACGGCTGAGCCGCGAAATGGAAGCGGCGAACGCCCGGCTGGCGACGTTTTCTCGCCGTGTCGCTGTGGCTGCCGCCGCCGCAGTGGCTGCCGCTGCCGCCGCTGGCGTGGCGATGATCCGCTCCGGTCTGCAGACGGTCGACGCGCAGGCCAAGCTCGCCCAATCCCTCGGGACCACCGTCGCCTCGATCCAGACGCTGGAGCGCGCGGGCGAGTTGGCGGGCGTGTCGATGTCCGGCATCGAACAGGCCACGAAGGATCTGACGCGCCGTCTCAGCCAGGCGGCCGCCGGGAGCGGTCCCGCCGCCGACGCGCTGGACAGGCTGGGGCTTTCGGCCAACGACCTGATCGCGCTGCCGCTGGACCAGCGTGTGGGTGCGATCAACGCGGCCATCGAACGCTTCGTGCCCGCCGCAGAACGCGCCGCCGTCGCGGGTCAGCTCTTTGGCGAGGAAGGCTCCATCGCCATGAGCCGGATCGACACGGCGACGCTGCGCCAGGCGACAGAGGATGTTCTGGCCTTCGGCGTCGTCGTATCGGAGCAGGATGCCGACCAGATCGAGCGGACCAACGATGCGATCTCTCGTCTCGGGCTGATCTGGCGCGGACTCTCGAACCAGCTGGCCGTCGCTGCAGCGCCTGCGCTGGAAGCCGTCGCCAACGCGATGGCGGCGGTGGCCAGCCGCACTGGCCCTCTCGGAATCGCGATCCGCGGCCTCTTCGACAACATCGGTCGCCTGACCACCTATGCCGCCACCTTCGCGGCTTTCCTCGCGGGCCGCTGGGTGGCCGGCATGGCCGCCGCCGCGCTCTCGGTCCGTGGCCTCGCCACGGCGCTGGTCGTCCTGCGTGGGGCGCTGATCCGCACCGGTATCGGGGCGCTGATCGTCGGTGCGGGGGAGCTCC
>JAHDXW010000073.1 GCA_023383015.1 Paracoccaceae bacterium
CGGCGGTGTAGACCGCGCTGGTGGTGGCGGTGCTCAGCACCCGCTTCACGGTGGCGCCGTCGAGGATCTCGACTTCATAGGCTTCGAGTTCCTCGCCGAGCGGCACCTCGAGCCCACCCCAGCTGTCGGCGGAAAGCGCGCGGGACCGGCCCGTCCAGCGGATCGTCAGATCGCCAGCCGTGCGCGGCCTGCGCCACGGCTGCTCGACATGGGCGACGGAGAAGGGTCGCAGTCCGACGCCTTCGGGCGTGAATGCCTGCGCCACATAGGTCTCGTCGCTGACCGGGCGGCTGGCCGGACCGATGCGCCAGTTCCACGGGATACCGAGATCGGCCTCGGCGATCGGCAGCGATGCGAGGCCGTCGTCGAGCACGACGACCCGCGCCCCCGCAGGCGCCGGATTGCCCATGGCGCCCTCGGTCCCGCGCTGGCCCCGCAGCAAGTGGGTCAGTCTATAGCGGCCGGGTGCCAGTAGCTCGGCCGCGCCCGCCTGCACGATCTCCCAGACGCCGGGCGCGCTCTCGATGGCGAGCGCGTTCGCCCCGCCGAACAGCGTCAGGTCCGTGACGCTTTCCAGCGTGCCGGTCAGCAGATCGACCACTAGCGCGTTTCCGAGGTCGAAGCGCGACGTCGGTCCCGCAAAGAAGTCCGCGACCAAAGCCCCGATCCGGGCGCGGCTGCCAAACGTGGTCAGCAGCTCGAACCCGTCCGTCGACGGGCTGCGGAACACCGCCATCTCGCCCGGCCAGGGAACGGTATGTGCTGCCGCGAACGGCCGGTGTGCCGGCTGGTCCTCAGTCAGCTGCGGCAGGTCCATCAGCAGCGCGTCCGGCGCGCCGAAGACGACGGCGCGCGTCAGCGAGGCCGCGCGGGGATCGCCGGGCGGCGGGTCATAGGTCGCGCGGTCCTGGCGAACCGCCTCGATCCCGCGCGCCTCGGCGTCGGCGATGGAGACGAGCCGCAGATCGACCAGTCGCCCGTCATGCTCCAGCCGGATCGCGTCGGCAGGATCGAGCGCGAGCCGCGAGGGCGGCAGACGGAACGCCGCCGTCTCGCGCCCCACCCACGCCTCCATCAGCGCGCGGCGGCAGCGCCGCTCGGCTTCCTCGGGCGGGACCGCCATGGGGAAGGACTCGGAGGCGACCCGCGTCGTGTCCACGGTGATGCGCCGCGCCTCGACGAGGGCCGCGTCGTAGTCCTCGTCCGCCCGCGCGACCTGCCACTTCAGCGCCTGCGGCAGTTCGGTCTCCTGGCCGCGCGTCAGTTCCAGCAGGTCGCCCTCGCGAGGGGCCACAAGATCGTCGGGCGCAAGCGTGGCGACGGAGGCCCGCCCGCGCATCACGAAGCGGATCACACCCTCGGTCTCGACGGCGTCGAAGCCGAAGTGGCGCGACAGCATGGTGATCGAGGCGCGCGGGCTTTCGAGCGCGGTGATGGCGTAGCCTTCCACCGCACCCCAGAGGCCGGTGACGTCCATCCGGTCCTCGGGCAGACCCGCGCGCAGGCAAAGATGGCGCACGAGCGCCGCCAGCGACACCGCCCCGAGCCGCCCGGTCAGCCAGTGGCCGAGCCGCCAGTTCGCGCCGTCCGTCCAGACGTCGGTGAGCGCCGGGAAGAACGGATATGGCCGCGCGTCCCAGGTCCAGGCGGCACATTCGGGGACGTGGACCATCCGGCCGCCATAGACGGACGAAATGGGGTTGTTGGCGGCCTTGCCCCACCAGAGCCAGGTCGCCTCGAGATAGGCGCGCTGGATCGCGTCATCGCGCCAGCCCCGCGAGAAATGCGGCGTGAAGCTCTCGGACGACTTCGGGTCGAAGAAGACGTTCGGCTGGTTCGTGCCGCGGTCGATGGCCGGGCAGCCCAACTCGGTGAACCAGATGGGCTTCGACTGCGGGGCCCACGCGGTTGGCGTTCCGCTCTCGACGCTTCCGGGACGGTCGTAGTGCGCGTTCGACCACCACGCGCGCAGATCCTTGTAGCGGAAGACCCACGGCTTGCCCGCGCCGCCGTCGGTGATCGCGGTCCGGACCTGCGCGGAGCGGTCCGCCGCGCTGGCGTAGAACCAGTCGTAGCCCTCGCCGCCCGCGATGTTCCCCTGCAGATAGGTCCGGTCGTAGATCGCGGGCCAGCCCTCAGCCGCGTCGGCGTGCTCGAACCCGTCCCGCCAGTCGGAGAGCGGCATATAATTGTCGATGCCGATGAAATCGATCTCCGGATCGGCCCAGAGCGGATCGAGATGGAAGAACACATCGCCCGAGCCGTCGCCCGGCTGGTGCCCGAAATACTCGCTCCAGTCCGCCGCATAGCCGATCCTGGTGCCAGACCCGAGGATCGAGCGTACGTCGGCGAGCAGGTCCCGATAGGCCTGCACCGCCGGATAGATGGACGCGCCCGAGCGGATCGTCGTCAGCCCCGGCATCTCGGTGCCGATCAGGAAGGCGTCCACGCCGCCCGCCGCCGCACAGAGATGGGCGTAGTGCAGCACCATGCGGCGCAGGCCCCAGTCGCCGGGCGTGCCTGTCCAACTGACGCTCTCGCCCGAGACGATGAAGCTCGCGGGCGTGGCTGCGCCGAACAGCGCCGCGACCTGGCTTGCGGCCGTGGCCGTCTTGTCCACGGTCCCTGCGAAACCGGCCGCAGGCGAACAGGTGATCCGCCCCCGCCAGGGAAATGCGGGCTGGCCCGTCTCCGCGGCGTTGGCGGAATACGGGTTCGGCAGGCTGTTGCCGGGCGGCACGTCCATCAGGATGAACGGGTAGAAGGTGACGCGCAGCCCGCGCGCCTTCATCTCCTGGATCGCCTGCACGACGGCGAAGTCGGACGGGGTGCCGCCATAGACGGGGCGATCCTGATCGTCGCGGCTGACGAGGAAGGCACCGGCGCGGCTGACGCCATTGACCGCCCAACTGGCGGGCGTGGTGGATTTGGCCGAGACCTCGACGCCCGGCCGCACCTTGCAGGACCCCGCGCGCAGATCGTCGCCGAACCACGCCACCACGAGGCTGACGCTCTCGACCGCAGGCGCCATCGCCTGCAGCCGGTCGAGCGCCTCCACCATGTCGGTGGAGTCGGCCAGCGCGTTCAGGTTCTCGGGCACCGTCGCGCCGCCATCGGTCTTGCGGATGGCCTGCGTGGCATAGGTGAACTCGCCCGAGGCCGGGATCATGGTGACGGCGCGGGTCAG
>JAHDXW010000074.1 GCA_023383015.1 Paracoccaceae bacterium
CATCTTGGACGCGATCCGCAAAGGCAGACGTCGAAACGCAAGAAAAAGGTAGGGCAGGCATGACCGCGCCGGTGCTTCAGGTGGCCGGGCTGTCGGTGGAGTACGGCACGCGGGCAGGGCCGGCCTTCGCGGTCACGGATGTCTCGTTCGCGGTCGCACCCGGCCGGCGGCTCGGGCTTGTGGGCGAGTCGGGGTCGGGCAAGTCGACCACCGTCCTGGCACTGATGCGGCTTCTGCGGCAGGGGCGCATCGCCGCGGGCTCGGCCCGCCTGGAAGGGCGCGAGCTGACGGCGCTGCCGGACGCCGCGTTCAGGGCAATCCGCTTCGCGCGCATGGCGCTGGTGCCGCAGGGGGCGATGAGTTCGCTCAACCCCGTGCTGCGCATCGCCGAGCAGATCGGCGACCTCTACGAAGACCACGGCGTGCGCCACGGCCGGGCCGAGCGACGCGCGGCAATCGGCAGCCTCCTGGGGCGGGTGGGCCTTGGCGCCGAGGTGCAGGACCGCTTTCCCCACCAGCTGTCGGGCGGCATGAAGCAGCGCGTCTGCATCGCAATGGCGATCGCGCTCGGCCCGGCACTGATCCTGGCGGACGAGCCGACCTCGGCGCTGGACGTCATGGTGCAGAAGCAGGTGATGGCGACCCTCGGCCGGGTGCAGGCGGACACCGGCGCGGGCCTCGTGTTGATCGGCCATGACATGGCTCTCATGGCTCATTTCGTCGACGACCTCGGCGTTATGTATGCCGGCCGGATCGTCGAGAAGGGTCCGGTCCGGCGACTGTTTGCCGCCCCCCGCCACCCCTACACGCGGATGCTGGTCGACTCACTGCCCTCGTTCCGGCTGCGCGGGGTGTTCCGGGGCATTCCCGGCGTCGCCCCCACCCTGCTTGCCCGGATCGAGGGCTGTCCCTTCCACCCCCGCTGCCCGATGGCCCTGGCCCGCTGCCGCACCGAGGCACCGGTCCTGCGCCCGGCGCTGGACGAGGGCGGGCATGTCGCCGCCTGCCACCGGGCCGAGGAGGTCGCGGCATGACCGCCCGTCCCGAACTGGTCGCCGAGGCGGCCTCGGTGACCTTCAGTGCCGGGTTCGGGGGGCGGCTGCGGACGCATGCGCTGCGGGGGCTCACGCTGCGCGTGGGCGGCGAGCGGCCGGCGATCACCGCCGTGGTGGGCGAGAGCGGCAGCGGCAAGACCACCCTGCTGCGTCTGCTGCTGGGCTTCCAGGCGCCCACCGCCGGCACGGTCAGCTTCGGCGGCCGGCCGGTTGCGGCCTTCGGCCCGGCCGAGCGGCGAGACTTCCGCCGCCGGGTGCAGGCCGTCTTCCAGGATCCGTTCGACGCCTTCAATCCCTTCTGGCGGGTGGAACATCCGCTCGTCGCGCCGCTGATGGCCTTCGGCCTTGCGCCGACGCGGGCCGTGGCGCTCGAGCAGTCAGCGGCAGCGCTGGCTGCGGTCGGGCTGAACCCCGGCGAGACGATCGGCAAGTATCCCCATCAGCTTTCCGGCGGCCAGCGCCAGCGGGTGATGATCGCGCGCGCGCTGGCGGTGGATCCGTCGATCCTGCTGGCCGACGAGCCGGTGTCGATGGTGGACGCCTCGCTGCGCGCGACGATCCTCGAATCGCTCTGGAAGATGAACCGCGAGCGGGGAATCGCCCTAGTCTACGTCACCCACGACCTGACCACCGCCTATCAGGTGGCCGATGTCGTCCTGGTGCTCTACGGCGGCATGGTGATGGAGGTGGGGGCGGCGGAGGAGGTGATCCACCGCCCGCGCCATCCCTACACCTCGGCGCTGGTCGAAGCGGTGCCCTCGCCCGACCCGCAGGTGGACTGGAAGCTCGGCGACGGCCGCGAGGCAGCCGAACCGGGCCGGCCGCCGGCGCTGGGCTGCCCCTTTGCCCCGCGCTGCCCCCATGCCATGCCCCGCTGCACGGCCGAGCGCCCCGCGCTCTTCCGCACCGACGCCATGCGCGCGGCCGCCTGCTTCCTGCACGAGCGCGCCGCAGCGGCGACACCGGCGGCGATCCAGGCGGCGGTCGCCGGGGCAGAGGGGGGCGGATGATCCTCGACGGCCACACCCACATCTGGACGCGCTGGCCCTACGAGCCGCCGGTGCCCGACCCGGGAAGCCGCGCCGCCGCCGCCCAGCTTCTGTGGCAGATGGATCGCGCGGGCGTCGAACGGGCGGTCGTGATCGCCGCGTCGATCGGCACCAATCCGGAGAACGCCGCCGATGCCTTCGCCGCCGCGGCCACAGCCGGCGGCCGGCTGGAGGTGTTTCCCGACCTCGAGTGCCGCTGGTCGCCGCACTACCACAGCCCCGGCGCGGCCGGCCGGCTGGAGGCCGCGCTGCGGCGCTGGCCGGCGATGCGGGGCTTCACGCTGTACCTTGCCGAGGACGACCCGGCCGACTGGCTGACCGGCCCCGAGGGGCTTGCCTTCTTCCGCCTCGCCGAGGCGGCGGGGCTGATCCTGAGCCTCTCGGCCCTGCCGGCCCAGCTTGGCCCGGTGGCGGCGCTGGCCGGCCAGGTGCCACGGATGCCGATCCTGCTGCACCATCTGGCATTCCTCGGGCCGCGGACCGAGGCGACGCCGGGCGGGGCGCAGGCCGTGCTGCACGCGGCCAGCCTGCCGAACATCCATGTCAAGCTGTCAGGCTGGGGCAATGTCGCCGGCCCCGGGGACGAGTATCCCTGGCCGCGGCTCGCCTGGATCGGCCAGCTTCTGGTGCAGGGCTTCGGCCCCGGGCGGCTGGTCTGGGGGTCGGACTTCCCCGTCTCTGTCCGGCACATGACCTACCGCCAGTGCCTGTCGATGCTGACCCGCCATGTGCCGCTGCCGCAGGACACCCACTCCGCCGTGCTGGGCGGGACCCTCGCCGGGCTGCTTGCCGCCGCCCGCCCGTCCGGCTGACCCGAACCGCACATGTGCGGCGCCGCTGCCGCGGCGGGTCGGGCGCGGCGACTCTGGCGCCGCGCTGCGATCCGGTCTACCCCTTCCCCACCGCGACGCGGGCGCGGCGCAGGTCGGGGCGGAGGGGCGCATCCGCACAACCTCCGGCCCCACAAGGGATGGGTGGCCGAGCGGCTTAAGGCAGCGGTCTTGAAAACCGCCGATGCGCAAGCATCCGTGGGTTCGAATCCCACCCCATCCGCCAC
>JAHDXW010000075.1 GCA_023383015.1 Paracoccaceae bacterium
CCCCTGCCCGAGCTGCGCGCGGGTCAGGGCGCGGCGCGCACGGGCGGGCGCCAGCCGGCGCCGCCGCTGCCCGACCTCCGACCGAAGCCCTCCGCTCGTGACGAGGGTGCCTCCGGCGGGCCCGCCGGCCCGGCGCCGAAAGTGCCGGCTTCCTGGGCCTGGGCGGATGCGTCGCGCGAGGCCGAGGCCGTGCGCAAGGCCGAGGCGACCCGCAAGGCCGAGCAGGCCCGCAAGGCCGAGCAGGCCCGCAAGGACGAGCAGGCCCGCAAGGACGAGGAGGCGCGCAAGGCCGAGCAGGCCCGCGAGGCCGAGGAGGCGCGCAAGGCCGGGGAGGCGCGCGCGGCCGGGGAGGCGCGCGCGGCTGGGGCCCAGGCCGCCGCGGGGGCGGCTGGCCGCACCGCGGATGACGCCGCGCCCGCGCTGCCTGCCGCCGGCCCGCTTGCCGCCGGCCCTCCCGTTGCCGGCTCGCCCGATGCCGGCGCGCCGGCCGGGAACAGGGCTGCGGCGCCCGAAGCCGCCCCTCCGGCTGCGGCGGATGCCGCCCCTCCGGCTGCGGCGGATGCCGCCCCTCCGGCTGCGACGGATGCCGCCGCCGGGGCCGCCTTCGTCAGCCGCCGGCGCGGCGCTGCGGCCGAGGCCGGACCCGGGGCCGGGGGCGAGCGGCCGACGGCCGCGGCCGCCGGAGGCCAGCGCGGCGCCGGTCGTGCCTCGGCCGCAGCGCTGGCGCAGTTCCCCGCCCTGGCCTCCCGCACCGCAGCCGCCGTCCCGCGGCCGCGCGGCGCAGGCTCGGTCGGCGCGGGCCAGGCGGGCGCGGGCCCGGCGGGCGCGGGCGCAGCGGGAACGGGGGCGGCAGGAAGCGGAGGCGGTGGTGTGCCGATGCCGGCCGGCCGGGCCGCCGGTGCGCCGCGGCCCCGCATCGTCGAGGGCGCCGGGTCCGGCCCGGCCGCGGCGTCGGGCGCGCGCGCGTCGACGGCGCCACCGCGCGATGGCGCCGCAGGTCCGCCCGAAGGGCTTCGCCGCTTCCTCGGCAATGTCCCCGGCGGCGCGAAGTCCTCCGGCGTCCGGCCCGCGCCGGCACCCGCGACGGCCGCCGCAGCCGGCCCCGTGGCTGCCCCGGCCGCGGCCGCGGCGGGCATGCCGCCGCTGCCCCGCAGCTCGGTGGCGCGGGCGGCGGCAGGGCAGGCGGCACCTGCCTCGGTCCGCCCCCCTGCCGCGGCCTTCGGGGCAAGGCTGGCCGGACCCGCCCCCGCCCGGGGCGGCGGCCGTCGCCTCGGGCTGGTCCTGACCGTGGTGCTGCTGGTCCTGCTCGGGCTGGTGGCGCTCTGGTCGCAGATCTTCGGCACGCCGTTGGTCTCGGGCTGGCTCGGGGGCGAACCGCCGGCCGGCGCCGCGCTCGCCCCGCCCGGCGCGCCGCCCGAAGGACAGGCAGCCCTTGCCGTGGGCCCCGCCGGGCCGACGGGGGAGGAGGCACCGCCCGCCCCCCCTGTCGCCCCCCCGGCGGCCGGATCGGCGGACGCACCGCCGGCGGCGCCGCCCGGGCCGGGGGCCGGGGCAGGGGAGGCGGACGCGACCGCCGCCGCCGGCCCCGACGGCTCGCCCCTGCCGGCCCCGGCCGAGCCGGGCGAGGCCCTCGCCGTGCCGCCCCCTTCCGGCGCCGCGCCTGAGCCTGCAACCGCCGGGCCGCGCCCGCCGGCCGCCGCCGCGGGCGACAAGGGGCCGGCCCTTGCCACCGCCACGCCGCCGCTGCCGCCCGCGGGCACCGCCGATCGGGCCTCGGCCGCCGGCGCCGATGCGACCGCCGCGGTCGGCGAGCCTGCCACCGCCTCCGGTCCGTCCGAGGGGGCGCCGGCGCCGCAGCCGCCGGAGGGGCCGGAGACCGGCCTGGCCGAAGCCGGCGAGGGCGGCGCGCTTCCGCTGCCACGGCTGGCGGTGCTGCCGTCCCCGGGCCCCTCGGAGGCACCAGCCTGGGACGGCGCGCTGGCGCCCCTCCCCGAGCCGCCGGTGCCCGAGCCCGAGGTTCCGCCGCCCTTCGACCCCATCGCCGGCATCTGGCCGCTGCCGCCGGTGGTGCCCCCCGAACCCTTTCCGCCCGAACCCGGGCCGGGCGAGACGGTCGGCGCGGCGCTGGCGCCGCCGCAGCCGGCAGTGGAAGGCGCCGCCGCAGACGCTGTCACGGCCGGGGCCCGCATCGCCACCCCCCTCGCGCCGCCCGCCGCCACCGGTCCCGGGCCCGCCGGCGCCCCGGGTCTGCCCGCCTTCGCCGTGATCTTCCCCATGGACGCCGACGGGCTGGTGGTGGCCACCGCCGCCGGCGCGCTGACGCCCATGGGCGTGCCGGTGATCGCCGGTGCGCCCTCGCCGCGGCCGCAGCCGCGCCCGATCCCAGCGGCCGGACCGGAGGGCGGCCCCGGGCCCGCGCCCGGTGCGACCTCCGAATCCGCCCCCGGATCCGCGCCGGAGGCGGGTCTCCCGCCGGTTTCCGGGGCAGAGGTCGCGGCCGGGGCTGGCGAGCCGCCCGCCACATCCGCCGGACCGGCCGATGCAGCCGGCGATCCGCCCCCGCCCGTCGCCGCGGCGCCGGCGCTGCCGGCCGGGCCGCAGCCCGATCCGACCCCGGGGCCGGCGGAAACCGCCGCCGCCGCCGCCGCGGCCCTGCCACCGGCCGCTGCCGCCGACGACGGCGCCACCGCCGATCCCGACGGGATCCTGCCCGAGGCGACCTTCGGCGCCCTGCCGGGGCTTGCCGGGCCGCCGCCGCGGCCGCGGCCCGCCGTCGCCCCCGCGCTTCCCGACCGCTCCGACGCCGCCCGCCTCGCCCCCGCCGCCGCCCCCGCCGACCCCGCGCCGGATACCGGGGCGTCGGCCGCGCGACTTGCATTCGACCCCTTCGAGGCCCTGCCCGGACTTGCCGGCCTGCGTCCGGCGCCACGGCCGGCCCCGCCCGCCGCCGCCGATGCCCCTGCCGCCGATGCCCCTGCCGCCGGTGCCCCTGCCGCCGATGCCGCGACGCCGCCGGGAACAATCCCGTTCCGGGCGCAGGCGCCGCGCCC
>JAHDXW010000076.1 GCA_023383015.1 Paracoccaceae bacterium
ACACCCCGCGCCAGCGCCAACGAGAACCGGCAGACCAAGCCGACGCCGTCGCAGGCAGCGGGTCAGCACGGCATGAACCTCGCGACGACAGCCGCGATGTGGCCGACGCCGCAGATCGACAACTTCCGCAGCCGGGGTGGCGAACGGCGCGACGAGAAGGATCTGGACCGGATGGCGCGGGACTGGCCGACGCCGATGGCGAACGACGGCTGCAAGCCGAGCGCGGGCAACCGGCGGACAGCGGACCTGACCCACGCGGCCGGGATGTGGATGACGCCGACGGCGCGGGACCACAAGGACGGGGCGACGACACTGGCGAACACGCCGGTGAACGGCCTGCTTGGCCGCCAGGTCCTGGTGACGTCGATGGCTGGCAGCGATACCTCCGAGCCGCGCCGGACCTTGAACCCGCTGTTCGTCGAGGCGCTGATGGGCTGGCCCACCGGGTGGACCGGCTTCGGCTCTGTGGCAACGGCGTGGTCCCCTTGGTTGCGGCGCATGCGCTGCGAACTCTGGCGGCTGAACTGCTGGCCGATGGATGAGGCAGCGGCATGAAGCAGTCCCGCCTCATGTCGCTGGTCGAGTCCGTCGCCAACGTGATCGTCGGCTACGGCGTCGCCGTGGTCACGCAATTCCTGATCTTTCCGATCTTCGGGCTGCACACGACGCTGGCCCAGAACCTGAAGATGGGCGCGGTGTTCACCGTGGTGAGCATAGCGCGGTCCTACGTCCTGCGGCGGCTGTTCGAGGCAATACGGGTGCGATAGCCCCGAACATCGACCGCGCGGACTGCGATGATGAACGACGCGTCAGTCCATTCGCAGCGGCCCGAACATGCCGGACTCCACCATAGCCATGTAGACGCGCTTCATCGCCATCGCCGTCTCCTGATTGACGAACAGCGATGAGCGCGACCCATGGGGATCACCGAGCAGGTAGGGACGCATCGTATCCCACCGCTCGCCGACTTCAGCGCGGTGCCACATGCGCATCTCTTGCTGAATCATCAGCGGCACGGCGAGCTTCTTGGGCACCATGTGGCGCTCGGGAAAAGCTTCGTGCCAGTCGCAGCGAACGAGGATCGGCGTAGTACCCGAATTGTAAAAGGGAACGTCCAGCCGCTCGGCGGTAATCGTGGCGCAGGGATGGGGCTCCATCGCTTCGACAGACTCGATGATCTTTGAGCCATCTCCGTAGGGGCACGAAACGAACGCGTGTGCGAAATAGATCGTGTGGTCCAGACCTTGATAACCGCAACGGTCGCTGGGGTCCGTCACCGGCATCTGGGGATTTTCCTGCGGCACCAAGGGATGCCACGTTGGATACCCGCGCACAACCGGACCATGCGCGTCGATCAGGTCCTGCAGCGCGCCGTCCGCCTTCTCTCGCTGGTCGGCTTCGACCCCGGGCGTCAGGACCAAGATCCGTCGCGCCCGCTCGTAGCCGTCCTGTGCCGCCTCGTCTGCTCGAAATGCCATAGGTGTCTGCCTTTCATCCCGCTTCACACGAAAGATAGGGGCTGCGCATGAAAATGCAATATCGTGCGTGAAGTATAATTATCACGCGAGAGATATGACTATCGTGCGTGAAGCCCGTCGTTTCACGTTGGCCGGAGGCGACGCTACACAAAGAAGCCGCCGCCCCACGCGGGACGGCGGCATAGAGACCGGCGTTCGGCGCTGCGTCAGTTGCCCGGCAAGCGGTAGACCCGCCCGCGCCCCTCGACCTTCTCCGAGGTCACTTCGAGCCCGAGCTTCTTCTTCAGCGCCCCGGCCATCGCGCCGCGCACTGTGTGCGACTGCCAGCCGGTCGCGGCCATGATCTCCTCAATGGTCGCACCTTCCGGTGCGCGCAGCATGGCGATCAGCGTGGCCTGCTTGGTGCCCTCGCGCGGCGTGCGCGCCTTGGGCGCGGGTTTTGTTTCGGTGGTGGTGTCCGGCACGGGCTCCTCGGTCGGCGCGTCCGTCGCGCCCGCAGGCGCGGGGTTCGCGTCCTCGGTCTCGATGCCGATGGCGGCGAGGCCCGCATCGGTGGCGACCAGCGTGGTGCCGTGGCCGTCGCCGGTCTCGCGCCAGACGGGTTCGCCCTTGCGCGTGTCGGCGTCGACCACTTCGAGGAATCCCTTGGCGAGCATCGCGCCGACCACCTTGGCGGCTGCGCCGCCGCGCAGGCTCTCGGGCAGCGGCAGGGCGATATGCTCGGGCCGCTGTGCGGCGGCGCTGAGGATCAGGGCTTGGGTGTCGGAAAGCTTGGTCATTGTCGTCTCCCGTATCGGGGCGCGCGGCATGCGAGCCCTTCTACGAGGTCGAGCCCGCCAGTCGGCGGGCGGGACCGGGAGCGGGTCGTGTCATTCGGCGTGTTCGCCTTCGTGGAAGGCCATGTCGGTGATCTCGCGCAGCTTGGCGCGGAAGTGGTTGAGGGTGCCGACATGGCCCCAGTTGATCTCGTCGGGGCTGGTCTCGAAATGCTCCGCGCTGAGGGCGGCGAGCCGCTCCAGCATCGCGTCGATCTCGGTCTTGGCGGCGATGAAGGCGTCGAGGGCTTTCGTGTTGTCCTGTGCGCGGCGGGTCATCGGGGTGGCTCCTTGGGTCGAGTTGCATCGTCCTTCTGGAGACACGTTCCCTCTGTCCGCGACGCTTATCAACTCGATAAGCGTTTGAATCTGAATGATAATCGGAGCCGTCGATGCAGGGCATGAGCGAGCGCCAGTACGCCGCGCATGTCGGGTTGTCGCGTGGCGCGATCCAGAAAGCGAAGACGGCCGAGCGGCTGGTCCTTTATCCTGACGGCAGCATCAACGCAGCTGCCAGCGACGCGAGGCGTTCCGAGACGACGGACCCGTCAAAGACCCGCAAGCCGCCAGCGCCGAAGCTGAAGCCGGTCCCCGAGGCGGCGGTGGCCGCGGTCGGAGACACGCTCCGCGAACAGGGGCTGGCGATCCCGGCGGTCGGCGGCGGCACGACCTTCCTGCAGGCGAAGACCGCGAACGAGGTGCTGAAGGCGCAGG
>JAHDXW010000077.1 GCA_023383015.1 Paracoccaceae bacterium
CCCGCGCCCCGGGGGCGCGCACGGCGGCGGCGCTGCGGGCGCCGCGGCCGGGCCGGCGCGGCGCCCGCGGGGCGCTTGCCGGCGGCGTGGAGGGCTGATAACCAGTGCGAGGCACCGCCGCCCCATTGGTCAGCGCGGCGGCCGGCGCCCGGCAACCGCCATGAGCACACGGCTTCTCCCCTGCCTCCTCCTCCCCGCCCTTCTCTTTCTCGTCGCCCCTGGCGGGCCGGCCGCGGCGCGGCCCGCCTTCCACGCCGTTTCCTCCTCGGCGGGGGCGGCGGCGGGGCTGCAGGATCGGCGCGACTGCAGCTTCGAGCTCGACGGTGAGGCGCGGCCGGCCGAGTGCTGGGTGCTGCGGGTGCCCGAGAACCGCGACCGCCCCGGCAGCCGGCTGATCGGCCTGCCGGTCATCCGCATCCCGGCAGCCCGCAGCCCCGCCGGGCTGCCGGTGTTCTGGTTCGAGGGCGGGCCGGGCTCGCCCAACCTCTTCGGCGAGCCCTCCGACGGGCTGGCCGAGACCCACGACATCGTCATGGTCGGCTACCGCGGCGTCGACGGCGAGGTGTCGCTCGACTGCCCCGAGGTCGCCGCGGCGCTGCGCGCCGCGCCGCGCCCGATCCTCGGCGAGCCGGCGCTCGAGAGCTACGGGCGCGGGGCGGCGGCCTGTGCGGCGCGGCTTGTGGCCGAGGGGGTCGACCTTGCCGGCTACACCATGACGCAGACGGTCGACGACATGGAGGCGGCGCGGCAGGGGTTCGGCTACGGGCCGGTCGCCCTGCTCGGCCGCAGCTTCGGCACGCGGCTCGAGCTCATCTACATGTGGCGCCACCCCGAGGCGGTGGCCCGTGGCCATTCTCGTCGCGGCCAACCCGCCCGGCCACTTCATCTGGGATCCGGCGGTGACCGAGCGGCTCTTGGCCGAGTACGGCCGGCTCTGCGCCGCCGACGCCGGCTGCGCGGCGCGCGGCGCCGATCTGCCGGCGCTGGTCCGCTCGGTGCTGGCCGGCCTGCCCGAACGCCTCTGGGGGATCGCCATCGACGCCGATGCGGTGCGCCTGGGGGGCTATCTGATGATGGTCGAATCGGTGCCGCCGCCGGGCCCGATGCCGTTCTACGGCGCCGCCGGGGTGGATTTCTGGCAGGACGCGGCGGCCGGCGAGCGGGCGGGGGTTGTCCTCGCCTCGGTCCTGATGCGGCAGCTCGTGCCCGGCTTCGCGAAGAGCTGGGGGCATCTGATGGCGATGGGGGGCAACGCCGCCGACTACACGGGCGTGCGGCTCGGCTTCACCGCCGCGGACGGCGGGACGGCGCTCGGTGCGCCGCTGTCGCGGATGCTCGCGGGGCTGTTGCGCGGCTGGCCGGGCTCGGGGACCGGCGCCCCCTACGACGTCACGCAGCCCTCGGCGGTCGAGACCCTGGTGATCTCGGGCAACCTCGACTTCAGCACGCCCGTCTTCCAGGCGACCGAGGAGCTTCTGCCGATGCTGGCGCGCGGCCGGCACGTCGTGGTGGCCGACAGCGGGCATGCGCTGAGCTTCTGGTCCATCCAGCCCGAGGCCCGCGCCACCCTGCTTCGCGGCTTCCTCGACGACGGCCGGGTGGACGCCTCGGGCTACGTCCACCAGCCGATCGCCTTCGCGGTCCGGCCCGGGCTGAGCGGGCTGGCGGCATGGGGGCTGGCGGCGGCCGCGGCCGCCGCGCTGATCGCCCTTGCCGTCCTGTGGCTTGCCGGCCGGTGGCTTCGCCGCCGGCTCGTGCGGTAGGCGGCCGCGCCCGGCCCCGCCGTCGCCGCGCAGCCCCGCGGTCGCGCCCCGGGGGGCTTCACGCCCCCGCGCTCCCCCCGTGGGATATTTCAGGACGGAAGAAGGCTTTGGCCGCAGGCGGCACGGCGGGCGGCAGCGGCGTGCCGGGTTGGCTCTTGCCCTCCGGTCCGCGGGCGCCCGGGGTCGTGGCGACCCCGGGCGGGCGGGGGGGTGATGTCAGGCGAGGATCTTGGAGACGACGCCGGCGCCGACGGTCCGGCCGCCCTCGCGGATGGCGGGGTCAAGGTCGATCCTTTCCGTGTGGACCACGATCCTCGGCACCGCCACCCGCCCGGCCGGCGGGAGGCTCTCGATAGACCGCGCGACATCGCCGGCTAATGAAGCCTCGGCGGTTCAGCCAGCGCGCCGCCAAGCTGGTCCGTGACGTCGATTACCCCCGGCAGGGCAAGTACATTGTCGCCGAAGTGGAAACGATAACTGTTGGTGTATTCGTCGAACCGAGCAGCCTGCGCGACCAGACGGGCCGGTATGATCGCTGCGGTCACGATGTCGAAATAGCGGTCGAAGACGACGACGGCGAGAAAGTCGAACTCCTGCAGGTTTCGAATGGCCGAGAGCTGGCGCGCCCCGCTCTGACCGAAATCACGCCGCGCCTTGATCTGATAGCGCACTCCCCGATGCACAGCGTCGTGGCCTCGCTGCGAGTTCGGCGCCAACTGCCATCCGAATGTGCGCGCGAAAAGAAACTCCGCCAATTCGCCGGCCAACTGGTTCCCGGTTCGCATGACACCGCGCCGGCGCAGCTCATCGTCGATCCTCGTGCGCTGTTCGAGCAGAAGCGAAAGCGGGCTGTCCTCGGCACCGCGGCAATATGGCCCGTCCGCAACCGCCGGCAGTGCCGATACCGCCAGGAGCATGCAGAGCAGTGGGAGGCGCAACACCCGCATGGCGCGCATGCTGGACGGGCGCAGTTAACACGACGTTAACAAGACAGGGCATGCAGGCGCCCCCTGCGGTGCGCCTGCGCTCGATTGCACCGCTGTTCCCGTTCAGGCGAGGATCTTGGAGACGACGCCGGCGCCGACGGTGCGGCCGCCCTCG
>JAHDXW010000078.1 GCA_023383015.1 Paracoccaceae bacterium
CTCGGCGGGACCTGGCTGCCCACGGGGCCGGCCGAGAAGATCATCTGCCTGAAGAACCAGAACGATCTTGGGCTGATCAACGGGATGTTCGTGACGCTCGAGGATATCGTCGACGAGGGCAGCCTCTACTTCTCGGCCGTCGTGCACAGCGAAGACGGGCGCCGCATCGGCGAGCCGGATCAGGGCGGGCGCCCGGGCCGGCTTCGCATCTACAAGGGCCATTTTGAGGATCACGTCGCCTATGACAACAAGCGCCACGACCGGGACTACAAGGAGAAGCGTCTGCTGACCGAGGCGACCTTCGGCTGGGCGATCACGGCCCACAAGGCGCAGGGCTCGCAGTGGGAGAACGTGATCGTCTGGGACGACGGGCTGGGCCGCAGCGAGATCGACCGGCGCCGCTGGCTCTACACCGCGATCACCCGAGCCGAGCGCGGGCTCGTCCTGCTGGCCTGAGGGGTGCGATGATCGACCTCAACGACATCGCGGTCCCGAAGACCCGGCACGATCTGGCGGCGGTGAAGGAGCGGCTTGCCTGCACGGCCGCCGACTGGTTGCCGGGGCTCTTCCCCGAGGCCCGGCTCGCGCGGGACCGTCGTTCCTTGCGCTGTGCGGACCTCTCCGGGCGCCCGCCGCGCAAGGAGGGTTCCTGCACCATCCATCTCGACGGACCCTATGCCGGCTGGGGGTTCGACTACGCCACCGGCGAGCGGGCCGGCCCCATCGACCTGATCGCGCAGGCGACGGGGCTCTGCGACGGCGCGCTCTTCGACGAGGCGGCGCGGCTCGCGGGGATGAACCATCCGGTGCTGAAGCCTGCGCCAGCGTCGCCCATGCGCGCTCGCCCCAACCATTCTGCCGAGATCGCGCGGCTGGTCGACGGGGCCGTGCCGATCGCGGGTACGCCGGGCGAAACCTATCTGCGCGCCCGCGGGGTCTCGGATCCCGGCTCGCCCGACCTGCTGTTCCATCCCGATCTTCCGGACTTCGACAGCTGCCGTGGCTGGCCCGGCCTCATCGCGATCCTGCGGCTGCCGGACGGGGAGCGCGCGCCGGGCATCCACCGCACCTTTCTGCTCGACGACGGCAGCGCGAAGGCGCCCCCGGGCAAGAAGATGCTCGGCAGCGTGAAGGATGCCGTGGTTCGCCTGTTCCCGATGCCGGAGGACGGACACATCGGCATCGCCGAGGGCATCGAGACGGCGCTCGCCGCGCACGCGCTCTTCGGCACACCGGTCTGGGCGGCGCTGTCGGCCGACGGTCTGGCGCGGTTCCAGTGGCCCGAGTGCACTCGTCGCGTCACCATCTATGCCGATGCCGGAGACGCCGGCCGCCAGGCGGGAGCGACGCTCTCGGACCGTCTGAACCGCGCAGACATCCCGAACGAGATCGTCGCCCCGCTCCATGGCGACGACTTCAACGACGACCTTCAGCGCGGGGCGCGTGCGGAGGACTACGCGCGCGCGGCGGACACCACGGCTGAGCCGCAAACCGGGGATCCGGTCGAGCCGGAGACAGCCGCCCCCATCGTGGCTTCCGCCGACGATCCCGCGACCCTGATCGCCGCGGCCGAGGCGCTGACCAATCCGCCCGAGTTCGAAGCCCTGTCCACGCTGCTCGGACGGATTGCGCTTGCGAAGCTCGATCCTCTGCCCGAACGGCAGGTTATCGCGCGGATCAAGTCCGCAACCGGCATCGGCATGTCGGTCCTGACGCAGCAGCTGGTCGAGCTCCGCCGCCGCGTGAACGCCACGGGCGATCCGCATGCGCCGATCCCGAAGCCCGCCTGGTTTAGGCGCCTCAGGCTCGATCTGGCCGGCGCGCCCGAGCGCAACGAGGCCAACGTCATCGTCGCGCTGACCTCCGATCCCGCCTTCGCCGGCGGTATCGCTTTCGACGATTTCGGGCAGGAGATCGTGGTGCGTCAGCCGCTGCCGTGGGACAGCGTCGCCACGTCGCTCCCGCGCCCCTGGGAGGATGCCGACGAAATCCGCTCTGCCGAATGGCTGCAGCTGCGCGGCATCAACGTGGCCCCGGTGGTCGTCAGCCGCGCCGTCGGTGCCGTCGCCCGCGAGCTGCGTATCCATCCCGTCCGCGACTGGCTCGACACCGTGACATGGGACGGCACGCCCCGCATCGAGACCTGGACCAGCACCTATCTCGGCGCCGAACCCACCGCGTTCCATCACACTATCGGCGCACTCTGGCTGATCTCGGCCGTCGCCCGCATCTACCGCCCCGGCGTGAAAGCCGACCACATGCTGATCCTCGAGGGGCCGCAGGGCGCGCGCAAATCCACGGCGATCAAGGTGCTCGCCGGTGAGGAGTGGTTCACCGACGAGCTGCCGGAAATCGGGTCGAAGGACGCGGCCCTGCACATGCAGGGCGTCTGGATCGTGGAAATCGCCGAACTGGACGCCATTGGTCGCGCCGAGGTCTCGCGCATCAAGGCTTTCCTGACCCGCACCACCGACCGCTTCCGCCCGCCCTATGGCCGCTACACCGTCGAGGTGCCGCGCCAGTGCGTGTTCGCGGGCACCGTGAACCCCGACACTTACCTGCGCGACGAGACCGGCAACCGTCGGTTCTGGCCGCTCCGCTGCGGCGCCATCGACATCGCTGCGCTCGCCCGCGACCGGGACCAGCTCTGGGCAGAAGCCGTCCACCGTTTCCGCGCCGGCGCGATCTGGTGGATCGATGACCCGGCGCTGCTGGAGGAGGCCCGCGAGGAACAGGACCGCCGCTACCAGTCCGACGCCTGGGACGACCTGATCGAA
>JAHDXW010000079.1 GCA_023383015.1 Paracoccaceae bacterium
GCCACCGTGAAGCGGGTGCTGAGCACCGCCACCACCAGCGCGGTCTACACCGCCGTCCAGCAGAGCGCCGATTGGGGCGCGCCGCTCGGCCCCGGCGACAACCTCACCGTCCGCATCTTCCAGCTCTCCGCCCTCGTGGGGCGGGGCGCGCCCAAGACCGCCACGCTCTTGTTCTGAAGGCCTTTCCCATGTCCGACGCCACGACCCATCTCCTGCTGCCCTACATCCTGGCGGCGCAGGCCCAGAAGCACGTCACCCACAACGAGGCGCTGCGGATCCTCGACGGTCTCGTGCAGCTCTCGGTGCTCGACCGGGATCTGGCAGCACCCCCAGCGAGCCCCACCGACGGCGACCGCTATATCGTCGCCTCGGGCGCGACTGGCGACTGGGCGGGCTGGGACCTGAACGTGGCGGTCTGGACCGATGGTTCATGGCTGCGTCTGCCACCACGGACCGGCTGGCGGGCATGGATCGAGGACGAGGGCCTGCTGCTCGTCTACGATGGCGCAAGCTGGGTCGGGACCACGCCGGACGCGTTGCAGAACATGGCACTGCTCGGGCTCGGGACCACGGCGGATGGGTCGAACCCGTTCTCGGCCAAGCTGAACGCGGCTCTCTGGACGGCGAAGACCGTCGCCGAGGGCGGCACCGGCGATCTGTTCTACACCATGAACAAGGAGGCTGCGGGCGACGATCTCGGGCTGACGCTGCAGACCGGCTTCGTGACAAAGGCGCTCGTGGGGCTGTTCGGCTCCGACCGCTTCCGCCTCGCGGTCTCGGCCGATGGGAGCACCTTCTTCGACGGGCTCAGTGTGGACAACGCCACCGGCATCGTCGATCAGCCGCTCCTGCCGCGCTTCAAGGCGTACACCAACTACGACAACTACGTAGGCGTCGGCACCTGGACGAAGATCGGCCTGAACAACACCGACTACAACGATCAGGGCGCATTCGACGCCGCCAACAACCACTTCGTGGCGCCGGTCGACGGCACCTACCTCTTCGGCGCGACGCTGCTCTACAAGGTCAACGCCAGCGCCACGGCCCGCATGCGCGGGCGGCTGGTGCTGAACGGCACGACCGAAATCCGCGGCTCCCTCGGCGAAATCTCCGCCACCCACGTCTCGCTCGCCACCGCGATCTGGCTGCAGACCATGGTGCCGCTGACTGCGGGCGACACCGTCGAGCTGCAGGGGTATTTCCGGGTCGCGGACGGCTACTTCGCGGCCGATCACACGTCCTTCTGGGGCTGCAAGGTCGGCTGAGCGGCGGGAGGAGGATTCGATGACACCACCCAGATCCGAGGGCTTCGTGCGCATTCCCGACGCCGAGTTCGAGGCGATCCTGACGCGGGCCGCAGAGGAAGGCGCGAAGCGCGCGCTGGCCGATGTCGGCCTCGACGGCGACGAGGCGGCGCTCGATATCCGCGATCTGCGCTCCCTGGTCGACTGCATCCGGCTGGTGCGCCGCACCGCGATGCAGACCGCCGTCCGCATGATCACCACCGGCGTCATGCTGGCGCTGCTCGCGGGCATAGCCATCAAGCTCAAGATTTTCGGCGGCGGCCCGTAGCCGCTCCCCATCCCCATTCATCAGCCCGCAATGACCCGCCCTCGAGGCGGGTTTTCGTTTTTGGAGGACCCCATGACGACGACCTTCCACAGCCATTGGCGCGACGTGCCTGAGAGCGCCTGGCGCTGGCCGAACTTCAGCCCGGCCGAGATCGCCTGCCGGGGCACCGGCAAGCTGCTGATCAACGAACCCGCGCTTGACAAGCTGCAGGCGCTGCGCGACCGGCTGGGCAAGCCGCTGATCGTCCACTCCGCCTATCGCAGCCCAGAGCACAACCGCACCGTCGGCGGCGCGACCCGCTCCAAGCACCTCGACGGCGCCGCCTTTGACATCGCCATGGCGAACCACGACCCCGTGGCGTTCGAGGCCGCCGCGCGCGAGGTTGGATTCCTCGGCTTCGGGTTTTACCCGCGATCGGGGTTCATGCACGTCGACCTCGGCCCCGCACGGCAGTGGGGCGAGCGGTTCCCGGTCCGGGCGACTGCCTTCGCATCGGAGACTCCGCCTGCACGCGAAGTGCTGGCTGAGAGCCGCACGATGAAAGGCGGTGGCGTGGCTGGCGTGGCGACGCTGGGCGCGGCTGGCGTCGAGGTCGCGCAAAGCGTCCTCGCCGAGACTCAGACCGCCATCCTGCCGCTGGTCCCGTATCTCGACACCCTGCGCTGGGTGTTCATCGCCGTCGCTCTCGGGGGGATCGCGGTCACGATCTACGCCCGTCTCGACGATTGGAACCGGGGGCGGCGGTGATCGGCGGGCTCTTGGCCATGCTCGCCGGATCTGCGTGGGCGCGCGCGGCGCTCCGCTACGGCGTCATCGCCCTGGCGATCCTGTCGTTCCTGTTAGCGCTGCGTCGCTCGGGCGAGCGAGCGGGACGGCTGGCTGAGCGGCTCGAGAACCATGGAGAACACCTATGAAGCCCAACGACGGATGCTCGAAGCTGCGGCGCGTCGCCCTCGTTCTCGCGACGATCTGGCTGAGCGGCTGCGCGACGGTCAGTTCTGACGTTGGCGGACAAGGGACGTGTCCACCAGTCGTCGAGTACCGCAGGGAGTTTCAGGCGCGGGCGGCCGAGGAGCTCGCCCTACTGCCGGAGGGTTCGACGGTCGCGGAGATGCTCGCGGATTCGCCGTGATGCGCGACCAGGTGCGGGCTTGCCCAAGCGCAG
>JAHDXW010000080.1 GCA_023383015.1 Paracoccaceae bacterium
GGTCTGTCCGGGGATAGGGGTGCTCTTCCTCTCAACCGATTTGTGCATCAGAGCCCGTCTTCAACCGTCAAGCAAACATGGCGGTTCCGGCGTGAGACCCAGTCCGAATTTGTCACTCATCCCGCCATGGTGCATCCCTCGGCCAGAACCAGGCCCGGGTCAGTGTTCCCCGCCGCCTTTCGGCCTGTGCAGGTTGGCCAGTCGTCGCAGCGGGTCAGCGCGGCTTCCCCGTACACCCGATCCGTTTCTTAGGAACATCACTCGGATCGGGAGCGGGAAAACTGGGGCGGAGCTACCCACCTCCCGGCCTTCACAAGAGCCCCAAAATGCCGGTCGGTCCAGTCATCCAAAAGACCTACTCTGGCCTGCGCCAGAGCGCGAAATCTTGCGATCAAAACGGGAACATCTAGTGCACACGAGGCCTTGCAAAGCATTGTTTTTTATATGTAATCCGTCCAGTCCATCATCGGTAAGACCGACAGCTGGTATGACCGCTCAGCCGTCATCGCCTGCCGCCCTCCCTGCGCCCGTCGCCCGCCGTCCGGCCCCTGCCGTCACGGCATCAGGATGTCGGCGCGGCTGACGTCGATGCGGTCGGTCACGCCGTCCTCGTAGACCACCACCACCGCCACCGTCCGCACCGTGCCCTCCGGAAGGCTGATGTAGGGCAGGTGCCCCTCGAGCTTCAGGGCATTGGGATCGGGGCTCTCACGGTAGCAGGGCTCCATCTCGCGGCGGGTGTCGGCGGCGCCGGAGTTGACCGAATAGCGCACCTCGGCGACGCCGCAGCGCCAGCTCTCCAGATGCGTGAAGTAGAGCAGGTCGCGCCCGTCCATCACCGCCAGCGCCAGCCACGCCGACTTCGTCATGGTCAGGATCGGCCGCACCTCGGCGGCGGTGGTTAAGGACTGCGCCGCCGCCACCCCGGCGACCGCCAGCGCCGCAACCGCCGCCGCGACCCCTATGCCACGCATCCCGCATCCTCCTCCTCTCCGTGCTGGCCGCCCCCGGCGGCTGCCGCTAGACAGGGGCCAGAGTAAAGAGTCCTTCACCCATGGCCGCAACCCCCGAACCCGGTCGCGCCTTCACGATCCTCGCCGTCGTCCAGGCCGGCCGGCTCGAGCACGAGGCGGTGCTGCTGGCCGCCTCGCTGCGTCGGGCAGACCCCGAAGGCCGCCACCGCCTCGTCCTCGCCGAACCGCAGCCGGGCCCGCTGTGGCGGTCGGACCCGCGCATCTCGCCCCCCGTGCGCGGCCTGCTCGCCGAGTTCGGGGCCAGCTTCCTGCCCTTCGAGTCGCAGGCCTTCGGCGCCAGCTACCCGCACGGGAACAAGATCGAGGCCCTGCTCGCGCTGCCCGCCGGCGAGCCGTTCCTGTTCCTCGACACCGACACGCTGCTGCTCGCCCCGCCGGCGACGGTGCCCTTCGACTTTGACCGACCTTCCGCGTCGATGCGGCGCGAGGGCACCTGGCCCGTGCCCGAGCTCTACGGTCCGGGCTACGGCGCGATCTGGCGGTCGCTCTACGACCGCTTCGGCCTCGACTTCGACAGCTCGCTCGACCGCACCCAGCCCGACGAATACTGGGAGCGCTACCTCTACTTCAACGCCGGCTGGTTCCACTTCCGCTGCGGGCCGAGCTTCGGGCGCAGCTTCCTCGAGATCGCGCTGGCGATCCGCGATTCGCCCCCGCCCGAACTGGCGCTGCAGCCGCTCGATCCCTGGCTCGACCAGGTGGCGCTGCCGCTCGTCATCCACGGCTTCGGCGGCGGCAGGCCGGCCGATGTCGGCATCCCCGACGGGCTGATGGACGGCCGCGTCAGCTGCCACTGGCGGGCGCTTCCCCTGCTCTATGCCCGCGAGGATGACGCGGTCGTGGACCTGCTCGAGGAGGTGGCGGCCCCGAACCCCGTCAAGCGCGTGCTCAAGGCCTACGAGCCGTTCCGGCGGATGATCTTCCAGGGCCGCGGCCGCAGGGCGCGGGCGCTCTTCGACCGCTCGAGCCTGCCCCGGCGCGAGCAGGCGATCCGCAACCAGCTGCGGCGCGAGGGCCTCTGGCTGCGCTGAGGGGCCTCAGTCGGTGGCGGCAACGCGGAAGACGCAGCCGTCCGACACGAGTTCCGGCGGCGTCAGGCACAGGCCCCGCGCCAGCGACCAGGCGGCCAGCACCTTGGGCACATAGGCGCGGGTCTCGGCGAAGGGCGGCACCCCGCCATGGCTGCGCACCGCACCCTCGCCGGCGTTGTAGGCCGCCAGAACCATCAGCGGATCGCGCCCGAACTGGCCCATCAGCCAGTCGAGGTAGGCGACGCCACCCTTGATGTTCTCCGCCGGGTCGGTCGAATCGGTGACACCGAAGCGCTCGGCGGTGGCGGGAATGAGCTGCATGAGTCCGGTCGCCCCCTTGGGGCTGACCGCGGCCGGCCGGCCACCCGATTCGATCCCGATCACCGCCACCACCAGGGCGGGCGAGACCTGCCTGCCCACGGTCGCGGCCAGGATCGCCGGCCCGTGGGCGGCGGCGATGGCCTGCAGCTCGGCCAGCCGCGGCGACGGCACCGCCGCGCCGTCGGGCCCCGCCGACAGCGTCGCCAGCGCCGTCTGGAAGCGACCGGCCCCGGCGCCGAGCGCGGGCGAGACCGCGTTCCAGTACCAGTCGAAGGG
>JAHDXW010000081.1 GCA_023383015.1 Paracoccaceae bacterium
GCGATACCGAGCCGAGCAGCAGCCGGCCGATGAAGGGCGGGTTGCCGGTGCCGACCACGATGTGCCCGGCCTTCCTTTCCCCGGCGAAATTCAGGATGGCTTCCGCCACGTCGCGCGCCTCGACCAGCGCCGGGCGGGCGTCGCGCACGCCGTTCGCCTCGGCATAGCGCAGGGCGATGTCGAGGACGTCGCGCGCCTCGGTCTCGCTCATCGTCCGGATGTCTCGATAGCCGCTCGCCGGCCGCGTCTGGTTGACGAGAAGGAAGACGAGAGGGCGCTCCAGGGCCTTGGCCAGCGCGGTGGCGAGTTCGACGGCGGGCCGCGCATGGGCGCTTGCACTGACGCAGCAAAGGAGCGGGGCGGCCATGTCGTCGTCTCCGGCAATGATCCGTTTCGGATATTGATAGGCGGCACGGCCGCCGCCGGCAACTCGAGGGCGGCGAAGGAGCGGGATTTCACGCCGCCCGCCCGCCAGGACGGCTTGCCAGCCGTCCATTCTGGCTTTACGTAGAAAGAGGTATTTTTTCCTTTTTTCCGGAGGGCACCATGCTCTCGCATGAGAAAGTCTGGGCGGCGATCGATGCGCTGGCGGCGCGCCATTCGCTGTCGGCATCCGGCCTTGCCCGCCGCGCCGGCCTCGATTCCACCGCCTTCAACAGGTCGAAGCGCAGTTCCGCCGACGGCCGGCCGCGCTGGCCCTCGACCGAATCGCTGGCCAAGATCATGGAGGCGACCGGCGCGTCGCTGGCCGATCTGCTGGCGCTGGTCGAGGACGGCGCCGCGCTGCCCGCCCGCTTGCGCGCTTCCGTGCCGCTGATCGGCTTCGCGCAGGCCGGGGCGGGCGGTTTCTTCGACGATGGCGGCTTCCCCGTCGGCCAGGGCTGGGAAGAGATCGGCCTGCCGGCCGCCGGCTCCGGCGAGAACGCCTACGCGCTTCAGGTCCAGGGCGATTCGATGCTGCCGCTCTATCGCGACGGCGACATCCTGATCGTCGAGCCGGGCGCGCGGGTGCGCAAGGGCGACCGCATCGTCGCCAAGACCGTCACCGGCGAGGTGATGGCCAAGGTTCTCGCCAACCGCACGGCGCAGCATGTCGAGCTGGTCTCGCTCAACCCCGACCACCCCGACCGCCTGATTCCCGCCGCCGAGATCGTCTGGCTGGCGCGCATCGTCTGGGCCAGCCAATAGGCCGCTGCCGGATGCGCCCGCTCGCTCTCGTCCTCGCGCTTGGCGGCATCGGCGCGCTGGTGCTGGCCGCGCCCGCCTTGCGCGACCGCGCACTGCCGCCCGACATGGCCGGCCCCGGCGGAGAGCCCTCGATCGCCGAGGCGGCCGGGGATGGGCGCGCGGCCGCGCCGCCGGCGCCTGCCGCTGCCGTCATGGTGCGCCCCGTCTCTCCGGACATCGTCGCGCCGCCGCCGCTCGCGCCGCACAGCCTCGAGCGGATCGAGCCGCGCGAGCCGCTGAGCCCGATCGGCCGCGTCCACGCCCCTTCCGAAGGGCCGCCGAAGGAGACGGCCCTGCACCGGCCGCTGGTGACGCAGGCCGGGGCGTTCACCGCCATGGGCTACACGGTCGTGCTCGCCGGCCTGCTGCCGACGCCGGAGGACCAGACTTGCGTTTCCGCCGGCGTCTCCTGGCCGTGCGGGGCGCATGCCCGCACCGCCTTCCGCAACTGGCTGCGGGGCCGGGCGCTCGCCTGCGTGACGCCGCCCGCGCCGCCGGCCGAGGCGGTGGTGACGCCGTGCCGTCTCGGCAAGGTCGACGCCGGCGAATGGCTGGTCGCCCAGGGCTGGGCGCAAGCCGACCCCGCCGACGGGCGCTATGCCGTGCAGGCGCGCGCCGCGCGCGAGGCCGGGCGCGGCCTTTACGGCCCCGCGCCGGCCGAGGCCGCGCCGTTCGCGGTGACGGTGCCCGTCCTGACCGACAAGGACCTGACCGGAACCGGCATTCCCGACGCCGGCCCCGAGATCACCGGCGGCTCAGGCGGTTAGAGCATTTTGCAGCCAGACGGAATCGTCTGGCGTCGCATAAATGCGGCTAAAACAAACAGATAGAGCGGCAGCCCGGATTTATCCGGGCGTCAGCCGCTCTAGGCACGAAACTCAATTGAGCTTGCTAGCGCTGTAGGCATCTGATTCCGTGCCGTTCGGAGGTGTTCGAATGACAAGGAAGCGGGAAGTTTACTGGCTTTCGGATGCGGAATGGGGAGCGATCCAGCCGCATCTGCCGAGCGGCCGGCGCGGCGCGCGGCGCGTGGATGACCGGCGGGTGATCTCGGGCATCATGCACATGCTGCGTTCGGGTGGGCGCTGGAAGGACTGCCCGGCGGTCTACGGGCCTTACACCACGATCTACAATCGCTGGAACCGATGGAGCCGGCAGGGCGTGTGGGAGCGGATTGTTTGATCCCGGGCTTTGATGGTGCAGTCTTCTCGCAGGAATGGATGGATGCGC
>JAHDXW010000082.1 GCA_023383015.1 Paracoccaceae bacterium
GGTCCCGAGGCCGGTGCGATCGAAGGGCAGCGCGGTGGGCTCCTCGGGCAGCTTCGTCGCGGACGCCAGATCGTCCGACGTGGCCTCGAACACCTGGAGCGTCGCGGCATCGGCCGGGAACCCGCCGTCGATGCGAATGCCGCCCGCAATCCCATCCGCGGAGGGCGACGCGACGAGGCCGGGAATCCCGGCCGTGCGCCAGCCAGAGACCGCACCGCTGGTCGAGCGCGCCCGCACGCGGAAGGCGGTCGGCACGTTCGTCGGCACGGTCGCGCTGGTGGCCGTCAGCCCGGACGCGAAGCCCTGCCAGAGCACGTTGCCCTGCGGCTGGACCTCGAGCTCGTAGCCCGCGAGATACGCCGAGCCGACGGCTTCCCACGAGACGCCGAGCGCGGCGAACACCACGCCCTGCGGCGTCGCCACCGCGATGCTCGCCGGCGCCGCGATGATGCTCGGGTTGGGCAGCACCACGCTCGGGCTGTCGCCGGCCGCGCGCTCGTCCACGCTCGCGTCCCAGTCCCAGACGGAGGGATCCTCCTCGGCGAGTGCCAGATCGACCCCGCCCTTGGGCGCGAGCGACCAGCCGGTCACGCGGGCGGGAAACGACGGCACGCGGTCGAGCGCCACCGTCACCCCGTCCCAGGGGCGCAGCCGCAGCGCCGAGGGCCTGGCCGGGAACGCCACCGAGCGCTGGCGGCGGGTGCGCTCGAGCTCGATCTTCATCAGCCGCTGCACCGTGCTGACCGAGGTGGTGAGCGGGAACTCGAGGTCACGGAAGATCGCCTCGCCGCCATCCTCGGCGACGTAGTTCGACGCCAGCAGCGGCGGCGCGTCCGTGGGCTGCCAGGTCTTCGCCGGATCGACGTAGACCGCGCGCACGCCGTTGAAGAGATCCCGTCGCGGCCGCGCACTCGCGATCGTGACGTCGCCACGGAGGTCGTCCCCGCGCAGCGTCGCGGCAGGCAGCGCCGGCGCGCCGGCATGGATGAAGAACCGCCCGCCCGAGACCACCAGGGCGCCCGCCATCGCCGCGACCAGCTTGCGGGTGATCTCGATCTTGCCCTCGGCGAGCGAGAGCGTGCCGTTCACGGTGTAGCGCCGCTCGTGCACGCCCGCCCGCGTGCCGACCAGCTCGTCGCAGACGTTCGCCGCGGCGATCAGCGACGGCAGGTCGATGTCGTGCCACGAAGCCTTCCACCCGAACGGGGCGGTCAGGTACCAGGCGAGGCAGAGTGCGGCGTTGTCCGACCAGCCGGTGGCGCCGCTGCGCGGATCGAGAATGGTGTCCGCGCCCTCGACGATCGCGCTCACGTTCGGCGGGCCGGAGGGGAAGGCAGCGTTCTTCAGCTTCAGCCGCACCGCGAGATAGGCACGCCCGCGGCCGCGATGATCCGCGGTCCATGTGTCCGGGATCTCGGCGAGCAGGTTCGCGTCGGCTGGCTGGTCGGGATCGCCGAGATGGCGGTCGATCCGCACCAGCCCGGCAAAGCTCGCGTCGGTCTCGGGCTTGTCGCCGAGGAACACCTCGCCGATCGCACGCACGCGGTGCGCCGCCAGCACCACGACCATGTGGAAGAAGCCGAACTCGCGGCCCTCGTCGTCGGTGGCGGAGTGCAGGAACACGATCGGCCCGGAGACCTTGGCGCGGCCGAGCACGATGCGGTGCTCGGTGATCGGCTGGCGCAGCGACTGGGTGCGCCCGGCACCGGGGGCGGCGAGGTTGAGCGCGGGCAGCTTCGGCTTCGGCGGGGGGAGCACCGAGCGGCCGATCGCGCTGACCACGATCGCGGTGCCGGCAGCGGCGAGCGCGCCGATGATGCCGCCGCCCACCGCGGCCGAGACGGCACCGGCCGCCACCACCGCGATGATCGGCACCGCAGCGGGCATCAGCCGATCCGCCAGGCAAGCGTGCAGGCGGTGATCGGCTCGCGCATGAGGCCGTGCGGGCCGACGAAGGCGACGCGCCCGGCATCGGCGACGACGCCCAAGCGCGGCGGGTCGCCCGCCAGGGCGATATCGCCCGCGCGCGCGAACAGCGGCGCGATGCGCGGGAAGCCGGCGCTGTCCGCAGACGCTGCGAGCGACGGCAGGACGCGGAACGATGGCCGCACCCCCGTCACCGCCTCGACGGCGGCGAGCGCGAAGGCGGCGCAGGTCCAGCGCGGCGGATCGAACGGACGCGCCTCCGCACCCGACAGCAGCGCCGCCAGCCGCGTCGCCCAGCAGGGATGTCGCATCAGCTGCTCGGCAGGCGGATCTCCGCCTCCTGCAACGCGGGGACGAACTCGAAGAAGCGGTCGCCCGGGAACTCGGCCTGCTGGTCGGCAT
>JAHDXW010000083.1 GCA_023383015.1 Paracoccaceae bacterium
GGCCGCGGCCGGCCCGGGCCCCGCGCCCGGTGGCGCAAGCCCCGCCCCGGTAGCGTTGGGGCCGGCGGCGGTAGCCGGGACCGGCGGCGGTTGCACCCCGGCGCGCCGCCAGTAGGTGGCGAGGAAGGGGTCGGGCGCGGCCGGTGCCTGGCCGGGAAGGGCCAGCCCTGCCAAGGTCGGGCGCGGGCGCGGGCGCCGGCGGGAGGCGCCCGCCTCGAGCGGCCGCTCGAAGGGCGAGCCCGCCAGCGGCGGACCGTCGCGGATGTCGAGCACGATGAGGCCCGGCCGGTCGGTGGTGGCCACGGCATGGCACGCACAGGCGAGCACGACCTCGAGCCGGGCACCCGACGCCGAGAGCCCTGCCACCCGCGCCCGCCCGATGCGCCGGAAGGCCTCCCCAAGGTCGATGGCGACCTCCGGCCGGCCGATCTGCAGCCGGTATCCGGCGGGGCTGCGGCCGAGCTCCCAGGCGGCGGGATGCATGAGCTCGACGGTCAGCCTGGTGAAGCCCGCGTGCTCGCCGCCGCGCACGCGCGCCGTCTCGGCCGCCGCCGGCTGCCCGGCGAGCAGCGCCAGGAAGCCCGCGGCCAGCAGCCCCGCCACCGGCGCGAGGCGGCGGCCGCAAGCCGCCGCCCGCCGCAGCCGGATCCGGGCGAAGCCGGAGGTGATGCCGCGCGCCCTCACGCGGCCTCCTGGCGGAGTGCCTTCAGCGCGTCCTCGAGTTCGCCGAAGCCCGGGCGCAGGTGGTGGGGCGTGTTCTGGCGCCCGACCTCGATGCACATCGCGGTCGGGTGGTGGTGCAGGTTGGCCACCAGCACCTCGCGGATGAGCTGGTAGAAATGCGCGTCCTCCTCGACCACCGACTTCAGCCGGCTGGCGAAGGGGCCGACGAGGCCGTAGGCGAGGAAGACGCCGAGGAATGTGCCGACCAGCGCGCCGCCGATCATCTTGCCGAGAATCTCCGGCGGCTGGTCGATCGCCGCCATGGTCTTGATGACGCCCAGCACCGCAGCGACGATTCCGAGCGCGGGGAGTGCGTCGGCCACCGACTGCAGCGCATGGGCGGGGTGCAGCGCGTGGTGGAGGTTCGCGGTCATCCGCTTTTCCAGCACCTCCTCGACCTGGTGGGGGTCGTCGTAGTTCATCGCCGCGGCGCGCAGCGTGTCGCAGATCAGCGCCACCGCCTCGTGGTCGGCCCGGATGCGCGGGTAGCGGCCGAAGATCACCGAGCTGTCGGGTGCCTCGATGTGCTCCTCGAGGGCGACCGCGCTTGCCCGGGCGAGGCGCACCAGCTCGAACAGCAGGCACAGCAGGTCGCGGTAGTCGGCCGCCTTCCAGCGCGCGCCGCGGAAGACCTTGGCCACGTCCTTCAGCGTGTGTCGGGCGGCGGCGCCGCTGTTGGCGATCAGGAACGCCCCGGTGCCGGCGCCGGCGATCATCATCAGCTCGAAGGGCAGCGCATGCAGGATGATCGCGAGCTTGCCGCCGGCCGCGAGATAGCCGCCGAACACCATCGCGAAGACGATGACGATGCCGACGATGCCGATCATGCGCGCAACCCCGGAGTGCCGGGGTGCCGGGTGGCGGGGCGTCCGGCGCGGGGCCGGCGAGAGCGCGCCATGGCGATGCCCCGCCCGCTCATTGCCGCGGCGCGCCGGCGTTCCTGCCGGCGAGCAGGACGCTGATGGCGTAGGCCCGCTGCGGCTCCAGCCCCGCGAGCACGGCGGCGGCGGCCTCGGGGCGCATGCGGGCGAGGAAGCCGGCGGCGAAGTCCGGCGCCATCTCGCCGAAGAGCCGCGCCGCCTCGGCCGGCTTCATCGCCTCGTAGACCGCGGTCAGCCGGGCGACGTCGTCCTCGGCGGCGCGCTCGGCCAGCGCCAGCGTGGCTGCGAGCCGGGCCTCGGCGGCCTCGAGCGCGGCCAGCCGGTCGGCCAGCCCGTCCTCGATCCGACCGAGTGCGGCGACCCGGTCGGCAAGCGCGAGCTCGCGCGCGGTGACCCGCTCTTCCCGGGCGCGCAGGGCGGCGAGCAGCGCCTCGGGTGGTGGCGCCTCGGCGGGCGGGGCGGCAGCTGCGGCGGCGGCGGGCGCGGGCCCGGCCTCGATCATCGCCACCGCGGCGCCGAAGCCGCTGGCCAGCCGCATCAGCGCGGCGGCGGCGAACAGCAGCGCGATCACCATCAGCGGGCCGCGGCCGCGCCGCCGGCCCGGCCGGCGCCCCGGGTCGGTGACCGGGACGGCAGCCGCGGCGGTCATTCGGCGGGCTCCGCGGCGCCGCGGCCGCCGCTGTG
>JAHDXW010000084.1 GCA_023383015.1 Paracoccaceae bacterium
GGCGGTCGGCGGCGCGGCTTCCCCGCCGGGGGGGGCGTCCGTCGCGGCCGGCGGCGGCGGCGCATCGCCGCCCGCTGCCGGGCCGGCGGCGGATGCGGGGGGCGAGGGCGGCGGGGCCGCGGGTGCTGCCGCCGCCGGCGGCGCCTCGGCGGCCGGGGGGAGCGGTGTCGCCGTCCCCGGCGGCGCCGGCAGGGCGGCCGGGGGAAGTGAGTCGACCGGCTGCGGCGGCGGGCCGCCGGCGGGCGGCGAGGCTGGCGGTCCGGGCGGCGACTGGGATGGCGGCGACTGGCCGGGAGGCGGCGCCGGCGGCGGGGCGAGCAGCAGCGCGGCCACCAGCGCGGCCCCCGCCACCAGCCCGCCCGCGACCAGCCCCGCGCCCACGCCCCGTGCCACCCTGGCCTCTCCCGCTCTGCCCGCCGGCGCCGCCCGCGGCGCCCGCGCCCGGGCTTGACCCGCGGCGCGGCCTGCGGGCATCTATACCGCGGCGTGCGGGCAAGCTACACCCCTTCCGCGTGCCGCACCGCCCCGGGGGGAGCGCCAGCGCCATGATCCTGCTCATCGACAACTACGACAGCTTCACCTGGAACCTCGTCCACGCCGTCGGCACCCTAGGCGCCGAGGTGGAGGTGCACCGCAACGACGCGCTCGACGTCCAGCAGGCGATGGCGCGCCGGCCTGCGGCGATCGTCATCTCGCCCGGGCCCTGCACGCCCGTGCAGGCCGGCATCTCGCTGCCGCTCGTCCTCGCTGCGGCCGAGACGGGCACGCCGCTCCTTGGCGTCTGCCTCGGCCACCAGGCGATCGGCCAGGCCTTCGGCGGCCGGGTGGTGCGGGCGGCGGTGCCGGTGCACGGCAAGACGAGCCCGATCCACCACACCGGCCGCGGGGTGTTCGCCGGGCTGCCGCTGCCCTTCCGTGCCACCCGCTACCATTCGCTCGTGGTCGCCCGCGAGGGGCTGCCGGCCGACCTCGAGGTCACCGCCTGGACCGCGGACGGCACGATCATGGGTCTGGCGCACCGGACGCTGCCGATCGAGGGCGTCCAGTTCCACCCCGAGAGCATCGCCTCGGAGGCCGGCCAGGCGCTGCTGGCCAACTTTCTTGCCCGCGTCGCGGTGCCGGCATGAGCGAGGCGCTGAAGCCGCTGATCGCCGTGGCCTGCGAGCGGCCGCTGACGCGCGCCGAGGCCGAGGCGGCCTTCGCCATCCTCTTCGAGGGCGAGGCGACGCCGGCACAGATGGGCGGGCTGCTGATGGCGCTGCGCACCCGCGGCGAGACGGTGGACGAATACGCGGCCGCCGCCTCGGTGATGCGGGCGCGCTGCAACCGCGTGCACGCGCCGGCGGGTGCCATCGACATCGTCGGCACCGGCGGCGACGGCAAGGGGACGCTGAACATCTCCACCGCCGCGGCGCTGGTCGTGGCGGGTGCCGGGGTGCCGGTGGCCAAGCACGGCAACCGCAACCTGTCATCGCGGTCGGGCGCGGCGGATGCGCTGACCGAGATGGGCGTCAACGTCATGGTCGGGCCGCAGGTGGTCGAGCGGGCGCTGGCCGAGGCCGGGATCGGCTTCATGATGGCGCCGATGCACCATCCGGCCATCCGCCATGTCATGTCCACCCGCGCCGAGCTCGGCACGCGGACGATCTTCAACATCCTCGGCCCGCTGACCAACCCCGCCGGGGTGCGGCGGCAGCTGTCGGGCGCCTTCGCCGAGCGGCTGATCCGACCGATGGCCGAGACGCTGCTGGCGCTGGGCTCGGAGGCGGCCTGGGTGGTGCACGGCTCGGACGGGACCGACGAGCTGTCGATCGCCGGGCCGAGCGCGGTGGCGACGCTCGCGGGCGGGACGCTCGGCAGCCTCACCGTGCACCCCGAGGATGCCGGGCTGCCGGTGCATCCCTTTGAGGCGATCCTGGGCGGCAGCCCGGCCCTCAACGCAGCCGCCCTGCGGGCCCTGCTCGAGGGCGAGCGCGGCGCCTACCGCGACGCGGTGCTGCTGAACGCCGCTGCCGCGCTGGTGGTGGCGGGACGGGCGGCCGGGTTGCGCGGGGGGGTCGAGATCGCCCGCGAGAGCATCGATTCGGGGCGCGCGCGCGACACGGTGGCGCGCCTTGCCCGCGCCACGCGCGGATGAGCGCCCGTACCGCCGGCCGCGGCGCGGCGGCCGGCGGCCGGGCGGCGCCGCCGCGGGCGGCGAGGGTTGCGCCGGTGCCGGTGCCACCGGCGGCGCGGCGCCGGTGACCGCCCTTGCCGA